>JAHCHX010000001.1:247500-1447500 GCA_026129545.1 Saprospiraceae bacterium
ACCCGCAACGGGACGGAAAGACCCCGTGAACCTTTACTGCAGCTTTGCGTTGGGCTTGGCTATTCGATGCGTAGGATAGGTGGGAGGCATTGATCCGGCGGTTCAGGCCGTCGGGGAGCCGACGTTGAAATACCACCCTTTGACTAGTTGAGTCCTAACCCCCGATGGTTCGGGGAGACAGTGCATGGCGGGCAGTTTGACTGGGGTGGTCACCTCCAAAAGCGTAACGGAGGTTTGCAAAGGTGCCCTCAGCACGGACGGTAATCGTGCGCAGAGCGTATTAGTACAAGGGCGCTTGACTGAGAGGCCGACGGGCCGATCAGGGTCGAAAGACGGCTAAAGTGATCCGGTGGTTCCGCATGGAAGGGCCATCGCTCAAAGGATAAAAGGTACTCCGGGGATAACAGGCTGATCTCCCCCAAGAGCTCATATCGACGGGGAGGTTTGGCACCTCGATGTCGGCTCGTCGCATCCTGGGGCTGGAGAAGGTCCCAAGGGTTGGGCTGTTCGCCCATTAAAGCGGCACGTGAGCTGGGTTCAGAACGTCGCAAGACAGTTCGGTCCCTATCTGTTGTGGGCGCGGGAAGACTGAGGAGACCTGACACCAGTACGAGAGGACCGTGTTGGACGAACCGCTTGTGTGCCTGTTGTGCCGCCAGGCGCATCGCAGGGTAGCAACGTTCGGCCGGGATAAGCGCTGAAAGCATCTAAGCGCGAAGCCTACTCCGAGATGAGTCTTCCGATGTAAGGGCCGCAGGAGACGACTGCGTTGATAGGCGGCAGGTGGAAGCGTGGCGACACGTTGAGCCGAGCCGTACTAATTGCCCGCAAGCTTCCTTTTTTTTTTGATTTGCTCATGCCCCCCCGGCATGAGGGCCGCCGCGCCGCCTGCGCCCCTGCCCCCTCGCTCCTCCCGCCCCTTGTCATGTCGCCCGCGCCCGTCGCGGCCGGCGAAAAAGAAACAGGACGGGCCGCCTCCGCGCGGGCCCCTCAAGACATGTTGGCGTCTTTGGCGGCGGGGACCCACCTCTTCCCATTCCGAACAGAGCCGTTAAGCCCGCCAGCGCCGATGGTACTGGGGTCGATGCCCCGGGAGAGTAGGTCGGCGCCAACCCAACACAACCCTCGCCCCCGGCGCCGTGAGGCGCCGGGGGCTTCTTTTTTGCTCTCCCAGCAAAATCCCCAGACAGGAAAAATCGAGCGGAATGGATGTGCGCGCCGCGCTTGTATTTCACAACTCACCTCGCGTTATTGGTGCAAGGCTTGAAAATAACATGGGCTAACTCTGATGATCAGGGTTAGCCCATGTCAATATCGAACATCAATTGATTACAGGCGCAATTGAACAAATCTTCATCAATTACCATCCCGGTATGAAGTTTAGCCCCCACTGCCATTCGCGCCGTTCCTTGGCTACCGAAATAGGCAGTGCGAAATAAGGCTCCAACACCAGCGCACCAAACAAGTTGACTCGAAGCGAGACACCCGTGGACAAAAGCGGCTTGTGTTGAACGGGAGTAAAGCCATCAAGCGGGTCATCATCCACCGGATTTTTTTTCAGGTCATTCGATTTGAAAAATGCCAAGCCTGCGTCAAAAAAGATGTTCAAGTCTGTGAGCAGGAAGTTGGAATTGATGACCGCCAACTGGCGCGGCCCAGTAAAAGGCAGACGGATTTCCACATTGCCCACCATCATCTTGCTGCCCAGACTGGTCTCTATCAACTCGCGTTCGTCGTTGAAAAGCAAATTGTAGGGATAGCCGCGCACAAACCAAGGCTGCGCCACGAAAAGTGGCTGCACCGCGTAGTTGCCCGATTGGTAGCCATCATCCTGATTGCCCCAAAAACGGCCATAGGCCATCCCCCTCACGGCCAGTGTGAAAGGTCGTTGATAAAAATACCGTCGGCCATCCATTAAGAAACCCGTGAAGCGCCAGAAGCCGCCCATGTATTGCTCCGCGCTGATGCGATAGCGCCAGCCCTGCAAGGGCGCGGTAAAGCCAAAAAAGGAGTTGTCGCCCACAAAGGCCGCGTTCACGCTATAGATGCCAACCGGCCCAAATCGGTCGCCGCGCTGGCGCTCTTGTCCGATAAGTGGCCCAATGAACAGATTGCCGGTGAGTGTGTCGAAAATCCCTGCAAATACATTCCGGTAAGAAGTGTTTCGAATGGAGAAAAAGTCCGTGGAAGCGCCCAATTCCACCCGCTTGGTGGCTGAAAACGGGTAAAAAGTGAAGGCATTTATTTGTTGTAAGAACTGTCTTTGCAACAATAGTTCGTCAATGACCGCCACGTTGAACTGGCCCGAAGGCTGCGCCAGAGGTTCAAGATACAAAGGCAATCGCGCCCCACCCGTCACGAAGGGAATGTGGCCAGCACCAAAACCCCAGCCGATAGGCTTTTTTCGGTTGATGTACGAAGCCTGAAAAGCAGCATCCTGAATTTCCCCGTTGAGCGCAGCGCCCACATAAACTTGATTGTTGCCCAGCACATCACCAAAGAGCATATCCACGCCACCCAATCCGCCAGCCACGTTGCCGAAGCTTCGGTTGCCCGTAGCCACACCGACCCCGGCGCTTCCCCCGATATAGTCCAACGAAAATTTGGGCCTGTACTTCACTGCTTTCAAGGTGGTGGTGTCTTCCGCTTGTTTTGTGTTGATGTCGAGCAGTCGAAGATTGGTATTCACCACATCGCGCTTGCTGGGGGCGAATGGCGGCAAAGTGGCTGCCACCATGTCCACGCTCATAGGGTCTACCTCTTCCGGGGTGAAGTCAGAGGATTTGGCTTGATAAACCCGATATGCGCCATTGACGTAGTAGTTGTAGAGAATACGGTCGCGGTCGTCAGCCACCGTGACGGCTGGTGCATAGGGTGTGATGCCAGTGATACCAGTGGTCAGTTTGGTGAGTTGAAAGACCTTTTTTTCATCCAGTTTGTACCAATAGAGGTTGCGGAAGCCATCGCGGTTGCTGAGGAATATCAGATTGCCTGCCTTGTCGAAGTGGGGGTTCATGTTGTCGGCGCTTGGGAAAATGTCAAGTTGCTCGGCTGTTCCCGAGGCGACATCCATGATGGCGAGGTTCATCGTCCATGCGCCGTTGGTACGGCCGCGCTCGAGGCTGATTTTATCGGTTGAATAAGTCAGGTAACGCCCATCGGGGCTCCACTGCGGCAGTATTTCGGAAGCGGGGTCGTCGGTAAGCCGCCGCACTTTTTTTGTTTTCATGTCATAAGCATACAAATCGGTTTGGCCATTGACGAGGCCGCTGACCACGATGGTGCGTCCGTCGGGTCCCCAGGTGGGGTTGCTGAATGCCGGAACGCCCGGTATGGTTAGTTTGTCCACTCGTTTTCCTTTGGCCACGTCGTGTACGACAAGCACACTGCGGCCTTTTTCGTAGGCGTCAAAGGCGAACTGCTTGTTGTTCGGGCTCCAAGTGCCGGCGCTTTCAATGAAGTTGAATTGGTCAATGTGCCCATCCGAAACAGTACTTGCCA
The DNA here is from genome assembly GCA_026129545.1 of Saprospiraceae bacterium. Classification (NCBI taxonomy): domain Bacteria; kingdom Pseudomonadati; phylum Bacteroidota; class Saprospiria; order Saprospirales; family Saprospiraceae; species Saprospiraceae bacterium. The sequence continues at coordinate 251,002 of JAHCHX010000001.1, forward strand.
CTTTTTTGATGATTTTGCCGGAGGCGGCTTCCGCTAGAAAAAGGTCGGTGGAAAACAGGCTTTTCTCCGAAAGGAAAATGACGTACTTGCCATTGGGGCTAAGCACAGGGCAAATGGTCATGCGCCCGGCATCGTTTTCATCGAACAATTTTTTGCCCGGTGCTTTTTCCGCTTTTGCCATTCTGCCCAGCAGTTTTTCGCGTGCCTCTCTTTTCTCTTTCGATTTTCTATCCAATTCTGAGGCTTCGAGAATGGCAATACTTTCTTTGTCCAGCCCTACATAGCGTCCGTAATGGTTGCGCAACGCTGCGCGCCATGCGGTGGAAAGCTGTTCGGTGGTGACACCGAGTGTTAATTGGGTGGCGGGTTCGAGACCATACTTGGCCGTGTTCATGAAGTAATCCCTGATAACTTCGTCGCCATAAGTGCCAGTGACGTAGGCCCAAAACGCTTGCCCCCAGCGGTAGGGGAAGTACCTGCCAGTATTCAAGTCATTAATGCTTGGCAAGTCGCCATGCCGCACCGCGTCGCGCATCCAGAGCGCCGTGTGAGGGTCCACCCGGCCAATGGACAGGTACTCTGCCAACCCTTCGATCATCCAAAGGGGAAGGTTGGCGAGGTTGCGCATGGAGGTGGAGTCGCCGCCCAGCACCATGTTGTATTGAAAGGCGTGTACCAACTCGTGACCCAGCACATGGTGGGTTTGCTGATTGGTCATGGCTATGGGGAACACCACGCGGTTGCGCAATCCTTCGGTGACGCCACCCGTGCCAACGCTGATGCTACCCATGATGGTGTTGGTTTGCTGGAACCCGGCGTGGTCGTTGTAAATGATGAGGGGGTTTTTTTGTTGGATGGTGTCGCGCAGCACCGCTTGGTGCATCGAGTACCAAAGCTCGGCAGCTGCGGCGAGCTCCTTGAGCTTTTCGGGGTTGTTCATGTAATCATAGATTTCAAAGTTCTCGGTTTGGGTCACTTTGAAATTGTGCTGCTGATAGCGGGGCTTGTTGCGCCCGAAGTATTGAGCTTCCAACGTACTGGTGGTGAAGGCAGCGAACAACAATGAAAAAAACAAAAAGCGTCTCATGGTTACGTGATTTTTGCTGATTGGGCAACAATCAAGGTTTTTGGTTGTAAGCCCATTGTGGCTTTAATGTTTGGCTAACAAAAAACTTGGCTTTAGGAATTGCTTGTTCAGACGGTTGTGCGTGTGCAAAATGTTGGTTTTCGCGGAATTAAACTCGTTATTCCACCGAATGGCATTTAACGCTCTTAACATTTGCCGTGACGAAAAATTATACGAGCGGATGTTAGCGCGTGGTTAAAACAAAGGGAAAGGTAAATGTTTGTCCAAAAAGAAAATGTTTCAATCGGGTAACAAAATATCAGTGTTGCTCCGCCTGCTCTGGATTGGTCTCTGCGCACTGGCCATGCTGACACAAACGCGCTTGTTGCTGGGGGAGGCGCTTCGCCCCGGCTGGCTGGATGGGTTTGTGTTGGGCGGTGCGGTGTTTGCCTATCATTTCACTCACCCCAACAGACGGATGAGAGCAGGCGCTTGGTTGGCGGGGGGGCTGGGCGGAATATGTTTTCTGCTATCGTTATGGGGCGATGGGGTGTCCGATTTGAGGGTGAGTTCGTGGCAAGGCGTGGTCTTGGTGCCAGTCGCTTTGTGGTCGCTTTACTATGGCTTGCAAAGTCCCGGCAACGCGGGGCTTCGGGGCGTGCCAATGGCCAAGCCCCTCGCGGTGGCGCTTGCGTGGGCTTGGGTGACGGTGCTGCTGCCCGTGCCGACGGGGCGTTGGGGCGAGGCGGGTATGATTTTGCTCGGCAGGACAGCCTTTGTTTTTGCTCTGGCTTTGGCTTACGATTGGGCGGATTTGGCTTACGACCAACAAAGGGGGCTTCCAACTTTGGCCGGGAGATTGGGTCGCAAGCGCACGTTTCTGCTCATCAATGGCGCATTACTGTGTGCGGCTCTGTGTAGCGGTGCCAATGTTTATCTAAAAATATACGAGCAGAGTATGGCTTTTGCATTGCTCATATCGCTCGCGTGGAGTGCCGGGTGGTTGCATTTTGTCTTGTCAAAAAATGCTGACGTGGTGGCTCAAAAAATGCTGATTGATGGGCTTATGCTTTTGCAGTGCTTGATACTTGGCATCGTCTCCTTTTGTACTGAATAAGTCCTCCGCTCCCGCCCTCGCCCTCGATATCTCTACCTGTTTTAACCGCGTTGTTTAGCGCCTCTTGGCAAAACGTGGTTTTTACCCAAGATAAGTTCTTCTTGGACATATCATCGCACTACCTTTGGCCACCTCTTGAATCACAACCTGATTCTTCATTTCAAACATTGGTACTTTTTCCAAATCAAACTTCGTGTCTATGATTTTGCTTCGTTTACCGCGCCTTTGGCTTGCGGTGGCTTTGGTGTTGTTTGTGGCGAACGCCACGCAAGCACAAACCGCTGACCGCCCCCGTGAGACCGCAATTCGTTTTTTACAAGAAAACCCCGCTCAGTTTGGCCTCACAAAGGCCGATGTGTCTGACCTCAAAGTGACGGACGAGTACTTGAGCAAGCACAATGGCGTGACCCATGTCTGGGTGCAACAACAGCACAAGGGGATTCCGTTGTTCAATGGCCTGTTTGGCCTGCATGTGAAACCTGATGGCAGTGTGCTGACCTTGGGTCATCGCTTTGTTCCCGAGTTGTCGGCCAAAGTCAATACCATACTGCCTTCGCTCAGCGCGAGCAAGGCCGTTGAGATGGCCTTCGCCAACTTGGGCTTCACGGGGTTCCAGGCCCCTGCGCTGCGCCAAAAAATCAACGACCGCAATTTCGTGTTTGACGGCGGCGCCGTTTCCAAAAGCGAAATTCCCGTATCTGCCTGTTTTGAGTTGCAACGCGACGGTTCCGTGCGCTTGGCATGGACGCTCGTCATTGAGCAAGCCACTTCTTCCGATATCTGGAATATGCGCGTGGACGCACAAACGGGGCTGGTTTTGAGCAAATACAATCACACCGTTTATTGCCAGGCAGGCCACGCGCATCGGGTGGGCGATGTGTGCGACGATGAGCAACCTGCCGCCGCTTCGGCTGCCGAAACATCGAAGGCTGCGTCGCCGCCTCAGGCTTCGGGCACTTACAACGTGTTCGCGCTGCCAGTCGAAAGCCCTGCGCACGGCGACCGCAGCCTTGTGGTCAATCCCGCCGACCCGGTTGCCTCCCCCTACGGTTGGCACGATACCAATGGCGCTCCCGGAGCCGAATACACCTACACGAGAGGCAATAACGTGTGGGCTTACGACGACCGCAACAACGACAATGTGGGCACCGCCGCCGAATCGGCGCAGGGCGGCCCCTCGCTCATTTTTGATTTTCCATACGACCCTAACGGCGAGCCTTTGGACAATTTGGATGCAGCCATCACCAACCTGTTTTACATGAACAATATGTTGCACGACATCACCTACCGTTTTGGATTCGACGAACAGGCGGGCAATTTTCAGGTAAACAACTACGGAAAGGGTGGCGCTGGCAACGATGCCGTGCAAGCAAACGCCATTGATGGCTTCACGGCCGCCAACCAGTCGGTGAACAACGCAAACTTCTCGACACCGCCTGACGGCAGCAGCCCTCGTATGCAAATGTTCGTGTGGACGCGCTCCGGTGGTCAATTGCTCACAGTGGATGAGCCTGGGCCCGTAGCAGGCTCCTACTCTGTTTCTACAGCCTCAGGTTGGGGCGCGCCTATCACTGATACACCCGTGACGGGTTTGGTGGAAATTGTGAACGACGGCACTTCGGCACCCACCCTCGGTTGTGGCCCCCTTCAAAATGATTTGACGGGTAAAATAGCGTTGGTTGACCGCCAGGTGTGTCAGTTTGGCGTGAAAGCCCTCAATGCTCAGAACGCGGGTGCCATTGGCTGCATCATTTGCAACTTCGAGGAAGGGCTGGTCAACATGGCCGCTGGCACTGCCGGAGGACAGGTGAACATCCCCGTTGTCATGTTGAAAAAATCGGACTGCGACCAAATTCGCCAATATGCTGGCAGCGGCCTCATCGTATCGTTGGTGCAGCCGGGTTCTGCCGGCCCTGAATTCATAGATGGAGACTTTGACAATGGCATCATCGCCCACGAGTACGGTCACGGCATCTCCAATCGCCTCACGGGTGGCCCTAACAACACCGCTTGCCTCTCCAACGAGGAACAAATGGGTGAGGGCTGGAGCGACTTTTTCACGCTGGTCAAATCAGCCCGCCCGGGCGATTTTGCCGAAAAACGCCGTGGCATCGGCACTTTCGTTTTGCGTCAGAACAACGAAGGCACAGGCATCCGCCGCTACCCCTATTCCGCAAACATGGCTATCAGCCCCGTCACTTACGGAACGGTAGCCGAAAACACACAAGTACACGCTTTGGGCGAAGTGTGGGCAGCCATGACGTGGGACCTCTATTGGGCAATGGTGGAAAAATACGGCTTCGACCCCGACCTCACCAACCCGAACAGCGGCAACGCGCGCGCCATCCAACTCGTGATGGATGGCATGAAGTTGCAGCCTTGCAGGCCCGGATTCGTGGATGGCCGCGACGCCATTATGGCCGCCGATATCCTAAACTACGACGGTGCCGATACTTGCCTCATCAGCGCCGTGTTTGCTCGTCGGGGGTTGGGCTATCTCGCCGACCAAGGGAGCAATGCCGACGCGGCCGACGGCGTGGAAAATTTTGACCCAATTCCAACCTGCATAAAAGAAGTGAAAATCAAGAAGGAAACGACCACGCCGCTCATCGAGCCGGGCGAAATCGCCGAATTCAAAATCACGATTACCAACCACCGGGACGAAACAGCCAACGATGTGGTCGTGCTCGACGAATTGCCCAGCGGACTCACGCTCGTCTCGGCTTCCGATGGCGGCACCTTCGCCAACGGGTATGTGACTTGGAATCTCGGTGCAATGCCAACCGGACAGGTCAAAACCCTCACTTACTCGGCCAAGTCTGCCGATTTTGTCGGCTCCTTGCGCTATTTCCAAGACCCATTGGATAGCGATGGCGAATGGCTTTCTTTCGATTATCTCGAATCAGGACATTTTTTCTCTTTCCAGTCGGATGAGTTCGTCAGCGGCGACGGCGCTTGGTTGGCAGAGACCCCGCTTGCCGAAAGCCGATTCTCCCTTGAATACATCGAGGAGACACTTTTCACGGTCTCCGGCAATCAACCCGTGCTGCGTTTTTGGCACCAATACGACACCGAGCCTGGTGTTGACGCGGGCATCGTGGAGATAAAACGCGCGGGCGAACAGGCATGGGACCCGTTCCCCGAAGACAGGCTGATTCGCAACCCTTACCCCCGCAAAGTCGCTTACAACACCTTTGCCCAAGCCTACCTGAGCGGCTTCTCCGGTCATTCGGACGGATGGGTGCAGACGTATATTGACCTTTCCGACTACGCGGGGCAAAACGTGTCCGTTCGTTTTCGGGTCGGCACGAACGCTGGCTCTGCGACCGGGGCGGTCGGCAAGTGGTATGTGGACGAAATCGAAGTGTTGGACCTCTACAACTTCGACAGCGAGGCTTGCGTGAGCAGCGAAGGGGAAGTGGCTTGCGCCAAAGCACCTGCTCGTGGGGTCATCGTGCAGCCGGGCATCGTCAGCACTGACGCTCCGGGCAGCCATCAGTTGCCGATGCGAGTGCAGCCCAACCCCGCCGCTGATTTTGTGCACATCAGCGTCGGTCAGGCACTTACTGGTCAGGTGCGTGTGCAGCTCATTGGCGCGGATGGCCGCACGGCACTCGCTCGCCAGTTGGAAGGCATCGCCGCGGGGCAAATCGTGACCCTTGACGTGCAGCAAGTGCCTGCGGGTATTTACATGGTGCGTCTTGAAAGCGCGACGGGCAGCAGCGTGAAAAAGGTGGTGATTCGTTGATGGGATGCTGATGCCGCCGCGAAGCGGATGGCAGGCACTTTATAAAAATAGCACTGTTCGGGTCGCTCGGCATGGAAGCCGGGCGACCCGTTGTGTTTTGCAAAGTAGGCATTTGATAAAAAAACTCCCCTTCCCGACAAATCTGTCATCCCGAACCGCCAGCCAGCGGAGAAGCATGACAACATGGCGGGTAAAAGTTGCTGCCGTTTTTTCTTGAAAATACTCAAATTTTAGTCGAAGGCACCATCTCGGCCATCATCGCGCCTGCCGAGCATAAAGTGGCGGAATTGCGCGAAAAGTAATCAGGCATCATAAAAAAGCCCGAACCGCGTTTCGCGGTTCGGGCATACCTAAATCATTTCTATTAGAATCCGCTCGCCCCGCGAGCGGGCGGATTACAAGGATTTCAAATCCACATCACTGTTTTCAAAATCACTTGGCGATTGCGAAACTCGTTTGGCTGCACCTGCTGGTTGCCGCTGTAAATCAGGAACAAGTCGCTCAACGGGCGGAAACGCCACTGAAAACGGGCGTAGAGGTTCAGGTTTTCCGCGAGGCTGTTGTACTGCAAAACCGTCGTGAAAAACACGCTGCGAGACAACGACAATTCCAGTTTTGGGCCTAAATACCAAAAGTCATGGTCGCTGAACGGCTCCGGGAAGCGCAGAAAACCCACGTTGTAATTCAGCGCGAGAATGCCCCAAGGTTGCAGGCGATAGCCAAACTCACCGTCGGTGCGGACTTGCGAGCCGTGATAATACGCCCCGGCATCAATCGCCATTTGCCAGTAAAGCGGTCGGCGACGGTCGGTAGTGTAGGCAAGCCGCAGGTAGTCGAAATCGTAAACCATGCCGGCATCCAGTGTCTCGCCCTTGTTGCGCAGAGAAGGGTCGAATGGAGCGCGGAGCGTCACCCGCTCGTTGATGTGGACGAGCCAAAAATCCACCGTTTTTTTCGAGACGATGTTGATGCCGCTGATGACGAACCTGTCCATGAACTTGCCATCCTCGGAGCGCAGGAAAAACTGCGGGTTGGTCAAGAACTCTATGCGGGCGAGCCGTCCTTTTTTCGGGTAAATGCTGTACGCCAAATGGAAATTCAGCCCAATCGCGTCGGGTCTTGGCACAAACCCCGCATCGGGCTGGAAGCCGGGGCTGACCTGCACGAATTGCGCCCAGTTGCGCCAGCGATAGGTGTTGTGACGCAGCAGGAAACCCCGTGCAAATGGCGTTTTTCCCTCGCCCGGTTTGAGTGAAAGATGGTAAAAGGCCTTGCCCGAAATCTGGTCATTCTTTGTGGCAAAATTGTATTCGAGGGCTGGCAAGGTGTTATGGTCCTTTCTGTTGAGGGCAAAATGCTCGGTGCTGTCCGTGCCAAACGCCTGCCGATGCACCAGCATGGCGGCGAGGTTGGAGCGGCTAAACACTTTGCGCTGTACGGCCAACACGCTGTAATTCTGCACGGGCGAGTAAGCGAACGCTCCTTCCCGTGCTGTCTGCAATTTTTCCTGCCCGGTAAAAAGCGTCATCGCGCCCAGCCGCCAATCCTCGTTGATTTTGCCGGAAAGCCTCGCTCCGCCGAGAATTTTGGTCGGCACATAGCCTTGTATTTCATCGTCGAAACGCAGCCCGACCCGCCGGCTGTAAAACGGTCGAACGGGCGGGTTGCCCCACGACACGTCGCCGAACTGGGCGAAGAGGTCGCTGTTTTCGGTGAAAAACAGGCGGTTTTCGGGAAAATCCAACTCAAAGCGAGTCAAATTGAGTTGCACCTTGTCCACCTCCGCCTGTGAAAAGTCAGGGTTGATAGTCAGGTCGAGGTTGAGCGAGGTCCCGATGGCGATTTTGGCGTCGAGCGAGGGTTGGGCTTTCAATTCACCGTCTTTGCCACGCTCGCGATGGCTCGAAAGCGTGAGGCTGGGGATGATGGAGTAAAGTTTTTGCGATTGTTCGAGCGGGTTTTCCCAGTGCATTTTGCCGGAAAAAGCGAGATTGCCTAGCAAAAACTGGATAGGTGTGCGTACCCAAGCGGTTCGCTCGTTGGCGCCCCGGTCGGTGCGCACGAAGTTGATATTCCAAGTGTCACTGCCCTTGTGCCGCAGGTATTTCAAAGGGATGGCGATTTCTACCGTCCAGAATTCGGCGCTTCGATGTGTCTCAGCTTGCCATTTCAGGTCAATGGTCGGGTCTGGCATGGAGCCGCCGCTGATTTGCTCATCGAGCCGCGTGCCGTAGGCGTTCACATAAAAACCGTAGCCGTTGGTGAAGTCTGAAAAAGGGTCGAGGATGATGCCGAAAGCATCGTTTTCGTAAAACACGAAATCCTCTTTGAGCGTGGTGACGGCGTAACCCTCGGCAGCGTTGCGCTCCATGCGGGCGGCGACGTAGAGATGCTCCCGGTCGTGGGCAAGCCAGACGGTCGTCTGAAAGTGTGCCGTCGTCGTGTCGTCGGGGAAATTGCGCCAAAAGCCAGAGAGCGGCTCAGCGGTTTGCCAAAGCGGCTCGTTGAGCAGTCCGTCAATCAGCGGGGCGGTGGCGGCGGTTTTTATGGAAAATTCTTTTGTCTTTTGTGCTGAGAGGCACAAAGAAAACGCACCGACAAAAAGAAATAGAAAGGTTGATTTTGCCCGCATTGTTCTGATTTTTTGGGTAAAAAACCAGCGGCAGCCACGAGCGGCAAAAGCGAATTCGATGAACGTCGGGGTTTTCTGCAAACGGTTGGGAAAGTGAGGCGAGGGGCGTTGGTGGGGTGGCGTTGCGGTTGGTCGAATTGCGCCATGCTCGATGTTTGCTTTTGATAAATTTGCCCTTTTCGAGGCGATATGAATAAAGAACTCCGCTTCAACCTCCTTTTCTGGGGCGCTTATTTCCTCTACGAATGGCTCGGCCACGCCACCATCGAGGACGAGTATTGGCGCTACTGGGTCAATGCGTTGGTCATCGTGCCGCTTGCCTTCGCGGCGGCGATGTTCACGGTGCATTTTCTGTTGAAGCGATATTTTTTGAAAGGGAAAAAACGGGCATTTTGGTGGGGGTTCGCTGGTTGCGTGGCAGTGTTTGCGCTGATACGGCGGACGTTCAATTATTTTTACACCTACCCCCTCTACTACCCCGAGGGTTTGAAGACGATGCCTTATTTGTTTTTGCCGAAAATCGTCATCGAGGCCGTCAACACTTGTCTCATTGTCGGGGTCTATGTCATGTTTTACTTCGTCAGAGCGTGGTACGAGGAGCAGCGTATTTCCGCGTCGCTCAAAAAAGACAAAGCCGAGGCCGAGCTCGAACTGCTAAAATCGCAGGTGCAGCCGCACTTCATTTTCAACACGCTGAACAACATCTACTCGCTGGCGCAACACGGCAACCCGAAAACCCCCGACTTGATATACCGCCTTTCTGCCTTCCTGAGCTACAGCCTCTACGACAGCCGCCAAAACACCATCAGCGTCCAACAAGAACTCGACTACATTCGCCACTATATCGAACTGGAAAAAATCCGCTACGGCGAGCAACTCGATATTTCGGTCAACATCTTTCAGCCGCTCGACGGCTTCCAAATCAGCCCGATGCTGTTCCTGCCGCTGGTCGAAAATGCCTTCAAGCACGGCCTTGCCGATGCCGAGGGAAATTGCTGGATTCGGCTTGACTTTACGGCCCAAGACGATTGGCTCACGCTCAAAATCGAGAACAGCCTGCCCGATTTTTTGCCCGAAAACGGCTCGAAAAACGGTGGCATAGGCTTGGAAAATGTGCGGCGGCGACTGGAAATCCTTTATCCCGACCGTTACGAGTTTCGCTGTTTAAGGGAAACGGATTCGTTTATGACTATTTTGAAAATCAAGACCTCTCCCTTGCCCTCGCAAAAAGGGATGGGGCAACTTGCTTATGAAAATTAAATGCCTCATCGTGGACGACGAGCCGCCTGCCCGGGATTTGCTCGCCGCTTACATCGCCCGCCTCGACGACCTCGAGGTCTGCGGGCAATGTGGCACGGCTACCGAGGCATTCAGTTTTTTGCAAAAAAACGAAGTGGATTTGCTCTTCTTGGACATCCGAATGCCCCGCATGAGCGGCATCGAACTCATTAAAAGCCTGCTCCGCCGCCCACAAATCGTCATCACGACCGCTTACCGCGACTACGCTGTCGAGGGCTTCGACTTGGAAGTGTTGGACTATTTGGTGAAGCCAGTTTCCTTCGAGCGTTTCCTCAAATCCATCGCCCGTTACCACCACCTTTTGCCCGGCGAGCGCCCGCCAGAAAAACCCGCTTCCGATGCTTTTGAGCAAGCCTATCTGTTCTTCAAGGTGGACCGCAACATGGTCAAGGTGTTCCTCAAAGACATACTCTACATCGAGAGCATTCGGGATTATCTGAAAATCGTCACCGCCGAAAAAACGCACGTCACCTATCTGCGCCTCGGCTACATGGAGGAAAAATTGCCGGAAGGGCACTTTGTGCGCATCCACAAATCGTTTATCGTGCCGCTGGCCAAAATCGAGGCGTTTCGGCACGACACGGTGAAAATCGCAGGGCATCAACTGCCCGTAGGTAGGGTGTACAAACAAGGCTTGACGGGAGCGATGGAGCGGTCGGGGGTGCGATATGAAGGGGCGAAAACGTGATGAACCCTCTTTTGTGAGAATCGCCACACATCAGACTTGCCGCACAGGACAAAAAAACCGAACCGCAGGAGCGCGATTCGGTTTTTGGCATTCAGTTGGAATAAAAAAACATCAGACCATCACCTCCGGCACATAATTCTTATACGCCCCCGATTTCAATTTCTCTCCAACGGCGGAGAAGGCCTCCAGCGTGATTTGAATATCCTCCTCCGTGTGCACGGCAGTCGGGATGAGGCGCAGGATAATCATGCCTTTCGGGATGACGGGATAGACGACGATGGAGCAGAACACGCCGTAATGGTCGCGCATGTCTTTCACCAAGGCCATTGCTTCTTCCACCTCGCCGTGCATATAAACGGGCGTGACGCAAGTGTTTGTGTCGCCGATGTCGAAGCCACGCGCTTTGAGACCGCTTTGCAGGAGGCGGACGTTGTGCCAGAGTTTTTCGCGCAGTTCGGGATGGTCGCGCAGGAGCTCGAAGCGTTTGAGCAGGCCTTCCACCAGCGGCATGGGCAGCGATTTGGCGAAGATTTGCGAGCGCATGTTGTATTTCAAAAACCGGATAATCTCCGGGCGGGCAGCGATGAAGCCGCCGATGAGCGCCATGCTTTTGGCGAAGGTGCTGAAATAGATGTCCACGTCGTCGGTCACGCCTTGCTCTTCGGCTGCGCCCGCGCCGGTTTTGCCAAGCATCCCGAAGCCGTGCGCGTCGTCAATGAACAGCCGAAAGCCGTATTTCTCTTTCAACGTGCAGATTTCGCGGAGCTTGCCTTGGTCGCCGCGCATCCCGAACACGCCTTCGGTGATGACGAGGATGCCGCCTTCGGTGCCGTCGGTGAGGCGCTTGGCGCGTTCGAGGCATTTTTCGAGGCTGGCTATGTCGTTGTGCGTGAAGGCAAAACGCTTGCCCACATGCATCCGCACGGCATCCACGATGCAGGCGTGGCTTTCGGCGTCATAGACGACCACGTCGTGGCGGGTGAGCAGCGTGTCAATGGCCGACAGCACGCCTTGATAGCCGTAGTTGACGAGCAGGCCGGCTTCTTTGCCGACGTAGTTGGCCAACTGTTGCTCCAATTTTTGGTGCAAAGTGGTTTCGCCCGACATCATGCGGGCGCCCATCGGGTAAGCCAAACCCCAACGGGCGGCGGCTTCCGCGTCGGTTTTGCGGACTTCGGGGTGGTTGGCGAGGCCGAGGTAGTTGTTGATGCTCCAACAGACGACTTCTTTGCCCTTGAATTTCATGCGGTTGCCGAGCTCGCCTTCCAGTTGGGGGAACATATAGTAGCCTTCGGCGACTTCGGCGTATTTGCCGAGCGGCCCGGCTTGTTTGAGAATGCGGTCGAATAAATCCACTTTTTATTGGAATGATGAATGATGAACAATGAATGAAGAATGATGAATCTATCGCGCTCGGCGACATTTATCAGTCATCACTATGAATAGCCTCTTCCGCCCGTTTCATGGCCTGCGTCTCTTTCCAAGTCTTCCATTTTGGCCCGAGCACGGTGTTCATGCCCTTGTCAATGACGAAGTGGCGGGCGATGTTCCAAAGCCCTTTGGCTTGGGTCAGCACACTGTCGCGCGAGCGCAGGCTGATGGAAAATCCACCATCGAGATAGACGATGTAGTGCCACCACAGCGCGGGGATGAAAAGCGTCTCGCCGTGATAAAGGATGGTTTCGTGGCCAGTCGCTTTGCGCAGCGCGGGGTATTTGTCGTAGTCGGGCTGCAGCGGGTTCACATGGCTTTGCACGGTGTAGGGGTGTTGGTAGAGGAAGGGGTTTTGCTGTTGGTCGAAGAGGACGATGTGCTTGCGCGTCCAGAAGTGTGTGTGGAACACGTTGGAGCAGTCAATGTCGTAGTGCAAGTTGGTCACCGCTCCTGCGCCGCCGAAAAACATGAATGGGTATTTATCAATCCAGCCGTCGCAGATCGTTGGGTTCGACACGTCGTGGATGAGGTCGCGGGCGTGGTCGAAGATGTTCCAGAGGAAAATGCGGTACTCCGTCGGGCCTTTCTGGATGAGGTCGAGGTAGTCGCCAAACTTCATTGTGATGTGGCTTTTCATGTAGTTCGCCCCCGGTTTGTGGTAATCCGGCCCGGCGATAGGCACATCAATGTGTCCGTGTTCCTTTTTCAAAAACTCAAACGTCCACTTTTGCGTGGCAGGCCAGTCTTTGGCGAGGTCGGTGAAGACGACGGGTTTTTTGGGTTTGAGATAATTTTCGATGAACTCCTCGCGGGTCAATCCCGTGCGGCGTTCGATTGGGAGCAATTTCATTCGAGCGAAAAATTTTGTCCTGAAAAATTGATTTCGGACGAAAGTTTTTTCCGGCAAGGTTTACATGATTGCATGATGTTGGATTTTTTCTCCAAAAAAACTTGTAAATCCTGTAAACCCTGTCAAAAAACACACCTCGTCAATTGGCAGCCCAAAGGTCAGGATTCAGGCGAAAACGAGATTCAGACGAATGTCAGTTTTGGAAATGATTTTGATTTTAAAACCGCAGAGACGCGGAGATGGTGTCATGCGCCAAATGACGGGACTACTCTGCGTCTCTGCGGCGAATTAGCACAATTCGGCGATTTCTTCCTCTTGCAAAAAGCCTTGCTCGACCATCCACTTGTCGCTGAAAACCTTGCTGACGTATTTGCAGCCGTGGTCGGCGAAAAGCAGCACGACGAAGTCGTTTTCGGTAAGCTCCGATTGGATTTGCTGGAGGCATTGGAGCGCTGCGCCGCTGGAGTAACCGACGAGCATTCCCTCCTGACGGGCGATTTCGCGGGCGCGCAGGGCGCTGTCTTGGTCGGTGACTTTCACAAACCGATCAATCAATTCAAAGTCCACGTTGGCCGGGATGATGTTTTTGCCTGTGCCTTCGATGCGGTAGGAGTAGATTTCGGCTTCGTCGTACACGCCTGTCTCGTGGTATTTTTTCAGAACCGAGCCGTAGGCATCCACAGCGATGACTTTAAGGTCGGGGTTTTGCTCGCGCAGGAAGCGCCCCGAGCCGCATAGCGTGCCGCCTGTGCTGGCTGAGCCGATGAGGTGCGTGATGCGGCCTTGCGTTTGTTCCCAGATTTCTGGGCCGGTGCTCAGGTAGTGTGCGTCGGCGTTGTCGAGATTGAAGTTTTGGTTGGCGTAGTAGGCGCCGGGGATTTCTTTGGCGAGTTGCTCGGCGCGGCGGTAGTAGGAGCGCGGGTCGTTGGGAGCCACGTCTTGTGGGCATAGGATGACTTCAGCGCCCATTGCTCGGAGGTTGTTGAGTTTGTCCTCAGAGATTTTGCTCGTCACGGTGAGTACACACTTGTAACCTTTGATGGCGGCTACCATGGCGAGGCTAAACCCCGTATTGCCACTGGTGGCATCCACCACCGTGCCGCCGGGTTTGAGATGACCAAGCCGTTCAGCCCGCTCTATGATGTGCAGAGCGATGCGGTCTTTGGCGCTCAGACCCGGATTGAATGCCTCGACCTTGGCATATACGGCGGCTGGAATGTGGGAGACAACATGGTTGAGCCGGATGAGAGGGGTTTTGCCGATGGTTTCAAGTATGTTGTTAAAGACCATTCCTTTTGTTCTGATTGATTATGAATACGGGTGAAAGTTGGTTGACGCGAAAAGTAGAGATGATTCTGAAACCTCCAGAAAAAAATTGTGCAAACGGAAGACAATTTGGGACGGAACGTTGAGAAAGAAAGCGTTCTCGCGCCCAAAAAGCGGGTTTGTTGACTCAATTTGAACGCGAAACCGGGGGCAAAAATAATTCAAAACCCCGGGAAGCATCTTGTGGGTTTGAAAATGAAAAATTAACAAAAAAAAACGCGGCAAAAACTTGACAGGTTGAAAACATTTATCACCTTTGAGCGATAACACGGAATAATCGTTGGGGACATTCTTTAATACTTACACACAACGTTCATTTTAAATCCTCCCGTTTCTATGCTTATTTTGGGTATCACACTCGGCTCGCTCGTCGTGGTTTTTGGCGCGCCAAAGTTAGCGGCGATGTGGTCGGCAGGTGCGCGTCGCTTTTCATGACGGCCTCAAAATGTCGCCCAGTTTTTTTCACTAATGCTTGTTTCATGAGAAACGGCTGCTTAGAGTTACATCCAAGCAGCCGTTTGTGTTTTTACAAATCCAGCAGCAGCGAGAGCGGGTCTTCTATCAGGTTTTTCACTTTCACCAAGAATGTGACCGATGTGCTGCCGTCAATGACGCGGTGGTCGTAACTCAGCGCCAAGTACATCATGGGGCGGATTTTGATTTCTCCGTTGACGACTGCCGGGCGCTCTTTGATGGCATGCATGCCGAGGATGGCGCTTTGTGGCTCATTTATTATAGGTGTGCTCATGAGGCTGCCAAATATGCCGCCATTGGTGATGGTGAAAGTGCCACCGGTCATTTCATCCAAAGAGAGTTTGCCATCGCGTGCCTTGGTGGAAAGGTCTTTGATGGCTTGCTCCACCTGAGCGAAGTTGAGGCTTTCCACGTTGCGCACGGGCGGCACCACGAGGCCATTCGGCGTGGAGATGGCGATGCTGATGTCCACGAAATCGTGATAAACGATGTCGTCGCCGTCAATGCGTGCATTCACGTCGGGCATTTCGAGCAGCGCTTTTGCGCAGGCTTTGGCGAAGATGGACATGAAGCCGAGTTTGATGCCGTATTTCTTGACAAATGCCTCTTGGTATTTTTCGCGCAATTCCATCACCCCGGTCATGTCCACCTCGTTGAAGGTGGTGAGCATGGCCGTGTTGTTTTTGGCGCTCACCAGGCGCTTGGCAATAGTGCGGCGCATACGGCTCATGCGTTCGCGGCGCTCGTTTCGGGTGAATGGTTGGCTGGTGATTGGTGGTGGGGGAGGGGGCGTGCTTGGTGGCGGCGCAGCTTGCGGACTGCTGCCTCCGCTGTTCACCGCTTTTTGCGCGTCGTCCTTTGTGATGCGTCCGTCGCGGCCAGTGCCAGTCACGTTGGCCGGGTCAATGTTGCTTTCCGCGAGTATTTTGGCAGCGGCGGGGGAGGGGGCGCCGGTTGCGTAGGTCTGCTTGGACGGTTCGGAGGGGGATGGTGCTGTGGTGGTTGCTTCCGCTGGTTTTGAAGGGGTGGGTGCGCTACCGCTGCCGTTGGAAGCCGCTACCTCGGTGTCAATTTTGGCAAAAACAGCCCCCACCTCAAGGTCTTCGCCTTCTTTGGCTACATGGATGAGTTTCCCGGCTGAATCAGCCGAGAGTTCTTGATTGGCTTTTTCGGTCTCTATCTCGCAGAGCGGCTCGTCCATCGCCACGATGGAGCCATCGGGCTTGAGCCATTTGGAGAACGTGACGTTGGATATGGACTCGCCCAAATTGGGGATTTTGAGTTCGATTACAGGCATTTATGTGATAATAGATGATGAGTGATGAACGAGCAATCAATTTTCGGGGCAAAAGTAGAGGTTGGTATGTATTTTATACGGTTGTGAATCGGATTACTTTGCTCTCCGATAGTCGAATTTCAAGACCAACCCCTCGCCCTTTTTCCCCTCGCTGCTCAGGTAAAGATTGCCCTCCTTATCGAAAGCGATGCCCTCTGGTTGTGGCAGGAGCGTCTTGTTGAGCCGAATGGCATAGCGGATAGCGCCCGTTTTGTAATCAAGCACCACGAGGCGCTTTTGTGCCGTGGAGATGACATAGACATCGTTGGTGATGGGGTGAACAGCGATGCCGGAGGGGCTGATGTAGCGTCGCTTCTTGTCTTCCTCGTTGAGAGGCACGATGCGGTTCACTTCTTCCGGGTTAATGGTGTAAACAGGCTCTTTGCCCAATTGTTTGGTTTTCAGGTCAAATGCAAAAATGCGTCGCAACCCGGCGCTATCCGGGTTCTGCTTGCAGGCGAGCAGCAGGGCGAACCGCTTCGCATCGTAGCAGAGTCCCTCCACGTCGTCTTCCTTTTTCAAGTGCGTTTTGTATTCCACGATGTTGGGGTGGTCAGTGTCCCAACAGCCGATTTCGAAGATGTCGCCGTTGCTTTTTGCGGCATAGAGGCATTTGCCTACCATTTCCACTCCTTCAAAATCGCCTTTCTCGCGGAATTTGACCCGGCGAAGTATCACCCCGCCTCCCGCGCCGTCGATGAAAAATATCTCGCCCACCTCATCGGCTATGGCAAGAAACACGCCCGGCGTGTCGGTAGGGCTGAGGCCGGAAATCTCCTGAAGCTCCTCGCTGACGAGGTTGATGATGAAAGAGGGATTTTCTATGTCGTAGGGTAGGGTGTCGGTTGGGGTGGTTTGTAGCAGGAAACAGAGCGCAAAGGCAAGGGATGTCATGCGTTGTCGTCGTTTGATGGTGTGAGTGTTTTGCGGGACAAAGGAACAACGTTTTTTCTTACCCTCTTTATTGCGCTGTATCCTGCGCACCATTAAGTTTTCAGCATGGCTGATGCCGCAATCCATTCAAAACCAAGTGTATCATCCGTGCTTATCTGAACAGCCTTGGCGAATCAAGGCAAAAAAGACAACCCGTCCGATGGCTGCTGCTCCAAAGGACGGGTTACAGATTTGCTGTATATGCGAACCTAGATGTTTTTTTTATTCTGAAAACACTTCGATTTCGTGCGTTTTCACCACTAAATCGGTGAATTTTCCCTTAAATCTTGTGGCGCGCACGATGTGGTTGTCAATCCAGTGATAGTTGCCACCGCGTGGTTTGCCAAACAGGATTCCGTGATACTTGAACCCGTGCTTGCGGAGCCAATACTCGGTGATTTCGCGGTGGGCTTCGGTGCGACTGGTGAAAAAATAGACAACGTGGCCCTCGTCGTACCAGCGATTGAGCATGGCCAATGCGTCGGGGTAGGGGAGTACCGTGCCCATGCGCTCCGGCTCTTCGTTGGGCACATCGTCGCAAATGGTGCCGTCAATATCAATCAGGAAATTTTTGACGTGTTGGGGCAGCACGGGGCTGATGCGTTCGCCCTTTTCGTTGAAGGTTTCTTGCAACGTGGTTTGGGTATGGTCTTGATGTGTCATCGTGTCAGTTTTACGCAAAGGTATGGCTTGCGTCACAAATTATGCCACCTCTGCGCTCATTCCTGTATTTGCTCGACGAACTTTCCCAAAAATGATGTTGGGCAAATTATCTTTGCCCGCGACGGGCTTTGGCTGTTTTATTTTCTGTCGGAACGCACGGCGGGGAAAAAAGCAACCGTCGCACCTCGTTCTTTTCTCAATTTTCGTAACTTAAACATAATAACATGAAAACGAACCTACTGTGTTTGGCGTCAGCCTTTCTGCTGACCATTTTTCTGACTCCCCTTTCCGCTCAAAGCAAGCTTAAGCTTCCCGAAGGCGTGCGATACGTCACCTCCGTGGAGGGCATCACCGAATACCGATTGGCCAATGGCTTGCAGGTACTGCTGTTTCCCGACCCTTCCAAACCAATCATCACGGTGAACATCACTTACAAGGTCGGGTCGCGCCATGAGGCTTATGGCGAGACGGGCATGGCGCACTTGCTCGAGCATTTGGTGTTCAAGGGCACTCCCAAACACCCTAACATCCCGCAAGAATTGACTGCGCACGGTGCTCGCCCCAACGGCACGACGTGGTTTGACCGAACCAACTATTTCGAGACATTCGATGCCACCGAAGAAAACTTGCGCTGGGCGCTCGACCTCGAAAGCGACCGCATGATTAACTCGTTCATCGCAAAAGCAGACTTGGAAAGCGAGTTCTCGGTGGTGCGCAACGAATATGAACGCGGCGAAAACAGCCCTTTCGGAGTGCTTTACAAGCGGATGCTGGGCACCATGTATCAATGGCACAACTACGGGAAATCCACCATCGGCGAAAAATCCGACATCGAGGGAGCGCCCATCGAGCGTTTGCAGGCATTCTATCGGATGTACTACCAACCCGACAACGCAGTATTGGTGGTAGCAGGCAAAATTGACGAGCAAAAGACGCTTGACCTCGTACACGAGTATTTCTCACCGATTCCGAGGCCTACCCGCCAACTCATCCCCACATACACGAAGGAACCCACGCAGGACGGCGAACGCCACATCACGCTCCGCCGCACCGGCGATGTGCAAGTGGTGTCCGCCATGTATCGCATCCCGGCGGCCTCTCATCCCGATTTTGCTGCATTGTCGGTGCTGGCTGATTTGCTGACACACGAGCCTACAGGCCGACTCTACAAGGCTTTGGTGGAAACGAAAAAAGCTTCGAGCATCAGCGGGAGCGCCTCCGGTTTCGCGGAAGGCGGCTTTGCGGGCTTTTGGGCAGAGGTGCGGCAGGAAAACTCGCTGGAAGAGGCAAAAACGATTTTGCTCAACGTGCTCGACGACCTGAAAAAGAACCCGCCCACCGATGATGAAGTGGAAAAAGCCAAAGCTCGGCAGCTCAAGAATTTTGAGATGTTCATCAAGCAAAGCGACCGTGTGGGGCTTAGGCTGAGTGAATATATCGGCCAAGGCGACTGGCGCTTGGCTTTCTGGTACCGCGACCAATTGGAGAACGTGGCAACCGAGGACGTGAGCCGCGTGGCACAACGATATTTCAAACTCGCCAACCGAACCCTCGGATTTTTCCTGCCCGAACCAAACCCTGACCGCGCGGAGATACCCGATGCCCCCGACCTCGCCGAAATGCTCAAAGATTACAAAGGCAAGCCCCCCATCTCGCAAGGGGAGGATTTTGACCCCTCTCCCGGCAACATCGAAAAACGCACCACGCGCGGCAAGTTTGCCAACGGGATGCAATATGCCCTGCTGCCCAAGGAGAATCGAGGCGACGCAGTGAACGCCACCCTGACCTTCCGCTTCGGCACGCTCGAAAGCCTGCAAAATCAGCAGATGGTGGGCAACGCCACAGCCTCCATGCTCGACAAAGGCACCCTCAACAAAACCCGCGAACAAATCCGGGAGGCACAGGACAAACTTAAAGCCCGCATCAACGTGTTTGGCGGCCCCACCGCCGTCACAGTGAACATCGAGACCGACCGCGAGCATCTGGCCGAGGCCATTCGCTTGGTGGGCGAAATCATGCGCAAACCCTCGTTCCCCCAAAACGAGTTTGAAAAATTTCGGGAAGAATACCTTGCTGGCCTTGAGCAGCAAAAAACCGACCCGGCGGCCCTGTCGAGCCTTGCCTATCGGCGCATCACCAGCCCCTATCCGAAGGGCGACCCGCGCTACAACATGACCTTCGAAGAGGAAGAAGAGGCCGTGAAAGCCGTCACGCTCGACCAAGTGAAGGCGTTCCATCAAAAATTCTACGGGGCCTCCAACGCAACCTGCGCAGTGGTGGGCGACTTCGATAAGCAGCAAATAGAGACGGTGCTCAAGGAAACTTTTGGCGACTGGAAAAGCCCCTCACCCTTCAAGCGAGTGGAGAACAACTACATCCCGGTGGCGGCCAAGACGGAGGTCATCAACACACCAGACAAGGCCAATGCCAACTATGTGGCTGGCTACAACTACGCCATGAACACCGACCACCCCGATTACCCGGCACTCACTATCGGCGGCTATATCTTGGGCGGTGGATTCCTCAATTCGCGCCTCGCCACGCGCATCCGCCAAAAAGAAGGACTGAGCTACGGGGTGCGCGGCGGATTTTTCGCCAGCTCTATGGATGAAAACGGCGGCTTTTCTGCCAATGCCATTTACAACCCGCAGAATTTGGAAAAACTCGAGGCCGCATTCAAAGACGAAATCGAAAAAGCCAGCAAGGACGGTGTCACACAGGAAGAACTTGATGCCGCCAAGACTGGCTGGCTACAGTCGCAAAAAGTGAATCGCTCTGCCGACAACGGGGTGGCGGGCCGGCTGAACCAGTATCTCTTCATGAATCGAACCATGAATTGGGATGCCGATTTCGAGAGTAAAGTGGAAAAACTCACGGTCAAAGACGTGAACGCGGCCATGAAAAAATACCTCGACTACTCGAAGATGATCATCGTGAAAGCGGGCGATTTCAACAAAGCAAAACCATGAAGAACGTCTGGCTTCCTTTGTTTCTCATGGTCGCGCTCGCGCATCTGGCGGGGGTGGCTATGGAACACAGGGGATTGGTTGTCATTACCAAACCGATGCTGATGCCTTTGTTGGCGGTTTGGCTGGCCGTGGAGACGCGCCACGGCCAGCCCCGCTTTTTGAAAAAAATGATGTTTGCCGGGCTGTCCTTTTCCACAGTGGGCGATGTGTTGCTCCTATGGGGAGGCAAACCGCTTTTTTTCATACTGGGCTTAGTGGCCTTTTTGTTTGCCCACTTGTCTTACATCGGCGGTTTCTCCTCCATGCTTCGTCGTTCGGACAAAGGCTTTTTGAGCCGTCGGCCCGTTTGGGCATTGTGGCCTGTGTTGGCTGCGGTAGCCTTGGTGTGGTCGCTGTGGTCAGGCATTCCCGATGAGATGAAATTGCCCGTAGGTATCTACACGGCGGTCATCACCACCATGGTGCTGAGTGTGTTCAATCTCAAGGGAAGTGTGACGGCTCCCATTTTCCAAACATTGCTTGCCGGGGCGTTGCTGTTTATGCTGTCTGACAGCCTGATAGCATGGAGCCGATTTGACAGCCCATTTCCATTTTCGGGTCTGGCCATCATGGGCACTTACATTGCCGGTCAGTTTTTGTTGGCGCGTGGGGCCTGCGAAGTATTGCGTTGAGGCTACGGTCAGGCCACTGCTTTCCTGTTCTTTCGCCACACATACACCATGCCGCCCACACTGACAAGGAAAAGCACGATGGAAATGATTTCTGCTTGTGTCAGTTCCATGCCAAGCACCTTGTGCACTACATTGACGCGAATTTTTTCAATCAAAAACCGCTCAATGGCAATCAGCGCGAGATAAATGAAAAACAGCATTCCCGGAATCTGAATGCGTTTCCGCAAAGCCCAGAGAATGCCAAAGACCACCACCATCATCATCGTTTCGTAGAAGGGCGTGGGGAACACGGGTTGCGCCAATTGCATACAGTAGTCCCAATCGCAGTTTTCTATCGGCACATTGGGATTGGGCAATTCGGTGTGGCCGTCGTTGAGCACGTTGTGCGGGTATCGGGTAGCCCACCAAGAATCGGGCATCCAAGAGAGCCAGCCGGGTTTGGGCGCGTTGTTCACGATGCCCCAATCGCCGTCGCCGGAGAGTTGGCAGCCGATGCGGCCCACCCCATAGCCAGCCGTCAGAGCAGGCGCCACCGCGTCAGCCGAAGGCCAAAACGGGATTTTTTGCCGCCACATGTACCACACCACCAGCACAAACCCAAGTACCAATCCGCCAAAAAACGCCAGCCCGCCACCTGAAAGCAACGAGCCTAAGGGGTCGCGGAGAAAAGACTGCCAGTTGTCAAAAAGGTCAAAAATTTTAGCCCCCAAAATGCCGCCCACCGCCGCCCACACCGTCATCTCGCTGATGCGGTCGTGCGGCCACACCAACACCTCGCGGGTCACGGGCACATTTTTGCGCTTTCGGTAAGCATCCCACCAAGTAAGCCCCCCCAAAACGGCGGCTCCCAAAAGTCCGGCCAACCAGTGTATTTTGCTGGAAAGAATCACCGAGGCAGGGTCGGCCCTGAACACCTCGTAGTGTTGATAGGCATACAGCCCTTTGCCCGCCAAAATCAGCCCAACCAGCGCATTGGACACTATTTCGCCCGTCGTGGCGGGAGCTCCCTCCGTCACCGTCGCTTTGGTAGGCTGGTAGTAGCCCTCTTGGGCTTTTCTTTTCAGTTCGATGTAATAGACCACCGCGCTGACCAAAAACGCGATGGCAAGAAAAAAGCCGAAGGTTTTGAAAATGGAAAGCCAGTTGTCGGGTTGGGTGCCAAACAACGCATGGGCCAAATATGAAAGGTCGGGATACATGAGCGAGCGTTAGGGACGTGGGGGTGAGAGGTTTAGGTATAAGTGCCTGACAAACAGATTTTTGGAGAAAAGATGCGGCAAAGATAAAAAGGGCGATGTGAAATCAGGGTTATTTTAAAGCTGAGGAAGCAAGGGGGCGATAACGTGTGTAGCTCAGGCGCTGTGTGCGCTATCACACTACCGAACATTTTCAAATTTGCCACGAAGCCACAAAGACGCAAAGCAAAATACGCATTGATTTGCTGCATTTTGTGCCTTTGTGTCTTTGCGGCACAAAAATAATGTCCAATAGCGTGGTGCGCTGTTCAGGCCGTGATTTCAAGCCACCGCCTGAATAAGGGCTTGAATATCAAAAGTTTCAACTCATAATTTGCATTTTCAACAGAAAAACGACTTTTGCGCCGCCAACGGCCCCACGCGAACATCCTATAGCCACAAAACATGGGCAGAAAAAACAAGCTCCGCAAATTTGCCGAAATCCTGTCGTTCCCCAACGTGTATGAATGCTACAACGTGCAGCAACCCGCTCTCGTTGGCGCGGGCATGGTGCACGTTGATTTGAAAGGCAAGTGGAACGCGTCGCATTTTCACAGCGAGCACCCCGTCACGCTCGAACTGGCCTGCGGTGGCGGCGAATATACCGTCGAACTGGCGCGACAGTTCCCAGACCGCAATTTCATCGGCGTGGACGTGAAGGGCAACCGCCTTTGGAAAGGTGCCAAAACAGCCCTCGAAGCAGGCCTGACGAATGCCGCCTTCTTGCGCACACGCATCGAAATCATCGAACACTTCTTTGCACCGGGCGAGGTGGCGGAAATTTGGATAACCTTCCCCGACCCGTTCCCACGCGCCAGCAAGGAAAACCGCCGGCTCACCTCCCCTTTTTTTCACGAAAAATACCGCCAAATCCTGCAACCCGGCGGTCTTGTCCATTTGAAACACGACGCTCCCGACTTTTACCAATTCACGCTGGACACTATTGCCGCAGACCCGCGCTGCAAGTTGATTTATCAAAATGACGACATCTACGCCGCCGCGCTGCCTTACCCTGAACTGGCCATTCAGACCCTTTACGAGTCCTTTCACCTGGCTGCTGGCAAAACCATCAAATATGTGCGCTACACGCTCGGGTAACTTTTTGAGATTTCCATGAAAAAAGCAGCCATTCTCGGTTTGTAAGAGGTGTCATCTTTTGAGGAACGAAAAAGTGACATCTCGGCCTGTTTTTGAGATGTCGCCCCTCCATTCTTCTGGGATGACACCTCAGAACCCGCCAAAACGAGAATGGCTGTGAAAAAAGGGGGGCATTTCAAACAGTCATAATCAAATCGGAACAGCGCTCCGATATATGCCGGAACAGTGTCCCGGCGCACAGAAGCGACAATTTGAAATGAACCCGAAAAAACCAATTCACGTCGAACATCTTACTTCCGGCGCTGTTTCAACCATACAGTTCACCACTTTAACATCTTCAAACAATTCAACAAAAAATATGGCTTTTACTCTGCCCGAACTCCCCTACGCTTTTAACGCGCTCGAACCTCATGTGGATGCCCGCACCATGGAAATCCACCACGGCAAGCACCACGCCGCTTACGTCAACAACCTGAACGCGGCCATTCAAGGCACCGAACACGAAGGCAAGACCTTGGAAGAATTGCTTGCCAACGTCAGCAGACTCTCGCCCGCCGTGCGCAACAATGGCGGCGGCCATTGGAACCACACCATGTTCTGGGAAATAATGGCTCCCAATGCAGGAGGAGAGCCAACAGGCGACTTGGCATCCAAAATAAACAAGAATTTCGGCTCCTTTGAAGAGTTCAAAAAACAGTTTGCGCAAGCAGGCGCCACACGTTTTGGCTCCGGCTGGGCGTGGCTCTGTGTGGATGCCGACGACAATCTTTTCATCACCAGCACGCCCAACCAAGACAACCCCCTCATGGATGTGGCTGAAAAAAAAGGCCGCCCCATCCTCGGCCTCGACGTGTGGGAACACGCTTATTATCTCCACTACCAAAATCGCCGCCCCGACTACATCACCGCTTGGTGGAATGTGGTGAATTGGGAAGAGGTCGGTCGCCGCTATCGCAGCGCCGTGCGCACCAATTGAGGGGAGTGAGATTGGTGAGAAGTAGTTGATGGGGGGGGCGCAGTCCCGAATATCTGCCGCAGAATCCTTTCACAAAAAATCCGCCCGGTCTCGCAGCTGCGAGCCGGGCGGTCGTGTTTGTGTTTGTTTTGTCCCCAATGATGAGACCGTTGGCCCAATATACTCGAGAATAACTCGATTTTCGGAGATTAAACACACCACGATTTGACTTTTGATGCCAAGGCACAATGGTTTAACAACCTATTTCTTCGAGTCTTTGCGCCTTCGTGGCGGCTTTGCTGTTTCGTCGTTCGTGGTTGGCCCTCCTCGTCAACCATCTCAACCCCTCTCACTCGGGCATCTTCGAGTACACCGCCTGTAAAAATTCGTGTTTGGTCGTGTCGCTCAAAAATTTGCCAGCATATTCGGCGGTGATGGTACTTGCGCCGTGGTGCTCCACCCCTCGCGCCTGCACACACAGGTGCCGCGCATCAATATAAACAGCCACGTCGTCCGTTTTGAGCACCCGCTTCAGCTCCTCCGCGATTTGCATGGTGAGGCGCTCCTGCACTTGGGGGCGGCGGGCGTAGAACTCCACGATACGGTTGAGTTTGGACAGACCCACCACACGCCCGTTGGGAATGTAAGCGACATGCGCCACGCCAAGAATCGGCTGGAAGTGATGTTCGCAAGTGCTTTGCAGCGGGATGTTGCGCTCCACCACGAGGCGGCGATACTGATACTTGTTTTCGAAGGTGGTGATGTCGGGTTTGTTGGCGGGGTTAAGCCCCCTGAAAATTTCGTTCACATACATTTTTGCCACCCTGCGCGGAGTGCCTCGCAGACTGTCGTCGCGCAGGTCAAGCCCCAGAATATCCATGATTTCGGCGAAATGGTCGGATATGCGTTCGATTTTTTCGGCGTCGCTCATCACTGCGGCGCGTGGTTTCATCGGGGTGTCAGAAGCGGTCGAGATGTGCAAGTCTCCCAAGTCATCCGAGTCGGCAAGGCCCTCTATGTGGCCGTTGAGCAAGAAGTCAGACATTAAAATGTAGCTAGTTGTGAAAATTAAAAAAAGCAGATTGTGAGTGCCTTTGGAAGGGGATGAAGTATTTCAAATTGTCGCTTTCGTACGCCGGAACACTGTGCTGGCATAAATAGGGACAGCGTTCCGATTTACTCACTAAAATTTAAAAAAACACTCTTCTGTGGGCGTGTTTGTTTTGAAAACAGATGACCCACATTAACAGCAAATCCCGCAAACTGTTTAATCTTTTTATGCTATTCTAAAAATTGAGTTAAACAAAATATGCCTAAAAGCGACATTTTGCGAAAAGCAACACAACCAGCCGGAGGAGCAGATGTTAAGACAGCATCCTGCTTATCCGTTCATTAAAAAACAAAAAAGATGCAAAAAACAATCACTACCCTACTGTTCGTCGCGCTGACTTTATTCGGCCTATCCGCCCAAACCGCCCGCGTTCAAATCATCCACAATTCACCAACGCCTACGGTGGACATCTATGCTGGTCCCGACAAACTGCTCGACAATTTTGCTTTCCGTACTGCCACGCCTTTCATTGATGTGCCTGCTGGAGTGACCATTCCAATTGGCGTGGCGCTTGGCAACAGCGCTTCCGCTGCCGATGCACTCGCCACCTTCCCCGTGCAATTCGATGCTGGAAAAACGTACGTCGTGGTCGCCACAGGCATTGTGGGCGGCAACCCCGGCTTCGAGTTGAAAGCCTTTGACTTGGGGCTGGAAAACACGGTGGAGCCGGACAATGTCGGCATCCTTTTCTTCCACGGCTCACCCAACGCGCCCACAGTGGACGTGCTGACAGGCGGTGCGCCAATCATCAACGACGCTTCCTATGGCGACTTCCAAGGCTATTTGGAAGTGCCTGCCGCTTCTTACGACTTGGACATCACACCCGGCAACGACAATAGCGTGGTGGTTGCTTCCTATCGCGCAGACTTGTCTTTCTGGAAAGGCCGCACCGCCGTGATTTTTGCCAGCGGCTTCCTCGGCGACATCCAACCTGCCTTCGAGCCCTGGGTGGCGCTCAGCACGGGTGGCACTTTCCCGCTTCAGACTTTGACTTCTCCACCGCCGCCCACCCCGACGGGCGCTCGCTTGCAGGTGATTCACAACAGCCCTACCCCGACGGTGGATGTGTACGCCAACAATGACTTGTTGCTCGACAATTTTGTGTATCGCACGGCCACGCCTTTTATTGATGTGCCCGCTGGTGTGCAAATCAACATCGGCATCGCGCTCGCCAACAGCACTTCCGCTTCCGATGCGCTGGCGGTTTTCCCGGTGACGCTTGAACAAGGCAAAACTTATGTGGCCATCGCTACGGGCATCGTGGGCGGCAACCCGGGCTTCGACATCAAGATTTTCGATGCCGCCATCGAAACCACTGTCGAGCCAGACAATGTCGGCATTCTATTCTTCCACGGCTCGCCCGACGCGCCGACGGTGGACGTGCTGACGGGCGGTACGCCAATCATCAACGACGCTTCTTATGGCGACTTCCAAGGCTATCTGGAAGTGCCTTCCGCTTCTTACGACTTGGACATCACACCCGGCAACGATAATAGCGTGGTGGTCGCTTCCTACCGTGCAGACTTGTCGTTCTGGAAAGGCCGCACGGCGGTGATTTTTGCCAGCGGCTTCCTCGGCGGTGGAAGCCCAAGCTTCGAGCCCTGGGTGGCATTGAGCACGGGTGGCACATTCCCGCTTCAGACTTTGACCGCCCCGCCGCCGCCCGCCCCGACGGGTGCTCGCTTGCAGGTGATTCACAACAGCCCCACCCCGACGGTGGATGTGTACGCCAACAATGACTTGCTGCTTGACAATTTTGTGTATCGCACGGCCACGCCTTTTATTGATGTGCCTGCTGGTGTGCAAATCAACATCGGCATCGCACTTGCCAACAGCACTTCCGCTTCCGATGCGCTGGCGGTTTTCCCGGTGACGCTGGAGCAAGGGAAAACATATGTAGCTATCGCCACGGGCATCGTGGGTGGCAACCCGGGCTTCGACATCAAGATTTTTGATGCTGGCAAGGAACAGACCGCCAATCCCAATGATGTGGGCATCCTCTTCTTCCATGGCTCGCCCGACGCGCCGACGGTGGACGTGCTGACGGGCGGTGCGCCGATTATCAACGACGCTTCTTACGGCGACTTCCAAGGTTATCTGGAAGTGCCTGCTGCCAAATATGTGTTGAGCGTGACACCCGGCAACGACAACAACACGGTGGTGGCGAAATACGATGCTGACCTTTCATTCTGGAAAGGCCGCACGGCGGTGATTTTTGCCAGCGGCTTCCTCGGCGGCGGCAGCCCAAGCTTCGAGCCCTGGGTGGCATTGAGCAACGGCGGCACATTCCCGCTGCCCGTCAACAATGACTTCACGCCCGGCGACGATGGCATCGCTGCTCGCGGCACTTCGCAGATTTCTCAAATCAGCGCGTTCCCGAACCCGGTCGCTGACCGCTTCACGGTGAATCTGATGATGAACAACGAAAGCGACTTGCAAGCTATCGTGGTGGACCGTTTGGGCCGTGTGGTGACGGAGCGCAACTTCGGCCTTTTGCCCAAAGGATTCAACACGCTTGAATTCAACTTTGGCAACCTCCCAACAGGCAGTTATTTCCTCAACCTGCGCAGCCAAGAAGGTGTGCGGACGTTGAAATTCATGGTGGGGCAGCCGTAAGCAACTGTTGTCCCATTAGGTTGAATAAAAGCACCCCCGTTGCGCTTCCACGGGGGTGCTTTTTTTAGTCGTGTTTATTGAATGATAAATTCAACCCTCCTGTTTTTTGCGTGAGCCTCAGGGGTACCCTCTGTGGTCAGAGGGCGGGTGCCGCCGTAGCCATTGGCTGTGATTCGTTCGGGAGCGACACCTTTTTGGGAAAGGTAGGTGGCTACCATCTGGGCCCGCTCTTTTGAGAGTATCATGTTTTTTTCCGCATCACCCACATTGTCGGTGTGGCCTTCTATGGTGACGCGCAAGGAAGGGTATCTTTGGAGCATGGCGGCCAGATTGTCCAACTCGGCAAATGACCCAGACAGCATGGTGCTTTTTCCTTTCACAAACAGGATGTTTTTAGGCGTGTATTTTTTGATGGTATCTGCCTGCGCAGTGGGGGAGGGCGGTGTGGTTGTTTCAGGTTTCGGCTCGGTAGGGGGCGCTTCTTTCTTGGGCGTGGCGGTTTTGGTCGGTTTGGGCTTGGCAGGGACAGGTTTGGGGGTTGGGGGCGTGGGTTGGGAGGATGGTTTGGCGGAGGGCTGCTGCGCAACCGTCGAGGGCGTTTGCGAAAAGTATTTTGTAGCGATGGGTTTCAAGTTGTTGCCAAACAAGCCTCCCAACATCGGCTCCTCGCCCGGCATTTGCCAGAGGAGTTGAATTTCTCCTTCGAAGATGGCATTAAAGTACTCGACTTTCAAATCATATTCCTGTTTGCCCGTCAGGGTGATTGTGCCAGTGAAGTGTTCGTTGTCGTGCAAATCCCATGCGTCGAGCACCAGTTTGTTGCCTATCCAGACACGCAGCCCATCGTCCACGACGGCCGAGAAGAGGTATTTGCCCGTTACGGGCGGCGTGATTTTCCCCGTCCAGCGAATGGAGTATTCCGATTGGCCCAGCCCGGGCGCGGGGCTTTTGCCCGTCCAGTCGAAATTGATTTGGGAGTCTATTCGGGTCAGTACTTTTTTTTGGAAGTTGCGGCCCGTGTAGTATTCGCCTTGCAAACCGGGTTGAGCAGGCGCAATGGGGCAGTGCGACAGTAACGCCAATGCCCAGAGGATGGTGTTTTGTTTCATAGCGTGACAGTTGTTTAGCAATTGGACACAAGAACGCTTGCGACCGTTGCATATTGGCAAATACCTTCCAAGCAAATTGGATGTCGTAGAGTCTGATGCGGTTGATTGATTTACTGAAATTAAAATTTTGCACGAAGGCGCTAAGGCACAAAGATTTTTAAATCAATTTCTTAGAGCCTTTGCGACTTGGTAGCGACCCGAGAAACATGGATTACATTGTGCTGCGGCAAAAACGCCCCATATTTGTACCCTGACAAACGCTCATCCACTTATGAAAAAATTGATTTTGCTAGGTTGCTTCGCGCTTGCCAGCGTTGGTGTGCAGGCACAATCATTCCCGTGGCTGCAAATCGGCAACGAATGGACGTACGACCTGTATCTCGGCTGGAACCCCCTCCATGGGCTACACCGTATAGTCATTGACAAAGAAGTGGTGTTGGACAACGACGTTTCGTGGATGCGTTTCAGGCGCACCCATGCCCAGGGAGGGAACATCCTATTTTATTACGCCCGACAGGAGGGAGACAAAATTTATACTCGGGATTTGTCGGGACCGAGCATTTGCATTTATGATTTCGCCATGCTGCCCGGCGATACGTTGTTTTTCACCCCTTCTTTGGGTTATTACGCCGTTCTTGATACAGGTTCTGCGTTCATAGCAGGGCGCGTGCGGCGCACACAGACGATACAGTTGTCCAATTGGGGTTATCAAAATCCGCTACTGGTTGTGGAGGGCATCGGGCCAGTCAGCAATCCCCAAGACCCGAATAACCAATATGTGTGTTCGTTTTTCTTCCTCAATATGCTTTTTTGCCACGCTGCTGTGGATGGTATGTCGGCCTATTTCAAATGCTTTTCCGATGCAGACGGCATATACGCCCCCTTCGACGCTTGTTTGGTCAGCACCGACGAGGCCGAGGCTCCCGTCCCGATTCGGGTGTGGCCCAACCCAACAAGCGAACGCCTGTTTGTGCAGGGCGCTTTTCACGCTTATCAAATGTTTGATGCAGTGGGGCGGCTGGTGCTTAGCCAGAGGGGGGCTGCGGGTGATGTCACCGAAATTCCAACCACCCACCTGCCCAATGGTGTTTATTTCCTGCACGGCCAGACGGATGTTGGTGAACACTCACCCGTGTATAAGGTGGTAGTAGCGCATTGATGGTTGGGGAGGTCGTTTCGTCCACTTTCAGGGGGGGCATTTCAAATTGTCGCTTCCGTACGCCGGAACGCTGTCCCGGCATATATCGAAACAGCGTTCCGATTTACTTACGGCAATTTGAAATGCGCCCTTCCAGGAGAGCGAGGTATTGATGTGTGGGCTACTTTCTTTCAACTTGAAAAAATTGCCCCACCAACATTTCAAAGTTCGGCAGATGTGCTTTGTCCGCTTCGCACCAGCGCGGTTGCCAGCCATTTTTCAAACAAAAATAATCGGCCACGATGTCGGCCTGCTGTTCGTAGTTGAAGTCGGTCAATGATTTGCCCTGCGACAGCGCCTGCGAAAGGGCTTCGATGCCGCCGTAGTCATAGCCTGCCGCTGTGCGCTGCGCCCACAAGGCGCGGGGGATATAGACCGAGCCAAGGCGCTGATACTGCCACACATGCATCAGTTCGTGTATCAAAATGGGGTCGGGGAGTTGGCCCCATGCGTTGACCACATAAAAACCGACATAAGCAAAGCGGTATTGGCGGCAGCCGATGTGTGAGCGTTCGTCCACCCGTACTTTTTGATAATCAATGGCATCGCCAAAAACAGAGCGGGCGAGCGCGATTTCCCTTTCTGTCAAACGGCGGGTGTTGGGTTTGAAAATCCGGTTGAGGAGCATGAGGATATCGGGGAAAAAGAGGAGGTCGGCGAAATAGAACGTCGTTTCAAAAATGCGCCAAGTCAATGTGTCGGGATAGCTATTAGTTTCCCTGACCCTTTTTTGGGGAAGGGAGCGCAAATGTTGGGCGATTCTTTGAAAACGCATCCTCAAAGGTAAAATCAATTCGCCAAGGTCCCCGCCGACCACTGCAACCCCGCCTCCGCTTTGCGGTATTCGCTCAATAGTTTGAGGAACTTGATTTGCGCGTCGAGCCAGAGCTGTTCGCGGGTGTTGACGAGAAAGACGGTGCTTTCGCCAAAATTGAATCGTTCGATTTCGGCATCCAACAGGGTGCGGTAGTTGGTGGTGACGTTGCGATAGAGCGAGATTTGGGCGGCCAGCGTGTTCAATTCGTTGGCGTATTGTTGCACTTTATTTTCGATGTCCTGCCTTTTTTGGCGCAGCTCGAAATCGGTCTGCGCGATTTTTATTTGAGTCACTTGCAGGTCGCCGCGCGCTTTTCGGTTGAGCAGCGGGTAACTGAAATTGAGTCCCCATTTCATGTCCTGACCGAACACTCCGATGCCTTCCGTGCCTGCGGTGGGGAAGAACTGCCAGCCATTGCCAAGCAAATAATAATTGAGGTCGAACACGGGTTTGCGGTACTCGTTTTTTAGGCGGCGCTCCACGTCGAGGCTGCGGAGTTTGGCATCGTAGAGGCGGAGCGTGGGGTGTTGGATGGTGGCTTGTTGTGCGAGCTCGAGCAGGCTTTGCGGGGGCAATGGCACGAATTCTCCGGCGAGCAGGGCAGGGGAGGGGGGGATGAGCGCGGTCTCGACGACCTCGTTGTTGGTTTCCCACAAAAAGACTTGCAGCGCGAGCAAGGTGTTTTGCACATCCACCTGCGCAAAATTGACATCAAGCAGGCGGTTTTGGAGTTGGATGAAGGTTTCGAGGGTGTCCATGCCGGAGCGTTCGCCTTGGA
The DNA here is from genome assembly GCA_026129545.1 of Saprospiraceae bacterium. NCBI lineage: Bacteria > Pseudomonadati > Bacteroidota > Saprospiria > Saprospirales > Saprospiraceae > Saprospiraceae bacterium. The sequence goes on from JAHCHX010000001.1 coordinate 283,125, forward strand.
GGAAGCTCTCGCGGATGGCGGCGTTGCGCAGCTCGGCTTGGCGGAGCGCCTCGCTGTACACGCGCAGGGTGTTGTCGGCGGCCACCCAGTTCCAATAGATTTTGGCGGCTTCCAGGAGGAGGTCGTTGAGGGCGGCGGCGCGTTCGGCATCGCCTTGTTGGAGGCCGATGCGGGCCTGCCGCAAGCCTGCGCGTCGGTCGTCGATGAAAAGTCCTTGGCCCAGCGTCCAGTTGAAGCCAAAGTTGGCTTGACCGTTGGAGGGCAGGTTGGCTTCGGGGTTGAGGAATTGGCCGGAGGCGTAGTTGTAGGCGCCTTTTAGTTCGAGGCCGAGCCAAGTGGGCCATTTGAGGCCGGCCTCTGTGTGTTGGAAGTATTGCTTGTCGTTGAAGTTTTTGGCAGTGAGGTCGGTGTAGGCTTTGGGGTCGAAGCCTCCTTTGGCACGCAGCAGGGCGGCCTCGGCTTGGTCGCGGTACAGATTTGCCTGTTTGGCTAAGGGATGGTTTTCGAGGACTTGGCGGCGAAAGGTGGGCCAATCGAGATTTTGGGATTTTGCATTGGAAAGAAAGAACGTCAGATAAAATAGCGCCAGCAAACCATTGCGGGATATCACGCCAGACCCTTTTTTTTCGGATAAACGAATCGCGAAAAGTGTCGCGATGCACGCTTTTCTCTCCCTCTTTGGAAAATTTTTGACAGATGAGGTGCTTTTCATTTGGGTTCCTCCTTCGTCTCTGTTGTTTCCAACCCTTTATACAAATCCGGTGGGAACCCATTGACAATCCGCCAGAGCTCGTAGCCCAACAGCACGTCGTTGAGCAGCGCGATGCCTTGCGCGCCGCCGCCGGGCTGGAGGGCGGCGGGCCATGGCTCGTCGGTCGGGTCTGGCGCTACGAGCACGCGAAACTTGCCGTTGGCGCTGATGTTGCGGTCAATGGCGACGATTTGTCCGGCATAGGTGCCGACTGACACGCCCGGCCAACCGCTAAAAAACAGTGCGGGCCAGCCATCGAACAGAAAGCGCACCGTGCGCCCCACATCGAGCAGTGGCAGGTCAATAGGCTTCACATACATCTCCACCGCCAATTGGTAGTCGGCAGGTTGGATGCTTACCACCGGGTCGCCTTCTTTGATGATTTCGCCGATGCCGGGCTTCATCGCTTTCACGATGTAGCCATCCTGTGGTGCCACGATGTAATAGAATGCCGAGCGGGCGGCGTAGTTGTCACGCTCGATTTGGAGTTTGTTGACCGATGCCCGTGCGTCGTATTGCTCCGATAGGGTGCTGAATTTGTCGCTTTGGGCCTTGGCTATTTTGTTGGCGTATTCGTTCTGCGTGAGGCGCAGGTCGGTGCGGTAAATGTCGAGTTCGCGCCGGCTGGTTTCAAGGGCGTTTTGAGCGGCTATGAGTTTGGTCTCGGCTTCTTGCAATTTGAGGCGGCGTTCTTCCAGTTTCGTGAGCGCCTCTATGCCTTTGTCGTATAGGTTTTTCATGCCGCTGAACTGCCGCTGTGCTACTTGCAAGTCGATGTTGGCCTGCACCAATCTAATGCTGTCACTTTCGACTTTTAACCTTCCCTGCACGATTTTTTGCTCAATCTGGGTGATTTTGCTGTCCAACTCGCGGCGCATCGCCGCAATTTGTTCTTCCAGCGCGCCGACTTTGTTGCTGTATGATTCGATTGCGCCTTGTTTGGCCAACACTTGCCCACTCACGCGCTCCACCAAATTGGGGTCAAAATACTCGGCCTTGACTTCGGATAGGTGCACGATGGTGTCGCCGCGCCGAACGGCTTGCCCTTCCACCACATACCAATGTTCTATGCGTCCGGCGATGGTCGCGTGGATGGTCTGCGGGCGTTGTTCGGGGCGGAGGGTGGTGACCCTGCCGTCGGCCTGTATGTTTTGTGTCCATGGCAAAAACATGAAGGCGACAAACAGCCCGAGTAGCACAAGCACGAGCCTGCGAAAAGAGAGGTGCCGCTTCGACATCTCCGACTTTTTCGGCGATTTCAGCCCCAACATATCCGGGTCGCAACTGACCACATTTTCGGAAATGTTGAGCATGAGGGGTTTGGAATTTTGAAATGCCATATCACGGTGTCGTTGTTTTTTGTAAAAACTTAGGTGGAAGGTTGAGGGTAGAGGGCTGATTCCATTCTCATTTGAACGGTATGCAACCCAAAATCGGGTCTCACGGCCTTCCTTCCAGCCTCTACCTAAGTTTTTGCGTTTTCTGTTCGTTTTGAAATGCGAGGGCATCACCACGCCTCGCTCATATCGGTTCTGAGCACTCGCCTGTAATGCTCTGTCTTTTTGACCTCGTCCAGACTGCCGTCGAACACGATTTCCCCTTCTTTCAGGATGACCACGCGCTCGCAAAACGAGACCAGCAGAGGGTCGGCGGTGGTGCAGACAAAGGTCCACGGTTGTTTTTTGTCCGTGAGGAGGCTAGCGATGCGGAGGCGGTCTTGTGGGTTCAGATTGCCCAGCGGTTCCTCCATCGCCAACAATCTGGGCTGCCCGATGATGGCTCGCGCCACCAATATCTTCGTGACGATGCTGCGCGGAATGTTTTTTCCGCTCGGCAACAGCTCTGTGTCAATGCCTCGGGGGGCTTGGCGAATGAAATCGCTCAGCCCTACCATTTCAGCCACTTGCAATACCTTTTGGAGCGTAATGTGCTCATTGCCGATATCAATGTTTTCTCGGATTGTGCCTTTGAATACCTCTTCTTGCGAGGATATATCGCCGATGCGCTCGCGCAAGCTGCGCAGGTGCAGGTTGCGTTTGGGCAGGCCGTTGAACAGCAGCGAGCCTGTAAAGTCGCGCTTGCCCACCGATAGCACCTGTAGCAGCGTGCTTTTGCCAGAGCCGTTGTACCCGGCAATGGCTACTCGTTCGCCTGCATTGATGCTGAGGTTCAGGTTTTTCAGCACTGGTTTGTCGCCGTCGTCGTATTGGTAGGAGAGGTTGCGCAACTCGATGGCCAAAGGCTGTTCGCCACAGAACTCCTCGGCACGCACGCCATCCTCCCGCTCGATGGGCAAGTCGTTCACCTGCCCGAGCTTTTCGGCGGCAGTGATGACATCGTAGCCCGTTTCGTGCAGCAGAATCAGTTTTTCCACAGATTCTATGACGAACAGGACAAGGATTTCGGAGGCTACGAACTGGCCGATATTCAACTGATTGTCCATCACCAACACGCTGCCCAGCACCAAAAAGCCGCCCAACACCAGCACCCGAAATACGATGCTGCTGACGAACTGCGTCACCAATATGCGCCAATGCCTTGCGCGGGCATCAAGGTAACTGACCGTCAGTTCGTCGGCGCGAAGCAGTGGGAAGCGGTTTTCGCCAGCGAGTTTGAAGGTGGTGGACACGCGCCCCACCTCTTCCAGCCAAAACGCCAATTTGTACTTGTATTTTGATTCCGTCAAACTGGTCTGTATGCCGCGCGGCCCAGTCCATGCGAAAAGCACAATCAAAACACCTATCAACAACAAGGAGAACAGCACGAAGGAGGTATGATAAAACGACAGCAACATCAGGCTGAACAAGATTTGAAGCGCAGCCGTGCTGCCCTCCATCAGGATTTTGGGCAATCCTTTCTGAATGGTGAGCGTGTCAAAGAAGCGGTTGGCCAATTCGGGCAGGTGTTCCCTGCGCAGCATTTCCAAGTTGAGTCGCGGCAGCCGAACAGCAAACTCAATTGCTGAAGCAGTAAAAATGCGGCGTTGGATGGATTCCATGATGGAAAGCTGCATCAGCCTCAAAATACCGACCAGCAAAGCACCAACGATGACGAACAATACCAACACCCCCCATGCTGCCGAAATGGCGCCGCCCGCGATTTGACCGATGATGGCTTGTATGCCCAGCGGCAACGACAAACTGATGAGACCCGCCACCACAGCGTACAACACCGTGTAGCGAATCTCTCTGCGCAATTGCCCCAAAAGCCTGAGCAGGCGCTGCACGGGGGTCAAAGAAGAAGTATTTGGGTCAGGCATTTATGTTCATTTGTAATTTCCATCCGAAACGAGTTTGAAATTACTATGTTTAAAAGGTTGGCTTTTAATTTTTCCTTTCATTTAATTTTGCCAGATAAAAGTGGAAAAAATGACACTTTTCATCAAAAACATGGTTTGTCAGCGGTGCATACTCACCGTCGCTCAGGTATTGAAAAAAAACGGCATCGCTCCGGTTTCTGTCGCTTTGGGGGAAATTGAGCTCTCCCAGACACTCCGCCCAGAGCAGGAGCAAAACCTACGTGCCGACCTTGAGGCTGTGGGCTTTGAATTGTTGGACGACCAGCGAAGCCGCCTGATTGAAAAAGTGAAATCGCTCCTCATCGAGCAAGTACAATCGGGCGAACTGCCGGAAAATTTCAGCCTCGTCGAGTTTGTGGGCAAAGCCCTGCACCGCGATTATTCCGCAATTTCCAAACTATTTACCGAAGTAGAGGGCATCACTCTGGAGCAATATTTCATTTTGCAAAAAATAGAAAAAGTGAAAGAATGGCTGGTTTACAACGAATTGACTTTGAGTGAAATAGCCTTCCGACTCGGTTACAGCAGCGTGGCCTACCTGAGCAGCCAATTCAAAAAAGTGACCGGTATGACGCCTACCGAGTTCAAAAACAACCATAGCGGGCATCGCCGCACGCTCGACCACGTCCATTAAAGCGAAATTCTCTTCCACTAAATCGTAACGCTGGCCGGGGCCTTAGTGCAGAACTTTGTGTCATCAAAAACGAAGTTTTATGAGCACAGCAATCGCCGTCCGCCAACAATTCCCCGTGACCGATATGACCTGCGCGGCTTGCGCCGTCAGTGTCGAATCCGTATTGGGGCATCAGCCGGGCGTCACGTCCGCCGCCGTGAATTTCGCTACGCAGAGCGTGTTGGTGGAGTATGAACCTGCGAAGATTTCGCCCGACGACATGAAAAAAGCCCTTCAGAGCATCGGCTACGACCTCATTGTGGCGGAACCCGAAGCGGCCAAAGAAGAGGCGGAAAATATTCAGCGCAAGCATTACGAAGATTTGCGACGTCGCACGATTTGGGCGGTCGTACTCGCCGTGCCGCTCGGCATTTTGGGGATGTTTTTCATGGATTTGCCTTACGTCGAGTATGTTATGTGGGCGATTTCCACGCCGTTGGTACTTTGGCTTGGGAGGTCGTTTTTCATAAATGCCCGGAGACAAGCCCGCCACCGCTCGGCCAATATGGACACGCTGGTGGCTTTGAGCACGGGCATTGCCTACGTTTTCAGCATTTTCAACACCCTTTTTCCCGAATTCTGGCACAGTCGCGGCTTACACGCGCACGTTTATTTTGAAGCCGCCGGATTTGTCGTGGCATTCATTCTTTTGGGAAAACTACTCGAAGAACGCGCCAAAGCCAACACCTCGTCAGCTATCAAAAAACTGATGGGTTTGCAGCCCAAAACCGTCACCATCGTACATTCGGGAGGGCACATGATGGAAATTCCGGTTGCGCAAGTGCGCATCGGCGACCTTCTGCTGGTGAAGCCCGGCGAAAAAATTCCGGTGGACGGCATCATCGAATCCGGCTCGTCTTATGTGGACGAGAGTATGCTCAGTGGCGAGCCGGTGGCGGTGGCGAAATCGGCGGGTGACCGCATTCTGGCAGGCACCATCAATCAAAAAGGCAGTTTTCAATTCAAGGCTGAAAAAGTTGGCGGCGACACCTTGCTGGCGCAAATCATCCGCATGGTGCAGGAAGCGCAAGGTTCCAAAGCGCCCGTGCAAAAATTGGTGGACCGCATTGCCGCCGTGTTTGTGCCGGTCGTCATCGTCATCGCGTTGATTGCGTTTGGCACGTGGTGGATGTTGGGCGGCGAAAACGGCCTAACGCAAGGCCTTTTGGCGATGGTGACCGTGTTGGTCATCGCGTGTCCTTGTGCGCTGGGTTTGGCTACACCGACGGCTATCATGGTTGGCGTGGGCAAAGGCGCCGAACAAGGCATTTTGATAAAAGACGCGGAAAGCCTCGAACTGGCGCACCGTATTCAGGCAGTCGTTTTGGACAAAACCGGCACCATCACGGCCGGCAAACCTGTCGTGAAAAACCTGATTTGGGCTGAAAAAACGGATAGCGCCGGGTGGCAAAACGTCCTGTTCAGTTTGGAAAAAAACTCCGAACACCCCCTCGCCGAAGCAGTCGTTTCCTTTCTGGAAGAACAGGCAAAACCGGTTCATCTGGAAAAAATTGAAAGCATCACAGGCAAGGGAATTATCGCAGAATTTGAAGGGAAAAAAGTTTTTGCAGGCAATCTCGCACTCATGCAGGAACATGGCCTGACCTTTCCTGAAAGCCTTCAAACGGCTTCGGCATTGCAGGAAAAAGAGGCCAATACGGTCATTTATTTCGCTAACAACCAGCAAATTCTGGCGCTTGCGGCCATCGCCGACCCAGTGAAACCCTCGTCCGTCGAAGCCGTCCGCGAGTTGCGCGACATGGGCATCGAGGTGTATTTGCTCACCGGCGACAATCGTCGGACTGCCGCCGCGGTAGCGGAGCAAGTCGGCATCGGGCATTTTCAGGCGGAGGTTTTGCCAGCCGATAAAGAAGCGTTCGTGCGACAACTTCAGGAACAAGGAAAAATCGTGGCGATGGTCGGCGACGGCATCAACGACAGCCAAGCTTTGGCGCGTGCCGACGTGAGCATCGCCATGGGCAAAGGCTCCGACATTGCGATGGACGTAGCCAAAATGACCCTGATGAGCAGCGACTTGGGCAAAATCCCGGCAGCCATCCGGTTGTCGCGCCACACGGTAGCCGCCATTCGGCAAAACCTGTTTTGGGCCTTTATTTACAACGTCATCGGCATCCCGATTGCCGCCGGAGTGCTTTATCCTGTCAACGGTTTCCTGCTCAACCCCATGATTGCCGGCGCCGCGATGGCCCTCAGTTCAGTGAGTGTCGTCAGCAACAGTCTTCGGTTGAAGTGGCGCAAGTGATGCCATTTAACTGTAAATCTCATCCAACATATTGTAACGCCTCCGGCATTCGCCCCCTTTACCTTTGTGTCATCAAAAACATTTAAGTGCTGAGGCAAGAATATTCAACTGTTTCACACAACGACACGGCGACACTACGATTTTATTTTCTGATAATCAATTCTTTGTGTCGTCGTGTCGTTGTGTGAAACAAATCTGTCCAAGCAGTTTACAACCATAATTTTTTGCAATGAAACAAGAATTAAAATTCAAAACCAATATCAAGTGCATGGGCTGCGTCAGCCAAGTCACAGATGCGCTGAACGAAGCCGTCGGCGCAGAAAACTGGGAAGTTGACATTCAATCGCCCGACAAACCTCTGACCGTCAAAGGCGAAAATCTCGATGCTGAAACGGTGATTGCTGCCGTGAAAGAAGCGGGGTTCAAAGCCGAAGCGGCCTGAATTCAAAACCTTCTAGGTCTTCAAAACTTGGAAGGTTCTCCATCCTGAATTCCTGCTGACAAATCCAATTTTCAACATCGAAAAGTTATGCTATGAAAACATCTTTCCTCCTTTTCGCTTGCTATTTCCTGCTGACTTCCTGCCAAAAAGAAAGAAACGGCATCCCGCTCTACGAACCGTCGTTGACAAGGCAAATAAACATTAATGTCTTGGAAATGAAAGCCTTCCATCGAACTGGAAAAGACCGGACGCTCTCCGTCGGAAAATCATCCCTGCAAGAAAAAAGTGAACCGCTCCGACCCGAATTGGGAAAGCCGTCGCAATGGCGGTGAGAAAAAATGGACACGCTGAATTGTAAATCGAAAAGTTTTTTTGAACAACAATCTCTACAAAAATGGAACATCACGCACATCACCATCCAATCCCCCAAACACTTCCTCCAAAGCAGCAAACCGTAGCTCCCAATCGCCTCCGACTCACATTCAGCGCCACTTTGCACTGTCTGCTCGGCTGTGGTATCGGCGAAGTATCGGGTGTCATTATCGGCACCGCATTAGGTTGGGGCAACATGGAAACCATGATTTTGGCCATTATTCTGGGCTTTGTCGGCGGCTTTTTGCTTGGCATGATTCCACTGCGACGGGCAGGTTTTGGCTGGAATCGCGCATTCAAGACCGTCCTGATTGCGGAAGGCTTGAGTATCGTAGTTATGGAAACTGCTCAGGTCTTGACCGAACTCTACACCCCCGGCGTGATGGATGCTGGCTTGAGCGACAGCCTTTTCTGGTTTGGAATGGGACTGGCTTTACTTGCTGGTTTTGCCGCAGCATTTCCTGTCAACTGGTGGCTCATCGGCCGGGGAATTCGTCACCAGCATTGATTAATTTCCTGAAAATGAAGTTTTTGCTAAAAATCCTGCACTTGCTGGCACCATCCAAAAAATGTTGCCGGTAGAACCCACTCTTCCTTTTTACCTTTGTTTTAAACATGACGTATCGCTTAGCCACATTGGTCTTTTCAATTTGCCTGTTCGTTCTATCGGCGAACCGCGCAGAGGCGTGTGGCAGCGACAATGCCGAACATACAGCCAAGTTCCATGAAAAAACGTCGGGCGAATCTTGCTGCACAACAAATCAAGCCCAACCCGATTGCTGTGCCGACGACGCTGAACATCAGGGCCCTGACTCCGGCTGCTCTTGCGACCACGAAAATGATGGTTGTCGCTGCCCGGCATGTCAAATTGTGATTCACTCCGGAGCTGCATTTACACACGAAACATCGCCAACGCTTGCCTCACGCGTAATCAATTTTTCAGTACAAAAGCAGGCGTTTTACTTTGCCGACCACCTGCCCGAAGCGGTTTATTTGCCCATTTGGCTGCCGCCCAAGATTTGACGTATAGTGCCACGTCAGCCTGACGTATGCCCGTTTTTCTGGTTCAGAAAAATTGAGAAAAAGTTGAGAGAATCATTCTCAACCCTCCTCAACTATCTCAACCCCTCTCAACATTTTTTTCAACACTCTCAACATCATTATTTTATGAAAAATATGCTCATCGCGGGCCTTGTGCTCGCCATGTCGGTCGTGGCATTCAACGCCTGCAAACACGACCATTCCAAACAAAACACCCAAACGACGGAGGCTGCTGCACCGGGAACAAAGTATATCTGCCCGATGAACTGCGAAAAAGGTAAAACCTACGACCAGCCCGGCACCTGCCCCATCTGCAACATGAAACTCGAGCCGATGAAAGTAGAGGCGGGCGCCAATACCGCCGAATATTTCACCGCGTTCGCGGCCAATCCCGCTCAACTCGAAGCCGGAAAGCCGGCTATGCTCTCGTTCACGCCGAAAATCAAAGGCAACGAATCAGCCCCAGTCCCGCTCGACCTCGTGCACGAGAAAAAAATGCACCTGATTTTGGTTTCCGACGACCTTTCGTGGTTCGACCACATTCACCCTGAATATTCAGCCACAGGCAGTTACGACATCAAAGTGCTGGCAAAAGGCGAAAATTTCACTGCCGGTCGCGGCCACAATGAAACCCGCTTCGACGCGGGCGGCAAATACTGGGCTTTTACCGACTACAAACCCACCGGCGGCCTGAATCAGGTGAACAAAATCGAACTCGATGTGGCCGGCGCTCCCGCAAAAACGGTCGCTTACGCCCAGCCGAAACTCAACACTTCGGTGGACGGCTTCACACTCAAGATGGAAGCCGGGCATGAAGGTGCGGGTTTCAAATCAGGTACCCAACAACATATTCCGGTCACGATTACGAAAGGCGGCAAACCCGTTGACCCCGCCACTTTTGAGAATTATTTGGGTGAAAAAGCCCATCTCGTACTCGTGGAAGTCGCTACAAAAGAGTTTGTCCACACCCATCCCTCCGCCGAGGGTGGCAAATTGGACATTCACACCACTTTCGCCAAACCCGGCACCTATCGCGGCTGGCTGCAATTCCAGACCGACGGCAAAGTCCACACGGCCGATTTTGTGGTGAAAGTGGAAGAAGGAAAGGCTGAAGAGGCGGGGCATGAGGGACATAATCACTAAAGCAGTTTTTGTTTCACACAACGGCACAACGTATTGATTTTCAAAAACCTCGTCGTGTCGTTGTGTGAGATAAAATCGCTATTGTCTTGTCAGGAAATAGTGTAAGGGTCAATTACGGTTAGCCCCGCAACTTTTCCAAAATCAGCCTGATTTCTGGAAATAACTGGAAGAGTATTTTCTAAACAGGTAGCAGCGATGACGGCATCGGGAAGTTTGAGTCGATCTGCTTGTCGAATGAGAATTGTTCGGTCAGCAATGATGTCGGAAAGTGCAAAAACTTGAACGCAAGCCACAAAATTGTTCATAGCTGTAAGTGCTGCAGGGGGTAAAACGATGGAATACAACTCAATGCGATTAATAATTGAAATAGCGCATTCCCCATTCAGAATCCATGATTCGAGCCGCGTGGTAGCAGCTATTGGAAGCAAACCACCGAGAAAATCAATGGCAGCATTAGAATCAATCAAATATCGCGCTCCCATGATTCCTGCAGTTCTTTGAGCTGTTTTTGCATATCGAGCGCGACATTTTTAGGGATGGAGCCGCCTAATTTTAGTTGAGGCTTCGAAGGTTTCTTGTTCGGCTGTTCCACAATGCGAAGCCACTTTATTTTTTCCAATTGTTGGAGCAACAGCATAGCTTGATTGTCAAGCAACTCAACCGTTATAGTCTGCATTTTTCAAAAATTTTGACACAAAAATAAACCAAATAGACAAGCAATGCTCAACGCACTCATAAAATTCTCCCTCCAAAACCGCCTCTTCGTGGTCGCCGCCGCCGCGCTGCTACTCGTGTGGGGCAGTTGGACGGCGATGAACCTGCCGGTGGACGTGCTGCCCGATTTGAATCGGCCTCGCGTCACCGTTTTCCTCGAAGCAGGCGGAATGTCGCCCGAAGAAATCGAAGCGCAGGCGGTTTTGCCTATCGAAACGGCGCTCAATGGCTCGCCCGGCGTGGAAGTCGTGCGCAGCAGTTCGTCGCGCGGCATCGGTTTGGTGTTTGTGGAATTCGACTGGGACGTGGATGTGTTTCGCGCCCGCCAACTTGTAGCCGAAAAACTCAGCACCGTACCGTTGCCCGACGGCATCGTGCCGGTCATGGGGCCGATTTCCTCCGTCATGGGGCAAATTATGCTCGTGGGCATGACAGCCGAGCCCGACAGCGCGAGCGGAAAAACGCTCAGCACGGCAGCCGACTTGCGCACGTTGGCTGACTTCGCCATCCGGCGCAGGTTGTTGGCAATCAAAGGCGTAGCGCAGGTCATCCCTATTGGCGGCGACCGTTTGCAGTACCAGGTTTTGGTTTCCTCTGCGAAATTGAAACAGTACAACCTGACGCTCGAAGACCTCGATAATGCATTGGCGAACGCCAACCTGAACTCGACGGGTAGTTTTTTCAACCGCTACGGCTCGGAGGTTTTGATTTCAATTTTGGGGCGCTCCAACAATCTGGAGGATTTGCAAAAAAACGGTCGTGGCAAACCGTGAGGGTTCGCCCGTTTTGCTCAGCCAGGTGGCCGAAGTGCAATTTGGTGCAGCTATCAAACGCGGCGACGCTTCAGTGAACGCTCGCCCTGCCGTTATCCTCACAGTGGAAAAACAACCCGGCGCAAGCACGGTTACTTTGACCGACGACATCGAGCGGGCATTGGCCGAACTCCAGCCTTCGCTCCCGCCCGACGTGCGGCTCAATGCGAAAGTTTTTCAGCAAAAAAACTTTATCGAACACTCGCTCACGAACGTGGAAATCGCCCTCCGCGACGGCTTCATTCTTGTGGTCATCGTGCTGTTTTTGTTCCTCCTGAATTTCCGCACGACGCTCATCACGCTCACGGCGATTCCGCTCTCGTTGGTGATTACCGCTTTGGTTTTCAAGTGGTTCGATATTTCTATCAACACGCTCACGCTCGGCGGCCTCGCCATCGCTATCGGCGAATTGGTGGACGACGCCATCGTGGATGTGGAAAATGTGTTCCGCCGGTTGAAGGAAAACCGAAGCCTCTCCCCCGTCCCCTCTCCATTGGGAGAGGGGAGAAAAAATCCCCTGCTCGTGGTGTACGAAGCCAGCAGCGAAGTGCGTAATTCCATCGTGTACGCGACCATTATCGTCGTGCTGGTATTCCTGCCTTTGTTCCAACTCCAAGGCATCGAAGGGCGGATTTTTGCCCCGCTGGGCATCGCTTATATCACCTCGATTTTGGCTTTACTGGTCGTGTCGCTCACCGTCACGCCCGCATTGTGTAGTTATCTTTTGCCAAATTCAAAACTCAACGAAGGCAAAGAATCGGGCTTGGTCACCTGGTTGAAAAAGCAGGATTTGAAACTCCTGAATTTTGGTTTGGGCAATTCAAAATTCGTCATCGCCGCCGCTGCTTCGCTTGTCATCGGCGCTGCGTCGCTGGTGCCGACATTCGGGACAGAGTTTTTGCCGCCGTTCAACGAGGGAAGTTTTACCGTCAATTTGTACGCTCCGGCGGGTACGTCGTTGGAAGAAAGCAACAAAATCGGCACCGTTGCCGAGCAACTTATCCTGCGTGTGCCGGATGTGCGCTACACCGCTCGCCGCACGGGTCGCGCCGAATTGGACGAACACGTGGAGCCTGTTTCCAACTCCGAAATCGAAGTTGAATTACGAGAAGATGCCCGCCCGCGCACGGAAGTTGTCGCCGACATCCGCAAACAACTGGCAAACCTCGCCGGGGTATCGGTCAGCATCGGCCAGCCGATTTCGCACCGCCTCGACCACTTGCTGAGCGGGGTGCGGGCGCAGGTGGCGATTAAAATTTTTGGAGAAGATTTGACCGAACTGCGTGCCATTGCCGGACAAATCAAAGAGGCTGCCGAGGCCGTGCCCGGTGCGGTGGACGTGCAGGTGGAACGCCAAGTGCTTGTGCCTCAACTGACTATTCGCCTCGACCGCGCCGCGTTGCAACGCTACGGAATGCAAACCGGCGAAGTCGCCCGCGACCTCGAAGTTTTGTACGGCGGCAAAGTCGTATCGCAAATTTTGGACGGCCAAAAAACCTTCGACCTCGTGCTCCGCGCCGTCCCGGAAGACCGCGAGAACCTGGAAAATATCCGCAAGACGCAAATCCACACGCCGGAGGGCGTTTTGATTCCGCTCGAAAGTATCGCGCACATCGAGTACGAAAAAGGCATCAATTCGGTGAGCCACGAAAACGGCCAGCGCCGTCTCGTGGTGTCGGCCAACGTGCAAGGCCGCGATTTGGGCAGCACTGTCGCCGACATTCAAAAAGCCGTTAGCGAAAAAATCCAAATGCCGCAGGGGTATTTTCTGGAATACGGAGGCCAGTTCGAAGCACAAAAAGACGCTTCGCGGCTCATCGGTATCCTGAGCATTTTCGTGTTGCTGGGTATCTTTCTTGTCCTCTACGCGCACTTCCGTTCGTGGCGTATCGTAGTGCAGGTGATGCTCAATATCCCGCTCGCGCTCGTCGGCTCGGTGGCAGCCGTTTGGCTCACGGGTGGCACCTTCTCGGTGGCGACACTGGTGGGTTTCATTACGTTGACAGGCATTGCTTCGCGCAACGGGATTATGATGATTTCGCACTACCTTCATCTCATAGAACACGAAGGCGAAAAGTTTGATAAACAGATGATTGTGCGCGGCTCGCTCGAACGACTCGTCCCGGTTTTGATGACGGCACTCGTAGCGGCATTGGCTTTAATTCCCCTGACTTTGGACCCACAAGCGGCGGGAAAAGAGATTTTATACCCGGTAGCGACGGTGATTCTCGGCGGGCTTTTGTCCTCGACTTTGCTCGATATGATTGTCACGCCGACCGTGTTTTGGGCGTGGGGGAAGAAGGCGGTGGAGGAGTATTTTTCACAGCGAGATGCAGGTTTCACACAACGGCACAACGACGCGACGTAATTTTTTCTTTGTGCCGCCGTGTCGTTGTGTGAAAAAAACTCTTTTCGGGCGTGAGGGAAGAAAGGGTGTTTTTCAGACCGAGATGTAGATTTCACACAACGATGCGACGTAATTTTTTCTTTGTGCCGCCGTGTCGTTGTGTGAAAAAAACTCTTTTCGGGCGTGAGGGAAGAAAGGGTGTTTTTCAGACCGAGATGTAGATTTCACACAACGACGCGACGTAATTTTTTCTTTGTGTCGCCGTGTCGTTGTGTGAAAAAAACTCTTTTCGGGCGTGAGGGAAGAAAGGGTATTTTTCAGACCGAGATGTAGATTTCACACAACGACGCGACGTAATTTTTTCTTTGTGCCGCCGTGTCGTTGTGTGAAAAAAACTCTTTTCGGGCGTGAGGGAAAAAAGGGTGTTTTTCAGACCGAGATGTAGATTTCACACAACGACGCGACGTAATTTTTTCTTTGTGCCGCCGTGTCGTTGTGTGAAACCAAGCGCCTCATAAATAGCCGTTGATAACTCTCTTGATGCCATCTTTTAGAAAGGCTTCACCGAAATTCATCAAAAGTCCCAGCTTCAAGTTTGTGAGCCGTAGGTAAGTGAGCAAAATTTTGCCATGAACCGGAGCCAGCCGTTCGATGGATTTTAGTTCGATAATCAGTTTCTTCTCAACTATTATGTCAGCCCTGAATCCCGCAGTGAGTTTTGCCCCATCTTCTTCAAATGGTATCTCTTTTTGCTGTTCAACAAAGAAACCATTGGCTCGTAGATGATGAACCATAAGTTCTTCATAAGCGGTCTCCAAAAGCCCTGGCCCCCATTTCCGGTGAATATGAAACCCAATGTCAATAACAACTTCTGCAATTTCATTTTCAGTCATTTGGGAAGGTTTATTCGATAATTCGAGTAGAAATGCCATGTTCAAATGATTTTGATGAGAGATGTAGATTTCACACGACGACACAACGTAATTTTTTCTTTGTGTCGTCGTGTCGTTGTGTGAAACCAAACTCTTAATGAGTAAAACAAGGAAGCAAAAATACCGACAATGAAATATAAATTCATTTTCCTAATAATCACTGCTTTGGCTGAATCAGCATTTTCCCAAAAAATCATCACCCCGGACGCCGCCATCTAGGCCGCGCTCCAAAACCACCCCTCAGTCAAAGCCGCTGCGTTCGGGGTGCAGGCAAAAAAGTACGGAGAAAAAACCGCCCTCAACCTGCCCAATCCCGAAGTGAACGTGGAAAGCCCGACCGGGGAGTTTTACGCCGTCGGCGTGTTGCAATCATTTGATTTTCCGACCGTGTACAGCCGCCAGAAACAAGTCGCCAAGGCCGAAACCGCCCTCGCTCAAGCTGGTCAGCGCGTGAGCGAAAACGACTTGCGATACATGGTCCGTTCACTTTATTTAGAAACGCAAGTCGCTGAATTTCAGGCGCAGCAATGGAGAGACCGCGACACGCTGTATCAGCAAATTGCCGCCACAGCCGCCCGCCAGTTCACCGCAGGCGAGATAGATTTTTTGCAAAAAACCATCGCCGAAAACGAGGCGGGCAACCTGCATCGGGAGCGCCTCTCCGCCGAGCGGATGGTGGAAGGGCTGCGTCAGAATTTGACAACTTTTACTGGGTTGAGCGATTTAGGAACACTGTTGCCCCTAAATGCCGACACCTTAGGGCTGCTGGCGATGCCCGACATTGCCGCCAATCCAGCGGTCGCCTACGAACAGCAGGCAGTGCAAGTCGCTAAAAAACAAATTAATCTGGCGAAAAGCCGCACCTTACCCAACTTTTCTCTGGGCTATCTCAACTAGGGCACGCGCAACTCGCCGATTGACTACCGTTTCCGCGTCAGCATCGGCATTCCGCTATGGGTGGGGCGATACCGCGCCGGGGCAAATGTCGCCCAAGCTGAAAGCCAAGCTGCGTTGGCTCGCGCCGAAGCACAGTCGCAAGCCATCACGTTGGAATGGCAGCGCACCCAGACAGAGGCCGTTACGGCATTGGCAAATGTTCAGTACCACGAGCGCGAAGCCCTGCCCCGCAGCCGTGCGCTCATCGCCGCCGCCGTTCGGATGCGCGAGGCGGGGCAAGTGGATTACATCACTTTTTTGCGAACTTTGGACGGGGCTTTCGAGATTCAACGCGACTACGCAGTACAGGTAAACGCCCTGAATACGGCCCATATCCAGTTGCTGTTCCTTTATGGGCAGTGATTTTTCACACAATGACACAACGGCACAACGCCAATTTTTTCTTTGTGCCGTCGTGTCGTTGTGTGAAACTCTTTTTCAAAAATTCAATCACGAATAATATGAAACCGCTCTTGTTTTCTCTTTTCGCGCTCGTCGCATTTTTCCCAAAAAATCTCCTTGCACATGGCGACGAAATCCCGACGGACCCCGGCGTGGCAACCGACCACTTCACCACCTATGGCCAATCCGACAGGTACGAACTGACACTGTACTATCCTGAACTGACCGCAGGGAAAGAGGCGCACCTGACGCTTTTTGTGGCCGATTATTTCAGTAATCGCCCATTGAAAAGGCTGAATTGAAAATCAGCGCGGCTGAAAATCCACAAATTCTTTTTGAAGTAAAGCCCCTCTCGCCGGGCGTGTACGAACTGCACACCTCATTTCCCGAAAATAAAATTTACACCCTCAACGTGCAAGTGAGCCACCCGAACGGTGCCGATTTAATCGGGCTGCAAGGGGTGGAAGTCGGGAAAACTTTGACCAAAGCGGAAGGGGCGCATTCCCACGATGAGACAGGCGGCGTGGGCGCTTGGTGGATGTTCCTGTTCGGCGCATTGGCTGGCGGCGCGTTGGTATTTTTTATTTCCCGAAAAAGAAACCGTGTGCTAACGACGCTATTTCTGTTGGCAAGTGCCTGGTTTTCAATGCCAAACTTCAATCCTGCCTTCGCGCATGGCGACGAAGAACACGGTCCTGCATCGGGCGGTAGCGGCTATGGTAAGTCCGTGTACGCACCCAAAGAGACACAGTTTTTGTTTGAAATCCTGACCCAGCCGATTGCGGTGGGCGACTACCAATCGGCCACGACGATGTTCGGCACGGTTGTCCCGGCTTCCGGCGAACTGGTCGTGGTGATGGCTCCGCAAGGCGGACGCATCACGCGAGTTGCCGTGAATGTAGGTCAATCGGTGCGGGCCGGACAGGTATTGGCCGTTTTGCAACAAAACATCGCAACACCCGATCAGGTCGGTATTGCGGCCAATAATGCGGGTTTGGCGGTGCAAATTGAGACAGCGAAAGCCCGCGTCGCCGCCACCAAACGCGAATTGGAACGTTTGAAAAAAATCGAAGATATCGCTGCCGGGCGCGACGTGGAAGCCGCCGAAGCAAATTACAATCAGGCATTGGCAGAGTTACAAACGCTTGAAAACAAAGCCGTTGGAGCAAATACCTCGGCCAACAGCCGCACGGTGTCGTTGGTAGCGCCCATTTCGGGTGTTGTGGGCGCGTTCACGCTCACACCGGGCGCGGAGGTCGTGGCGGGGCAAACGCTTTTCACCGTCACGAACCTGAACAAGGTGTATGTGGAGGCTCAAGTCTACGACCGCGACGTGCCGGTAGTCCGGGTGGGCAACAAGTTTTTGGTCACTTGCTCCACCGACGACCACAAAAGCGCGGAGGTGCGGCTGATTTCGCCCGCCCAGACGATGAACCCCGGCAACCAAAGTCAGCGGGTGCTTTTTGAAATGGACAATCCAAATGGCGATTTTAAAATCGGCGAGTTCGTGACGTTGAAAGCAATGAACCAACAAAGCAGCCGGCAAATCGCGGTGCCAAACTCGGCATTGACCGAAATCAACGGCAAAACGGCGGTTTTTCTGAAGCACGCGCCCGAAGAATTCGAGTTGGCTTATGTGCACACGGGCGAGGACGACGGCACGCGGACTTTGATTTTGAAAGGCATGGAAGAGGGTGAAAAGGTCGTGGTGAACGGGGTTTATGAAGTGAAGATGATGTACTTGAATCAGTGAAATTTCACTTCGGAGACGCAGAAACGCTGAATTCCGATTTTCAACTACTCCGTGTCTCTGCGCCTCTGCGATTCGTTTTTTCTACCTTTGTCGCACAAAAACTTACCTGACTTTGACACTCCACGAACGACTCGAACTGCTCGCCGAACTCGGCCATTATTTGCGCTCCGGTGGCAATGCCGAACTCGATGCCGCGATTCAACAATCGTACATTGAAAATCGCTGGTTCACAGAGGAAAACACGCGCAACGCCCTCAAAGCTATCGCCGAAGCCTTTTTGGAAAAAGAAAAATTAGAGGCTTGGGCGGCGCAATATCCCGTGTCAAAATCGCTACATCCCGACAAAACCATTGGTCTCGTGATGGCCGGGAACATCCCGCTGGTGGGTTTTCACGATTGGCTCTGCGTGTTTGCGGCAGGCCAACGGGCGAAAGTGAAACTCAGCGACAAAGACAAACGCCTGTTGCCGTTGTTGGTGAAAATAATGGGCAAATGGTCGCACGAAGCGTGGGAATACACGGAGTTTGTGGCAGAAAATGAATCTCTCAGCGGCTTCGATGCGGTCGTCGCCACAGGCAGCAACAACACCGCCCGCTACTTCGAGCAGTATTTTTCAAAATACCCGCACATCATCCGCCGCAACCGCAACGCCGTCGCCGTGCTCAATGGCCTCGAAACGATGGCCGACCTCTACGCGCTGGGAAGCGATATCTTCACCTACTTTGGCCTTGGCTGCCGCAACGTGTCGAAAATCTACGTCCCGCACGGCTACCATTTCGACACCCTGCTCGAAGCGCTGCACGAATACCGCGACATCATTCACCACGACAAGTACAAAAACAATTTCGACTACAACCTCACCTTGTTCATTCTCAACAAAATAGACTACAAAAACAACGGCTGCCTGCTGCTGAAGGAAGACCCCGCGCTGCAAGCCCGCATCGCCTCCGTGCATTACGAATACTACGACGACCTCTTCGACATTGATGCTCGTCTGGCAGAAAAAAAAGAGGAAATCCAGTGCGTGGTGAGCAATGTGAAACTGCGCGATTTCGCCGCGCTGCCATTCGGCAAGAGCCAGATGCCGGGCTTGGGCGATTATGCGGACGGAGTGGATGTGATGCTGTTTTTAACAGGATTGAAGTAACGGGCCAAATCCAGAATCAGCCGCTGTTTTCGCCGTTTCAACGACTCATTTCGCCCGTTCACCGATATTGAGTAGGTTGTTCGAAGGGTGCTGACTTACCTTTGCACAAGAAGATTGTTTTCATTTGGTTTTTTGGGGTTTAGCCGTTGAGAAAGCGTAAGCGAGTACCAACGGCTTTTTTGTATCCCACATCGTTTGCTTTGTCTGTCCGCACAGCGCCTTACCTTTGTGGTGGTTTTTTCCCCAGCCCCTGTTCGCGCCACTTAGCCGAACACCCCCCTCAACTCCCTCTTCCCACTATGCGTTTCGACATCATCACAGTCCTGCCCGAACTTTTGGAAAGCCCGCTCAATCATTCGATTATACAACGAGCGAAAGACAAGGGCTTGCTTGAGGTACACCTCCACAACCTACGCGAGTATGGCTTGGGCAGACATCGGCAGGTGGACGACTATCAATTTGGGGGTGGCGCGGGCATGGTGATGCGCCCAGAACCACTCGCAGCCTGCATCGAAAAATTGAAAACCGAACGACCCTACGACGAAGTCGTTTACACAACACCCGACGGCGTTCGACTCGACCAATCACTGTGCAATCGGCTGTCGCTCCGGGAAAATATCATCATTATATGCGGCCATTACAAAGGAGTGGACGAACGCATTCGACAGAAGTACGTCACGCTGGAAATCAGCATTGGGGACTATGTGTTGTCGGGGGGCGAATTGGCCGCGGCCGTGCTGGTGGACGCGGTGGGTAGGCTCATTCCCGGCGTCTTGAATGACGAGACATCGGCCTTGTTTGACAGTTTTCAAGACAATTTGTTGGCTCCGCCCGTTTATACCCGACCTGCGGAATGGGATGGCATGACCGTCCCGGAGGTTTTGCTTTCCGGCAACGACAAACTGATTGACGAGTGGCGCCACGAGCAAAGCATCGAACGCACCAAAACACGTCGCCCCGATGTGTGGGACAAGTTTGAAAGCGGCATCTGAGGGCTTGCCCGACCAGGTGCAGCGAGCGTGTTCACAACACTGTGTCATCCCAATCGGACTGTAAGAAAACACAGAGACACGGGGAGAGCAGAATTTTGGTTTTCAATAATTTACACTCCTTTGAGCGCAGCGTTTGCCGTGTAAAAAAACATATAGGAAGGTTTGACACGCTATTCTGAACGCTCTCGATAAAGCTCCGCCCGCTCCGCTTGGCCGGACAGACCCTCAAACAACTTAAACCTTCTTCCTCCGACATCGCTCACTGCAATACTTCACCTCCTCCCACACTTTTTCCCATTTTTTTCGCCAAGAAAATGACCGCCCACAAGAGGCGCACACCTTTTGGGGAAGGTTTTCCTTTTTGACCTGCTTTGCCATGTTGAAAAAAAAAGTTGTTGTAAAAACTTGTTTTTAAAAACAAATAGTTTTATTTTTGTCGCCTGTAACGAGCGTCATTGTGGTCATTAGGAGTAATTGAAAAATGACTTTTAATGACGTGGTGCACTCAACGATACAATGACTTTTTAATGACGCTATGAACCTCTGTCCGAATTGCGCGACCGAAATCATTCCCGGGGCAAAATTCTGCCATCGCTGCGGCGACGCGATGGTGGAAAAAATGAAGCCCTGCCCGGCTTGCCACGAGCAAAGCCCGCTGGCATCTGTCTTCTGTCATCATTGCGGGTTTCACTTTGGCCGCAAAAACATCCAACAAAGCGCCTACGAGCCTGTTTACCCGCTTGATTTCGATGCGGACGACTTAACCGAGCAAGTGAAGGGATTGTTCTTTGGCAGTCTGTGCCGTCGGGTGGAAGCGGAGCACGATATTGCCCGATACAGCGAATTTGTCGAGCGGTTCTATGATTCGCGCTTCCGGGAAATCTATTCGGTGCGAGCCGAACAAATAGCGGAGGATGCGCTCACGCAATGGGAGCGATTTGGCACGGAGGCCTTGCCCGACATTGACCGCCGCATGGATGCTGCTTTTGAAGGTTTGCTCGATTATTTCATCATCCAATTTTGCCCCGACTTGACGGGGGCGGTGTTGCCGCCCGCTATTTTGAAGTACGAAAAAGTACAGGCGGGCAAAACGGACTTGGGGCTTATGATTCGGGATTTTCTGGATTTCGACAGAGAAGACGAGGTGTTTTATTTTAATTTTATCGCAATGGAGGAGGAATTGATGGCCAATGTGTGCAAAAACTTTCTTTTTGCGGAGCGCAAAGAGCGCGTTTGGTTTATCTGCGATTTATCGCTGAAAAACAACGGCAAGGAAGGGTTTGCCATGACAGACCGAGGCATCTATTGGCGCGCTCCGTTCGACAAGCCACGTCTGGTGTCGTACAGCGAACTGCGCGAAATTAAACTGGAAAAAAAATGGATGACCATCAACGGACATTTTTTCAACGCCAACCCTTCTTTGAATCTGAAACTGTGCAAATTGCTCAAAAAACTCAGGGGTTGGCGACCTGTCGGGGCGATGGCAGTTTGAGTGCCGTTCCCATGATTCTTGGCTTTGAAAAAAATCCCGTTCACAAGTCTTGCCAAAGTTCAAAAACACAAAGTATCTTTGCCGCCCGAAACGGAGGTTGTAGCTCAGTTGGTTAGAGCGTCGGATTGTGGTTCCGAAGGTCGGGGGTTCGAGCCCCCTCATCCTCCCAAAAACAAAAAGGGCGACATCGCAAGATGCCGCCCTTTTGTTTTTTTATTTGCTTTCATGCTCAATTGCTCGGCTTCACAAATCCTTTGAGGGTCACGATGGATTCGTTGGGATAAGTGTTGGCGGTGATATAAATGTTCTTTTGCTGGCGGCTGGGTTTGCCGTCGGTGTTGAATTTGGCCGTGATTTCGCCCGTTTCGCCCGGTGCGATTGGGTCTTCAGGATACGATGGCACGGTGCAGCCGCACGATGAGCGAGCCTTTAAGATGGTCAACGGCACTTTGCCCGTGTTGGTGAATTTGAACTTATGCTCCACGATATCCCCTTCTTTGACTTCGCCAAAATCAAATTCTGTTTCCTCAAAGGTGATGCGGGCCACGTTTACAGTGTCCATGGGTTGATTGGCACTGACGGGGTTGCGTACCATGTCGGCATTGGAAGAGCCATCCGATTTGATTTTTTGCACATTTTCCGAAGGGGCATTGTTGCAAGCAGCCAACGTGAATGTCACCAAAAGGCTGAAAAGGAGATGCTTATTCATTTTATCCATGTTTTTTCTCGATTTTTGGCAAAAATACGGCGCAGGCCGGCTGCTAATTGGCACTTTTGTCAAAACAAAAAGTGAATGGACAAACATGTTTTTCTCGTAGGGTTCATGGGTAGCGGCAAAACGCATTGGGGCAGCGTGCTGGCCGAACACTTGGGTTGGCCCTTTCTTGACCTTGATGCGTTCATTGAGGAGGGTGAGGGGCGCAGCGTGTCCGAAATTTTTTATGCGGAGGGCGAGACCGTGTTTCGGGTGCTTGAGCGCGAGTACCTGCGCCGCCTTGCTGCTTTGCCACCATCCGTCGTTGCCACTGGTGGAGGGGCGCCTTGTTTTTCCGACAACATGGCTTGGATGAAACGACACGGCACTACCATTTACTTGAAGACCTCGCCAAGCGTGCTTTCAAGCAGGTTGCAGCACGAAAAGGAAAAGCGGCCTTTGTTGAAGGGGGTAGAGGAGTCGGCATTGACTGCCGAGATTGAGCGCCGTTTGGCACCGCGCGAGCCATTTTACGGACAGGCGGAGATTGTGTTGGAGTTTACTGACGACGAGCCTTTGGTTTTGGAAAAACTGACGACTGCCGTGCGCAACGGGCGCTTTAAGAACACGCGATTTTATTGACCCGCCGCTCGTGCCGCCCTCCTTCAAAATCGGTTTGCATAAAAATACGCACCATTGCCTGCGCCAGTATTTCTGGCACAAACCGAGCGGGCAGGGCAATGACGTTGGCATCGTTGTGCTGTCGGGCGAGCGCGGCGATTTCTTCTGTCCAGCACAGGGCGCATCGTATGCCTTGATGTTTGTTGGCGGTGATAGCCACCCCGTTGCCGCTGCCACAGAGCACCACCCCTTTGTCGGCTTGGCCGGATTCGACCGCCTTTGCCACTTCATGCGCGAAATCGGGGTAGTCCACAGAGTCGAAAGAGTTGGTTCCGAAGTCGAGCACCATGTGTCCTTGCGATTGGAGCATCTCCACGATGCCATCTTTGTAGGGGAATCCTGCGTGGTCGCAGCCGATTGCGATTTTCATGTGTAGGATGTGAGAAGTATGAGGTGAAATGATTTTGTGGCAAAGATAGGCGTTTGCTGATTTTGGCCGGGCGGGTATCTTGCGAGGTTTTACTTTTGGCCTGTCCCGATACGCCCTGTGAAATCCAACTCGGTTAACTTTTAAATACTTGATTTTCAAATCAATGAAAAAACTTCTGCTCTTTGCGCTGCTGTCGCTTTCCAGCACAATTTCTTTTAGCCAAAGCACCGCTTGGCGGGCAAAGGTCTCTGCTGAAATACTGTCCGCATTGAACGAGGGGCATTCAGCCGATTTGCTGGTGGTCTTTCGGGAACAGGCTGACATCAGTGGCGCTCGCTTTTTAAAAACCAAGTCTGAAAAAGCGCATTTCGTCTATCAGCGCCTAATGGAAACGGCTATGCGCTCGCAAGCCAACGCGGTGCGGCTATTGAGGGAAAAAGATGCTTCCGTCAACGGTCTTTATCTCGTGAACGCGCTTGCGGTGAAAAAGGCTGACCTCCAATTGGTGCGCCTATTGGCCGAATTGCCCGAAGTGCGCTGGCTCGGAGCCGACCCCTGGGTGCAGTTTGAAGGGCCAGTGGAGACCTCATTGGCTGCTCCCACTGCTGCGGGGCGGGGCGCTGTCGAATGGGGCGTGGAACGCATCAACGCACCTGCTGTGTGGGCGCTCGGGTACACGGGGCAAGGCGTTACCATCGGGGGCGCGGATACTGGATACGACTGGGTGCATCCCACTTTGCAGCCTCACTATCGAGGCTGGGACAATTTTTCGGGCACCGCTCAGCACCATTACAACTGGCACGATGCCATCCACGATTTCAGCCCGCTCAATTACGACACGCTCGGCAACCCGGTCGGGACGAACCCCTGCGGGTTCAACGCGCCAGCCCCCTGCGACGATGGCTCACATGGCACTCACACAATGGGCACTATGGTGGGCGACGATGGCCTCGGCAACCAGATTGGTGTGGCACCGGGCGCCTCATGGGTCGGGTGCCGCAACATGGAACGCGGCTGGGGGCAGCCGTCCACCTACCTTGAGTGTTTTCAGTGGTTCTTGGCTCCCACCGACCTCAATGGCCAAAACCAAGACCCCTCCAAAGCACCGCACGTCATCAACAACTCTTGGTATTGTGCCACTATCGAGGGCTGTACAGACTTTATTATCAATGATTTGTTGCGAGTGGCGATTGTCAATCTCAAAGCATCTGGCGTGTTCGTGGTGGTGAGCAATGGCAATTTTGGCCCCAATTGTGGAAGCACTTACGCCCCGCCTGCGTACTTCGAGGAAAGCTTCAGCATTGGCGCCACGCGCTTCGACGACACCATCGCCACATTCAGTAGCCGTGGGCCGGTGCTTGTTGATGGCAGCAATCGGTTGAAACCAGAGGTGGCCGCGCCGGGTCAGTTCGTTCGCTCTTGTACCCCCAACGGCAATTATGCCGCATTCAGCGGCACTAGCATGGCAGGGCCTCATGTGGCGGGATTGGTGGCGCTGGTGCTTTCGGCACGACCCGACTTGGCTGGCCAAGTGGAACTCATAGAGAACTTCATCAAAGAAACAGCTGTTCCGATTGGCGACACATCGAACTGTGGCATCCCCAGCGGACAAACGCCCAATCACGCCTACGGGCATGGCCGGGTGAACGCATTGGCAGCCGTGAACGCGGCGCTTGCCTACAATCAGGTATCCGCTCCCGAGGCACCCGCGCCCCAAGCGCGGGTGTTCCCCAATCCTGTGACCGACGAGGCGATATTCGATATTCAAAACACAGTTGGGAAGACAGTGTTGGATGTGTTTTCTTCCGATGGCAGATTGGTGTACAGCAAAAATTGGACGGCGCAGTACCGCGAATTGGTACAGGTGTCCATGAAAAACAACCCTAGCGGGATTTATTTTTGGCAAATAAAAACAACCACCGGGACGGCATCAGGCCGCTTGGTGAAGGAATGATAAAGGCGGGGCAGGTCACTCAGACATATCCATCGTGTGGAACACGTTGAGCACATCGTCGTCGTCTTCCAAGCGGTCAATCAGTTTGATGACCTGCTCCACCTCTGCATCGCCCAATTTTTTTGTCTGGTTGGGTATCCATTCCAAGCCCGCGCTAGTGGTTTCGATGCCTCGGTCTTCCAATGTTTTTTGCATGGTGCCGAAATCGGTGAAACTGGTGTACAACACCACCTCGTCTTCCTCGCGTTTCAGCTCTTCCAAGCCAGCATCAATCAGTTCCAGCTCAAGTTCGTCCCAGTCCCTTCCTTCTGCCTTCACTTTGAACACGCCTTTGCGAGCGAATAGAAAAGCCACGCTGCCAGAGGTGCCGAGCGCCCCGCCATTTCGGTCGAAATACATCCGAACGTTAGCTACTGTTCGAGTCGGATTGTCGGTCGCGGTCTCCACCAATATCGCGACCCCGTGGGGGCCTTTTCCCTCGTAGAGGACTTCCTGAAAGTTTTCCGCTTCCTTGCCCGAAGCCTTTTTGATGGCGCTCTCCACGTTGGCCTTGGGCATATTGGCCGATTTGGCGTTTTGGATGGCGAGTCGAAGACGGGAGTTGTACTCTGGGTTGGCGCCCCCAGCTTTCACGGCCAGCGCGATTTCGCGCCCGATGCGGGTGAAGGTCTTGGCCATGCCGGCCCATCTTTTAAATTTTCGCTCCTTGCGGAATTCAAACGCGCGTCCCATATTATGCGGTGATGGTAAGTTGAGAGTGTTAGAAGTTGAGTGTAGAGATTCGATTTGCCGAAAAACGGCGCAAAAGTAGATATTTTGCGAAGAGCAAATAAGCGTTCGGCAAAAATTGAAGGGAAGGAAATGTGGCGCAAATTGCCCACCTTTGCGGCGTTTATTTAACCAAGCAAAAATTGATTTCCCATGAAAAGAAATTTGTGTTGCTGGGCTTTTGGCCTCCTGTTTTTCCAAACGTTGAGTGTGTGTGGGCAAGATGCTCCTCGCACCCGAACGACCACGGACCCTGCCTCCTCCTCCGCGCCGCAAGGCACAGGCCTAAGCTTGGGCACTGGGGCTTTGGAGACGCAGCAATCCACCAGTACAGCTATTATTCCTGCTGCTCCCGGTGCCGAAACACCTCAAAAAGGCAACCATGAGGAATGGAAACCGCCCGTGGAGTCTATCACCGTCGTGCCGGACTCGCTGCGCAAAACGTACGAGGTGGAGATTTTCCAGAACGTGCTGAAAATGGCCGATTTAGCCAAAGTGAATTATGTGGATTTGGTTGAAAAAGCCAAAGCGGGCGATGCGGCGGCGATTCGCAAACTGCTTGAATTTCACAAAATTGTTGATGGCGTGGATGCGCTCAATCACGCTGTGACCTGTTTGGAAATCCTGCCGCTCAGCGGCGACGTTCCATTTGCCTCGGCGGTGAATTATTGCAATCCGAATTTGAAAAAACTGATTTTGGAACGCACGATATTGGCACAAGGCCGCACCAAAAAGAAGTACTTGCGCCAAAGCTTGACGGAGTGGGCACCAGTCAGTTGGGCATACCTCAACGGCCAAACGTATGATTTTGGCGGAGGCACAGCGCCAGATGCCGAGCCTTCTGCCGCGCCAGCCCAACTGGCACCCCAGCCAAGCACCGCCCCAAACAAGAAGCAATGATTGTTCGTTTTTCTGACAACTATACAAGCCTGCTCGCCATGCTCCTGCTGGCAGCAGGCTTGTTTTTGCAATGTGCGCCCTCGCGCAGCGCCGAACGAGCTACCGATGCCGATTTGGGAACGCTCGTGGCATGGATGATTGGCGATTTTAGCAGTGAGGCGCAAAGTCTGCGCGATTCCGATTTTCTCGACATCCGCTTGCACATTCGTCCCATTTGGTTGGCTGATAGGGCCAATTATTGGCTCTATGTGGAGCAGGCTACCGCCGCCGCCGAAGACAAGCCCTACCGACAGCGCATCTATAAAGTGGAGCGCGAGGGCCGAAAAGGTTTCGTAAGCATCGTATATACGCTGCCCGAGCCAGCCAAGTGGGCCGGGGCATACAAAAATCCTTCCTCATTCGACCAATTGGAACCGTCGGACTTGACGCTGCGTGAAGGCTGCGCCGTTTTTTTGGAAAAACAAAAGAACGGGGCGTTTGTGGGCGCTACGCGGGGCGAGGGCTGTGAGAGCAATATACGAGGAGCCAAATATGCTTCTTCCAAAGTGACCATCACTAAGGATATGTTGCTCAGTTGGGACCAAGGCTTCGACGCACAAGGCCAACAGGTGTGGGGTGCCACCAAAGGCGGGTACGAGTTTTTGAAAAAATAGACTTGTCGTGGTGGAGGGCTTTCCCGTCGCCAAAGACCTCCACCACGACAAGTCTAATATGCGAATGAGGGGTTGAACTTCTTTTCGTTTAGTATTCAACCTCTTATTCGCATAAACAACAAGAGTCATCGCCGAACGCTCGGGATGACTCTTGTTTATTGTTTCAAGTGAACAGTTGGCGCTCCTGCTTACCTCAGTAGGGTCACGTCACCTTCATACAGCACCTCCTGCCCGTCGAACAATTCAATCACAGCATACCACACAAACACGGCGGGGTTCATGGTTTGGCCCCGATGTCTGCCGTCCCAGCCATAAGCGGGGTCGTTGGGCAAGAAATCGTAGTGTTCGCTGACGAGTTCGCCCCAGCGCGAGTATATTTGGAACGACTTGATTTTCACCACGCTTCGAGTGTCGGCAAAAATCATGAACACATCGTTTTCGCTGTCGCCGTTGGGCGAGAACACGTTGGGCACATACACGTCCACGCTTTTATCCACCAGCAACAATAGTCGTGCATCGGCCTTGCAGCCGGTTTGACTGGCGACGTTCAGACGATATTGAGTGGAAGTGAGCGGGGTGGCGAGCGGGTTGAGGCAGGTGTCGCAGTCCAGGCCAGTGTTCGGTGTCCATTGGATGACTGCCAACTCGCTGGGTGGCACCGTGACTTCCGTGTTGATTTGATAGCTGTCGCCAAGCTTGATGACGACGCGTGTTTCCAAAGTGATTTCCAGCAATTCCCCTTCCACGATGGTAGTGGTCGCGGTCGCGCTGCACCCCACGGCATCAATGGCTACGATGGTATAATCGCCGGGGAGCAGGTTGGTGAAAAGGGTGTTCTGTGTGAACACGTCGCCGTTGAGCGAGTATCGAATGGGTGGTTTGCCTCCTTCCACGCTTTCCACCACGATAGCGCCTCTGTCATTGTAGCAGGGGGGCTGGTTCGTGCGAAGTTGGATGACTGGCACCTTCGGCTCTATCACCACTTGGTCGGTGGCGGTGCAGCCGGTGGCGACGATGGTGACCACGAGCGTGTATGTGCCCGGCAGGTCAATGGTCGGCGTGAGGGTGTTGCTACCCGACACGATATTGCCATCAGGGCTTGTCCACTGGTAGGAAAGCGTGCCCACGCCCGTGGCGCTGCCATTGATGGTGGCGAGCTCGCCAAAGCAAGCGATGCTAAAGGCTGTGCCCGCATCGGCAGTGGGTATTGACTGGTCGTTGCTCACCGTTGTGGCGACAAGGTTGATGCAGTTGTTGCTTGGGTCGTTGCCGATGAGATAATAGGTGCCGGGTTGGCTCACCGTGAGCGTGGTGCCCGTGCCGACGATGGTGGTGTCCGCGCCGTTGATGGTAGCCCACCTGAAGTTGATGCCATTCACTGGCGAGCCACCCGTGAGTGTCACGGTGGTGTTGAAGCAAGTGAGGAAGCCGGGCGGGTTGATGAAAAGCGGCGGGAAGGCCAAGTTTTCATTGATAGTGATGGAGGCGGTATCGGAGCAGGATGTGATGGTGTCCAGCACTATGAACTCGTAAAAACCAGCTTGGGTGACGGGCACGGGGTTTCCACCTGAATAAAACGCGCCGTTGAGTATCCAGATGGTGTTGGGTGCTGTGGTGCCCTCGATGGTGCCGGATAGGATAATTTCGCTGATGGTACAATCCAGCACGTCGCTGGGATTGAACGCGATGGATGCCTTGGGCTGGTTGGTTAGGTTGTTCACCGTCACGGCGGTCGTGTCGGCGCAGCCGTTGGCGTTCACTGTCAGGCGATAATTGCCAGCGGCGTCCACTGTGATGGTGGCTTGCGCTGGGTTGCCCACGATGGAGCCACCGACGGTCGTCCATTGGAAGGAGGAGCCTGTCAGACTTGAGCTGCCCGTCAAGGTCACGGTTTTCACGGCGCAGGTAATTGGTTCGGGCGCGGTGATGCTGGCTGCTGGTTTTTCTCTAAATGAAATGGGCGTGCCAACCGAGATAACGGCGCAAAAATCGCTCAAGTCCACATTGCCAGAGCCGTCGTTGTTGCCTGCAATGGCGGAAATGTAATACGTCGTGCCGAAGGTCATCGTCGCTGGGTCGAAGCAGAAAGTTGGCTGGCTGCTGCGGGCGATTTCGTTGACGATTTGACCGCCGCTTCCGGTGTGCAGCACAAATTGCCGCACGTCGTTGGCATCCAAAAACTCGCCGGCGGAATTGTAGGTAGCGGTGATACATTCAGGGCCGCACACGAACAAAGGCGCATTCGACATATCGCCGACGGCAGTATTGCAATTGAAAAGACCTACTGTGAAGTCGCAAACATCGGTGCAGCCATTGGCATCCGTGACGGTGGCTACATAAGTGCCTGTCCCTAAATTGTTCAAGGGCAATGTGCCAGACGAAACATTGGTTGGGGTGCCACCCGGCGACCAATTGACGACGTAAGGCGTTGTCCCGCCCGACACATTTACCTGTCCGGCGCCGTCTGTGAGGCCGGGGGCGCTGACGGTTGCGGTGGCGCTGCATGCAATTTGCGCGGCGCTGGCTGGTTGGCTGATGTTGAATGTGGCAGTGCTCGTGCATCCTTCGGCATCGGTGACTGTCACGGTATAGTTGCCCGCGACGAGGTCGGTGAGGTTTGCCGGGTTGCCGGGTTGGTTGGGCGACCAAGCGAACTGATAGGGGGCCGTGCCGCTGGTCACGCTCAGGTCAATGGTGCCTTCGTTGCCACCAAAACATTTGATATCGGTGGTCGCTCCACTAAACAAGACAGGGGCCGTATTGCTGGCGACAGTGAAGGTAGCGACTGCTGTGCAAGCGCCGCCGCTGCTCACAGTGACGGTGTAATCGCCTGGTGCCACGTTGGCCAAGTCCTGCGATGTTTGGGCGTTCGACCAAACGAACGTGTAATTATCGGGTGGTGTCACGCTGACGGTGATGGTGCCATTGTTGTCCACGCAGGATGTGCTGGGTGTGGTGGAGCCGCTCACGTTGGGTGTTATCACGCCGTCGGGGACGGTGATGTTTGCCACCGAGGAGCAGCCATTGTCGCCCGTCACGGTGACGGAGTAGTTGCCTGCGGGTATGTTGCTCAGGTTTACGCCATTAGAGTTGTTTGACCATTGATAGGTGTAGGGCGCTTCGCCACCGCTCACCGAGAGGCCAATGCTGCCATTGCTTTTGGCGCAGGTAGCGGCTGTCACAGTTTCATCAATGTCGGGCGAGGGCGTATCGTCGCCTACGGTGAAAGTGGCGACGCTAGTGCAGTTGCCTCCTGCGCTGACGGTGACGGAAT
This sequence comes from Saprospiraceae bacterium, assembly GCA_026129545.1. Taxonomy (NCBI): domain Bacteria; kingdom Pseudomonadati; phylum Bacteroidota; class Saprospiria; order Saprospirales; family Saprospiraceae; species Saprospiraceae bacterium. Next base: position 313,929 of record JAHCHX010000001.1, read on the forward strand.
AGTCGCCCGGCGCGAGGCTGGTCAGGTTTTGGGAAGTCTGTGCGTTCGACCAAGTGAATGTGTAGTTGTCGGGTGGTGTTACGCCGATGGTGACGGAGCCATTGTTGTCCGAGCAAGAGGTGTTGGAAGTGGTCGTGCCGCTCACGCCGGGTGTTATCACGTTGTCAGGCACCACGAAGGCATCCACTGAGGAGCAGCCGTTGGCACCCGTGACGGTGACGGAGTAGTTGCCTGCCGGAATGTTGCTCAGGTCTTCGTTCGTGGCGCTGTTCGACCACGAATAAGTGTATGGCGCTTCGCCGCCGCTCACCGAGAGGTCAATGCCTCCGTTGCTTTTGGCGCAAGAGGCAGGTGCCACGATTTCGGCAATGGCGGGGGAAAGCGTGTTGTCGCCCACGTTGAACGAAGCCACGCTGGTGCAACTGCCACCTGCGCTGACGGTGACCGAATAGTTGCCGCCCACCAGTCCGTTGAGATTTTGCGAGGTGGCGTTGTTCGACCAATTATAGGTGTAAACGCCAACAGGTGTCACGGTGAGGTCAATGCTGCCGTTGCTTGTCCCGCAGATGGTGTTGGGGGAAGTGGAGCCTGCTATCGAGAAGGTGATGGAGTTGTCGGGCACGGTTGCCGTGGCAGTGGTGGTGCAATTGTTGGCATCCGTCACGGTGACGGTGTAAGTGTCGGCAGCCACGTTGTTCAAATCTTGGGTTGTGGCATTGTTTGACCAATTGTAGGTGTAAGGCGCGGTACCGCCGTTCACGTTGAGGTCAACGCCGCCATTTTCCAAATCACAAACTTCGGGAGTGACGGTCTGTGAAGCTGTCGGGAGGGTAGTGTTGTCGTCCACAATGAACGATGCTGTGGCGGTACATCCTGTTCCAGCGGGGTCGGTCACGGAGACGGTATAGGTGCCGGGTGGCACATTGCTGAGGTCTTCCGATGTGGCGTTGTTCGACCATTCTATGATAAAATTGCCGGGTGGGGTTATCACCAAATTAACCGAGCCATTGGGGGTGGCACAGTTGGTGACGGGTGTGGCGCTGCCACCCAAGCTGAATGTGGAGCTGTTGTTGGGCACGTTCAGCGTGGTAGTGGCGGTGCATCCGTTGGAGGCGGTCACGGTGACGGAGTAGTTGCCGGAAAAAATGTTGGCGAGGTCTTCTGTGGTGGCGCCGTTCGACCAAACAAAGGTATAAGGCGCACTGGCACCGCTGATATTGAGGTCAATGCCGCCGTTGTCGTTGCTGCATATTGAGGGTGTCACGGTTGGGGTGATGATTGGATTTTGGGTGTTGTTGGTCACCGTGAATGTTGCAGTGGACGAGCAGCTGCCGCCTGCACTGACGGTCACTGTGTAGCTGCCGCCGTTCAGGTTGTTCAAATCTTCGGTGGTGGCGCTGTTCGACCAGTTGTAGGTGTAGTTGCCCGCAGGTGACACGCTGATGTTCACCGCGCCATTGCCCGTTGTGCATGAAGTGTTTTCAGAAATAACGCCTGTTACGTTGAGCGCCACGTTGTTGTTGACCACGTTTGCGGTCGCGGTAGAGGAACACCCGTTGGCACCCGTGACGGTGACGGAATAATTGCCTTGTGCCAAATCATTGATTTGATTGGTATTGCCGCTGTTCGACCACGAGAAGGTGTAAGGGGGCATTCCGCCTGTTGGGTTGGCGCTGGCCGAGCCGTTGTTCAGCCCACAAATGGAGGGTGTGGCGGCAGCGGCCAAATTGGGGGCGGTGGCATTGTTGGCTATGTTGAAACTGGCTGTGGCCGAACAGGTTAATCCGGTGCTGACGGTTACCGAGTAACTGCCGGGCGCGAGGTTGCTGATGTTGGGCGTGTTGGCACTGTTCGACCAATTGTAGGTATAATTCCCCGCCGGGGTGACGTTGAGGGTTATGGAGCCATTGGGGGTCAGACACGAAGTGTTCTCAACTGCGGTGCCCGAAAGGTTGATGACCACATCATTGCTGGGGATGGTGATGGAACTGACTGCGGAACAGTTGCCCGCCGCACTGACGGTGACGGCGTAATTGCCCGGCGGCAAATTGTTGAGGTCTTCCGTCGTGGCTCCGTTCGACCAAGCGAACGTGACGGGGGCTTGGCCGCCCGTGACGGTGAGGTCAATGGAGCCATTGGAGACACCGCAAGTGGCAGGAGTGACGGCGTGGGTCAGGCTGGGCACTTGCGATTCGTCGAGCACCACGAAGGTGGCGGTTTTGCTACAAGTGCCAACGGTCACCGTGACGGTGTAAGAGCCTGCCGCGAGGTTGTTGAGCACGGGCGTGAAAGCGCCGTTTGACCATTGGATGCTCGATGTGGGGGGGGCGGGGTTGAGTTGCAGCGTGATGCGCCCGTTGTTGGTGGTGCAGGAGGTTTTGTTCAGCACTGTGCCGTTGATGATAATGTCAATGATGTCGTCGGGCAAATCGCCGCTGGTTTCGGAGGTGCAGCCGTTGGCGGACGTTACGGTGACGGAGTAAAAGTCCGGCGGTACGTTGTTCAAATCTTGGGTGGTCTGCCCACTCGACCATTGGTAGGTGTATGGTGGCACGCCGCTACTCACGGTCAGGTCAATGCCTCCGTTGCTAAGGCCACAGGTGGCAAATTTATATTCAACGAAAATAATCGGCACGTTGGGCTGGTCAATTACGTCGAAGGTGGCTGTTTGGAAGCAGGAGCCTTGCCCCTGTACAGTGACGGTGTAGGTGCCGCCTGGTAGGCCATTGATGTTTTGCGTGGTTTGGCCACTCGACCATTGATATGTGTAAGGGCCAAGTGCGGGTGGTGTGACGTTGAGGGTGATGGCGCCGTTGCCGCCAACGCATACTGTGTTGATGGTTGCGTTTCCAGTCACGTTGATGGGGGGATTGTTGTTTCCGATGTCGAAATTGGCGACATTGGTACATCCGTTGGCTCCTGTGACGGTGACGGAATAGCTGCCTGCTGGCACGTTGTTGATATTCTGAGTTGTTTGTCCGCTCGACCATTGGTAGGTGTAGGGCGGGACGGCGCCACTCACGGTGATATTGATGCCGCCGTTCGACAAGTCGCAGGTGCTGCTGGTTGGGTTGCCGTTGATGGTGGGGCCGTTGGGGTTTTCGGGTATGGTGAAGCTGGCGATTTGGCTGCATGAGCCGCTGCCCGTCACGGTGACGGTGTAGGTGCCTTGCACCAAATTGCTGATGCTGGGCGTGGTGGCACCGTTCGACCATGAATAGGTGTAAACGCCTGGCGGCGCGACGGATGTGGTGATGCTGCCGTTTCCGTTTCCATTGCAAAGGGTGTTGGCAATCACGTTTCCGTTCACTGTGATGAGCGGGTTTTCGTTGGAAACGTTCACGCCTGTACTGGCGGTGCAGCCATTCGCGCCTGTGACGGTGACACCGTAGAATCCTGCCGGAATGTTGACGAGGTTTTGTGTGGTGGCTCCGTTGGTCCAGCTGAACGTGTAAGGCATGACACCTCCTGAGACACTCAGGTTGATGCCGCCATTGCTTTGGTCGCAAGTACTGGACACGGGGGTGATGTTGATGACTGGCAAGTTAGGGTTGTCTGCCACGGTGAAGCTGGCCGTTTGGGTGCAAGCGCCGCCGGCATTCACCGTGACGGTATAAGTGCCGGGGGGCAGGTTGTTGATGTTGGGCGTGGTGGCGCCATTCGACCATGTGTATGTGTAGTTTGGGTTGGGTGGCGCGACGCTGATACTGATGCTGCCATTGCCACCCGAACAAGTGGTATTGGCTACCGGGGTGCCGTTGATGGTGATGGGAGGGTTGTTGTTGTTCACATTTATGTTGGCAACCGAAGAGCAACCGTTGGCTCCCGTGACGGTGAGGGTGTAACTGCCGGCGGGGATGTTGGATAGGTTTTGCGAGCTAGAACCGTTCGACCATTGAAAAGTATAAGGCGAGACACCACCTGTGACCGATATGCTGATGCTTCCATTGCTGAGTTCGCAGGTGGACGGTATCACGTTCGGGTTTATGTTCGGATTGTTCGGGTTGTTTGGGATGGTGAAAGTGTTCGTCTGTGTGCAAGCGCCGCCTGCGCTCACGGTGACGGTATAAGAGCCGGGCTCCAAATTGCTCAAATTTGGTGTGGTGGCTCCGTTCGACCATGTGTAGGTATAGTTCGGGTTGGCTGGGGTAACGTTCAGGTTGATAGCTCCATTTCCACCTATACAGGTGGTGTTGGCGGTTATGTTGGCGTTGATGTTGAAAGTGGGGTTGTTGTTGCCGACAGTAAAATTGCCTACCTGCGTGCAGCCATTGGCTCCCGTGACGGTGACCGAATAGCTGCCCGCCGGGATGTTGTTCAGGTCTTCCGATGTGGAGCCGTTCGACCATGTAAAGAGGTAGGGCGGCACGCCTCCAGACACATTGATATTGATGCTGCCATTATCCAACTCGCAAGTGGATTGCGTGGTGGTGCCTGTCACGTTTGGCTGGTTGGGGTTGTTGCCTACGTTGAAAGTGGCGGTGTTGCTGCAGGTTGGCCCGGCGGTCACGGTAATTGTATAAGCGCCTGGCTCAAGGTTGTTGATGTCTTGCGTGGTTGCGCCGTTCGACCATTGGTAGGTGTAGTTTCCGGGCGGCGGGTTGACGCTGACATCAATCGCGCCATTTCCCCCGTTGCAGGTTGTGTTGGCTGTGACGTTGGCCGTGATGTTGAGGTTTACGATGTTGTCATTGACGGTTGCGGTGAATTCCCTCGTGCAACCGGTAGCTTCCGTGATGGTGACGGTGTAGGAGCCGGCAGGTATGTTGCTGAGGTCTTCTGTTGTCGCGCCGTTTGACCATTGGAACAAATAGGGTTGGCTGCCGCCACTGACGGTAAGGTTGATGCCGCCATTGTCGAGGCCACATTGAGAGTTGATGACCGTGGCAGAGGTATTGATGGTGACTTGTGTCACTGATGCCGAGCCGGAAACCGTACCGTTACAGCCATTCGCGCCACCCGGCACGGACACGTTTTGCAAGCCATAGTTGCCCACTTGGTTGACCGTATAAGTGTACGGGTTTTCACTCGTCGTGATGGGCGCTTGGGGGGAACCATTAAAGGTAGGGGTAAACGTCCATGGCCCCTCACCTGTGAAAGTGACCGTCAAGTTGACGGTGCCACCGCCGCCTTGGCACAATTGCCCACTACCCGAGATGGTAGCGGTAGGTGTCGGAATCACGTCAATGGTGATGCACGATGGGGTGGGGTTGGCATAGCAGCCGTTTGCGGTGGTGACGCAAAGGTCGGCAGAGGTGGTATTGTTGCCCCAGCTGACGTTCACGTTCGGGCCGGAGCCGCTGATGGTGCCTATGTTTGGCGTGAGGGTCCAAGTATATGTCGTAGCGCCTCCAACTGGTGGAAGCGAGTAGCCTGTCGTGGAGTTTTGGCACACCTCCTGCAAGCCGGTGATGGGGCCGGGGTCATTGGGCGGCACACCGACGGTGGAGCCGGAAAGCACGGTAATCGAGTAGTCACACACGTTGCCAGCGCATCCATCAAGCACGAAGTAGTAAATCTGACCGACGACGAAGTTGTTTGAGCTCAGAATGAATGGGTTCTGCGTGCACTGGCATTGCAGGGCCAATGGCTGGCTGACGCAAGCAGAATAGATGCCGCCTTGCAAGCCCATATTTGGGCCGGGCGTGCAGTTGGTGGGGGTCACTTGGATGGTGATAGAGGTGGTGCCAGCAAAAAATGCGAACCATTCATCATTGTTCAGCACAAACTGCCCGCCACATCCTGGAAAGTTTTGCTGCTGGTTGTTGTTATTGATGGTGTTGCAGTAACCGTCGAGGTTTTCGCACAACACGGGCGCTTGGACGCATGTATTCCCCGCGTCGGGGAATCCCGGAGGTGGACATTGACCAAAAAGCGGATAACACAGGATTGACAGGGCACAAGTAAGGACGTGGTAGAAAAATTTCATGAAGAACAGAAAGTTTATGTGTTTAGAGCCTTACGGAAAAGAACATTCCACCGTTGCGAAGGGCACGGGGTGTAAGGATGAAATAAATCGGTGTAGGAGAGTAGTTGCTTAGATACTAGCGAGAACGCTTTCGCCGCCCGGAGTTTAGAAGATGGCTTCGCAAAAAAGCAACTGTTTTGTTATTTGGCAAACGTACTGCATTTTTCATAAACGTTTGGCAAATGACGAAAAAAAAGAGATAAAAAATTTTGCTTCGTCAAAAAAGGGCCAAAATGGCATTTCGCGGCAAAAAGTGTTGTGTTTTCGTCTGCATGGCAGGTTTGGTTTTCTTAGAACAAAAAGCGCGAGCCGCCCCGAATGTTCAGGGCGGCTCGTATGTTGTGCTCAAATTGACCAATGGCTTTTTTTAGGGCGCTTTTTGTCAGCGCAGCAAGGTCACATCTCCTTTGATTTTTTCTTCGTCGCCGTTAGCGTAGCGCAGCACGATGTAATAAACGTACACGTCGCTGGGCGCATCCTTCCCATTGTGCCTGCCGTCCCAGCGCGGCTGATTGGGCGTGGACTCAAACACTTTGGTGCCCCAACGATTGAACACTTGGAATGTGCGCACTTCCGTGTTACTTCCGAAGAGCAGTGGCCCAAAGAAGTCGTTCACATTATCGCCATTGCCCGGCGTGAAAGCATTCGGAACGGCTATGCAGCGCTTGAAATCATAAGTGACTTCGGCGGAATTTGCCGAACAGCCATTCGGATTGGTCGCTCTTGCCGAGAAGGTCGAGGAGCCTTCCACCACTTGTGGAACGAACGTGACCGAATCGCCAGTGATGCCAGTCAGTATGGTGCCGTTTTGTAGCCAAGCAATGGTCGCATCCGTTGGCGTCACTTCCACTTGCAATGTGATAGGCACCCCGATACAGAGCGTATCGGAAGGGTCAGGCTCTGCCATGATGGGGCTGATGGTCACGCTCGGTATCACCGTCACAGTCACCTCGTCGCTTGCCACGCAGTCGGCTCCGTAAATCAGCGTGGCCGTGTAAGTGGTGGTGGCTGGCGGGTTGACGTTGAATGTCGGGCCAGTCTGTCCTCCGGGTTGCCAAGTGATATTGCCCGGGGTGCCATTCACGGTCGCTGTGAGCGTGGTGCCCTCTGCAAAACAGATGGTGCGGTCGGGGCCTGCGTCAACGGTGGCGGAAGCGACGGTCACAGTCACCATGCCTTGCGCGACGCACCTTGGCCCTTCCGCTAGCACGTTGTATGTGGTGGTGACGGTCGGATTGGCCGTCGGGGTGGCGCTAAAGGGGTTGTCCAACCCGATGGGTGGCGTCCAAGTGTAAGTGACCCCCGGCTCTGTGATGGTGTTGAGTTGTCTGCCCGGCCCGCCGAGGCAAATGACAGGGTTGAATGGCAAATTGAGCGCGGGAAGCGGCAGCACTTGAACGGTAATGCTCGCTCCAGAGGGACAATCAGCCTCGGGCGTAGTCAAGTTGTAGGTTGTGGTGGCGCTGGGCGATGCAACAGGGTTGGGGCATTCGGAACAAGACAATGAGGGGGGCATGTCCTGCCATTCCAACTTGGTGTTGGGCGGGTCCACGGTCACGAGGATTTGTGAGGTTTCACCGGGACAAATTTCGGGCGGAGTGGCCACGATGGTGAGCATCGGCGGCACCCCCACCGGCACTTCAATGAAGGAGATGTCGGTGCAACCGCGATTGACGACGACGCGCTCGAAAACGTGGGTCACGGTGGCTGTGATAACCATGTTCCACAAATCAACGGGCGTTTCCTGACCGCCAAAAGGCAACCAGTTGATTTGAATATCTGGAAAATTAGCGGGTTCATAAGTAGGCGAAGCCAGAATCACCGTGTCGCCGGGGCAATAAATTTCCTTGTCTTCAATCCGAACAATCGTTTGGTCGGGCAACGAATCCACTCGTATGCGAACGGAGTCGCGCACCAAGCAGCCACCCACCACATAAGTGGCAACAATGGTGATGGTCTCATCGGTCGTCACCACGGTATTGGGGCCAGTGGTGTTGCTCAGGTAAAACGGCGGCGACCACTGCACGGATTGGGCATCGCCAGGGTTGACGACTGCGGTGAGTTGCACGGTGTCGCCGAGGCAAATCTCCCGATATTCAGCCCCCAAAATATCCACGTCGGCGGGAATGACGGTGACGGCGACGGTGCCTGTTTGTGAGCAGTAGGCATTCGCGCTTGTGGCGGTGAGCGTGTAGGTTGTGGTCGCGTCGGGTGTAGCAACTGGTCCTGAACTGTTCGCGTCGTTCAGGCCTGTGGGCGGTGTCCATTCGTACTTGGTGGTGCCGCTCAGTATTTCACCCAACGACACCGAGTAATTCTGACAAATTGTGGTGTCGGTCTGCAATTTTGGAAAAAACAAGGTATCCACATTGATGGTGATTTGGTCGCTTGCCGAACAACCTGCAATCGTGACGGTTGCAGTGTAAGTGGTGGTGACAGAGGGCGTGGCGGTCGGGGTCGGGCTTGTTGGGTCGTCCAGTCCGACAGCGGGAGCCCATACGAGGCCGGTATTCCCGACATTGTTGTTGGCTTGCAAAAACACGGGTGTTCCTTGGCACACGTTGGTGTCGCTCAAAGCGACAATTTCGATGGCAGGGTCCACGATTTTTACAAAAGCAGAATCCGTGTCAGTGCAAACCCCCAAAGTGCCCGTTACCGACAACCAAAAATCTTGCGTCGGCATGGTCGTGGGATTTGGGATGAATGGGTTGCTCACCGCGCCGGGCGGCGACCAAAAATAATCCACTGCGCCTTCGGCCTCCAATTGGAGAGTGGCGCCAGCGCACACAAAGAGGGTGTCGCCACCCACCACGCTCACCTCCGCTTGGTCTCTCAATTCGATGACGATGTTTTGCAAAAGCACGGTGCCGCATCCAAAATCGTTGGAAAGTTGGATGATGATGGTTTCTGTGCCCTCTATCAAAGCATCGGGTATGGGGGTTATGTTGAACGAAATATTGGTCTGGCCCGGCTGGAAGGTTATGATATTGGGTATGTTGGTCGTGTAATCAACGTCGCGAGTGGCCGAGCCACTTATCGTGACCGTGTAATTGGATACCTGCGGGAGCGGGTTTGGTATCGTGAAAATGACCGTGTTGGGGATTCCTTCCAGACAGTTTTCGGTCAGATAATTAATGTTGCCAGCAAATTGAACCGTAATGTCCGGGGTGCCTGCCTTGATTTCGGAAACAAACACACCCGAATCGAACGCGGCATCTCCCCTGTCGGCAATCGCCAATTTGAGTCGGTAAGTGTTGCAGGGAACCACATTGGAACGCGCCGTGAGGCTTTTTTTCTTTCCCAAAGAGTCGGCTGTCAAGCCGTCGTACTGAATCACTTGGGCCAATGTCTGGTTGCCCTCGTTGTTGCGGTAGTATTGCCAATTGTTCAGGTTGTTCACGCTGTTGATTTGCACAGGCGTGTTGGAGTTAGGCAAAATAGCGATGTTCTTGGCCCCTCCCAAGCCTGGGTCGCCCGCGATGCCCGGCCCAGAAATCAAGAATGCGAATATGTCGTTGAAATTTGAATTCACATATTCTGGATACTCTTCCGAGCCAAAAATGTACTCGAACACGAGCTCGTCCGTGCCAGCGAAAACGTCCAGTTCCACGATGCAAGCATCGAAAGAAGGCTGGCCGTTGCCCTGTTGTTGCGACAAATAGTCAAGGTTGGCATCGCCGGGCGAGTTGTGCAGCACGCCTGCCCCAGTCTGCAGGTTCGGCCCGATAGCCACTTGTGTGCTGCCGGAAGTGAGCAGCAAGCCTTTGCCTAGTCCGAGGGTATTGTTGTCAGTGGGAAAGCTGAATGTGCCATAGCCGCCGCTAGGGCAATTGATGCCAGCCACAGTCACCGTCGTCAGCGGGGTGGCTACCGCATCAGCGATTTGAGCGGGAGTGACGTTGTTGTTCACGCTCAACATCTCTTGCGGAGGGCAAGGGCTGCTGCTGCACTCCCAAGTTCCCTTCCAGCCTTCAAACTGAACATTTGCGTTTGAAATGAACTGAACCGTGAGGCACCCACTCGTGGCTTGCACCTGAAAGCAAACGCCGCCGCCGCCAGCAGGGTCAAAAAAACCGGGGCCATTTATTTGGGTGATGGGTTGCCCATTGGTGTTGTCGCCATCATAAAAAGACAAGACATCGCCGAAAAAGCCATCCTCGATATTGAAATACTCCAATGTGAAAGTGATGCAGGGAGCCGGTTGGTTTGGGCATATCACAAACGTGTGGTCTTCGTTCGGCCCATAGTCGCCGTCAGGTCCGCCAGAGTCGTAAAGCGTGCCGCTACACAGCGATGAACTGCCTTGGTCAATCGTGACAATCGGGGGTATCTTGTCCACGCAAAGGGTGAATTCGCCGGAACTGGGGGTCGCCGTCAGCGAATAGTCCGACACCCGGATGAAGTATTGCGCTCCGGGCGTAAGCCCCGTCACATCAAGGAAAAGGCTGGTTTCGCCAAGCGTCGCCTTGCGACACAAGAGCTCGGCCAAGCCGTCAAACTCACAGTCGCCGCGATAAACCGCAAACTCCGGGTTCGTGATGGGAGTGTTGCCCACGCCCGTCAGCGTGATGCGAAAATCAAACAACGTGTCGGGACAGGTAAACATAAACCACACATCGCGTTGCGCTACTCCGCTGTTGAAGCAACTGGGCAAGTTGTCGTTCCCAATATTGGTCGGCGTGGCACCGACGTTGGTGTAAACATCAGGCGTGCAGTTCGGCGCGAATCCGAGGTCAATCAAACCGGCGCAGTCATCATTTACAGGGGTTTGCGCAGACATCGCGCTCGCCATCCCGAGCGCGGCGATTAGTAGGAAAACTTTTTTCATCTTTAGTATGTAGGCAATTGCTTCCAGGTCACTCCCGCCTTAGGGAATGAGTGCCAAAAGTAGGGAGAGCGGCCAATATGCCAAATTGCTGCGGGGCTTTTGTGTCGCGGGCTGGCATATTGGGCTGCCTGAAAGCCGAGGCATCGTGTTTGTGAAGTGCCGATTGGATATCTTCGCACACCATTATCAAATCGTCGCCAACGTCAAATCAACCCAACAATATGAGCATTCGAGACCAGCTTTGGAAAACTATCTTTGAGGACTTTTTCCAAGACTCCATGTATTTTTTCTTTCCTCAAAATGCCGACGAGATTGATTTCTCCCATGTACCTGAATTTTTGGACAAAGAATTGGCCCGAATCTTTCCGCGCACTCAGCAAAAAGGCCGGGTAGTGGACAAGTTGGTGAAAATCAGACTCAAAAATGGGCGATACAACTGGTTGTTGATTCATATCGAGGTACAGGGGTATCACGACCCCGATTTCCCCAAGCGAATGTATCAGGCATACTATCGAATCTCTGAGCGGTACGACAGGCAAGTAGCTGCTCTGGCTGTGCTCACCGATGAAAACGAGCGCTTTTTACCCGATGCTTACGAGCGTGGCATTTGGGGAACCCGTTTGCGCTACGAATATCCGATTTACAAAGTGTCTGCCCACCCGCCGGAAGAGTACGAAGGCAGTCTCAATCCTTTTGCTATTGTGATGGAGGCAGCCTATTATGGCCTCCAAAAACACAGGCTTGATGATGAAGGCAAAATGAAAATCAAATTGTCGCTGGTCAAAAAACTGCTGCAAAAAGGATTTGAAAAAGAGAAAATTCGCAAATTGCTGGACTTCATTGATGGATATGTGAATTTTGAAAACATGGAAAACCACGATAAATTTGCACACGAAATAGATAAACACTACAAATCAGCGCCAACCATGACTATCGAACAAATCGTCACGAAGCATTACAAACAATTGGCCCGAAAACAAGGCCGCGAGGAGGGAATAGCCGAAGGTCGCGCGGAGGGTCGCGCGGAGGGTCGCGCGGAGGGAATAGCCGAGGTGACCGCAAAGCACATTGAAAAGCTTCTAGTCAAAGGCTTCGCCACAAACCAGATAGCGGAACTTCTAGAGATTCCATTGGAAACAGTAGAGGCTATCCAAAAAAAGTTGGCCAACACCAATTGAACTAAAGTCCCTATTCGGCGCAATTCTCCAGCAGCATCCGCACCTCATCCAGTCGGTAAGGCTCGTTCGCGTTCCCCCATGCGGTATTGACGTAGTTCAGGATGTTTGTAATGTGAATTTCCGAGAGTTTTGTTGCGCCGGGCATCGCTTCGGCATAGATTTTCCCATTCACGACAATCGTGTCCTGTAAGCCGTATCGCAATACACAGGGCAGTTTCTCTCGATTTAGTCTCAAGTAGTCAGCGCTAGCCAAAGGAGGGATGAGCGCCCCCAACCCTTCACCCGAATCCATGTGGCAATTCGCGCAGTTGGCCCTGTACAGGCGTTCTCCTTCGCGGTAAGGATGGTTTTCGCAAGAAACAAGAGTAAAAGTGCCAAGAAAAAGAAGTGTGGCAAGCGATTGGCTGAATACCATAATCGTAGAGTCTGCTTTCGTCATCTAATCGAGCTTACTGCCGAAATTGCTCTTCCAACAGCAAGTCAATGTCTTTCATGAAGCGGTCCACGTCTTTGGCATCGGTGCCGTCGCAGAAAGACCGCACACGGCGTTTTTTGTCCACCAAAATCAAGCGCCCAGAGTGGTCAAACCCACCCGGTGCGTCAGGGTTTTCGGTGGCGACGCTGAAATAATCGTCGGCTATGCCATAAATCGCATCTTTCTCGCCCGTCACCAAATGCCACCTCTGGGTCTCGATGCCAAGTTTTTCAGCGTGTCGGCGCAGTGCCGCCACCGTGTCGTTTTTGGTGTCAATGGAATGGGAGAGCAGCACGACACGGGCATCGTCCTTGTATTTTTCGTAAATACGCAGACCATTTTTTTTGACCCTCGGACAAATCGTGGGGCAATGAATGAAAAAGAAATCCACCACATACACTTTGTCGTCGAACGTGGCATTTGTTACCAACTGACTGTCTTGGTCAACAAAAGCAAAGTCTGGAATCTCTCGGTAAATCGTATCGCCAGCGGGCGATATATCGCGTTCGCCCAAGATGGGCAACACTCGCTTTTCAGGTGCTTGGAAACAAGCCGTCAAGCCTCCCAGCAAAACAAAAAAGACAAAGCAAAGCTTTTTCATAACTCAAAACAAACTGAACTTAATCGTAGAGGGGGCAAAGATGAGGAATCTGCCCAAACGTGCCAATCGGATAAGGGCTTGGCTATGGAAAAATGCGAATCATCACGGATTGGGTTAAGGTGCCGAAAACGTGCGCCATTCAGGCAGTGATTCATCACAAATCACCGCCTGAATGGGCGATGGAGAAACTAAACTGGTCAGTCTGTTTCGGGCATTCTGAACATCATGGGCACGTCTTCCCGCCCCTCTACTTGCTGGAAAAACGTCTCCAAATAATCAACAGCCGTCTGAGAGGCCGACCTTGACAGGTGCTTGGTGCGGCAGAGCGAGTAGAAGTCCTCTTTGGCGCTCCGCACGATTTTTATCGCTCGCTTCAAGTGGTCAGGGCTGATGCCGTTGGCCATCATGAAGCGGTCGCGCACGGTTTTCAGGCCAGTGTCGGAAGCGGGGCTGGAGTATGGAGCGCTCACAAGGCCGGAAAAGTCGAAATCGTAGGGAACCACCAGAATTTTCCCCGATTCGGGCGACTTGATGAGCCGCACGTTGCGCTGCATGGCAATATCCCAATCCGTGTTGCCTATCATGTACTGAAAAACGGAGACCAAAGCCGCCTGATTCATAATCAGGCTATCGGGCGAAGTGCCGTATTGCTCCACGAGCTCGCCCTTCATGCGAGCAGCGGTCTCTTCTTCGTCCTCCAGCAGTATGGCGAGCATTTTCCGCGATTGCTCCACGTGCATGTCTCTTAAAGTGAGCCGAACCAGCCGCGCGCGAACGCTGGCAGAGGTGAGGTGCTCGAACATACGATAGGCAATATACTCTTTCACGACCAGTTCCTCGCCGAGGCTGTTGTTGTAGGCCGGCAGCACCAGCTTTATCTCGTTCAGGGTGTCGAACCCTTGGCTCGTCAGGTCTTTTTTCTTGAATTTTATTTTCAGTGGCGGTATGTCGGCTATTTTGCGGCGAAACTTGCCGCGCGGCTTCACCTCCACTTTGTACGCCTTTCCATCGTCGGTGGTCAGCGTGGCAGGGAGGTATTGGTCCTTCTTGCGATTTTCGAGCAGCGTGGTGAGGTCCAACTCAAGGGTCATTTTGGCACCTTCGGTCTTTGTCAGGTGCTCAAAAACCGACTTGGGGGCTGCCGTTTTTTGGCCGCCGCTTGCGAACGGAAGGAAAAGAAGTAGAAGGCTGATGAGGATGCCAGTAGTGGAATGTTGTTTCGTTTTCATCGTACCAGAATTTAATTCTGAAAAACAGAGGCGAATGTGTTTGGATGTGGTTGCTTTTTGTTTGCAAGATACGACATTACAAAATTACAAACAATTTTATTTGGAAAAAAATCCCAAAACAGGCCTCGTTCAGAATTATTGTAAAGTTAACATCCTTTTGGCGGGTCGAGTGAAGCAAGCGCAGGGTGTTTCAGATGTCCAAAAAAAAGCAAAAATTTGGTTGAAGGCTTTGTTCGCGCCATTTCTTTCTCTTGGGGCAGACTTGGGGTTCGTGATTCAGACCCAAAATTCTTGGCCAAAGTTGCAAACATTTGCCCCAAATTGTCATTCCCCAACAATGCGGCTAAGGTAGGCGTTCTAAAATTGCCCGGCTGTCGTTATTTTTTTAAAAAAATCAAGCGCGATGAAAAAGTTGTTCTTCCTTTTGCTCTTGTTTGAAGGTCTCGCTTTTTCGCTCCCCGCACAAGTCGAGAATGGCGTTTGCGGCACTTCGACGGCTGACCAAGCAGCGTACACCGAGCGCCTGCTGGCAAACATCGCTGCTGCCAATGCAGGGCAAGTGGCGGAGCGCGGAGCGGTGCAATACGTCCCTTTGTGCTTCCATCTGGTGGGCGATGCGAGTGGGGGTGGCAAAGCAAGGGAGCGGGATATTCTCAACCAGTTGTGCGTGCTCAATCAGGCATTCGAGCCTATGGAAATGCGGTTTTACTTGAAGCCGCACCCCACTTATGGGTTGTTTGATTATTCCATCAACAATGAAAACGTGTACAACAACCAGAGCAACAACCTTTTGATGCAAAATCGGCGACACACGACCGCTCTAAATATCTACGTCGTGAACCAAGCGGGCACTGGCCCCGGCAATGGCACCACTTTGGCCTACTACAGCCCTTCGAACGATTGGATTGTGAGCCGCCGAGACCAAATCAACGGCCTCAATTCCAACGGCACGTTGCCCCACGAAATCGGCCATTTTTTCTCTTTGCGCCACACATTTTATGGATGGGAAGAATACAGCGACGAGCCCGCTCGCTCGCCCTGCTTCAGACCAGACGCCCCGGGCTGGCCCATAGCGCCAGCCATCGCTCCTTACAAACCCGGTGGCGGCCTCATCTTCACGGAGCATCAGGATGGCTCCAATTGCACGACCGCTGCCGACCTGTTGTGCGACACGCCTCCCGACTACAATTTTGGTTTTTGCCAGAATGGCTGCTCCAATTACAACGGCGGTGCCAGAGACCCCAAGGGCGAGCTGGTGAACCCAATGGAAAACAACTACATGGGCTACTTCAGCAATTGCAACTACGAGTTCACCCCTCAGCAGCAGGCTGTCATCTTGGCCGACCGCCAATCGGCCACGCGCAATTACCTCAACAACTCTTTCGTGCCTGCTGCCTTGCAAATCAACACCCCGGAGGACTTGTTGCTCGACCCACCCAATGGTGCCACCACGACCTTCTCCAACCAAGTGCGGCTGGAATGGCGACCTGTGGCCGGTGCTACTTATTATTTGCTGGAAGTGGATAGGGTGGCTACTTACAACACGAGCGCCTTCCAAAGCTATGTGGTGGCCACCACCTCCAAAATAGTGACTGGCTTGGAGGGCAATCGCCAGTACTTTTGGAGGGTGCGCCCTTTCAACGAATATGTGACCTGCGCCGCCTCGCGCCAACGCAATTTCAGAACCTCGACCATCGAGGGTGAAATAGAAACAGATTCCCTGATGGCCGTGAAAATCGCTCCCAACCCGGCATCCGCAGGAGTGCCGGTGGGCATCTACGTCAATGCCCCCGATGCCGCCTTCGAGGCCGATATCAGGGTGTTCGATGCGATGGGCCGCCAAGTGCGCGTGCTCAATGGGGTAGGTTTTCCCAAAGGAGAATCCACCCTCGAACTGCCTGTGGACGGCTTGGGCAACGGCCTGTACTTTGTCGCCATCGAAAATGCCGAAATGCGCATTGTCCGGCGCCTGTTCTTGGCGCGGCATTAGTGCGACAGTGGCAGGCGGTGTCAGCGAGTGGTTTTCAGAAATCCTTTCGATTGTTCGCGCGGTTGGTGTCAGCCGTCCATTCGTCGGGGTCAATGCTGACGGACTTGATGCTCGTGGCAGGTTTCTCCAAACGAATCTCATAAGTGTCCACCGAAAAGCTCCAAGGCGGGTGTTTGATGACACCGCTGTTTTCGGGGAAGTTTTTGGTGCCATACTGCAAATCCAAGGGGACATAGTGGCGCTCGGAATTGCCATCGCGGTAAGTGACCAACACTTCGACGGGCATGGGCAGGCTGCCGTGATTTTTCAATATCAATTTGCACGACGAAGGTCCGTCGGCCACAGGTGTCTCCACCCCATAGTCAATGGTTCTGACGGCCTTTATCCAGCCAGCATAGTACCAATCGAGTTCCATGCCGGAGGCGCGTTCCATCGTGCGCATGAAATCGGTGCCGGAGGGGTGTTTGAAATGCCAGTCGGCGTGGTAGCGCAACATTCCGTTTCTGAACGTTTCGTCGCCCACGATGTATCGCAACTGCCACAGAAAAGCCTCGCCTTTGGGGTATGCGTTGAACCCATACCAGTCGAAGTTTTGATACGAATAAGCGTGCGTGGCCACGGGGTCGGTGATTTTGTTCCCCATTTGGGCCACTTGTTTGAGCGCGGAGCGGCGTGTTTGGGCGGCCTTTTTCGGCTCGGCGTTTCCGAGTATGTCGGAGGTGGCATAACTGGTGAAGCCTTCGTCCAGCCAAGGCTCCGCGTTTTCGTTGTTGCCCATCATGCCGTAGTACCAGTTGTGCATCCATTCGTGCAGCGCGGTGGGGGTCACGTCGGTGTCGGAGCCGTTGTGTTCGATGAGGGTGAGCATGGGGTATTCCATGGCCCACTGACCGCCTTCCGCAAAGGTGAATTGGGGGTAGAGGTACTTGCCAAAGTTTGCCTCGATGTAGGGCAGTTGTTCCACCGCGAATTTTTTCAGGGCTTTGTAAGCCTGCGCGACTGCCGGCGATGGCTGGTAGATGAAGTGTAGCATCAACCCGTCCCGCGCCTTCACTTTTTCATGGACATATTCGGGGTCGGCAGACCAAGCGAAGTCGTGCACATGGTCAGCCTCGAATTTCCAGACGTTCACCAAGCCGTAGTTCGGCGCGGGCTTTGCGCCTTCGTCTTCGTAGCCGAAACCTATGATGTTGGCATTTTGCAAAACGCCCGTGGCAGCCACGAGATATTTTTTCGGCAATGTGATATTGACTTTGAACGACCCGTATTCGCCGTAGAACTCCTGCCCGACGTGCGGGTCGGCGTGCCAGCCATGGCGGTCATAGACGCAGATTTTCGGGTACCATTGCGTGAAGGAATAGGCCACGCCCGACGAATTGTCGCGCCCGCCACGCCCTACCACAATAGGCACCTGACCTTGCCAAGCGATGTCGAACACGGTGTAGTCATTGGGCGACAGCGGGCGATTGAGCGTCACCTCCATTATCGTTTCGTTCACCTTGTACGAAACGGCGTTGCCATTCTGATGCACGAGGAAGATGTCTTGCTTGCCCATTTCTTCCGGTTTCATCTCGGTGTATTGGCGGCTCGTCTCGGCATCCTGAAGCCGTTTTGCCCATTGAGCGTTGGCGCTGTTTGGCTGAAAAGCATTCCAGTAGAGGTGGAAAAAAACGCGGCGCAGCGTATCGGGGGAGTTGTTGAAATACTTTAGCTTTTCCCTGCCTTGCACGGCGTGCGTCTGGTCGTCGAGGCGAATATCAATCTGATATTCGACCCGCTGTTGCCAATATCCGGCAGGCACTTGGGCCGAGAGGCTCGTCAGTTGAGCGAATAAAAAAACAATGGGGGACAAAAAACGACAGCGTCTCATGGTCACTTTTTTGGGGCAAACCTACATGGAAACCCCCATCTGGGCAAAGTCGTTTTGAAAAACCGCTTTTTATTGACAACCGACACAGCGGTGCACGTTCAGCCCATAGGTCGGCGTGGGTGGCAAAACGAGGATGACATAAAGAGACCCATTGTCGGTAGGCTGGGCTTCCACGGTGTAGGCGATGCCGCGCTCGTTGTCGTAATTGAACCAAGCATTGTCGGGAGCCATGCCAAAGCTTTTTCTAAATGACAGGCACAGGGGAAAGTTGTCGCTGGTGAATATCTCCACCGTGTGCTCGCTCGACTTTCGCAGCAGGAACAGGCTGGCCATGTTGCCGGCTTGAACCGCAACGCGGTAGATGCCTTCCCCCAGCACAAAAATTCTCCGGTTGACGTTGGCCGGGTCGGCGCTGACCAGCACGGCATCGGTGAACTGTTCGTTGCACCAGTTGCTTGCATGGTCGTTGTGCGTGATAGGGGCTGCCTTGCTGAAATGAAAAGTGGCGGCGGCGGAATGGGCTTTTGCCTGTTCGGGATTTTGATTGGCCTGCGGCGATGTGCCGCAGCCATTCCCAACCCATAGTAGAGCGATTTGAAAAGCCAGCCAATATGATAGCGAGGTGTTTCGCGCCGTATGCATCATGATGTTCAGGTATGTATGTGTCTGCAAAGAAAAAGCAGCGGCAAGAAAGTGATGAATCAAGAAGAAGAGGGGGCACAAGTTTGAGCTTCGGCAGGATTGACAAGATTGCAGGTTTCGGCCAAAGAAGGTGTCAATCCTGCAAATCTTGTCAATCCTATCGAACAGGGCTTGTGCGAAATGTTTCGAAGAGTCAATTCAAGGTCTCTTCTAAATTTTCCAATCCAAGCGCAGCGTGTAGTTGCGCGGGCCTTCGAGCAAGGCAGGCCGCACGGCATATTCCTCGTTGAGCAGATTGTTGCACAGCACGCTGAGTTTTAATGAATCGGTCAGCTTGTAGGAAGCTCGCACGTCCACGACGGTGAAACCCTTGTGGGTTTTGCGGAAATTGCGCACGGCCACGAATTCCTCCGGGGTGTTGAGCTCCAGATTGAAAAGTTTGGCCTCAAAAATAGCATCAATGGAGCGCATGAAACTATTGTACTGCACGGAGCCGCCGAACGAGAAACGCTTGATGTCGTATTGCGCGTCGAATTTGAAACTATTGTCGTAGCGGTATTTCAGTACGTTGGTGGTGTCGGAAGTGCGATAGACGTTCAGTTGCAGGGAGTCGTTGAACTCTTTGTATTTGGGGTTGATTCCAGTGAAACCAGTGATGATAAACAAGGTGCCTTTCCCGATTTGCCCTTGCCCGACGACAGAAATCTCGCCTCCTGTGATACGTGTGTCGCCCGTGTTTTGCGATTCGAAGCTGGCGCCTAATGTGGGGAGTATCGTCAGCCCTGCCAACACGAACTCCATCATGTTTTGGTATTCTTGCACAAAGCCCGTCACGTCCACATAGCCCTGCCATTGGCCGATGCGGAAACCTTGTTTCAGCCCCAGCTCTGCCGTCCAGCCTGTCTCCGACACGAGGGCGGGATTGGGGCGCACGTTGTTGCCTACGCTAAAATCTGTGTTGATAAATTTCTCCGCGATGGTGGGGTAGCGGTACCCCTGCCCCCAAGAGGCGCGGAGATAGGTAGCTTGTGCCAATTGGTAGTTGGCGCCAAAGCGAAACACTGGTTTCGATTCTTTGGTGACGCCATTGGGAATCCGATAGAGCGAATCGGGCGTGACACGCACGGTATCGGGGCTTTGCAAGCGGTTTTGCTCCAAGCGCACACCTGCGGAGAGATTGAGCCGATTGAATGCCTTGTAGTCGAGTTGAGCGTATCCTGCCAAGTTGCGCGTGTCGTATTTGGCGTTGTTGTAGAGTTCGGCGTTCACGGTGGTGTAGATGCCCACCACGCCGGCAGTCACCACCAAGCCGATGTGGTCCATGCGGCGCTGATACTGATATTCGCCGTAGTACATTCGGCTGTCGTTGCTCTGATTGCCGGAGTTGTTGTTTTTCACATAGTAATAGCGACCCAAAAATTTGTGGCGGTTGCCGCCTCGGTCGAAGTATTGGGCGGTCGGGTCAATGTTGAAGCGCAGTCGTCCGAGTGATTGGGAGGCCGAATTCAGCCCTGCTTGATAGGCTCGGTCCGTGTCGTTGCCCCAGATGAAGAAACTCCCGCTGCGGCCAAAGTTGAAGTTAGTGTTCAGCCCCAAGCTCAGGCGGTCGTTGACGCGGTAGCGGAAGTTGGGGGTGATGCGTCCGTAGCGCACATAAGTGTCGCGGTTGTAGCTGTCGCGATAGAGGCCGTAAGCGCCCAGCACGAAGTCCAGCCGGTTGAATTTTTGGCGATGGGCAAAGCTGAACCCCGTTTCCAATGGCAGCTGGATTTCGGACGAATCGGTGCCCCACCACTTTTTCACCTTGTCCTTTGGGTCGCCCCAGACTTTCCCGAACACGGCGGCGCTGGTTTCTGGCTTGTCCTTGGCATAGCCCGTCCGGATATTGATGATGCCGTTCATGGCCGAAGAGCCAAACAGGGCAGAAGCCGCGCCTTTGAGTACCTCCATCTGGGTGATATTCTCTACCGGGAAGTCGTCCCAGTTGGGAAATCCCGCATCGGCTTGCAAGGCGGGAATGTCGTCCACCAGAATCAGCACACGGGTGCCAGCTCCGTAGGAAAACCCCGCGCCCCCCCGAATGCTGGCTTGCCCGTCCACGATGCTCACGCCCGGCACCTTCACCAGCACCTCGTCCACCGAGGTCGTGTTCGTGTTTTCTATGAGCCGGGGTTTGAGCACATCGAGCGATACGGTGACTTCGCCGAGCGGTTTTTCGAATTTGCCGGAAGTGACAGTGGCAGTCTGCAATATGTTGTCCACGCCACCGAGTTGCAGGCTCAGTTCTCGCGTTTGGCTTGCGAGCAGCCTGACCGTCTGTGTTTTGGATTCGTAGCCAATGAAGGAAAAGCTGATTTCGTAATTGCCCGGGGCCAGGGAGAGCGTGTAGGCGCCGCTTTCGTCGGTGACGGCACCAGTGTCGCCCACGCGCACGGTGACGCCGGGCAACGTTTCGCCCGTAGAGGCATCGGTGACGATGCCTTTGAGGGTAGCGTTTTGCGCAAAAAGCAAGGTGGAAAAAAACAGGCCCGCCGAAGTCAGGATGATGGCAGGCAAGTGGAGGGTAAGGTGTTGTCGCATAAATATGTTTTTGGAAAAAAAGCTGGGGTAAATGTAAGCCGATTTTGATTTTCCCAGCAGCGACTGCGGAAAGGAGGCATCAATCTGCCATTATTTCTCACTATAGTCAACGCAAATCAGCCCCGTCCGCCTCCTCACTTGGGCGGGCAAGCCCCTGAGTACAGGGTCTGACAAGGTGGTTTTGAACGAACGGTGCTCGCAATCCTTTGAAAATCACACAAATCAATCAAGAGAATCTTCAAATCCTCTTTAATCTGGGTATACATCGCCTCAATTGTGCGCTTTGTCGCCACCCATAAAAATGCCACTCTGACATGCCTATATTTGTCCGACTTATTTTTGGCATGACATTATTCGGAAAAAACATTACGTCCGACCAACTGGTGCGCTGGCTCATTATCCTGGCTTTTTTT
The DNA here is from genome assembly GCA_026129545.1 of Saprospiraceae bacterium. Classification (NCBI taxonomy): domain Bacteria; kingdom Pseudomonadati; phylum Bacteroidota; class Saprospiria; order Saprospirales; family Saprospiraceae; species Saprospiraceae bacterium. The sequence continues at coordinate 335,703 of JAHCHX010000001.1, forward strand.
GGGCTTTGGCTTGGTTCGCCTTTCATTTCTTTCGACCACGATGACGGCAAAAGGCAGCAGTTCTTTCTGAAAATTCTGCCTGCCATGCTGACGAACGTTCCCCTGTTTTTCCTGAACACCGAGTGGCTTGCCCCGCGCCTGCTGCGCAAGCGCGGTCTTTCCAAGTATCTGTTTGTATTGTTGGGGACTGCAATCTTCTTCATCCTGCTGCAAGGCGTGATGAAAAACGCACTGCTTGCGCCCGACCACAAGGGGATAGGCTTTCATGCCTTCAAGGCTATTTTCCCAGTGTTTTTCGTCATCGCGGTCAGCACGGGTTACGTCATGGTGATGTATATGCTGGAAGGAGAAAAAGCAAAGCGCGAAGAACGGCAAGAGCGTCTACAGTCGGAGCTTTCGTTCCTGCGCTCCCAAATCAGCCCGCACTTTATTTTCAATATACTCAACAGCATCGTCTATCTCATCCGCTCCAAATCGCCTTTGGCCGAGCCAGTCACCATCAAGCTTTCAGACCTGATGCGATATATGCTCTACGACTCCAACGATGCGCAAATTCCTCTGGAAAAGGAAGTGAGCTATTTGGAGAACTATGTGGAGCTGCAAAAAATACGCTTTGAGGAAGATGTGGACATTCGCACGCACATCGAAGGGGAAAATGGGGGGCAGCTCATCGAACCGATGTTGCTTATTCCTTTTGTGGAAAACGCCTTCAAGCATGGGGTGGGGCTGGTGAAAGACCCCATCATTGATATTGATTTGAAATTCAGTGGGGAAGAAATGGTGTTCAAGGTGCGCAACAAAATCACGCCAGAAGGCGCGACGGAAAAAGACAACAACTCAGGCATTGGCCTACAAAACGTGCGCCGCCGCTTGGAACTGCTCTACCCCGACGCGCACCGTCTGGAACTGAAGCGAACCGACGAATGGTTTGAAGCAGACTTATGGCTGGCATTCGGCCACGCAAAATGAACAACTTCATCAGATAGAAACATGAAACTCACTTGCATCATCGTTGACGATGAGAGTCTGGCTCGCAAAATGCTGGAAGACAACATCCGGCAAATTCCCTTCTTGGAGTTGGCGCGCACTTGCAAAAACGCCTTCGAGGCAATGGAAGCGCTGCAAACAAACAAGGTGGATTTGATGTTTTTAGACATTCAGATGCCCGGCATGTTGGGCACTCAACTCCTTCAAAGCCTGCCTGACAAGCCTATGGTGATTTTCGTGACGGCTTATTCGAACTACGCCGTGGAAAGCTACGACTTGGATGTTATTGATTATCTAATGAAGCCAGTCAGTCTGGAACGTTTCACCAAGGCCGCGTTTAAAGCACTCGAAGAATATCGCAAGCGCCATGCGCTTGAACATAATACGCCCTCCTCGCCTTCACAACAAAAAACTACCGAAGAACAACTTGATTTTTTCTTCGTAAACGTAGAATATTCACTCGTGAAAATTGAGACAAAAAACATCACTTACATTGAGGGCATGAAAGATTACGTCAAGATTTATCTTGAGCATCTGAAAAGACCCGTCCTCACCAAATCCACCTTGAAGGGCATCGAGGAAAAACTGCCACCTACCGGCTTTATGCGGGTGCACAAATCCTACATCGTCAACCTCTCCAAAATTGAGTCTATTCGCAACCGCGAAATCAAAATTGGAGAGGCCGATATACCCATCGGGGAGAGCAATTGGGAGGAACTGATGAAGGCGCTGCAATACTCGAAATAACAGCGCCTTGCCCTCAACGGCGAAAGCTTTGGCTCACGAATTTGAGCACCTCGGGCAACGCCGTGCGCCAGTACTCCCAGTTGTGCTCGCCGCCGCGCACCCTGAACTCATGCGGCACTTTCTTGTCAATGAGCGCGGCGTGCAGGGCCATGTTGCCTTTTATCAAAAAATCCTTGTCGCCGCAGTCAATGTAGTAGCGCACCTTTTTGAGGTCGTCGGCGCTGGCATTTTCCACGATTTTCAGAATCCAATTTTGGAACAGATGCGGCGTGAGCCGCTCCTTGCCTTTTAGCCCCGCACCGTAGGGTTTGGCAAACACGTTTTCCCACGCCTCGTCTGGCATATCCAACACCTCTTCCTCTGTGAAGATGCCCGCGCTCAGGGGAGCCGCCGCCACAAAGAGTTCTGGGTGCTTCATCGCCATGATGAGGCTGCCATGCCCCCCCATCGAAAGCCCGGCGATGGCCCTTGATTCCTTTGCGCTGCGCGTGCGATAGGCCTTGTCCACAAAAGGGATGAATTCTTTGATGAAAAAATCCTCGTACTTCACTTTTCCATCCGCACTGTTGACATACCAACTCACGCCCGCGTCGGGCATCACGATGAGCATGGACGCCATGTCGCCGCTATTTGCCATTCGGTCAGCAATGAGGTGCGCCTCGCCGAATTGCGCCCAGGCCGTCTCGTCGTCGGTAAAGCCGTGCAGCAGGTACAACACCGGATAGCGCCGGCTTGATGTCTCATAATCCGAGGGCAGGTAAATACTGTACTCGACCTCATGGCCGAGTATGGTGCTTTTTACTTTGAGGCTCTCTTTCAAGGTGCCTTGTTGGGCACACAACGCGGCTGCAAACACAGCAAACAGCAAGGTGAAAATGTGTTTCATCGTTCAAAATGTTTGTGAATGTGAGCGAAGTGATTTGGATATTGGAAATGCTTATTTTCGAATAGACAACACGCGCAGGGCCCCGCGGTTTTGTGTGGCCAAAATGATTTCGCGCCCATCGGCAAGTGTTGCTTTCGCCAAGGCTCGCCCGTCGCCCGGCACGAAGAAATGGCTGTCGTCCAAATCGAGCGCCCTGAACTGGTTGTTGTCCATGTTCTTCAAAACCAGCCCGTTGAACGCATCGGCGCGGCCTTGCAACAGTTCCATACCAAAGTCATTGCCGAGCATCAGCACGTCCAACAAGCCATCACCATCCACATCGTAGGGAAGCATGGCATGGACAGGGGCCAGCTGGGCCTGCCACGGCAGTGCCGTCATCCTGAATTTCCCATGGCCAAGATTTTCGATAAAACTGGTGGACATCCAATTCGCCATCAGTATTTGGGCCCCCTTGAGTTCCTCTTTTGAAAAAACATCGTGCACGGTCGCCTCGCCGAAATCGCCGTAGCCGTAGAATTTTTTCCGCAGGGGAATCAACTGCTTAATCACGTCGTCGCGGGTGTGATAAAAGTATTCGCGGCGCTCGCCGAGCGAATCGCGCCAAAAAAGTGAGATGAACGGGTCGTAGAACCCGTTGCCGTCGAAATCCTTGGCATAGACGCGCAGCGGCTCTTCCGCCGTGCCCTTGAAATAGAGGTTCTGGCCATAGCTGCCAGCCACATAGTCCAAATCGCCATCGCCGTCAAAATCGGCGGCGACAAGGCTCGACCACCAGCCCGTTTTGTCGGCGAGGCCTGTCTGAGCGGTCGTGTTGACAAGCTTGCCGCCCTGTTGCTCCAAAAAAGTAATCGGCATCCACTCTCCGGCGAGCAGCAGGTCGGGGTGTCCGTCGCCATTGAAATCCGTCCACAGCGCATCGGTGACGAGACCGATGTGTCCCAGTTCGGGGCAGATTTCTTGGGTGACATCGGTGAAAACTGGCTTGTCCTTTTCTTTGGAATCGTTGCGAAGAATGAAACTGCGGTCGGTTTTGGGGTAGGAGCGAGGCATCACCCGGCCGGCGACAAACAAATCCAAGTCCCCGTCGCCGTCGAAGTCGGCTGCCCGCGCCACCTGCCCGCACCAAGCCCCTCGAGGCAAGGCATTGGGGGCGATGGAGAAGTTGCCTTTTCCGTCATTGACGCACAAAACGTCCTGATATAGCGTGTCGCCAGCCGGGTGTTGGCTGCCTCCGCGCACGATGTAGAGGTCGTTGTCACCATCGCCGTCCGCGTCGAAGAGCAGGACCCCGAGTTCTTCCTCGCGTTTGTAGGGGTCTGTTTTGTAAGCGACGCTTTTTTGCACAAACTTGCCTTGCGGGGTTTGCAAGAACCAAGTCCCGTCGGCGTAGGCGCTGCCGCTCAGGTAAATATCGTCCAGCCCATCGCCATTCACGTCGCCGACGGTCGTTTGTGGGCCGTATTCCGAAAACTTGTGTGGCAGAGTGCGCTGGTAGTCAAAATCAATAAAGTCCTTGTCGTCGTGTTGATAGCTCAGCCCCAAAGTGCTGGGGTTCAGGATTTCAAAAATGCCCGCCGAGGCAGCGGGGGGTAGGGTGGGGCGGGCTGCGTCGTATCGGGCTTGAACGACTTGGTTGAGCGCCACATTTGTCAGGGTGAGGCTGTGGCGGTTGGGCCAGCGCACCACCACGGAATCTATGCGCGCGGCTTTTCCCAGCCCAAAGTGAATCACGTTTTCGGAGGCAGACAGATAGCCACGCGCCGAGAGCAATTGGGCGCTTTGTTTTTTCCCTTCAAAAAAAATAGTGGCCACAGCGCCAAAAGCCTCTGAGTGGGGCGTTGGGCCTTCTATTTTCAGGCGAACAAAGTTGTTGGGTTGTTTGCTGTCGTTGGCTGTGTTTTGAAATACAAAAGCGGGGTCGTTGATGTTGTTCACGATGAGGTCGAGGTCGCCGTCGTTGTCGAGGTCCGAATATGCCGCGCCATTGGAGAAGGCTGGTATGGCCACGCCCCATGCTTTCGAGACGTCCTTGAATTGCAAGTCGCCTTCGTTTTTGAAAAGGAATTTTGGCACTTTGATTTGCGGAATCAGTTTTTGCAATTCCAATGGCGGCACCAGGGCGCTGTATTCGCTGAGGTAGCTGCCAAAATCATGGTCGGTCACGTCGCGCGGGAAACCGTTGGTGACAAAAATATCGCGGTGGCCGTCGTTGTCGAAATCGGCCATGAGGGGTGTCCAGCTCCATTCCGTCTCTTGTGTGCCCGTGTAAAACGCGACATCGGCGAAGATGGGCAATCCTGTTTCGGGGTTGAAGCCCCGGTGAAGTTGCAACACATTGCGGGCGTATTGGTACTCGTAGCCGTAGTTTTCGTTGTTGATGTAGGTGGAGTAATTGTTGGGGCCGAGGAAGAGTTTTTTGCGCTTGTTGTAGTAGGGCAGCATCTCGGTCACGAACATATCCAACCTGCCGTCGTTGTCAATGTCTGCCAAATCGCTGCCCATAGAGGAGGCGGATTGGTGCTTGAAAATCTGCGCGATTTGATTGGTAAAGTGCCCTGGCGTGTCGGGGTTGTTGAGATAAATCAAGTCGTTGGTCACATAGTCGTTGGCAACAAAAATATCGAGCCAGCCATCTTGATTGAAATCGCTTACGAGGGCGCTGTGGCTATATCCGCCCCATATTATGCCTGCTTTTAGGGTTATTTCGGTGAAGCCTCCCTGAGGTTCGCCGTTGAGCGATGTTTGTGGTGGGCCGTCGTTTCGGTAGAGGCGGTCGCGGTTGATGGCTGTTCCGTCAGATATTTTGGGCACATAGCGATTGGGGTAGGGTTTGTCCATGAAATTGGCGCAGATGAAGAGGTCCAAATCGCCGTCGTTGTCGTAGTCGAAGAATTGAGCGTTGGAGGAGTGGGTGGTGTCGGCGATGCCGTAGGCCTCGGCCATTTCCACAAATTGGGGGATGCCCGCCGGGTTGTTTCCTTGATTGACGTAAAGCAAATTGCGGCGCATCTCCGGGGTGGGATGCATGGTGTTGCAGATATAAATGTCTGCTTTGCCGTCGCTGTTGATATCGAGAATGTTGATGCCCGACGACCATTGGTGCGGGTGTTTTTTCACAAAACCCGCTGCTTGGGACACGTCCTCGAAACGCAAGTTTCCCTTGTTTAGGTAAAGTTTGTTTTCCACTTGATTGCCCGTGAAAATCACTTCGGGCAATCCGTCGCCATTTAGGTCGCCGACGGCCACGCCTCCTCCGTTGTAGATGAATTCGGTGTTGAGGATGTTGAGCGAGTCGTATTCGGTGATGCGGTTGTTGAACTCAATGCCCGTGCGCTTGCTGTCGAGCAGCACAAAAAGCGTCGGCTCTTTTTTGCATTGAGCGAGGAAGAAACAGGGGATTAGGATGGGCAGTATGTGTTTCATGGATAACTGATGAGAAGGATGAGGGGTAAAAACAACGGGGTGATGTGGCATCACCCCGTTGTGAGATTTGTTGATGATTAGCGAAAAAGTCTCGCAATCAATATCCATTGTTTTGTCTCAGCACGTCCGCGCCATGAATGTCAATCTGACCCTGCGGGATGGGATAGAGCTCGTCTTTTCCAGCCGTGAAGGTGGCCCCGCCGAGGGCGGTGGTGAGGCGAGCGCCTTCGAATTGCAGGTAGGTGTTGATGGTCGTGGCCGCGATGCCCCACCGTACCAAATCGAAGAAGCGGTGGCCTTCGCCGGAGAGCTCGAGCTTGCGCTCGAAGCGGACGGCGGTGCGGGCAGCGTCTTGGCTTGTCCACGGGGTGTTGTAGAGGCCGATGACGTAGTTGGCGGCGTTGGAGCCGTCGCCGCGCTTCACCCAAGTAGCGGGGTTGGCGGCACGCGCACGCACCAAGTTGACATATTCACGAGCTTTTTCAAGGCTTCCTGCTTCTATCTCACACTCGGCAGCCATGAGCAGCACGTCGGCAAAACGAATCAAAACGGTATTTTGCGATGTCCAGCCGCGTGTCCAAGAAGAACCGTCGGTCAAGTTGTCCTGAGTGGCTTTGCGAAACACATACTTCTTCGGAGAGTAAGGCCCTGCGTAGCTTTGGTCGCGTATCCATGACTCGCCGGGGTGGTCAATCCAATCGAGATATGGGATGCCGCGGCGGCCCACAGAGTGGTCGAGGCGTGGGTCGAGTGGTCCGGCATCGGGCGTGAACGGGTCGGCTGACTTCAAGCCAAAGTCGCTTTTCACCTCGTTGGCTGGGAGGTTGTAAGAGTTGTCGAGCAAAGGCAGGCCGTTGGCGTCCACGCGGAAGGAGTTGACCAAGTCGAAGCTGGGCTGGAAGAACCCGCAGCAGCCTGCTGGCCCGTCTGAGCCGGTGTTGTAAGGGAAGTTCAGCACGAACTCGTGGCTGGCGTTGTTGGTGCTGCCCGTGTTGACGGCATGCTGCACGGCGAAAACGCTTTCCTTATTGTTGTCGAAAGAGGCGTTGAACACATCGCTGTAGTTGTCCATCAGACCGTATTTGTCGCCTTTGGCCGTTGAGCCTCGCGTGATGATGTCATCAAACAACGTGCGAGCAGCGCCATATTTGCCTTGATAGAGCAGCGCCTTGGCCCAGAAAGCACCTGCCGCCCATTTGTTGGCGCGGCCTACTGCGGTCTGCGTCTCGGGCAGGTTGTTGAAGGCAAACTCAAAGTCTGCCTCGATTTTTGGATAAACGTCTGCTGTGTTTGGCACTTTGACGGCTTCATCGGCGGTCATGTTTTCATCCACATAAGGCACGTTTTTCCAGATGCGCACCAATTCAAAATAGTAGAGGCCACGCAGGAAACGCGCCTCGGCGGTGATGCGGAGTTTGTCGGCATCGCTCACAGAGGGGTCGGTGGATGCGGCAGTCAGTCGAAGGAGTGTGTTGCAACGTGCCACGCCTTCATAGGTGATGCGCCACTTATCGCCCACGACACCATTGTTGGGGAGCGTCTCGAAGCGTTGCACCGGGTTGGCTACTGCTTGGTCGCCCGCGTCCGTTCCTTTGTTGGCATCGCCTCCGCGAATGCTGCCATGCACCCAGTTGCCGAAGCCGCCATACCAGAGGCCGCGCCCGGTGAGTGGGCTGTATGCGCCCACCAAAAGGCCATCCAAGCCTTTGCGCGAGCTCAGCACTTGGTCGGTCAGTGCGCCGGTTGGTTCCACATCGAGGAAGCTCTCCCGGCAGGCGCTGAACAAGAGGTTGGCCGCCAATGCAATGGTGGCGGCAAACGTCAATTTATTTGTCAGATTTTTCATGTTTTTTAAATTTTGAAAAAGTTTTTGGCAAAATAAGCAGGCAAATTTATTGAACTGTTGCCTACTATTTGCGGATTGATCTTCATTTTTCTCCCTTTAGAAAGTCACTCCCAACCCGAACATGAAGCTGCGGGTCACGGGGTAGTTGCCCACGTCAATGCCGAAGTTGGTATCGGCGGCGCCGCCCACGGCTGGGTCGAGACCTTTGTACTTGGTGATGGTGAAAATGTTGTTCGTGCCTGCGTACACGCGAGCGCGGCGGAGGTTGAGTTTCGAGATGGTGCGTTGTGGAAGGTTGAACCCGATGGTGAGGTTTTGCATCCGCAAGAAAGAACCATCCTCCACATACCAAGAGTTGGGCTGTGTGTTGGTGCTGAAGTTGGACGCTTCCTCAAAAATGGGGGCTTCGGCATCCAAGTTGGTAGGTGTCCAAGAGTTTTTCACCCGTGCGCCTTTGGCCGCGCCCGTGAAGGATGGGTAGAAATCGGTGAACCACTTGGACAGGTTGAAAATTTTGTTGCCCAGCGAGGTGTAGAGGTAGGTTTCCACATCGAATGCGCCAAAGGTGACTCTGATGTTGGCGCCTCCTGTGAATTTTGGCACCGGGCTACCGATGAAGGTGCGGTCTGCGTCGTCAATTTTGCCGTCGGGGCGGCCTGTCAGTTTGCCGTCGTCGTCGTAGCCGTTTACGTCCGCATAGCGGAAGCGGCCTGGGCCTGCGCCATCCTGCGCAGGGGCGGCATTCACCTCAGCTTGGTCTTTAAAATAACCGAGTACTTGATAGCCGTAGAACGCTGAAATACTGTAGCCTACTTGGTTGCGCACCATGGTGCTGCCCAGACGGTTGCTGGCTGGGAAAGCTTCGAAGTAGTCGAGGTTGTCGGCCACTTTCGTGATTTCGTTTTTCAAGAAAGAACCAATGAGTGTGACCTCGTAGTTGGACTTGGCGCTGAACCTGCCCTTGTTCACCAACTGAATGTCAATGCCTCTGTTGACCATGGAAGCCACGTTGCGTGAAGGCGATGCCGCAAAACCACCCAATACTTCCGACTGCGGCACTGTGAAGAGCAGGTCGTCAGTCTTTTTCTGCCACAAGTCCACGATGAAATCCAATTTGCCGCCCAAGAAAAGTGCCTCAAAACCGACGTTGCTGGTGGTGCTGACCTCCCATCTTGCGTTCGGGTTGCCCACGCGGCTTTGATAGAAACCTTCTGCCACGCCAGTGTTTGTGCCGCCGATGTCGTAGGCAGCGTTGCCCAGGCTGGCTGCAAAAAGACTGTACTGGTTGACCGGGCTGACGTTCTGGTCGTTGCCCATTTGACCCCAGCCGCCTCGGATTTTCAAGTCGTCAATCCAAGTGGCGCCTCTCATAAATTCTTCTCCGGTGACGCGCCATGCGGCGGAGATACCGGGGAACCAGCCGTAGCGGTTGTTGGAGCCGAAACGAGAGGAACCGTCGCGGCGCAGCACACCCGTCACATAGTATTTGTCCATCAGTGAGTAGTGGGCGCGGCCAAAGTAAGAGCTGTAGGTCCATGGCGTGGCATTGAAGCTGCTTACTTGGCGGTTCGACACGTTGTCGAGCGTGATGTAGCTCGGCGCTTGCGAGAATGGATTGAGGCCAGACCCGTTGATGCTGCGGAACATGTTGTCTTTCAGCGCTTCCTGACCCACCAACACATCAAAGCTGCTTGAGCCAAACTGTTTCTTGTAGCGCAAGGTGTTTGTCACCACCCATGAGAAGAAGGTGCCGCTGAATTCCGAATAGCCAAAGCTGGCGTTGTTCTCGGAGTTCTCGTACGTGCGGCGGTTGAAGCTGTAGCCATAGAACTGGTTGTAGTTGGCCCCTATGCTCGACCTGAAGGTCAAATCATCGAGGATGTCCACTTCTCCGTAGAGGTTGCCGAAGCCACCAGCGCCGTGGCTGCGGTTGTTGCGCGAGCCGTCGCGGCGGGCCACGGGGTTGGCTGGGTTGTTGAAGCCCGGAGCCGCGGTGCCTGCATATCCGCCAAATTCGTCGTACACCGGAATGATAGTTGGCATGCGGAAAGCAAAGAGGATGTCATTCTCGTCTTGGGAGACGTTGGCCCCGTCGCCACCGCCTTGTTGTCCCAACACCTGACGGAACGTGACCTGTAAGTTCTCGCCGATGCGTACCCGTTTGCCCAAGTCAAACTCTGTGTTGACGCGGGCGGTGTGGCGCTTGAAGTCATTGTAGAGCAAAATGCCTGATTGGTCTTGCAAGCTGAGGCCGACGTAGTAGCGAGCCGTTTCGGAGGCACCTGTGAAGCCGAGGCTGTGGCGCGTCATGGGGGCGGTGCGCGTGATGGCTCCATACCAGTCGGTGCCTGCCCTGTTGGACCGCACTATCTGGTAGATGTTGCCATTGTCAGGGTTCACATTGTATTTTTTGACCTCTTCCGCGTAGTTGATGTCGCTTTCAAACAAACCGCCTTGTCCGCCGACGTTGATGAAATCGGGCAACACGGGGCTGCTGCCGGAGCCATACTGCGGGTGGTTGAAAGTTGGGTTGGCGGAGCTGTTGCGAATCGCCTGCCAAGTCCAATCAGCCATTTCCTGCGGGTTGAGCATTTCCTGCCCTTTGCCGGGGTCAGTGAAACCTACCAGCGCGTCGTAGCTGACTTGCAGCTTCTGGGGCTTTTTAGAGCCTCTTTTGGTCGTGATGGCAATCACGCCGCCTGCTGCACGCGCACCAAAAATAGACGCGGAGGACGCGTCTTTCATCACAGTCGTGTTTTCGATGTCTTCGGGTGCGAGGAAGTTGATATTGAGCGTGGGCACACCGTCCACCACATAGAGCGGTTGGTTGCCACCAAACGCACCGAAACCGCGAATGCGCACAAGGCTGGCAGTGCCGGGCTGACCGTTCGTGATGACCGTCAGACCCGCAACCCGACCTTGCAACTGTTGCTCCACGTTGCCCGTAGGCACCACGGCAAGGTCTTTGGTTTTCACGGTCGAGACGGCGCTGGTCGTTTGCCGGCGGGTATCAACGGTGTAGCCTGTGACCACCAATTCAGAGAGCAGCGCGTCGGAGTCCCTCATCTGGACAGAGATACTGGCCTGCGAGCCAACGGCTATTTCCACTTTTTCATAGCCGGTGGAAGAAATGACCAGCACTGGGTTGTCGCCACTGACGTTGAGGGTAAAGTTCCCGTCCACGTCCGTTGTGGTGCCTGTGGTTGTGCCTTGCAGCACGACGGTAGCACCGGGAATGGCTTCGTTGTTGGAGTCTGTCACCCTGCCTCGCACGGTGCGGTCTTGCGCACTTAGCGAAGCGGCACCCAGCAGCAACAGGAGCAAGATGAGCAGTCCCTGCTTAGGTGTTCGTAATGCTTGATTCATGATAGAAAAGTTTAGGTTAAGAAAACTTGAGTGAATTATTTGATTAAAATCTGGTTGGCTTTCCATTGTCCTGTCCCAATTATTTCGCTACTTGCTCGAAGGCTTCACTCAAATCAATAAAGGGCAGGCATCGCTGCGGGACGTATCCGCATGACGTAGTCTTTGTGTCCAACTTGTTCGTGGTTGTTTTTTGCTTACCGAGTTTATGCGTGGCAGCCCCCTCTCGCTCGGACGTAAGTGGGTGTTCACATTAGCACACGCATATTCAAGAGCAAATTCGGGGAAAGGCATTCAAGCCTTTTTGGCTTGGTGGTAGGGCACAGGCACTCACTATGCACAATTTCGCAAAAAAACAGTAAAAAACGTGGTTCTATCACTGTCGCAAATTATATTCGAGCAGCATCATCATTTTAAGAAAAAAATTCTGAATTGATGCTAATGTATCATTTTGGTACAATGGTACGGCGGATGTTGAAATACGCAACTACTTTTGCAAAAAAAAATTTCATGGAACAGCGTGAAGCCCATCTTGAACATCTGGAAGAGTCCCCTCATTTCCTGCCCAGTGTGTCCATTGACTGCGTCGTTTTTGGATTTCACGACCATGAGTTGAAGGTGTTGCTGGTGCGGTTCAGAAATACCGAACTGTGGGCCTTGCCGGGCGGGTACATTTATCTGGAGGAAGACATGGACGCGGCAGCCCATCGAATTTTGGAGGAAAAAATAGGGATGAAAAATGTGTATCTCGAACAATTCCACACCTTTGGCCAGCGCCACCGCGTGGAGGAGTCGGTGCAACGTGTCATCGTGTCGGCCATTGGCAAAAACCTCGCGCCGGGGCATTGGATTACCAAGCGATTTGTCTCGGTGGGCTATTATGCGCTGGTCGAGTTTTCGCAAGTAATGCCTACGCCCGACGGCAGCTCGGATGTGTGCGAATGGCACAATTTGGATAAGATGCCTGCTTTGGTGTTCGACCACTCCCACATTGTGCAAAAGGCGCTGGACACCCTGCGTTTCAGGCTGAGCAAAAGCCTCATCGGCCCCAATTTGCTGCCCGACACTTTCACCATGCAAGAGCTGCAAAGCCTCTATGAGACCATTTTGGGCAAAAAATTGATTCGTGCCAATTTCCAGCGCAAAATGCTCGGATTGGGCATTTTGGAAAGGGTGGAGAAAAAATTTTCGGGCGCTGCGCACAAAGCGCCTTACCTATACCGCTTCAATGTCGGCAAAGAGGAGGAAGGCGTGTTCTGGGATGTGTTTTTTTAATCATCTCCCGTCCGCTCCGCTTGGCCGGACAAGCCCTCAAACTCCTCAAACATTTCCCTCTATGCGAGCAAACAATACGGACACGATTTTTCGCATCACCGCGCTGTGGGCATTTTCCGAATGTGCATTGGGCGGAGTGATGCACGCATTGAAAATGCCTTTTACGGGCATATTTGTAGGTGGTTTTGCGGTGCTGTGCATCGGTCTGTTGGCACACGCCAGCGGTCGGAAAGCGTCCGTCATCCTGCGTTCCACGGTGTTGGTGATTTTGGTGAAGGCGCTTGTCAGCCCGCACTCGCCACCGACGGCCTATTTCGCGGTGGGGTTTCAGGGCGTGGCGGGTGCGTTGATATTGTGTCACGTCAAGCCTTATGCGTTGGCGGCCTATCTGTTTGGCTTTTTGGCCATTGTGGAGTCGGCTGTTCAAAAAGTCATCATGCTGTCAGTTTTTTTTGGCAAGCCCCTTTTCGAGGCGCTCGACATTTTCGTGAGCGATGTGCTCAAGCTCTTCGGCTTTCAGAGCGGCGTGTCGGGTTCTGCCCTTGTGGTGGGAGGCTACATCGCGCTCTATGGGCTGTGGGGGGTGGTGTTGGGTTTTTGGCTCACCCGTTTGCCGGGCCAGATAGAGGCCCGCATGGCGGAATACGGACAGCTGACCTTGCCAGTGGCGGGTCAGGATTTTTCCGAAAAAAAGCGAGCGAGACCCAAGTGGCTGTTGGCTGTCGGCGTCTTGCTTTTCATCGTGCTCACGTTTTTGCTGGCTGGCGGCAAGGCATCGGGCGTCCAAAGAGCGATGTATGCGGTGCTGCGCACAGTGGCGGTGCTGGTTGCTTGGTTTTACATCGTGCAGCCAGTGATGACATGGCATTTCAGGCGCTGGGCGAAAAAGAAAAGCGAGCAGGAAAAAGGAGCCTTGCAACAAATCATGGGATTTATGCCCGACCTGCGCACCAAGGTGGGGCCGCTGTATCGCTATGTGTCCAAAAAACACGGCGGTTGGCGCCGCCTCACCGAGTTTGTCGCGGGTCTTTTTGTGGTGGCGGTCTATCGAGATGCGTCGGAGAAGGAAGCGCATGCCCCCTAAATTCTCATGGCAAACGTATGAAAATCGGGAAGTAAAAATCGAAAAGAGCGCGTCCAAAAAACTGTGTCGCCCCAATTCGGGCAATGAGAAAACACAGAGACACGGAGGCACAGCGTTTTGGTTTTTCAGTAACTTAACCTCCTTTGAGTGCGGCGTTCGCCGTGTAGAAAAACATACAGGAAGGTTTGACACGCTTTTCTGAGCAGTCTCAATCTCTGTTTATTTTGTCTTTTCCGATTTTGATGCCTCCGTTTTCATTCGTCTGCCCTGCCCCTAAATTTTTTTTACCTCCCCTCTAAATCTCCTCTTAATCAAATTTGGCGGTCTATCGAGATGCGCCAGCGGGGGAAGCGTATATTTTATAGGCATACACGCTGCTCCCATCGCCTACCACTAGCATTTGCCCTTGCTTTTGACCCGTGCCACTGACCGCAAAAGGCGTGGTGCCGGCCAACGGAAATTCGGGGTATGCCTGCCCATTTGGAGCGAACAACCAAATCTGACGCTTGCCCCGATTCAAGGTGCCGAGGCGATGCTGCGGCACGGCGAACAAGGTGTCTTGCTCGGTGGGCAAGGTCGTCTGGAAAAGCGGGCGCAACGTGTTGCCCTCATAGCTGCTCGCCGAGAGCGTTTTTTCTTTCAACAAGGCATAGTCGTGGCGAGCGTCGCCACCAAGAAGTGTGAAAACAAAGTGCGCATCCCCCTTGCCTCCCTTGCCGATTTGCATATTGAAGGAGGTGCCGTCCAATTTGCACACGAACACCGTGCCCGCGCCGTTGGCACAAACGATGCGCGGCGCTTTGGGCGAGGCATCTGCCTGCGGGGGGCCAAAATCCTTGCCTTGAAACTGAACAGGCGGGAAGCGCTCCGCGCCGTTGCGCCCAAACACGAACAACCTGCCCGCTTGGTTGAGCGCCGCCAGATAATCTTTGTTGCCCTGTTGAAAATGCAGCACCGGATGCGTCACCCGGCCGATGCCGCTTTGTGGGTTCCAGCCCGGCAAGGGGCGGCCAAATTGGTCGTACCCATACAAATTGCCGTTGGCGCAGGCGATGAAGTAGCTATACTTTGAGTTGTTGTCGAAGTCAACTGCCGTCACCCCGTTGGTGGCTGGCGAAAGCAGCTCAAGCGGGAATCCTTGTGCGTCGTGCCCTTTGTCATCGAGCAGCCAAATTCGGTTGGCGGTATTGAAGAGAAAAAACAAAGAGCCGTTGCCCCAAAAATCAATTCCTTGCACCGCGCCCAAAATAGGCTCCTCCATTTGTCGGCGCCACACCACTGCGCCGCTGGCGTTGAGGCGGTAGAGCTCGTGGCGCGAGTCCTGCATCACGAGTGCTATGCCCTCGCTGCCTTCCACTATGAAAGGTTGTGTGGCGGCGGGTGCACCTAAGGGTGTTTTCCAAAGCAGGCTCGCCTGCGTTTGGGCGGTGGCCAGCGGTTGAGTGGCTACATGGACTTGCAGGCGGCTATTCCCGTCGGGTTGCAAATCGAGGCCAACCCACCCGATTTTTGAGAGTGCTTGCACGTCGGCTGCCTGAAACGACTCGCGTTGCGGGTCGAAGATGTTTTTCAATAAAAGTGGTAGATAGGCTCCATTGAGGAGGACTTGGCCATTGTCCGTGCCAGCGGTTTTTTTCTGCCGGAGTTGCAAAAAATCGGTGTCGTTGGCTAAAGTCTGGCTGACGATGTGCTTGTCAATCCAGAGCTCGAGTGCGGGGCGAGTGGTCGAAAAGACCACATAACGCCCAATCATTGCACAACAAGGATTGCGGAAATGGCTGTTTTCTCCCAGCAAAGGCGACAGCAGCGATTGGGCGGCAAACTCAAACACCTCGAACGTTTGATAATCCTCCACGCGCAAAGCCCCTCGTTGTCGCGCATAGTCGCGCAGGCGCTCCAAGGCGCTTGCGCTGTCGCGGGTAGCCAACACAATGAATTGGTCTTCAAACATTCCCTGCGAAAAAGGCTCCGTGACCACCCATGCCGCCTCGTCGCCTATCCACGGCAACACGAAGCGGTCAAAATCGTCGCTGTTGCCTTTTTTGATTTGGTCAAAAAAGAGGCGCGGCCGGTCGAAATATGCCTTTGCGAGCAAGGCGACATTGTTGGGAAGCACCGCGAAAATATCCTGTTCCGGCGTGGCCTTGCCCCACCAGCCCGCATTGCGCAAAGCGCCCCCAGTCTCGGCAAAAGCCGTCACCTCGCGGCCATTCCAAGCCAAGCCGAGCCACTCCACGTTTTTTGAAATCATATCGGGGACGTGTTCCCAACCTGCGGCCGTGCTGTTCTCGTATTGTGCCCATATAGCAGATGGCCGGAAAAACAAGCGCAGCGGTGCGCCCACGCCAAATTCGTTCATGGCCTTGCGCCCTGCCCACCACGATTGCGATTTTTCCAATTGACCCAGTGCGTCTTCCACCAAGTAGGAATACCGCGAAAACAGCAATAGTGGTCCCAAAGCAGCCACCACCACTGGCTCGTTTTTGTCCAAATAGACGGTGTAGAGCGTGCGCCCGTGAAATACCGAGGGGAAAATCCGCTGGGTGATGCTGTTGGTTTCCAGCAGTTTTTTGAGGTTGATGTCCGTTTCCGTGTCCAGTGTGAACAAACCATGCAAGCTGTCAGCCTTGCCAAGCGTGAGTGCCAACAAGAGTTTTTTTCGGGAAAATGCCTCGTGTAGGGCGGGCGCGTGTCCAAAAAGACGTTCGGCAGCCGCGATGTCGCCCCAAGCGTTGCGGAACAAGGTCGTTTCCATGACATCCGTCCACACGGGAGCGCTCAGGCTCTTTTTCAATAAGTTGACTTTGGAAAGGCTGTTGAATTCCAACACGACGGCAGCCTGCGATGGCAGTGCTTGATAGGCGCTTTTTTTTCTTTCAAACAAAGATGCCACGATGGCCAGCACCGCCACCGCCAGCAGCGCGCCAAGGGCTATTTGTTTTGTTCTGGAGGGTAGATTGCTCATGGGGCACAAATCAAACACTTTTTTTAAAAATGATGTCTCACCACCGCATCCGCGCTTGCAATTTCCAGACCTCTCTTTGTCCGGTGATGTTGGATGATGTCACGCCTCGCACTTGATTGGTGCGCTCGTAGCGCCCTTCGAGGCGCAGCCAGTCGTTGACCCGCCAATGCAGGTTGAAATACATCCGCGTGCCGCGCCCTGAAAAGGCGGGTATGGAAATGGCTGAAAAAAGGTCGTTTTCAAAGGCATAAATCCGCGAGTTGAAATCGTCGGTGTCGAACATGGCGTAGCGCAGCGTTCCGTGCACCGGCGAGCCAATGGGGCGCACCACCGCCTCCTGATAGGCAAGAAAGCCCCAAGTGCGTGCGTATCCCTGCACTTGGTAGCCCGTCCATTCCACCCGGCTGCGCAATTCCACCGAGGGACTCACCTTGCTGACGACGTGCAGGCGAAATCGGTCGCGCCGATTTTCGAGCAAGCCGCGCAGGTTGGGTTGTTCGGCCACGAACCCGTCTCGCTCTTTGGTCTCGCTCTGCCAAAGCGCATACACCGAGAAGGCGCGGCTTTTTGTCCAGAGCACCCGCGCCAAAAACTCTCGCCCTTGCGACGGCCCGCTCACGCCGAATCGCAGCCACGGGTGCCGCCACACATCCGCGTACAGGTTGATCTGCAAGCGCCGGATGTATCGAATGTCGGCACCGATATACATTCCCTGCTCGTTGGCCACGTTGGAGGTTTCGGCAAAAGGATTGGCCCAGACAGATTGGTAGTCCTTGCCCAGATGACGCTGCACGAGGCTGAGTGTGACGTGGCGGTCGGGCGAGAGCAACAGGCCGTTGATGGAAGCCAACCCGCCGTTGTCGCTGCGGGCGGTTTCGCCGAAAAGGAGCCAGTTGCGGCGGCGCCAGTTGTAGTCGAGGCTGAACCCCGCGAGTTGCTGGCCCCTGAACACGAACTGGTTGTAGTAGGAGGTGGCGGGGTTGAAGGGTTTGTCGTAGTGGAGCCAAAGGCCGTTGGCCGTGATGTGGCCGTTTTTCCAGAGGTAAGCCGCCGAAAGGCCGCCCACCTGTTCGCGAATGGCTTTTTCATCGGCTATCTCGGCGGGAGTGCGGTGGAACCCCGAAGTTTGGATGGAGGTGAAAAGAATTTCGGGCGCGTCGAAGTCTGTGGTGTCGGACTGAATCTGGGCAATGTTGCCGTCGCGTCGCCGATTGGAGTAGAGTGCGGTGACTTCCACGTTTTTGCCAAGCGCCACCGTGGCCGCCGCGCCGCGAAAGAAATAGATTTCCCCGAAGGCCGAATAGGCGTTGATTTTGCGACCGCCGCGCATCACTGCGGTGGTCTCGGCAGATTTGCCGGGCGAAAAACCCGTCTGCAAGAGCAGCCCTTGGCCGAAACGGGCAGAGTAGTCGCCCAGCGCGACGGCTCGAAATCGCTCGTTGAGGTTTTGGACAAAAAGATGGGCGCTGTAAAAATCGAAGCCGTGTTTGTTGCTGCCGCTGAAAAACGCCTCGCCGGGGTCGTTCTCTGCCGTGAAGCCAAATCGCAGGCGGTTGTCGAACGTGTGGCGATAGCGCAGTGCCCAGCCATCCGGCCTGCCTTCCGCGTTGCGGGGATAGTTTGGCGGCGACTGTCGCAGCCAGCGCATCAAAAATTCGTTGTTGCCTTCCACGAATCCCCTCATGATGCGCACGTTGCGTGTGTCGAGTCCCGTGCTGACCCTCGCATACGTCAGGATGCGTCGAATGTCGGCCAAGTCCCAACCGGGGATGGCTTGCAGTTCGTACTCGTTGAGCAGCGGCCCCAGCAGGTTGCGGTAGGCGATGAAATTTTCCACTTGGAGGTCGTTGAGCAGGCGCAGTTCGAGCAGGTCGGCACGAGTGGCGCGGTTGAGGTCGAGCGGGCGCAGCCGGTAGTTTTCGAGATTTTCCAGAAACAGTTGGGCATCGGTTTCGGAGGCGAGTTCGTTGTCGCGGAAGAAATTTTCGAGCAATTCGCCCGTAGAGGGGTCTTCGGTTTGCGCGGCAATAGAGGCGGGGAACAGGCAAGCAAGCCAGATGAGCCAAAGGCCCACGAGAGGAAGGTGTGGCAGCGGCAGTCGGCGAGGGCGCGATTTTTTTGGTGAAAGGTTTTGTGTAAAAAAGGTGCTTGTTTGCATCATTCAGCGGTTTTGCCAAGCGGCTGATTTTGGCCGAACAATGATAGGGCGAAATCGCCGTTTATTCAGCTCCGAAAATTTGCGCCTCATTCATTCTGACTTTAACAATCGCCGTTCTACTTTTGCACGTCATTTTTTTTAACCAACAAAACGATTCTTGACATGAAAAAAACAATTCTGGGAATCTTCGCCGGGGCCGCACTCACCCTCTCCATGGCTTCCTGTGGCGAAAAGCTGCTTACACAAGAACAATTCGATGCCGAGGTGGCCAAAAAATTTGAGGCTGGCCGCGCTGCCGTCGAGAGCGAGATGACCGCCAAGTGCGATGCCGAGTTTGAAAACCGCGTTCAGGAGCGCGTGCGCCAACTCGATGTGCAGTCCGGCCAAGTGCAGTGATGCCGCTCGTTCTGCTCACTCAATGTTCACTTCAAACCTTCACTGAAAAAATTCTCAACGATGAATAAAAAATTGCTCACTCTCGGCGTAGCGGTGCTCGCCGTCGCATTCTTGGTCTTTTCCTCGTTCAAAAAGACCCGCGAACAACAAATGGCCGAAATTGACCAAATGGTCACGATGAAATTGGACGAACTGCGCGCACAAAAAGATGCTGAATGCACCGAGCGCGTGAACGCGGAGGCTGACCGCCGCTTCCAAGCCGTGTTGGCAGAACGCGCGGCTGCCAAGCCCGGCCAAAAACAACCGTCGAAGCCAAAGCCCGGTAGCGGTGGCAAAGGCCCAAATGTTGACCCGCTTCCGCAACCATCTCCGAGCGACCCGCAGAAAGAACGCCCGGGTGCTGCTGGAAATCCAACTCCAGAACAACAAAAGGAGCGCCCAGGTGCGGCGAAACCCGGCGATGTAGAGCAGCAAAAGAAACGCCCCGGCGCTGCTGGAGGTGGCAACTAATTTAAGATATACTTCGCGCCGCTAGGTTTTGGGCATGTCTGCAATCGCAATCTGCTAAAAATCAAGAACATCAATCATGTTCATCTAACAAATCCTAGCGAATCAAGGTATAATTTGAAAAAGCAAAAAGGCCGACGGGATATCCCCGCCGGCCTTTTCATTTAAAATCTTTCAAAAACAATCACTTCGTGATGTTAAACGTGCAAGTTTCAGAAGTGCCGTCGGTGTATGTAACCGTATATGTAGCACTAATTGCATTGCCAGTCAAAGTACCGCTGCCAGTGAATCTGCGCTGCGCAGGGTCTACATAATTGTTGAGTTCAAAGGCGTTTGCAGTGCCGGAGACTACTTTGATGTCTGCGTCCACATAGGAGCCGAAACCGCCAAAATTGGTGATGCGAATCCGTCTTTCGCTGATGCGTGTAATATTGACAGGCTGAGTCAACGCTCCACCACAACCATCGGTACCTGTATAGCTACCGAGGAATTTGGTTGCCCATTCAACGTCGCATTTGCTGGAGGCTCCCAGTTCATATCCCGGGTCGCAGTCGCAAGTGCCTTCGATGCAAATGCCATTGGCACCGCATTCAACATCTTTGCAGGGGTCGGATTCGCCACAAGCAGGCATAAAGAGCAGGAAAGCGCCCATCACGAGGGCCGGAAGGAGAAACAGTTTTTTGCTCATGTTCTGAAAATTTTTGAGAGTGATAGTAGAAAGTTTTGTTTAAAAAATCGTGCAAATGTAAAAAGAAACTGCGAACACCAAATCATTTGGACATTTCTTGCGCAAATGTACCCGGCTAATGCACTGTCAGTCTGCCTGTTACCCCCTTTCCATCTGCTCTGGTGGCTCTTATGAGCGCTATGCCAACAGGTGCCTGAATAGGGCAGGACAGGCTTAGGGATGGCTGCCCGAGTCGCTCTTTCAAGCGCAATAACGTCGCGCCTCTTCCATCAAGTATTTCCACGTTTATTTCCTGGCCGACAAAATCAACGGGGAGAATCATCTCGATTGGCTGGCCCGGAAGCACCGGATTGGGCATGAGGCGCAGCGGGCGGGCGACTTGCGGATTCCACGCGCTGGACGGCTCCAAGGTTGCGCAGGCGGTTTGCGAGCATCCTTTGGCATCGGCGACGGTGACGCAGTAAGTGCCGGGCGCGAGGTCGCTGACGACGGGGGTGGTGGAGCCGTTGTCCCACAAAATATCGTAGGGTGCCATGCCTCCACTGATGAGCAGCGCGATGGAACCTTCCGAGGCGTTGAGGTCGGCTTGGATGGTGGGTTTGGGCGACACGCTGAGGCTCAGATGCACCACTGTGTCGCAATTGGGGAATCCGTCAAGTTGAATGGTGTAATTGCCCGGCTGCGAAAAACTCATGCCTGCCATCGAATATGCCTCGCCTTCGCAAACCTCTGCCGTTTGGTATGATTCCACTGTGGGCGGTGGCGCTATTTCCACGAGATATTCCGACTCGCAATGGTTGGAATCTGTGAGGAGCAGGCCGTATTCGCCACTTTGGGGGAATGTGGCGGATGGCAATTGCTCTCCGTTTTCCCACATATAATAATAAGGAGTGGTGCCGCCCGATGCCTCGGCTGTGGCAAGGCCGGGCGAGCCGTCGCAGCCGAGCGCCGTGAGGGTGAACGACGCGCTCAGGGGGGCTGCTGGCTGCGCTATTTCGATGGTGTCGCTTTCCGAGTGTCCGCTTGCGCCCGTCACCGTGACCGAATAGGTGCCAGCGAGCAATTTGTTCAGAATGGGGAAATTGATGCCTCCGTTGCTCCAATGGTAAAAAAGCCCGTTCGGGTCGCCATAGACCGTCACGCCGGCCACGCCCGTGCTGTCGCCGTGACATTTCACGTCCACGATTTTTGTGGTGGCTACCACGAAGGGTGGGGCGCTGTCGCCGCCGTATTCGAAGATGAAATGGTAGTTGAGGCCATTGTTGTTTTGCACGAAAGTGCCTTCCGGGATGAAGTCGTCGCCGATGGTGTCTATTTCCGCAAAAAAATATATTTCCAGAACATAGCGTCTGCCCTCTGTCAGGCCATCTGTCAGGCTCGTGCTGGTGTCAATGCTGCGATAGCGGGTGGTGTAAGGCCCGACCAGCGTGTTGTAATCTTCCTGCAAATCGAGGCTGTGCCACGCGCCGCCGGGAAAGCCGTGCTCATACACGCGGTATCGGAGCGCCACGCTGGTCACGTTGTTTTCGCAACTTTCCCAAGTGGCGGCTTGGGCGCGCGCGATTTCGAGCGACTGGAGATTGCCCAATGCGAAGCCGTTGAAGCCTAGCACGCCGGGACAGGGGGCCACCGCAAAACTGTCCTGTGTGCCGTTGATTTTTAGTGAAATGCTGGTGGAGCAGTCGCCCACGAAATTGTAGCCGCAGGCAGAGATGGGTTCTTTTGCGCAAAAAAGCAAAAAGACCAAGGCGGAGCAAAAGCGAAGCATGGAATAAACGCAGTTTGGTATTGGAACAGAAATAACATCAAGCAAATGTAGCTAAACGACTCGGGCATTTTTTTCAAAAAAACGAGTTTTGCCGGGTAGCGGCTGTTTTCATACCTTTCGACCCGCCAACGCTTCTCCTCGAACCATCGCACCATGGAATATCACAAGTTGACCGTCTCAAAAACCGCCCATTATTGTATGCTCGGCCAGCCGGGCATGCACGTTCGGCAAATGTGGCTCGTGTGTCACGGCTACGCGCAATTGGCCTCGGAGTTTTTGGAAAATTTCAAATTGCTCGACGATGGTCACACGCTTGTGCTTGCGCCCGAAGGCATGAACCATTTTTACAAAAAAGGTTTCGCGGGCCCGGTCGGCGCCAATTGGATGACCAAGCACCACCGCGAAGACCAAATCGCCGACTATTCGCTCTATCTACAGACGCTCTACAGCCACTATGCCGAACAGATTCCTTACGACGTTCGCATCGTGTTGCTTGGTTTTTCGCAAGGCACGGCCACTGCCTGCCGGTGGGCGTTGCGCCATCACCCGCATTTTCACGACCTCGTGCTCTGGGCGGGCCTTCCTCCTGAAGACTTGGACTATGCCGCGCACCGCAACTATTTGTCCGACAAGAATCTCTACCTACTCTACGGCACCAGCGACCCTTTCCTGACACCTGACCGATTGAGCACGCTGCAAGAAATAGAGGACAGGAACGGGGTGGATTTTGAGGAAAAACCTTTTGACGGCGGACACGAAATTCCTTCAGAAGCACTTCGGCAATTGCTCCTCAATTTGAACTAAGGAACATTTCAATACCTTCGCCGCGCAGTAAATCAACATTCAAATCACATGGATTTTAAAAAATTCCTCCCCCATTTGATTGCCGTGGCCGTGCTGATGCTCGTGTCGGCGGTGTATTTCGCGCCCAACGCCTTCAATGGCAAGGTGCTGCCCCAGCCCGACAACGACAAGGCTCGCGCCATGCAGACCGAGTCTCATTATTATGTGGAAAAAGAAGGCAAAGCGCCTTTGTGGACGAACAGCCCTTTCGGGGGGATGCCGGCCTACCAGATATACTCTTCTGTGGAAGGCAATTTGACGGAACCGGTCTTCAAAGCGTTGTTTCTCTGGAATGACTACACCTCCGTGTGGGCACAGGTTTTTGCGGCCATGTTCTGTATGTACTTGCTGTTGGGCGCTTTGAAGGCCGACTGGCGGGTGGCGATATTCGGCGCATTGGCCTATGGCATCACTTCTTACAACGTGGACATCCTCGAAGCGGGGCACTCCACCAAGATGGCGGCGTTGGCCATTGCGCCGGGGATGCTGGCCGGCATGGTGTTGGTTTTCAATGGGCGCTTGCTCTTGGGGGCTGGGATGCTGGCCTTGTTCACTTCGATTCAGATATACGCCAACCACGTTCAAATCACTTATTACACCCTGCTGCTGATGGGCATTTATTTCATCGCTCGTGAGGTGGATGCTATTCGGCACAAGGCATATTTGTCGTGGGTGCGCTCGCTGGCGGTCACGTTGTTGGCCTTGGTGGTGGCTGCTGCATGCAATGTCTCGCGTCTTTGGCCTACTTATGAGTACAGCCAAGAGACGATTCGCGGCAAGTCGGAATTGAGCAAAGCCGCCGCCAGAGGCGATGGGCTTGACAAGGATTATTTGTTCGGCTGGAGCTATGGGGTGGGGGAGAGCTTCACGCTGCTCGTTCCGCATTATGCGGGTGGCGGTGCCAATGAGTCGTATAAAGACACGGAGTTGTTCAAGACTTTTGCCAGAAAATATAGCAATCAGCTGTCTCCGCAGCAAGCCAACCAACAAACGGCTGTACTCATGTACACGGGCGACCAGCCCTTTGTGGGCACAGCCATCTACTTCGGGGCAATTGTGTGTTTTCTGTTTTTGCTGGGTGCGCTGCTGGTGCCGGGCGATGCCAAATGGTGGCTTGCGGGCAGCGCCGTGTTTATGATTTCGTTGGCGTGGGGCAAGAATTTTTTCCTCAATCACTTGCTCTACAATTATTTCCCGATGTTCAACAAGTTCCGTGCGGTCTCGATGGCGCTGGGCATGGGTCAATTGTGTTTTGCGGCGTTGGCGGCTTTGGGTTTGCAAAAGCTTTGCGACCCCGACATCGCGCTCGAAAAGAAAAAAAGAGCGTTGCAAGTGGCGGCTGGCTCCACGTTGTTTTTGTGCCTGCTCGCCATTGTGTTTGCGCCCAATGTGGGGCAACGCGACGAGATGCTGGCTCAGGTGCCTGACCTGCTTGCTGCCTTGAAAAAAGACCGTGCGGCATTGGTGCGCGGCGATGCGTTCCGCTCCATGGGTTTCATCTTCGCTGCCGCTGTGTTGATTTGGTTTTACCTGAAAGGCAGCCTTAAAGCCAGTCTGACGGTCGGCGGCATTGCGCTGCTGGCACTCACCGACCACTGGTTTGTGTGCAATCGCACCTTGGACGCTAGCAAGTACGAGAACAAAAAAGAAGCCCTTGCCCGCCCGCCGGAAGATGGTTTTGACATGGAAATCAAGCAAGACCAAGACATTCATTACCGTGTGCTCGACTATGCTCGGGGCAAAATGACGACCAACTGGATTACGTCTTATTTCCACAAAAGCTTGAGCGGCTACCACGCGGCCAAACTCCAACGCTACCAAGATGTGGTGGAGCGATATTTTGGCGACGTGTACCCCGAGGATGAAAATCGCTTGCCGGGTATTCTTCGGCTTGCGGGGATTTTCAATGTGAAATATGTGGTGAAACCGACCACCGAAATCGTGCGCAACCCCGCCGCGCTCGGCAATGCTTGGTTTGTGAAAGGATGGCGGGTCGTCGCCAATGGCGATGAGGAAATAGAGGCGCTTGGAATGCTCAATTTCCGCGACTCTGCCGTGGTGCAACAGTCGTTCGCTTCTGCTCTCGATGGGCTGAACATCCAACCCGACAGCAACGCCACCATCCGCCTGACGAGTTATCACCCCGACCGAATGGAATACGAGTACTCGGCCGCCACAGAGCAACTTGCTCTTTTTTCCGAAATGTGGTACCCACCTGCCAAAGGCTGGAAATGCTACCTCAACGGCCAGCCAGCCCCTGACTTCATCAAGGCCGACTATCTCATCCGCGCCATGCGCTTGCCAGCGGGCCAAAATCAAAAATTGGAAATGCGCTTCGAGCCGCGCTCGTTCTACCTCGGCGAATCCATCTCAAAAGTGGCTTCCGTGTTGGCCTTGCTGCTGTTTTTTGGAGGGTTGTTCCTGTGGTATCGTCGCCATTCGCTCGGCGACCCGAACCAACTGGCGGATATTGAACCCGCCGAGAGGAAAGAAAAGCCCAAAAAGGCGACTCCCGCGGCTCCGGCGAAGAGCGGAGGGAAGAAAGGGAAAAGATAGAGAGGGTGCATTGCCTGCGCCTGTGGCAACCAATGCTTCGGTCCCGGTTGCGCTTGCGCTTGCTGCCGCTAAAATGAAATGAGGCCGTCTCACAAGTTTAAATTTCGACAGGATTAACAAGATTTACAGGTTTTTTGACCCGAAAATGGGCGCAAATCTTGTCAATCCTGTCAAACAAACATCACTTATGAGACGGCCTCATTTTTTCAAAGAAAGAATCTCTTTCTCGATGGCAAGCGTGCGTGTGATTCGCGTCGCCAAGTTTTCAGCGAACCATGCTGGCACCAATGCTTGGCTGGTTATTTCCACCCGCCATAGGCCAACAATCTCCATTCGGTATTGTCGCCTTGTTGGAATTGAACTTTGTCGTTGTAAATGCGCAAGGTTGTTCCGCGGGAAGCATCGTATATCTCGACGTATTCCTCGGTTTCTTCGGTCAATTTGAATTTGAATCTGACAGCGCCGCCGCCATCCAGTTCATTCCAATTCGTGCCGTTTTGGGTGACAAAAGAGACTGCGCCGTTATTCGATTGCCATTCCAAATGGTCTTGTTCGGCTTGGCTGGGTTGCTGCTGAAAATTCTGTTGGGCCGCATTCTCTGAGGGGGCATTTGGAAATGTGGCATCGGTGGATTCGGCGACCGTTTGCTCCTGAAAGTCTTCGGAGGTGTCTCCTCCGCCAAGCGTGGATATCAGCAGCACCACGACGAGCAAAGCTCCCCCACCGATGAGGTACCACTTTTTCATATCGCGTGCAGGCGCTTCGGCAGAGCGAGCGACAGCAGGCGCAGCAGCAGGTACAGCGCGCTGCAAAGGCTCCTTTCGCTTGCTGGCCTCGGCGAGGTATTCGGGTGTCAGTTGTGGCAGCATTTTAAGAATAGCCTCGTTGATTTTGGCGCGTTCCAAAGCCGCAGTTTGGTTGTCCATCGTGCCGTTGTTGATGGAGCGTTGCAGGTCTTGCATTCTGCCGCGCAACATGACGAGATTGTCAATCACGTCGGCGTTGCTTTCCTTGACGTATTTGTAGAGTTCGTCGAGCGACCGTTGGGTTTCGCCCTCGGCGATGAGGTCGCGGATTTGGTCAATCAATGTCATTTAAATATCGTTTTGTTTGTTAAACAGTGGGGTAAAAGTAGTAAGATTTTGATGCCGAGTTGTTTTGTGAAATTTTTTATGCCAATGGTGTTTAGGGGAGAATTTGTTTGCGACCTCGCGGTGCGTTCAGTCAGGTCGGTGCGATTTGCTTAGACGCGGAGGCAAGCGAAATCTCAACGAGAAAATTGGTTTGATGAACACTGGAAGGTCACCAAGATACCTCATCGTCACAATTAACGCTTTCATCTACACACCGCTATCTCCTTGAAAAATAGGGCGTTCCTTTGTGTCGCCGCAACTTGATTGATTGAACTATTGCCCGATTTTTTCATTCCAGTTCTTTTTCGCTCGCACAATTTCTATCCCTTGATGTTTTCTCCCCGCTTTTTTATTCTTCTATTGTGCTCCTTGCCTTCGTTGTTGTGTGCCCAAGTGCAAGAATCGGGAGCGCCCGCCGTTGACAAACACCTCTTGAGAGGTTCCCTTACCGATGTCGAATCGCAACTCCCACTCGCTTTTGCCACCGTCACGCTTTTTTCCTTGCCCGATAGCGCGGCAGTGACGGGTGCCATCACGGACGATGACGGCATTTTTGAAATGCAGGCCAAACCCGGCACCTATTTTCTGCGGGCGCAGTTCCTCTCTTATCGCACGAAATATGTTTGGGACATCAATCTCGCGACAGATACTGATTTGGGCACCATATTGCTCTCTTCGGATGCCAACACCTTGGATGAGGTGATTATTCGGGCCGAAAAAAGCCAGGTACAGTTCGATTTGGACAAGAAGGTGTACAACGTGGGTAAAGACTTGGTAAACAAGGGCGGCACGGCGGCGGAAGTGCTTGACAATGTGCCGTCGGTGACGGTGGACGTGGAGGGCAACGTGAGTCTGAGAGGTAGCGAAAGCGTGCGTATCTTGATAGACGGGCGCCCCTCTGGTTTGGTGAGCTTTGGCTCCAATGGATTGCGCAACTTGCCTGCCAACATGATAGACCGCGTGGAGGTGATTACCAATCCCTCGGCGCGATATGAAGCCGAAGGGATGGCGGGCATTATCAACATCGTGCTGAAAAAAGAGCAGCAGCGCGGGCTGAACGGCTCGTTCGACCTCACGGTGGGGCAGCCGGATGAATATGGCGCCACTTTCAACCTGAACTACCGCCGCAACAAGCTCAATCTATTTTCCAACTACGGCATTCGATATCGCAACAGCCCGGGTAGCGGCAGCCAGTATCAGGAGTTCTATGCGGACAACACGACATTCATCACTGAACAAACCAGCAGACGAATGCGCGGCGGATTGTCGAATAGCGCCCGATTTGGGGCCGATTATTATATCACTCCAAAAGACATTTTCACCACTGCGTTCTCGTGGCAGTACAGTGACCAACTGAATACCAACGTCATCGAGTATCGCGATTATCTCAATAGCCTCAACAACCCGACGGGCATCACGCGCCGCACGGACAACGAAACGGAGACAGAGCCTAATCTGGAATACTCGCTGACTTACAAAAAGATATTTCAGGGGAAAGGCCACGAACTCACCGCTGATTTCCGCTATCAGGACAACACCGAAACAGAAAAATCGGATTTCAGAGAGGTGTATTTCAGTCCAGATTGGCAGCCCTCGGGCCGCCCAGACCTGTTGCAACGCTCCTTGAACAAGGAAGGCGAATTCAACCGTGTCCTGCAAGTGGACTATGTGCGCCCGATGGGAAAGGAAGGAAAATTTGAAGCCGGGGCGCGGGCTGGCCTGCGCGACATTCGCAACGACTTCTTGGTGGAGACCCTCGAAGATGCGACTTGGCTGCCCCTTCCGGGCTTGAGCAACAACGTGCTTTACGATGAGAACATCTATGCCGTCTATGGGATGATGGGCAACAAAGCCAACAGATTCTCATGGCAAGGCGGCCTGCGCGTGGAGACATCCGACGTGAAAACCGAGCTGTTGCAAACCAACGAAATAAACGCCCGGCCGCTCTACACCAACTTGTTTCCAAGTGCCCACTTGGGCTACGATTTGTTCAACGAAAACACCCTGCAAATCAGCTATAGCCGTCGCATCCGTCGCCCCCATTTCCGTGAGTTGAACCCCTTCACCACCTTCAGCGATGCCCGCAACTATTGGGGCGGCAATCCAAACTTGGAGCCTGAATACACCGATGCCTACGAAATCGGGCACCTCAAACGCTGGGAAAAAGGCTCGCTCAACTCGTCAGTCTATTATCGCTTCACGACCAACGTGATAGAGCGGATTCGTACCCAACTTTCCGACACCTCCGCCATCACTCGGCCCTTCAACCTGTCGCAACGCAATGACTTTGGCCTTGAGTTCACTGGCTCTTATGAGCCGTTTCGGATTTGGAAACTCAACGGCAACCTCAACTTTTTTCGCTCCATCACCGATGGCGAACTGGAGGGCCAGCAGTTCAATGCCGACACCTACACATGGTTTGGGCGACTGAACTCGCGCCTGACCATCTTGAAAAAAATTGACCTTCAAACCACCTTCAACTATCGCGCGCCGCGCCAAACGACGCAAGGCCGCGCCAAAGCACTTTATCACCTCGACCTCGGCGCGAGCATGGATTTTCTGAACAACAACGGCACGCTCACGCTCAGTGTCCGGGACTTGTTCAACACCCGTCGCTGGCGCGGCATCACCTCCGGCGCTGATTTCTATACCGAAAATGATTTTCAATGGCGTGCCAGACAGGTGAATCTTACTTTCAGCTACCGCCTCAACAAGGCAAAAGAACGCGCCAAAGAACGCGAGCACGACGGCGGCGGCGGAGAGTATTGAAACATAAAAAAAACACACAAGACACTGCCACACCAAGAAGTTGGCCGGCACAAAAACTACTCAAACGAGGGATTCTTCCCAAACAAAGAATGTTGGCCGCAAGGCTTCGTGGTGTTGGCAGTGTTTTTTTAAAAAATAATGCGAAAACTTAGGTAGAGGATGGAAGGTTGTTAGCTCTCTAACCAAGTTTTTCACCAAAAAAATAAATCCATACTGCTTCTCAGCACACCATGACACCCAAACATTTTCTTTCGTTGGCGTTGCTTGCCCTTTTGCCCCTCACGTTGGCGGCCCAGATACCACAAATGCCTCAAGGCGGTCGTCCCGGTGGCGGCGGCCAATTCAACGCCGCACAGTTCAACATAGGCCGTTTCTATGGCAAAGTGTTGGACGAAAACAAAAAACCATTAGCCTACGCCTCCGTGCAATTGTTGGGGATGCGTTTCGACACCGTGAGCCGAAAAATGGAAGAGGCGATACTCGCGGGCCAATTGACAAGGGAAAACGGCGAGTTCAGTCTGGAAAACCTCCCGATTCGCGGTCAGTTTACCCTAAAAATCAACTACATGGGCTACGCCACCTACGAGCAGAAAATAGCCTTCGACGTGAAGATGCCTACCGGCAATGGTGGAGGGTTCGCCAGCGCGGCGGCATCGGTGGACAAAGACCTCGGCAATATCATCTTGCAAACCTCGTCGCAGGTGCTGAAAGAAGTCACCGTCAGCGCGGAGGCATCACAATTCACCCTCGCGCTCGACAAAAAAGTATATCGCCCCGACAAGGATGGCGTGGCGGCGGGCGGCACTGCCGAAGATGTGCTGAAAAACATCCCCTCGCTCAATGTGGACCTCGACGGCAATCTTACCTTGCGCAACGCCGCGCCACAGCTTTTTGTGGATGGCCGGCCCACGCCGCTCACCATTGACCAAATTCCGGCAGATGCCATCGAGACCATCGAGGTAATCACCAACCCCTCGGCCAAATACGACGCTTCGGGCGGCAACGCCGGCATCGTCAATATCGTGCTGAAAAAAGAGCGCCGCATCGGATACAACGGCAACTTGCGTGCGGGACTCGATATGCGCGGACGTGTCAATCTCGGCGGCGATATCAATGCACGCGAAGGCAAATTCAACGCGTTCATAGGGGCCAACCTCAACCAGCGCCGCTCGTTGAGCTCCGGCGCCACCGCTCGCCAGAATTTGTTTGGCAACCCCCTCACCGATGTGTTTCAAGCCAACAACACGGAGAACACAGGCTACTTCGGCATGTTGCGCGGCGGCGTGGACTGGTTCATCAATAATCGCAACACCTTCACCGTCAGCGCCACCTTGAACCGGGGAGAGTTCAATTCCTTCGACGACCAAACTATTCGCACCGACACGATTTATGACTCCTATTTCGTGAGCACGCAGGCGCTGCGCGAAACGGACAACAAGCGCAACTTCCGCAACCTCGGCTCACAGGCGCTCTACAAGTATCTTTTCCCAAAATCGGGCAAGGAGTGGACCGCCGACGTGAACTTCAACCGCAGCAAATCGGGCAGCGCGGGCCAGTTCCTGACGAGCTTTCTCGACTTCGTCCCCCCCTTGACGGCGCGGCAGAGCCAGACCATTGATGGCTCCAACGAGTTCTTCACGGCACAAACAGATTTTACCGACCCGCTCAACGACAAAATGAAAATAGAGGCAGGCGCACGGGCCGCGATTCGCAACTTCCGCTCCAACAACAAGACTTTCCGGGAAGAGGTGCAAGTGCCGGGCTTTGCCGACAACTACAAATTCAACGACCAAGTGTATGCGGCCTACACCAATTTTGCCCACTCCTTCCCCAAATGGGGCTATCAAGTGGGGCTGCGTGCGGAGAGCTCGGTCTATACAGGCACCTTGATTGACCTAGACACCTCGTTCACCAACGAGTACCCGTTGAGCCTGTTTCCCAGCGTGTTTGTGACCTACAAACTCAACGACCAAGACAATTTGCAGTTGAATTATTCGCGCCGCATCAATCGGCCCAACTTTTTCCAGCTGATTCCATTCCCCGACTTTTCGGACTCGCTGCAAATCTCGCTTGGCAACCCTGCGCTCAGGCCGGAGTTCACCAACTCGCTCGAAATGTCGTATCAAAAGGTCTTTTCCAAAGGCCACAACCTGCTGACATCCATCTATTACAAGCGTTCCAACGACCTCATCACGCGCTACCAATACACTGACTTTAGTCAAGAATTGCAACGCGAGGTGGTCGTCTCCTCCTTTGCCAATTCCAATTCGAGCACCGCCTACGGACTTGAGTTTACGTTGAAAAACACACTGGGAAAAAGGCTGGAACTGACCTCCAACTGGAATTTTTACAATGCCATCATTGATGCGAGCAACGTGGAGGCCAACCTGAAAAACGAGCAGTTCACATGGTTTGTCAAGGAGAATCTCAACATCAAACTGCCTGAAAACTTCACCGTGCAATTTTCCGGCTCCTACCAAAGCCGCACCGCGCTCACGGTAGGCGGCGGCGGCAGGGGCTTCGGCGGCTGGATGGGTGGCCCCACCAACACGGCGCAGGGCTACTCCATACCCGTTTGGTTCGTTGATTTCTCCGTGCGCAAAGACCTCTGGAACCGCAAGGCGACGCTTACGCTCAACGTGCAAGACATATTCCGCTCGCGCAAGCAAGGCACCTTCACCGAGTCGGACCTTTTCATTCAGGACACATGGCGTCGCCGCGACCCGCAATTGGCGCGGCTGAACTTTTCCTATCGTTTTGGCAAATTCGACACCTCGCTATTCCGCAGAAAAAACACCCGCATCGAGATGGATGGCATGGATGCGGGATTCTAAAAAGCAGGTGCAACAGTTTGAAACGCGCCGCGCTCACTGCGTCTGTGCCAACAGCGCCTCACCAGCTGTGAGCGCGGCGCGAATGTCGTCGCGGTTTTTTTCAATCTTCGACTTCTGCTCTTGCAGATATTGGATGGCCTCGGCGGGAGGTTTCCCTTTGGGGTCGCGGTAGGCGCTCATCCAAGCAGTCATGTCGTCGTCCGCTTTTTCTATGGCCACCAACGTGGAGGTGAACACTTGCGACTGTTCGGGGGTCATGGTGGCGCTAATCATAAAGTCTTTTAGTTTTCGGCTCACCCGGTTCATGCGGGCGAGGTCTTTCATAGCCTCGTCGTGAACGTCCATGGTTTCTTTTTTCAGGGTTTCGATTTGCGTTTTGCTGCTGTCTTTGCAAGCAGCGGAGCAAAGCAGAAATGCGGCAAGGCTAATAATGTACTTCATCGTTTGTCCAATTTTGGCACAAAGGTATGTCAAAACAGAGTGGCGGATTTTTAAACTCATCGTTAACGCACCGCTTTCCACTGCCCAAGAAGCGTTATTTCGAGACCCAAAAGAAAAATAGCGCAACACCCCCGCACGAATCATCTAGTTCTTTCCGAAAAAGACGAATTTCGCGGCCAACAACCAATCGCTACTTTATCCGCCCCGCTTGACCCTCAAACCTTCAAACTCCGTCCGCTCCGCTTGGCCGGACAAACCCTCAAACCCTCAAACCCATCCATGCTGACCGCTATTTCTCCCATTGATGGCCGCTATGCCACCCAGACGAAGGAACTTGCCGACTATTTCAGCGAGTATGCCCTGATTCGTTATCGTGTTTTTGTTGAAATACAGTACTTCATCGCGTTGTGCCAATATGGGCTGCCGCAGCTAGCAAGTTTCGAGGACAGCAAAATAGACGACCTGAACGGTATTTTTGAGAACTTCAGCCTCGCCGATGCTGAGCAAATCAAAGCTATCGAGCGCACCACCAACCACGACGTGAAAGCCGTCGAGTATTTTCTCAAAGAACGGTTCGACGGGCTTGAGCTCGCTCACTTGCGTGAATTTGTCCATTTCGGCCTCACCTCGCAGGACATCAACAACACGGCGACCCCGCTGCTTTTCAAAAACGCCTTGCAGGATGTCTATTATCCGCTATTGCAGCGCCTGCGCGACCACATCGAGCAGCTCGCGCAGGATTGGGCACGGGTGCCGATGCTGGCCCGCACCCACGGCCAGCCCGCTTCCCCCACACTGTTGGGCAAAGAGTTCGGGGTGTTTGTGGAGCGCCTCGATGTGCAGTTGGGATTGATGCAACAAATCCCGCATCGCGCCAAGTTCGGCGGCGCGACGGGCAATTTCAACGCGCATTACGCGGCCTATCCAGACTATAACTGGCAGCAGTTCGGCGACGACTTCGTCCGCGAGTTCCTCGGGTTGCAGCGCTCGCAATTCACCACCCAAATCGAGCACTACGACTGTTTTGCCGCGCAATGTCAGGCATTGGGACGCATCAACACCATCCTGCTCGATTTTTGCCGCGACGTGTGGACGTACGTTTCCATGGAGTATTTTCGGCAAAAAACAGTGGCTGGCGAGGTCGGCTCATCGGCCATGCCGCACAAGGTCAACCCAATTGATTTTGAAAATGCGGAGGGCAATCTCGGCTTGGCCAATGCGCTTTTTCAGCATCTCGCCGAAAAACTGCCCATCAGCCGCCTGCAACGCGACCTCACGGACTCCACCGTGCTTCGCAACATCGGCGTGCCGATGGGGCACACGCTTATCGCCTTCAAATCCATCCTCAAAGGTCTGGGCAAGCTCATGCTCAACGAGGGGCAGCTCTACGACGACCTCGAAGACAATTGGATGGTGGTGGCCGAGGGCATTCAGGTCATTCTGCGGCGCGAAGGCTACCCACAGCCCTACGAGGCGCTCAAGGCGCTCACGCGCGGTCGCTCGCTCGTGACGCGGGAAATGCTTCACGAATTCATTGATACACTGGAAATCAGCGAAGAGGTGAAGGGCGAGTTGAAACAGCTCACACCGCACAACTATGTGGGGGGGATGTGATGATATGGAAACCTTCAGAGAGATGTCGCATCATTGGGTGGAGGGTAGAAAGGGAAAGTTTTCTGAAAACTTTCCCTTTCTACCCTCCACTCTCCACTTGCCTATAACTATTGCTTCATTACGCGCAAGGGTGCACTTTGCCGCTCTTGGCTGCGGAGCGTGACGAGGTACACCCCTTTCGGCCATTCATTGCCACAAAGCGCCGTGCCCGTGCTGGCCCCCAGATGCTGAGTGTGCACCAATTGGCCGAGTGCGTCGCGCACTTCCAAAGTCAGGTTTTGCGCCGCTGGCCAATCATAGCGAATGGAGAAATCAGTGGAGGAGGGATTGGGTATGGCTTGCACGAAGACCGACGCATCCACGACAGGGCGCGTGGAAACGACTTCGACTGGCTCCACCTTGAACACATCCACCGCTGCCTCGACCAGATGGCCGGGGTCGAGGTCGGAGGCGATGAACTGCACCCGCATATTATTGGTCAGCCCGATGAAGTCTTTGAGGTGAATTTCGCCGGAGAAGCGCCATTCGCTCGCGGAGAGGGTCTGCGTGAACACGGTGACGGTTTGCAAGCCATTGCTGACGCGCACGGTCAGGTTGTCGTTGGGAGCGCCGGAGCCGCCGCCGTTGTAAAACCAGTACCAGAAAGACAAAATGGCATCAGGATAAGCAGCGAGTTGCATGGTTGGGCAGGTCAGCGTGACGGAGCCATTGTCCACGTCGTCGTTGCCTGCTTGCCCGCCGCCGTTGCCTGTGACGTAGCATTCCTCATTGTCATCGAAATCCACGTCGGAGCCGGGATTGGAGTATTGGTTTTGAAAGATAGTGCCGACGGGTTTCCCGCGTTCCCACAAGCCTGCCGTGGCAGTGGCTTGCGTGGTCCAGCCCAGATTGACACCGAAATCGTCGTAGTAGCCGGGTTTTAGAACAACGGTGGTTGAAAGACCATTTTCGACCACATCCTCGGCAATAGTGATGGCCTCTGCGATATATCCCCACTTGCCTACATTGGCCTTGTAGGTTCCACCCGGCACACAAGTGAGGTCGAACTGGCCGTTGGCATCCGTCAGGATGCTGAATGTGCCGCCCGGGCCGGTCAAGTTTACGAAGGCATTCGGAATCGGCGTGGCGGAACCCTCTGTCACCACGATGCCTTTTATCTCGCCCGCATCGGAAGGTTGCAGCGTGACGTTCAATTCCACCACCTCGCCGGGCACCAATGTGACATCAAGCGTCTGGCTTTGAAAGCCTTGTCGGCTGATGGTGACTTTAAAATCGCCGGGCTCGGCCTGTCCGGTTTTGAAGGAGCCATCGTTGCCCGAATGTTTGTTCACCCATGGGTCATTGCTGTTCACCGTGATGGATGCTCCCTGCATGGGTTGGCCATTGCAGCCATTGATGACTTTTCCTTCCAAATAACAGGCGCGGACGTAATTAGGGGTCATCACATACAGCTTGCCCGTGCCGCCGTTGGTGTTGGGAATGTTGGAAGCCACCACCGTACCAGAAGGCAGATAGGGGAACACGCCCCAGCAGCCGTCGAAATTGGGGCCTGTGCCGGGCCAAGTGTCGTACCAGCCCGTGATAATGTGGTTGCTGGGGCGATGCACGTCGGAAATCACCACGCCGTCGGAATACCAAGAGGTAATCGCCCAGTCATTGAGGACGTGTGTGTTGTGACCTATGGAGCCGAACCCATCGTTGGTGGAGAGGCGACTCACTTCCTTGATGTCGGTAGGGTCAGAAATGTCGTAGGTGGTCACGAACGAAGGTGTGGTTTCGTCGGTGGTCAGCACATACTTGTGGTCGTCGGTCAGCCAAGCGTTGTGGGTGAATTTGCCGGGTGTTTGCACGGTGCCCAACAATTTGGGGCTCGATTTGTCGCTCATGTCCACCACGGAGAGTAGCCCCGTGTAGATATGCGCCGCGAAGAGCGTGTCGTTGTCGGCAAAGCCATCGTGAATGTAGCCCAAGGCATCGAAGCGCCCCACATAGACGGGGTTGTAGGGGTCAGTGTTCAAATCAAGCACTTTGGCGGCTCCGCCGAACAGGCTGCCTCCAAACAAGTACACAAAGCCTTTGGTGACATCAATATGCAGCGCGTGAATGGTGTTCAACTGCCCTTCTATGAGGCCGTCGCCGGTGTAGAAATGATAGTCCAAATCGGGGCTTGGCAACTTGCTCAAATCCACGATTTGAAGCCCTTGGCCGCCTTCGGAGGTGACGTAGGCGTAGTGGTCGTACACCTTGATTTCCTTCCAGAGATTGTCAGGCCCGGGTATTTGGACGATGTTCGTGGGGGCCTCAGGGTTGGTCACGTCCACGATAATCAGTCCCTTGGAGCCGCCCAGCAAGGCGTACTCGCGCCCGCCTTGGGCATAGCCGCAGATGTTGGCCAACGTCTGGCCCGGATATTCGAGTGTGGAGCGAAGTTGGAGATTGAAGTTTTGGGCAAAAGAAGTGGTCGCGGTCAGCAAGAGTGCCGACCACACGGAGATACACAATAAGTTTTTCATCGAAAGAGAGTGAGTAGAAAAGCTGCGTCGGGCAGCCATTAGCAGAGTGATTAAGTTGTGCAGGTTAGGTTGTGGAGAAAACAAGGGCAAAAGTAGTGCAGCCCTTGATTGGTTGGAGCATCATCGTGACATGTTTGTCGAAATGCGTCGGCTAATGCGCGACAAAGATGAAGAAAGAACTTTTACTTGGATGCACCCGCTCTACTCCGCCTCGTCTTCGTCCATTACCGATGGAGAGGAGCGCACACCGTTGAGCCGGTTGGAATAGTAGGCGAAAATGCAGGCCGTCCAGAAGGAATACAACGAATAGACAAGGGCTGGTTTCACCATCGCTTGGTTGGCCAGCAGATTGTTGGCGATGAGGAAAGCAAGGGTGGTGTTTTGCACGCCGCTTTCCATGGCCGCTGTGAGCCGCGAAGAGTGTGCCAGCCCCATGTATTTCATAAAAAAGTAGCCGAAGAACAAACAGCTCGCGTTTTGTATCAGCGCCACAGGCGTGATGAGCATGAAGTCGGACCATGTAAGCCCCGCCCCGCCATGACTTTCCCCCGCAAACATTTTAATGGCAAAAACGGTGGCGAGCAGTGCAAGCATCACATACTTGGCGGGCTTGTTGATTTTTTCAGCAAAAACGGGGAAATGCCGGCGCACCAGCAACCCGATGGTGGCGGGTATGATGGTGATGAAAAATATCTGCCGCACGGTGTCCCAGAACGGAAGATGCAAGTCCGTCTCCCGGCCCAAGAAAATTTTCAGCGCCACATTGACCACGATGGGTATGGTGAACAAGGTGAGAAAGCTATTGACCGCCGTCAGCGAAAGCGAGAGAGCCACGTTGCCGCGCCACAAATAGGTCAGAAAGCCGGATGTGGCCCCCCCCGGGCTAGCCGACAGTATGATGAACCCCACTTTCAACACGGCTGGGATGGGGGCCACCAACGCGATGATGAACGCGATGACAGGCAAGCCGAGCATCTGTGCGCCCAAAGCCGTGAAAAAGGCTCGCGGGTGGCGGATGATGTTCATAAAATCGTTGATCGTCAGCGACAAGCCAACTCCAAACATGACCAAGCCTAAAACTGTACTGACGGCAACGTCAACAATAGCGGTGGGAGCCAAGGGGATGCAATTTTGTGCCGCAAATGTAACGCCATCTCCGATTGCTTGTTGGCGTGAGCAAAAGAAGTCCGCAATCAATCTGAGGGGTGGGGCAGGTTGCCGCGCTTTCAACCCGGAATATCATTCCGCGATACTTTCTGCGCCAATTTAAAGTGCGCATGGCGAGACAAGGTGTAAATTTGAGCAACTCCAACCGATATTCGCACTTGTTATGAAAGTCACAGCCTTCCACATTGCCGAGCAACTTCGCCTCAAACGCTTGAAAGAAGCGTACGCAGGCACCCTGCTTTCCGAAAACCCATCCGAACTTTTTTATCAGGTGGACGAGGACCGCTACCTCTACGCCTTCGACTACGGCGCGGTCGTTTTCGCCAATATGAGCGACACCGATGTCAGCAAAAACCTGAACTTGCTGGAGCAGTTCTGCGCACACCCGCTTTCCGAAAAACCCCGCGAAGACTTCGAAATCGCGCATCGCCCCGAAGAACAACTCGCTTTTGGCTTCGATAGTCTGG
The DNA here is from genome assembly GCA_026129545.1 of Saprospiraceae bacterium. Classification (NCBI taxonomy): domain Bacteria; kingdom Pseudomonadati; phylum Bacteroidota; class Saprospiria; order Saprospirales; family Saprospiraceae; species Saprospiraceae bacterium. The sequence goes on from JAHCHX010000001.1 coordinate 374,133, forward strand.
TGGTGCCGCACCTCAGCAGCGATGTGGTCAAAATCGCCATGCTCAACGTGGCGCACTCCGTCGCGCTCGATTTTTACTCCCAACGCGCCCACGAGCTGCTTTCCGAAATACAGGGTTTCACCAACCAAATGGAGGAAAAAGGCTCTATCAGCATCAGCCGCAACAATATGCTGCGATTCATCGGGCGCACCCTCAACAACAAAACGCGCATCGTGGAAAACCTCTTCATCTTCGACAGCCCCGACCTCACTTGGGACGACGAATATCTCGACCGCATCCACCGGGGGCTGGCTCGCACGTTCGAGACACAGACCCGCTTCAAGGAAATCGAATACACCTTCAAAGTGGTGGAAGACAACCTCTCCGTGTTCCGCGAACTCTATCTGCACCGCGAAAGCAGCAAACTCGAATGGATTATCATCATCCTGATTTGCATAGAAGTGGTGGATTTGATGATAAGCAAGATTTTTTGAGCAATATCATCCCCCCCCCTGACTTTCGTCAGCCACCCTTCGAGGGTGAGGCGGGTACTTTTGGGGTTGACAAGAACAAAATCTCAACAGTATGTCGGCTGCCACCATTTTGAAACCCAAAAACCCGCCCGTCTCTTCGCTCGCCTGTTTTCACTGCCACGACGTTTGTCCCGATGATAAAATACGCATCGAGGACAAGTATTTCTGCTGCGACGGCTGCAAGATGGTCTATGAAATACTGAACACCAACGACTTGTGCCAGTACTACGATTTGGACGAAAAGCCGGGCATCACCCTCAAAAATCGCCGCGACGCAAGGGCTTATGCGTATTTGGACGACACCGAAGTGCAGGAAAAATTGTTGGAATTCAACAACGGCCACACCGCCCAAGTCACGTTCTACCTACCCCAGATGCACTGTGTCTCTTGCATCTGGCTGCTGGAAAATCTCTACAAACTTGACGCGGGCGTGACCCACTCGCGGGTCAATTTTTTGAAAAAAACAGCCACCATACAGTTCGCCCCGAATCAGACCTCGCTCCGCAAACTGGCGGCGCTCCTCGCCTCCATTGGATACGCGCCCGAAATCAACCTTGGCGATGTGGATGGTGCGAAACGACCTGCCATGAACCGTCGCCTCGCTTATCAAATCGGGGTGGCGGGATTTGCCTTTGGCAATATCATGTTGTTCAGTTTCCCCGAATATGTGGGCTTGGACGCGGCCACCGACACATGGTTTGCCAAGGTGTTTGGCTACCTCAATATCGTGTTGGCGTTGCCTGTGCTGCTGTTCAGCGCCCGCGATTATCTCACCTCGGCGTGGCATGGGATTCAAGCCCGCCACCTCAACATTGATGTGCCACTCGCGCTGGGCATCGTCGTGTTGTTTGGCCGCAGTGTCTGGGAAATTCTGACCCATACGGGGGCAGGGTACATGGATTCTTTTGCCGGACTTATCTTTTTGCTGCTCACGGGCAAGTGGTTCCAGCAGCACACATGGCAACAACTGTCTTTCGAGCGCGATTACAAGTCTTATTTCCCGGTGGCAGCCACTGTGAAAAATGGCGACGCTGAAACGTCCGTTCCGGTGCAGCGACTTGTGCCCGGCGACATCATCGTGGTGCGCAGCCACGAAATCATCCCGGCAGACGGTATTTTGCTAAAAGGCTCTGCTCGTGTTGATTACAGCTTCGTTACCGGGGAAGCGGTGCCAGTGAAAGTGAAAAGCGGCGAGCGCATTTTCGCGGGCGGCAAGCAGGTGGGCGAAAGCATTGAAATCTCTTTGACCCGGCGTGTGTCGCAAAGCCATTTGACCCAACTTTGGAACAACGAAGCGTTCAAAACGCCCACCAAAGGGCACGCCACGGTGCTGGCCGACCGCGCGGGCCGCTATTTCACCGGACTGATTTTAGCCTTTGGCGGCGGTTCGTTTCTTTATTGGTGGCTCGTCGAGAACAGTATTCACACAGCAGTCAATGCTTTTACTGCCGTGATGATTGTCGCCTGCCCCTGCGCAGTGGCCTTGGCTATCCCTTTCACGTTGGGGAATATCCTGCGCATACTTGGTCGCCATCGTTTCTATCTGAAAAACAACCAAGTGGTGGAGGCTTTCTCGGCCTTCAACGCGGTCATTTTCGACAAAACAGGCACCATCACCAATATCGCGCAACAGCGCTTCGAGTTTCACGGCAAGCCGCTTGATGCCCAATCAAAAGTGGCGGTGCGGTCGCTCACGCGCCATTCGGCGCACCCGCTGAGCCGGAGCCTCTACGAATCAATGCCAGAAGTGCCTACGGCATCACCGGAACATTTCGAGGAGTTGCCCGGATTGGGGGTGCAGGGCGTGGTGCAGGGGAAAAAGGTAAAAGTAGGCTCGGCGGCGTTTGTAGGTAAAAATGATGAGGCCGATGCCGTGTCGGGCAGAGGCGTTTATGTCTCCATCGAAGGCGAGGTATTGGGTTGTTTTGAGGTGAAAAGCCGCTATCGCGACGGGCTGGACGAGGTGCTGGATTATTTTCGTTCCCTCCGACGCCTCTCCACCTCCCGCACTCATTCCTCCGTCTGGCTACTTTCTGGCGACCAAGACGCCGAAGCCTCGCGCCTCGCGCCTTTTTTTCCCGACCGCGACTCTATGATGTTCGATAAAAGCCCGCAAGACAAACTTGATTTTGTAAAAAAACTTCAACGGCACGGCCAAAATGTGTTGATGCTCGGCGATGGCCTCAACGACGCTGGAGCCTTGCGCCAAAGCAACCTCGGCATCGTGGTGGCGGAAAACACGAACAACTTCACTCCTGCTTGCGATGCCATTCTGCATGCCGACGAATTTGCCCGATTGCCTCGGTTCATCCGACTGGCTCAGTCGGGCGTGCGCATCGTCAATCGGTCATACCTCATTGCCTTGATGTACAATTTGACAGGTTTGAGTTATGCGGTTACCGGCACTTTGTCGCCGCTTGTGGCGGCCATTCTCATGCCCTTGAGCTCTGTCACGATTGTCGTGTTTGGGGTGTTGATGGGCAATTGGCAGGCTAAGAAACTGTTGCGCCAATCATAAAAAAAAGGTTCTCAGGCAATATCTGAGTGGTCATCAATGGCAAGGCGTGGGCAGCCATCAATGAGTACCCAAGTGTTTGGCGGGCGGTGTGATAGATTTTTAGTTGCATTCCGAATGTCCGCAGTTTTTGCAATGCAGGCAGCCTTCTTGATAGACGAGGCCATCGGTGCGGCATACGGGGCAGGTGTTGTGCGAGGGTGTCGTGCCATCGGGGATGAACTTGCGCAGGGCGCGCACCACGCCGTTTTTCCAGTTGTTCAGTGAGGCGCTGTCCAAGTGGAGGTTTTCGACCATCTCCACGACGTAGGGCAGCGGCATCCCGTGGCGCAACACGCCGGAAATCAGTTTGGCGTAGTTCCAATACTCTTTGTTGAACGAGCGCGACAACCCTTCGACGGTCGCTTTGTAGCCGTCCTTGTCGGTGTACTGGAAGTCGTAGCGATTTTTGCCGTTTTCCTTGATTTTTAACACTTTGCCTTCCGAAACTTGTGTGAGAATGGCGAAAGAATCCACCGCCCGGCCAGTAAAAATTTCGTAGGGTTTGCCTGCGTACATTCCAATGACGGCCACCCAGCGTTCGTCGTTGTTCATAAAATTGAACACCACGGCGCTGAGTTCGCGCGGGCGCTTGGGCGCGATGGTCTCGGCAAACGAAACGGCTTTTTCCTCTTTTTTGTCACTCACCAACACCCCGCTGCGCGAGCCTTCGCGATAGACGGTGATGCCTTTGCAGCCGACCTCCCAACCGGTGAGGTAGATTTTTTCGATGAGTTCTTCGGGGGCGCTTTCCGGCACGTTCACCGTGACGCTGATGCTGTGGTCCACCCATTTTTGCACGCGCCCTTGCAGATGCACTTTGCTGACCCAGTCCACGTCTTCGGCGCTGGCACGGTACCACGGCGATTGCTGGATAATGGCTTGCAGTTCGGCTTCTTCCATGTTTTCCACTTTCGCGGGGTCGAAGCCTTTGGTTTTCAGCCAATTTTTAAAGGGGACGTGAAAAACGTGATAGTCCTCCCAAGCGTCGCCCACCTCATCGGTAAAGGTGATGCGGGCGTTTTTGTCGTTGGGGTTCACCTTGCGGCGGCGTTTGTAGGAAATGCGGAACACCGGCTCCAGCCCTGAAGTCGTCTGCGTCATCAGGCTGGTGGTGCCGGTGGGCGCGATGGTGAGCAGGGCGATGTTGCGGCGACCGTGTTTTACCATTTCGGCATAAAAGTCCGGGGCGGCTTCGCGCAGGCGCTGGATGAAAGGGTTGTTCACTTCGCGTGCGGTATCGTAGATGGGGAAAGCGCCGCGTTCGCGGGCGAGCGCCACCGAGCCGCGATAAATTTCGAGGGCGAGCGTGCGGTGCACATTTTCGCAAAATTCGAGCGACTCCTCCGAGCCATAGCGAATGCCCAGCGCGGCGAGCATATCGCCTTCGGCGGTGATGCCGATGCCCGTGCGGCGCCCTTGGCGGCATTTTTCGCGGATTTTCAGCCAAAGATTTTTCTCGGTGGCCTTCACGATGTCGGGTTCGGGGTCGCGCTCGATTTTTTCGAGAATCGTTTCAATTTTTTCCAACTCCAAATCGAGAATGTCGTCCATGAGGCGTTGGGCGTGGCGGGCGTGGGTTTTGAATTTTTCAAAATCAAACTTCGCTTCGGGGGTGAAAGGCTGTTCGACGTAAGAGAACAAATTGATTGCCAACAACCTGCAACTGTCGTAAGGGCAAAGCGGGATTTCGCCACAAGGGTTGGTTGAAACGGTTTGAAAACCCAAATCAGCGTAGCAATCGGGCACGGATTCGCGCAGCACGGTGTCCCAGAACAGCACCCCCGGCTCGGCGCTTTGCCAAGCGTTGCGCACGATTTTTTTCCAAAGCCAGGCGGCGTCAATTTCGTTTTCAATCTTCGGTTTCTTTGCGTCAACGGGGAATCGCAGCCAGTAGGGTTCGCCGCTGACGACGGCGCGCATGAAGGCATCGTCAATGCGCACGGAGATGTTCGCGCCGGTGACTTTGGTGCTGTCCAACTTGGCATCCACGAATTGCGCGATGTCGGGGTGGCGCACGGAGAGCGTGAGCATGAGCGCGCCGCGCCGCCCGTCCTGCGCCACTTCACGGGTGGAGTTGGAAAAACGCTCCATGAACGGCAGGATGCCGGTGCTGGTGAGGGCGCTGTTCATCACGGGCAAGCCACGCGGACGCAGGTGCGAAAGGTCGTGCCCCACGCCGCCGCGGCGTTTCATCAGCTGCACCTGCTCCTCGTCTATTTTCATAATGGCGCCGTAGGAGTCGGCACTGCCCTCCACGCCGATGACGAAACAATTGGATAGCGACACGATTTGGTAGGGGTTGCCGATGCCCGCCATGGGACTGCCTTGCGGCACGAGGTAGCGAAAGTCGTGCAGCAATTCGTAAATATCTTCTTCGGAAAGAGGATTGGCGTAGAGCCGCTCGATACGCGCCAGTTCGCGGGCGATGCGGCAGTGCATCTCATCGGGGTCGCGCTCGTAGATTTTCCCGAACGAATCTTTGAGCGCGTATTTGTTCAGCCAAACGCTGGCGGCGAGGGTGTCGCCGCTGAAGTATTCGGTTGCGGCGGCAAGGGCTTCTTCGTGAGAATGCGTGTGGCGTTCGGCCTCATTGGTGGCGCGGTCAGTGGTGGGTGCTTCCGATGCTTCCATAGAAAAAGACTTATACCTTGATTCACGAGGATTTGTCTGATGATTATGACTGCTCTTCCTGATTATTAGCATTTCGCATTTTTAGCCATGCGCAAAACTTGGCGGCGCGAGGGATAAGAATCGTGTTTTGCGAGACCACCGTGGGAGAGGATGAAGGAGAGCGCTCTCTAATGTCTGCAAGTTACGTTGTGAGAGTCAAGCGGGAAAGAAAAAAATAGGGAGTTTTGTGAAGGATTGTTAGTTGGCGCACGCAAGGACGATTGCCTCCAGATATTTGCGGATGCCCATTTGCCTAAACTTCTCTTCATCGTGCGGGCACTGTTTCGTTTAGAACCTGTTTTATAGTCAACGCAAATCAGCCCCGTCCGCCTCACTTGGCCGGGCAAGCCCCTGAGTACAGGGGCTGACAAGGTGGGGTTGACACGAGCGGCTAAGTTTTTACAAGATTTTTAGAAAACCACTTCCTTTTTCGCCCCTAAATCTGTCGGCAAACCGTCCAGGCTCACCAAGTTTTTTTCTTGAATGTAGGCGCGAAGCCCCTCTTCGCCTTTTTTGGCTGCCCATTCAAAATGAATGTCCCGCTCGCCGACGTACTCGAACAGCGGCACACCAAACCCACAGGAAGTTTGCACCAAATCAATGTCGGCCACGATGATTTGCCGGGTACTGGGATAAATCGTGAAATGAGGCGCGTATATCTCCCATGCTGCGCTGCCGGGCAATACAGTGAAACCTTTTCCGTACAAACGCAAAATGTTTGGCGGCCCTTCGAAGGAGCAAAACATGATGGTGATGCGGCCATTTTCGAGCGTGTGCGCCGAGGTCTCGTTGCCACTGCTGATTAAGTCCATGTACGCTACTTGATGTTCAGAAAGCACCCGAAAACAATCCAGTCCCTTAGGTGAAAGATTGATGCGTCCTTCGGCACTCAGCGGCGCGGTGCCGACGAAAAAGATGTGCTGCCGCTCGATGAATTTTTGATGCGCGGGGGAGATGGAAGAATGAAATTTGCCCATGTGGGTTTTGTTGGTTGAGATGAGACTTTTCAAGACATAGACTTTCCAGCGAGTAGCAACTTAGTCGGGTATTGGCTCGAAGCCACTACCCGAATGTGTCTGTTTTTTCATTTTTTTAAAACTCTTGATTCGCATAAGTCATGAAAACAAAAAAAGCCGCCTCGGTTTGGAGGCGGCTTTGTAGCCCGTACGGGAATCGAACCCGTGTTACAAGAATGAAAATCTTGCGTCCTAACCCCTAGACGAACGGGCCTTCTTTCAAAAGCGGGGCAAAGATAGCAGTACAGATTTTTTAAAACCAAACCGCGTTTGAAATTTTTCTCAAAAATCTTCTTGCCGCGTTCGGCCTTCCTAAAACTTGTAGCGTCCCAAAAGTTCCATCGCTCGTTTTTGCACATCTGGGTCAACTTCCAATTCCGGCGCGTGATGCGGCTTTTTTCGAGCATCTATCACCAATGGCCCGTGACATCCCCAATGTTTGAACTCGGTAAAGGATTGCACGCCATACACGTCGTGGCTCGGATTGGCGCGGGTGAACGTGACCCAAAGAAAATTATTCAACGTCGCTGATGCGAACCGGCTGTCGTCCACCAAGAGCACGAGTGGAACGTGTGGCAGGTCGAACCGTTCGAGCCACTGGCAGAGCGATTCGGCTTGTTCGCGGGCTGTTTTTTCCACCTCGAATTTTGGGGACCGCACAGCCAACACTCCCGGCAGACAGAACAACGGCTCCCCAAATCCGGCGGGCAAAGAAAAATTTTCGGGAAGGGAGGCTTGCAAGGTTCGTCGTTGGTCGCCTCGACAAGCCACCACGAGTTTGGAACCCTCATTCCAGCCTGTGCCGGAGTAGTCGAGTGTATCAATGGTCGTGCGTGTGTGAAAATGCAAGTCGCGCGTCCAATCCACCCGTTCGAGAATATGTTGGAAAAATCGGGCGATGTCGTGCGTATCCAAATTCGGGTTGTCGTCGGCAGCAGCGATAAAGAGGAACTTCGCCAAGGAGGTTTGCCCCGAACCCAATATTCGGTTTGCGATGGTCAGTATTTCCTCCGGCTTGCGCTCGCGGAAGGGCATATAACGTTCATTACCAATGGCCAAGAGGAGGGGGTGAACGCCAGAGGCATCCACAGCGTGGATTTCCTTGACACCGGGAAATTCTTGAGAAGTGAGCGGGGCCACCAATTCATGGATGAGCCAGCCAAAACTGCTGTCCTCCATCGGCGGGCGACCCACCACGCTGAAGTGCCACAAGGGGTCTTTGCGATGATACACCTTGTGCACGCGCATCACTGGGAAATCATGCGTTAGCGAGTAGTACCCCAAGTGGTCGCCAAAAGGCCCTTCGGGTTTCTTCACGTCTTTCAGAATCTCGCCCGTGATGACGAAATCGGCATCCGCGCTCAGAAAATGCCCATCCCGACGGGCGTAGCGGAAGCGCCGCCCGGCCAGCATCCCCGCAAAGGTCAGTTCGCTCAAGCCCTCCGGGAGCGGCATGATGGCCGAAAACGCATGGCTCGGCGGCCCGCCGACAAAAATGCTGCATCGAAAGGGCAGGTCGCTTTTGTTGTATTTGGAGTGGTGCACGCCGATGCCTCGATGGAGTTGGTAGTGCATCCCGATTTCTTCGTTGGGGATGTAATCGTTGCCGGAAAGTTGGATGCGATACATTCCGAGGTTCGATTGCATCACGTTGCCGAGCGCATCGGGGTCTTCGGTATAGACCTGCGGCATGGTGATGAACGCGCCGCCGTCCATGGGCCAGCTCTTGATTTGAGGCAATTGGTCAATCGAGGTGGTGCCGTAAGTGACTGGAGCGCCGAACCGACTGCGCATCGGCAGGGCAGACAAAGCCGTGAAGGGCGCACCGAGGTAACGCCCCGGCTTTTTCAGCATAGAGGTAGGGTCTTTTTTGAGTTCAATGACACGCTTCACCCGGTCGAGGGTGTGACGGAAGAGAAATGCCGTGCGCTCGAAAGTGCCGTAAATATTGCTTACTGCCTGAAAAGGACTGCCTTTCACCCGCTCAAACAAGATGGCAGGGCCTTGGCGCTCGAACACCTGCCGATGTATCTCGGCGATATCGAGGTGTGGGTCAACTTCTTCCTTGACGCGCAGCAACTGCCCGTGTCGTTCGAGGTCAAGCACGGCAGCGCGGAGGGATGTATATGCCATGTTTAGTCCTTGATGTAGGCCAATTTGGCGGCTTGGTATTTTGGCTGTTGGAGTATTTTGCGCATTCCGTTGAGGGTTTCGCGAGGCCCCATGTCAATCGCCATATTTACCAACCAATCGGGTATGTTGCCGCCGGGATTGGAGTGAATGTAGTATTCGATATTGATTTGACCACTGGTGCCGGGCGTGATGGTCCATTTGGTTGTGGTAGTCTTGATGCGCACCACGCCTTTTTGCTCGGGGATGCGGGAGGGCTTTGCATGGCCGGTAGAGGTGATTTTTTTCGTCGTCGAGTCTTGCTCCATCTTTGAGTGCACCACGATGTCGCGGTCGCTCAGCGGCCACGGGAAATCAAGTTTGGAGTAGTAGTAGAACTCTCGCTCGTTTACCTGTTGGAGCAGTTTGGCTTCCGAGATTTTGTAGCCCCACACGGGGTAGTTGTCCACCTCGTTGAGCAATTGGACAGCACCGGAAAGGGTGGCTTTCATGGTGGTGAGCATTTTTATCTCGTGCACGTCGGAGGTCTTCCTGTAATAGACTTTCACACCGTCTTTTTCGCTTTTAAAAATCCAGTCACCACTTTTTTGGGCAAGAACGGATTGGAGCAGCAGAGTGAATGAGACAATGGAGAGGAGTAGTTTTTGGGAAAAAAAATAGCGCATGGGAGTAGTGGTTGTGTTGTTCAAGTCAAATGTGAATCCGGGGGTTAAAGACCATGCCAAAACGCAAAGGTTGGGCACCTTGTTTCGAGAAGGCGTAAAATGTGGTATGCTGGCTTGGCTTGCCCCGCGCGTTCATTCGACTCTCCACTGTTCACGCCTGTTGCAAGCGCGGCAACATTTTAGCCGAAAATCAAAAAATTCAGGAGTTGTGCTTGTGGTTCAATTTGTCGTCAAAAACAAACCCGCCCCAAAACCCAATGGCAAATCCAACAAAATCCAGACAATCAGGAGGAGCACCCACCCGATGAAAAACACCACCGTGTATGGGAGCATGGTGGACACCACCGTGCCGATGCCCGCACGGCTGTCGTATCGCTGGATAAAGGCTACAATGAGCGCGAAATAAGACATCATGGGCGAGATGATGTTCGTGATGCTGTCGCCTACTCGATAAGCAGCCTGTGTGAACTCTGGCGAGTAACCCAGCAGCATGAACATGGGGATAAACACGGGCGCCATAATCGCCCACTTGGCCGAGGCGCTGCCCATCACGAGATTGATGGTGGCCGACACACATACAAAGGCTATCATCAGCGGGATAGGGCCAAGCCCGGAGGCGCGCAACGCATCGGCACCCTTCACCGCCACCACCAGCCCGATATTGGTCCAGTTGAAATAGGCCACAAACTGTGCGGCAAAAAACACCAGCACAATGTAGGAGCCGAGGGTTTCCATGCTCTTGGCCATGCCTTTCATCACATCGGCATCACTTTTCACCGTACGGGCGCCGATGCCGTAGGCGATACCCACGAATGCGGCTCCCAAAAACAACAAAGCCACGATCCCCGACATAAAGGGCGATTTCAGGATTTCGCCTGTTTCAGGGTTGCGCAAATAGCCGCCTTCTGGAATCAATCCGCCAAGGATGAGCGCCGTGAACAATACCGCCGCCACAAGCGCAAACCACAACCCACGCTGTTCGGACGAATCCAAAGGCTTGATTTCCTCCGGTTGCTCGCTGCCCTCGTATTTGCCCAATCGCGGCTCCACCACCCGCTCCGTCACCCACGCGCCCAAAAACGTAATCAGGAAAGTGGAAACTGCCATGAAATAGTAATTGCAAGCGGGGTTGATGGTGTATTCTGGTGAAATAATCCGCGCAGCCTCTTGCGACAAGCCTGCCAAGAGCGGGTCAATGGTGCCCAACAACAGATTGGCACTATAGCCGCCCGACACGCCCGCGAACGCCGCCGCCAAACCCGCCAAAGGATGCCGCCCTGCCGCCAAAAAGATGATGGCCGACAACGGAACCAACAGCACATAGCCTACCTCGCTGGCCGTGTTGGACATCACGCCTGCAAACACGATGACCAGCGTGAGCAAGCGGGCTGGCGATTTCAGGACAATCAGGCGCAACGCAGTGCCAATCAGCCCCGTGCCTTCGGCAATGCCGATGCCCAAAAGCGACACCAGCACCGTGCCCAAAGGCGCGAAGCCTGTGAAATTGCCAATCATGTTCGTCAGGATGCGATGCAGCCCTTCCGCTGAGACGAGATTGACCACCGCAATATCTTTGCCCGTGCCGGGATGCGTCACCGTCAGGTTGAAAAGGCTCAAAAACCAACTCAGGAGAATCACAAAAATGGCGAAGCCCGCAAAAAGGGTGGCAGGATGCGGCAAAGCATTGCCGAGGCGTTCCACGATGTTCAGAAATCGGCTGACCCAGCCGCTACCGTTCTTTTTCATCAAGTTGAGCGTTTCGTTCTTTTGTTGGGCTCAAATGTAGGAGCCGCTTTCGACTTGGGCGCTCTTGACGAAAAAAAATCAGGGTAAAGCCTTTCATGCCTTGATTTGCCAGGATTTATCAGTTCACCATGATGATGTCCTCGATTTTGAATGAATCAGGACTTCGTCTATGTTGAGAACTTGGCGGCGCGAGGTGTCAATTTTATCATTTTTGCCTCAAAGACACAGACCCCAAGGAATTGATTGATAAAGTTTTGTGCCTTCGTGGCGAAATTTAGGTGACGGCGTGCCAAAAGTCTTACAAATCCTTTCGCTTAAAAATTCGCACCGCCCACCACATCGGCAAGGCCGCCCACAGCAACAACACCGCTGCCGCAAAAGCGATGCCCCAGCCCGTGCCGAGGAATTCCCGGAACAATGCCCCAGTGTAGCCCATGAGTGCCGAGATGTCCATTTGCAACAGAACGACCACGCGGGCAAGGTCAATCGGATTCAAGGAAACAAAGGCGAGCATGGCTTTTTCCAACGGATAGTCGGCAAATGAAAACATCAAGAATAGTAGCAGCGCATCGTAGAGCAGTGAAAAGAAAAACCACAACAGCAGCGCCACGCCGATTCCCTTTGCCTTGTCGCGTGTGGCGACAGAGGCCAACATCGCGATAGAGACAAACACGACCGTAAGCCCAATGGCTGCTGCCAAAAGCGAAAGTCCGGTGGCGTTCGGTGTGAAAAGAAATATCGGCAGGCCCATGCCTACTGCCACCGCCATGCTCAGTGCCAATGTCAGTCCCCAAAACTCGCTCCACACGATGACGCTCCGCCGAATGGGTTGGGCAGCCAGCAATTCGATGAACTCATAAGAGTTGTAAAAATGAATGGTGGCGAACACGATGCTCACCAATGGAGTGACGATTAACGCGATATTGAGCAGGCTTACCAAGCCTTTGGTGGGAGCGTCGCTAAGGTTGAACACTCCAAATGACACCGCCAGCAGGAACAGCGTGTAACCAATGACGATGCGGTTTTGGAGAATGTCGTAAAGGACGTATTTGACGATGCGGAACATAGGCGCGTTTTTGCGGCCTGACGACTCCAAGCCGTCTGAGCGCTTCGAGGCCATTGCTTGGCGTATATCGGTCGGACGACTTGGATTCGCCAAGCCGATGAACGTTTCGGTCGTTTTCATGCTGCGGTATTTTGTTTCATTACTTGTGCCAGTGCGCGGTTGAGTCTGTCTTCGCCCGTGCGGGCTTTCAAATCTTCGATGGGCTGATAAAACTGGACCTTGCCCTCTATGATATACATCACATCGGTTGTCAGTTCCTCTAAATCGCTGAGAATGTGAGAGGTGACCAGCACCAGTTTGCCTTTCTTTTTTTCGGCCAATACTTTTTCTTTCAACAATTCAGAGGCCAACGGGTCGAGTCCGGCGGTCGGCTCGTCCAGAATCAGCACATCCGGGTCAAAGAGAAAAGCGAGGCAGGCGCTCACTTTTTGGCGGGTGCCGCCGGAGAGCGTGCGCATCGTTTTGTTCTCAAATTTTTCCACTTCATAGGCCCGCATCAGGTCGTCGTCCACCCGACTGAACGTGCCGCGCCGGATTTCCCGCACCATATCGAACAATTGCCCGACGCGCATATTGTCGGGGTAGCGCCCGATTTGGGGCATATAGCCGATGTGCCGCCGGTAGTCCCAATGGCCGAGGATGGGTTCGCCGTTGAGCGTCACGTCGCCGCTGTCAGGAATGACAAGGCCAAGCAAGCATTTGAGAAAAGTCGTTTTCCCGGAGCCGTTTGGCCCCACGAGCGATATGGCTTGCCCCGCGTCCATGCGGACGCTGATGCCGTCGAGGGCTTTCATTTTGCCGAAGGACTTGGTGAGTCGGATGGATTCGAGCATTTTGTTAAAGTTGATGAGGGTTGATGAGGGTTGATGAGGGTTGATGAGGGTTGGTGAGGGTTGATGAGGGTTGGTGAGGGTTGATGAGGGTTGATGAGGGTTGATGAGGGTTGATGAGAGTTGATGAGGGTTGGTGAGGGTTGATGAGGGTTGATGAGGGTTGATGAGGGTTGATGAGGGTTGATGAGGGTTGGTGAGGGTTGATGAGGGTTGGTGAGGGTTGATGAGGGTTGATGAGGGTTGATGAGGGTTGATGAGGGTTGATGAGGGTTGATGAAGGTTGATGAGGGTTGATGAGGGTTGATGAGGGTTGATGAGGGTTGATGAGGGTTGATGAGGGTTGATGAGGGTTGATGAGGGTTGATGAGGGTTGATGAGGGTTGATGAGGGTTGATGAAGGTTGATGAGGGTTGATGAGGGTTGATGAGGGTTGATGAGGGTTGATGAAGGTTGATGAAGGTTGATGAGGGTTGATGAGGGTTGATGAAGGTTGATGAGGGTTGATGAGGGTTGATAAGGGTTGATGAAGGTTGATGAAGGTTGATGAGGGTTGATGAAGGTTGATGAAGGTTGATGAAGGTTGATGAGGGTTGATGAGGGTTGATGAGGGTTGATGAGGGTTGATGAAAAAATTACGCTGATAAGTCCTCATAAACTTTTATCAACCTTCATCAACCCTCATCAACCCTCATCAACCCAATTTATTTCTGAAGCAACACCTCGTCAATCACATGGACGATGCCATTAGAGGCTGGCACGGAGGCCAAGATGTTGGCACCATTGACGGTGATTTTGCCATCTTTCACGCCGATGGTGACTTTGCCGTCGTTGGCCATCGGAATCACTTGCCCGTCATGGAGCATTTCTGTTTTATAGACCGCGACCGCGACGTGGTATTGCAGCACATCTGCCAGGGCATCTTTTTTATCCGGCTTCAACAAACCTTCCACGGTGCCGGGAGGCAGTTTGTCAAAAGCTGCGTTGGTCGGTGCGAATACGGTGAAAGGCCCTGCGTTGGAGAGCACGTCCACAAGTTCGGCGGCTTTCACGGCGGCCACCAGCGTGGTGTGGTCGGGGCTGCCGACGGCGACTTTCACCACGTCTTTTTGCGACACATCATCCTGCACGGCGGATTGGCCGCCTCCAGCAGGCACAGCAGCATCGGTAGTGGTGGCTTTTTGGTCGGAAGAGGTGCCGGTGCAGTTGGTGAACCCAATCACCAACATCGCGCCGAACAGAGCGGAAACCAAGATATTGATTTTCATACGACTGCTTTTTTATTTTGAAAAAATGAAAATAGGGAGTAGTGTTATTCGGATTGCTGCATGGCCGACAAAAGGAACAAGGCTCCTGCGGCAAACAGCGGTGCCGAAATCAGCAGGAAGTTGTAGATATTTTGCGCCGCACCGAAGTGAAAGGTGAACACGATGCCTAAAAACAGGAATAGGATGCCCCCGAACAACCGATGTCTCCACGCGACTGCCAAACTGCCGATGGTGACCCCTGCTGGCAACAGGTGCACGACAAAATCGCCGAATTGGTCGGCCAATGATTTGTCTATCTTGAACGCATCGAGGGCAAACAAAGCGAGCAGCCCGGCAAAGGCTATGGCGATGATTCGGGGCGACCAGAGCAGGTATTTTTCGCGCGTCGTCATGGTTCAAATTTTTGAAAATGAGTGAATTGCCGTCATCATTTCAGCAACATCAACTTTGTTTTTTTCGACACCCTCACTCCGTGCATGACCTCTTTTGGCATCAGAACAATATCACCTTTTTTCAGCGTGCGCGCGATGCCACCGATGGTCACCGTCGCCTCGCCTTCGAGGCATTGCAGGTAGGCATTGCGCGGGGTTTTATGTTCCGGGATTTCTTGCCCTTCCAACAAGGCGAATAGGGTGAGGCTGAACCCTTCTTCCCGGAATAGCACCTTGCTATTGAATTTATCGGGTCTGAAATCCAGTTGGTCGGTTAGTTGGATTGCGATTCCTGTTTCAGGTTGTGCGGGTGTGTTTTCCATGATTTCAAGTTGAGAGTGGCCGCATGGCAGGTTCTTTATCCATCAGTTGTTCGGGTGTCAGCGACGGGATGATTTTTTCCGCCCTGTCGAGCAGATACACCATAAAACTTCGCAATAGCATGAGGCCGAAGGGCATTCTTTCCACCACGACGGCATAGAGGCTCACCGGTCGGAACGGCACATCGCCCACCCCGTCGCGGTTGAGGTCGTAGCCTTCGTACTTGTCCCAATAATTGCCTTCGAAGGTGTTGAGCACCGTGTGTCCGTTGGTCGCCACGTCGAAAGAGTTGCCAAAAAAGTTGTTTTGACGCACGATGTTGGCATCGCAGCTGGCTTGCACCCTGAGTGCCCATCCGTTCTCGCGGAAGTGATTTTGCTCCATTGTGATGCGGCTTGCGCCTTCCATATACACTGCCGCTGAGTTGCGCTCGAAGGTGTTTTTGCGAATATGGCTGTCCGAGATGTCTTTGAGCAAAAGGCCATACGCCGAGCTCCCCCAATTTTCGGCAAATTGGTTTTCGAGCATCTGCACTTGCCGCGAATACATGACTGCCACACCTGCGCCGTTGTTCCGAAAGATGTTGCGGAGGTAACGGTCGTTGTGCGAAAACATGAAGTGCAAGCCATAGCGGAGGTTGGCCTCGCTGGTGTTGTCTCGAATCTCGGAGTCGGACACAAACTCGAAATAGATGCCGTCGCGGTGGCCACTGATGTGGTTTGCCTCGATGAGGGCATTCGAGCCTTTCCACAGGTGGATTCCATTTCCGCTGTTTTGCTCTTCTTTCAGAATGCCGCGAATATCGTTGCGGCTCACACGCCCATCTTTGGTGTCGGATAGGTAAATGGCAAAGTTGCAGTCGCGCAAGCGGTTGTTTTCAATCAGCACGTTGCTGGCGGACAATACTTTGATGCCTGCCAAATCAATCGTGCTCAGTTGGCCGGTATTGCGGATTTCAAAGCCCCGGACAGTCACGTTTGAAGCGGTGACGGTGAGCACCTCATAACGATGCTGACCATCCAGCACGGGGTAGTCGAGTCCTACAAGGGTCAGCGGTTTGTCAATGGTCAAGTTGCCTTCGGTGTAGACGCCGGGGTGCACGACAATCGTGTCGCCAGCCGCAGCTTTTTCCAAAGCCACACGGATAGTCGGATAGGGTAGGTCGGCGCCGACATGGAGCTGGGCGGCTGGGAGGTTGGCGGTAAAAAACAGCAGTATGGCGAAAGTGGTAAATTTCATTTTTAGCGTTTTTCTCCCACAGACTTATTTGTGGGAAATAGAAAAATCGTAGCTGCTCGAGCGGCGGCAGCACTCCGAAGCACATTCCGGGGCGCTGCCCCTGTCTAAGCTTCTGTGAAAAATCAGTCTTTTGCTTTTCCCTTGCCTTCTTCGCCTCTATCCCCGGCACGTTCGCCGCTGCCATTTGCATTGAACCACTGAATCAGCACATTGCGTTGGGTGCTTGAAAGATTGGCTTTAGGGTGGAGCCCCGCCCAAGTATAACTCGGCAAAGGCATTTCACCTTCTTGCACTGTTTCAGGAACTTCTTCCATTAAGTCGGCGAGGTCTTCGCCCCCGAGTTTGCCAAACTCGGAGAAATTCAGATGCTCGCGCCCTTCCGCGATGTGGTTTGCAAGCCACCGCGAAACGGGGGCTATTTTGCTGTACCAAGGGTACTTGGTCTCGAATGAGTGGCAATCGTAGCACGCATCCTTCAAAATCGAAAGCACTTCGGTCGGCGGGTTGGCGACGTTCTGAAAGTCAACCGTCGAATCAACGACAGGATTCTTTTGGTCAGGTCTGATGAGTTGGATGAGCACGAAAAGCCCTGCCACTGCCCACGCGATTTTTTTGAGCATTTTGATTGAGTTTTTTGAAATGAACGCTTCAAAATAACGGGAACATCCATTCGCAGGCAATGACCTTTGTCACGCCGACCAGTGATGCTTTGATGCGGACTCAATCAAAAACTTCCCTGCACCTCCGCCCAAGTCATATCCTTTCCCCCGCCGACTTCCGCCTTCACTGCCTCCAAATCTTTTTTGTCCGAAAAGCTTGCGATATCGGCACGCATCGGGCTTTTGAGCGCATCGTTTTGAAGAAAAAACGCTTGGTGAACATCCACAAAAGCCCCCATTTTTTTGAAATCAACTGCGACCACTTGAGCGATGTTGGCTTCGGGCACGCTGCCTTCTCTCAGAAAATTGACCAAGCAGTTGAGGTCGTCGAATTTGTACACTTTGCCCTTCTTTGTCACGACTTCGGTGCCAAATCGCTTGTCGGTCAATGTCATTTTGCAATGGAAACACTCGTCCTGCCCATAGCGTATCGGCTCTGGGCCAATGGCGCAAGTGGTGAATGACAGAAGGGCGAATAAGCCAAAGATGGCGGCTGTGGCGCTTGCTGTGGTGTGTTGCATCCGTATCTTTTTTTTATGTTTGAAAAATTCCCATCCCCAAAGTGCGGTCGCCAGTAAGCAAACCGCGATGATGACCCACGCCCCTATGTCGGGGCCAGAATAGGAGGTGAAATTGAGCAAGTTTTTATAGCCAATCAACGGCGGCTGATACGACATATCCGGGACCTTGATGGCCGCATTGGGGTCGAGATTGTGGCCGTAGTCGTAGCCCCAACGCCAGAACGACCACAGTGCCGCTGCTCCATAAGTATATGACAGAATCACGAAAAACAGCAAGATGCGCGAATTGCCCAATACCGCCACCGTCAGCCCCACCGCGATTAGGAAGCCAATCAGGGGGCCTATGTATTTGAACTCGGGGAACATTTCCACGCTGATATGCTTCATGCCGATATAATGGTTCAAGCCATTGATGATATCCACCTGCCCTGTCAGATTGTCTGTCCATATCTTCATGGTCAGCCCTTCTGGATATTGTGGTGCCCAAAGCAATATCTGCCAGAGCGGCACGAAGTAGGCGACGATGAGCGATAGGCTCGCCACACCCATTGCGATACGGGTTGTTTTGCTAAGAGTCATGAGTTGTGGATTTGTGGATTTGGGGATTTGTTTATTTGGCGCTTACAAATCCCCAAATAAACAAATCCCCAAAAAGTAGTTACTTCGCTTCGCCTGTTGGCTCGGCTTTGTTGCCGGTGCTGTAAGTGAGCGGCACATTGGAGCCACGCGGCGACACGCGCACATAGCCTTGCATTTCTTGGTGGAGCGCCGAGCAGAAGTCGGTGCAATAGATGGGGAACACGCCCGTGCGGTCGGGCACCCATTTGAGTGTGCAGGTTTCGCCGGGCATGATGAGGATTTCGGCGTTGTTGGCGCCTTTCACCGCGAAGCCGTGCGGCACGTCCCAGTCCTGTTCGAGGTTGGTGACGTGGAAATAGACCTCGTCGCCCATTTTCACGCCTTCGATGTTGTCGGGTGTGAAGTGCGAACGGATGGAGGTCATCAGCACATGCACTTTGTTGCCTTCGCGGAATACCCTCGCCTCTTTTTCGCCTTTCGCCACATAGGGGTGGTTGTTCTCCTCGATTTTGAAGATTTTGACCGATTTGGGTGCCACCAAACTGGCAGGTATTGCTTCGGCGTAGTGCGGCTCGCCGGTGGTTGGGAAGTCGAGCAGAAGTTTCATTTTGTCGCCCGAAATATCATACAGTTGGGCAGATTGCGTCAGTTCAGGTCCGGTGGGCAAGTAGCGGTCTTTGGTGATTTTGTTGTAAGCAATCACATACTTGCCGTGTGGCTTGCGAGTGGGGCCGCCCGGCACGCTGAGGTGGCCGATGGAATAATAAGTCGGCACGCGGTCAACGACTTCGAGTTTTTCGATGTCCCATTTCACGATTTCTGAAGAGACGAAGAATGAGGTGTAAGCAAAGCCTTTGCCGTCGAACTCCGTGTGCAACGGGCCAAGTCCCGGTTTTTTCACTTCGCCATGCAGCACCGCATCGTACTTCAACACGGGGATTCCCTCAAATTCGCCTTCAAAGTTTTTGTCAGCGATAGCCTTTTGCATTTTGCTAAACGAAAAAACGGGAATCACGGCGGCCAATTTGCCAGAGGCGCAAATGAATTCCCCAGATGGGTCCACGTCGCAGCCATGTGGCGATTTCGGGCAGGGAACGAAGTACACGATGTCTTTGAGTTCGTTGGGGTCAAGCACGACTACTTCGTCTTTGATGGTCGACGTGCCTGTGTGTGTCTTTTCGTCAAAGACGTTGTGCGCGTAGCGGACTTTTGACTTTTTGCCTTTTCCGGCCTTCACGTATTCTTCGCATTTTTTCCAGTTGACGGCCATCACGAAATCCTTGTCTTTTTGCGAGGCATTCACCTCAAGCAAGGTGCTGGCCAGCTCGGTGTTGTAGCAAGAGAAGAAGAACCAATCGTGTGAAGGGCCGCGACCGCAGCGGGCCAAGTCGAAATTGACACCCGGAAGCAATACTTGGAAGGCGACATTCATGTGCCCGGTTTCCTTGTCAATGCCTACGAAGGAGACGGTGCCTTTGAAATTCTGTTTGTAGGTGCTGATGGGCACGTCGGGGTTTGATTCCTTGTCGTCGAGTGGATAAGAGAAACGAGTGCCTGCCACGGCGTACTCTGAGTTTTCCGTCAGGAAAGGGGAGGAGTGGTTGCCGGAGCTGTTCGGAATTTCGATGATTTCCTCGGTGCGGAAGGTGGCAAGGCTGATGCGGGCGATGCGCGGCGTATTGTTCCCGTTCACGAAAGCCCAGCGGCCGTCGTGCTCGCCATTGGTGGTGGAGAGGGCGATGTGGTGGGTATCGTCCCAGGGCACAAAGCCATGCGAGGTGTTGAGCATGGGCTTGGTCTCCTCGCTGAATCCCCATCCGCTTTCGGGGTTGAGCGAGAAAACCGGGATGATGCGGAACAAGCGCCCAGAAGGGATGCCATAGACACTTACCTGACCATTGAAACCGCCAGAAACGATGTTATAGAACTCATCGTGCTTTCCCGGTGCCACATAGACCTTGGAGGCGGCATCGCCCTCGACGGCGGATGTGGGATTTTGAGGTTTGCAGCCGGGCGACGACAACAGAACGGGCAGCGTCAGGGCGGCTGTTATGAAGAGAACAAGATGTCGGTGTTTCATAAAAAATGATGTTTGAATAGTTATGGTGGTGGAAGGTAGAAGGTGGAGGGTAGGAGGCGGTGGCTTGGGGAATACCCTCTACCTTCCATCCTCTGCCCCTTTATTTTTCTCCGTCGTTGGAGCGCATGAATTCGAGGATTTTGCGTGCGTCTTCTTCGGACACGTTTTGGTTGGGCATCCGCACAAGACACTCCTCAAGCATTTTCTGCGCCTCGGCATCTGTTTCGAGCATCATGTCCACGTTGGTAATCATGTTCATTATCCAAACGGGTTGGCGTTTTTTCGTGACACCTGCCCAGCCGGGGCCTACGACACGCTCGTCGGTGAGTTTGTGGCAGGCGAGACACTTGGTCTCGTAAATGCTTTTGCCTGTTGATACCCATTCTGATTTGAGCGGGTTGGTGAGTTCCACGGATTTGATTTCGGTGCCATGTACTTCGGGTTGCGGAATGGCGAGCTCCGAGGCGGTCGGTGATTTTTTTGCTTTTTCCTCAGCCTCTTTTTTAGAGGTGCAGGCAAAAAACGCAAGGAGCAAAAACGCGGTGAAGAGAGTTGCTTTGCCAGACATAGTAAGATAGGTGTTGCTGTGATGAAAAAAGAAATAAAGAGTGTCAACTCTTTTTATTGACAAAAGTATTGGCAAGCACACAGGAAGGTTGATGAGGTGCGTCACCTAAGGGCTTGATTTGCGTCATGCAAGCGAAATCTTGTTTTTGGGCTAATTTTGCCTCCGAAAATTGCTTGGTTTTATGTTCTCCAAAACTTTCGGCTATGCGTTGCGGGCTGTCACGTTCGTCACTATTCACGGGAACGACGGCAACAAAGTGGGGTTGCAGGAACTTTCGCAGGCGCTTGATGTGCCTCACCATTTTCTCGGAAAAATCATGCAAGACCTCGTGCGACACGGGGTGGTTGACTCTGTCAAAGGGCCGCACGGCGGCTTTTATGCCAATGCAAAGACAGGAAAAACGGTGTTGACCGATATTTTGAGAATCACGGATGGGAATCTCGTCTTCAGCCAATGTGCGCTGGGCATCAAGCGATGCAACGCTGCGTATCCTTGCCCTCTGCACGACGATTTTGCCCGGTGCCGCGACGGGATGCTTCAAATAATGGCGCAAAAAACTGTGTCCATGCTGGTGGAGGGTGTGGTGTCGGGCGACACCTTTCTGGTGCGTTGATTGCTCACAAGCAATGACGCATATCGACGCATATCGGTAGACATTAAGTCTGACGATGGGAGCGTAGGGATAGTTTTTTCAGAAGTCCGCACGGGATATGCTTCATGGCTTTCTCCGGGAAGATTTCCCCGCATGCGCTTACCCATACCAGCATTCGGCAGGCAGCTCCTGCCTCTCCTCCATCACTTCGAGTATGTGTGTTTTCGTCCACACGGCCATGATGCTTTCACCCTCAGGCGTGTGTGCGTCCACGAACGCGACATCTGTGCCGTGCGTGAGCAGGAAACCGATGGGTGTTTCCGTGTCGTGTGCATGGTGTTCGGACACGACTGGCACACAGGATAGATTCTGATAGTGGAAGGGGGAACCCGCTACGACGTGTGCTTCGCTGCGGAGCCAATCATCAATGTTTTGTTGTATAGTTCGCATGGTCGACGGTTTTTGAAAAAACGGATAAGGAGGGAAATGCGAATCACGCTGGAATTTTCCCCAAAAGTAGTCAAAAAATGTCAAACTCTCGCAAGGTCAGTTCGTGATTTCGCACATAAAAGGGACGCGGCTTTAGCAGGATGCCGCCGCCCTTGAACGGGGGCATCTTCTTTTGAAGGGCGCTTTCGTGGGATGCGCCTTCGGATGGAATGGTCAGGTCTGTTTCGGATGGGGCAGAAGCGCTCGCGCGTTTGGTCACATGGCGTGTGGTGTGTAAGTAGTAGGCTGTGTTACTCATGGTTAGGCTGCTGTTTTTTGCAAAAATAAGGGAAAAATTTGTCGAAATGCCATGACTGAGGTCAGCGATATTTTTGACCCTCGTCATGTTTTCCCTCTCTACAAAAAGGAATTTTCTGAAAATCAGGTATTTGGAATCGTTTCTCACTTTTTGAACCAAAAGAGGCCCGACCAATATCACCCTTACCCTTGACGCAAGTCATCATGCCGCGATGTTCCGCCCACGCATCTTGCACCCGATTTCAGAAAAAAGACTCGCCGGGAACATGAAAATCATGCTTTTGCTCATCCTCATCAGCCTGCTGCTTGCGGCGGGGTTTCTGCTCGTCTATCTGTGGGCCGCGCGTGCGGGCCAATTCGACGATGACTACACGCCGTCGGTGCGGATACTTTTCGACGACGCGGCTCCCGAAGCGGAAGAGCAGCATGAACCCGTGACCACTGGCGAAAAAGCGAAGAACTGACCTAATTATCTCAATCTCTATGAGTAACGTTCAACAATTCCAGTACGACAACAAAATTGTGCGAGCCTTTGGGATGGCCTCGTTCATCTTTGGGGTGGTGGGCATGCTGGTAGGGCTGATTATCGCGCTGCAGCTCATCTATCCTTCTTTGAACTTGGGGCCTTACCTTACGTTTGGTCGCTTGCGCCCCTTGCACACGAACGCCGTGATTTTTGCCTTCGTGGGCAATGGTATTTTCATGGGCGTCTATTACTCGCTGCAACGCTTGCTAAAAGCGAGAATGTGGAGCGACACGCTCTCATGGATTCATTTCTGGGGGTGGCAAGTTATCATTGCGTGCGCCGCCGTCACGTTGCCGATGGGCTTCACCACGAGCGGCGAGTATTCCGAACTGATTTGGCCGCTCGATATTCTCATCACGCTGATATGGGTCGTGTTCGGGGTGAATATGTTTGGCACCATTCTGACGCGCCGGGAAAATCATTTGTATGTGGCGATTTGGTTTTACATCGCTACATGGGTGACGGTTGCGGTGTTGCACATCGTGCGGAGTTTTGAACTGCCCGTGACGTGGACGCTGAGCTACCCTGTGTTTTCGGGCGTGCAGGAGGCGTTGGTGCAGTGGTGGTATGGTCACAACGCGGTGGCGTTCTTTCTGACCACCCCCTACCTCGGCATGATGTACTACTTCCTGCCGAAGGCCGCCAATCGCCCGGTTTATTCTTACAAACTTTCCATCATTCACTTCTGGGCGCTGATTTTCATCTATATCTGGGCGGGGCCGCACCACCTGTTGTATTCGTCCATGCCCGATTGGGTGCAGTCGCTTGGCACGGTGTTCAGCATCATGCTGATTGCGCCGTCGTGGGGCGGTATGCTCAATGGTCTGCTCACGCTGCGTGGCGCATGGGATAGGGTACGGCAAGACCCTGTGCTGAAATTTATGGTGGTGGCAGTCACCGCGTATGGTATGGCCACGTTTGAGGGGCCGATGCTTTCCATCAAAACGGTGAACGCCATTAGTCACTTCACG
Source organism: Saprospiraceae bacterium (assembly GCA_026129545.1). NCBI lineage: Bacteria > Pseudomonadati > Bacteroidota > Saprospiria > Saprospirales > Saprospiraceae > Saprospiraceae bacterium. The sequence goes on from JAHCHX010000001.1 coordinate 397,827, forward strand.
GACTGGACCATCGCCCACGTCCATGTGGGCGCGTTGGGCTGGAACGGCTTCCTCACCTTTGGCGTACTTTACTGGTTGTGGCCGCGTATGTACCGCACCCAACTATACTCCACCAATTTGGCAAACACCCACTTCTGGCTTGGCACATTGGGTATCGTCATCTACGCGGTGCCGCTTTATTGGGCAGGCTGGACGCAGGCGCTGATGTGGAAAGAATTCACGCCTGAAGGCACTTTGGCTTGGGGCAACTTCCTCGACACCGTGACGCAAATCATGCCTATGTACATAATGCGTGCGGTGGGTGGCACCTTGTTCTTCGTGAGCGTCTTGATTGGTGTTTACAATCTGTTCAAGACAGCGCAACAAGGCACCTTCCTTGCCAACGAGCCTGCTGAGGCTCCCGCACGCGAGAAGCATCTCGCGCCAGCAACAGGCCAATACTGGCACCGCTGGATAGAAGGCCGCCCGATGCAGATGTTGCTGTGGAGCACCGTTCTTATCGCCATTGGAGGCATCGTCCAAATCATACCGATGGTGTTCATCGAAAATCAGGTGCCTAAAATCTCTACCGTGCAGCCTTATACCCCGCTCGAACTGACGGGTCGTGATATTTATATCAAAGAAGGTTGCGTGGGCTGTCACTCGCAAATGATTCGCCCCTTCCGCTCCGAAACGGAACGCTACGGCGAATACTCCAAATCAGGCGAGTACATCTATGACCGCCCATTCTTGTGGGGCAGCAAACGCACTGGCCCCGACTTGATGCGCGAAGGCGGCAGGTACCCGGATAGCTGGCACTACAATCACATGATTGACCCGACTTCCATGTCGCCCGGCTCCATCATGCCTGCTTATCCGCACTTGGCCGAGCAACCGCTCGACCTGAGTGATTTGCCTGCCAAAATCACGGCACTGCGCAAACTCGGCACGCCATATCCGCGCGATTTTGAAAAATATGCCATCGGCAATGCCCAAGAACAAGCACAAAAAGTGGCGAGGAATCTTGCCGCCGAAGGCGTGAAGGACAAGGGCATAGAAAACACCGAAATGGCGGCCATCATCGCGTACCTACAACGGCTCGGCACTGACATCAAGGCGCAGCCACAGGTGGATAAATAGGGTTTGAGGGCTTGCCCGGCCAAGCCCTCAAACAACTCAAACTTAACAAAGTCATGTACAAATACATCCTTGAATCTGTGGCAGGTATTCAGTGGTTTGGAATAGCCACGTTACTGCTGTTTTTTGGCACATTTTGCTTTGCTGTCGTTCGCGCTTTTTTCACCAAAAAAGAAGACACGCGGCGCATGGCGAATCTTCCGCTGGAAGACTAAGAAGTTGTTTGATTTATTCTCATGAGCTCAAAAAGGGCATTTTTTCAACGCATACTTCACCTTTTTCTCAGCCCATAACCTCACTATGAACTTCAAAAAAGGTTGTGTCTGCCTTGCAAGCCTGCTCTTTTTGCTTCCGACAGAATAACTCAAATAACTTCTAAAAATTCACCTAATTTCCTGTTTTTCAATTTTTTGAAAAATGAAATCGAAACAACTTTTGCTCCTTGCCATACTCTTGGCCATTCCCCTGATGGGATGGGGTCAAGCAACACAATCGGCGGCCACAACCACTCAAAAGGGGCTGCCAGACATCATGTCCTTGCTCCTCTTCATAGCTGGCGCGTTGCTCTTCATAGTGGCCATGGTCTATGTCGTCAAAGTCAATCAGTTTCTCTACAAGCGGGTCGTGTCGCTAGAGGCACAGAAAAGCGGCGTGGCACTGACCGACGAGGCAGCCGAAGCCGTCGCTGTTCGGGGCGATGATTTCTGGGCCCGGATGCGGAGGAAATACTGGGAGGATGCCGTGCCCATAGAGCGGGAAGGCGAAATCACCATGCACCATGCTTACGATGGCATCCGCGAGCTCGACAATCGCCTCCCGCCATGGTGGGTCAATATGTTCATCTTGACCATCGTGTGGTCTGTGGGCTATATGTGGTATTACCATTGGGGCGGCAACGGCCCTTCGCAGGCGGAGGAATATGAAAAATCAATGGAAAAGGCCAAGAAGGAGCGTGCCATCGCTTTGGCGGGCCGGGCCGACGCGGTGGATGAGAGCAACGTGACGGCGCTGACCGATGCCAGCGCGTTGGGCGAGGGCGAGTTGATTTACAAAAACGTGTGCGCGGCCTGTCATGGCCAACAAGGGGAGGGCACGGTCGGCCCCAACTTCACCGACGAGTATTGGATACATGGCGGTGGCATCAAAAACATTTTCAGGGTCATCAAATATGGTGTGCCAGAGAAAGGCATGATTTCGTGGCAATCGCAACTGAAACCTGCCGATATGCAAAAGGTAGCCAGTTATATTCTGACCATGCAGGGTACCAACCCGCCGAATCCCAAAGCGCCACAGGGAGAAATCTGGAAAGAGGAAACGGAACAGAAGGCGGTTGAATGAGCCAATCGCATCAATCGAATGCACATGAATCAGGAATTTTTGAACAACGTCATCGAGGACACCGAGGAATACCGCAACCACATTGCCACCGTGGATGCGCAGGGGAAACGTGTTTGGCTTTATCCCAAGCAACCGTCGGGACGATTTTATCGGTGGCGGACTTGGGTGAGCGTGGCCTTTCTGGTCATTTTCCTCGTCATGCCTTTCATCAAGGTGAATGGCGAACCGTTTCTGTTGTTCAATGTGCTGGAGCGGAAATTTGTGTTGTTTGGCCTGTTGTTCACGCCGCAGGACTTTCACTTGTTCGTGCTGGCGATGCTGACGTTCATTGTGTTCATCATCTTGTTCACGGTGGTCTATGGGCGGCTTTTTTGTGGTTGGGTGTGTCCGCAGACGGTGTTCATGGAAATGATTTTTCGAAGAATAGAGTATTGGATAGAAGGCGATGGCAACGAGCAGCGTAGGTTGGACAAGGCCCCGTGGACTCCCGATAAAGTCAGAAAAAAAGCCCTCAAACACGCCATCTTCTTCGCAATTGCCGTGGTGGTGTCCAATTACTTTTTGGCCTACATCGTAGGCATGGACAAAGTGCTGGAAATCATCAGGGAGCCAATCACCCAAAACATTGGCGGTTTTTCGGCGATGCTCTTGTTTTCCGGGGTGTTTTATTTTGTGTTTGCACGGTTGCGCGAGCAGGTTTGCACCACCATTTGTCCTTATGGCAGGCTGCAAGGCGTGTTGTTGGTGAAAGACAGCATAGTGGTTGCCTACGATTTTGTTCGGGGAGAGCCGCGTGCCAAGTTGAAAAAATCAGGCGCCGGAACGCGGCCTGTGGAATACCGCGACCCGGTGCAGCAAATTCAAGCGGCTGTTGGCGAGCCACCGTCCACACCCTCCGGTTCCCCGTCAGCCACTCCAAAGGTCGGCGATTGTATTGACTGCAAGTTGTGTGTCGCGGTGTGCCCGACAGGTATTGACATTCGCAACGGCACCCAGTTGGAATGCACCAATTGCACCGCTTGCATGGATGCCTGCGACGCGGTGATGGACAAAATCAACCGCCCGTTAGGTCTTATCCGCTACGATAGCATGACGGGCATTGAGTCAGGGCGGCGCAAGATTTTCACGTCGCGCGTGTATGCCTACACCGCCATGCTGCTCGCGCTGTTGGCGCTCGATGTCTTCCTCATCGCTCGCCGTGGCACGGTGGAGACCATCATTCTGCGTTCGCCCGGCCAGTTGTATCAGCAAAAGGACGAGACGCACCTGACCAATCTCTACACATACACTCTCATCAACAAGTCGAGCAAGGAATTGCCAGTGGAGATGAGAGCGGTCACGCCCGGCGCGGTCATTCACATCGTTGGCCAGCCGCCAGTCAGTGTGCCCAAAGGCACCAAAATCGAAGGGGCGTTTTTTATCGAAATGCCAACCGCTCAGCTACTCGGCAGGAAGACTCCCATCAAAATCGAGGTGCTTTCCGATGGCAAGAAAATAGACGAGGCAGAGACCAATTTTATGGGGCCGGGAAAATGAAGTCATTAATCAATACAATTCAACTCAACAACATGATGAAATTCAACTGGGGCACAGGCATTGCATTGGTCTATATCCTTTTCGCACTTAGCATGGTGGGCGCGGTGTTTGCCTCGCGCAAGCACGACCCGGGGCTGGTGCAAAAAAACTACTACGACCTTGACCTGAACTATCAGTCGCGCATGGATAAAAAACAGAACGCGGCCAATCTGGCCGAACTGCCACAGGTGCGATTTCAAGCAAAGGAACAGAAGATAGAGGTACGTTTCCCAGCCAGCATGAACATGGCTGAGGGGACGGCCAAGGTGTATCGCTCGGCGACCAACCGCGACGATTTTTCTGTCAAAATCGAAAATGCCCATACACTCGACATACCCGCTGCCGGGCTTGCGCAGGGGCGTTGGCACGTCGAGTTGGATTGGGAAGCCGACAGCAAAGGCTACTTCTGGCAAACCACACTCAATGTGAGCCATTGAAAAAAATGCCGCTCCTCGCGCCCATACTAATCGGCTTGGCCGCCAGTCTGCATTGCGTGGGCATGTGCGGCCCCTTGTTGTTGGCCTTGCCGCTCGACGCGGCGGGTCGGCGTTCGGTGGCGTTGCAGATGTTGATTTATCACGGCGGCCGCATCATCACATACATGGTGTTGGGGATGGTGTTTGGCTTGTTGGGCAAAGGCGTCGCGATGGCGGGATTCCAACAGGGGCTATCCGTTGGGGCAGGTGTGTTCATGTTGGGCATGGCTTTCGCGGCGTGGCGATTTGAGCCATTGGTGACGGCGCTGCCGGGTTTTGGGCGATTCACGCAGGGGGTAAAAAATGAGATTGGCCGACTGTTGCGTCACCATCCGAAAGGAGCCACGTTTGGCGTGGGGCTGCTCAACGGGCTTTTGCCCTGCGGCATGGTGTATGCCGCGCTGGCCGGGGCGATTGCCACTACGGGAGGGGTGGAGGGGGGGCTTTTCATGGCCCTGTTTGGTTTGGGCACCTTGCCCCTGTTGTTGGCCGTGAGTGTGGCGGGGCGTTCGCTCAGCCATTTTGCTCGCCAAAAGATAAAATTCGCACAGCCCATTTTGCTTGCCGTGGTAGGGCTTCTGCTGCTGCAACGAGGGCTGCACCTCGATTTGTCTTTGTTTGAGTCGGCGGTGCCAAAAGCGGGTTTTGAGTGTCATTGACAAAAGTTTTGCTGTGAGGCGACGCAAGGATTCGTGTACGTTTGCAGTATGAGGTCATTCCATTTGTTGTTCAAATCCTTTGCGCTGAGCTGGCTTGTCTGCTCGGCTTTTTTTTGTGCGCTTCCATTCGCGGGGCAAGCCCAGCCCGACATCAATTTGCCGGAAAAACGAATCCCCGACACCCTGACGCAACAGGTGGCGGATTCGCTCTTTGCCCATGCCATGCCAATGGAGCATTTTCACGACAAAAACCGGCTGATTGACATCTTGCGGCGACATGGCAGCCGCCCCGCCGACATCAAACACCTAGAGGAAATAGAAGCCTTCGAGATGCATTATCTCGTTTTCCCGCTACGGGTGGCGCTGGTCGTGCACCCACAAAGACCTGACTGGACTGACCGTCGGCGAATCGAAAAAGGCATCGAGATTCTCAACCGCGCACTCGTGGACGCTTGGATTCAGTATAGGCCCGTGCGTTGGGACACCCTCCACGAGCCAATCACCATCAACAGCCTCAAAGAGGACAATTACGATGCCTACTACGCCTTTTCGGAAAAGTACGACTTGCGAGACACGACCACCCTTTACATTGTTGACAATGAGGAAAACCTTTGTGCCGATTTTGCTTGCGCCCGCACGCAGGGATTTGCCAACATCCTCGAAACCTACACGAACAATGTGGTGGTGGACAAATTCTTCATAGACGATTTCAAAGTGGTGCCGCATGAGTTTGGCCACTATCTCGGTCTCCATCACACCGCGGAGACGCGCTTCGGCATAGAGCGCGTGGACGGCACCGACTGTCATCTTTTGGGCGACCGCATCTGCGACACTCCCGCCGACCCTGGCGAGTTGTTCTCGGTGTACGTCAGCTATTCCAACTGCGAAATGAAAGGGCTTAAAGAGGAAGGCAGCGGCTTGGAGTACAGGCCGCACATAAACAATTTCATGTCGTACTACGCGCCTTGCTATATGCGGCGCTTTGCCTTCACGCAGGGGCAGTTGGACGTGATGTTCAACGCTGCGGTGCAGGTACGCGGCAACCAAATCGTGGAATTGGGGGAAGTGCCGGAGTTTTGAAGGCTGCTACTTCCGTTTCCGCTTCTTGTAATTTTCCAACACGAACGAGCCAAGCCCTTGCAGGCTGGAGTAAAACGCCTTGCCATTGTTCGTCTGCGTGAAAGCCTCCACGAAACGCACGAGATAAGGGTCGCGGGCAATCATAAAAGTCGTGATGGGCACATCCAATTTCTTGCAGCGCAAGGCGAGGTTGAGGCAGCGGTTCACGATTTTGCGGTCGAGGCCAAACGAGTTTTTGTAATAATTCTTCCCGATTTTCAGGCACGTCGGTTTTCCGTCAGTAATCATAAAAATTTGTTTGTTCGGATTGCGGCGGCGCTTGAGAATGTCGAGGGCAAGCTCCAGCCCAGCCACGGTGTTGGTGTGGTACTCGCCGACTTGCAGATATGGGACTTGTTTCAATTCGATGGGCCACGCATCGTCGCCAAACACAATGATGTCGAGGGTATCCTTCGGATAGCGGGTTTGAATGTATTCGGCGAGAGCGAGCGCCACTTTTTTAGCGGGCGTGATGCGGTCTTCGCCGTAAAGAATCATTGAGTGCGAAATGTCAATCATCAGCACCGACGACATTTGGCTCTGGTAGTAGGTCTCGTGCATTTCAAGGTCGTCTTGGGTAAGGTTGAACTCGTCAATGCCGTGGTTGATGTAAGCGTTGCGGAGCGAATTGGTGACGGCCAGATTGTCGAGGCTGTCGCCAAATTCATAGGGCTTCACATCGGCGGTGTATTCGTCGCCTCTGCCGACGATGTTGGTGTCGTGTTTGCCGCTCCGGGCTTTTTTCAAATCGCCAAATATATCGTCGAGGCTCTTTTGCCGTAGGCTGATTTCGAGTTTGGAAGTAGGCCCCATGCCGCCATTTCCGTCGCCGTCGCGGCGAATATAGCCGCGCTCCTCCAGCTCCCGGATGAAGTCGCCCATGCCATAGTCGTCGTTGGTGAGTTTGTATTCGCGGTCAAGTTCATTGAGCCATGCAAGTGCCTCATACACGTCGCCGGAGGTGTAGAGCATGAGCTCTTGGAAAATTTTGAACAGCCGGTCGAACATCGTCTGGTTCGGGTCAGGCCTGTAGTCAGTGAATCGGAAGCCAAGCATGGAGAATGGTTTGAGGGTTTCTGGGTGGCCGAATTTCGGGAAAGAAACAGCCGGGGCAAAGAATCGTTTAAAAACGGGAAATCATTCTTACCGGCTCCACAAAAAGCAGCGCCTACTGTCGCCGCCACACCGCCATCGCTGCGGGAGTGATGCCGAGGCTGGGGTGCCATTCGGAGCCTACATCGAGCGCGAGGCCATTCTTCAAGCGAACACCTGCGCCAAAACTCACCCGCGCCGCGCCCCCTGTGCGTGTGCCTGCTCGGAAGACCAATGCTTCCACCGGGCGATACTCCAAGCCCGCCTTGATTTGCGCGGTGCGTTCCAAAGTTTTTTCGACTTCCGCCAATAAAGTGAAAAGGTTGGAGCTTTGCCATGCTGCGCCGATACGCATCCAACTTGCTGTCTCATAATCCCCTATTTTTTGCTGAAATGGGTTTTGCAAACGAGCACCGAGCCAAAGTTTGGGCAAGGCCTGCGCCAACACGCCCAAGCCAAACGTCACGCCATTGGCCGAGCCGTATTCCTGTGCCGATACGCGCATCAGCGCGGCGCTCCCGCCCAAACAGAATCGCTCGCCCAATCGGCGCCCGTACATAAGTCGGAATTGTTGTTCCTGATAGACCTCGATGCCAGAGTGAACGATGTCGAGACCCACGCCATCGTTTTCGCCCAGCCTCGAAAAACCCTGAAAGTGAGCCGTTTGCCACTCGCCTATACCGTATGGCATGGCAGAAGAGAGGAACACGCCCAGCTTTTCGCCAAAACCGGGCAGCGCCTCGTTGTTCAATCCGTTGGAAAGACCGGGATAAGCCACAGAGGCCCCTCCCAGCGAGAGCGCAGCGGCATTGTCAAAAGGACGCATGAACACCTGCGCCCTTAGTTTGGGGATAAATAAGTGAAAAAAAACGAGGCAGAGCAATATCCCAACGCCCCGCGAGCGCGGGAAAAAATAGACAAGGTGCATGAAGACTTGATTTTCATGCGAAAAGTACGAACAGCCTTCAGACATGAGCAAATTGGATTTTTGGTCGCCGCTTTTGTTCCTTGTCTATCCTCTACTTTTGCGAGGTTCCTCAACCGGAGACCCCTCCCGTCAGGGCGGCAGAAACCCTCCAAACCCTCTAATATGCAAATCACTATTCTCGGTACTTCCTCTGGCGGCCCATTCTACGGGCGACACTACACGGCACAAGTGCTACAGGCCGACAATCAGTACTTTTTGATTGATTGCGGCGAAGGCACCCAGATGCAACTTTTTCGCCATCAAGTGAAATTTGACCGTATCAACCATGTGTTTATCAGTCACCTGCATGGCGACCACGCCTACGGGCTAATCAGCCTGCTCACTAGTTGGAGCCTAAAAAAACGCAGCGAGCCATTGCACCTGTTTTCTCCACCCGGCCTCCGAGAATGGGTTGAAATCAGCGCTCGCATTTTTGGCGTAGTGTTCTCCTATCCGCTGAAATTCCATGAGGTGGACGCTGCCGTTTCGGTTAAAATTTTTGAAAATGCAAAAGTGGAAGTGTGGACGATACCGTTGGAACATCGCATCGAGACGTCGGGCTGGCTTTTCAGAGAAAAGGAAAAGCCGCGCAATATCCGCTCCGAAAAAATCGAAGAGTACAATATTCCTTTTGCGCTCATCCCCGGCATCAAAGCAGGCGACGACCTCTTGCTGCCCAATGGCCGCACCGTGCCCAACTCAGAGCTAACCCTCGCACCGCCACATCCGCGTGCTTATGCCTTTTGCAGCGACACCATGCCCTCCGATGCGGTGGCGGAAGCCGTGCGCGGAGTGGATTTGCTCTACCACGAAGCCACTTTTACCGAAGAACACGCCTCGGAGGCCGCGCTGGCGTATCATTCCACAGCGGCGCAGGCCGCCGAAATTGCTCGTAGAAGTGAGGCAAAGCGGCTTTTGTTGGGGCATTTTTCGGGGCGCTACGCGGACACCGGGCAGCATTTGGCGGAGGCGCGTGCTATTTTTCCCAACACGGCAGTGGCAGAAGAAGGCATGATACTCGACGTGTAGCGCAGCTAAAAAGCGCAAGGCTCCCAAGCGGGAGCCTTGCGAATCAAACTTGCAGGTAAATGGCTAATGTTGTGTCAAGCTAATTTTTCAATATCGCGGATGAGGATGCTGTTGCGGTTGAAATATATCAGGTTGGATTTGCGCAAGTCATTGAGCACAGAGGTCACTGTTTGGCGGCTGGTGCCAGTCAGATTGGCAATGTCCTGTTGGGTCAGATGGTGTTTGAGCAGTGTCTCAAAACCGACGCGCCGGCCTTCCTTGCAGGCCGTTTCCACCAAAAACTCGATGATGCGCTCGCGCGCGTCTTTGAGCACCAACTTGGCGAGCCGGTCTTCCACGCGCTGGAGGCGCTGGGTGAGATGTTGGAGACAAGCGAACACGAGTCGTTGGTTTTGCTGCATGAGTTTTTGGAAATCAGCAACTTTGATGGCCAAAAACTCGGCCTCGTCGTGGAGGGCTTGTGCGAATTCGCTTCGTTTGTGCTCACCAGCCAGCGCCAAGTCGCCAAAAAGCGTTTCGGGTTGGAGAATTTCCTTGATGACCTCGCGGCCGTCGGCGGAGAAAGTTCCCGTTTTTACGCGACCTTTGCCCAATATGTACAGATGGTCGGCTGGCTCATCGGGCATGAAGATGAATTGAAATTTGGGTACCCGCCGAGTGTGTGCGATGGCAGCGAGTTGTTCCAGTTCCTGTGCGCTGAGCGAGGAGAGCACGGGTAGTTTTTCGAGGAGGCGTAGTTTGTTGCTCATTTCCATAACACGGCGTAGTTTTTGTTTGAAAGCGGAATAGGTAGTGATTTTGTTTGTGTCAGAGCCCTCGAACGCGGAGGGTGCGTTTGCAGCGGAAGATTTCTTGGGGGGCCGGGTTTGTCGAAGAATCTTTGGGCTTGCTATTCTTCCACGATACAAAAGTAAGCGCCGCAGAACGCTGTGAAAAGGACATTTTTCGGTGTTTGTCGGAAGTTTTTTTATTTAAAAAAAACAGAAATAAACTGAAAAACAGATAGTTGTGAAAACTGCTGCGTATTGCTTTTGGGCAGTTTTTTCGGCACCCCATATCAAAAAAATGACTGTCTGATAATCGAGCAGAGTGTTTGCCGCATCGTTTCCCTACTTTTGGCGGCGCATTGTAATTAGTCGCTTTCTGCTCAAATTTTCATTACCGCTGAGCTCATTTGATATGATTGTTCGAATCCCTTTTCTGATTACAGGAGTGGTTGCTCTGCTGTTGAGTGCGACAGGGGCTGCTCCTTGCCTTGCCAATTCCGCCGACGACCAATGCGACAACCCTATCGTCATTAGCGACATTATCGTGACCAATTCGAGTTGTGGCAATGCCTCTGGTTTTATCATCTTAAGTCTTGTTGGGGGCAACAATGGCTACACATTCGATTGGCAGCCCAATGTGTCAACCACCAACGTGGCTTCTGGATTGGTGGCTGCTGCTTATAGAATCCGTATCACACGAATCAACAATCCGGCTTGCGTGCTTGACACGACTGTTGTCGTCAACAACTCAAACGGCCCCAACGTGCAGGTAATGGAGGTCACGCCAGCCAATTGTCTGAATCCCAACGGCAAAGTCGTGCTTTCGCCCAGCGGATTCAGTTATGCGTGGAGCAATGGCGAGACGGGGGCTGTCAATACCGATTTGCCGAGTGGCTGTTATTTTGTGACGGCCACGAATCCCGGAAATGGTTGTTACTCGGTGCTGCGCGTGTGTGTGCCCAACGTGAATTCCTTGCAATCCGAGTTTCAGGTGCTCGAACCCGCGAAATGTGGTTTGCCTACAGGAAAAGGGCAGGTGAATGTGACGGGTGGTTCGGGGCAGTATAGTTACAGTTTTGGCAACTCACCTGTCGTGACGGGGTTGGCACCCGGCCTGTATGTTTACTATGTGGCAGACAACGTGACGGGTTGCCTCGACACTGTGTTGGCTATGATGCCTGATGGCCCGCTGTTGGGCGACGTGGTGGTGAAGCCTTTCAACATCAAATGTACTGGGCAGGGCAACGGCAACGTGGAGTTCGATGTGGTAGCCGGTTCCAATTTCAAGTTCCCCTATACTTTCGCGCTGTGGGACGAAAGCGGCAATATTCAATCGCCGGGGACACTCGGCGCAGGCACTTACTATCTGCAAATTGCCGATGCGGATAGTTGTCTGTTGCCCATTGACACTTTCACCATTTCTGAACCGCCTCCTTTCTCTTCCACTACCACGGTGCTGCCGTTCACCTGCAACGCGGGTGGCCAAATTATACTCGCGCTCAATGGAGGCAACGGCCGTTTCATCGTGGATTGGGAGGATTTGCCGGGTTTCGACAACCCCCGCAACCGCCTCAATCTCAATGCGGGGCTTTACAAGGCTACGGTATATGATAGCCTGTTCTGCGCTTACCCGATTGGGCCGTTGTTGGTGCCGGGCAACTGCAACATTCCCGACACCTTGACGCTGATAGTGCCAGCCAACGGTACCGATACGCTTTGTTTTTCGCCGCCTAAGGGGGTCAGTCCCGCCACTTTGACCTATTCCATCGTCAATCAGGTTTCGTTGTTTGGCACTTGGTCGCTCACGCCTGCGGGATGCGTGATTTATCAAGCGGGGCCAGTTGCGCGGTTTGGGGTTGACCCGATTTGTGTGGCCGTAAAATCCACCACGCAAGGGCTGAGCGACACAGTATGCGTCGTCGTGAACATCACGACCCAGCCCCCACAAAAGGATTCGGTTTATTTTGCGGTGCAGGCCGGTAACGTGGGGAGCGCCTGTGGTTTTGTGCCTCCCAATTTCAGCAACAAGGTGGTAAAACTGCTTGATGGGCAGGGGTTGAGCGGCACCAGCGATGCCTTTGGCGAGTATTCGATAGACCCCCTCTCGGCTTGCATCACATTTGAGTCCTACGGACCGACGGGCTACAATGTGGACGAAGTAGGGGTAGGCGTGTGCGACACGGTGCTGCGTCAATGCCGCGTGATTTGTTACTTTCCCTCTGTGTTGTCGCCGACCGATTGTCTTGATGGCATCAATTTGCCCGATAGTTTGACCCTCGTCACAGCCGACTGTAATGCGGGCGCCACGTTTTGTGTGCCCATCCCTTTCGAGCAGATTTTTGACTACGCGATTCTGGACAATGGCGCTGCCTATTCGGGCTGGACACCTGTTGGCTGCAATCCCGGCCAATCGCTGGCTTACATCGTCAACCTGAATGCCGGGCCATATCAATTGGGAGAATGGACGGTAGGGAACCAAAAAGTGGCTGGGTTTTTCACCAACGCCTACGAATTGCTCGGCTTGATGAACCAAGCAGACCCTGTGCCTGGCTGGACGCTTCAACGCGACTCCATCTTCGTGGGGGGCAATCCCTCTCAGACGTATGGGCCGCTCAGGATTGTCTCCGCGCAAGACCAGTCCATCGAAGTGCCTGCCACCCAATTCAATACGGAAAAAGGAACCATCCTGCGCTTCACTACCGGACTGCATCATTTGGTTTTCAGGCGCGTGCAGACGGGGTGCCTTGACACCATGTTCGTAAGGGTGATTTGCACCGACTGCCCCCCCATTCACAACTACGCACCGGGCAGTCAGGATGAGATAGTCTGGAACATCGCGCTCTGCGCGGGCGATACGCTGTTTTGCACCAATATCCCCAGCCAGAGCGCGGGCAATTATTCCTTCACAGACAACGGGCAGACGTTTTCCAACTTCTCGCTCTGTGGCGGCAACACGGCGCTGCGTCTTGACACGGGTTTTCATCAACTCCGTATCTTTGACAATGTGAGTTTCTGCGAATACAATATCAAGGTGCGCATCACCTGCTCTGGCGGGCCTGCCGATTCCTCGCTGCTGGCCGTGCCTGATGTGGCAGCTACTTTCAAAAATGCCTCAGTCGAAATAGACCTACTCGCCAACGACCTCGTTTTTGGCATTCCGGGCAACACGAACGGTCTGCAGGAATTGCTCCTGCTCAGCAACCCGCCCAACGGTTCGGTGACCTACGATGACTTGCTCGGCATCGTCATCTACACGCCCGATGAGGATTTTTGCGGTGTTGACACTTTCTCCTACCAAATTACCGATGTGGAAGGGCGGCGCTCCACCGCACGAGTGACCGTGACGGTGGTGTGCGACAAAGTGCTGGTTTACACGGGCATTTCGCCCAACGGCGACAACCGAAATGACTGGTGGCGCATCGTGGGCATCGAGCAGTTCCCGCGCAACACGGTGCGGGTGTTCAATCGTTGGGGCAACCTTGTGTTCGAACAGCAGGGCTATTCCAATCAATCTCCATGGGGTGGCACATGGAATGGGAAGGTGCTGCCCGATGGCGCTTATTTCTATCTGATTGACTTGGGTGACGGTTCGGATGTGTTGAGCGGGTATTTGCACATAATGCGATAAAATAGCGGGTTCGAACATCGAATGCCTTGGCGTTTCAAAACGCTTCCGCGTAAATGCCATTTGCCATGAAACAACAATCAATGCTGCGGCTTTCCCACTGGGCCAAAAGCCACCGCACGGCATCAATTGCCATCATCAGCGTCGCCAAAATTATCATTGGAGCTGTTGCGTTCGACCTCGGAATCTGGTCTGCGCTCGGAGGCCTTTCTCTGCCCTCGCAAACGAAATGGCTTCTGTGGGTGGTTTCGGCTATCTGTGTTATTGCCTATCCTGCGAGGCGGTGGAGGCCGCGAATCGGGCGTGCCGCGTTTTACCGCTGGCAAAAAACCTTGGATGGCGCGTTGGTGGCTTTGGGTTTTGCCATTCTTTTTTTCATGGGCAATCTCACCCCTGCATGGTTGGCAAATGCTGGGTGTGGCACACCGCCGTCGGGCAACGTCCCCATTTCATTGTCGGCGCTCAAAAGCCCAGCCCCGGTGTATCGAAAGGAAATAGTGCAAGGCGGCAAATGGCGGCAATGGGCGCTGAAAAAAGCCCAAAAAGCGGCGGAGCGAGCGGTGAATCGCATGGCACGGGTAAGCAATGGCGACAATATCGCAGTTAAGGTGTTGTTGACCTTGCTGCTACTAATGGGGCTAATGGTGTTGTTTTCTTTGGCGTTGGTGCTTTCTTGCAATCTTTCATGTTCAGGCCAGGAAGCTTTGGCTGTGCTGGTTGCCCTTTTAGGGACTGTCGGCACGATAATTTTGCTGATAGTGGGCTTGAAAGCGATATGGGGAAGAAAAGCAGACAAGGAATTGGACAGTCGCCACAAGCGACAAGCCAGGCCTCCCACCAAACAGCGAAGCGATTAACCAAAAGCCAATCAGTGCTTATCGGCTTCAGCACCCACCGACATTCCGCTTTTCAGCGCCACCGTCACGGCGTAATAGGTCAATCCGTAGGCATCCTGCGTGTGGAAGGAATAGCGGAATTTTTTGCCCACTACCACGGCCCTGTCTCCGCCCGTTTTGTGTCGCTGGTCAATCTCGTTTTTCACTTTGGTAAAGCTGCTTTCGTCGAGCGTCATAAAAGTGATGTCGTTGATATTGGTGCGCCACAGAATGACCTGCCGAAAGACGGAGCTGCCGTCAATATTGGCGTGCCAGCACTTGCGGTAATGGCGTGTATTGGTGGCGCCTTTGCCCGATTCGGAGTCGAGGTCGAAGCCAAGTTTGAGGATTTTGGCTTCTTTGCTGGCAGGGGCGGTGTTGGCAAGCACCTGAAGGGCGCTCATGTCCACGTCGCTGCATTGGGCGATGAGGCCGCAGGCAGTTGTGAGCAGAAAGGCGAGAGAGAGGATGAGTTTCATGAATGAGTTGTTGAAAAATAGACCTTGATTCAATAAAGTTTGTCAGATGGCCATAATTGATGTTCTTGATTTTGAGTAGATTGTGTTTATTTCTGTTCAAAACTTGACGACGCGAGGCACGAATTGAGAACGACGTGGGTCACTCAAAACGACGCTTGTAGAACCAAGAGTTGTCATTGAGCGTGAAGCCGACGGTGATGCGGAAATAGGTCTCTTCAATGGGGGTGTTGGCACCGAGAAGCCCCACTTCGAAGGCTGTGTTTATGAATGAGGCTTGTTGTCGCGGCAGGATGAGGGGCAGCCCCAGCCCGAAAGAAAGACCTATGTCGTCCAGCCCTTTATCGTTCAGGATGCGGGGGTCTTGGCGATAGTAGGCCCCCAGCCTATAGCGAATTCGCTTGCCATAGTTGTTGTATGAGACATGGTCGGGGATGTATTCCACGCCACCAGAAACGGAAGTGGTGTTGCGCATGGTCTCGGGTCGGGCTTCATTGCGATAGCTTGCCCATCCGCCATAGTCGAACTGTGCCCCGAGTTTGAGTTTGTTGGCCCTGACGTATTGAAATCCGACCCCGAAAGTGGCGGGCAATGTCAATGATTGGCGCTCGCCCAGCGAAGATTGGAGGGTGTCGGCATCAATATAATTGCCTGCGGCGGAAATGCCCCTTGTGCGTACGAAAAGCGCGTCGTTCACCGCCCTGAGTTTGTGATTGCTTTCGCCAGTAATTCCGATGGTGAGCCAGCGCGTCGGGGTGATTTTGTCATTGTCGGCTGTTTTCAGCACAAAATCGTGCTGGATGCCCACGTTCCAAACCAAGCCATTGATGCGCAAGTCCTCGCGGCGAACGGTCAAGAAGGAGGATTGCGAACCGGGCAACGAATCGCCCAAGGAAAAGTTGGTTTGGTTGTCGTACACCGATTTGCCAAAAACCCATCCGAGATTAAGCCCAAAGGCCGTGTTTTTGTATTTCACGCCGTTGCTCCAGTTGAGGCGATAGGAGCCGCCGGAGCCGTTGAACGAGCTCGCCACCACGCCCAAATCGGGAAGGGTGTCCAGCGTCTGCACGTTGTAGCCCACCAGCGTGTAAGGCGTCAAGGCCACGCCCATGCCGTACGACCACGGCGAGCGGTTTCTGTCCAACACTTCGTTGATGGGGCTTTTCAGCGTGAATCCCAGCGCGAGGTAAGCAAGGTTGCCGCTCCAGAGATTGGTGCTCGAAGTGGCCGAGGCAAGTCTGGCATATTTGGCGTTGAGACCCGCCTCGAAGGCGGTGGCACGCAAACGCGCAAAGGAGGCAGGGTTCAGTTGGTTAATGTGAAAAGGGTCGTGAAAGGCCGCCGTTTGGCCTCCCCAAGCCGCATGGTTGGCAAAAAACTGGCTCACCGGGTCTCCGATGCCATACTTGGAGTAAGGAGAATTGATTTTGGGCTGAGCAAAAAGGGCAAGATTGGTCAAAAGGAGTAGGGCAACAAGAGAAAACCTCATGGATATTTAAAGGTGTTATAGTTCAGAATGTGGTTCAACCCGAAAAGCGTCAAGTCCGGTTCGACAAATGCGTTGGGCATATTAAGGTGCGATTGAAAAAAAACAGCGTCGCCGCCTGTAAAAATCACTTGCAAGTCGGCTGATTCGCCGAGGCGTTGCTCAAAAAGATGCACAAACCCTCGAATTTCCAACACGGCCCCGCGCAACGCGCCATTTTGCAACGCTGTCTCGGTGCTGTGGCCGACGAAATCATCGGGCATTTGCATCGCAACTTCCGGCAGCCGAGCGGTGAAGTGGTGCATCGCTTGGATGCGCATCCTTGCGCCCGGCGCTATGTTGCCACCGAGATACACACCTTCGGCCGTCAGCAAGTCATATTTGATGCAAGTGCCGCCGTCCACCACAAGACAATTTTTTTGAGGAAACAATAGGTGGGCGCCTGCTACTGCCGCCAAACGGTCTTTGCCTAAGGTTTTGGGTGTTTGGTATCGGTTTTCAAAAGGCAAAGGTGTTTGGTGCGTCAGTTCCAACACCTTGAAATGCTCGGCCAAACCCTCGCGCAACGTTTCGTCCGGTTCGGCTACCGAAGACACCATGACGTGGTTTGCGCCCGCATGGTTGCCGAAGGCCACCAATTCCGCTAACGTCCAGTCTGTCCAAATCGCTTGCTCCACCAACTCATTTCCTCGAAACAGGCCGATTTTGGTGCGCGTGTTGCCGATGTCGAGCACGAGAAACATGGGTAGTTGCGAACATCGCGCCGTCGAAGCCGCGATTGGGGCGCAAAGGTAGGGTTTGGTGGCGCGAAATATTTTATTGGGGTGAAAAAAGGTAAATGCCTCGGTGGAGGGAGGCCCACAGGTCACTTGGTCATTGCCAAATACTAATTTTTGAATTTGGAATTTTTTTTAAAATTCGGCATTCAATGACGTTGCGCTTCCCCACCGCAATTTCACACCCATTCAAAATCATTTGACTTTGCCGTCCCTTGCAACGCTTCGGCCACGGCTGGCGGCGGCACGGCAAGCTTTCGCAATCGTGTGTCAATCCACGCACCGTCCACATTCATCACGGCGCAGAGGGTGCCGTCAGCGCGGGTGAGCTCGTGGCGAAATGAAAAACGCGAGCCGTCGCGGCGGAGCTTTGTCACCAAGACATTGATGAACAATTCGTCGCCGGGGCGTACTTCTTTCCGAAAAACAGCTTCTTCCCGAAAAAGAATCGGCCCAAAATGTTGCTCCGCCATCAACCGATAAGTGATGCCATGCGCGTCCAAAAAAGCGACGCGGGCAGCGGCCCCAAAATCATAATAGACTGAGTGGCGCAGGTGGAAATTCGGGTCAAAATCGGCCCAGCGAAGCGAAACAGGTATTTCAAAAGCAGTCATTTTTTATAGAGCGGAGATGGTGATGCGATAGATGGAGCGAGTTCGCGCACGCTCATCGCCTGACGTAATCCTGCACCGAGTGGAAAACATCCATCGGATTGTCGGGCCACGAACGGAGCAGCAGGAACACGCCAGCGAACATGATGATTTTCACCAACGTGCTGGCACGGCTGTAATCGCGCCGACTTCTTGCCCTCAAAATAGACAAGGTGGCAAACAACGAGGGCAAGAGCAACAGCAGCCCTCCCGCTACGACCTGCCAATCCGGTGCGTTGGTCTGGTTCCAAAAAACGAGCAACATGAAAATAAGCAGGCTGACCAACAGACCCACAAAAACAGCAGGTTTTTTGGCGTAGCGTGGCCCTTTCAGCACAGCCAGCGTGACGCATCCGCAGGCCGAGTCGCCTTGAAAATCTTCGAGGTCTTTGATTTGCTCGCGCAAGAGATTGGTGAAAAAGGCGAACAAACCGTAGAGCCACACCAACCCCACCGCTTGTTGTATCTCATCCGGTTGGATGAAAGAGGTGCGCACGATGGGCCGGTCTTCCGGGAATAGGATGATGATGGGCACTGTGCCACACAGAAACGACACGAGCAGGTTGCCGACCACGGCGGTGCATTTCAATTGCCACGCATACAGAAACAACAAGAACGACACGCCCGGAAACACCCACAACGGCCAGTGATTGGCTGGGCGCAACTCGATGTCGAGAAAAAAAGCGACTCCATGCACCACTATCACCAGACTCGAATAGAACACCAACGCCAAAGAAGGAGGCAGATAACGCCCCCATACCACCCGTTCGGGGCGGTTGATGGCATCCATCTCACGGTCGTAGTAGTCGTTGAGCACATAGCCTGCCAGTGTGGTGAGCACGGTGGCTGCCGCGATGAGGCCGAAGGTCCATTCCGTCAGCACGGGAATGCCGCCCGCCTTCAAGAGGGCAGGGCGCAACACCAACCAATAAGGAATCATCTGCGTGAGCAGTACAATGACCAGATTGGGCAGCCGCAGCAACCGAACAAAGGCCAACACCAGATTCATGCGGCTAAAGTAAGTTGTTCGGAGAAGGTGGCTAATGGTTCGTCGCCAATTTCCAAAAATTGTTTCTTGCCATAATCCAATCGCTTGATTTTGAGTAGGAAAATGAAACGTCCTGCGCTATTCGCCCAATCAGAAATCCTGTCCGCTTGGCCGGGTAAGCTTCAAACCCTCAATACTCTGGCCACTTCTCTTGCAACTTCATCACCTTCTCGATGATGTCGCGCACACAGCCGCGCCCACCCGCCAACGGAGAAACGTAATCGCAGATATCGAGGGCTTCGGGTGTTGCGTCGGTAGGGCAACAGGAGAGCACCACTTTGCGCAGCACAGGTAAATCGGGCAGGTCGTCGCCCATGTAGCAGACTTCAGAGACGAGCGTGTTGGTGCGTTGGAGGAAGGATTGAAAAGCCACCCATTTGTCGTGGATGCCGGAGTAGTACTCTTCCACGCCGAGGTCGGTGAGGCGTTTTTTCGCGCCTTCCGAGCGCCCACCGGTGATGATGCCCACCGGGTAGCCGGCTCGGATGGCCCATTTGATGGCTTGCCCGTCGCGGACGTTCATGGTGCGGAGCAGCTCGCCTGCCTCCGTCACCACCAGGTCGTTGTTGGTGAGCACACCATCCACGTCGAACACGAAGGCTTTTACTGCCCGTATTTTGTCGAACAAGTGGACGAGCTCGAGTTGGACGGGGGCAGAGGCTGCCAGTTGATTTATCTGTTGTTGGCTCTCCATTCGTACACCCATTTGGCTTGAATTTGCTCCAAGTGCGATTCGTTGGATTCCTCGCGTTTGCCCTCGAAATGAGGGATTTCCAACACCCATTGGAGCAAGTCGGTGAAGCGGATACGGTAGATTTTGCCCTCGTCGAAGTCGTCGCCAAAACGCTCGTAGAGCGCCATGGCGATGTCTTCGTGGTCGTTCCAGTGGATGGGCAAGTCGTCGAAGTCTTTGAAAGGCATTATGAGTTTGTGCTAATGTGCTGATTTGGGAATGTGCCGGGTGGCTAATGCTCGTGCCCGATGATTCTGCTTTGGTCGGGAATGGTGACGGTGATTTGGGCATCGTTGTCAAGGATGACGCATTGGCATCCGAGGCGACTTTCGAGGCGCGGGTTGATGGCGCGGTCAACGAAATCCTCCTCCTTGTCGGATATTTCCTCCAGATACTCTTCTCCTTTTTCCACATAGACATGGCAAGTGGAACACGCGCACACGCCGCCGCAATTGTGGTTGAGGTGAATATCGAACTCCTCCGTCAATTCCAGAATAGACATATCCTCGAAATCACCCGTCACGGTCTGAGGGGGGATGTTTTTATCTTCAAACAGAAATGTTACGGTGGCCATGAAAAAAAGGTTTTTTGATTGCGGGGTTCCAATGGGGGGGCAAAGATATGTTTAGGCCACTAAACAAAGGAAAAGCATCAAAGTTTGGTCAATACGAGAAGAGGAGGGCGGTAAAAAAGAACAGGGGCATGAAGCCGCACAGCAAGGAGATGGCGACGGATTTGCTGTGATTCACCTCATGTACCTCGATTTTTTCCAACTGCTCGTAAGCGATGGTTGTGGTGATGGTGTCGCCCAGCGCGATGGCGAATTTAGGCTTGACGTATATCAGCACATCGTCCTTGCTGTATCTCGCGTCTTGGCGGCCACGAATGGTAGCCACTTCTTGGGCTTCCAATTCATCGAGCCGAATGAGAAAGCCCGTCATGCTGTCGTCCCGAAAATCGGCTTCCGACACATACCACACGCGTGAAGCGGGTCGGGCAGCATCCAAAATGTAAAAAGTCAGCTCGGATTTTTCGATTTTGGCCAGGCGGCTTTTCGCCATCGGGTAGCGTTGGTAGAAAATGCAGCCCGACAAAAAGACGAGCGAGGCGAGCAACCATGCGGTGTTTGTGTGAAAAAATGTCTTCATGTTGTTCGATTTGTTTTTTCAAAAACCAACACCAAGAGATAACAATGGCGTGGCGACAAACTGTGTGGTTCTGTTGTTGCCATAATAGAAAAAGCCTGATGGCTGTGGGGCATTGTCCCGAAACTTTGCCCATTCGAGACCGATTGGGAGCGAAAATTCGAGCACTGCCAGCCTCCCCAGATGGTATTGCCAGCCCATGCGTACCAAAATTTTCACGGTGCTGCTCGTCCTTTTCTCAAGATTCAAATCAAAACCTGAGTTGTAGAGCGCGTGCCGCCGTCCAAAGCGCATGTCCGGGCCGATGTAGGCATTGGAGCGCCGCCCGGTGAGCCGGCCCCGAAAGAAGGACTTGGAGAAAAAAGCCACTTCCCATGAATCGTTGGTGACACCTTGGTTATAGTAGTAGAAGTCGTTGGCGAAAAAGAAATTGGCCTGCACCCCGAAATGGTTGTAAAGGTTGAGCGGGCGCTCTATAGAAAGGGTGAAAGCCTTGTATTGGGTCTCGAACCATTGGAGCGAGATACCGGTCTGAACCACAAGATTGTAAGGCTTGCGCAGCGAAGGGTCTTCGACATCCTGACCTGCCAAACGCTGCAACGACAACAAAAGAAAAAGCGGAAGTAACAATTGTCTCATATTGAGCGGCATTAGTTCACACAAAGATTCAAAACCCATGAACATGGTTGTACTGCTTTGGCTGACAAAAACTTTTTCTTAACGCGCCGCCGCCTTTGCCCGCAAGGCCAATCGCATCGGTCTTCAAAAATCGAATCATTCAACCGTACCTTTGCCGCACATTCCCCGCCAAGTGACAATCGCACCACACAACAACATGACACACACATCCACTGCTACCCCCCAACCCGTTGCCAGCCAACCCGCCCCCATTGTGCTCGACATGGACAAAGTCCGCAAAGCCTTTGAGGAAGCCGCCCCCCGCTACCAGCTCGCCCACCCGTATCCATTTGGGGTCTTCGACGATTTTTTGGACGAAAGCGCGGCCCGCTCGGCCATGAATGCTTTCCCCGGCATCAAAGACGAAGGCTGGATTCACTACGTCCATGTCAATGAAAAAAAACACGGCCTGAACAAGATGACCTTGATTCCGGCAGCATTGCAAAAGGTTATCACCGCGCTGAACACCGATGAATTCGTGGCGGCTCTGAGCAAACTCACCGGAATCCCCCACCTCAAGCCCGACCCAAGCCTCGAAGGAGGCGGCTTGCACCAAAGCAAGCGCGGCGGTTTCCTCAATATCCATGCGGACTTCACCGTGCACCCGCACAAGCGCCACTGGCGCCGCCGAGTGAATGTGCTGGTCTATCTCAACGAAGATTGGGCGCCCGAATACCGCGGCGAACTCGAACTCTGGACGCGCGACATGAAGGCTTGCGCCCAAAAAATCCTGCCAGTGTTCAACCGTTGCGCCATTTTCAATACCGACGAAGACTCGTTTCACGGGCTGCCAGAACCGATTCAATGCCCGGAGGGCATGACACGCAAGTCCATCGCCCTTTACTATTTCACAGAGGAAGAAAAAACGCCGCCCAAGCGGGCCACCAACTATCGCGCCCGACCGGAAGATGGCAACCGCCGCATCCTGATTTGGCTCGACAAACAGGCTATCTCCATCTACAACACGCTGAAAGGCTGGCTCGGCATTGACGACGAGCTTGTGAGCAAAGTGCTGAACTTCTTCAATCGGGAAAAAAAGTAAAGATGCGGATTCCTTGATTTGTTGAAAAAATCACGCTTCAACAAATCAAACCGCAAACAAGTCAACATTTTCGATGAGCCAATCCTTACGCACATCCCTCCTGCTGGCACTGCTTGGCGCAGTGTTTTACATACCCTTTCTCGGCGGCGTGCACCTGTTCGACTGGGACGAAATCAACTTCGCCGAAATCAGTCGGGAAATGCTCATCACCAAAGAGTATTTCAGGGTTTATGTCAACTTTCAGCCGTTTTGGGAAAAACCGCCGTTGTTTTTCTGGCTGCAATCGCTGGCGATGGAGGGCTTTGGGGTGGGGGAGTTTGCTGCTCGTTTGCCCAATGCGCTTTGCGGCATCGCCACGCTGCTATTGGTCTATCAAATCGGGCATCGGCTCTACCACCACCGATTCGGGCTGGTGTGGGCACTGACTTATTTTGGCACCGTGCTGCCGTTCCTTTATTTCAAATCGGGCATCATTGACCCGTGGTTCAATTTCTTCATTTTCGCGGGCATTTACCATTTCATCCTTTTTTACTGGAAAAAAGATGGTTTTGAGCTCGCCCTGCCGCACAGCCAATGGCGCTACCTTTTTCTCGGCGGCTTCTGGATAGGCATGGGCATCCTGACCAAAGGGCAAACGGCCTACCTAATCGCCGTGCTGACGATGGGCGTCTATTGGGTCAGCCAACGCTTCAGGATGTATGTGAGCGTGCCGCAGTTTTTGTTTTTCACGCTCGCGGCGGCCATCGTCATGCTGACGTGGTACGGCTTGGAGACTTGGAAAAACGGCACTTGGTTCATTGAAGAGTTCAACAAGTATCAATACCGCCTGTTCAGCACCCCCGACGCGGGGCACAAAGGCTTTCCGGGCTACCACTTCGTGGTGTTGCTCATTGGGTGTTTCCCGGCATCCATTTTTGCGCTGCGGGCCTTTTGGAAAATGCCTGCGGAATCGTTCCGCTACCGCGACGATTTTCGGCGCTGGATGAAGTATCTCTTTTGGGTGGTGCTGCTCCTTTTCACTATCGTGAAATCGAAAATCGTCCATTACTCCTCCATGTGCTATTTTCCGCTGACCTATCTGGCGGCGGTGGTGATAGATAAAATCGTGGCAGGGGAAATCCGATTCAACTCGGCCATGCGTGCGGGGTTGTGGGGCATCGCAGGGGTGTTTGTGTTGGCGGTGGCCGCCTTGCCCTTCCTTGCCATGCAAATCGAGGTGCTGAAACCTTTGTTCAAAGACCCTTTTGCGCAGGCAAACTTGGAAGCCGACGTGCGCTGGACAGGTTGGGAGATATTGCCGGGCGTGTGGTTGTTGGGCGTGATGGCAGCAGCGTTTTATTTTTTCAAAAAGACAAACCATTGGCGAGGTTTCCAAACCCTCTTTGTGGGCACGGGCGCATTTGTGCTGCTCACACTTATCTTTTTCATAAAGCGCATCGAAGGCTACTCGCAGCGGGCGGCCATTACGTTTTTTGAAAGCAAAATTGGGGAGGATTGTTATGTGCTCACGCATGGCTATCGCTCTTATGCGCACCTCTTCTACACACGCAAGCCACCTGTGACCAACGAAAAAAGCTATGACCGCAACTGGCTCTACGCGGGCGACATAGACAAGGACGTGTTCGTGGTGTCGAAAATTCAATCGGCGCACGAAGTGGAGCGCATCGCTGGCATGGAAGAGCTGGGCAGAAAGAACGGATTTGTGTTTTTTGTGCGAAAGGCAGTCGAAAAGGAGTGACCCACGCGCTGTGTGCCAAGACATTTCAGCGATTATTGGAAAAGCGTTAAAACTTAGGTTGAGGGGCTTGCTTTGGGGTCGTATGCTGTTTCAATGAAAATGAAATCAGCCTTCCACCCCCAACCTTCTATACCCAGATTAAAGAAGATTTGAAGACACCCCTGATTGATTTGTATGATTTTCAAAGGATTGCGAGCGTCGTTTGTTCAAAACCACCTTGTCAGACCCTGTACTCAGGGGCTTGCCCGCCCAAGTGAAGTGGACGGGGCTGATTTGCGTTGACTATATACCTAAGTTTTCACGAAAAAGCCTTACAATTTATACGTCACCATTTGAAATGCGCTTGCAGGCAAGGCTATGTTAAAGGTCGGTTTCACTGACAATGGGCTAAGACAACGAGCCGTTCAAGTTTCCATTATCAAATCAAACCGTACACAAGATGAACTTAAATCCATTTCTCCGCTTGCCAGCACTTGCCATTTCTGCCTCCCTGCTCCTTTTCACCGCTGCTTGCGACGACAACAAATCCACCGACCGAACGGACGACCCCGCGACGGAAGCCGTGCTGCTCGTGATTGACGAGGAAAGCATTGACAACGGAAACGAACCCAACAACTTCTCCGCCGTGGACGTGAACGACCAACTCGCCAGAGTCGGCCTCCGTCAGCCACTTCGCTATTTCCAAGACAACGTGGGCAAAACGATTGACCTCTACACAGGCCAAGTCGGCGACGAGGGCTGGTATGCCCTGAAAACAATTCCAAACTCATGGAAAAACGCCGGGCCGACCGACAACGGCTCGCAAAACTTTCTCGCCGCTGGCCCCGGCCTCGGTGGTGGCGACGACAACCGCGAGGTGTTGCTCGACAAAATCCCGAACGTGACCCCCCTCCGCGCCACCGGGCTGAAAACGTTGATTGGGAAAACAGTGCTCGCGGTGGTCTATGACAGCGACATCAGCATCAACTATTCTCCCTTGAATGGCAACCTGCAAGGCGCCAACCTCGGCCTCGTGGCGTTCGACGTGCTCGAAGTCGCCGAGCGCACCGATGGCTCTACCTCCTCGCTTCCTCGCGTCACGATTGCGATTCGGTCTGTGGACGACGCGATGGCTGCCCCGCTCATGCTCTTTGCCAATGCGCCAGTGCCGCAATCGTCGTCGGAACCCTTCGACATCAAACCACCCGTCACAGCGCCTGCGGCGCAATTGGAACCGGCGCAGTGATTGTCGGGCAAAGTGTGTGCGTGCAAATCATGAGTTGAAAGTCTTGGGCTTTCGATATCCAAACACTCATGCAGGCAGTGATTTGAAAAAAATCACCGCCTGCATGACACACACACACACTTGTTGCGCCGCCGCCCTGAGCGAAGTCTATGCGCGCAGCCGCTACGATTTGTCCGTTCGTTATGAAAACGACCTGCCCCCGCCCGCTTTTTCGAAAGAAGACCTCCAATGGCTTCAAGGTATCTTGAAAGAAAAAGCACTGTTGCGATTCGGCGCATCCCTCAAATCGTTTTCTTCTTGCGTTACCTACCCAAAATCTCCTTCTCCACTGCCAGTTTATACATTCGCCCCACCGGAATCGGCGTTTTCCCAATATCCAATCCATCTGCCGAGTGCGCGGTGATTTTGTCTTTCGCCACGATGAACGAGCGATGCACGCGCAGAAATCGCGCTGGAGGCAGCACCTCCTCAAAGTGCGTGATAGTTTCCTTCGTCGTGATTTTTCCCTGGGTGGTCACGATGCGGACATAGTCTTTCAGGCTTTCCAAATAGAGGATTTCGTCAAGCAGCACCCGCACGTTTTTGCGGTCGGCACGCACGAAGAGGTGCGGTGCCTCTACTTCGGATGCTTGAATTTTTAGCGAAACGGGCAATTCCGCTTTCCTAACTCGCGCTTGGAATTTTCCAATCGCCTTCAAAAAACGGTCGAACGAAATGGGTTTTAAGAGATAATCCGCCGCGTCGAGCTCGAAGCCTTCGAGGGCAAACTCGCGGTAGGCAGTCGTCAAAATCACCTCCGGTTTTCGGCGCAGCGATTGGAGAAACTCCAGCCCCGTCAGCCCCGGCATCTGGATGTCGAGGAAGAGCAAATCCACTGGCTGCTGCTGCAAGGACTCGAAGGCCTTCACAGGGTTGGTGAATTTTCCGGCGACCATAAACCCTTCGAGCCGCAGCAGGTACGATTCGATGATTTCGATAGCAATGGGCTCATCGTCAATGATGTAGCAAGTGTAAAGCATAGTCGTCATTGAGGGTCATTGAGGGTTATTGAAGGGTCATTGAGGGTTATTGAAGGGTCATTGAGGGTTATTAAAGGGTCATTGAGGTCATTAAGGGTCATTAATGACCTCAATGACCCTTAATGACCTCAATGACGCTAACTGCAATTTCAAAGCAATCAAAAACACCTCTCCGCCCTCCACTTTTTCCAACTCGTAGCGACCAGCATAGAGCAGCGCGAGGCGTTTTTCCACGTTGCGCAGGCCGATGCCTTTGTGGCCGTTTTCGGGGCCTTTGGCGGGGCGGCTGCTTTTGCTGTTTTCCACTTGAAAAAAAAGCGTTTTTCCCTCCAAACGTAAGTCAATTTTTACAAAAACCGTATCGCTCGCCGTGTTGGCCGCGCCGTGTTTGAAGGCATTTTCCACGAAAGGCAAAAGCAAAAGCGGCGCGATGCGGATGTCGTCGGGCGGGATTTTCGGCTCGAAAGCGAGTGCCAGCCGCTCGCCGAAGCGCAGGCGCTCGAGTTCGATATAGTGTCTGATAAGTTCGATTTCCTTGCGCAAAGGGATTTTTTCGGCGTTGCATTCATAAAGGATAAAATCGAGCAGGCCACTGAGTTTCAAGATACTGTCGGGTGTGTGTGGCGATTTTTTGAGCGCGAGGCCATAGAGGTTGTTCAGCGTGTTGAACAAAAAGTGCGGATGAATTTGGGCACGTAGGAATTGGAGCTCGGCATCGCGTTTCTCTTCGGCCAACTGCGTTGTCAGGCGGTCTTTTCGGTCCCAATCCCGAATGATTTTGAGGCAAACGCCGAGCGCGATGACGGCGTAGTCGCGGAACAGGTTTTTGGAAATTTTGGAGAGTGGCATTCTGAATTTTTCTCCCTCGTGCAGCGACCAGTATAGGTTTTCCCATTGCAACCGAAAAACCATAACTACCAGAAAAACAATGACGCACGACAACCAGAACAATACTTTTTTTCCTCGCCAAAGCAGTCGCGGCACGAGAAAGTAGGCCACGAAATAAAACGGCAGAGCGACGACGGGCAGGAAAAAAATCGTCTGCCGCAACAGCTCGCTTTGGTCGCGGTAGTGCGGCAGGTTGGCTACAAACTCGACGGCGACATAGGCCGACCAGAGCAGGAGGTGGAGGAGGATGCGTTTTATCACGCCGCCAAAAGTACGGCAAACCTTTTTAGCCGTTTTCATCGTCGGCAGACGGCTGGATTGCGCTGGTTTTCAGGCAGATTTTGTCGCCCAATGCCATTTGGCTGCGACTTTGGGTTGTGTGGTGTTGGCTCGAAACTGTTCGGCTGAAATATCTTTTGGCAGGTTGTTTCCTCCTCAAATTGTGCTCTCATTCGGCTTTTCAATGGCAAAAGCATTAGTGTTCAGTTAATTAAAATTCAACAGTTTATGAAAGCAAAAAACATTTTTTTCGGCTTGCTCGGCAGCTTTGCGCTGTTTCAGTGGGCGCATTTCAACTGGTCACGGAACGTATCGCGGAATGACATTCAGCGCACCTCGGAGTATCATTCCGGCTTACAAGTGCGACAGTTTGAAATGCACCCCTTTAAGTTTTGCCTCATTGACAAAACCTTGCCTCCCGAAGAAGAGGCGAATGAACTCCGTTTGGCGCAGAATCCGCCCGACACTTGCGACAACCCTGATGCCAGCCCCCGTTGTTGCTTCGTCGGGATGCCCGATAGCCTGACTTCGGAAATGAAAATCGCGGGAAAAGACGAGCCGGGGGAGCGTTTGTTCATTCGCGGGCGCGTGTTCAAGGCTGATGGCAAAACGCCTTATCCGAACGTGCTCATTTATGCCTACCACACCGACTCCAAGGGCATTTATTCCAAAAAAGGGGGCGAGACGGGCATCCGGCGCTGGCACGGGCGGCTTCATGGCTGGTGTCGCACCGACGTGGAGGGGTGGTTTTCGATTCGCACGATACGGCCTGCCAGTTACCCGGACAGCCGCAACGCCGCGCATATTCACCACGTCGTGCAGGAGCCGGATGGCAGCGAGCCATATTACATCAACGACACGGTTTTTGATGACGACCCGTATGTGGACAAACGTTACAGGGCGAATGAGACCAAGGGCGGGCACAGTAGCGGCATTGTAAAATTGCAGCGCCAAGCCGATGGGGTTTTGAAGGGGCAGCGGTTCGTTTCGTTGAAATAGCCAACAAAAAAGCGGTTCCCGTCAAGTGACGAGAACCGCTTTCGTTATATTGGGTTTTTGAAAGGAACCTCTTACTTCAGGTTGAAGGCACCCGTGCCGACAAGGAATCCTTTGTTGTAAACTTCAACGGTGTACTTGCCTTTGGCGAAGTTTTGGCCGGGCTGCCAAGCGCCGCAGACGTTGGTTTCGCCGTTGTTGTATTGGCAAGAAGCTGTAGTGGTGTAGCGCACTTCTTGTTCTGCTCTCTTGTCGAGAGCCACGCCGGAGCCAAGGCTTTCGATGGCGAGCGGGGCGCCAGTCGGGTCCACGATGCGAATTTGGAACACTTCCTCGCCAGAGGGGACTACTTCGTTCGGCTCGGTGGTGAAGCAAATGTTGAGTTTGTCAACTTTGCCGGCACGCGACTTGGATTTCTCTTTGCCATTGTTGCGCACGTCAACCGATTTGACGGTCACGTTTTTCACGCGAATCGCCGACGCGATGTCCACTTTTTTGGATAATGCGGCACGTTCCGTTTCGAGCTGTGTCTTTTCGGAAATCAAGGCAGCTTTTGCGGTGCTTTCTTCTTGCAGTCTGCTTGTGGTCTCGTTGAGCGAGGTGGAAAGCTGCTGGTTTTGTGCCGTCAATTGTGTGTTGGATTCCGTCAGGATGCCAACTTGTTTTTTCAGGTCATCAATTTCTGCCAGATACTGATTTTTCTGGCGCTCGAAGCTGGCAAGGGCGCTCTGATAGTCTTTTTTGTTGCGGATAAGCCCCGCGATTTCGTTTTTCTGTGCTTCCAACTGCTGGAGTTGCTCGTTGATTTTCGCGTCCAACTCGGCGTTGATGCCTTTTTGCTGTTCGAGTTGGGCTACTGCGTCATTGTAGCGAGCGTCGAGTTCGTTGAAAGCTTCTTTCTGTTGGGTGAGCTCCATAGTGGTGGCGCTCAGTTCTTTGCTTGTGTTGTATTTGCTAACCAACAAAAAGACGCACAGGCCGAGCAACGCGGCGATGGCTACGCCCATAATCGTGGTCATACGCTTTTGGTTGTCGCCGTCATTGTTGCCGTAGTTCGGAGTCGTGGGCTGATTGAAATTGGTGGGAGTGCTCATGCTGAAAAAGTGTGATGAAAAGGTTTAACGTTAGAATGTGATGTCAAAATTTTCATCATAGGCTGTGCCGAAGAGTTGACTGCTTTTTTTTGTGCGAGTTGATACGAATGCGTTTTGCAAAGTCACCCATTAACCATCTTTCGTCGGGCTTTATTGCGTTTTAGTCGGTCTCTTTTTCCAAATTTTTTTTGAAATTATACGATAAACAATTGATTTTCAGTGTTAAATTTTGGATAAAAAAGATTTGAAAAAAATCGCGCCGGGAGTGGATTTCGGAAGAGGGAAGGGGAAACACTATCTTTGCGCTCAACAAATTTTTCCGCCTTGCTCACGCCTCAACCTTTCCTGCCATGACGCTTTTGGATGCTTTCGACCTTTACAATATCCTTTTTCTCGACATCGAGACGGTGCCGGGCAGGCCTGACTTTGAGGAACTGAGCGAGGAGATGCAGGAGCTCTGGGGTGTCAAGTGTCGCTCCATCTTGCGCCGGCCTGCCAGCGATGAAATCGAGTATGACGAGATGGCTGAGCTTTATCGGACTCGGGCGGGCATTTATTCGGAGTTTGGTAAGATTGTGTGTATCTCGGTGGGTATTCTGGCACGAAATCCCGACAACGGCGAGCCGCTGCTGCGACTGAAGTCGTTTACCAATCATGTGGAGGCCGCTTTGCTCGACGATTTCTGCGAGCTGTTGAAAAAGCGTTTTGACAACCCTGACAAGTTCGCGCTCTGCGGGCACAACATCAAAGAGTTCGACGTGCCGTACATCTGCCGCCGAATGTTGCTCAACCAAATCGCTTTCCCAAGAATACTTGACATCGCCGGGAAAAAACCGTGGGAGACAAAACATCTGGTGGACACGATGGAAATGTGGAAGTTTGGCGATATCAAGAACTACACCTCGCTCCGTCTTTTGGCCGCGATTTTTGACTTCCCTTCTCCCAAAGATGACATGGACGGCTCTGATGTGGCCGGTGTCTATTGGGAAGAGCGCGACTTGGAGCGTATCGCTACCTACTGCGAAAAAGATGTGTTGGCAACCGTGCAGTTGTTTCTGAAAATGAAAAGGCTGCCGATACTCACAGAGGGGCAGGTGGTGTCGGTTAGATAAATTCCCGATATTTGCCCCCGTTATGAGAAAACACTTGGTAGCTCCCTCCGTTTTGGCGGCTGATTTCACGCGCTTGGGCGAAGAGGTTGACATGGTGAACCGCAGCGAGGCCGACTGGTTTCATCTTGACGTGATGGATGGTCGCTTTGTCCCGAACATCACGTTCGGGATGTTCATCGTGGAAGCCATCGGCAAAATGGCGCACAAACCGCTTGATGTTCATCTGATGATTGTGGAGCCGGAAAAATACATCGAGCCTTTCCGAAAGGCGGGCGCGCACGTCATCACGGTTCACTACGAAGCCTGCCCGCACTTGCACCGCACGATACATCAAATCAAGGAAACCGGCGCTATGGCTGGGGTGGCGCTCAATCCGCACACACCCGTCAGTCTGCTGGCAGATGTGATTGAGGACATTGACCTTGTGTGTCTGATGGCGGTCAATCCCGGTTTTGGCGGCCAGAAGTTCATCTATCAGAGCTTGCCCAAGACGCGCCAACTTCGTGAGCTCATTGACACTCGCAACAGCAAGGCGCTCATCGAGATAGACGGTGGGGTGGGCTTGCAAAATGCCGAATCGCTCCTTCAAGCAGGTGCGGATGTGCTGGTGGCGGGCAGCAGTGTGTTCGCTGCGCAAGACCCACTCGCAACGATTCGAGCACTAAAAGCGTTTGAAGCAGGGTTTGATTTTTGATGGGGATTTGGTTGTCCGGGAATCGGGACATAATGTGCTCAAATCCTCAACTTCCTAAGTCAGCAAATCCCCAAACGAACACCCACCATGAAGAAGATTGATAAACTGCTAATGAAGAGCTTCGTTGGGCCATTCGCGGTGTCGTTTGGCATCGCGCTTTTTGTGCTCATCATGCAGTTTTTGTGGCTTTATATTGACGATATTGCGGGCAAGGGCGTGAGTATTTTTATCATGTTGGAGCTCATTGGCTACCTCTCGATTTCTACTTTCCCGATGGCGCTCCCGATTGCTATACTGATTGCCTCGGTGATGGTGATGGGCAATTTGGCCGAACGCTACGAGTTGTCGAGCATGAAGTCTGCCGGTGTGCCGTTGATTCGCATCATGCGAGGGCTGATAATTTGGGCGGCAGCCACAGCGGTGTTTTCATACCTCTGCTCGGATGTCATCATTCCCTATTCCAACTTGAAGTTCAAATCGCGGCTCACCGATATTCGCCGACAAAAACCGGCATTGGCGCTCGAAAAGGGGATTTTTAACGAAGATTTTCGGCAGTTCGTCATTCGCATCGGCGACAAAGCGCGCGATGGGGAAACTATCAGCGATGTGATGATAGAAGACCAAACCAACCCGGGCAGAATCAACTTCAACCAGATACTTGCGGACAGCGGCCAAATGTACACCACCGCCGACCGACGCTTTTTCGTGATGAACCTGTTCAACGGTACCCAATATCAAGAGCCGGGTGCACAGGGTGGGGGGGCGCAAAAACAGAAATATCCGTTCGTGCGCACCAATTTCAAATCGTGGACGAAGGTGTGGGACATGAAAGAGTTCGAATTGGTGCGGTCGGACGAGGAACGGTATAGCACCAATCGGTCTATGCTAAGCATGAACCAATTGCGTTCCATGATTGATTCGCTCGACCGCTCCATGTATAGCTATCGGATTTCTATCGCCGAAGACCTGCTGTTCCAGCTGAAGCGCCAGCCCATGAAGCCCCCCAAACCTGTCGTAAAGGACACCACCGCGCAAAAAGAGGCAACCTCCGATGCACAATCGCACTCCCCGACCATCATTCAATCGGCAAAAAACAAAATCGCCGTACAGACAGCAACGCCCGATGCTCGGCGCAACCCCGAAGTGCCCGAACAAGAACTGACGCGCCCGCTCACGGAGTACAAGTTTTTTTACGAGACGTTCAAACCCGAAGACCGCCCCAGCGTTTTGAGAGAGGCGGTGAATCGGGCCAAAGCCAGCATGACTTCGGTGGAAACCCGCAAGGCTCAGGTGGAAAATCGCCGATTGGATTGGGTGAAAACAGGGTATGAACTCTACATCAAATACAGTTTTGCACTGGTTTGCTTTATCTTCCTGTTCATCGGCGCGCCCATGGGTGCCATCATCCGCAAGGGTGGTTTTGGGTACCCCATATTAGTGTCCATCATCTTTTTCGTCACTTTCATCATGCTCACTATCTTGTGTAGGAAATTGGCGGAAGGGAACATCATGTCGCCTTTCATGGCGGCGATGGTACCTTGCATTGTGCTCGTCCCGATAGGGGTGTATCTGACGCGCAAGGCGATGAACGATTCGCAAATGTTCAGTACCGACCGAATTGACCGTTGGATGCTCCTGTTGCGCAATCGTTGGCAAAAACAAAAAATGGCTAAAATGGCATGAAGAGCATTTGGGACAATTCTTGGTTTGTGATACCGACTTTGCTGTTTTTCAATGTAGGGCTGTTGCTTGCGTACTATCTGCCTTATGGCAACGAGATTCTGTATCTGAACACTCTGCGCCGCGAGCCTTTCAGCTCTATTTTCCAATTTATTACCCGTTTGGGCGAAGCTTATGCCTTCTTCGCGTTCGGCATAGCGGCGCTTTTTTGGCGCTATCGCTACGCTGTTCTCATCGCGCTCGCGGGGCTTGTCACCATTCTGGCCGCCTATTTTGTCAAGGAGTCCTTTGGCACTGACCGCCCTATCACTTATTTCCGCAACCAGAACATGGAGGATGCGCTCGTCACCGTGCCGGGCGTGATACTGAACGCAGGCCAAACGAGTTTTCCCTCCGGGCACACAATGGCGGCGTTTGCGCTGTATAGCTTGCTGGCGCTGTTCGTCGGCCAAGCGCATCGCCGTTGGGGGCTGGCGTTGGCCTTATTGGCTGCTTTGGTCGGAGTGTCGCGCGTGTTTTTGGCACAACACTTTTTGGCCGACGTACTCGCGGGGGCTGCGCTTGGGCTATTGGTGGGTTGGGCGGTGTGGCGATTGGACCAGACCCCTTTTTTTCAAGAAAAAAGATTTTTGGACGGGCGCATTAAGGTGGGCTGACTACGGAGAAGCTACTTTTCGCAAGCTGATGAAAACGTCGTTCGTTTTGCGGTTCAAAGCCGAACTTTCAAAAAACGCAGCACGCCTTCCCAATCGTCGGGCTGGAAAACTTCCCATGCGCCATGCTTCCTGAACCAAGTCGCCTGACGCTTGGCATAGTTGCGTGTGTGTTGCTTGATTTTGTCCACCGCTTCCTCGCGGGATATTTTGCCATCAAAGAAGTCGAACCACTCCTCGTAGCCGACCGTGTGCAGGGCGGGTCGCGCTCGCAAGTGAAAAAGCCCGCGTGCCTCTGCCTCCAAGCCCGCAGCCACCATAGCATCCACACGCGCCTCGATGCGGGCGTAGAGCAAGGGGCGAGGCAATTCCAGCAACAGATATATGGGGGTAAAAGCGCGAGGTTTTTTTTCATGGCCGAGAAATGCCGAAAAGGGGGCACGGGTCTCCCAACAGACTTCCAGCGCACGGCGCAATCGCGCTGGGTTTTGTTTGTCCACTTTTTCAAAATAGGCGGGGTCGCGCTGTGCCAGTTCGGCTTGAAGCCAAGCGAGGCCACCTGTTTGGATGCCTGCTTCCACTTGTTTTTTTGTTTCGGCTGAAACGTCGGGGAAGGCATCCAATCCCTCGCACACGGCCCGGAGGTAAAGCCCCGAACCGCCCACGAGCACGGCCACTTCTTTTTCGGAATAAATTTTTCCCAAAACCCGCAGCGCCTCCCGCTCGAAATCGCCCACGCTAAAATCATCGGTCACGTCGAGCGTATCAACGAAATGATGTCGCACGGCGGCCAGTTCGGCTGGGCTGGGCTTGGCCGTGCCGATGTTCATTTCCCGATAAAATTGGCGACTGTCGGCAGAGAGTATCTCCGTGCCAAAATGTTGCGCCACCTTGATGGCGAGGGCAGTTTTGCCGGTGGCCGTGGCGCCGCCAATGACGATGAGGTGTTTCATCCCGTGGGGGGGGCGTGGTTGGTGTCGCGTCGTCGGTTTATTGACGATGCGAGGTATATGTTTCGCACTGCCAAGCTTTGGGCATGGCTACAGGCGCAATCTGTTCAAAATCAGGGACATCAATCATGAGCATCTGACAAATCCTAGCGAATCAAGGCATAAAATTATGAGCGCCCAATCGGAAGGGGCTTATTTTCGCCGCAAAAATCAAGTCTATTCCCCAACCGACCAACCTCAACCGCACAAGAAGCGAGATAGATGAAGTTTAGTTTGCGCCATCAAAGCACGGGCAAGGTGTATCCCTATTTGGTGCCTCTTGGAGGACATTCGATGTTTATTGGCTTCATGCGCAAGGTGCATGTGAACAACCGCCACGGCGTGCCGTCCGACCGCCCGGTCTTGTTGGCCGCCAATCATCCCACTGCTTTTCTCGACCCTTTTTTGCTTTGCACTTTTCTCGACCCGCCTATCTACAACATGACGCGGGGCGATATTTTCGCAAAACCCTTTTTTCGCAAGCTGTTGCAAAGCATCAACATGTTCCCCGTTTTTCGCGTGCGCGACGGCTACACCGGGCGCGACCGCAACGACGAAGTGTTCGAGTATTGCGTTGACAAACTTTACCATCGGCGCGTGGTGACGATTTATGTGGAAGGCGAGCACCATTTGGAAAAAAAGGTGCGCCCCGTCCAAAAAGGCATCGCCCGCATCGCCTTCGCCGCCTTCGAGCGCCATCGGCTCGACGACCTGCAAATCATCCCGGCGGGTTGCAATTATGTTTTTGGCGACCGCCCGCGCGAGGAGGCAATGGTCAATATAGGCCAGCCGATTCTGGTCAAAGACTACTGGGACGATTATCAGCGCGACCCCGCCGGCACGCTCCAGCGTCTTTGCAAGGATGTGGAAATCGCCCTGCAATCGGTTTGCTACCACGTCGAACACGACGGTGACGCGCAGTTGGCCGAACAGCTCCTCATGCTCCACCGCAGCGCCCACCCTGAGGCTCCGCTGCCCATATATGTGTTCAACAGCCGTCGTTTCGCGGCGGAAAAATCTGTGCTCGACCGCCTCAACGCGCTGCCTTCAGACGAGAAAAATGCACTTCGCGAACGCGCCGCCCCATATTTTTCCGCGCTCGAAAAGGCTGGCTTGGACGACGCTGCGTTGGTCAACCCGCAATGGGGCAATGGGTGGTGGCTGTTGTTTTTGGTGCTTGGGCTCGCGCCGTGGCTGCTTGGCTACCTGAGCAGTTGGCCGCTTGTCCATGTCATTCGAGCCATCGCGGATAAAAGAGTCAAGAAGCGCGAGTTTTACAGCAGCGTTCGCATTGGTTTGGGACTGCTGCTTGGCACGCCGTATTATTTATTGCTCGTGCTGCCCTTTTTGCTCACGTGCCGCCCCGCATGGATTGCGCTTGGGCTGATGTTGCCGCTGTTGGGGTGGTTCGCGCAATTTTACATGGATATGTGGAAACGCTGGCGAGCGGCACGCAAGGCGCTGACGCACCAACAACGGGACGCGCTGCTGGCGCAAAGGGCTGCTATATCTCCTCCAAGATGACCATGCCAGCGTCAAACGGTGCCAGATTCGCCTTCAAGGTCTCGATGAATCCTTCCCCGTATTTCAGCCAATAAGGCATGAAGTTGTCGTGGCGCTCCTGTAATCCGCCGCCCGGAAAAAGTTTTTCTTTCAAAGCCCGAATCTGATTGATTGTCACCTCGTGCTTTTGTTTTTCGGCGCGGACAAGGCGACCCTGCCAGTGTTCCAGGCCGCTCACGGCTTTCGCCTCATCGGCGCGCACCGCCTTTTCCAATGTTGGGTCAATAGCGGTGGCTTTGGATGCCAGCCGCTCAAAAACACGGCGCAACTCGTTGACCTCCTCCGTCAGGCTCACCTCCACTGCCGCGTTTTTTTCCACAAAACTCCGCACGAGAATGTCCGTGTCCTCAAAAAAATCGGCGGGCGAAAAGCCGAACTTTTGTAGTTTCTTCTTTGCGTCGCGGTCGAGCCAAAGCACGGAGTGGCGGCGTACAAGGGCTGGGAAAGACACCCCAAAATGCTCGAAAACCGCTTTCCGCTCCAGCCAGTAGGCCAGTTCGCCGCCACCGCCCACATATGCGAGATTGGGCAAAATCATTTCTTGAAACAAGGGGCGCAGCACCACGTTGGGGCTAAATCGCTCAGGGTGCGCTTCTACCAACGAGAGCATTTCTTTTTCGGAAAAAACGAGCGAGGTGTTCAGCACTTTGAAAACATCGCCTTCCCGGACGATGCGCTCCCGCTGCCCCGGCACCATGTAGAAAAGATTGATTTCGCGGGGAGTGGCTTGGGTCTTGAAGCCCAGTTCGTTGAGCCGTGTGGTAGTCTCGTTGACCAGTCGAAAACAGGGTTGTTCCAGCAATTCAGCTTTCAACACGGGGGCAAAATGCCGTTTGAGGCGAGCATCGTTCATGTTTAGCACCACCAATCCATAGCGTCCAAACAAATGGTGGAGCATGGCCTGTGTCGCTGCTGCGATGGTGGGGCTTTGTGTGTAGGCGCGCTCGACGGTCGCAAAAAGTGCCGCCGCTGCCTCGCTTTCGCCCAAGATGGTTTTCAGCTCCGCCAAAACAGGCGCGAGCGAGGCAGTGCCCATGCTGCCCACAGCGCCTTGCTCATTGGTTTGCCATGCTATTTTTTTCCCAAAAAGATGGATGGCGTTCAGTTCCTCCAAGTCGTGGTCTTCGCTGCCGAGCACAAACACTGGCACGATGGGATGGCTGGTTTTTTCGGCAACGGCTTCCGCGAGATTGATGGTGGTCAGCGCCTTGTAGAGAAAATACAACGGGCCGAGGAACAGGCTTGGCTGGTGGGCGGTGGTGATGCTGAAGGTGTTGCCGTTGGCCAACGCTGCGATGTTCTCCGACACTTTGGGCTGAGGCGGCAAAGCGTGGTATTGTTCCCGCAGCACTTCCTGAAGCGTGGTGCGGGGGTGGGGTCTTGCTTTTCGTTCGGCGATAATCGCCTCAAAAGCATTCATTTCGGGCAGATGTTGGTAAAATGGCCGAAGCAAAGCATCGCCCGTGCTATACGCCACGTCCGTCTTCGACAATTGTGGGATTTCTTGAAACGGTATGAGTGTTTTGTGCATTTGAAAGGTATGTTCCATTGAGACCGATTGTTTCGTTTGTCTCGGTTTTTCCGATGCTTGGTTCATGAGGCATAACAGTGTTTGGGCGCTGCCTGTCAATGGTTTGCGGTGTACCATTCCACGAAGTGCCGCACCCCTTCCTGCAGGCTTACGGAAGGCTGGTAGCCAAACAAGCGGCGGGCCTTGCTCACATCCGCATGGGTTTGCTCCACATCGCCCGGCTGTTTTTCAAGATACTGAATCGTCAGGGGTTGGCCCAATGCGGCCTCTACTGCCTTCACCATCTCCAGCAATGTGACCGGGTGAGCGCCACCGAGATTGATGATTTCGTAGCTCAGTTGGGGCATTGTGACTACTTGGCAAATGCCCTGCACGATATCCGACACAAATGTGTAGTCGCGGCGCGTCAGTCCGTCGCCATAGAGCGGAATCGGCTGCCCCGCGAGAGCGAGTTGCGTGAATTTGTGGATGGCCAAATCGGGGCGCTGCCGCGGGCCATACACGGTGAAAAATCGCAGACAAGCGACTTCCATTCCATAGAGATGATGAAAAACATAGCTAAGCAACTCGCCGCTGTGCTTTGAGGCGGCATAGGGGGAAATGGGCTGGCTCACGTCGTCCGTTTCCGAAAAGGGTGTTTTTGTCTGATTGCCATAAATGGAGGAGGAGGAACCAAACACAAAGCGCCGCACGCCCGCACGTTGCATGGCCTCCAATACCCTTGTAGTGCCATTCACGTTCACGTCCATGTAGTTGGCCGGTTCTTGTATGGAGGGGCGGACACCCGCTTTGGCGGCCAAATGCACCACACAGTCCACCGCGTTTTTTTCAAAAATTTCTCTCAACAAGGCAGCATCGCGGATGTCGCCACGTCGGAGAACGAATTGAGGACTTTGGCTCAAAATGGCCACATTTTGCTCTTTGATGCTTGGCGCATAGAAATCATCAAAATTGTCGAGACACACCACTCGATGGCCTTGCGCCAACAAATGCTCGCACAAATGCGAGCCAATGAAACCGGCACCTCCGGTGACTAAAATGGTCATGCAATAAGGTTTAGGTTGGTTGGAAGGGTTGAATCGGGGGGTTAGGCTTTGGCATTGAAACTGAAAACAACTCCCACAAACGCGATTGCGGTGGAGATGAGATAAAACAAAAACGCGATAGCAACGGCTTTTTCGGCATCAATGTTCATAAAAGCAGCGCCCCAAAGGAAAGTCAGTTCGCGAGCACCTGTGCCGCCAATGGTGAGCGGGAGCATGGCCACGACCGACGAAACGAGAAACAGGATGGAGTATTCGAGCCACAGGGCGGACTCTCCCAAGGCCCACACGAGGCCAAGCGTGGCGACCAGCTGGGTCGCCTGCACGAGCAGCGACAGCAAGGAGGTGCGCCCCCAGACGCTGCTCAACGCACCGCCTAATTTTTTGTAAACGAACAAGGAAAATGGCACGCTTGCGCCTAAACCCAGCAGCCCTATCCACCGGTATGGTTGTAGCGCGGCGCTCCCGAACGCGAGCAAAAGGCAGAGCTGGCCCAGCGCCAGCACTCCGCCCACGCGGTCGAGCAGCGTGACGGCAAACAGCCGCTTGAACGGTGCGCCAAAGGCATCCATCAGCAACTTTATTTTGTAGCCGTCGCCGCTGATGCCGCCGGGTAGCAGCAGGTTGTAGTACATGCCCAGCCAATAAAGTCGAAGGTTGCGTGCTTGGGAGAGTTGGATGCCCTCTGTGGCCAGCAGGGCGTTGAAACGTACGGCGCTGACGATTTTGGAAAAAACGAACCACGCAGCAGTCCAGAGCAGCCAACCGGGATGCACTTGGCGCAAGGTGGCGAGCAGCAGTTGTTCATCAATGTTGCGCAACACAAGCCACACGATGACGACAGAAAGCAGTATTTTGACAAGGGTTTTCCAGCTCATCTCTCCATGGCGTCGTGCTCGACCTTTTGTCCATACACTTTCCGCACTTTGTAGGGTTTTTTGTCCTGCGATTCGTAGTAGGTGCGCACCATCATCTCAGAAAGAATGCCGAGCGCGATGAGTTGAAGCCCCGCCATGAAAAGAATAAAGCCCAGCGTGAGCAATGGGCGCCCCCCGATTTCGTGACCCGCTATTTTTTGGAGCAACAACCAAAACAAAATGAGCGAACCCACTGCGAGCGACAACACGCCCCACCCCCCGAACAGGTGCATGGGCTTGTGGCGAAATTTTTTCAAAAATAGGATGAGCTGCAAATCGCTCAACACGCGAATGGTGCGGTTGATGCCATATTTGGATGCGCCGTGCTGACGGGCGTGGTGTCGCACCGGCACCTCGTCCATGCGTGCTCCTTCGAGGTCGGCCAACACGGGGATGAAGCGGTGCAGCTCGCCGTAGATGCCGAGGCTTTTGGCCAAATCGGAGCGAAAGACCTTGAGCGTGCAGCCGTAGTCGTGCAGATATACCCCTGAGGCGCGGCGAATGAGCCAGTTGGCGATTCGGCTCGGAATTTTGCGCAGAAACATACCGTCTTGCCGCTTTTGTCGGATGCCGGCGAGCAGGTCGAGGCGCTCGCGCTCGGCTTTTTCGAGCATGGCAGGGATGTCGGCTGGGTCGTTTTGGAGGTCGCCATCCATAGTGACGAGCCATTCGCCCTCTGCGTATTCGATGCCTGCGGCGAGCGCGGCGCTTTGGCCGTAGTTGCGGCGAAACTCAACGATGCGCAGCCGGGGGTTTTGGATTTTTTTCAGTTCGGTCAGGGTGCCATCGCGCGAGCCGTCATCCACATAGACGATTTCGTAGTCGTAATTTGCCAGAGCGGCTTCAATCTGGCTGACCAATGGAGCAATGTTTTTTTCTTCGTTGTAAACACAAACGATAACGGAAACGTAGCACTTCATGCGTGTGAGGTGTGGCCTAAAAAAGGGCAAAGTTGGGGGAAAACGAGGCAATTATTAGCAGGCGGGGTGAAAACTTAATTTTCCGTGAATAATATTGCCGCTTCAATCAATCAAGAACTCTGTTATGCGACTTCTGACCCGCCTCCAATTATCCCTAATGATGCTGCTCGAGTACTTTATCTGGGGCGCGTGGTTTGTGGCAATGGGCATTTACTTGCCGGCCGTGCTGAAAGCCGATGGTGCCCAAGTGGGCATTGCTTATGGCAACGCATGGTTTGGCGCGCTCGTCTCGCCGTTTTTTATTGGTCTGATTGCCGACCGCTATTTTTCGGCGCAGAAAGTGTTGGGCGTGTTGCATCTGTTGGGGGCTGTGCTGCTTTGGTATTTGGCACAAATCCGCGACATCGCGGTGTTCCCGTGGGTGCTGCTGGCTTATTCCTGCCTCTATATGCCGACGGTGGCGCTCACCAATTCGGTGGCTATGGGGCATACGGACAACCCCGAACGCGATTTTCCCACGTTGCGCGTGTTGGGCACCATTGGCTGGATAGTGGCGGGCATCGCCGTCAACAGTCGTTCCTCCACGGATTTTATTTTTGTCTTGCCTGCGATATTGTCTGCTGTGTTGGGCGTTTTCAGTTTTTTCTTGCCCGACACACCGCCCAAGGGTCAGGTCGCTGGTGGCAGCGTCCGTCAGGTCATAGGGTTGGATGCGCTGGCGCTTCTCAAAGACCGCTCCTACGCCACCTTCTTTATCGGCGCTATTTTGCTCTGCGTTCCTTTGTCTTTTTATTACGCTTTCACGGGCGATTTTCTGACGGCTTCCGGGGTGCAAAACGTGACCTCGGTGATGGGCTTGTTGGGGCAAGGCTCTGAGGTGTTGTTCATGCTCTTGCTCCCGCTTTTCCTGATGAAGTTGGGTGTTCGCAACATCCTTTTGATTGCCATTGTGGCTTGGGTGGGGCGTTATTTGTTGCTCAGCATAGGGGGGGCATCGCTGCATTGGCCGCTTTATATGGCGGTGCTGCTGCACGGGATTTGCTACGATTTCTTTTTCGTGACGGGTTTCATCTACTCTGACCAAAAGGCGGGCGAGCAGTACAAAAGTTCTGCG
This sequence comes from Saprospiraceae bacterium, assembly GCA_026129545.1. Taxonomy (NCBI): domain Bacteria; kingdom Pseudomonadati; phylum Bacteroidota; class Saprospiria; order Saprospirales; family Saprospiraceae; species Saprospiraceae bacterium. Next base: position 439,954 of record JAHCHX010000001.1, read on the forward strand.
CAAGGGTTGTTTACTATTGCCACTTATGGTGTGGGCATGACGTTCGGCTCTTATTTGGGCGGAGCGGTGGCCGATATGTTTACAGCTGATGGGGTGCGTGATTGGTCTGGGTTGTGGTTGGTGCCAGCGGGCATTGCGGCGAGCATATTGGTACTGTTTGTCTTGACGTTTAGAGAAAGAAAAAAAATCTCATAGATTTGTAGCGTCTCACACTACTCTTATTTCTCAACCATCTTTCTTTTATGCTCAGCCATCGTGTTTTCTCGTCTTTTTTGCTGGCCGGCAGTTTCCTGTTTGTTGTCGTTGGTCCTTCCCAATTGTTGGCACAAAACTCAATCAACTCGCTTGACAAGGCTACGCCCAATTTCGTCAAATCACCGGGCATTGATATTAAGGGCGAGACGGACATTTGCCAAGGCACCGAGACTATCCTTGAGGTGGATGGCGGCGAGTTTGAGAGCTACGAATGGAGCGACGGCAGCAAGGAGCGTTTCATCAAAGTGAAAGAAGCGGGTATCTACCACGTCACGGTGAAGACCAAAGGCGGCTGCACGTTCTCCGCTTCTGTCAATGTGCGCGTGAGGCCATGTGCGTGAAAGCCGGCTCCCCTTTTCGGTCAAACCTTCAAACAAACAAATCCCCAATTCCTCCAAATCACCTCCTTCTTCTCAATTCGTATTCATACACCGCCCTTCCAAGTTTTGCCAGAAAGGGAAGCCCGACTGTGTCGTAGTCGTACTGGTCGTCGTTGAAAATGCCATCCGAATTGCACAACAACGTGGCCGCGAGTATGAACTCTACCATGTTGGCCGAGTCCACGATGTAGGCCACATCGGTCAGAGTGCCGTAGGCGATACCGACCTTGTTGAAGACCCGAATGTTGGGGTGTTGCGCTGGTGTCCATTGCGCGTTTTGGTCTCCAAAGAGAAAGAATTTGACGTAGCCGTCGTGGTAGGTGGCGGCGTCGTATTGCGGGAAGTCGCACTCGCGTGGGTAGATGCTCATGTAGTGCCGCAAAAAGCGGTAATCATCGTCCGTCAGGGAAAAGCGATGTTGCGCGGGCGTTGCTTCTGGGAACAACACCGCTCGAAGCATTTTTTCCATGTCGGTGAGGGCAAACCAATTTTTGAGCTTCATGTCGAAAGGCTCCTGCACGAGGCTGTCGGCGGTGTCGTACCAGCCTTTTCCCTTGCGTGTGTCGCGTTGCGGGTTTTCCCATGTCTCCTCGTCATGTTTTTCGTCTTCCCTGAAAATATCGCCCGAAGCGTCGTAGAAGGTGATGGGGCTGGCGTGTCGGTTGTCGCGTTGCGGGTAGTTGAAGCGATGGAGGATGCCTGTGCGGGTGTAGCCTTTTTCGCGCAATTGGCGGTTGATGTATTCTCTGCCCAGGAATTCAAAGAGGTGGTTGTAGGCAAGGTTGTCGCTTGTCACAAAAATCTGCCGGATGTCGTGGGCGATAGAGGGTTTGCCGTTCGGGGCGGTTGGCGCGTGGGTTAGGCTTTGTTGAAAAGGGCGCAGGGAATCGAGTCGGTAGGGGGTGTCGCGGTGAAGACGGGGGTAGCCGCTGCGCCTCAGATGGTTGATTTTTTCGAGTGCCAGCAACGCGACTGGCATCTTGACGGTGCTGGCGGGGTAGAAATATCGAGTGCTGTCTGTGTTGTGGTGGAAGGTGGTGAACATGGGCACGCCCTTGTGGTCGCGGTCAATTTGGGTGTAAATGATTTGCAGCTCAAAGTCTGACGGGTTTTTCAACACTTGGCTGGCGAGCGAGTCTCTATACAGGTCGCTTAATATGGCATCAAGAGGGGAGATCTGTCGAAACGTTTTTTTGCCGGGCAAACAGGCCGTCAGCCCATAAATGCCGAATAGCAGCAGGGTGGTGGCTCTCACGCGAATTATTTTTTTGTGAAATTTTGAAAAAAACACGCTCTGTTACAACCGTATGAAACGGGGTCTTGGAGCGGTTTCTCGAATGATTGTTTGTCGGCACAAAGAAACAGAAGTTGATTGTTGGCATTGCATCCGTCTGCGGCGGGAAGTGGCTGGGCGTGCCAATGCGGCTTAGAAAAAATGCCGGGAGAATTATATTTACCATTGCGCCCTAAAATTATTTCAAACATGGCTGTTTTCGGTTTTTTCACGGTGCATTGGTTTAGCGCCATTTTTGTGCAAACTTTTTTTCACCATCGCTATGCGTCGCACAAGATGTTCACGATGAACAAGTTCTGGGAGCGATTTTTCCACTTCCTGACTTATCTGGCGCAAGGGCCGTCGTATTTGGTGCCACGGGCTTATGCCATCATGCACCGGATGCACCACGCTTTCTCCGACACGGAGCAAGACCCGCATTCGCCCAATTTTTTCAAGGATATTTTTTCCATGATGATGCACACGGCCAGGATATACAATGGTTTGTTGACCAACACGCTCAAAGTGGCCCCGAACTTTTTGGGCAACTATCCCAATTGGCATTTGCTGGATAAGTTCGGCAATTCGTGGACGTCGCGTCTTTTGTGGGCGGCAGGCTACATCGTTTTTTATGCGTTTTTTGCCACTCAGTGGTGGATGTACCTGCTCTTGCCCGTGCATTTTCTCATGGGGCCTGTGCATGGCGCCATCGTCAACTGGTGCGGCCACAAATATGGCTACCGCAACTACAACAACGGCGACCATTCAAAAAACACGCTACCTTTTGATTTGCTGCTCATGGGAGAATTGTTCCAAAACAACCACCACAAACACCCAAACAGTCCCAATTTTGCGGTGAAACGGTGGGAGTTCGACCCGATTTATCCTGTGTTGCGGGTGATGCACGGGGCGAGGATTATCAGATTGAGAAAGGCGAACGGCGTTGGGTTGAGCTAAGCAGGCAGACCCTACTTGCGAAAAAAGCCATCCCAGTCGTTGGGGCGGCCTTTTGTGCAAGCGATGTGCTTTTTCAGTTGTGCACCTCGATGTTGCCTCCTCGGTAAATCACATACCTGGTTTTTATTTTCGACAATTCTTCTTTCGTAGGCTCGCGAATGATGAAAGAGCAACCTGACGAGTGATGGCTTCGCTCAAAAGAGCTGTTTTGCACATTGTTGTTCTCGTCGGTTTCCGTTATTTCCTCGTCGGGGTCTGCTGTGTATGCAAGGTCGTAAATGCCCTCTTGGGTTACCAACGACTCTGACGCGAATTGGACATATTGGCCAGCGGGAATATCGGGGAAAACGACTTTGGAGCCATTGTCTGTGGCGATGGTGTTGCCGGTGCCAATATCCCTGACGGTAGTGTAGGTGCGTGCCGCGGGCTGTCTGGCTGGTTTGGTGCTCAACGATGATGTGCTGTTGGTTGACCTGTTGGCAAGGTAGCGATTGCTTACGATGACAGAGCCGGGCACGACATGCCACGGTATGCCGAAGCAATCAAAAAAACCTCTTTCATTGTGGCGCCAGTAGAGCAGCACAAACTCGGGGTATCCATTGAATGGGAATTGGAGGTTGCGTACCCAATACAAGCTTCTCACATCAAGATACTCGGTGGTGCCCGCGCATGGATTCCAAATTTGTTGATAATCGAGAAATGTAAGGTCGGGGTCGTTTTCCTCCTCGCAGCCAGTAAAAAGGGCAAGGGAACAAAGCAGAGACAAAGAAACGATATGCTTCCTCATATCAAATTGGTGTTTTAAAAAAGTGGAATAATGGAATGGCACGGCTAGCGGGGCTGGTGGTCATTTAACCTCAACGACGGGTTTGCCTTCGATTTGAGTGGTGCCGTCGGAGAGGGGAAGCACACGTATCTCGATAGAGGCGTAGTTGTTGGTTTGGCGCATTTGCGCCTTGCGGTCGGTTTTGCAGCCAGCGCATCCCTTGTTGTTGTTCTCATTGCGTTCTCTCACCGAATCTGTGTCGTCGGTGTAGTAGTCAAACCGATAATCCCCTGCTTGCGAGATGGTGATTGAACTTGGCAGCGGGACTGTTCCTCCGGGGTCAACTGCGGGTTGACTTTTGGTTACGCTCTCGATTAACTCCCAGTCGCCGGAAATGCTTTTTCTGAAAATTTCAATCAAGCTCGTCGTGACATTGGCGATATCTGTATCGCAATCGGTGTCCGCTTCATCGTTGCCGATATTTGCCACGACATTGAATACCTCACCGACTGTAACCGTGTGAGGAGATTGAAATGAGCGAATAAGGAGGTCGCAGAGCTCGAGCGCGTCGCAGCATGAGGAAAAGCTGATGGAAAGTACGACGGCAAAAAAAATGGATTTTTTCATGTGAGGGAGATGGCTGGTGACAAAAAGGTTTTGAAAACTGAGCGCAAAAGTGATGCTAGATGCCGTCTCCCAAAATATACCTTTCGCTATACACGGATTTTCCGTATCGCATCAAAACTTTAACATATTCGCCTGCTACATTTTATTTGGTACGCTCTATCTTCGCCCCTGACTAAAATCTTAATCCATTATGCCCGCCCACACACATACTTCGGTTCGAGGGGCTGTTTTTGCACTCCTCTTTTCGCTTCTTTGCTCCCTACCTCAAGCAAACGCGCAGCTGCACGGCAAATGGCAATGCGACACCAAATCTGGCAAGTCGGATGCCTCCACGAGTTACGAAATGCACTGCGATGGCTTTTTGCTTTTCAAGGCAGACCAAACGCTGGAGAGTACCTGCCTCGACGGTTTTTTCCCTACTGGCACCTTTTGGCAAGAGGTTGGCAATCGCCTGATACTAAAAGATACAGACGGCCAAGCGTTTGCGGACTTCGAGATTTTGAAAGTGGATAGCCTCCAGCTGCTGCTTTTTAGAAAGGGCGTGACCTACACTTTCAGAAAGACGATATAGGCACCAATCCAGAGATCTCGGGAGAGTTTGTGCTGACTGGCAGCGAGAAGCCCCCGTTTTGAGGTCAGTCTCGCCGACGCGCTTATTTTTTCAAAAAAAAACTACAGACCTGTAAGCCGGATTCTGTCCCCCGATGAATCGGGGTCTCTGCCATTTATCTGATGCTCGCGGTTGCCCGGAGCATTTGCGCTGCCTACCCCCCTTGCTTTTCCCCGAATGTTCGAGGAAAAATATGCGAGCAACATATCGAACAAGGTGTACATGGCATTTCAACCCGCAAGGTTTATCCCCCGCGACAGTTGCCTGGCGCGAGCGTGCGCTCTTACCGCACGTTTTCACCTTTACCACGCCTGAGCATGGAAGTTGTTCTCTGTGACCCTATCTATGCCTCCGAGCTTGCTCGGAGACTCCGCCCGTTAGGCGGTGCGGCGCTCTGTGTTGTCCAGACTTTCCTCCCCGCTTTTGAGCGACTCTTAGAACATGGCGAGGTTTTCTGGGAAAACGACATGCCATATCGGAATCCTCTGAAAGCAAAGGCGGCAGAGCGGTCTGTAGTTCTTTCAATGAAAATTGGAAGCAGTTGTTTCTTGGCGTAAACTTTGTTTAGGTACTTTTGCCCGCGCTTTCACGATACTTTAATCCATCCGCGTCGGGCATTTTTCTAAAAAAATCTCCGCCGAAACCGGCAAAAATCCCTGTAAAGTTCCCTTTATGTTGAGACGACTGCTCCTATACTTGGTCGCGCTGGCTCTCCTTTTGGCCGTAGCCATCAGCGCCAGTCAGTGGGACAAAGATACGGCGCTGCTGCAACAGCATGCCGACCAAATTTCCGCTCACTTGGAGGGGCAGGAAGCGGAGGCGTTCGCTTGGGCGAAAGAACACCGTGCGGCCTTGCAAGCCGCCGCTCAGGGTGTGCCCCCAGTCCAATGGGGCGAGCTTCTGGAAGGGCAGCGCTCCAAAAACTACACGATACTGGTTGCGCGGGCTGATTCCATTCTTGCTTGGACGAACAACAGCACGCTACCCACCAACGCCCAACTCAAGCAGATACTTTCCAAAAAGGGTCATTTGCTGCGCCGTTTTCCTGCTGGTTGGTTCGCCGTTCGGCAAGAACCGTTGGGAGAAAACACGCTTGTGGTGCTCCTGCCGATCCGCTATGCCAACAGCTCGGAAGGTGCCGTGGCGGGGCAGATTGTTTTTCCGGCTGGAAAAAACATTTCCCCCAAAATAGAGGTCAGCCCTGAGCCTACGGAGTATGCCGTTCGGGTGGGCGACAAGGATTTTTGCTGGCTCAAGGCGAATGGCGCGGTGTACTCGACGGGACTTCAGTGGGTGAAGTTTGTGTTTTACGGGTTGTTTTTCGTGATTCTGTTCAGTCTTGTCAACCAATTTGCCGTACAGTTGGTGGAGCGTTTTTCCCCAATGGCGGGCGGCGCGCTCTTGCTGTTGGTGGTGGGAGGGGTGTATTGGCTCAATCAAAAGTTCGATTTCACGGGTGAGCAGTTTGGCGGGCTGTCATTTTTTTCTCATCCATTCGAGGTGCCATCGCGCATCGGCAAGTCGCTGGGCGATTGGCTCATCAACATCGGGCTAATGGCGTGGCTCATGGTGTTTTTTCATCAGCATTTTCGCGCGGGCTCATTGGCGCATTTCGCGCTTCCCATTCGCCTTGCGTTGAGCGCGGCGTATTATCTGGCTACTATGATGTGTGTGCTGGTGGGGGTAGAGGTGCTTCGACGGCTGGTGTTCTACTCTGGCATTGAGTTCGATTTCGACAATATACTGTACTCCGACTGGTCGGCGCTTTTGGCTATTGTCGGGGTGATATTGCTCATGGTTGGCTTGTTTTTGTTTAGCCATCGCATGATGAAAACGGTGAAAAGGGTTGGGCTTTCGTTGCCGCTGCGCGGCATCGCGTTGGGCGTGGGCGCGGTGATGCTGTTTGCCATCAGCTCGGCCATGAGTGGCGATATGTTGTTGGCTCCTGTTACGGTGGTGGCATTGGGGGTGCTTTATGGGGCACTGTTCGACACGTTTGCCCATTGGGAGGCGCCTGGGTTTGGGTGGGTAGCCGTGTGGTTGCTTTTGTTTTCGGTTTTCGCTTCTCAGTTGCTTTATCACTACAATTTGCAAAAGGACAGGGACATACGCTTTGCCTATTCTCAAGCATTGGCCGACGACCGCGACTTAGATGTCGTGGAAGCGCAATTGCCTCGTCTATTGGAGGCTTTCAAACGCGATTCCCAACGGCTCAACGTGCTGCTCAAGCCTTGGCCATTCAAGCCGAAGGCGAGCGACCTGCGCAATTATTTCAATGACCTGATTTTTGAAAATCATTACCTGTTTCAGCATTACCGTTTGGATGTTTTTGCGTTCGACCGAGGCGAGGAGCCGATTTTGCTGGAGCAGCCGCAGGGGTATCAACATGCGGTGGAAGAAAATTGGAACCAAGGCAAAACCCTGCCCAACGCGCCCGATATTCGCTACCACACGGATGCTGATGGCAAGTTTCGCTACATGCTGGCGTTGGACTGCCAACGCATGAGCGACCCGACCCAGCCAGCCAAGGTTTATTGTTTTCTCAACCACGAATACCCCACGCCCGCTCGCGTGTATGCGCAATTGTTTTACAATCTGCCCTACAAGAAACTCAAGCGATTGCCGCGCTACGATTTTGCCGTGCTGAAAAGGGGCAAACTCGCGGTGGAGCAAGGCTTGGGCAATGGTCTTGCGCTTTATGCACCCATTGACAATGGCGAGCAACGCGACATTGAGACCGACAACCCGCGTCGTGTTGATGCGGTGTTCAAGAGTGCGGATGGACAGACGATTGCTTCCGTTGGTCGCTCGCGCGGTGGCTGGCACAAGCAGGTTTATTTGTTTTCCATGTTGTTTGCCCTCGCCTCACTATCGTTGTTTGCTTTGGCGGCGGTCAATTCTTGGCTGCATTTTTTGCCTGAGAAATATCAGTTTCAAATCAGCACTCGCGGCTCCCTCGCCAAGCGTATTCAGTATTGGACTGTCACCATCATTGGAATCACTTTTATCGTGTTGGGCGCCATCACTTATCAACATTTTAGGGAAACCTCCAAAAACACCCAAGATGCCAACCTCGACTATCGCGCTGACGCGGTGCTTACCAGCCTAAAAACCCGCCTCGTCGGGGCGGCGGTATCCTCAGATAGCTTGCGACGGATGTTGCCTCTGACTATCTCGGACATTGCTGGCAGCCTTCTGATGGATGCCAATTTGTACGCTTCCACAGGCGACCTTGACTACACCACGCAAGAAGAATTGAGCGGATTGGGCATATTGCCGAGCAAAATGAGCCCCACGGCGTTGCAGATCTTGACCAAAACCAATCAGCCGGAACTGGTAGAGCCTGAAAGAGCCGCTGGTTTTGACTATTTTACGAAATACCTGCCGTTGCGCACTGGACAGAACGAGCTGCTGGGCTTTCTCGGTGTCCCTTATCTGCTGACCGAGGGCAAAGTCGGGCCAGAGGTCTCAGACTTTATCGGTATGCTGGCGAGTTTGTATGTTTTGCTGCTGTTGGTTGCCTTTGTGGTGACTTATTTCCTGTCGCGTTCGATTATTCGCCCGCTGAGCCTTGTTTCGGATAAAATACGCGAGGTAAAACTCAGTCAGGACAAAAACCAGACGCTGGAATATCAAGGCGACGAACAGGATGAGGTGAGCGAGTTGATTGCCGAGTACAACCGAATGGTGGACAAGCTCGAAGCGTCGAAAGTGCAGCTTGTGCGGCTCGAACGCGAGGGCGCTTGGCGCGAAATGGCGCGGCAGGTGGCGCACGACATCAAAAATCCGTTGACCACCATGAAACTTTCCATGCAGCAGCTGGAGCGGGTCTCTTCAAACCCCGAGCAAGCCGCCGCTTATCTGCGCAAGGCCATCACGCGTCTTATCGAACAGATTGATTCGTTGGCGCAAATCGCTTCGGAGTTCTCCATGTTTGCCAACTTGGACATTCGCCAAAAATCGGACGTGGTGCTCAACGATGTCGTGGAAAGCGTCTATGACCTGTTTAGCGAGCAGCGCAACGTATCGCTCGACCTCGCCATACCGCCCGAACGCTATCACATTTTGGGTGACAAAAACCACTTGATCAGGGTGTTCAACAATCTGGTCATCAATGCGATACAAGCGATTCCTTCCGACCGAGAGGGCAAGATACACGTCTCCTTGATTCGACAAAACGGTCATGCTACGGTGAAAATCAGCGACAACGGCGGCGGTATTCCGCCCGAAATCGGCGAGCGTGTGTTTGAGCCTAATTTCACGACCAAAACCTCTGGCAGTGGTCTCGGACTGGCGATTTGCAAAAAAATCATCGAGGCTCACGACGGCAGCATCCGCTTCGAGACGCGGCAAAACGAAGGCACCGACTTTTTCGTGGAAATGCCGATTACCGCTGTCGGTTAAATGCGTTGTATATGGCATCCATTTTTGGCCACATTGCCGCCTCTACCGCCATTGGATATGCTTTTTTCCCAAAACAGGTGCGCCCGGCTGCGCTGTTGTTGACGGGATTCTGTGCTTTCGCGCCCGATTTGGACGTGCTGGCTTTTCGCTTCGGCATTCCGTACGACAGCGAATGGGGGCATCGCGGATGGACGCACTCCGTGTTTTTCGGGACGTTATTTGGCGTGCTGATGGCTGGTTTTTTTTCCCTGCTACATAGTCGCCAACGTTTTGAGTGGGAACTTTTCCTTTGGTGTGTGCTGAGTGCGATTTCTCATCCTCTACTAGATATGCTGACCAATGGCGGGCGTGGCTGTGCCTTATGGTGGCCATTGAGCGCGGAGCGCCTCTTTTTCTCATTTCGGCCCATTCAAGTCTCGCCCATTTCGGTCTGGGACTTCATTGGGCGATGGGGGATAATGGTGTTGCTGAGCGAATTGGTATGGATAGGTGTTCCTTGTTTGTTGTTGGTTGCGTCGGCGCGTTTGGGTAGGCGAAAGTGGCGAAAAGTGCGGTAGCCTTGAAATGGGGAACTATTTTGAAGATAGGATACCCGCTATCTCCTGGGTGCTTAGCCCAAACATCGAAGCCATCTCCTCTACTGAAGAGCCGTTGCGATGCAGCGCCCATATAGCTGTCTCAAGACGCTTTCGTTGTTCCAATATAATTTTTTGGCCCTCTTGCATAGCTTGTTCCTTTTCCAAGATGGTGCGCTCTTTTTCCGAGATGGTGCGCTCTTTTTCCGAGATGGTGCGCTCTTTTTCCGAGATGGTGCGCTCTTTTTCCGAGATGGTGCGTTCCTTTTCTAAGATGATACGCTCTTTTTCTGAAATAAGCCTTTGGTAATCTTTGATTTCTTCGATTAGGTCGTCTTCCGCGTCCATGCTTTGCCGAATGGTTGGGTCGGCTATGGCTTTTTGGAGCCGGCGTAGCAGCGGGCGATAGCGTTCGGGCAATTCGTGCTCGTTTACGGCTATGAAATGCGGGTCGTCGGTGGTGCCGGACTGGTCGAACAGTGCCAACAGTTGCTCCAATTCAGTGCGGCGATGCCCTTTCAGGTACGGTATCTGGATGATGATGCTGTCGTGCGTCAGGCTTTCGATAAACTCTTCCTTTTCACGAATCTGTTCGCCTGTGGCCGCGTCTATGTAGTGGCGATTCACCCGCACGACGGGGGCCTTGGTATGTTCGAGCGTGTGTCCCAAAAAGTAGATGCTGAGAATAGGCAATGCCTTGCGGTACGGGTATTCGGGCGCTGGCTCGCGCACCATGTTTTCCTTGTTGGCGTACTGCTCTCCGAGGTAGCGGCGAAACCGCATGATGTCGCTGGCCAACTTGGCTTTTTGCAGCTCGATGATGACGAGCTCCTGTTCGCCGTTTTCGTCCACGATGCGGGCGCTGAAATCCATGCGAAGCACGGCCAACAGTTCTCCCACCGGGAAATGGTGTTCGGTGGGTCTGAACTCCAGCGAAACGACTTCCCTGCCGATAATCGCCGACAGCAGGAGTTTCGCCACTTTTTCGTCGTTCATCAGATACTTGAAAACGACATCGTAGATGGGATTGGCTATTTCTACCATAGCGGTTTTCAGTTTTTATGCTGCGAAAATACTGCATTTTGGGGTTTGTGCGCATCATCAGAACTTCACCACCAAGTTCCCAATTTTATGTCCGCTTGCCGCATACCGGAAGGCTTCTTGTATATCTTCCAAGGCGTAATGGCGGTCAATCAACGGTTGATATCGGCCTTCTTCCAACAATTTTTTCATGGTTTGCAGGCTGCGCTTGATATTGAAAGGGATTGGGAAAATCACCTTTTTGTTGCTAAAAAAGCGGGTAAACAAGGGCAGAAACAAGTTTTGGGAATATGGTCCCAGTTCGGAGGAAATATAGATGCCGCCGCGTGCCAATATCGGTTTGCACTTGCCGAAGGTGCTTTTACCCACCGCGTCGAACACATAGTGGTATCGCTCGTCGTCGAGGGTAAAATCGCTTTGGAGGTAGTCAATGATTTTGTCGGCGCCTAGGGCGCGTACTCGCTCCATGTGGGGCGTGCCACAAACCGCAGTGACAAACAGACCCCTGTGTTTCAACAATTGCAGTAGCGCGGAACCGATGGCACCCGTCGCGCCGTTGACCAACGCTTTTTGCCCGGCTTCCAATTTTACTTTTTTTAGAAAATTGAGGGCGTAATGCGCTCCTTCCGCACTGGCTACCACTTGTTCGTAACTGATTTTGTCGGGTATGAATTCCATGGCCACCCGCTCCGAAATGGCCGCATATTGGGCGTGGGAAGAAAGGCCGATGTCGTCAAAGCCCCACACCCGGTCGCCCACTTGGTAGGCCTTCACCGCATCGCCGATGGCCACCACCTCGCCGGCAAAGTCTGTGCCCGTCGTAGCGCGCTTCGGTTTCCAGAGGCCGATAAATAGGCGGTACACGAACGGCGTACCGGTCAGCATGGCGCAATCCGTCCGATTGACCGTGGCGGCGTGTATTTTTACTAAAATTTCGCGCGCTCTTGGCGTAGGCATCGGCACTTCTCGAACGCTCAGCGCCTCAGGCGGGCCGTATCGGGGCCGAACGGCGGCCTTCATGCTGCCAGCGGTGTTTGGGTTGTTTTCCATTGTAATGCGTAGATGAAAATGAAAATGGTGGCGGCAATTTCTATTACTGCGAAAAACAGGTAGTACATCGTGAACGTGCCGATGAACAAGGTCAGCACCATGACTACGGTCTTGATGGCTGCGCCGAGCATATTTGCCCAACGATTGGGCTTGGCCGCCAAAATGCGCGATAGCAGCACCATTGCGATGGGGATTTCCATCAGCACGGCAGCGGCAAACAGGAAGGTGGGCGTGAGCTCCAGCCCGTCCACCGTGCCGGTCAGATATTGCCGGAGCAAACGGGCATCCATCAAGCCGATGAGGTCGCAGTAGAGGTAGTTGAGCGTTACGAAAATCCAGAGCGTGGACAGCAGTGCTTTCTTGTCGTTCATGTTTCTTGTTTGCATATTGAGTTGCAAAGAAATGAGCCGTGCCGCTTGGATTTCATTGACTTTGGTTAGGAAAACACACCGTGCCTTTTTCCCGCCATGATTCTTTTGCGAATCCGGCTCAAGGACTCCGGCGTGACGCCGATGTAGCTGGCCAACTGGTATTGCGGCACCCGGTCCAAGAGGTCAGGGCGAGTTTTTAGCAGGTCGAGATATCGCTCTTCGGGGCTGCTGAGCATGAAAGAGGCGAGTTGGTTCTGACTTTTGCCCAGCTCTTCCTCGGTGGCCAAGCGGCATATCAACTCGAATTGTGGGAACTTGGCAAACATCTCGGCCTCGTCTTCGGGTGTCCCATAGGACATTGTTGAATCTTCCACGCAGGATAGGTAAAACTTGGACGGCTGCTTCTTGAAGGTGCCTTCGTAAGGCGTGACGGGTTGCCCTTCCGTGTAAAAGTTGGTGGTCCTCTCCACGCCATCTACCAGGTAATACTGCCGCACACATCCTTTGAGGATAAAATAGCAAAGGCTGGACACTTGCCCCTCCCTGAGCAATAGTGTTCCTTTTTCGAACGTGCGCAGTTTGAGGTTGTCGCGGATGCCTTTGATTTCGGCATCGGTGAGCGATCTGAACTCAGATATGTACTGGACGATGGCATCCATCGGAGTCTCGGTCTGAGGCTTTCTGCTGTAAGAGATTTGGGGTGGGTGCGTCACTGTTTCTATCATCATTTCGTAGAGTGTCTGATATTTTTTGTTTGGGAAAAATAAAGTGGCGACTGCTTCGCAAAAAAACATGAACGACCAAAGACGTGTTGCGAGCCTTTTGGCAAGAACAATCAGGCCGGTTTTTCGACAAAACCACAAAGGCTGCCTTTTAAAGGCTGCATATAACTGGAAAAAAAACAGGCTGCCGGAAATGTTCCGAGCAGCCTGTTTTCACAAATCACAAAGTCTCTGGCAGTCACTCGGCAGTGGAATATGCCTCTATCGGTGGGCAAACGCACACCAAGTTCCGGTCGCCGTAGGCTTGGTCAATCCTGCCCGTCGTTGCCCAAAATTTGAATCCCTGCCGCAAGTAGGGGAGTGGGTAGGCTGCTTTTTCGCGGCTGTATTTATGATGCCAGTCATCGGAGGTGACTTCTTCGGCAGTGTGCGGCGCGTTGTGCAGCACATTGTCCTCGGTCTCGTAATCACCCGACGCGATTTCGTCTATCTCTTTGCGAATAGCCAGCAGCGCGTCGCAAAAGCGGTCGAGCTCGGCCTTGCTTTCGCTTTCCGTCGGCTCAATCATAATCGTGCCTGCCACCGGGAACGACAGCGTGGGCGCGTGAAAGCCATAGTCCATCAGGCGCTTAGCCACGTCTTCGGCGCTGACGACGGTCTTGAATGGCCGCAAATCGAGAATGAACTCATGGGCGCAGCGCCCCATGTCGCCTGCATAAAGGATTTGGTAGGCGCTCTCCAAACGTGCTTTCATGTAGTTGGCGTTCAGGATGGCATATTTCGTGGCATCCGTGACACCTTCCGCGCCGAGCATTCGGATGTAGGCATAAGAAATGAGCAGGATGCTCGCGCTGCCCCAAGGCGCGGCGGAGATGGCCGTCGTGCCTTGTTTGCCACCTGTTTCCCTGAAAACGTGTTTGGGCAAAAACGGGGCGAGGCTTGTGTTGCAGCAAATCGGCCCCATGCCCGGCCCGCCGCCGCCATGCGGGATGGCGAAGGTCTTGTGCAAATTCAGGTGGCACACATCAGCGCCAATGGCCGCGGGGCTGGTAAGACCGACTTGGGCATTCATGTTCGCGCCGTCCATGTAAACCTTGCCACCATATTGGTGGATTATTTGGCAAATTTCGATGATTTCTGCCTCAAACACGCCGTGCGTGGAGGGATATGTCACCATGAGGCAGGCAAGGTTGGCGGCGTGTTGCTCGGCTTTCTTTTTCAAATCTTCCACATCAATGTTGCCGCGTTCGTCGCAGGCCACCACCACCACTTCCATGCCGGCCATCACCGCCGAGGCAGGGTTGGTGCCATGCGCGGAAGAGGGGATGAGCGCCACGTTGCGATGGTCTTGTTTGTTGGCGTGGTGGTAGGCGCGAATGGCCATCAAGCCTGCGTACTCGCCTTGTGCGCCGCTGTTGGGCTGCAAGGAGCAAGCGTCGAAGCCCGTGATTTCGCACAGATATTTTTCCAGTTCGCCGATGATGTGTGTGTAGCCCTTCACTTGCTCGGCGGGCTGGAAGGGGTGCATATTCGCCCAGTTCTCCCAGCTCACCGGGATCATCTCGGTTGCTGCGTTGAGTTTCATGGTGCAGGAGCCGAGCGAAATCATCGAGTGCGTGAGCGAAATGTCGCGGTTTTCCAGCCGCTTGATGTAGCGCATCATGTCGCTCTCGGTGTGGTAGGTGTTGAATACCGGATGGGTGAGGTAGGGGCTTTCGCGCAGAAGACTTTTTGAAATGATGGATGAGGGGTGAGGAGCGATGCGTTTTCTGTCACCTCCAAAAATCTCCACTATGTCATTCAAGTCCTCGTCGGTTGTCGTTTCGTCGAGCGAGATTTGCAGGGCGTTTTTTTCGTAGAAGAAATTGATGCCTGCCGCTTCCGCCTTGTTTTTTATTTCAAACAACTGTTTTTCCGAGAGCTCGATGCGGAGTGTGTCGAAGTAATGCGCGTTCGTTTGTTTGAACCCGGTTTTTTCCAATGCCGCTGAAAGGCTTGTCGCCATTGCATGGGCACGCTGGGCGATGCCGCGAATGCCTGCCGGGCCGTGATAGACGGCGTACATGGCTGCCATGTTGGCCAGCAACGCCTGTGCGGTGCATATATTGGATGTTGCTTTTTCGCGGCGTATGTGCTGTTCGCGGGTCTGGAGTGCCATGCGGAGTGCGCGGTTGCCGTGCTTGTCCACAGAGACGCCGATGATGCGGCCGGGAATCTGGCGTTTGAATTCCTCTGAGCAAGCGAAATAGGCCGCGTGTGGGCCGCCAAAACCCATCGGGACGCCAAAGCGCTGCGTATTGCCCACGGCAACGTCGGCACCCCATTCGCCGGGTGGCTTCAGGAGTGCCAGCGCGAGTATGTCGGCAGCCACGCAGACGAAGGCTCCCAATGCTTTGGACTTTTCCACAAAAGCGCGGTAGTCCTGCACATTTCCTTCTTTGTCAGGATATTGCAGCAAGACACCGAAGGTTTTTTCGGAAAATTGATACGCTTTCCAATCGCCTATTTCGAGTTTGATTCCATGCGGCAAAGCGCGGGTTCGCAACACATCTATTGTTTGCGGAAGCACCTTGTCGGACACGAAGAACTCGTTGGCCTCCTCGCCAGGTTTCGCCCGTTTGTTTTTTTCCGCATAAAACATGTGCATGGCCTCAGCTGCCGCGGTGCCTTCGTCGAGCAGGCTTGCATTGGCGATGGGCATGCCCGTCAAATCGCTCACCATCGTCTGGAAATTGAGCAGGCTTTCGAGGCGGCCTTGCGCTATTTCTGCTTGGTAGGGCGTGTATTGGGTGTACCAGCCGGGGTTGTGAAACACGTTGCGAGCAATGACAGATGGCGTGATGGTGCCGTGGTAGCCCATGCCGATGTAGTTGCGCATCACGCGGTTTTGCAGCGCGGCTTTTTTCAAATCCTGCAAATAGTCGAATTCGGAGAGGGCGGGCGGCAGGTCAAGCGGTTTTTTCAGTCGGATGGCATCGGGCACGGTTTGCCAGATTAGTTCGTCCAACGACTTTACTTTGAGGGTTTTCAACATTTCTTGGGTGTCGGCCTCACTTGGCCCGATATGCCGGCGTACGAAGCGGTCCGGGTGCGGAAATTGACTCATGTCAAATGAGCTAGTGGTGGTTGAGTGAAAAATTGAATGAAGGAGGGTGAAAAACAGCGCGAAGGTAAAAATTGTTTGTTAGCCGCCAGCACTCCTTTTGCGCTTTGGAATGCTTCTGAATTTCGCACTTTTGCGCGGCCATGAAACACTACCCAGCGAAACTTCTTCTTTTCGGCGAACACGTTCTGCTGCTCGGCGCCTCGGCGCTTGCTGTGCCCGTGCCTGCTTTTGGCGGCCATTGGGAGCAGGCAAGCCCTAAGGCCGATGTTCGCGGCTTGCAGATGCGGCTGCTCGAATGGGCGGAGCACGCGTTGTGGGACGAACTGCCGGGCTTGCGCGTCGAGTTGTTTCGGCGCGACTTGCGTCTTGGCCTTTTTTTTCGCTCAAATATCCCCGTTGGTTATGGTTTGGGCAGTTCGGGCGCTTTGTGCGCGGCGGTTTATGACCGTTACTGCAAAGAAAAAACGAGCGACTTGAACGATTTGAAGGCGATTTTTGCCCGAATGGAAAGTTTTTTTCACGGCTCAAGTTCGGGCATTGACCCCTTGGCAAGTTATCTGAACAAACCTCTGCTCATCAGGAACATCGTCGAGGTTGCGCTTGCTGACTTGACCGACTGGAGAGCGGAGCGTCCGGTTGTTTTTTTGCTCGACACGAATTTGCCGCGCCAAACGGGGCCGCTTGTGCAGTGGTTTTTGGAGCAAAATGGGCGGGCTGCTTTTGCCGATAGGCTGAGCGCCGAACTGATGCCCGCCCACGAAGCGATGGTGCGGGCTTGGCTCAATGCGGATTCCGATGGGTTTTGGCCAAACTTGCGGCGCGTTTCCCGCTTTCAGGTTGGGCATCTCGACCGTATAGTGCCCGCGACCATCGAGCGTTTCTGGCGCAAAAACCTCGACAACGAGGATTTTGCGTTGAAAATCTGCGGCGCGGGCGGTGGCGGCTTCGTGCTTGGCTTTGCCAAAAACAGGGATGTGGCGACGCGCTTGGGGAGCGAGTTCAGAATCGTTTTTCCGTTCGAATAAATAACCCCAACCTTCTGGTTGGGGGTGTGAATGTCGCCAACCAGAAGGTTGGCGCTACCGACATGAAATGAAAAAGCGCCTCCATCCGGCTTATTGGGTATTGGGTCTGCTGCTTTTGGTGGCAGTGGGGCGCGATTTTTTGGCCAATGGCCGACCGCTCTATTGTCGTGTGGAAGGCGAGGGGTTTTGGCCGGGCGTGCGCACGATGTGGAAGGGGCCGAATGCTCCCTTTGCTCATCCGGTGTTGGATTCCATTCGGCGCAATGAATTGTGGAAAACCTACCCCTACAAGGCAGCGGTGTTTGCTCCCATTCCCTTTTCGCCGGGTGAAAAAGCGATGCCATATTTTTCCGCGAATGAGTTGCCCGCCCGGCCCGGCACGATTCACCCGCAGTTGTCGTCGCGGTTTCGCCATTGGCTGGGTACCGACCGCGAGGGGCGCGATGTGGCGGCGGCTTTGGTGGCGGGGGCGCGGGTGGCGGTGCTGACAGGACTGACGGCGATGACGATGGCCATGAGCATTGGGCTGTTTTTGGGAGCCTTGGCGGGTTTTTGGGGCGACGACCGCCTTCGGCTTCGACGTGGGACGCTTTGGCTGACGTTGTTGGGGCTTTTGCCTGCGTGGTTCTATGCGTTTGTGGCGCGTCAATATGTGTTGTCAACGGCTGAGGGGACAGGGGAATGGGTGATGAGTGGGGCGATTTTTGTGGGTGTTTTGTTGCTTTTTCGCATTGTGGGGTGGTTGTTAAGCCGGTTCCCATTTTTCGGGCGTGTGGTCACTGTGCCGGCGGATTTGCTGATTATGCGGCTGTCGGAGTTGTTCAATGCGATTCCCAAACTGATATTTCTATTCGTCATGGTGGCGGTATTGCCGCGGGGCAATGAGTCGTTTTGGGTGCTGATTGCGCTTATTGGAGCGATGAGTTGGACGGGGGTGGCGCGTTTTGTGCGGGCAGACCTGTTGCGGGTGCGGGAGTTGGACTATGTGACGGCGGCACGGGGGTTGGGGCTTTCGGAGGCGCGGATATTGTGGCGGCATGCGTTGCCCAATGCGATACGCGCCACCATGATAGCCTTTGCGTTTGGGGTGGCGGGGGCGGTGCTGTTGGAAGCGTCCCTTTCGTTTTTGGGGTTGGGCAGCACTTCCAATGCGTCGTGGGGTGCGTTGCTCAACAATGCTCGCTCCTCCTTGAAGGCGTGGTGGATGGCGTTGCCGTCGGGTCTGGCAATATGTTTGACGGTGTTGGCCTTGAATGCCATCGGAGAGCGATTGAGCGAAAACAAATAAGCGTTTTTTGACCCGATACCAAAGATACTTTGCCTTCCAGTCGGAGGGGCTTCATGGTTGTTTCAACCAAATCTCCTAACCTGTTGTTTCGTGTTGACTATGCGGCGTGATTACCTGATTGTCATTGGTCTTGCCTTGTTGTTTTTCTTTCCCTTTTTGGGAGGGGTGCATCTGTTTGACTGGGACGAAATCAACTTTGCAGAGTGTGCTCGCGAGATGCTTGTGACGGGTGATTGGATTCGTCCACAGATAGATTTCCAGCCTTTTTTTGAAAAGCCGCCCCTCTTTTTTTGGGCACAGGCGCTCTCTATGAAAATGTTTGGGGTGAATGAGTTTGCTGCCCGATTCCCGAATGCGGTTTGCGGATTGGCCACGCTGCTGTTGGTCTATCGCATCGGTTTGCGGCTCCACGACCAAATGTTCGCATGGCTTTGGGTCTTGGCTTGGCTGGGTAGTTTTTTGCCGCATTTTTATTTCCGCAGCGGCATCATTGACCCGTGGTTCAATCTCTTCATTTTTGGCGGCCTCTACGGGTTCATCGAGTTTCGCTGGCAATTTCTGACGGCCCCCAAGCCTGCTTCTTACTGGCAAAAATATCGCTGGCTGCTGCTGGGGGGCTTTTTTCTTGGCATTGCGACCATGACCAAAGGGCCGACTGCCTATTTGATTGTGATGCTGGTCTTGGGGCTTTATTGGGCGCGGTATCGTTTTCGCGGGAAAGGGTATCTGAAGCACCTGCTGTTGTTTTCGGCAGCATCCATGTTGGTGGCTGGGTTGTGGTTTGGGCTGGAAATTGCCTTGCATGGCGCGGATTTCGTGGAGCGATTCATTGCCTATCAGATTCGGCTGTTTTCAACGCCCGACGCTGGCCATGGCGGATTTTGGGGCTATCATGCGGTGGTGTTGCTCATCGGTTGTTTTCCTGTGTCTGTTTTTGCGCTGCCCAATCTCTGGGGCGACCGCCAATCGGAGGATGAGCTGCTCGAATCCGACACGCTCGCCGCCTGCCAGCGCTCCGATTTTGGCACATGGATGCAACTGCTTTTCTGGACGGCGTTCATCCTGTTTAGTCTGGTGCGCACCAAAATCGTGCATTATTCCTCTCTCTGCTATTTCCCGCTAACCTATTTGGGAGCAGCCACGATATGGCGGGCGATTCGGTGGGACGTGCGGCCCAAACTGACGACGGTGTTCCTGCCGCTTGTGGGCGTGCTGTTGGGCTTGGCGGTCATGGCGATTCCGTATTTGGGTAGAAACAACGAGCCGCTCAAGGCAATGTTTGCCGACGACCCTTTTGCGCTGGCGGCATTGGCAGCTGACGTAGAATGGAAAGTGTGGGAAGGGCTGCCGGGGCTGATTTTGGTGGTGGCGACGTTTGTTGGCCTGTATTATTGGCAAAAAAATCGCCCGTGGCTCGCGGCACAGGCGGTGTTTGGGGGCGGGGCGGTTTTCTCGGCGTTGGCGATGTTTTTCATCGTGTGCAACATAGAGGCGCATTCCCAGCGAGCAGCCATCGAATTTTACGAGGAAAAATGCGGGGAGGAGTGCCAGATTGTCCCCGTTGGTTTCAAGACTTACGCGCACTTGTTCTATGCTTGCAAGAAGCCCGGAGCAGATAGCTCCACCATTTATCTGGTGGCAAAAGTGGGCAAGGTGGATAGTCTTGTGCAGTTGAGTGACTATAAGGAGGTTGGCCGGAAAAACGGATTTGTTTTTTTCGAGAAAGTCAAAAAATGATTGAATCCAATTTTTTGGTGGTGGCTTGTTTTTTTTCAAACCTTCGACCTGATTTTTAGCCAAAACCCTTGCCCGTACCTTGAACGCGACCATCCTCATCAGAGAAATCATGGAAATGCTTGGCACCTCGGCCTTTGCCTTTTCGGGGGCTTTGGCGGCCATGCGTCAGCGGCTCGATGTGTTCGGTGTGTTGGTCATCACCTTTGCCACAGCCATCGGGGGCGGCACCATCCGCGACATGATGATTGGCAACACGCCAGTAGCTTGGCTCAAAGACCAGCAAACCATCGCCGTAATCTTTGGGTCGTACTTGCTCACGCTGATTTTTCGACCCTACCTGCGTCATTTTAGCAAGACACTCGCCGTCTTCGACGCGGTGGGTTTGGGTTTTGCGACCATTGTGGGTTTGCAGCGCGGCATCGAGGCCAATCTCAGCCCCACGATTTGTATCACCTTGGGCATGGTGAGCGGGTGTTTTGGTGGAGTCGTCCGCGATGTGCTGCTCAATGAGATACCCCTTGTGTTTCGCAAAGACATTTACGCCTCCGCTTCTTTGCTGGGAGGCGCTTTGTATTTCCTCTTTGCCAGTTGGGATATGTTCAGGCCCTTGGCTGCCACGCTCTCCATGTTGTTCATCATCGGGGTGCGAGTGGCAGTGCTGCGTTATGGGTGGGAATTTCCGGGAATGAAAACACCGGAAGAGTGAGGCCAAATAAAAACTTATTTGCCTGCCATCTGTTCCCTGTTTTCAAAACATAGTTTGGCGAGGCCGTCTTGTTTGCCGCCTATGATGAGTGCCATGCGTCTATGTCTTGGTCATGTGTGGCAGAAAACAAGTGGCACGAGCCGAACATTTGTCAATTGGAAAACTACCCATTCAACATCATGCAATTCAATATTCCCGACACCGGACAAAAGCGAGTCGTCATCGTGGGTGGCGGCTTTGGAGGGCTGACTTTGGCCCGCAAACTTTCCAAGACCAATTTTCAGGTAGTGCTTGTGGACAAAAACAACTACCACCAATTTCAGCCACTGTTTTATCAGGTGGCTATGGCGGGGCTGGAGCCTTCCAGCATCGTTTTCCCCTTCCGCAAGGTGTTTCAAAAAAGCAAAAACGTATTTGTGCGGGTGACGAAGGTATTGGCCGTCCATCCCGCCCAGAACGAGGTGGTGACTGAAATCGGAAATCTCAGCTACGACTATCTCGTGCTTGCCATTGGTGCCGACACGAACTGGTACGGCAACGAGCGCGTCCGAGCCAACGCCATCCCGATGAAGTCAGTCAGCGAGGCCCTCTATTTGCGCAATCTTATTTTCGAGGATTACGAACGTGCCGTCACATCGGTAGGCTACGAGCAGCGTCAGCGTTTTTTGGATATCGTGATTGTGGGCGGCGGGCCTACCGGGGTGGAAGTGGCAGGCTCATTGGCCGAGATGAAGCGCCACATCATCGCAAAAGACTACAACGACCTCGATAGCAAGGAGATTGATATTCACTTGGTGCATGGCGACAAGCGCCTGCTGAACACCATGTCGGAGCAAGCATCTGCCAAAGCGGAATTGTACCTCCGCGCATTGGGCGTGCAGCTCTGGCTCGACAGGGTGGTGACGGATTTCGATGGTGAGGTCGTGACCATCAACGACGGCTCCACCATCCGTGCCGATAAGGTAATATGGGCCGCAGGCATAGCGGGCAACACGATTGAGGGGTTGCCCACAGAGGCGCTTCACAAGGGCAATCGCCTGAAAGTCAACGAATACAATCGGGTGGCTGGCACAGACAATATTTTCGCTATCGGCGACATCGCGTTTCAAACGGAGGAAAAATGGCCCAATGGACACCCACAGGTGGCGCAAGTGGCCATTCAGCATGGAAAATTGTTGGCGGAAAATCTCCAACGGCTCGAAGCGGGGAAAAAACCTCGACCTTTTCGCTACCGCGACCTTGGCTCCATGGCCACCGTGGGGCGCCACAAGGCGGTGGTGGACTTGCCGTTCTGGCGTTTTCAAGGCGCTTTCGCATGGTTCGTCTGGCTTTACGTTCATCTCTTCTCCATACTCGGCTTAAAGAACAAGGTCTTTATTTTCCTCAACTGGGTATGGAACTATCTCACTTACGACCAAAGTCTCCGGTTGGTGATAAAACCCTGGCGCAGGGCGGAGAAAAAAGCTGAAACGGTTGGATAGTCCACACCTATTCAACATCGGTTTTAAGCGAGCGCATTTCAAACTGCTCCTCAGCCCTCACGCGCCCGTCGCATCGCATCCAGAAAAAACTTGGCCCCCCAGTTTGGGTATCGCAGCCGAAGGTATGGCCCCCAAAAAGGCGCTGACCCCGGTATGGCCCCGAAGCGGTTTTGATTTTTTTGAAAACATTGTGAATCAAGTATTTCAAACAACAAATCATGGGCTGCTTGGCGGAATCGCTCGTCGCCGGTAAAGTCCCAAATCTTGCGATACAACACGCTCAATTGGCAATGCCCGGTCACGCACACGAACGAGTAGTCGCCCTGCCATTGCTCGTCGTAGCGGCCAGCGGTGCTCATGCCCGCTGCTTGGCGGACTGATAGGAGGCGCTCGGCACTACTCGCCGTTCGTTCCAATATCTCCTTTTCTCCCAACAACAAGGCGCACTCCCAGAACCCCTCCAACGTGTAGGCGATGGTGTGCGTGAACGCGGGTTTGCCCGGCCAGAACCCCCAATCGCGCACCGCGCCATTCGGCGAAAAACGCTGTGCGTAGAAATGAAGGGCTTTGCGCATCGCGTGCTCGACCTCCGCGTCCTGCAAATGCTGATTGGCCATCAACACCCCCCAAACTGCTCGGGTATAGTAAGAAGGCGTAAAATCGGGCACATAAGCATATTTGCGCCATGAGGAATCCGGCTCAAGGACGGAATGCAGCCAATGGATGGCTCGTCGCAGCGCCGGTTCGTTGGAGCCGGCCCTCGCCAACCCGAACAAAATCATTCCCGTGTTGAACACGCTCGGCGTTTGGCTCCCCGCCAGCAAACTGGGAAAGGCGCCCGAAGCCAATTGGATGGAAACCAGCCAGTTGGCGCACTGATGAGCCAAGTCGCGGAGCGAATTGTCCTGTTTCAATTCTGCGTAATCCAGCAAAGTCTCGATAAGATAGCCAGTCGTTTCGGGATACGCCTTTGCCCAGCCAAAGATTGGCGACCAGCTATGCGAGGAGCCATGTCCCCCTGTCGCTTCTATGCTGCGGCGCAGCCACGAAAGAGCGGAATCGGTGCGTCGTTCCCAATCGGCGAGCGAGAGGGCAGGGGGGGATTTCAGCTGTTTTCTGCCAAATAACATTTTTCTGCGACAAGGATGGCATGGCAAAGGTGTAATTTTGTCCGCATGAAAAAACCGATTTTACTCCCGCTTTTTCTTTTGTTCTTTTTCGCGGCCCGCGCTCAAATGTGGAACGGGGCGGATTCGCTCTATGGCAACGAGTGGATAGATTTTTCCAAAACCTATTTCAAAATAAAAATCGCGGACGACGGCATTTACCGACTTGACTATCAGACGCTTGCCGCCGCCGGTGTTCCTGTGGGGAGCGTGCAGGCGAGCCAATTCCGCTTGTATCGCTACGGCGTGCAAGAGCCGATTTATACCACGACGGAGAGTGTTTTTTCCGCACAAGACTTCATAGAGTTTTACGGGGAAAAAAACCGCGACGCGGTGGACAAATACCTGTTTGAGGATGCGGCTTCCCAAAATCTTAATCCTTGGCACAGCCTTTTCAACGACACCGCAGCCTACTACCTGACTTGGGAAACGGCGGGGCTTGCGGCGCGTTATGCGGGGCTGCCCAACGATTTGGGCAATTTGCCGCCCAAGACAGCGTATTGCTGGACCACGCTGCAACAGATATTCAGCCAGACTCTTTTTAAGCGAAAACGCAGCGACGAAATCACTTTTTCATGGTTTGAAGGGGAGGGTTTCGCCCGTCCGGTCACTACATTGAACACGGTCGCGCTCGTTCCCCGCAAATTGTCTCCCGCTGGGCCGCCCGCCAACGTGACAGTGCGCTACGCCTGCCAGTCGGGTGCTCAACACCAGCAGCGCATCACGGTGAACGACACGGTGTTTGCCGAAGATGTTTTCAGTGGTTGGCGCTTGGTGCACCGCGCTTTTGATGTGCCTTTGTCGCTCATCGCGACCAATGCCTCGGTGAAGGTGCAATCGCTCATTGGCGGCACCGACCGTCATGCGTTGGCGGGTGTCGTCCTGCGTTATCCGCGTCAGTTTGATTTTGAGAACGCCACCTACGCGGCGTTTGCGCTTGATGCGTCTTCGGAACATCAGTATCTTGAAATACAGGCATTTAATGCGTCGAGCGGCACCCCTGTTTTGTATGATTTGACGAACCGAACCCGCTTCGAGACAACGGTGGAGGGCGGTTTGGTGAAGGTAAAAATTCCGCCATCCACGACAGAGCGACATTTGGTTCTGCTGGCTCCTGTCGCGGTGAAAAATATCGGCGTGGTGCAGTCGGTGCAGTTCCGCGACTATCGCTCCGAACCAGCCGATTATGTCATCGTCTCCAACCCGGCGCTCTATGGAAATGGCGGCATCAACTATGTGGCCGAGTACGCCGCTTACCGCGAAAGCATGGAAGGGGGCAGCCGCAAAGTTGCCATCGTGGATGTGAACGAGCTCTACGACCAATTCGCTTATGGAGTGCGTTTCCATCCCCTTGCGTTGCGCAATTTCTTGCACTATGCCGCCAAGCATTGGCCGGATTTTCGCCACGTCTTGCTCATCGGGAAAGGTCTGGACTATGGCCAGTTTCGCACGGCGACGGCACAAGCGACGTTGGCTGACTCGCTCTTTTTTGTGCCGACTTATGGCACACCCGCGGCTGATTTGCCTTTTGTGTTGCGCGGCCACAGGCTGTCCGACCCGGTGGCGGCAATTGGCCGCTTGGCCGTGACAAAACCCAGCGACATCGGTGTTTATTTGGAAAAGGTAAGAGCACACGAAGCGACGCTGCGCAACGCGGCTCAAACCATCGCAGACAAAGCGTGGATGAAACGGGTCATCCATAACAGCGGGGGCTTGGCCAACGAGGCGGGCGCCATCAAACTCTACACGACCAATATGGAAAACGTGCTGCGTAACAACCGTTTTGGCGCGGACGTGCACACGTTTTACAAAACCTCGAACGACCCCATTCAACTTTCCTCCTACGAGCAGATGCTCGACCTCATCAATGGCGGGGTGTCGCTATGGACGATTTACGGCCACTCATCGGCATTTGCAGTGGATTTTGATATTGGTACGCCTGCCAATTACAGCAACTTCGGGCGTTATCCATTGCTCATGGTGTTGGGCTGCTTTTCAGGGCTGTGTTCAGCGCCACAACAAGGCATCGGCGAACAGTTCGTGCTCGCCCCCGACCGAGGCGCCATTGCCTACATCGCGTCGGTCAATTACAGTTATATCACCGCGCTGCACGAGTATGGTCGCACCTACTACGATTTGCTCGGCGGCACGCTTTACGGGAAAAGTGTGGGGGAAGTGTTGCAGCGCTCCATCGGGGTTTTGAAAAACACCAACGACAACGGCCTCATCGCCGTGATGCACCAAAATCTCTTGCAAGGCGACCCAGCGGTGAAAATTCAAGACCACCTCGGGCCTGATTACATGGTGGATGCCCCCACCGTCAAATTCAACCCCAACCCCGTTGGTTTGGAGGCAAACAACTTTGAACTGACCTTCGATGTGGCGAACATCGGAGAACACACGGGCGGCCCACTCGCCCTGAAAATCGAGCAACGCCTGCCCGACAACACGGTTTTGAGCCGAATCACGGATACCATCGTGGCACCGCCCAACCGCCGCTCGCTCGAATATTCGATGCCAGTGGCAGGCAGTCAAGTAGGCTACAATCGTTTCTTCATCACCCTCGACCCAGAGAACAAAGTGGACGAAAAGCCGTTCGCGGCCAAACTCAACAACGAGCTCACCGACGCGACGGGGGCACGCGGCGTGGATGTGTATTTTTATGCGGACGATGTGCAAGCCGTGTTTCCGCCACCTTACGGGATTGTTTCCCAACCACAGGTGACATTGTGGGCCTCCACCCTCAACACGAACGCCGCACCCTTGCGCTACCTCTTTGAGATAGATACTTTGGAAACTTTCGGCAGCCCGTTCAAAAAGGCGTTCCAAGTGTTGCAGCGCGGCGGACTGTTGGAATGGAAGCCTGCCATCACGCTGAAAGACAGCACGGTGTACTACTGGCGAATCGCCCGCGATAGCCTCGTGAACGGCGAGGTGCTTTGGCGAACGCGCTCGTTTGTCTATCTGCCGGGCAGCGAATCGGGCTGGAACCAATCGAATTTCGGCCAATACCGCGATGGCGTGTTTGCCAACTTGCAAGCCGATGACTCGGTGCGGCAATTGGAATTTCTGGACAACGCCGCCAACATTATCCTCAATGTCGCCTACCGGGATGCCAACCGTTATCCCGGTTTTCAAAATTCTTACTACGAAGGCTTTTTCGGCGATTACGGCTGGAACGTGCGCAACATCAGCGACGGCGTGGTGATGGTGCTTTCAAACCCCAACACTGGCCGCTTTGTGCCAAACCCCGAACAGGGCAACAACAACTTTGACCCAGCCGACCGCCGATTTGTGTACTGGTTCAACACGCGCGATTCCCTGCAGCGCGTCAAACTGATGCAATTCATCGAAACGGGCATCCCCGATGGCTATTATGCGGCATTGCTCGCGTTTAGCCGCCCGTGGGATACCACAGGCTATTCGCCCCGCCTATGGGCTGCGGATTCGGTGTCTTTTGGGAAAAATATCTTCTCCGTGCTGGAAAAGCAGGGCGCTCAAAAAGTGCGGCAACTGACCGACTACATCACCTCCCCTTGGCCTTATGGCCTCTTGTTTCGGAAAAACGACCCCAACTACGCCTCGCAAGACACGATTGTGTTCAATCCCGATTCGGTGGCCACCATTCGGGCCAATTTTCTGGCCAAATGGACTAACGGCCTGCTGGAGACACCCCTCGTCGGGCCAGCAAAAAACTGGAAATCAATCCATTGGAAACGCGAGCCTTTCGATGATGCCTCTGACTACGCCCGGCTCTCTGTGCTGGGCGTGCGCCCCGGCGAGGACGACGTGGTGCTGTTCCAGACTGCCACGACTTTCGACACCACAATCGAATTCGTCGCGGCAGCCCAATATCCGCACCTGAAAATCCGGTACGAGACGGGCGACACGCTGACGCGCTCCGTTACCCAACCGCTCTATCTGCGTGTGCTCTACGAAGGCCTGCCCGAAGGAGCACTGCACCCCGTGTTGCACGAGACATTTTACCGCGACACTTTGCAGGAGGGCGAAACCCTACGAGCCTCTATTGCTTTTGCCAACATTTCCGATGCGCCGATGGATAGCCTGCTGGTCAAATTCCGCGTGGAAGGCACGGGAAATCCCAGTTCGGATATTTTCAAAAAATTCCGCCCTCTCCCGTCAGGCGACACGTTGCAGGTCAGTTTGGAAACCTCTACCGTGAGCCTCAATGGCCCGCAGCGCCTCTTCATTGACGTGAATCCCGATAACCACCAACCCGAATTGTATCACTTCAATAATGTGGCAGTGCGGGATTTTTATGTCGGGCGCGACAACCGCAACCCCCTGCTCGATGTGACCTTCGACGGCTCTCATATCTTGGACGGCGACCTCATCTCGCCCAAGCCTGAAATCGTCGTGACCCTCAAAGACGACAACCGCTTTCTGGCTATGACGGACACGGCGACGTTCCAACTGCGCCTCGAATGGCCCAATGGCGAAATCCGCCCCATTGCGTTCAGCGACCCTGAAGCGCTGTTTATCCCCGCCGACGCGACGGATTTGCCCAAGAAAAATCTCGCTCGGCTCGAATGGCGCCCCACCTTCACGCAGGACGGTTCTTACCGACTTCTGGTGAACGGGCGCGATGCTTCGGGCAACAAATCCGCCACGCTCGACTACGCGGTCACTTTCAGAGTCATCACGAAGTCCTCGCTTTCCAATGTGCTCAACTATCCCAACCCCTTCTCCACGCGCACGTGTTTCGTGTACACGATGACAGGCGCCGAGTCGCCGACGCATTTCAAAATCCAAATCATGACCGTGAGCGGGCGGGTAGTTCGGGAAATCACGCAGGCCGAATTTGGCCCCCTGCGCACTGGCACGCACCAAAGCGATTTTTGCTGGGACGGCAAAGATGAATACGGCGACCAATTGGCCAACGGCGTGTACCTCTATCGCATCGTCGCCAAAAAAGCGGACGGCACCGATTTTGAGTTTTTTGAAAACAACAGCGTGGATGGGTACTTCAAGGGAGGGTTCGGGAAAATGGTGTTGATGCGGTGAAAACACCAAGTGGAGTATCAAATCGTCACAATCTCTTTATCGCTGAGGAAAACACCGTATGTGCGGTGCGGAAAATTTGTTTCACCAACATTTCCGCCGCACCCTTTGCTTCTTTTACCGAAATCCTACTTTTGCACTCTTTTTTACCATGATTCGTCGAGATTTATCGGATGCTCGCGATTGATGCCCTTGATTTTAAATGGGTTGCGTTTCAATCATGTTGAAAACTTGACGACACGAAGCATAAAAGCCATTGGCCAACAGCCATCCACACACAATATGACAGAACAAGAACTTCTCCGCCGCGAATCGCTGCAAAAACTCCGTGAACTCGGCATCGAACCCTACCCGGCCGAAATGTTCGAGGTGACGCACCATGCAGCCGACATCGTGGCAAACTATCAAGAGGAAACACTGGAAGACGGCTCGAAAAATCGCCTCAATTACCAAACCGTCGCCCTTGCCGGGCGCATCATGGCCGCCCGCGAAGCAGGCAAGGCGATGTTTATGAACCTGCAAGATGCGAGCGGGCGCATCCAGCTCTACCTGCGCCGCGACGACTTCGTGGCAAGCCCCGATGGCGCCCCCCCCGAAGCGCCCATGTTTGATATGGTCATCAAAAAATTGCTTGACCTCGGCGACTATGTGGGGGTGAGCGGCTTTGCCTTCAAGACAAAAACCGGAGAGGTGACCATCCATGTGCAGCAACTTAAGTTTCTGTCCAAAAGCTTGCGTCCATTGCCCATCGTGAAACGCGACGCGGAAGGCAATATCCACGATGCTTTCACCGACCCCGAGCAACGCTATCGGATGCGCTATGTGGATTTGACGGTGAACCCCGAAGTGCGTGCCACCTTCGTCAAGCGAACCCGGCTCATCAAGACCATCCGTGCATTTCTCGACGAACTGGGGCTGCTGGAGGTGGAAACGCCCATCCTCCAACCGATTCACGGCGGTGCGGCGGCACGCCCCTTCAAGACCCACCACAACGCTTTGGATATGCCGCTTTACCTGCGCATCGCCAACGAACTCTACCTGAAGCGCCTCATCGTCGGTGGGTTCGACGGGGTGTACGAACTGGGCAAGATGTTCCGCAACGAAGGCATGGACCGCACCCACAACCCCGAATTTTCCATGCTCGAGTTTTATGTGGCCTACAAAGACTACTTTTGGCTGATGGACGTGACGGAGCGAATGTTTGAGCGCATTGCTCGCGCACTAAGCGACGACGGCGACACGAAAATCCCTTCCGGCGCTCACGTCTTGGAATTTGCCGGGCCATATCGCCGCCTCACCATGTTCGATGCCATTCAGGAATACACGGGCCTCAACGTGGAGACCGCCGACGAGTCGGAGCTCCGCAATTATTGCCGCCAGCAAGGCATCGAAATTGACAAGACAATGGGAAAAGCAAAGTTGATTGACGAGATTTTTGGCGAAAAAGTGGAGAAACACCTGATTCAGCCCACGTTCTTGATTGACTACCCGGTGGAAATGTCGCCTTTGACCAAAAAACACCGCTCCAAGCCCGGCCTCGTGGAGCGTTTCGAGTTGTTTGTCAATGGCAAAGAAGTCGGAAACGCCTACTCGGAGCTGAACGACCCCCTCGACCAGCGCGAGCGCTTCGAGGAACAACTCAATCTGGCGGCACGAGGCGACGAAGAGGCCATGGCGATGGATGAGGATTTCCTACGCGCACTGGAGTATGGGATGCCACCAACCGCTGGCATTGGCTTCGGAATAGACCGATTGGCCATGCTGTTCACAGGACAGAGCTCGATACAGGAAGTGCTGTTCTTCCCACAGATGCGGCCAGAGACGCATTAAGACAGGACTTTCTCAATTGATTTTCATGGAGAATGGATATTCTTCTTCGCGTCGTCAGATTTTCAGTGTAAGTGACCCCCTGATTCGTTCGAAGGCAGGGATAACAATCCACAGCACCTGATAAATCTTGGCGAATCAAGGCATAAATTTGCCTCCATTATGAAAAAGGAATCCATTCCCAATCCCGAAAATCCCGAAACTTTCACCGGACTGCGCCGAAGCAAGCCCAAAAAAGTCGCGGGTGGCCTGCCTGCCGTCGTGAGCAGCGTCAAGCACGTCCTCGCTGAAATGGACGCGGCGCGCGGCTTCAAAGCATTGGCTCAACTCAACCAAAAAGGCGGCCACGATTGCCCCGGCTGCGCTTGGCCCGACCCCGACGACGAGCGCAGCGGCATCGCCGAATACTGCGAAAACGGCGCAAAAGCCATCGCCGAGGAAGCCACCACAAAGAAACTCACCGCCGAGTTTTTTGCCCAACACAGCGTCGCCGCACTCGCCGAATTGTCCGACTACGAAATCGGGAAAAAGGGTAGGGTAGCGGAGCCGGTCTATCTGCCCCCCGGCGCCACGCACTATCAGCCCATCACTTGGGATGATGCCTTTGCCAAAATCGCCAACCACCTCAACAGCCTCGCCTCGCCCGACGAAGCCCTGTTTTACACCTCCGGGCGCACGAGCAACGAGGCCGCTTTCCTCTACCAACTTTTCGTGCGAAAATTCGGCACCAACAACCTGCCCGATTGCAGCAATATGTGCCACGAAAGCAGCGGAGTGGCGCTCAATGAATCTGTCGGCATCGGCAAAGGCTCGGTCACGCTCGAAGATTTTTACGAGGCCGAAGTCATCATCATTCTCGGCCAAAACCCCGGCACCAACCACCCGCGTATGCTCACCGCTTTGCAAAAAGCCAAAGCCAACGGCGCGAAAATCATCTCCGTAAACCCCCTAAAAGAAACCGGCCTCGTCGCCTTCAGTCACCCGCAAACGCTGAAAGGAATGTTGGGCATAGCCACGCCGCTCACCGACGTTTTTTTGCAAATAAAAATCAACGGCGACATGGCGCTTTTGAAGGCGCTGATGCTCCTCATGCTCGAAGCCGAAGAGCAAAACCCCGGCTCGGTGTTCGCACTCGATTTTATTCGGGAACACACGTTCGGCGCAGAGGCGTATTTGGAACATTTGAAAAAACACAAGTTGGAACACCTCGCGGCAGCCTGTGGCGTGCCGTTGGAACAAATCCGCGAAGCCGCCAACTTGCTCATTTCCAGGAAAAAAATCATCGCCTGCTGGGCAATGGGTTTGACCCAACACAAAAACGCCGTCGCCACCATTCAGGAAATCGTCAACCTGCTTTTGCTCAAAGGAAGCATCGGCAAGCCCGGCGCTGGCACCTGCCCCGTGCGCGGCCACAGCAACGTGCAGGGCGACCGCACGGTGGGCATCAACGAAAAACCCCCGCAGGCGTTTCTCGACAACCTCGAACGCGCCTTCGGCTTCCGGCCCCCGCAAAAACACGGCTACGACGTGGTGGAAAGCATCCGCGCCATGCACGAGGGCAAAGCCAAAGTCTTCATCGCCATGGGCGGTAATTTCCTCTCGGCCACGCCCGACACAAACTTCACCGCCGAGGCGCTGCGCCGATGTGATTTGACCGTTCACATCTCTACCAAATTGAATCGAAGTCACTTGGTGCATGGCCGAGAAGCCCTCATTCTACCCTGTCTCGGTCGCACCGACCTCGACATCCTGAACGGCGAGCGGCAATTCGTGACGGTGGAAAACTCGATGGGCGTGGTTCATTCCTCGCAGGGCAACCTGCCGCCTGTGTCGCCCCACCTACTCAGCGAGCCTGTCATTGTGTGCCGTTTGGCGAAGGCGGTTTTTTCTCGACAGGATTTACAGGATTCACAGGTTTTAAAAGCCGAACCAGAGAAAAAAAATCCTGCAAATCATGTTTATCCTGTCAAAATTGACTGGGACAAATACCTCCAACACTACGACCACATCCGCGACGCCATCGAAAGCGCGATTCCGGGTTTTGAAGACTACAACCGCCGGGTGCGGGAGCCGGGCGGCTTCTACCTGCCCAATGGCTCGCGCATCGGAAAATTCAACACCTTCAACGGCAAAGCCAATTTCAACATCGCCGAAGTGCCTGAAAACCAACTCGCTGCCGAAGAGTTCGTGCTCATGACCATTCGCAGCCACGACCAGTTCAACACGACAATCTACGGCCTCGACGACCGCTATCGTGGCATTTTCCACGAGCGCCGCGTGGTGCTCATGAACGCCCGAGATATCGAAAAAGAGGGGCTAAAAGATGGCGACGTGGTGGATTTATTCAACCGTCACGATGGCGTGGAGCGCGTGGCCCGGAAGTTTATCGTGGTGGCCTACGACATCCCGGAACGTTGTATGGCGACTTATTTCCCCGAAGCGAACGTGCTGGTGCCGATTAACGACACAGCGGAGAAAAGCGGAACGCCCGTGTCGAAGGGCGTGGTGGTGCGGGTGAGGAGGCATGCCCTTGACGATGTTTAGCGTAGAAAGAGAGCCTTCATTCTTTGGAAAAAAATCGTAAAAACATAGGTTTTTAGCCGCAAAGGATTTTTAGAGTTTAGCGCATGAAACCAAAAGTAGTTGTTCAAAAGGCCGAGGAAGGAGGTTATTGGGCAGAGGTTCCTGCCATACCGGGCTGCATGACGCAAGGGAAACTTTCGAGGACCTGTTTCAAGACCTATACGAGGCAATAGAAGGGTGTTTATCGGCACATTACTGGACATTACTTTTTGTGCTACAAAGACACAAAATGCACAAATCAATGAGTATTTTGCTGTGTGACTTCGTGGCAAATCTGAAAAAGTCCAAATAGTATGGTTTGCATCCTCGCCAACATCAAGCCACAAACCGCATCCACTCCACCTCAACAGCATAAGCAAAGCAAGCCAAAATACCATCCCGAATCAACAAATTTGGAAAAAAACTCGAAACGCCGCAAGCTTTCCCACGTCTATCTCCTGCACAAGTTTTCTTGAATCTGCGAAATGTTTTTCAAACATCGTTTTCTTTGCTGCGTTAATACTCAAACACAAGAGGCAGAGACATCAAGGCGCGTCGAACCACCAAACTTCCCCGCGCTGTTTCACCGCTCTGCCGCGCATACTTCACCATGAAAAAACTACTGTTCGGCGTTGCCATTTTTCTCTTGCTTTTGGTGGGGGCCCTCGTGGCGCTGCCATTTCTTTTCAAAGACGAAATCCTCGCACAAGTCAAAGCCACCGCCAACGAAAGCCTCACGGCTACGGTGGACTTCAAGGACGTGAGCATTTCCGTTTTTCGCAATTTTCCCAAACTCTCCGTCGGCCTCGAAAGCTTGGAAGTGACCAACGGCCCCGGCCCCTTCGAAGGGGTCAAACTCGTGCAGTGCGAGCGCCTCGACGTGGCCATTGACCTATGGTCGGCCATTTTTGGCAGCGAAGTGATTGTGAAGGGGCTTTATTTCAAAAAGCCCGACATCCGGGTATTTGTGCTGAGCAACGGACAAGCCAACTACGATATCACAAAGCCGTCGGAGCCAACCACACCGTCGTCGGCCTCGACGGCTGATGCCAGCCCCATCAAACTCGAACGCTATGGCATCAGTCAAGGCAAAGTGCTCTACGACGACCGGGGGCTAAATATGCGTGCCGAGTTGGAAGGCCTCGACCACACGGGTTCCGGCGCGTTCACCACCGACCTCTACGACCTCGTCATGAAGACCGCCGTAGAGCGGCTTTCGGTGAAATACGGCGGGGTGCAATACCTGCGCAATGCCCGCCTCGACTGGAACACGACGCTGAATGCCGACATGAAAAACATGAAATTCACGCTCAAAGAAAACGAGCTGCAACTCAATGCCCTAAAACTGATGCTCAACGGCTGGGTGGCGATGCCCGAAAACAGCGACGACATTCGCATGGACCTCACCTTTGGCACCCCCGCCAACACGTTCAAAAGCCTCCTCAGCATCGTTCCCGGTGCCTACACAAAGGACTACAACGACGTGCAAGCCAATGGCACGGTACAGTTCGCGGGTTTTGCAAAAGGCACCTACAACGAAAGGGTCTATCCAGCCTTCAAACTTGATTTCAAGGTCGCCAACGCTGATTTTAAATATCCCTCCCTGCCTCTCGGCGTGAGCAACATCCATGTAGATGCCAGCATCAATAGCCCTTCGGCTCGCCTCAACGATATGACGGTGCGCATTCCGAAATTCAGCCTCCGCATCGGCTCCAACCCGCTGGAGGGTTATTTCAACTTGAAAACGCCCGAAACAGACCCCACCGTTGACATGAAAATCAACGGCACGCTCAACCTCGGCGAACTCTCCAAAGCCTTCCCCATGGAAGGGGTGCAAGAACTCGCAGGGGTCATCAAGGCCAACATGACCTTGAAGGCGGCCATGAGCCAAATAGACCGAGGCCAATACGACCAAGTGAACATGGCTGGCGATTTCGCCATGAGCGGCATTTCCTACAAAACGGCCGATATGCCTGCGGTGAAAATCAACCAACTGACCACCAGCCTGACCCCACAACGAGTTGACATTCAGAATTTTGATGCCAAGCTTGGCAAGAGCGACCTCCGCGCCAATGGCTCCATTGACAACGTGCTCGCATATTTTTCCACCAACAAAACCATGAAAGGCCGCCTGAATTTTTCCTCCAACTTCTTCGATGCCAACGAATGGATGGAACCCGAGCCCTCCGATGGTGGCGTGGTGCCGAGCGATGTCTCGAAAACCAGTGGCGGCGGCCAAACAACAACTGCCGGCGAAAAAGCATTCGACCGTTGGGATTTCGAGATGGACGGCAAAATCAATCGCCTCAAATACGATACCTATGACCTGACCAACCTCGTCATGAAAGGCCGCTTCATGCCCAACAAGATGACGGTGGACAATTTTGGCATGAACATCGGCGCGAGCGATTTGCGCGGCAACGGGCGCATTTTGAACGCATGGAATTACCTGTTCGACAACCAAACCGTGTCGGGCGTGGTCAATCTGCAATCCAACTACTTCGACCTCAACCAGTTCATGACCGACCCCGCGCCAGCCTCCTCGACCACCGGCGGTGCCAAGCCCACTCCAACGGCAAGCGCACCCGCCACTGAGGACATCGTGGTGGTGCCGAAAAACGTGGACATGACGCTCAACGCCGATTTCAACAAAATCAAATACACCACCTACGACCTAAACAATCTCGAAGGTCAAATAACGGTGAAAAACGGCGTGGCCCGGCTCAACGACTGCACCGCCAACGTCATCGGTGGCCTCATAGGCTTGGAAGGCGAATACAACACCTCCAACCCCGCCAAACCCACTTTCAATATGGACATGGCGCTCCAAAACATGGGCTTCAAAGAAGCTTTCCAGACCTTTGCCACCGTGAAGGCGCTCGCCCCCGTGATGCAGTTGATGGATGGAAAATTCAACACCACCCTTTCCATGAGCGGCGCCTTGGGCAAAGACATGATGCCAGACCTGAACACCCTCACAGCGGAAGGCTTCTTAGAGACTCTCAGCGCGGCATTCAACAATTTCAAACCCATGAGCGAAATCGGATCCAAACTGGGCATTGACTACCTGCAACGCATGGAGTTGAAAAACACCAAAAACTGGTTTGAAATCAAGAACGGTCAGGTCATCGTGAAGCCCTTCAACACGCAGGTGCGCGATGTGGCCATGCAGATTGGCGGCTCGCACGGGCTTAATCAGGAAATGAATTATCAAATCGTCACCAAGACCCCACGCGCCGCCTTGCAGAAAAGCGCCGCCGGTGCCGCGGCCAATTCCGGCCTCAATTTCCTCAGCAAAGAAGCCGGCAAATTCGGTGTGAACATCGCGCAAGGCGAGTACATCAATGTTCGCTTCGACCTCACAGGCTCGCTGGCCAATCCAAAGGTCGCCATGAAAATACTCGGCTCCGACGGGCAAAGCAGCATAAAGGAAGAGGCAACGGCCAGCGTGCAAGCCGCCGCCCAAGCCGCCGTGGACAAAGCCAAGGACTCCTTGACCAACGTCGCCAACCGCGAGCTCGACAAAGCAAAGCAACAAGCCCAAGCCGCCGCCGACAAAGCTGCTGACAGCCTCCGTGCTGCAGCCGACAAGCAATTGCAGGAAGCCAAAGACAAAGCCGCCAAAGAACTGGGCGAAAAGGCGGGCGAGGCCATCGGCCAAAAAGCCGACGAAGCATTGGGCGACCAAGGCAAAAAAACAGTGGACGAAGCCAAGAAAAAACTGGAAACTTGGGACCCTTTCAAGAAGAAAAAGAAGGATAATTGATTGACTCGACTGATTGAACCAATCGGCACAACCAAATCAATGAAAATCCCACGCTGGAAAAAACTGCTGTCGCATCTCGTACCGCTCACGCTGGAAGAAACCGGCTCCGAGTACAACCCAGAGCTCACCGTCACACTCGACCGTGGGCGGCTTCAACTGCTAAGCGGCGATGCCATTTATTCGTGGGACGACCTCTACAAAAATTTTCTCGTGGCGTTCGACCAACTGAAAATGGATGAACGAGCCATCGAAGAAGTGCTCGTTCTGGGATTAGGACTGGGCTCGGTACCCTATATGCTGGAAAAAGTGTTTCACCAAAAATACCGCTACACCGCAGTGGAATGGGACGAAACCGTAGCCGAATTGGCCGCCAAATACACCCTTTCCCGCCTCTCCAGCCCAATGGACATCGTGACCGCCGACGCAGAAATGTTTGTGAGCATCACGGAGCAAACATTCGACCTCATTGTGGCCGATATTTTTGAGGACGACCTTACGCCCCCCCAATTCGAGACGGCGGAATTCCTGCTTTCCTGCGAACAGTTGCTCCGCCCCGGCGGGCTGCTGCTTTTCAACCGACTGCACGGCGGCAGCCCAGCCGTGAAAATCGTGACCGAGCGTTTCTTTGAAGTGAAATTCAAAGCCGCATTTCCCGATGCTTGGGCTATTGACACAGGGGGCAACTGGATACTCTGCCACCAAAAAAAGTCAGTGGTCGTTGCTTAGACAAAAGGCAGAGGGCAGCAATCAGAGGGGTTCAGTCTTTGTTGGGGCTTGCAAACCGTATGAAATCAGCCTTCTACTCTCGACCTCCCACCCAAGTTTTTACATTTTTTACAACCAATTGAGCAATTGCGCCACAAAATCGAGAAACAAGGAAGGCTCCAAGATGAGTGGAAAGAAGAAGCCAAACACGGCTCCGAAAAAATGCGCGACGTGGTCAATATTGTCGCCGCCGCGCTGTGCCGCGCGCGAGCTGTACCACAGATACAAGATGCCAAAGATGAAGCCCGGAATGGGGATAGGAATGAAGAAAAGCATGATGCCGACAGTGGGTGCCAGCAGGATGAAGGCGAACAAAACCGCCGCCACCGCCCCCGACGCGCCGATGCTGGCAAAACTCGAAGTGTTTTTGTACTTCTGAAAGGTGGCGGAAGAAGCCGCCGCGATGGCCACCAAATAAAAAGCAAGATATACAAGCCCGCCGAAGCCCTCAAACTTGGCCTTGAACCAGTTCTCCACATGATTGCCGAAGAAGTAGAGGGTCAGCATATTGAAAATCAAGTGCATAGGGTCGCCATGCAGAAAGCCGCTCGTCAACCAGCGATAATACTCGCCATGCCGCGCTTCCTGATACGGCCAATGCTGCATTTTCACGAACAGCTCTCGATTGTTGAAGGCCATGAACGAAATCAGTGCCGTGAAGCCAATAATGAGATAGGTGATGGTCATGTTGGTTGGTGATTTGTTGGCTGGCAACTTGTTGTTTGATGATTGAAAGTGTTCGCAAAACTGCCTCATCTTAATGGAAACAATAAGCAAACACAGAGACACGAAGGACACAGCGTTTTGGGTTCCAATAATTTATGCGAATCAAGAGTTGGAAAATCCAAAGTGTTGAAAATCATATTTTTAAGCACCCGCGTTTACGAAACTTTTGAAAGTTTCGTAAACGTAAGTCGCTTAAAATGAAGTCAATTTTCTAACCCTTGATTCGCATAATTTACGCTTCTTTAAGCGCAGCGTTTGTGGTGTAAAGAGAAAACATCCGGGATTGTTTGACACACTTTTCTGAACATTTCAACTCAGCCACTCACTCATTATGATAAGGTTCGTTGCGCAGAATAGTCATGGCGCGGTATAGCTGTTCCAGAAAAAAAAGACGTGCCATGAGGTGGTTGAACGTCATTTTTGACAGAGATAACTGCTCATCGGCGCGGGCATAAACTTCGGGCGAAAATCCGAAAGCGCCGCCAATCAAAAAAATCAATCGGCGGTGAGAGGCGGCCAAGCGGCGTTCAAGCCAGCGAGCCAATTGGACGGAGCCAAGCTCTTGCCCGCGTTCGTCGAGCAGCACGAGGTAGTCGTCGGGGTTGATTTTGGCGAGTACCATTTTGCCTTCTTCCTGTTTGAGTTGAGCGCCGTTGGTGGTTTTGAGTTTTACATCTGGCAATATCGTCCAGCTGAAAGGCAGATAATTTTTGAGGCGCTTCTCAAAAATCTCGATGCCTGTCACCAGGTACTTCTCCGATGTCTTGCCGATGGCCCAAAGTTCTACTTTCATGGTTTGTCAGCGGGGGCTTGCAATAGCGATTTTCTCTTTGATTTTGGAAACAATTCCGCCAGTTCCTCTGGCAAAGAAGGGCGGTCGGGGAACTGGGCGCTCAGAGCGCGAATGATGTCGAGCACGAGGGTTTGCTCGCCTTTTTGCATCAGTCCGGCGAGCATGGCGCGGGCGTGTTCGGAGGCAGGGCGGCCAAAGTGCTCGTTCAGATAAGCGGACAGCAGGTCCACATAGCGGCCGCGCACGAAAGGTTTGTCTTCCGGCAAAAACAAGTTTTCATATTGTTGAAATTGCCGCAAATCTTCCTGTTTTTCAAGCAATTCGGCCAGTTCGCTCTTGTGGCCCTCCGCCGCCAACACGACGGCTGCCGTGCGCGTATCGCCCTTTTGGCGCAGTTCGGCCAAACGGCGTTTGAGCTCCGCAGGCCAGTTGCGGCCAGCGACGGTTTTGGCCTCCTCGTAGAAATCGAAATGACCGCTTTGCAAAAAACGCTGCCAGAGCAGGTTGACTTGCCGCGTTGGGTCGCCGCTGCTGCGGGCAAGGGACAACATCGTGTCTTCCAACTCGCGGCGCTGTCCTGGTGAAAATTTTATTTTTCCCAAAAAATGCGCCCCGGCCTGAAACGCCGCCTCTGCATGATGGGCTTGGGTCAGCGTGACAATGGCATCGCGGACAACGGTGGGTTGGTCGGTGTATTCCTCCAACACGCGCACCACGGACTCGGGACGGTTGCGCTGCGCCAACGCGCCGAGAAACAGCTGCAACACAAACGGCGGCGCAGGACTGGGCGATTGGTCGAACAGGGCGCTGATGCCCTCGAATTTTTCGTCGTTGGCGGCCTCTTGGGTGAGAAATAACAGCACGGGTACCGACATTTCCGCCGGAAAAATATCCTGTGCCACCATTTCCAACACGGTGCGCCACGCTTGCTCGCGCAGCTCGGGCGACACCGATGCGTCCTGCAAATGCGTCAGATGATAGAAGGCTTGTTGGCTCTGCTGGAGCAATTGGAGCCTTCTGTTGCCTTCCAATTTTGGCAGCAAGGGGTTGATTTTCTGTAGGATGGTAGTGGCAAGTTGGAACCCCGTCGGAAAATTTCGCTCCTCGAAGATATTCGAGAGTTGCTTGTTCAGGTCATCAATCGTGTTGCGCAGCCGGCGGAAATCAGGCTCCCGAAAAGTCTTGTCTGTGGGGTTTTTCGGCAGCACGGAGTCGAGCACGAGCGCGAAGGGGTTGGGGGTGTTGGATACCGCCCCTGCAAACCAAGTCTTGAGCGCGAGGGCAAAATCGCGGTCACGGCGTGCGTATTCCTGAACGAACTCGGCGAGGGCTTCAGGTGCCGCGTGGTCGAGCACGTTGCCGACGGTCAATCGGTTGTGTTCCGTCGAGGCGCGGGCTTCTGCCTTGGCTTTTCGCTCCTCTTGTTTTTGCTCCAGAAACTGGCGTATTTTGAGCAAGGCTGCGGCGATGTGGGGACATATCAAGCGCCGGCCTTCCGTCCAACATTCGCAGGTAAAAGCTTTGATTTTGTGGGGAGTGATGATGGTCTCCACTTCATAGGTCGCTTCCGCGTCTTCTACCGAAGCCACCCAAAAGTGCCGCTCCATTTCTCGCAGTGCTTTCACCCGACCTGCTTGCACGAGTTCGTCGGCAGCGGCCCAAGTGCTGCTGCTGATATGGTGTTCAAAATCTTTGAGCCAGAGTTTTTGCATATTGCCACCCCTTTTGGAAAAAGCGAACCTCAAAAGTAGTGCGTTTGAGCGGCCTGTTCAAAGTTTTATTCTGTTTATGCGAATTGGGGGGGGGTAAGGTCTTGAAAATGTGTGCTATTTAGGCGGTGATTTCAAATCACCGCCTGAATAAGAGATTGAGTATCAAACGCCAAAAAGTTTCAACTCCCAATTTGCATCCTTTGTCTTTTTCTATCTTTGCTCCATGCGGACACTTTATCTCATTCGTCACGCCAAATCGAGCTGGGACAACCCCGGTTTGCGTGACTTCAATCGCCCCCTCAACGACCGCGGCTTGCGCGACGCGCCCCGTATGGCGCAGCTGTTGGTGATGAAAGGCGTGGAACCCGACTTGCTCATCAGCAGCCCGGCCAAACGCGCCCTCACGACTGCGCTTTTTTTCGCGCACGCCTTCGGCGTGGCGGAAGACGCGGTGGCGCGCGAGCAAGATATCTATGAGGCCGCCCCGATGGATATTATGCGCATCGTGAGCGGTTTGCCCGATTCGGCGCGAACGGTATTGCTGTTTGGGCACAATCCCACGCTCACCGAGGTGGCCAATCGTTTTTCCGAAAAATTCATTGACAACATCCCGACGTGCGGCATCGTTCAAATTGATGCGGAGGCCGAATCGTGGCAGGCGTTTGGCGAGCACAATGCCGCCGTGCGCAAGTGGTTTTTCCCAAAAGAAGTTTTATGAAAAAAATAGGGTTCTACGGCTGGGTGCTTTCGGCGGCGTTGTTTTTTTCGTGTCAAAAAAAGGCGGAGCAACCGCCGCTTTCCGATGAAAAAGTGAGCAGGGTGATGGCTGACCTCTTCACGGCAGAGGGCGCCACAAACACTTTGATTGGCTATCAAAAAGACAGCCTCATGCAGATTTATTTCAAACAGGTGCTGGAAATGCATGGCGTGACGAAGGAGGACTATGAAAAAAGCCTGATGCTCATCGCCAATGACTTGCCGCGCATGGAGGAAATCGTGCGGCAGGCGGAGGAGATATTGACCACGCCCAAAACGCAGTAAGCTGAGCGTATGCTCAGATGTGGGTTGGCAGGCCGCTATTGTTGGCTGGCGCGAGGAGGGTGTCTCGCGCCAGCCAACAATAAGGGGGGGGCTTTCATCGCACCACTGTCACATCGCCCAAGAATCGCTCGGTCTCGCCATCCTTGAACAAGACTTCGGCCTCGTAGATGAACACGGCTGGGTTGATGCCATCGCCCGACACCCGACCGTTCCAGCCTGCCAACACGTCGTTGGGCGCAAAATTTCGATTCTCAAAAATGGCCTTTCCCCAACGGTTGTACACACGCAGCAGCTTGACCATTTCCACATCCTCCCCGCCGAAAACGGTGAAGATGTCGTTGCCTCCATCCGAGCTGTTGTCAGGCGTGAAGATGTTGGGGATGTACACGTATCGTTCCTTCGTCACGGTCACAGTGCGGTCGTCGGTGGCTTGGCAGCCATTGGAATCTATGACCGTCACTCGGTAGCGGAAGCTGTATGTGGGTGCGTAAGGGCAATCTTCGCACAGAAATTCGGTCAGTTCGGCGGGCGAAATGAGGACTTCATTGGCTCGTTCGGGGTAGTTCACCACCGTTTCGCGCCATAGGTCAATGGTTTGCCCCAGATGGATGGCTGTGTCGGGGTCGAGCACGACAAGCAGTTCGGCGGGTTCGGGCATGGTGAACACCGTGTCGAATTCGCAACCGTTGGCGCCTTGAATGGTGAGCGTGTGGTCGCCGGGGTCCAAGAATCGAATTTGAGGGTCTTGGTTAAAGGGTTTGTTGTCAATCGAATATAAATATGGGCCCACGCCGTTTGCCACGCCGGACACTTGGAGGATGCCATTGCGCTCGCCATAGCAGGTGATGGGCCGCACATCAAGCGTGGCGGCATCGGGGATGAGCGGTTCCACTACTTCCAAACTGTCGGTGGAGGCGCATCCGTTGACGGTATTGGTCGCAGTCAAGGTGTAAAGCCCCACGCTATCCACTTTGACTCGCAGGCGGTCGGCACCGGACACGATGTGCCCCACAGAGTCTGCCACCCATCGGTAGGCATAGTTGGCGGGGGGGGTGACTTGCACCACGAGTTCGGCAGGTTCATTGGTGCAATTGAGCGCCTGAGGCTTTTCCATTGTCAAGGTTGGGCGGTACGAATCGGGTAGCACCGTGATGTTGAGCGAGCTGGCGCAGGGAGGGTTTCGCTTGCATGAGTTGGCGGCTTGGACGCATATCGGGCCGCTTTGGTCGCCGATGGTGATGTCCACGAGGCTGCCTGCAGGCCCCAACACGACGGCAGGTACCGGCTCTCCGTTCACGAGTGTGCCGGGTGGTCCATCCCAAATGTAGGCGCCTGCGCCTTGCACGGCTGCGACGAAGTAGGGGAACACCGCGCCGGGGCACGCCTCCGTGGGGCCGGAGATGGGGCCGACCATGCCCAATGGCGGCTCGTAAACGGCATCGTTGGGAGTCACTGAAATAGTGAAATTGCACAGGTCGCCCGCATAGCCGTCAATGAGGAGATAATAGTTGGAGCCGGGGTTGAGGTTGTCCACCGACACTGAGACGGGGGTGTTTCCGCCGTTCTCCTTGCCAATGTTGCATTTGAGCGGTGCGGAGGTGCAATCGGCATACAAGGCGATTTGTACGCCGTTGCCGTCGTTGCAAAAGAAAGGGTTGGCGGTGAAGGTGGCAGAAGTGGAGCCTGCGATGAACCCTATCCACTGGGCATTTTCGAGCGTGCCGCAAAAATCAACGTCGTTGCCACCGTCCGAGTCGCCAAAGGCGGTGGAGCCGGTAAGCCCATCGAAGTTGCAGTAGATACAGGCGTTTTGACAGGAGTTGGCGGTTTCGGAAGAACCTCCACAAGGAGCAGGCAGCTGGGCATACAGGTTGGCTGTGATGGCCAGCACCAAAGGCAGGAGTAGTGCTGTTTTTGCCATGGAATCGGCGTTTTAGTATTGTTTGATAAAAAGGATTAGTGCCGCTTGCGACACGAGTTGGATGGGGAACTGGCTTGAAGTGGGGGCCAAAACGGGTTGAAAAACGCGCCGTTGAGGGGTCACAAATTGTGAACACGCCCTTAACGCCACGCCTGACGGCGAATTGTGCGAGGGAAAAAAAAGAGTGGTAATTTAACGCTGGCCAGCCGTGAGTCTTAGTCTTTCACCCTGCCGGCCTCTGCCTCGATGCCAGTGCTCCGTTTGCGCGATTTCACATTGTCGTTGCCAAAGCGGTAGCCCAAGCTTATCCCTACCCGACGGCTGTCCCAACGGCCACTGCCATAGGAGAGCAGCCCGTCGAAGTTGGAGTAGCCATCCCAGCCGGTTTCGTAGAAAATATCGTCGGCGCTGAGGCGCACCGTGAGGCGCTCGCGCAAAAACTTGCGCTGCAAGCCCAGATTGAGGCTCCAATTGGATTCGTAGAGAAACACGCCGCCCCACACGCCGGGGCCAGAATAGTAGCCGGAGATTTCGCCTTTTAGG
Organism: Saprospiraceae bacterium; assembly: GCA_026129545.1. Taxonomy (NCBI): domain Bacteria; kingdom Pseudomonadati; phylum Bacteroidota; class Saprospiria; order Saprospirales; family Saprospiraceae; species Saprospiraceae bacterium. The sequence continues at coordinate 484,172 of JAHCHX010000001.1, forward strand.
CCAAACGGCATATCGAAGGTGTGTTGCTGGTAGATGCTGTATGTGAATGCCTGCACGTCCACCACCGCGCCGTTGCCGTAGTCGGCTTGGTTGTCCAAATGCGAGGCGCTGGCGTTGAAGTAAGCATTCCACCATTTGAGGATTTGAACGGGGGCGCTGACGTTGAGGCTCCACACGGTTTGGTCGGCCAAGTTGGCCCAAGTGATGAAGCCTGCTCGCGGGTCTTCTTTGTCTGGCGCGATGAGCCGGGTGATTTGGTCTGTCGTGCGGCTGTAGGCTATTTTTAGGTTGTAACGATAGGCGAGGGTATAGCCGAGCTCGAGGTTGTTCACGATTTCGGGACGGAGATAGGGGTTGCCTTTTTCGTAGGAAAGCTGGCTGATTTGGTTGTTGAAAGGGTTGAGCACGTTATAGTCGGGACGGTTGATGCGCCGGCCGCCGTTGAGGGCGAGGGTGTGTTTGGGGGCTACATCCCAGGTCAGCCCCGCGCTCGGAAACCAGCTGAGGTAGTTGAACAAGACGGGAGGCTCTTCCAGCTCGGGCAAGAAGGCCTGCAAGTCTCCTCTTGCGTCGGTTTGCTCTGCGCGAAGCCCGGCGGAAAATTTCCATTTTGTGTTCAGCGCTCGGGCGTAGTTCACATAGCCTGCGTACACTTTTTCATCGTATTTGAACAGGTTGGAGCGGCGAGTATTGAGCAAGGGGGTTTCGTTTATTTCGTCAAAAAACAAAAACGTGTTGTCCGAAATCACGCGGCTGAGCTTAGAGCCTGCCCCAAGTGTGCCGCCCCAGAGTTTGTCCTCATAGTCCACCTGAAGGGTGTAAATGTCAATGTCGGTGGGGGTGTCGAAACTGTTGATGATTTCGGTGAGCACATTCTCTTCCGAGGCATCGAAGTAGCGGTTGGGCTGGTGGCGTTTGCTGTCGTTTTGGTAGTGGCCGTAGTCGAAGTCCATGTTGAGGCTGCGACCGTTTTTGTTGTCGAACCGATAGTTGAGGTTGTAGGTTTGTTGATGGCGGAGATTGTTGGCCGTCGTGTTGGCCACCAGAATGCTGTCAATCAGCGCGGGTGTGTTTTCCTGAGCGAGCGTGATGCGGTTGAATGAATAATTGAGCCGCTTGTTGCTTCCGCCTCCCACCAGCAGCCCGATGGTATGCTTGTCGGTCAGGAAAAAATCTGCGCCAACGCGGTAGTTGAGAAAATCCCAATCGTTGCGTTGGTTGTTGATTTCGCGTTGCTCCATCCCGTTGAGATAGCTCAGGAATTTCATTTCGTGAAACCCTACACCATCGCCAAGCCCGCCTGTGCCGAAGGCATTGAGGCGTTTGTTGCGATAGTTGGCGCTGCTGCTGAGGTTGGAGCGGTGGTGGCGACCCATGCTGTGGGTGGTGTTCACCGAGCCATTGGCGCCGAGGTTTTTGTCTTTTTTAAGCCGGATGTCAATGATACCCGCATTGCCTTCTGCCTCGTATCGCGCGCCGGGGTTTGTGATGATTTCGATGCGGTCAATTTGTTCGGCGGGTAAGTTTTGCAGGTAGTTGGTGAGGTCGTCGCCCGTAAGGGGCAGCCGCTTGCCGTCCACATAGAGCAGCACCCCCGAACGCCCCAATACGCTGATATTGTCGTTGTTGTCCACCGTCACGCTGGGGGCTTTGCGGAGCAGGGTGATGGCATCCGAGCCTGCGCTATTGATGGTGCCTTCCACGTTGAAAACGGTACGGTCGGGCTTGATTTCGACCATGGCCCTCGATGCCGTCACGGTCGTTTCCGCCAAATTGATATCCTTGGCGGTCAAGGTGAGCACTCCCAAATCCAAGCGTTGGCCTTCGGCCAAGCGGATGCCCGGCTGCTGAAATTCGCCGAATCCGAGGCCAACCACTTTCAGGTAGTAGTGCCCGGCTCCCAAGCCATTCATGTCGAAAATGCCGGCATCGTCGCTGGTGCCTGCCTTGTAAAGGCTGCTATCGGCGGCTGCGAACAACGCCACGTTGGCAAAGGCGACGGCTTCTCCATTGGAGCCTTGCAATTGCCCGCGCACACTGGCTTGTTGGGCCGATAGAGGAAGGGTGGCAACAAGCCACAGCAAAAGGAGGGTAAGAGAACCCGTTTTTGTAGTCATAGCAGTAGAAAATGCCTAAAAAGAAGGGAAAAGTAGGCTGGGCCGACCGCACGGCTCCCTTTTTTCGACCAATGACCGAAACAGGTGGGTGGGCGACGCGAAAGGCCGGGGGCCGGGCGGAATGGCAAATAGTCGTGGGAGTTGACTTTTGCGACGATATGCCTTGATTCGCTAGGACTTGTCAGATGCTCATGATTGCTTTCTCTGATTTTGAACAGATTGCGCTTTTAGCCATGCCCAAGACTCTGGCGGAGCGAAGTATAAAATATTTCGGTGCCCAAAGAGCAAGTTGCCTTCATTCTCACAACGGCACATTTCCATGCTTCCTTTTCGCCCGCGCCACTGCCTTGTGCTCCAGCATCGCGAAGGCTTTGATGAGTTTTCGTCGTGTCTCGCGGGGATGAATCACTTCGTCAATAAAGCCTCGTGCGGCGGCGCGGTAGGGGTTTGCGAAGGTGTTGGCATATTCTTTTTCTTTCTCTAAAAGTTTGGCAGCCGGGTCGTCCGCCGCGTCTATTTCCTTTTTGAAAATGATTTCGGAGGCGCCTTTCGCGCCCATCACGGCGATTTCGGCAGAAGGCCACGCGAAGTTCATGTCCGCGCCGATGTGTTTGGAGTTCATCACGTCGTAAGCGCCGCCGTAGGCTTTGCGGGTGATGACGGTGATGCGCGGCACGGTGGCTTCGGAGAAAGCGTAGAGCAGTTTTGCGCCGTTGGTGATGATGGCGTTCCACTCCTGGTCGGTGCCGGGCAGGAATCCGGGCACGTCTTCGAGCACTAGCAAGGGGATGTTGAAGCAGTCGCAAAAACGCACGAAACGCGCGGCTTTTTTAGAAGAGTTCACGTCGAGCACGCCCGCGAGGCTCATCGGTTGGTTTGCCACGATGCCGATGCTGCGTCCGGCGAGGCGAGCGAAGCCGACGACGATGTTTTCCGCGTAGTTTTCATGGATTTCAAAAAACGACTCCGCATCCACAATGCCTGCAATCACCTCTTTCATGTCGTATGGTTGATTGGCGTTTTCGGGGATGATGGAGGTCAGTTCGTCGCGGTATTCGTCGCCAAGTGTGTAAGGCAATGTGGGTGCTTTGTCCTCGCAGTTTTGGGGGATGAAGGAGAGCAGTCGTTTGATTTTGGCCATGCAATCCACGTCGTTGGAGGCCACGAGGTGGGTCACGCCGGATTTGGTGGCATGGGTGCTGGCGCCGCCGAGTTCTTCGGAAGTGACGTTTTCGTTAGTGACGGTTTTCACCACGTTGGGGCCAGTCACGAACATGTAGGAGCTGCCCTCCACCATCAGGATGAAATCGGTCATGGCCGGGCTATACACCGCGCCACCCGCGCAGGGGCCGAGTATGGCGGAGATTTGCGGAATGACACCGCTGGCTTGCACATTGCGGTAAAAAATATCGGCGTAGCCGCCCAAAGAGTTCACCCCTTCTTGGATGCGTGCGCCGCCCGAGTCGTTGAGGCCGATGACGGGGGCACCGTTTTTCATGGCCAAGTCCATGATTTTGCAAATTTTTTCCGCGTGGGTTTCGGACAGCGAGCCGCCGAACACGGTGAAATCTTGTGCAAAGACATACACGAGCCGCCCGCCAATCGTGCCGTAGCCCGTCACCACGCCGTCGCCGAGGTATTGTTGCTCGGCCATGCCAAAATCGGTGCTGCGGTGGGTGACGAGCGCGCCGACTTCTTCGAAGCTGTCCTCGTCGAGCAGGAAATGGACGCGCTCGCGGGCTGTTAGTTTTCCTTTTTTGTGTTGAGCATCTATGCGGGCCTGGCCGCCGCCGAGCTTTGCCTCGGCGAGTTTGGATTGGAGGATTTCAAGTTTGTTGTCCATGAAAATCAATTATGTATGGCGGTACGCTGTTCCGCCCGGCATCGAATGTCGTTGTTACGACTGCTTCGGAACGCCGCGTTCCGAAGTGCAAGGGTGGGCAAAGGTAAAAAAACATGAATCATCCCAAGTTTTCGGCGGTGGCTCGTGTTCTCTCTGTAAACCGTTGATTTTTACTGCTTGATTCAGTAGCCGAAAGTTGAGTTTTTGTTGAATATCGAGGTGCCCTGTTTTTCAAGAAGGTGCGCTTGAAAAATGGTTCGCTGAAAGCCGAAGGAATTGTGCGTTCTTGCGCTGTTTTGTAAAACACCCCCGCTCTATGCTCGCAAAAATCTTTCTTGAACTGACGGAATTTCCATGGTTTCGCCGCATTGCTTGGAAACCCATTTACAACCGCCTCGCCAAAAATTTCCCTTTTGACGATTGGGTGTTTATGAACTACGGCTTTGAGCCGGATGAGCAGGTGGCCCGGCCCGAACTTTCAGAAGCCGATGAACCTGACCGCTATCCGCTTCAACTCTATCATTTTTTGGCCACACAAACCGATATTGAGGGAAAAACGATGCTCGAAGTCGGTAGCGGGCGCGGCGGCGGCGCTTCCTACATAGCCCGTTACCTGAAGCCCACAAGCATCATTGGCATGGACATAGCCGACAACGCTGTCGCGTTTGCCAACAAGCGGCACAAAAGCCCCAATCTCGGCTATGTGACGGGCAACGCTGAACAAATTCCTTTTGAAGATGGCCGCTTCGATGTCGTTATCAATGTCGAATCGAGCCACGCCTATGGCTCAGTGGCCAATTTTTTTGAAGAGGTAAAGCGAGTGTTGCGTCCCGGCGGTTATTTTTTGATAACGGATATGCGCGACCCCAAAAACCTCGCAACATTCGAGCAAACCCTGTTGGGTAGCGGGCTTTCACTTGTTGCCAAGAAGGTGATTTCTGAAAATGTGGTGCAGGCGATTGCGCTTGAAGACGATATGAAACGCGCCCGCATCCGCAAACAAATTCCCGCCCGTTATGTCAAATTTTTCGAGGAATTCGGCGGCGTGAAAGGCTCGCAGATTGACAAGGATTTGCGCTCTGGCAAGCTGATTTATTTCTGGTATGTGCTTCAAAAAAAGTAAGAGCCTGTTTTATGCCTTGATTCGCCGGGATTTTGCCTGAAATAAACACCCGTGCTATGGCGCTCATCCGAACCTCACACATCGCCATAGTCGTCAGGGTTGCCAGCGAGTGCGTTGCGCTCGATATGGTTGGCAAAGCTGCTCGTTCCGCCGTTGATGCTAGGGGCCGTCATGCTGCTTGCTGGTCTCGTGCTGATTGAAGGAGCCGCGTTGCCTTTTTTGCCGAGCCTGCCCGACATGAATTCGGCAAAACTTTGCGTCACCTTTGCTCCGAAAGCCAAGCCGAGGATATAGATCCAAGACTCGTTCGCGTAAAAATTGGAAAGGTCGCGCACCTCCCAACCTGCTTTCACCATGATGATCGAAAAAACGGCGACGACCATCAGGACGCAAATCCGAAGGGTGGATGGGGCGTTGGAGCCATCTTGAAACAGGTCGGGAAAATAACATCCAATGGACAGGATGATGATTAGGAAAGCCGCTGCCGGCACTCCGCCCGATTGGACTTTCATAAATGCGGCGAGCAAGAAGGTGACCGCTCCCACTATGAACATAATAGCTCCGATGAGTTGATTCAAATCTCTTTTCATGGCGTTGAAGCAAAATTTAGGGCTCGAGAATGACTTGTTGGTTGACTGCCGCCTCCAGTCGCGCCCAGTCGAACGCAGGGCCTATGTCCCATTTGCCAGAAGGCCGGTAGTTGACATGGCTCAAAATGCCTCTATGCGAGAAGTTCTGAGGCAAGGCATCAAAACGAGTGGCAGGCGGAAGAAACACGCGCGGGATGTTGTAGCGATTGGTCAGGTACACCAGCAAACGCGCCAGCGAGTTGTATTGGGCATCGGTGAAGGCGGCGAAAAACTCATGACCCCTGTATCGCTGCGGTATGCGTTGATAATAGGCCGATTCATTGACATCACAGTAATCGTAGCGCACCGTGACGAGTCGCCCGTCGGGCAGTTGCCGCTGCACCTCGTATTTCAGCATATTGCCTTCCAGCACCAAAGGCCCGATATTGCTCAACTCGATACCGATGGAAGCCCTATCCCAGCGCCTATCGCCCACGCCAAGGTGATACGACCAATATGCCGAGCGGTAAAGGTTGAAAATTTCGCCACTGCGACCGACCACGAATGGCACCGACACATACTTGTTGGCACGCGTCAGCCACGGCACGTCGCCTTGCAAGAAACCTGCGGTGAAATGCAGCACGATGCGCTCCTTAGAAAATCGCTCGGCATAGTAGAACGAATGGTGCCCGGGCGAATAGACGTTGAGGTGGAAGGGCTGGCCGTCGGGGTGCGACACCTGTAGAACGGAGACTCTGCCCCGATTCTGTTCAAATTGCAAAAAAACTTGCTCGTAGGATAAAGTCTCGCTGGCTAACATGATGAGGCCTCTTTGGCAAGGGAAATTTTTTCATTGCAAAAATCTCCCCTTGACAGGCAATCATCAAAATAATATATCGAAATTCGCAATTAAACTTTGGCAAAAAACTGGTTAAGGGACTGCCTTTTCTTCAATCCCTCCTCTTACTTTTTCCTCAGCACAACGCCCTTCCCCACACTCCGCCCCGTCCATCCGAACAAGAGTTTGTCGAGCCAGAGCAAGCCATCCGTGATGAAAACAAGGGCTGGCTCCTTGGTCGAGGCAGGGCGTAAGGCCCCCCCCTTGCGCTCCTTTTCCTCGCTTACGTTGCGGGCGTTTTTTTTGAAAACGCGTTGCGCGATGCCCGTCCAATACATTTCCAACAACCCGACAAAGTGGCGGCTCAGCCCCTTAAACTCTACTATCTCAAAACCTGCCTCCCGTGCCCAACGCCGAAAGTCGTCCGAGCCAATCAGGTAATCGTGGCCAAAAGCATAAGCGCCTTGCGAAATCGCGTATTCGCGGCTGCTCTCGCTCCGAGTCACCTGCCATATACGGTTCACGGGGTCGTATGTGATAGGGAACTCGCGGCTCGGAAAAGTCATAATCGCCACGCCGCCGGGCTTCATCACGCGGCTCATCTCGCGGAGCATTTGGGCCGGGTCGCCGACGTGCTCTATGACTTCGCAACTCACGATGAGGTCGAAATACTGGTCGGGATACGTCAAGGCCAGCGCGTTGTTGGGTTCGTAGCGAAGATTCATCACGCCTGCATTGAGTGCGCGGGCATGGGCAAGGTCCTCCTCGTTCACATCACAAGCAATCAACTCGGTGCAGTAAGCAGCAATCATGCGGTCGTAGTCGCCCTCACCAGTGCCGAGGTTTAATCCGTTGTGAATTGTTGGTTGCTTGTTGTTGGTTGTTAGTTGATTCCCGTCCGGCTGCCTGCCCGCGCCGGTAGGGATTGGGCTTGTCGGGGCGGGGGGGGGAGGTATTCCCTTTCCGACGGTCTCGTCGGGGTGGGGTTGTTCGTTTCCGGCGTACTTTCTTAGCCTGTCGCGCACGAACAGGTAGCGGTTTCGGAAAGTGGGAAAAAGAAATTTGAAGTTCATTGCTTGGAATAAGTGTTCAATCGGGCAAAGGTAGTGCGGCAGGCCCATTCCGTGTGCTCGGTGTTGGCCTTGTTCCATTGTTCCACACGACTCAACGCCATGTTTTCCAGAATTTTGGATACGTTTGCTGCATGATTCTCAACCAACGCACCCAAGCCATTCGTGCGCAGGTCGAAGACCTCGTCAAAGACCTGCAATCGCTCAGCGCTGAAATCGGCCACAAAGATTTGGCCGCCACCGTCGGCGAATTGCGCAACCGCATGAACGACCCCTTCATGTTCGTCATCGTGGGGGAAGTGAAGGCGGGCAAAAGCAGCTTCGTCAATGCTTTGCTCGACGCGGGGCGGGAGATATGCCCCGTGGCCCCGCAACCGCTGACCGACACCATCCAACAGATTCTCTACGCGGAAAAAGAGGAAACAGTGGTCGTCAATCCATACCTTAAAAAGGTCTATCTGCCAGTTGATATCCTGCGCGACATTGCCGTCGTGGACACGCCCGGCACCAATTCCATCGTGGAGCGCCATCAGGAAATCACCGAGAATTTCATACCTGCCAGCGACCTCGTCATTTTTGTCTTTGAGGCCAAAAACCCCTACCGCCAGTCGGCATGGGATTTTTTTGAATTCATTCACCGCGATTGGCACAAAAAAATCATCTTCGTGTTGCAGCAAAAAGACTTGCTCTCGGCGGAAGATTTGGCGGTGAACGAACGCGGCCTTTTCGATTTTGCCCAAAAGAAAGGCATGAGCGAGCCACCCATTTTTGCCACCAGCGCCAAGGCCGAGATGGAAGGCAGATTCGACGAAAGCGGCTTCTCCACCGTGCGTGACTACATTCGCACCCACGTCACCGGCGGACGTGGAGCCATGCTCAAACTCAAAAACAACCTCACGACCGCTCGCGGCATTCTCGCTCGCATCCGCCACGACCTCGACACCCGCGCGGCGCAATTCAAAGCCGACACCCATTTCCGCCACGACATCAGCCAGACGCTCGACAATCAGGAAAAAAAATCGAACCATCAAGTCGGCTTGCTCGTCGAGAACCTCCTCAATGGCTACGCCCGCATCACCAAAGGTATCGGCGATGAACTTTCCGACGGTCTTTCTTTCCCCTCCATGCTCGTGCGCTCGTTCAAAGGCATTTTCCGCAAACAAGCCTCCATCAAAGACTGGCTCGACGAACTGACCCAAAAACTCGAGCTCCAACTCAACGGCGAACTAAAAATCAAACTCAACGAAGGTGTGGTGGATTTGGCCGACTCCGTGCAGCAAATGGCCAAGATGATTGACCTCAAAATCCGAACGAGCAACACGGTGGTGAAAAGCGATTCCTACATTTTTGAGGACATCGCCGACAAACGCGCTGCCGTGCTCAAAGAATTGCAAGAGGCATTCTCGCGCTTCATGTCGCGTTCCGAAAATTTCAACGACGAGCGCCTGTTCCCCGAAAACGCCGCCGTATCGCCCAATATCGCTGCCGGAAGCGGGGCCGCCATCGTGGGCATCATCTTGGCCGGCGTCACCAAAATCACCGTGCTCGACATCACGGGCGGAGTGCTCACGGGGTTGGGCATGCTGTTCGCGGGCGTGACCGCTGGCTTGCAACGCCGCAAAATCATCAACGGCTACACCGAGGAAATCGCCAAGGGACGAGGCCGGATGCAGGAGGCGCTCGACACCAAACTGCGCGGCTATGTGCATACCATCCGCGAGCGCATTCAAGGCAATTTCTCCGAGCTCGATGCGCTGCTGGCCAACGAGGAAATCCAAATCGCGCAGTTCAACGAACGCTACGCGGCGCTGGACAAGCGACTGACGGACCTCGACGCGGGGCTGGGCGATTGAGACTGAATGATTGTTTCCTACAAAAGCATCCGATGCGCAAACCCCTCGTTCAGGCAGCCCTATTCAGGGAGGGGCAAATTCCCCCCCCTGAATAAAGCACACGCACGTTTTACCAATCTATCTGAAAACTCAGCACCGGTGTCAGTCCCGATTGCTCCCTGAACACCCATTGATTCAGGTCGGGGTCATAAGTGCGGTTGAGCGGGTCCACGTTGCGGCGCCCCATCACGTTTTGAACATCCAGCGCAAGCCACCATGCCGCGCGCGGGTTGTTTTTCCGAAAAGCAATGCGCAAATCAGGGCGGAAATACGCTTCCACGCGCTCTTGAAAAGCGCGGTTTTCGTCCAACAATGGCTCTGGCGAGTAGCGATTGACGGTCTGTCCGGGCAACAAAGGCATCAGTCGTTGACCGCCATTGTAGATGACGCGCAAGCCGAGCTGTAGCATGGAGGCGTTGCGAAACGTCCACTCCTTGCCGCCCGTGAAAGTGGCTGACTTGCCGCTGTCGAACACCGTCGGGTGCTCGCGCCCGCTGATGTCTTTATACCGCGACCGCATCACCGAGCCACCGACAATGAAAAAAGTGCCGCCCGTGAACGATTTTTCCACGCTTGCATCCAAGCCGATGTTTTCGCCCGCGCCACTGTTGGTCATTTCCTGTTTGGCAAAACCGTCAATCGTGTTCAGGATGCTCCAACTGCTCGCCGGGTTTTTCGCCACCGGCACGTCCCTGAATGTTTGGCGATAGACCTCCACATGAATACGCGACGCTTGGCCCAACAGCCAATCCCAGCCAGCCACGAGGTGTTGCGCTCTTATCAAGTCCGTGCTCAGGTTCACTTCCCTCCCGCCGATGCGAGTGAAATAGTTGCCCAACGGCAGCACCCGCCCGTGCAGCCCCCATGCGAGGCTGATGGATTGTTTTTCCGAAAACTGATACTTGGCAGCAAGGCGCGGCTCGATGCTCGAAGTCGCGTTGAGGGTGAAAAACAAGGCGTGCAGACCCGCATTGAAAGTCAGTTTGTCGGTCGGTCGGAATCTGAATTGAAAATACGGCTGCAACAGTTGGGTACTGCCTTTCGCGCCGATGGACGACGAGTCGCCCAGCGTCTCGCGGAAAAAATCGTAAGGTATGTGGTTGATGAAAAAGCCGGTTTTCAGCGCCACGCGCGGGCCGAATTTTTTGCTCAAAAACGAGGACAACACGAAGCGCCCCTCCTTGTATCGCTCGGTGTTCACGGCAAATGGCACCCGCGCCGCATTGAGCGTGTCGTTCCGCCAGTCAACGTCCTGTCCCGTTGCGACGATACTGGTTTTCAAATATGCGGTTTCATCGAGCAACACCGTGTGCGTGGCACCCACCGCGCCCATGCTCGTGTTGAAATGGCGGGTGAAGTAGTCGGAATACGAGCGCCATTCGGCGGTATCTTCCACGGCATTCTCGGTCTCTTGGCTCAGGCCGCCGATGCCCCAAAGCGTGAACAAGTGTTTTTTGTTTTTGGAGGGAAAATAAAGGTTGAAAGACAAATCCTGAAAAGTGTTGTCAATGCGCTCGCCCACGAGGTGTAGGCCCATTTTGTTCAAAATACCAAGCGTGGAATAGCGGTAATTGACCAAATAGGTGGCTTCTCCGCCTTTTTTGAACGGGCCTTCCGTGCTAAAATCAAGCCCCAACATCCCGGCGCGAAAAGTGTAGGCCCGCTTGTCGGGATTGCCTTTTCGGAAATGAATGTCGAACACGCCGCTGTAGGCGTTGCCGTATTCAGCCGGAAAAGCCCCGGTGCTAAAGTCAGAGTTGGCGAGCATGCTGATGGAGAATATCGTGATGCCGCCACCGGAGGAGCCGCGTCGGGCAAAGTGATTGGGGTTCGGGATGTCCACGCCCTCCAATCGCCAGAGCAGGCCGATGCCAGAGTTGCCACGCACCACGATGTCGGAGCGGCTGTCGCGGCTGGGTTGCACGCCCGGCAGGGCTTGCGCCATTCTACCCGGGTCGTTGGCACTGGCAGCGTAGCGTTGAGTTTCGTCCACCGAAAAAGAGCGCGTGCTAAGCAAGGCGAGTTCGTTGATGGGTTCGTTGCCGCGGCGCCGAGCCGACACCACCACCTCCTGCGTTTTCAGCACCGCCTCCGTAAGCCCGATGGTCAAGTGCGTCTCGCGCACACTACTTACGATGAGCGGGTCGCTTAGCCAAGGGTCGTAGCCAAAGTAGGTGCATTGGATTTGGTGGCGGCCAAGCGGGACGTTTTTTAGAGAAAACTTGCCCTCCGCGTCCGATACCGCCCCGATGGCGGGAGTGGTGTTCAGCACCTGCACCGTCGCACCGACAAGCGGTTGGCGCGAGTCCTTGTCGAGCACGATGCCGGAAATGGACTGCGTTTGGGCTGTAAGAAAAAGAGGGGGAAATAGCGCGATAAAGAAGATGTGGATGTTTTTCATGAAAGTCGGATTTTGTGTCGTTTGTGCGGAGCTTGAAGATTGCTGGTTGTTTGTTGTTCGTTGTTTGTTGTTTGTTGCTGGTTGTTTGTTGTTCGTTGTTTGTTGTTTGTTGTTTGTTGCTGGTTGTTTGTTGTTTGTTGTTTGTTGGTGGTTGTTTGTTGTTCGTTGGTGGTTGTTTGTTGTTCGTTGGTGGTTGTTTTCCGCCGCGCTTGGTGTTTTCACCAAGCGCTGTCGCGGTGATCGTTGCGTTGCTGCTCGCGATACTGCTTGGTGAAAACACCAAGCAGGGCGCGGAAATATCTTCGATCTCGTGTTGAATTAAGAAATTCATTCCCAATTCGCATGAACAGTCCCAAACGGGAATCAGCCTTCCGCCTTCCATCCTCTCCACCCTTTATCGTACCACAAACCGCCGCACGCCCATGCGCTGCTCCCCACTTGCTTGCAGCCAGTACACTCCCGGTGTCAGGTGAACAGGCAAGCGTACCGCTGCCGCGTCAGAAGGCGTGAGCCATTGCGAGTGTAGCACCCGCCCTTGCACGTCGAGCACTTGCACCCACGTCGCGTCGTGCCATTCATCGGCAAAACGAAGCCACAATGTGCCGCCTGTCGGCACGGGGTTGGGCCACACACTAAAGCCGTCGTGGCGTGTGGAGATATTCTTCACGCGGCTTACCTGTGCGTCGTCGAACAGTTGCATGGTGATGCAGTGCAATGCGCCATCCCAGCCGATGATTTTATTGCAGTCAATGCCGACGACCGTGTGGTTGGGTAGGAGCGAGGCGTAGGTGGCCAAGGCCAGCGAGTCGTTTGGGTGCGAATAGGTCGGCACGAGGAGGTGGTTGTTGAGCAGCAGCGCGTTGGCGTAGGTTTTCCAGTTGTCGGCGTGTGGCAGGCGAGCGATGCGATAAGGCTGTCCGTTGGGCGATTCCAATGCCGCCAACAGATTGTAATTGTGTTCTAGCGAGTCATGGTTGGCACTTGAGCCAAGCGCCACGCTCGACACGACGAGGGTGCTGTCGTCGAGCAATTTTACCTGCATATCAATGTGTTTCCAGTAGTCGTTGTGCTGCGATTTGAGCGCCACCACTTGTTTTATGCCCATATAATGCTCCAAGTCGGCGTGGATTTGCTGTTTGCTCATGTTGGGGTTGCGCGAGTAGAGGCCGTTGGTGCAAAAAAGCGTGCCGTGCCCGTCCACCATCAAGTTGCCGCCATCGAACACCCACGGAAGCTCAAACACTGACAGGCCCCACAGGTTGGCCAAGTTGGTCGGCAGGTACTCATCCATGCCGCTATTGGCGTGGTCGTCGAATTCCATGAACGCCATGCCCTCGTCAGTCATAATCGCAAAGGGGCCGTGGTCGCGTATCCACATGCGCTCACAAGGAACGTGCACGAAGCTCACGTTGTCCAGCGACACGCCGTCCTGAGTCAGTCTGCTGCGCATGATGTTTTCCTCGCCCATGTCGCGCACCACGCAAATGGTCTCCGCCGCTTCCCGACAAGCGGCTATTAGAGGCGAATAAAGACTCCAAGTGTTTGGGTTGAAGTCCCATTCTATCAAGACGGCTTTTGCGGGCGCATATTCGGGCGGGGTGAAAGGGTGGATGGGTTGGGCGTGGACGAGGAGCGGAGCCGCGAGCAGTAGGAAGGTGTAGAAGTGCTTTTTCATAAAAATTTCATTGATGACGCGAGTGTTTGTCACGACTAATCGGCGGTCATTCTTATCAATCCGTTTTCCTTTTGACATGTTGGATATTCTGAACAACAAGCACTGCCGGCCTTCGCGATTGCCCATGCAGGGCTTTCTTTTTGCATGGCTGTTTTTGATGCAAAGTTGCCATTCGACGAGCGAAGGGCAAAGTGCTCCCGCCCATTTCACATCAGACATGAAGCCTCTTCGTGCGATTCCGAATGATGCCTCACGCTACTATTTGCTGCAAAATGCCATAGGCGATATATCCGTCGAGAACGTGGACAACTTTTTCATGGTAGATGAAGCGGGGTCTCTGTTGACTCATTGAGCCAGTGAGTGGATTTGCGCTTCATTCTTCCAATCTTTTGTCGGGTTGCAGCAGCCGCTCCTTCAGCAGCGAATAAAACTTTTCCGAGCCAAAAGCCGAGGGGTTGACCCGCCCCATCCGCGGCGCTGAGCACGCATCTTTGGTCAAATAAATTTTGCCGCCCAGGCCCCACACCAAGTCGTCTAATTTTTCCACTAAATGGAAAATAGTCTTCGTGCGCGGAAAATCCAGCGCCAGCGAATAGCCCTTGATGGGGAATGAGTGCACTGCTTCCGGCGGGCGCTCTCCGTGGCGTTTTAGCACCGTCAGAAACGGCGTTTCGGGGCTTGTTTGAATCAGCGCGAGCATCTTTTTCAGTCCTTCCAAACTTTGTTCTTCCGGCAGGCAACATTGGTATTGGATGAAGCCGCGCCGCCCGTAAAGCCGATTCCAATGGCCGATGCGGTCGAGTGGATAGAAACAAGCATCGAGGTCAACAACCTTTTCGTTAGGTTGGTTTTTTCTATAAAAAAGTTCGTTGTAGGTCTTGATGGTCAACGGATTGAGCAGCCAAGCAGGGGCGAACAGCGGAACGCTCACGGATTTTTTTGCCGGAAATGCGAGCGGCGAACTCGCCTCTTTTTCTCTCAGATGCTCCGCCAGAAACACGGCTCCTCGCCCGTGCGGGTGCGTCCCGTCGAGCCATGCCACTTGATAGGGCCATTGGCGGTTTTCCTCGAAGGCGCTGAACAACCCGTCCAAATCGGCGGCTCGCAATGTCACCTGTCGGAGTTGTGCGGATGATATTTCCATTAACTGGAATTTCGCGGAAAGGATGATGCCCGTCCAGCCCATGCCGCCGCAAGTCTGCCAAAACAAGTCGGGGCGCTCCGTGCGCGAGCAGGTCACGATTTCCCCCGATGCGAGCATCAGCTCGAACGAGTGCAGCCAATTGGAGAAACAGCCTTTTGCGGGGTGGTTTTTGCCGTGCACATCGCTGGCAATGGCTCCGCCGACGGTGATGAACTTGATGCCGGGCGTGACGTGGAAGAACCATCCCGCTGGCACGACGAGGCCGAGCAAGTCTGCCAACAACACGCCTGCCTGACATTCTATTTGACCTGTTTGAGGCTCGAAATGCAGCACGCGATTGAGGCGCAGCGTCGAGAGGACGGAGGGGCCAAGCGCTGCGTCGCCGTAACATTTTCCGTTGCCGCGAGCAATAAGGCGCTCCTGCGATAACAGGCACGCTCTCACCTCCTCGATACTTTCGGGCGTGGCGACGCGGGCCTCGGTCGCGGGGTAATTGCCCCAATTGGCAAGTGTGGTTTGGGTGAGCATCATGGCACGGGTGTTTATTTCAGACGAATCATACCGTGATTTGCTGGGTTTTGTCGGTTCAACATGATTGCTCTCCTTGGTTTTGGGCGGATTGCGTTTGTGGCCATGCCCGAAATTTGGCGGCGCGAGTTAAGTATTCAAAAAGTAAGCGCATCAGCGCAAATGGTTTGGCCGGAGCCAGTCGCTCATCCTGCGCAATAGGGTGGTGTCGGTGGGAGCAAAGAAGTTGGAAGGGTTCTGCGACGAGTGAAAAACCCACGTTGACAGTCCTTTCTTGGCTAAGGTGATTTCTTCGGGCAAGTCGGGCGGCTGTACATAGAAGAGCCTGAAAACCAGCGAGTCTGGCGAGGCAAGGTGCAGCGTGGTGCGTTGGAGCCACGTCTCGCGGGCACGGCTTTCGTCGAAGTGGTCGGCAAAAGGGCTGCCGTTGAGGCGGTTGAAAAGGGATAGCCAAGCCAGCATCGTGTCGTGGGGTACTGGGGTGAGCGAGGGTGTTTCCCATAGCCGCGCAGAGTCGTTTTTTTCGAATAAAACGGGTGCCTGCTCGGGCCATTCGAGCATGACGGCACGGACCGTCTGAGGGTCGAACTGCGCCACCGTGGGGCTTCGGAAGTAGTGCAGGGATTTTGAGAAAATACCGCGCAGGTGATTTTCCACCAAATAAATGCCTTCGTGGCGGCTGAGGCGGATGTAGGTGGCGGGTTGGCCGTTTTCGGTGTGCTCGTCGCCGATTTCAAACTGCTCAAGCATTTTGCTGTCTCGAAAAACGAGGATTTGCAGGCGTTTTTTTTCGGAAAAACCGAGCGTGTCGGGGCGGCGGGTTTTCACTATGCGCAAGGAACGAATGGAGCGGAGGGCTTGGAGGATATGCTCGATTTTTTCGGCCTCCACGACGACGGAACGCAAATCCTGCGCCGCTGCCCAGCCTGCCTCGGTGCGTTCGAGCAGCAGTTCCGATTGGTCGGGGTGCAGGATGGTCACTTGCGTCACTTGTGCCGTGTCCACCGCAATCAAATCGGTTTGTAGCATTTGCCTGAGTGGCCACGGGAGCTTGCGAGCAAGCAGCCCTATGGCCAACACGCCGAGAAAAAGCAAAACTAAGTGCTTGTTTTTCATGGGAATAGCACTTTTTCGGGCGAAGGTAACGAATCAGAGCAAGGGTGAGAACAGGCGGGCGATTTTGTCGCCCAACACCTGCCATCTGTTGCGCCGTCGCCATGCTTGTTGCGTGATGAGGCGGCTGTCGTTGAGGTCGTTGAGGAAGGATTCGGCGAGTTGTTGGCAAAATTCTTTTCCATAGATGACCGCGTTGATTTCAAAGTTCAGGTCGAAGCTGCGGTTGTCCATGTTGGCTGTGCCCACGAAACTAAGGTAATCGTCCACGACCAAAGTCTTTGCATGGACGAAGCCTTTTTGATAGAGGTAGATATGTACCCCGCAGTCGAGCAAATCTTGGTAGTAGGAGCGGGATGCCGAGTTCACAAAGCCCGAATCCGAGATGCCCGGCACGAGCAGCCGCACTTCTTTGCCACTCAAAGCTGCTTTGCGCAGCGCGTCGAAAATGCTTGCGTTGGGGATAAAATAAGGCGAAGTGAGAAAAATGCGTTCGTTGGCGTTGGCGATGGCGGTGAAATAGCTCAGCATGATGCCCGAACGCGGATAGTCGGGGCCTCCGGCGACGACTTGCACCAGTTCTCGCGCGTTGGGGAGTGGTCTTGACGTGGGCGGGAAAAGCCGTTCGTCGGGATTGATGCGCTGTCGGGAGCAAAAATTCCAGTCGGCGAGAAAAGTGTGTTGCAGCGTCCACACCGCTGGGCCTTCGAGCCGGATGTGGGTGTCGCGCCAATACATGGCGTTGGTTTTCACGGTGTTGATGTAGCGGTCGGATACGTTGATGCCGCCGACATAGCCCGTGTGGCCGTCTATCACGATTATTTTTCGGTGGTTGCGATAGTTGAGGCGGCTGGCAAAAAAAGGCCAGCGCACTTTGTAAAACGGGAAGGCCTCCACCTTTCCGGCTTTCAGTTGTTTGAGGAATTCGCGCCTCAGACCCCTGCTCCCAAAATCGTCGTAGATGAACCGCACTTTTACGCCCGATTTTGCCTTGCGGAGCAACACGTCCTTTATCTGATTGCCAATGCCGTCGTCCTCGTAGATGTAGTATTCGATATGGATAAAGTGTTGGGCCGATTCAAGGTCTTCCAGCAAGGCGGGGAATTTCGATTCGCCATTGTTCAGCAAGGTGACACAATTGAGCGACAACGGCTCGCGCACCTCATTCAGCAGCAACTGAGCGAGCTCGGTGTGGCCGCCCAATTGTGGCGCGTCGCGCTCGATGAGTTGCTCGGTCTTGGCCACATATTTTTCGCGGATGCTCATCAGCAGCTGATTGGTCGCCTTGAGTTTTTTGCTGTAAATCTGCCGTTTGCGATAGTTGACCCCCAGCGTGAAATAGGCGATGCTACCCAGCACCGGCAACATGACGTTGAGCAGCAAATAACTCAGCGCCTTGGCCGGATTGTTCGTGTCAAGGATGATGCGCACGGTCGTGAATAACATTAGCGCGTACACGCCGATGGAAAGTAGGGTTTCAACTTGAATCTGCATGGCAAGGCATACAATAATATAGCTGTGAAGGTAAGCGGCAAGTAATGGAAAGTCATCGCTACTTTTGCCGCTCTTTTTTTGGGGGGAATTTAGGTGGAGGGTGGAAGGTATCTCATCCTAAGATAACTTTACAGGTTAAGAGATAGTCCTGCTCTGGCCTTACTTATAATGTATACCCCAATAAACCTCCCCACTGAGCAGTCATACTGAAATCAGCCTTCCACCCTCTACCTATACCTCGCGCCGCCAAGTTTTGGGCATGGCTGCAATCGCAATCTGCTAAAAATCAAGAACATCAATCATGTTCATCTAACAAATCCTAGCGAATCAAGGTATAAATTCCCTCCCCTCATGATTTCAATGTCCCTTACATGACGAACAAAATCACCATCACAGGCGACCTCGGCAGCGGCAAAAGCGTGGTGTCGAGCATATTGTGCGAAAAAACAGGCTACGAATATGTGTCCACCGGGCGCATCCAGCGCCAATTGGCCGAAGAGCTCGGACTTGACACGCTCGAAATGAACCGCCGCGCCGACACGGACCCAACCATTGACCAACGTATTGACAGCATTTTCATTGACCTCGGCAAAAACCCAAAAGGCTACATCGTGGACAGCCGCATGGCGTGGTTTTTCCTGCCCGAATCGTTCAAAGTATATCTGCAAACAGACATCGCCGTCGCAGCCGAGCGCATTTTCAACGACCCCACCCGCAAGAGTGAGGAATACGAAACCAAAGAGGAAGCAGTAAGAAAAATAATCGCCCGCAAGAAAAGCGAGAACGCCCGTTTTTGGGTAAAATATGGTGCCGATTGCACCAATCTTCACAACTTCGACTTAGTGCTCGACACCACGCACCGCAGCCCGGAGCAGGTGGCCGCGTTGATACTCCGGGCACTTTCTTGGAAAAACGAAGCCATCCCCTTCGCTCGATTTTTATGATAAGGATAGAATGAGGGGGCAACAACGCACAAACCCCTCTTCACCCTTGCTGAGCCGTTTCTTTCATCGCGGTCGCCAAATCATGCCCCAAATATCGGTCTATCAGATAATGCGCCAGATAAATGGCGGGTGTCAACAGCACCGCCATCGCGCCCTTGTAGATGTAGCTCATAATCGAAATCGCCAGCACCTGCAAAAACGGCAGCTGCTGCCCGATATACAGCGCGATGAACACCACCACAAAACTGTCGAGAAATTGGGACACCAACGTGCTGCCCGTCGCTCGCAGCCAAATTTTGCTTTCGCCCGTCATCTTTTTGATGCGATGAAACACCCCGACATCCACCACCTGTGCCACCAAGAACGCCACGAGCGAACCAATGATAATCCACAAGCTCTGCCCGAACACGATGCCGTAGGCCGCGTTGTAGTCCGTCACCTGCGCGCGCATGGCAGCCTGTTCTTCCGCCGTCCAGTCGGGCTTGATGTGTGCCGTGCGCCAAAAGTCAGCGGGTTCGAGGCCAATTGCCATGAACACAATGAGGAAACCATAAGCAATCAGGCCAGCCGTGAGATAGGAAAGCACCTTGATGCCACGCGGCCCGAAATACTCGTTGATGATGTCGGTCATCACAAACACCGCAGGCCACATCAAGGCCCCTGCGGTCAGAGTAAAGGAAAGATTGCCCTGCCCGAAAAAAGTCCAGTTGACCGGCTCAAAGCCAAATGTTTTTTCCAACGAGAACAACTTGACCCCGATGAACTCGGCCACGATGGCATTGGTCATGAAGAAGCCCGCCAGCACCACCCAAAGGCGACTGGCTTTGGAGGAGAAAAAATCGCGCATAAGAGAGAATGGCGGTTAGGGGCAATTAAGCGGCGCAAGGTTGCAAAAACATTGCAACCACTTTGTTGCCAACCAAAAATTTTTTGGGCTGTTTACCTTCGCACCCATATCGCTGACTTTTATACTTCGCGCCGTTAGGTTTTGGGCATGGCTGCAATCGCAATCTGCTAAAAATCAAGAGCATCAATCATGTTCATCTAACAAATCCTAGCGAATCAAGGTATAGTTGGCGAATACACCCAAGTAACGCCAACTAAAAGTTGGCCACACCCAGCCAACCAAAAGTTGGCGTTACTATCATGGCAACATTTTCCATCAATTTAAAAGACGGCTCCGTCGAACAACCCAAGCCAGTCATCGTCGGCATTGACCTCGGCACCACCAATAGTCTTGTGGCATACATGAAAGATGGTCGCTCGACGTGCGTGAAAGGCAAAGACGGCAAAAGCACCCTCGTGCCATCCGTCGTCCATTTTGCCCAAAACGAGGAGATTATCGTCGGCGATGCCGCCAAAACGAAACTTGAGACCGACCCCGCCAACACGATTTACTCCGTGAAGCGACTCATGGGCAAGTCCTTCAAGGACGTGCGGGAGCAACAAGACTTTTTTGGATACCAAATCCTCGACGACGACACCGATTCGCTCGTGAAAATCCGCGTCAAAACTCGTTTTTACACGCCCGTCGAACTCAGTGCCCTCATTTTGAAAGAATTAAAAACCCGCATCGAAGACGAACTTGGCACAGCTGTCTCCAAAGCCGTCATCACAGTGCCAGCCTATTTCAACGACAATCAGCGCCAAGCCACCCGCGATGCCGGCAAACTCGCCGGGCTGGATGTGTTGAGAATTGTCAACGAGCCGACGGCAGCAGCCCTGGCTTATGGGCTTGGCAATGAGGAAGGCAGGACGGAAACCATCGCCGTCTATGACCTCGGCGGCGGCACGTTCGATATTTCCATTTTGCGCATCGAAAACGGCATCTTCGAGGTGCTCTCCACAAACGGCGACACATTCTTGGGAGGCGATGATTTTGACCGCGCCATTGTTGATTTTTGGCTGAAAAAACTTGGCAACACCCACTCATCCGATGACTTGATAAAAAACAAGGAATTCGGCCAGCAAATCCGATTGCTCGCAGAGGCAGCCAAAAAAGCACTGTCGAGCGCCGAAGTGTTTGAGGGCGAACTGAACGGGCGGAAAGTGAGCCTGACGCGGACGACATTTGAGGAACTCATCGAACCATTCGTGCGACGCACGTTGGATTGTTGCAAAAATGCCCTCCGCGATGCCAAACTTGATGTAGGCCAAATTGACAAAGTTGTCATGGTCGGGGGCAGCACACGAACGCCGATGGTGAAAAAATCCGTGTCCGGCTTTTTCCAAAAGACGGTGTTCGACAGCCTCGACCCCGACGAGGTAGTGGCACTTGGCGCGGCGATTCAAGCGGATATTTTGGCTGGCAACCAGAAAGACTTGCTCTTGCTCGACGTGACCCCGCTCTCGCTGGGCATCGAAACGGTGGGCGGGCTGATGGATGTGATTATTCCGCGCAATTCCAAAATCCCAACAAAGGCCGGGCGGCAGTACACAACCAGCGTTGATGGCCAGAAAAACCTGAAAATCAGTGTCTATCAAGGCGAACGCGATTTGGTGGAACACAACCGAAAATTGGGCGAGTTCATCCTGAAAGGCATACCACCCATGCCTGCCGGCTTGCCCAAAATTGATATCCAATTTATCCTCAATGCCGATGGCATCCTTTTCGTGCGGGCGCGAGAGCTGCGCAGCAATCTGGAGCAACACATCGAAATCCGCCCGACCTACGGCATCAGCGAGGAGGAGATGGCCCTCATGTTGCTCGACAGCATTCAGAACGCTCAAACCGACATGCAGTCGCGGAGCCTTCTGGAAGCCCGCAACGAAGCGAACAACCTTCTCCTTTCGGGCGACAAATTTCTGCAACAGCACAACGAAATCCTTTCGGAATCGGAAAAAGCCACCACACAGGCGCTGCTAAAGGCGTTGCGTGAGGCAACAAAAGGCGAGGACAAGGATGCCATCCACCGCGCCATCGAGGAACTGAACGAATATACCGCACCGCTCGCGCACCGGGCTATGGACGCGACCATTAGACAGGCCATGCGCGGGAAAAAAGTGTGATAAAGTGTTCATTAAAAACACATTAAAATCACTTTAAGGCGACAAAAAGCGCATTTTTAATCTTTCATCGTTCGGGTAGTCAGTACGTTTGGCGGGAACTGTAATTCAACCATTCTCGCTCATCTTTAATTACCCGCTCTAATGATGAAACAACTTTTACTCTCTTGCCTATTATGGCTTACCGCATCTGTGGTTATCGCGCAAGGGCCTCCTTGCTCCCTTCCACTACCACCAGCCGCAGACTTTTGTGAAGATGCTTGCATCTATCCCTCACTTTCGGGTCTGACCGGCACGACGGCTGGTTTTACCGGCCAAGTAGTGCAGGGGTTTTGTGGCGTTGTCGAAAATAGCGTGTGGTATGGCTTTGTCGCCGACGACTCTGTGGCGACAATCACCGTCACGCCTTCCAATTGCCTTAACGGCAATGGCCTTCAAATGGCTATCTATACCGATTGCGACTCCAACCCCATCGCCTGTAGTTGCAATGCCGGTATCTTGGGAGGAGGGACAACACCCATCTCCATTTCCGTCACTCTGGTGGCTGGCAACGAGTATTTTCTGATGCTCGACGGTTACAACGGCGACCAATGCGACTACACGATTGAGATAGAAGCGGTGGGAGGAGCCACGACCGTTGTGGACACTCAAACGGTCGAGCTTTGCCCCAACCAAACTTTGCTGATAGACGGGGTGCCCTATGGCGCTCCCGATGTGGTGACGGTCACGCTTGCTTCCAACACGGGCGGCTGCGACACCCTCGCCACCTATATTTTGGAATTGCTCCCCTACATACAGGCGGAAAAAACCATCGAGTTTTGTCCGGGTGAAATCATCGTGATTGACGGCATCGAGTTCGACGAGCCCGGTGTTTATGCATCCAATACGCCGTTGCCGTCCACTACGGGCGGCTGCGATTCCATCATCACTTACACTTTGGAATACCTGCCTCAGCCTGAGTTGTCATTCACCATACCGTTGGCACCCGGTGTCGCTTTTGAGGTAGGGGGCAATGACTATTTCGCGCCCGATGTCGTGCAAACCACAATACCCGCCGACATTGGCTGCGATACGCTAGTGACTTATCTGCTCGTGCTCGACCAGACGGTGCCAGACACTTGCGCCCAGACCATTAGCTTTCTAAAACAATTGGGCGAACTTGGTGCGGACGAGTCGGGCGAGGTCGTTGCCGTTGCCGCAGATGGCCATTTCTATTTGGCAGGCGAAAAGGACGACCAGAATTTTATTTCAAAGGTCACTTCCGATGGGGCAGTAGTGTGGACACGGAAGTTCAGACCCACAGTGGCGAATCAAGCGTTTATCACCGATTTGGTGGAAGATTCCGACGGGATGTTGGTCGGCTGCGCCATTGTGGGCACGGGCGATTTGAATTTGAGAAGTTATGCCTTCCGCTACGACCCCGTCGCCGATGCGATGATTTGGTCGCGCCTATTGGAGCAGCAAAGCCCCGAAGCGTACGCGATTTTGGAGAAAAACCCGGGCGGCAACTTTTTGCTGCTGACCAGCCCGCAACTGACCTTGAACGTGGACGACGCGGAAATTTGGGAGCTCAATCGCAACACTGGCACTCTGGCGAGCGGGCTTACCCAACGCTACAATTATGGTATCTCGGACGTGTGGAGCAGCATGGTCATCCACGACGGGGCACTCTACGCTGTGGGTCGGCACATCCCTGATTTCCCATCGCCGACGGTGCCGATTGATAAAATGCGCATGGGCCTGAGCCGCCTTGATTTGGCAACCGGTACGCCAGTCTGGTCACGCTTGAGCCATGTGGACACAAGCGAGGCAGCCATCTTGTTCGGGCAAGATTTGCTCGTTCACGACGACGCGCTGTTTGCCATTTACAATGGCACTGATGCCGACGACCCCGATGCGTCTCCTGTCTTTTTCCTCCAAAAAACAACGCTCGACGGGGAATTGCTTTGGGTGAAACGCTACAACACTCCCTTGCAGGAAGGTATTTTAGCCAGCGATATTCAGGCAATGAGCGATGGCTTTGCCGTTGTCGGCACGGCTTTGACAAATGGCAGTTGGAATAAAATCGTGATAAAAACCGACTTCGACGGAGCCATGCAATGGGCCAAACGACTGCCCTCGGTCACGTTGAACTTCGAACCGGGAAGCGCCTTCACCTTGGGCCAACATCAGTCGGCGGTGGTAGGCGACGTGCTCTATCTCACAGCCACTTCGGCCAGTCTTCCCAGCGATGCCATTTTCCTAAAAATGACTGCCGAGGGCGAGGCAGGCGATGGATGTGATTTTATAGAGTCTTTTGATGTGCTGGCAGAGGCCGTCCCAAATCCGGTCAACATTGCGATAGATGTGCCAGTGAACCAATTCATCGTTCAGTCGCTCAACGCACCGACGAGCGTCGAATCCGCTGAAATGCCCTTTGCCGCGCTCTGTGTCAGTTGCGTCCCCACCTGCGACGATGTGCTTGATTTAGGGCCTGACGTTGTGGTGTGCAAGGATACCTTCATCACCTTCGATGCTGGCGATAACTTTGTTGCGTACGTTTGGCAGGATGGTTCCACCAATTCAACTTTCACGACTGATGAGGCGGGCGTGTATTGGGTGGAAGTCACCGATGCTTGCGGCGACACACAACGCGACTCTGTGCTGCTGACCTTTAGTTTGGCGGGCGATGTCAAATTGCCTGACACGACGCTATGCGCTGGCACAAGCATCACTTTTTCGGTACCCGGCTTTGACACTTACAGCTGGTCGCCTTCGGAAGGGCTGAGTTGCGACAACTGCGCGACGGTGAGCATTCAGCCAGACGTGACGACGACATACTCCTTATTTGCCGAAAATGCGTTGGGTTGTGTTGTCAACGACACTTTCACCATCACCATCGCTCCGCTTGAAACACGCTCCGAGACCATCGAGTTCTGCCCCGGCAGCACGGTCACCATCGGCGGCGTGGAATACGACCAGCCGGGCACGGTGGTGGACACCATCCCGGCGACGACGGGCTGCGACACCATCGTGACTTACACGCTGGTGCTGCTGCCCGGCCCGACCGTGGAGGAGACCATCGAGTTCTGCCCCGGCAGCACGGTCACCATCGGCGGCGTGGAGTACGACCAGCCGGGCACGGTGGTGGACACCATCCCGGCGACGACGGGCTGCGACACCATAGTGACCTACACCTTGGTGCTGCTGCCCGGCCCGACCGTGGAGGAGACCATCGAGTTCTGCCCCGGCAGCACGGTCACCATCGGCGGCGTGGAGTACGACCAGCCGGGCACGGTGGTGGACACCATCCCAGCGACGACGGGCTGCGACACCATAGTGACCTACACCTTGGTGCTGCTGCCCGGCCCGACCGCGGAGGAGACCATCGAGTTCTGCCCCGGCAGCACGGTCACCATCGGCGGCGTGGAGTACGACCAGCCGGGCACGGTGGTGGACACCATCCCAGCAACGACGGGCTGCGACACCATCGTGACTTACACACTAGTGCTGCTGTCTAACCCAACCTTTGAGCAGACCATCGAGTTCTGCAACGGTGACACCGTGTTCATCGGTGGCAACGCTTACACGCAGCCGGGCACGGTGGTGGTATCCATTCCGGCGACAGTGGGTTGCGACACCATCGCAACATACACTTTGGTGCTCATCACCTCGCCAAACGCCTCCGTCAGTATCACCTGTCCCAGCAGTATCGACATTGCTACCGATGCTGGCACAGGCCCTGTGGTGGTCAATTATAATTTGCCGACGACCAACAGCGACTGTGAGTGCCCCGGCATCGCGCTCAACCTAACGCAGGGCTTGCCGTCGGGTAGCCTGTTCCCTGTGACGACCACGCAAGTTTGCTACACGGCACAGGACAGTTGCGGCAACACGGCTTCCTGCTGTTTCAATGTCACCATCCGCGAGGAGAAGGCCTGCGATGAAAAAAACATCGGCTGCCTCAAATATGAGTTGCTCAATATCACGCGCAACTCGGCAACCCTGAACCTGAAATATCGCATCCGGGTGACCAACACTTGCTCAAACAAGTTGATTTACACGGCCATTCAACTGCCCACCGGGGTGGTAGCCGTGTCGCCAGCCAACAATTCCGTGTTCGCGGCTCAAAGCGGCAGGCTCTATGACGTGCGCAACCCGAACTTCTCGCCCTTCTACTCCATCCGCTTCAAGTCGCAGCAGGATAGCATCTCCAACGGTGAGTCGGAAGTGTTTGAGTACGAGTTGCCGCCGCAAATCAACCCCGCCTACATCCATGTGACCTCGCGCTTGAGTCCGCAGATTTTCCAAGAAGCACATCTCAACACATTCAATTGCCCGATTGAGATTGTGAGCAACAAGCCAGAGAACCGGACGGACGGAGCTGATATTCAGGCCGCTTCTCGATTGTCCGTTTTCCCCAACCCGACCACGGGCGTGCTTTTTGTGGACCTGTCTGACTGGGATGGGGAGCAATTGCACATTCAGGTGTTCAACAGCCAAGCGCAGCAGGTCTTGTGGCAAACCAGCCGAGCGAGCGATGCGCCAGAGGCACTGCATTTGCCAGACGGGCTTTCCAGTGGGCTGTACTTCCTCGAAGTGAGGCGTGAAAATGGGGAAAGGCAGACGATTCGCTTTGTGTTACAGCGTTAGTGTGGTAGAAAAAGTTGAAGAGTGTTCAGAAAAGTGTGTCAAACCATACCGGGTGTTTTCTTTTTACGCAATACACGCCGCGCTTAAAGGAATGTAAATTATTGAAAACCAAAACTCTGTGCCCATTGTGCCTCTGTGTTTTCTTATCGTCTCCATTGGGATGACACAGTTTTCTGAACACTCTCGAAAGTTGATAAAGGCTGATGAAGTTGATGTTGAGCGTCGAATACGGATAGAAGCTTCAGTTTTGGCGCTTAACATCAACCCTCATCAACCTTTTGAAGCAACTACAAAACTGATAGCCGTCTTGAAAAGATGGCAAGAATGAAAGAAGCCGCCCGGAGTCATTCCGAGCGGCTTCGTTATTTTCCAGAAACATCAATCAAGTTTAATTTTTCACTTCCTCAAACTCCACATCCTGCGTGTCGCCTGCACCTCCTGTGGGGCCGCCAGTAGTGGAGCCGTAAGGATTGCCCTCGCCGTCGGCGGCTCCGCCGTTTGCAGCGGATTGCTGTGCGGCGTAGATGTCTTGGCTGGCAGCGTTCCAAGCGGCGGTAAGGGATTCGGTCGCTGCGTCAATGCGGCTGAGGTCCTGAGCCTTGTGTGCCTCACGAAGATCGTTGAGCGAACGCTCGATGGTCTCTTTGTGGTTGGCAGGCACTTTGTCGCCGTATTCGCGGAGCTGCTTCTCCGTTTGGAAAATCAGCGAGTCGGCTTGGTTGAGTTTTTCGGCGCGTTCGCGGGTTTCGCGGTCGGCGGCAGCGTTGGCTTCAGCTTCGGCTTTCATGCGGGCGATTTCCTCTTTCGAGAGACCCGTGCTGGCCTCAATGCGGATGTTTTGCTGCTTGCCCGTGCCTTTGTCCACTGCCGACACCGAGAGGATGCCGTTGGCGTCCATGTCGAACGTCACCTCGATTTGAGGCACGCCGCGTGGGGCGGGTGGTATGCCGTCGAGGATGAAGCGACCGACCGAGCGGTTGTCGCGGGCCATCGGACGCTCGCCTTGCAGGATGTGGATTTCCACCTGTGGCTGATTGTCCGATGCCGTCGAGTATGTTTTCGACTTTTTGGTCGGCACCGTCGTATTTGCCTCGATGACCACGTCGTAGATGCCGCCCATCGTTTCGATGCCGAGTGAAAGTGGCGTCACGTCGAGCAACACCATGTCTTTCACGCCTGCGTTGCCGGAGAGGATGGCCCCTTGCACGGCTGCGCCGATGGCGACCACCTCGTCGGGGTTGACCGAGCGATTGGGCTTTTTGCCAAAGAATTTTTCGACTTCCGCCTGAATGCGCGGAATGCGCGTGGAACCACCCACGAGAATCACCTCGTCAATGTCGCTTGCTTTCAAGCCCGCATCTTGTAGTGCCTTGCGGCAAGGTTCCAGGGTGCGCTGCACGAGGGGGTCGGTCATTTGCTCGAATTTGGCGCGGCTGAGTTTCATTACGAGGTGCTTGGGCACGCCGTCCACTGCCGTGATGTAGGGCAGATTGATTTCCGTTTCGGCGCTGGCCGAAAGTTCGATTTTTGCTTTTTCCGCCGCTTCTTTCAGGCGTTGGAGCGCCATCGGGTCTTTGCGGAGGTCCATATTTTCTTGGCGTTTGAACTCTTCGGCCAGCCATTCAATGATGACTTGGTCGAAGTCGTCGCCACCGAGGTGGGTGTCGCCGTTGGTAGATTTCACTTCAAAAACACCGCCGCCGAGTTCGAGAATGGAAATATCGAACGTGCCGCCACCGAGGTCGTACACAGCGATTTTCACGTCTTTGTCGCGCTTGTCGAGGCCGTAAGCGAGGGCTGCTGCCGTCGGCTCGTTCACGATGCGTTTCACATCGAGACCGGCGATAGCGCCTGCTTCTTTGGTGGCTTGGCGCTGTGAGTCGTTGAAATATGCCGGAACGGTGATGACGGCCTCCGTGACAGGCTCGCCGAGGTAGTCCTCCGCGACTTTTTTCATTTTTTGCAACACCATCGCGGAGATTTCCTGCGGGGTATAAAGGCGTCCATCAATGTCCACGCGCACTGTGTCATTGTCACCTTTGACGACTTTGTACGGCACACGACCGATTTCGGAAGTAGATTCGCTGTGGCGCATCCCCATGAAACGCTTGATGGACGAGACGGTGCGCTTCGGGTTGGTGATGGCTTGGCGCTTGGCTGGTGCGCCGATTTTGCGCTCGCCGTTGTCGAGGAAACCGACTACTGACGGCGTGGTGCGTGCGCCTTCGTCGTTGGCAATCACGACGGGTTCGTTGCCGACCATGACGGAGACGCAAGAGTTGGTTGTGCCGAGGTCTATGCCTATTATTTTGCCCATTATTCTGAAATGTTGATTCGTTGAAAGTTGATTTGTAAGGTTTGAAGGTTTCTGGTTTGAAAGTTTGAGGGTCATTTGCTCACCGTGCTTATCAATCGTTGTGCCACGCGGGAAAATCTGACGGAATGGCAGTTAGGGGTGGTGAGAAAAGATTTTTTGTCAGAAAAACAAATAGGCGGATGAAAAATAGGCAGTAACACCAACCAAGGGTAGGCTTAGTGCCCCATCGGAGGCTTGATGTTGGAGGGACTTAAAATTCGATTTCACTTTATCAAAAAAATTGATTGTAAATAATTTTCTGTTTCTACTTTTGGACGGTCAACCAAATTTTTTCTTTCACGAAACAAAACCAATCATTTATGGAACAATTCCTTAGAACACTGTGCTTGGCACTGACACTTTTGATAGTGCAACATCAAGTTTCTGCCCAACCTAATCACGGGCTAACCGTCCGTGTGCTCGCCTACAACTATCACAACCCCGAACCCGACTGGAAGGATTGGACGGATATCTTCGACACTAGGGGTAGGGGAGTGGAAATCGCCTATAATGGCCGGCTCGATGCCCGCACATGGTTGGTGGTGCCATTCAAGATGGGCACTGCAAGAGGTAAAACGCCCCCCGGTGGTTTTCCGGCGCGCAACGAACTGCTGCTCAATTTGGATGCGCATGTGCAGTTCAACCTTTTCAAATACGAGAGTGTCATCAACCCTTACCTCCTAATGGGTGTCGGCTCCACTTGGAATGCGGATGCTGACAGGTTCGACCTAAACATCCCGGCCGGATTGGGTCTCAATGTCAAATTGTTGAAAGACCTCTACCTCAACGCGCAAACACAATATCGCTTTTCTATGGATAATCGCCCGGGATGGCATCACGGGGTCGGTGCCACTTTCTTCTTTGGCGGTGCGCCAGAGGTCCCTGCCGACCGCGACGGCGACGGTGTGCCAGACATCACGGACAATTGCCCCGAGGTGCCGGGCTTAGCCTCGCTCATGGGCTGCCCCGACCGCGACGGCGACGGCATCGCTGATGCCGACGACAAATGCCCCGACCAAGCGGGCTTGGCGGCATTCATGGGTTGCCCCGACCGCGACGGCGACGGCATTCCTGATGCCGAAGACGAATGCCCCGACCAAGCAGGCTTGGCGGCATTCAAGGGCTGCCCCGACACGGACGGCGACGGCATCCCCGACCACCTCGACAAATGCCCGCGCGAGGCGGGCATCGCCGCCTTGCAAGGCTGCCCAGTGCGCGACCGCGACGGCGACGGCACCCCCGACGACGAGGATATGTGCCCCGATGAATACGGCAGTCCTTTGACCAAAGGCTGCCCCGACCGCGATGGCGACGGCGTGATTGACCGCGAAGACCGCTGCCCCGACAAACCCGGCCCAGCCAGCAACAAGGGGTGCCCGGAAATAAAAGCCGAGGATAAGGCCAAGTTGGAACGTGCAGTCAAGTTGGTACAATTCCAAACTGGCAAGGCGGTGCTGTTGCAAAGGTCTTTCGCCGTTTTGGATGAAGTGGTGGCAGTGATGAACCAGTACCCCGAATACAGTCTCGACATCAATGGCCACACCGACAGCGTGGGCGACGACAAGATGAACCAGACCCTGTCCGAGCGCCGCGCCAAGACTTGCTACGACTATCTCATCAGCAAAGGCATACCGGCCTCGCGTATGACGCATCAGGGCTTCGGCGAAACCAAGCCCAAAGCCAGCAACGATACTGCCGCAGGCCGCGAGCAGAATCGCCGCGTGGAGTTCGACTTATACGTCAAATAATGTGTCAGCCTTTGGGCTGTCGTTTTCATTCAGGCATGAGCCATCCCGAATATTCGGCGGTGGCTCATGTTCTTTTAGAAATAAATCATTGGCAAAAAAACTTCGACGAGTATGTTTTGTTGAGTGCGGGAATGTGTACTTTCACGCAGTTTTTAAAATATCATTCAACAAAACAAAATTTTTACCAATGAAAAAGTTTTCCTTTTCGCTTCTGGCAGCATCATGTTTGCTGCTCTGCTATCAAGATTTGGTAGCCCAGCCACTACACGGTCTCACCGCCCGCTACAACTTCTACAACTATGTGTCGCCTCAACTAAGAGACCGAAAGTTTGCCGACATTTGGGGCGATATTGACGGCGGCGGTGTCGAGTTGGCGTACCAATGGTGCTTTGCTCCGCAAACCTTCCTCGTGATTCCGGTCAAGTATGGCAGCGCCCGCATCCCGCCCAGCACGGTCAACCCGGGTGTCAACCACAAGTTGTTCAACTTGGACGCCCTGCTGCAATACGAGCTATTCCGGCACGAAAACCTCATCAACCCTTACTTCCACTTTGGGGTAGGCACCACTTTCGATTTTGATGCCGATAAGGACAGGGTCTTCCGCGAGCGGGTGGACAAAAGGGATTTGGATTTCAATATCCCCTTGGGCATAGGCCTGAACATCCGGCTGACGCGCAATATTGACCTCAGCGCCCAGACACAGTTTCGCCCCTCCATTCGCGGGCGCGAAGGCTGGCACCACGGAGTGGGCCTCACCTATTACTGGGGCCCCGAACGGGATGAAGACGGTATGCTGAGCAAGGTCAACGACCGCGACGGCGACGGCGTGGTGGACAGGTTCGACCGCTGCCCCGATGTGCCGGGATTGGCCAGCCTCAACGGGTGCCCCGACCGCGACGGCGATGGCATCGCAGACGATGAGGACCGCTGTCCCGATGTGGTGGGCACCGCCGCGAACAAGGGCTGTCCCGAGCTTGCCCAGATTGACAAGGATGTGCTCATTCGCGCCGTGCGTGCCGTCCAGTTTGAAACCGCCCAAGCCACCCTCTTGCCAGAGTCCCTTCCCGTGCTCGACGAAATCGCCTCGCTCATGCAGCGTTACCCGGCATACAGCCTTCGCATAGAAGGCCACACGGACGATGTGGGCGACGACAAGATGAATCTCGACCTCTCTAAGCGCCGCGCCAAAACCTGCTACGACTACCTCGTGAGCAAGGGTGTCAGCGCCAGCCGGATGAGTCACGATGGCTTTGGCGAAACCCGCCCGATTGCTACCAACAGCACACCCGAAGGCCGGGAGCAAAACCGTCGCGTGGAGTTTGAGCTGTTCGTAAAATAGGGCGAAAAGCTGATAAGGCGAGCCTTTTTCTCAAAATACAATTGCCTTCGTTTCGCGTGAAACGAAGGCAATTTTTGTTTGAAAAACACCGTGAGGCGTTTGTCACCTAACATAGATGAAATACATCAGCAACATCAAAGCTACTGTGGCTAAGGCGACCACGATGAGAAACTTGCGATTTTCCTCGCGGTCTTTGGCGGTGACTTTTTGCTTTGGCTGTCTATTCTTTGTTGCCATGACCGATGATTAGATTGTAGGTTGATGATTGAAATTGAAAAACGACGCTCTGTGAGAGGTTGTTTAAATTCATTTCACGGGGTCGGAAGGTGAAATGAATTCAAACAAACTTTAAGAATCAGGTCAATCCCTTTTCTCGGAAAACTCGATTGAGCCATCGCAGCATGGCAAACAGCGCCAATGCCGCGCCCGACAGCAGGGCAAAGTTAACCCAAAAGAAATTGGCTTTGTCGTCATATTGGTCCCAAAGTGAGGCAAGCACCCCGCTCAATTTGTTGCCGATGGAAGTGGCCAATTGCCAGCCGCCCATCATCAGCCCGGTGATGTGGCGCGGCGCCATTTTCGACACCATCGAAAGCCCCATCGGGCTGAGACAGAGCTCGCCCACCGTGATGACCCCATAAGCAGCGATGAGCCACCAAGCGGATGCTTTCACCGCTCCATTGTGGGCAGCATAGACCGCCCACACGGTGACGAGGGTGCTCAATGCGGAAATGACCAAGCCCCAGCCGATTTTGGCTGGGGTGGTTGGTTCTTTGCCTCGGCGGCGGAGCCAAGCAAAAAATCCGATGAGCAACGGCGTGAAAATCACCACGAAGAATGGATTGACAGATTGGTAGAGTTCGGTGGAGATGAGCGAGACGCTTCCGCCGTCAGGCGGGCGCTTGGCTTCGGGCACGTTCAGGAAGTAGGGGTCGAATGTGGCGATTTTCACAACATTGCCAGCCGAATCGCGGGTAGTGCGGAATTGCTCGTCGTATTTTGGGTAAAGCCCTTCCTCCATCGAGACCACTTGCGCCATTTTGAGGCTTTCTGCTGGCTTGGCCATCCATGTGGGCATTTCGCGGTCGGTGTAAAATTCGGCCCAAGTAGTGAGAGCGGTGCCGTTTTGTTTGAAAATAGCCCAAAAAATGATGACGATGGCATAAATAGACAGCAGCACTTTGATGCGCGGCTTGTCTTCCGGCGCGGCTTTCATCAGAATCCAAAGATAAAAACCTACCACGGGAATGCTGCCAAACAGAAAAGCGTCGGTAGAATCGGAGCCAAAAATGTTGCCCGGAATCATCCAGCCCAACACACCCGCCACGATGGCCGGAAACAGCACGGACGACAACATCTGCCCGACACCTGCCTCGCCCGCCACGGGCGCTTTGCGCACGTCGGCGTGGGCGTAGTGCCTCATCCCGACGAGGAACACCACGACGCCAATGAACATGCCCACCCCTGCGGCGGCAAAAGCCGCGCCCCAGCCGATGTTGTGTCGCAGCCATGCAGCGAAGAAGTTGCAGATGAGCGCCCCGATGTTGATGCCCATGTAAAAGATGTTGTAGCCCGTATCTTTTAGGTGCTTATACTGTTCCTCGTTGTACAGATTGCCAAGCAGCACGGAGATATTGGGTTTGAAAAAACCATTGCCCAAAATCATGACGCCCAACGAGGCGTAGAATGAAAACAAGTTGTTCGGAATGGCCAGCATCAGGTATCCGATGCCCATGAGCACGCCCCCCAGGATGATGCTGCGCCGATAGCCCAAAAGTCTGTCGGCCACAAGCCCGCCTATGAAAGGGGTGAGATAGACCAATGCGATGAAGGTGCCGTACACGTCGGAGCCCATGGAGCGGTCAAAAGCCAAGCCGCCTTTTTGGGTGTCCGTCATGTAGAGCAAAAAGATGCCTATCATGAGGTAATAGCCGAAGCGTTCCCACATTTCGGTGAAAAAAAGGAAGGGTAATCCGGATGGGTGTTTCTTGAACATGGGATGGATGATTGGCTGCACACAGCGGAATGGGGAGAGTACATCGCATCTGAGTGCCGTTTATGTTTCGGGCAAATGTATACCTTGATTCGTCAAGATTTATCAGATACGCTTGATTGCTCTCCCTGATTTTTGATGATTCACGCGAAGGAGGGGTTCATCCATGCTGAAGACTTGACGAAGCGAAGTATGGGTATATACTTCGCGCCGTTAGGTTTTGGGCATGGCCGCAATCGCAATCTGCTAAAAATCAAGAACGTCAATCATGTTCATCTAACAAATCTTGGCGAATCAAGGTATAAAATCATACTGTGCGAGATGCCTTGACCGAACTTTCCAAAACTTGTGCGTTTTCGAGCGCGTTTGGTTGCGTGGGAACATATCTTTGCCGCTCGTTGCACATTCAAAATTTATCGAAATCCTTTTTTTGGAAATGTTGAAGAAAATTTTGCTTATAGGCCTGAGTATCTTTTTTGTGAGCCAAATCGCCCTTGCACAGCAACCAGTTGAAAAAACCGACTCCACCTCGGTGGAAGGGCCTTCGATGGCCGCTCCCGTGGAGCCTATTGCCGATAGCATCCTTGTGACCGTCGTGCTGAAGCACCAACAAGACAAGAATTTGCCGGAGATACGCCGCATATTGGAGGCCCAGGGGTTTTGGGACATTTTTCCGCCGCAGGATGCCCGCGTGTTGTCGTGGACTATAGCGATGAATCTCGGCCATGTCATTTTGCTAAAAATACCCGCCGGGTCGGAGCGCCGGCTCAATCTTTCCCTCGAAAATGGCGCTTGGGGCGCATTCAACACGGAGGTCTATCTGACTTACGACTACAAGCCTGTGTGGGAAAACTACGTCGAGCGGCGGGAGGAAGCCAAGGCGGACAGGCATTGACCCCACTTCATCAGAAATCCTGAAAATACTGTCGTGCGTTGCGGCCCAAGTTGCGTTGGGTGCCGGTGGCATCGTGGTAGTTGCCATCTTCCACATACTCGGTGGAATTGCGCGAGTAAAGCACCCGTTCCCAGCGTGGGTTGCTGATTTCGCCGCGAGCGGTGGAGTGCAGCAGCAGATAGTCCTCACCCGCCAATGAAGGGTTGTAAAACAGGAATTTCACGTTGTTTTGTTGGGTTTTGGGGAATTTGTAATAGACCCAGATTTCGTAAGGCACCGCGCCGGGTTCGTTCTCGACCGTCACGAGGTCGTCGGGCCGACCGAAGCGCAGGAAGGTGCGCCCCCGGTCCGTCTCAAAACCGTATCGGAACCCGCTCCTGAATTTTTTGTCCACCGCTGCCGCCAATTCCAAAAATTTCTTGTAAGCCTGTTCGGGGTTGTTGGGGTCTTCGCGCATGAAATGGCGGAAGAGGTAGAAACGCATCTTGCTTAGGTCGCCGCCTTGCAAGATGTTTTTGAGCATCTCCGGCTCTTCGCCGATGGCATAAGCGGAGACGGCCCGCAGGCCATAGCGCAAGGCCGCTTCGTCCAGATGCTGCACGAACTGCTGATGGACGAATTCCTCGGTCAATTCTTTTTCGGGCAGTTCGAGCAGTGGGTTGCTGCGTTGGAAGGCCACTTTTCGAGTGGCGAGCAGTTCGTTGGCTGCGTTGCGGACCTCGACGGTGAGGAAATAGTTGCCGCTTTCGAGTTTGCTGATGTCCATTTGCACGAGCACGGCATCAATCGGCGAGGGCTTTTTTCGCTGGTGGCCGATGGAGATGAGGTTGGTGACATCGTTGCCCTTTTCTTGCTCGATAAAGTAGCGGACAAGATAGGCCGGGTCTTGGATGTCTTTGTTCGAATGATAAATTTCGGCGTAAAAAGCGAGCAACTTGGCGCCTTGGTCGTAAAAGAGGAAAGGCAGGGGCTCGAGAAAGAAGCCGTTTTTGGTGAAAGGATTGTCCGTGTCGTCACGCCGAAAACTGCGCAGCAGCTGCACCTCCGAAAGATGGATTTGCGTCCCCACCGCCACTTTTAGGGGGCGTTTGAAAAGCGCCTTGTTCTCCGGGTCGTTGACATCCACGAAAGATATTTCGAGCAAATAATCACCATTGGGCAGCGACATCCGCTTCACATCGAGCAATGCCTGCGGAAAATCCACCAAAGGGCTGTTCAGCACATACTTGTCAAATTTGACGGTCTCGTCGCCTTGTTTCACCAAAATCAAGACCTCCACGCCTGCCTGAAGCATCACACTGTCAACGTGTCGGTACATCACCGAGGCGGCGGCTATTTCGATGTTGATTTCAAGATATGGTTTTTCAGGCGTGGCATACACGGCGTAAGAAACGCCTGCGTCGAGCGCGTGGGCGAGCTGCGAAACAAGCATCAAAGCCAGCGCAAGGAGTGCAGATTTCATTTTCATGGCAAAAGTGCTTAAATGTAAGTAGTGGGCCTGTTTCGTTTGTGTTTTGTTAGGTTTTTTAAAATTGGGCAAGCGACAAAATTGCGCGGAAAAAAAATTGCCGACAATATATCTTTCGATATATTCTGCCAAAGATGAGTTAAATTACTTTTGTGTCGTCAAACCTCCGGCTAAGCCCCTCAAAGTTAGTGCGCCCTGTATGATTTCATAAAAAAAAATGAAGGCCATCCCATTTGGGACTAACCCCAAAAAACATGAAACACTTGATGCCGTGAAGCAGTCCTCCAAAAGACCAAACTTTTGCGTCAACCCTCCGGTCGCTTCCACCCGTATGGCCGGAGGGGGTTTTTTTAATCAATTCATCTGAACAAAAGTATTTGCGATGACAATCGAAAACTCTCAAGGTCACGGCTCTGGGGTTACGGAACAAATCCCCGACTATGACCCCTATCGGCAATCTGCTTTTCGGTTTGCCCACATAGGGAAAAGCACTCCCTCGCTCACGCCCACCCAATTGGAAGCTATTGCTAAGTCCATGCGCGCAGAGCCGCAAAACGTGGGAGCCATTGCCACGAAGGACAATGATAAAATAGCGGCTGGCTTCACCTACTTTGGTCAATTTTTGGCACACGATATTACGATTAGCCGACACAGTGGCGACGAATCGCCCGCCCTGCGCCTCCAATCGCTTTACGGTCATGGGCCGGGCGCCATGCCATACCTATACGCTTACTATGGAACCGATTTTAACGACCCGGCCATGCGTTCGTTGCACCACGAGGAAAGCGCAAATTATCCCATTTTCAGAGGTGTCAAATTGTATGTCGAGTCCGTCGGCGGCGACCAATACGACATCCGCCGCCTCTACACCAGCCAAGTGCCGCTCATGGCCGACACCCGCAACGACCAAAATTTCTTGCTTTTGCAATTGCATTGCGCGTTCATCCGATTCCACAACGCGGTGGCGGATTGGCTCAATTTCAAGAGACCTGCGCTCACAGGCGAGGCGCTTTTTAGCGAGACGCGCAAATTGGTCACTTGGTGCTATCACCGCATCATCGTGGAAGAGTATCTGAAGCCCCTGATGTACGAGGGGGCGCTCGTGGACAGACTGGCCAACCCCGACCATTTTCTGCTCTTCAAGCCTGATGAAGAACCACGCATGATGCCCGAGTTCAGCCGTGCTGCCTTGCGCATCGGTCACAGCCAAGTGCAAGATGTTTACACGCTCAATCGCGCCAAAGAGCGCCGCCGGATTTTTGGGCGGCAGTCTGCTCGCAACAACAACCTCCGCGAAAAAGACTTGCGTGGCTTCACCAAATATCCATTCATCAATTTCGAGTGGCCCCTGTTTTTCGATATGCCCGAGCAGCCACTTGCCCAGCCCAGCTCGGCCATTGACCACACCATCGCTGACCCGCTCAATGCGCTCATCTTTTTGAAAAACAGACCCGCCCTTGCGCAAATCAACCTAGCGCGTTCGGAAGCATTGCCGACGGGTCATGCCTTTGCTTCCGTGCTTTACCCGTTGGTGAATGAAAAAACCGGGGCCTATCACACCCTGCTGACCGACGATGAGGTGCGACTCGCCTTGGGCGTGGAAGTGAAAGCCCATGCGTTGCCGCTTTGGCTCTACATCTTGCTAGAAGCCGAAGTCAAATACGGCGGTCAAAATCTGGGCGTGCTGGGAAGCCATATCGTGGCGGAGCAAATTATGTGGGTGCTAGCGCATGAGCCATATTCATATTTGAAACATGAAACGCCCCTCGTTCAAAAAAACAATAAGGATATCCAGATAGACCACGACGGGCTGAGCGCCAAATTCAAGCATATCACAATGGCAGGGTTGATTCAGTTTCCCAAAGAAATGAGACGGGACATCCAACAGGATTTTAACCAAAGAATCTTTCATGCTGGCGGGAGAGGAACAACTGGACAATGAGGAAAGGGCAGCGATGCCTTCACCCTCACCAACAACATCCCATTTCAATCATTCTTCTATTTCAAACAATTCAATTATGCCGCGCTCCGATTCCACCGACCTCTATTTTTGGGAAAACTCCGCAGAGATTGATTGGCAGTTCGACCAAGCGACGTTCAATGACCTCATCGCCAATTTTGCCGACATCAACTCGCGGCGCGAAATACTTGACCGCAGCACTTATTGGGAAGTGACGGGCGGACGCCGCTTTATCGCCTGCTTTTTCAGCGGCCACGTCATGGAAAATCTGACGGGCGGCGTGGTAGGCACCGCCCCGTCGGGCATTGTCGGCCTCACCATCACTTTGGGCATAGAGACAGTGAATGGCACCGATATGCTCACGCTGTTGGCCCGTGGCTCCGACGGGAAGGGGCGGTATCCGGGCGAGACGACCGACCCCTCCGTGCCGCCGGGCAGGGTTTACAAAATGTATATTCAAAAACCGGGCACGCTGACGGAGGTGAACGCCATGGCTGACTACAACGCTCAGCGCGACAATTTTATAGCCAATGCCAGTTCGGGCCACAAAGGGTACAATCTTCTGAAAAGCAACAACCCGATTCCCGGCGGCTCGCCATTCAAAATTGCCATAGACAACCAAACCCTTTTCAGGTTGATATCAAACACGGACAACAACACCCTCGCAGGCTCCACAGAGTTTTATCTGGGCATACGACTCAACGACACCATGGAACCTGTGGCCGACCATCAAGATTATTTTATTTTAATCGCCAAAAAGCACAACCAGCAACAATACTGGGTTGGCCCGCCGTGTCCACCGAAACGCTATCTAACGAGTGATTAGAGCAGTGGTCAGCACGACATAATGAAGCCTTTTGAGAATCACACTTTATCAGCAACACCGCTCTCGGTTGTCGTCGCGACATCCGGCGGTTATCTGCGTGCCTTTGTCCTCCTACTGTGTGTTGGGCTTGTCAGCCCCGCTATCGGGCAGCCCGAACGATTTTATTTGCATCATCTTACCGCCAAAGAAGGGCTTTCCCAATCCATCAATCCCTTTGTGCACAAAGACCAGCAAGGTTTTGTGTGGATTAGCTCGTCCGATGGGCTGAATCGCTTCGACGGGCAATCGGTCAGGGTCTATCGCCCCGAACAAGGGAGACGGCATTCTATGGTCGGCAACAACATCCAAAGCCCTTTTTTTGAGGATGAACAGGGCAATATCTGGTTCGGGACAGTGCAGGCCATCAACTGTTACCGACGCGCCACCGACGATTTTTTCACCTTTCAAATTTCGCTCGACGGAACCCCATGGAGCAGCAGTTACTACATTTTTCACCGCGATGGGAAAGGGCGGCTGTGGACGCGGCTCAACGATAGTTTGTACCGCATCAC
The DNA here is from genome assembly GCA_026129545.1 of Saprospiraceae bacterium. Lineage (NCBI taxonomy): Bacteria > Pseudomonadati > Bacteroidota > Saprospiria > Saprospirales > Saprospiraceae > Saprospiraceae bacterium. The sequence goes on from JAHCHX010000001.1 coordinate 523,697, forward strand.
GCCGCCGCAACAATTGGGAAGCCCGCCAATGAGCGAGAACATTGGCCGGTTGGACGGCTTTTACAATTTTGCGCTCAGCGACGAGGCCACTGGCGAGGTATTCGGCATCGTCAGCACCAACAGCACCCGCGATGCGGGTTTTGTTTTGTACGAAATAGCGGAGGGCAAACTGCGCAAGAAAAACCATTTTCTCAAAGGTGAGAAAGGCAAAAAAGGATACTCCATTCGCCGATTGTTGCCAGAGAACAAACGCTTGGTCTGGCTGACCAGCAGCGAAGGCTTGCTGCTTTTCGACATCGAAAAGGGAGTGCTCGTGGAATCTTTCAACACGTTTGAGGGAGAAAGGGTAGGGCAGGTGGTGGATGTGGAACGATTGGGGGCTGACTATCTTTTTGTTTCCACCCAATGGGCAGGGCTGCTGTTGTTCGACAGGGGCAAGGCCCAGTTCGTGCGCCGTTATCGCCACGACCCGGACGACCCGGCCAGCCTCTCTTCCGATGAACTCAATGAAATCTACGTTGACCGCGACCAAGTGGTGTGGATATCTATATGGGCCGTGGGGGTGGACTATGGTTTGCTTGACAAAAACAAATTCCATCTGGTGCGCAGCAAGTCGCTCTACTTCTCCAATGAGTCCCGATTTTCCGCCGATGCCATCGCGCAAGACGACAACGGCGTGCTGTGGCTCGGCAGCAACATGGCTCCCTTGCGTTCGGTCGCCGCCAACACCGTCGCTCCACGCAAGGAAACGCCTAACGGGAAAAATCAATTCACATCAGTCATCAGGATGCTCCGCAATGGCGATTTGCTCTTTGCGCCCAGCATCCCCGACCAAAACGCGTACCTGTATGATTTGCGAAGACGCACATTTCAGGCAATTCAAAATGGGCGCGGATTCAACGACTTTTTCCAACTGCGCGATGGTACCATACTGGCCGCTTCGGATGCTGGTGTTTGCCAAATAGTCCGAAAGGCAGGGAGTGTTGCGGCAGAAAAGCCGATGGGGTTCGAGCAGTCTTACATTTCACAAATCCACCAAGACAAAAATGGCTTGATTTATCTCAGCGTTGATGGCCAAACACTGGCAATATCTTCCATCAAGGACGGGCGCTTGAAAACGGAGGCCGAAGTTGACATAGGTGGCTACGTCTATGCCTTCGCCGAGACGGACACCTTCATCTGGATGGGGGGTGATTTTGGGCTTCGGCGCTTGCCCCTGTGGGATGCCCAAAAGCCAAGCAGCCAACCCGATACCATCCTTAGCAGCACGGTGTATGGCATCTTGCCCGACGAACAGCAGCATTTCTGGCTGAGCACCAACTATGGCCTGCTGCGGCTGCACCCCGTCACATGGAAGTCGCGCCGCTACAATCTGGCCGATGGCCTTCAAGGATACGAGTTCAATTCGCGTGCTTACCAAAAGACACCCGACGGGCGGTTGTGGTTTGGGGGGGTGGATGGGCTTAATTATTTTCTTCCTTCCGAACTCCGCGATGTGTCCACACAGCCCAAGGTCTGTATCACGGAGGTGAAAATCAATGATGAAGTTGTCAAGAAGTTGCCGCGCAACGTGACCATGCTGGACAGCCTTTTTTGCGATTACTTTCAGAACACCCTGGCGTTCGATTTTGTCGCCATGGAATACAGCGACCCTGTCAACAATCGATTGCGCTACCGGCTGTCTTACGCCGATGGAAGACATTACGACGGCACATGGATAAGCTGCGAATCGGCACGCGGTTTTGCCCGCTATGCCAACCTTCCCTCCGGTGCGTATTTGTTGGAAATAACAGCGGCCAACTCCGATGGCATCGAGAACCCGACGCCACGCCGACTTTTCATCAAAATCGAGCCGCCGTTTTGGGAAAAATGGTGGTTCTATTTGGTTTGCTTCCTCGCCGCGACAAGTATCGTGGTCTCTTACTTCCGCGCTTACGTCCGCCGCCAATTGCGCGAGAAAAACCTACAATTGCGCGAGCAACGCCTCCAAATAGAGAAGCAAGAGGCCCTCACGCAAGAGCGCAACCGCATCGCAGGCGAAATGCACGACGACCTCGGTGGCGGCCTTACCTCCATCCGAATGCTGAGCAGCAGGGTGCAGAAAAAAACAACCGACCCCAGCCTTCAAGAGCAAGTGAACAAAATCGCGGATTATTCGCAGGATCTGGTGCAAAAAATGGGCGAAATCATCTGGGCGATGAACTCCAATTTCGATACGGTGGAAAATCTCGTGGCATACATTCGTCGCTATGCCGTAGATTTTCTCGACGTGAGCGGCTTGCACTATCACATACGCGAACCAGAGGAAATAACCGATGAAGCTATTTCGGGCGAACGACGGCGCAACCTCTATCTGGCGGTGAAGGAAAGCCTGCACAATGTGGTGAAACACGCTCAGGCAGAGCGGGTCAGCATTTCATTTGAACTCAAAAACGACTGCTTGGTGGTGCAAGTGCAGGACGACGGCAAAGGCATAGAACTCGAAAAAATCAATCAATTCGGCAACGGACTCCACAATATGCGACAGCGTCTGCAAGACGTGGGTGGCGAAATGCGCATCGAAAACATGGACGGCACGTTGCTCACGTTCATCATTCCCATCGAAAAAACGACCCAACCATGAGCAAAGAAAACGCAGCTTCGGTAGCCATCGTGGAAGACAAACCCGATATCCGCGATTATCTCTGCGAGCTCATCAACGAGCATCCGCGATTCACCTGTCGCCACAAATATCACAACGGCGAAGAGGCCATTGATTTTTTGCCCAAGACAGGCGCCCGTATCGCCGTGGTGGACATCGGTTTGCCGGGCAGGGTCAACGGCATCGAATGTGTGCGAGCGGTGAAGCCCAAAATGCCCGACACGCTCTTCATGATGTACACCGTGTTTGAGGATGCCGACAAGATATTCGAGTCCCTGAAAGCAGGGGCGAGCGGCTATTTGCTGAAAGATGCCTCCGACTCGAAGATTCTCTCCTCATTGGAAGATTTATTGGAAGGCGGGGCGCCGATGTCGAGCAGCATCGCTAAAAAGGTCATTGAGTTTTTTCAGAAAAAAATACCGATAAGCAAAGCCACCGAGGTACTCAGCGGAAGGGAGCATGAAATCCTTCAACTGCTTTCCAAAGGCCGCACTTACAGCGAAATCGCCAACGTCTTGGGCATCAAGGAAGGCACGGTGAAGGTACACATCCACAACATTTACACAAAACTCCACGTCACCAACAGCCGGGAAGCCATCGAGAAAGCCTTCGGAAATGGCGACTGACGCATCTCGCCAATCCACAATAAAAACCGGCTCTCGCAAGCAGGCATCAATTCTGAAAAATGAGGTAGAAGAGCATCAACAGCAAAATAAGGAGCAGATAAGGAAGCCAGACCTTGCCCGGCAAACGGAATATCGTGCGTCGCCCCCCGTTGGAGGAAGTTCCGTTCCTCGACCGGTCAATGTAGGTGACGTAGATGAAGCAGAAAAAGTTGATGCCCAGTGTCAGCATGAGGAAAATATAAGCCAGATTCATCGAGTCGGTAGCAGGCGATATCTGCACCAAATTGATAGAATAGGCCACCGTGGCGAGGAAAGAGGTGATGATGAGCTCGCCCACTTCCTCGAAACTAGCTTTGTGGAAAAACAGCATGAAGATAGGCAATGCGCTGAACATGATGAAGGGCAACACCACGAGTATGATGGCGCCCCAAAGCCGGCGGCTCACGCGCAAGTGCACGTTGAGCGTCTTGTACTTTTCGAGATGTTGGGTACTGTCTTCTCCCTCCACCATGATTCTGTAAGGAGAGCCGAGCGCGTGCGAGATGTTGTTGTCGAGCGTCACGAAGTACTGGTCCGTGTTCCAGTCGTTCATCTGAAAATCGGCGATTTTGTCTTTCGTTTGAAGACGGCTGTAGTCGAAACTGATTTTGATGTTGTTGCTCGAGCTCAGCGCCTCGATGGGTATTTTTATCTCATGTCGGTCGAAAGGGAAATCGAAGGAGATAAAATTGCCGAGAAAAGAACCGCTGATACGATAAAGGCGCAGCATATTGCCGTTGGTATCTGCTTCTTCGGCGATGAGGTAGCGCGATTCCGGGTCGTTGATAGTGGAAAAGTCAATGTATCCCTCTTTCTGGATAAAATTGGAATCCACGATGACCCAGTAGAGCAGGTTGCAATTGAAGATGTTTTTTCGAATGTCAATGTCGTTGATGTCAACGATGTCAATGCCCACATGCAGGTTTGGCACAGAGTCGCCGAAGATATTGACTTGTTTGGGAAAAGCCTGCGTCCTGCCGTCTCCGGTGCGGCTAAAAGTGGGTTCCTTGCGAAGGATGAGCGTGCTGTCGAACTCATACAACTCGTTGAAAATAGTCACCTTTCTGTTTTTCAGGTTGCTGAAATACCCGACCAATGCCGCTCGATGCGAATGACCGGCTTGCAGTGCCGCCTCGAATATGTTCATCGCGTCGTAGCACCGGCGGAGGGCGTTTTGCGAGGTTCTTGTTTGGAAAAAGCGATTGGGAAACCGCGCCTCTATTTCCTCCTTCAGATGATACACATCTTCCTGTAGAAGTTCTTCCGTCGTTTCATATCGGATGATGACATGTCCCTTCTCTTTGGTCAGTCTTTGCAACTCACTGTCTTTGAGGCTGGTCATGCCCGATATGCCAAGTATGGTTTTCGCCTTGATTTCCTCTTTTGAGGCAGCCTGTAAGGCACGCATCACCAGATTGCCATAAGCACTGTGCAAGTTGAGCAGAATATACCTTTCGTCAGTAGAGGCCAACGCCTGCCGAATGGCGCTGATGACCCTAGCGGTATCTTTCGCGGGCACCAGATTGCTCACCAAACTATCTTGTTTGAAAGTCAGCAGCGTGTTGCATCTCAGGTCGTATTGTTTGGCGAATCGTTCAAATTGTTTGTGGAGCAAGTAATCGTCCTCGGTGATAAAACCAACTGAGGGCGCCTTCAACACTTTTTGAATAAAATTGGCGAGGAAAAACGGCTGAGGGTCGTTGGGTTCGAGAAAGATGGCGTTTCTCCCAAAAAGCGTGTCATTCTGGTCGGCAGTCAGGGAAATAACCGGGAGCTGGTCGCGGATAATGTCTCTGGCGTGTCGAATATGGCGCCCCCAAGTATTGTCCACCACGAGCGCGATGTTGGTGTCGGCCAGAATTCGATTGTATATCGGGGCGATGGAATCTTCCTCGAAATTGCATTGAAAGGGGAGGAGGCGATACTCGCAGTCGTAGCGTTTGGGCTTTTTTTCCGCGTTGATGCGTCGGAGATATTTTTCCAAGGCGAGGATGTGCAGCGAGTCGGCGAAATTGTTGAGCCGAGCGCGTGTGGTGTCCTGATGGTTAAAACCGACGAAGGCCACATATTTCACCGGGCGGCGGTCAAATACTTTTTTGCCACAGGCAAAATAAACGGCAAAGGCGAGGGCGATAAGGCCAAAAATGATTTTTTGCATGATGGGCTTTCATGGTTTATTCGCCGCCAAAGGTAGCACAAGGAAGCATTAGAAAAAATGAAAAAGCCTCGCCGGCATTTGCGCCGGGAGGCTCCGAAAACAATAAACAGCAGGATAGATTTTATGGATTGGTTGCTTGGCTGAATGTCCGCCTCACCCCAAGAGGCAGCTGAGCGGACATTCAGCCTACAGCCTATCAGACGTTGCTAATTTTTCTCACTACCTTATAGAGGCGAGTGGTCTCGTTGACTTCTTCCTCGAAGGGGTCATTGTCAAAATAATTGGCTGAAATCATTTTGAGGCGCGTGACTCGCCCTCTATTGTTGTAAATTTTCTGAACGTACTTGACCCACACATTGCCGTTGCTCTTCACGGCATATATTTCGTTGTCTCGAATGTCGGCGATGTTCTCCACTGATTTGCAGACCACTATATCGTTGTGCTTGATGACGGGGTCCATGGAGTTGCCCTCAATCTGGAAGGCCACCAAACCAGGGCCGCTCACGCCCGGTATGGAAAAATAAGAATTGTCTTCTTGATTTTCAGCACCTAGCGTGCTGCCCGCGAATGCGCGTATAGTGGTGAAAAGAATATTGCCGCCTACGGAAACACCGCCCCGGTCGCCGACAAAGGCATCGCTTGGCGCTTCAAAACCAAACGGGTGGCCAATGCCATAGAGCAGCCATGCCTCATTGATATCATAGGCGCGGCAGAACGACTTGGCTTGGCCATAGTCAATCACCCGCTTGCTATCGGGGTTAAGAAAAGCGCGAATGATGTGTCCGTAAGCTTTGTTGCCCAATACCTTGTCGGCCACATCGCCGACACCTCGGCCACTGCGGTCATTCTTGACAATGGCACCCCTGTCTTCGAGCAATTTGAAAGCATGAATGAAACGCTTGTTGAGTTCGATACGGTCTTCCTTAATCATAACGCGCTGTTTTTTTGATGAGCAATAAAAGGGTGAATGACTGGTTTCTTTGAAATTTGACGATGCAAACTTAAAACAAAGAGTTTTTAAAAACAAAAAATGTCAAAGATTTTTTTCGCCCAAAAGCAATTTTTTTTCTCGAAAGTCTTTTTAATAATTGATAATCAGAATTTTGCGACTGATCTCCTTTGAAAAAAAATCTCAAACAAACCTATCCTCCAACTTGCATCTCTGTTTTTGGCCGGGATGTTGTTTGATAAACTTTTGTACTTTTGTTGGTGAAACCAGCAACCTTCAAACCTTTCTATGGGTATAGTTGTATCTCTTCTCAATCACAAAGGCGGTGTCGGCAAAACGACGAGCGCCATCAATATAGGCGCGGGTTTGGTGGAATTGGGCAAGCGAGTGCTCCTGATTGACCTCGACCCGCAAGCCAACCTGACTATTTCGCTGGGCATACCACGGCAGAAATTCACGATTTATGAAGCGTTGCGCGGCGAAGGCGAACTGGCTCCCTACACTTACAAGCCCAATCTTGACGTCGTCACCTCATCACTCGACCTTTCTGGCGCTGAGATGGAACTCATCAACGAAGCCGGGCGCGAGTTCATCCTGCGCGAATTGCTCCATCAGGTGGCGGACGATTATGACTACATTTTGATTGACTGCCCGCCCTCGCTGGGGCTGCTCACGCTCAACGCGCTCACGAGCAGCCGCTATGTGTTGATTCCGTTGCAGACGGAATTTCTTGCCGTGCAGGGGCTTGCCAAAATAAAGCAGGTGATTGACAAGGTGAAATTCCGCCTCAACAAGCAGGTGGAAATGGCCGGCGTGATTGCCACCATGTACGATAGCAGGCGCGTGCTCAATCGCGATGTGGTGGATACCATTCACAAGTATTTCGGCGACAAGGTGTTTGGCACTTACATCCGCGACAATGTGGCGTTGGCAGAGGCGCCGGCCCAGCGCAAGGACATTTTTGAGTACAGCCCCAAAAGCCCTGGCGCCGCGGATTATCTGGCACTGAGCCGGGAGTTTTTGGAGCGGGTGGAAAATGGCGTGTTCAGCGAGCAACCCTCCACCGTCAACTGAGCGCAATGTGCCAATTGCCAACGAGATATTGCCTGTATTGAATAAAGGACAAATCCAATGAGTAAAAAAAGATTTTCCGAGGGTCTCGATGATCTGCTGACCGATGTCCATGCCGGGCAGGGCGACCATTTTGCGGCAGCGACCATCGTGGCTCGCCCACAGGAGCGCAGGGCGGCACACAAGAATTTTATGTCCGACCTCGATTCGCTGCTGCAAGAGGCATTGGAGGAAAGCCTCGAACGCTACGAGGCCAACCAACCTGACACGACCACGCCCAGCGGCAAGACGAAGGCCTCTGCCTCAAGTGCCAGCGTTCGCTCGTCCATGACCGGATTGGATGCGCTCATTCGCCAAACCATTGACGTGCAGGAAATTGCAACGGATGAGGCAACCGGGAAAAAACGACTGACCGTGACGCTCGACCGAGCCAAATTGGAAAAGCTAAAAGCCATCGCTCGATTGGAAAACTCCTATATGCGGGATTTGCTCGTCCATCTCATTGACGAGTACATCGAGGAATACACGCAGCAAAAAGGAATAGACTTTTGAACCGTGAATGATGGGTTGTGGAAGGGGATTGGCCCCCGCGCATCCCCATTCCAACTGCGTCGTTCATCATCGTTTATGCACAACTCCTACCACGATTTTCGCCAATTTTACAATCAAAATATCTTCCCTGAACTGCTTCATCTGGAGCATCGTCGGCGGCGATTGCTGCGGCTGTTGGCCTTGTCGGGCGTGTTTTTGTTCGGAGTGGTGGCGCTGCAAATTTTTGTCAATGTTTTTGTCTTCACCTTGCTGCTGTTCATCCCGGTGGCGCTGTGGATTTCCTACCTGATTTTCCGGGTTCAAGTTTTTTATCGGGAGTTCAAGCCGCGCATCGTGGAGTTGATTCTCGATTTTATTGACAACGACGTGAATTTTTCATTCACGGGCTACGACCCAAAAGGTGTCATCGAACCCAAGACTTTTCTCGAAAGCCGCATCTTCACATCTGCCGAAGTGTATGCGGGCGAAGACCTGATTCAGGGGCAAGTGCGCGAGACGCCCTTTGAACTGTGTGAGCTGCGCGTGAAGGAATTTTCGCCCACTCGGAGCAAACTCGACCTCGTGTTTCACGGTGTTTTTCTCGTAGGCGATTACAAACGCTGGGATATGCACGGGGGTGTGTTGGTGCTGCCCGATGCCTATCGCAAATACATGAGCCGCAGCGAGCGTGCCTTTCATTTGGTGGGAGGGCGCCGCGTGAAAGAAAATTTGTTGCCCGAATTCGAGGTGTTCTTTGACACTTACGCAACGCCCGACATTCGGGTGCAAGACGTGATTTCGGAGGAGATGCAGCAGTTGATTCTGAAATTCAGGGCGATGTTTCAGCAAAAAAATCGGCAAAAGGAGATTTATTTCTCCATCATCGCTGACAGGATTTATATCGCGCTCTCACAGGATAAGGACCTGTTGGAGCCTTCCCTATTTGCCAATAACGCCAATTTTGAAACGATTGGCGAGTTTTTCAGCGACATCCGCCTGTTGCTTGAGCTCATGCTGGATGTGGATGTGATGAATTGAGCAAGCCTTCATCTGCCAGTTTTACTGATTCACTCGAATTTCTACCCGTCGGTTTTTGCTCCTGTTGCCCTCCGTATCATTGTCGGCGGCGGGGTTTTCTTCCCCAAAAGCGGTCGTGGAGATATTGGAAGCGGGTATGCCTTTTGAAAGAAGGTATCTGCGCACGGCTTGGTTGCGGCGTTGAGAGAGCCTTTTGTTGTACGCCGAGCTGCCTTCGCTGCTGGCATGGCCCCCGAGCGCGATGGTGACGCCGTTGGGGGTTTGTCCCCATTGGGCGGCGATTTCGTCGAGCATGGATTTGGCCTCGGGTTGCAATGTGGCGGAGTCAAACTTGAAATAGACGAGCGATGTCTCTGACGACACGCCTTTCGGTGCCACTGCCAATACTTTGCTTACTTCCGTGTTGCCTTCCCACTTCTCCGTTTCGGCTTTTGAAATGACAACCTGTGCTTTATTGCTCAATTCCAGCACCACAATGTCGTCAATGTATGCAAAGTGGTGATTGTAGCCGTTGTCTTCTATCTCGGTCAGGCTGTCGGGCAAAAAATTGCCAATGATGAAACTTTTGAATGGCTTCACGGCTACGAAGGTATCGCGCACCACTGTCCAAGTGTCCTTGTCGTTATTGTATTTGGTGACCTCTTTTTGAAATGAAACAGGTTGGAATTTGAGTAATCCGGTGGAGTTGTCCTTGATTTTTTCAGGCAAAAAAACAATGCCTATGTTGTTGGCTCCCTCGCAGTGGTAGTGTACCCAAAACTCAAAAACATACTGCTTGCCCACCGTCAGTGGGCGCGTCAAGGTGCCTTGGATGTATTCGCGGAGCGGCTCGCCGAACATACTTTCCCCATAGACGTTCATACCCGCCACGTTTTTGCCGGTGCGTGCCTTGAAGGGCCACGAGGCACCGTTAGGGTCGTATATGTAGCCGTTGGAGGTGGTGTAGAGCAAAGACTTGCCAGCGTGTGGGGCGCTCCAGTGGGCTGCCGTCTCGATGGGGCTGTTCAGCGTGACGGACTTGTCGGGGGTGATTTCCTCAAAGCCGGGGTTGAGCACGAGGTTCTGCCCTAGAAGGAACGAGGGAAAAAACGCTAGCAGGGTGCTGCTCAAGAGTGTGATGTGTCGAATTGATTTCATTGGAATTCGTTTTGTTGAAAAAATGATTTTCAATGTAAAGTACCCGACAAAGTTGGAACATTCCAGCTGAAAAATAAAGAACTACCCTAAAAAAAGGAACACGTCCATCCGTCGGGTGGGCGTGTTCCGATTGTTTGTGTGTTTAAGTTCGAGCAAGTCGGTTTTATTCGTTGGAGCCGAGTACTGGCCCAGTCGCTCTTGATGGGATGGGGCGGGGCTGCATGGTGGTGGAGGTCGGTTGGTCAATGTCCATCATGGTGGGCACTGAGCCATTGGTGATGATGACCTTGGCGTTGGGCGACTTGCTCAATTCGAGCCAAGCGTCGAGGGCTTTGAACTGCAACACTTCTTGGCTTAGGCCTTCGGCAATGATTTTGTTGGCATCGCTCAAGCCTTGCGCTTGTATGCGCTTGCGTTCGGCCTCCTGTTTTTCCTGCAAAAGCACAAATTCCATCCGTTGTGCTTGTTGTTCGGCTTCAAGTTTTTCCTCTATTGCCTTGGTCAGGTTGCGTGGCAACACGATGCTTTTCAACAACACCGCTTCCACTATGATGCCTTTTTTCTCCAAAGTCTGCATCATCAACTCGCGGATGCTTACCTCGATTTCTGCCCGGCTGCCTGAGTGCATGTCCTTTGCGTAGTAGCGGGCGGTGACATCGGCCACCGCAGAGCGGAACACGGGCAGGATGATGGTTTGCTCATAGTCCAGCCCAACGCTGCGGAGCAGACTGGGGGCTTGCCTTTGCACCACATTGTAGAGTATGGAGACCTCGCTCTGAATGGTGAGGCCCTCGCGCGAAGGGATATTGACGGAGACTTCGATGTTCTCGGTTTGTCCGCTTATTTTCACGATTCTACTGGTGAATGGATTGAACGTGCGCAGGCCGCTGGTATAGACGTTGTCGTCGTATTTGCCCAATTTGCGTTTTACCCCGAACTCTCCTTGACGAACGACGGTGCAGCTTTGGGCGACATGGCTCAGCAACACAACCGCCGCACCAAACAATTTGAAAAACACGGTATTTCTCATAACGAAGAAGTTTAAGTGTGAAAATTTGAGCTTTATGCGTGCAGGACACTTTGAGTCCTAACAAGGATGAAAAATGAGTGTTTGGCAAAAAGTCTTTTTTTAAGAAAAAATTGACAGTTTTGGATTTCCCGAATATTCTTCAGCAAAGCCGTAACATCTTGCGTGGGGCGTTCGTCTCCGCTCCATTTCCATCACTTTTCAACCATTCGCTATGAAACAAATTATGCTTTGCCTCGTCGTGGCCATGCTTGCCAGTGGCATGGCTCAATCTCAACCCGAAGCCATCGCCCAGTTTATCGAGCAACATAAAAAAGCCCCGGCCTTCACCTTTGCTTATCTGAGCAAGGACCTCTTCGAGGTGGCGACGCAGACCCGCGTGGCCGACAAGGACTGGAACAAACTGCACAACGTGGTGAGGAACATCGGGAGCCTGAGCATTTTGGCCGCAGATAGCATCACTGACGGCATTAAACTTTACAAGGAAGCACTTCAAAAAGTGCCTACCGATGAGTTTGATGAATTGTTGACTGTTCGGGATGGCAAGGAAAACGTCCGTATTTGGGCCAAAAGCGAGGAAAGTGTCGTGACGGACATGGTGTTGCTGGTGGGTTCGCCCGATGAATTTGTGTTGGTTTGCTTTGCGGGCGAGCTCGAATTGGGCAATCTCTCCGAGTTGGCTGAATTGTTTGAGGCGGGAGCGGCCGAGCAGTTGGCCCGCACCACTGAGGCGGTGGCTATTGATTTCGGTGTCAGCCCCAACCCAAGCAGCGGAGCGTTCACGATTGCCTACAATGACGAGCAAGACGTTCCGTCGCTGCTTTGCGTGATTGACCAGCATGGCCGTCAGGTTGCTCAGTTGCGTCTTTCGGGCATACCGATTCAGCAAGTGATTTTGCCCGAGCTGCCGAGTGGCCTATATTGGGTGCAGCTAAAAACTCAAGGCGGCAAGGTCGGTGTGAAACAGGTGCGCATCGTGAAAAACTGATGCCCACAAGGCTAAAAAGCACGAGCGCGGAGGATGCCTTCAAAAGGTGTCCTCCGCGCTCGTGCTTTTTGGTTCTAGCGGATGCTCTTCCGCCTCTACCCGTTCATGTTCACAATCTTCACTTCCACGCGTTGGTTCTTTTTTCTGCCTTCTGGCGACGTGTTTGGCTCCACCGGCATTTTCCACCCATACCCTTTGTATTGGACGCGGCTGGCATCAATGCCTTTTTCTACGAGCCATTCGGCCACTGATTTGGCTCGATTGGTCGAGAGGTTGAAGGCTGCCGTGGAGTCGGGGTACATGAGATTGTTGGTGTGTCCGCGCACCTCTACCACGATGTCCGGGTTTTCCCGCAAGAACTTGTAGAATTTTTCAAGTTCAGGTTCGCTTTCGGGCTTTATTTCAAATTTTCCGGCATCGAAATAAACATGGTCGAGGCGATAAATTTTGCCTTTTCTGCGCTCAATGTCTGTTGCGACGGGCTTGACTGGCTCGGGCTGGCGCTTGGTTGAGCTATCCTCCCGCACGGTTGCGCCGCCCTTGCTCGTTGTGTTGTTTTCCTTCGGTTTATTGGTCGTGATAGGAGGCGCAGGGGGCTTTTCGTCGGGCATTTTGTCGGGGCCGCACACGACTGGCTTGATGGCGCTGGCGTTGTCGAGCAGGATGTTGCCATTGTACGGGAACAAAACGGGGGTCTTGTAATAAGCCTCAAAAAAGATGAACGAATAGTTGCTGTTCTTTGGGCTTAGGCGGAAGGTGTGCCCAAGCCAGCGGGTGTTGGTGACGACGGAGGTCTCGTAAAGCAATTCTGCTTTGCTGCAAAAGCCAGTGCCGCCCCATATGCGCAATTTGGCAGGCGTGGCATAGTTGGCGCTTTGGCCGGTGAGTTTGCTGGTGCTCAGGTAAAGCTCCGACCGGCAGATGTCCATCGTGAACTCGTAGCACTGTCCTTTTTCCAAGGGGCGGCTGAGGCGTTGCGCCACGCCTTCCCATGTTTCGTTGTCACGCACCACAAGGCCGAGATAGGAGTTGCCGTGGCTGGGCGGCTTGGTCACGTCGAATTGGCCGGGTTGCACATCCGGTGGGGTTTCTCCGGGGCTGCCACAGTCGTACCAACCAGAGGGGGTTACGCCGGAGCGCGGCAAATCCTCGAACGACGGGTTGGCGAAGTTGATGGGCGCGTCTTTGGTTTGCGCGGCCATAAAGAACGGTAGCGCCAAAGCGCTGGCAAGCCACCCAAGTTTTCTTTCAAAAGACATAGCGGTCTTAATGTTTTGATTAGCAATTGATGGCAGCAGGCGACAAAGAATGTGCCGTTCGCGGGCTTGTCTGACGGTGTTTCCCGGTGCTGCCATTTGTTCCTCGCTGCAAAATTTAGACACTAACGCCAGAATGTCGCTTTTGATGTTTCTTTTTCGATGAAAAGATAGGTTTTAACACTTGAGTGGCAGAGGTGTGTGTCGAATCGGAATGCGTAAATGAGCTATCAAACACTGTTTGACATAAGTTTTTACGGTTTTCAAAATAAACGCGGCGCAAAGAGTGTATCTCTTGCGCCGCGTTTATCTTTTGCGAGCGGGCCTCACGCAGCCTTCAAACGCCCGATTCGTGCTCCTTCCAGTTTTTCCTCGGCATATTCGCGGTCAATGTCCAACTGTTTTTTATCGCCTTTGGTCGAGGTGGGCAGTTCGAACATGGCATCGGTAAGGATGGCCTCGCAGAGTGAGCGCAAGCCACGCGCGCCGAGTTTGTATTCGAGGGCTTTTTCAGCAATAAAATCAATCGCTTCGGGCAGTATGTTGAGCTGCACTCCTTCGAGGGCAAACAATTTTTCATATTGGCGGATGAGCGCGTTGCGCGGTTCGGTGAGGATGCGGCGCAGCGCCATCAGGTCGAGCGGTTCGAGGTGGACGACGATGGGCATACGGCCCACGAGTTCGGGTATGAGGCCGTAGCTTTTCACGTCTTGATGGCTGACGTATTGAAGCAGGTTTTCTTTGTCAATGCGCTCGGTTTCCTTTTTGTTGAAGCCGATAATCTGTGTGTTGACGCGCCGGGCGATGATTTTTTCAATGCCATCGAAAGCGCCTCCCGCGATGAAGAGGATGTTCTGAGTGTTGATTTTTACCAATTTTTGCTCCGGGTGCTTGCGGCCTCCCTGCGGCGGCACGAGTACTTCCGCACCTTCCAACATTTTCAACATTCCCTGCTGCACGCCCTCGCCCGACACGTCGCGGGTGATGGAGGGGTTGTCCTGTTTGCGGGCGATTTTGTCAATTTCGTCAATGTAAACGATGCCGCGTTCGGCAGCCTCCACGTCGAAATCGCACACTTGCAACAGGCGCGAGAGGATGCTCTCCACGTCTTCGCCCACATAGCCTGCTTCGGTGAAAATGGTGGCATCCACAATGGCAAAGGGCACGTTGAGCAGTTTGGCAATCGTCTTGGCCAAGAGCGTTTTTCCCGTGCCCGTCTGGCCGACGAACAGCACGTTGGACTTTTCTATTTCCACGTCATCCGGCGTGGTGTTGCCGTACTGCTGGAGGCGTTTGTAATGGTTGTAAACGGCCACCGCCAGCACTTTTTTAGCATCATCTTGACCAATGACGTACTGGTCGAGAAAGGTCTTGATGTCGCGGGGAGGGATAAGATGGATAGGGCCGCTGTATCGGCTGCTTTTGCCTTCGGAAGGCTCCGCCTCTTGTTGCACGCCGGCTTTTCGGAGTTCTTGGTCAATGATTTCCTGCGCTTTTTCCACGCAGGTTTCGCATATCTGCCCGTCCATGCCGGAGACGAGTATCATCACTTCCTCTTCGCTGCGTCCGCAGAAAGAGCAGCGGTGTTGTGTTGGTCTGCCACGATTTATCATAGTGTATTGAGCGTACTTTCGAGTTTGTGTGAGTTGGGTTTTGAGGCGGTTCGATTGGGGCTGCAAACTTACGCGAAAATCGCCAGTGTTGCAGGGAATGGGATGTTTGTCGCTTGATGTTTTGGATACTGTTCAGAAAGATGAGGCATCCCGCTGGGAGTAACAAACGAACACAGAAACAGCAAGAGCCATCGCCGAGGATTCGAGATGACTCTTGCTGTTTCTGTATCTGATTTACTCGTGCCCCTTGTGGCTCAGTCTTGCTTTCTGCGCGGGTTGTTGCGGTCGAGCACCTCATCCACTAAACCATAGGTTTTGGCTTCCTCGGCGTTCATCCAATTGTCGCGGTCGCAGTCCTCTTCGATTTTCTCATAAGGCTGACCCGTATGGTGAGCGAGGATATCGTAGAGTGATTTCTGCATTTTCTTAATCAGCTTGTAGGTAATCTCGATGTCTGAAACTTGGCCTTGCGCCCCACCCATCGGCTGGTGAATCATGACATGGCTGTGAAACAGGCAGCTGCGCTTGCCTTTGGTGCCGGAAGCGAGCAACACGGCGCTCATGGATGCCGCCAACCCGGTGCATATAGTGGCTACATCGGGCGCGACATATTGCATGGTGTCGTAGATGCCAAGCCCGTCAATGACCGAACCGCCGGGGCTGTTGATAAACATTTGGATATCGCGCTTGGGGTCGCTTGATTCGAGGAACAGGAGCTGGGCCTGTATCACGTTGGAGACATACTCCGTGACGGGCACACCCATGAAGATGATGCGGTCCATCATCAAACGGCTAAAGACGTCCATGGCGACCACGTTCATCTGGCGTTCCTCGATGACTGCTGGCGTGAATGCGCGGATGTTGGGCGCTGCAACGGCTCCGGTGGCCGTCATGTACTTGTCCAAGTGCATGCTGCTCATGCCGAGATGCTTGGTGGCGTACTTCTGAAATTCGTTTTTGTCAAACATGATTTAATAATTTTTGAGGCAAATGAAACAACTTTTCAAACGGCGGGTTGCGCTCGAAAAAAATGGAACTGTAAATCTCTATGAAAGGGCATCCATGAGTGACAAACGACGGGTCTCGAACGATGAACGAAAAAACGCACGAAGCCGAGGTGAAAATCGGCCTTGTCGCATCATTTCTCATTCACGGCCTCCAACTGTTCGGCCTCTGCCTTTTGGGTCGCTGCGTCCAATATATTGTGGAATTCATCCGATGGAATGGCTCTTTCCGTCACCGTCACTTGGTCGCGGATGGCTGCGAAGATTTTGTCTGTCTCGATTTCGCGTTCCACTTTTTCCACTTCCTTTTCATTTTCCATCAGGCGCTGCACGCTGTTGTTGATGAGGTGTTCGGGCAAGTCTATCTGAAAATAGCTACGGACACGGTCTTTAAAGGCTTCCACGATGTCGGCCTCCGTCACTTTTAGGCCGTACATTTTCATGATTTTTTCGCGCAGCATTGTCCAGCGCAAGTTTTCGATAAAATAGGGGAATTCGGTCTCGAGTTGTGCTTCGCTGAGCTTGCCTTCGTTGGACACGAGCAGCCAGCGTTTCAGGAATTTCTCGGGCAATTCAATGGGGTTATTGCTCATCAATCGCTCTTGAAAAGCGCGCATCAGGAGCGCATTGGAGCGCACATCGTAGAACTGCTGGATGCCTTTTTTCAATTGTTCCATGGCCTCCTCTTTGCTATTCACCTTGTCGGGGCCAAAGTAACCCTCGAAGAACTCTTGGTCGAGCGCGGCGGCTTCCACACGGCTGACTTCTTCGATGGTGCCCTCAAACCAATCGCCCACCTCGCGCGCGTCGTCGGCTGGGATGTTCAGGATGTATTTCCGATACATCTCGTCTTTTTCATGGTTTTCGAGGGTGCGTGCATTGAACCGGAGCGTGTCGCCTTTTTTTGCGGAAAGCAACTGGTTTTTTGTCGGCTCGTCGGTCATGTCCTTGATAAAGAGCGTTATGGTAGTTTCCCAACCTCCCTCTTTTATTTCTCCGTTTTCAGATTCGAGTTCGCGAGAGGCGATGCGCACGATGTCGTCTTCCCGAATATCGTCTTCCGGGTTGCTGCGTTTGCCCATCCGGTTTCGAGCGTATTCGAGGTCCTGCTCGGCCAGTTCGTCGAGGTTTGAGATAACCAGTTTCTCGAAAGAGGTGCTTTTTTCCAGACCATTTATTTCAAATGACGGCACGAAGCCGACCTCATAGGTCACGGCATATTCCGGTTCAGGGTCGCTGATTTTGAAGGTAAACTTCCGTTGTTCCTCGCTTGGCAAAGGCTGTCCCAGCACCTCAAGCCCGCTCTCTTGGAGGAAGTCGTAGAGTTTTTTGGAGAGCAAATCATTCAGTGTGTCACTAAAGATAGCCGAGCCATAAAGTTTTTTTACGACATCAATGGGGGTGTGGCCTGCGCGAAAACCTTTGACGGGGACTCGATTGCGAAATTTCTTGAGTTCAGCATCAAGTTGGGGCTTCAGTTCTTCGCGGGTGACGGTGACGGTGAGGAGGGCGGACGAATTGTCAATATCGTTGCGGACAACCATGAATCTGTAATAAGTTGAGTAGTTATTGGCTGATGGGGGCACATCAAACAAAAGAAGTGCGGGCGGAGGGACTCGAACCCCCATGCCTCTCGGCGCCAGATCCTAAGTCTGGTACGTCTACCAATTTCGCCACGCCCGCGTTGTGAAGTTTATTTATGCAACGTGCCACCTCATTCGGTGTAATGACAGTTGGCAGATTTTTTGTAATTCTAAAATTTTCAGTTCCAAAAGTCTGTCATTCGTTCCTAACACCCCTTTTTCAAAAAGGAGGGCAAAAGTACAGCCTTTCGGCAAAAAAGAAAGCACCTCGCCAAGATAAAAACCGTTAACGAGCCGTAAACATATTTTGCCAACCCAAAGTTTGATTCTAATTTCGCTGAAAATTCGCAATGGGCATCATGGAGCAGGAAGATTTCACCAACGTGGCGGCACCAACCGAGACAAATAAAGAGGAGAAGGGCAACCAAGCCCGCCCACTCAATGGGGTTGCCATGCCCGGCGAAGCGGAAGACCGCGCCCTTATCAACCGCGCTTATCGCAAGCTGCTCAAATCCTTCAAAACTCCGCTCAACAAAAAGGACCGCAAAGCCATTCGCGCGGCCTTTGAAATGGCAGCAGAGGCACACAAAAAACAACGCAGAAAGTCGGGCGAACCCTACATCACGCACCCCATCGCCGTGGCGCGGATTTGTGTCGAAGAAATCGGGCTGGGGCCTACGGCGGCCATTTGTGCGCTGCTCCACGACGTGGTGGAAGATACCGACATCACGCTCAAGGAAATCCATGAGCGTTTTGGCCCGCGCGTGTCGCTCATAGTGGATGGATTGACCAAGCTCGATGGACTGCACGACTCGGAAAGCCCACAAGCCGAAAACATAGGCAAGGTGCTCCGCGCGATGGTCTCTGATGTGCGGGTAGTGCTGATAAAAATGGCCGACCGCCTCCACAACCTGCGCACCATCAAAAGCATGGCGCATCACAAACAACTGAAAATCGCTGCCGAAACCACCTCCATCTATGCCCCTCTGGCGCACAGATTGGGCCTTTATCAAATCAAAAGCGAGTTTCAGGATTTGTGCCTGAAAATCAACCACCCCGAAGAATATCACGAAATCGCCGACAAGCTGGCGCAAACCCGCCGTGCCCGCGAACACTATATCCGAGAGTTCACCAAACCCATCCATGCATGGCTCGACGAGATGGGCATCCCGGCTCGCATCACCGGGCGCCCCAAGACGATTTACTCGATTCGGAATAAGATAAAGACCAAACAGGTGTCATTTGAAGACATCTACGACCTCTTTGCCGTTCGTATCGTGTTGGACGTGCCGCCCAATGAGGAGCGTATGGCTTGCTGGCAGGTTTACACTTTTGTGACCGACTACTATAAACCCATACCCGAACGCCTCAAGGATTGGATTACCAGCCCCAAAGCCAATGGCTACGAATCGCTCCACACCACGGTGGTCGGCCCGGAAGGACGCTATGTGGAGGTGCAAATTCGCTCGGAGCGGATGGACGACATCGCCGAGCGCGGGTTTGCTGCGCATTGGAAATACAAAGGGGTGGCCGGGCTGAGCAAGCAAAAGAAAGACGTGTTCGAAAATTGGCTCAATCAGGTGCGCGAGACGCTGGAAAACACTGGCACCGGAAATGCAGTGGAATTCCTCGCCGATTTCCAGAGCAACCTACTCACCGACGACATACATGTGTTCACTCCGAAAGGGGAGATGAAAATATTGCCAGAAGGAGCCACCGCGCTTGATTTTGCCTTCAGCATTCACTCCGACGTTGGCTGCACCTGCCAAGCGGTGAAGGTGAACAACCGACTCGAGCGCATTGATTATGTGCTCCACAGCGGCGACCAAGTGGAGGTCATCACCAACAAAAAACAAAAGCCCAAAGAGGATTGGCTCCAATTCGTCGTCACTTCAAGGGCCAAGACGCGGATTCGCACCGCGCTCAAAGAAGAAAAGCGCAAGCAGGCGGAGTTTGGCCGTGAGATACTCGAACGCAAACTCAACGCTTTCAAATGCTCGGTGGAAGACAATGCCGATATGCTAGCCAAATGGTATGGCTATCCCAACCGATTGGAATTTTTGAGTGCCATCTATCTGGAACAGGTGGATTTGAAAGACCTCAAAAAATTCCGCTCGGATGGTGTGCATCTGGTGGAAATCGAGGAAAAAAACATCAAACCGGACGCAGCGGAGGCCGTTACTGACGAAGCCCCCCCCGCGGTTCGCCTCAAACCCGGCGACAAGCCACAAGTCATCATCAACGGGGAGCCGGGCAGCTACTATCCCTACTCCTTCGCTACCTGCTGCAATCCCGTGCATGGCGACGCGATTTTTGCTTATATGACCGTCAGCCAAGGGTTCAAAATCCACCGAACCACCTGCCCAAATGCCGACCACCTGCTTTCCAACTACGGCCACCGCATTCTCGGTGCGGGGTGGGGCAACGTGGTGAAATCCAACTTCCTCACCACGCTCGTAGTCACAGGTATTGACAGCGGCCCGGGTGTCATCAAGGAACTCACCGACAAAATATCGGGACTTGGCATCAACATCAGGTCGTTCTCCATCTCTGGTGAGGGGGGGTATTTCGAGGGGCGAGTCGGGCTGGTGGTCGCCAATCTCGACCAACTCAATGTGGTGATAAGGGAACTAAAAAGTTTTGATTGGGTGTCGCAAGTAATTCGAGAGAGTTGAGACAGCTCATGTTTTTGCTACATCATCTCGCAAGCAAGCGGGTTTGCACGGCCAAGCAGCCACGCAAACCCGCTTGTTTTTTTGTTCAAATATGCTTCAAATTGTCAAGTTTTCAACATGATTGAAATCGCAATTCGTTTGAAATCAAGTAGGATGCTCGTGATGAACTGAAAATTCTTGCAAAGCAAGGGGATAAATATCCCCTACTTTTGTGACACAAAACAAAACAGCTCATGAAGCAAATTTTACTTTGGGCAGTATTGCCACTCTTCCTTTGTTTTTCACTGCAAGCCCAACAACCTTCACAGGCCCGCCCCAAAATCGGCCTCGCCCTTAGCGGCGGCGGCGCCAAAGGGCTGGCACATATCGGCGTGCTGAAAGCCATTGATTCCGCCGGGCTTAAGATTGATTACCTCACAGGCACAAGCATGGGCAGCATTGTCGGCGGGCTGTACGCTCTGGGCTATTCGAGCGATTCGATTGAAAAAATGGCACGCACCCTCGAATGGGATGTGCTGCTCACCAACAGAACCTCCCTTCGGTCCATGATTATGGAAGAAAAGGAGGAGTACGGCAAATATGCGCTCGAGCTGCAACTGACCGGGGATGGCTTCAAGTTGCCTACGGGTGTGTTGGAAGGTACCGAAATGTGGCTGAAACTCGCCGAGATGTTTGCCCCTGCCTACAACATCACGGATTTTGACAAAATGCCGATTCCTTTCCGATGTGTCGCCACGGAGGTCAGCACAGGGCACCCCGTGGTGCTGAAAGAGGGTAGCCTGGTCAACTCCATTCGGGCAAGCATGGCTATTCCGAGTGTGTTCACGGCGGTGGAGATTGATGGCAGGGTGTTGGTGGATGGCGGCATCGTGCGCAATCTTCCCGTGTCCGATGTGAAAGACATGGGAGCCGATTACATCATTGGCAGTAGTGTGTCGAGTGGCCTCTTGCCGCAAGAAAAACTGACCGATGCCGCTTCGATTTTGATGCAAGTCATCTTTTTGCCCGATGGATTGCAACACCAAGAACAAGTCAAGTTGTGCAGCCTTTACATAGAACACCCGGTGGAGGACGACTTTAGCGCCGCGAGTTTTGGAAGGGGCAACGAGATTATTGATGTCGGCATAGAACAGGGATGGCTCTGGTACCCACGCCTCAAGCATCTGGCGGACTCGCTCGACGCCATTTATGGAAAGCCGGATTTGAACGCACGAGGCTTGCCAAACACGGATTCGGTCTTCGTGTCGGAGGTGGAAGTGCGCGGCCTGAAACGCACCAGCGAGGCTTACTTTCTCAAAATGATGGGTTTTGACCCTCAGCGTTATTACAACGTGGCGAGGCTTTCGAGCAGGGTGCGCAACGTATTCGGGACGCGCTACTACAATCGCATCCTTTACTCGCTGGAATCTTTGCCAAACGGCACGAACAAGGTGATTTTTGACGTGGAAGAAAACGCCCTCACGCAGGCAAAACTCGCGCTGCACTACAACTCGTTTAGCAGCATCAGCTTGAACGCCAACCTCACCACCCGCAATCTTTTCATGCCAGCGTCGCGTAGTTTGGTCACTTTGGCGCTGAGCGAGAACTTCCGGGCACGCGGCGAGCATTTGCAGCAATTTGGGAAAAGCAACCGACTGGCCTTTATCGCGGGTGCCCAGTTTGAAACGTTCGGCTTCACCAACTACCAACGGTTTGTCCCCAGTGGCTCGCAGCGCCAAACCTTTTTTAAAGTAGAATCCAAACTACAATATTCCACCAAACGCCGTCTGACACTCGGCACGGGTTGGCGCTACGAATGGCTCCACTACCGCCCCTCCATCGCGTCGCGGCTCGACTTGCGCGGCGAGAATCAGGTGCAGACACTGTTCGGCTTCGTGGCGCTCAACACGCTTGATGCCTCGGTGCTCCCCAGAAGCGGGTTAAAAATGGGCGTGGAAGTGGGCTACTTGTTTCAGCAGCGCCCCGCCCTCACGGCAATCATCAACGGCGACCCGTTCGACAATCTCGACTCGCTTGGCATCAGGGCCAACGACTTCCCTCGATTCACTTTCAATGCCGACTGTTACAAGCCTCTCAGCCGCCGCACCACGCTCGTGTGGCAAGCCCAAGCAGGCTTGAATTTTAGTTATCGGCAGACGCTGCTCAACGACTTTGCCCTCGGCGGCTTGTTGCGTCAGTTCCGCAACCAAGTCACGTTCGCAGGCTTGCAGGAGGCGACGGTCTATACACCCAGCGTGGCAGCATTGTCGGTGGGGGTGCGTCAGGAAATACTCGGCAATCTTTTTGCGACGCTTCGCGCCGATGGTGCCGCGCACAATTTTATCAGTCGCAGAGAAGGACTTCAAGCGCCCGATTTTCTTTCTGGCGCGGCGCTGACGGCTGCTTACAATTCACCCATCGGGCCGCTCGAACTCAGCGTGATGTATTCGCCCGAGTCGGGCAGGGTGGGGACTTACATCAATTTCGGGTTGGCGTTCTAATGTTTGCTCAATTCTTCGGGTGATTTTGATTCGTCCGACGAATGCACAGAATGATATGGATTGATTTTCGAGTAAATGCGCGAATCCAAGAAGCGCCCCTCTAAGTAGAGATTTTCCCGAAAATAAGCCTCTTGCACGAAGCCGTGTTTTTCCAACAGCCGCCCAGAAGCCTCGTTTTCGGGGTCGGTGTTGGCCTCGATGCTGTGGAAATTCAGCACCCGGAAGCAGTATTCGAGGGCGGCGGCCATCGCTTCACTCATGATGCCTCGACCCCAGTAGTCGGGGTGCAGCATATAGCCGATTTCCGTGCGGTGGTTGGCTTTGTCCATTTTCCAGAAGGAAATGTTGCCGAGCAGGTTGGGCTGCCCGTGAAATGCAATGCCCCATGCAACGGCCTCATTTTGAGCAAAATTCGCCCGAATTTTTTCAATGAACTCCACCGCCTCGCTCACGTCTTTTTGCAAAGGCCGACCCAGATAGCGCATCGCCTGCTCATTGGAGCGCAGTTGAAAAAGGGATTCCGCGTCGTCGGGGGTCATTTCACGCAGGAGCAGGCGCGGGGTGTGGAGGGTGGGGAAGGAAGGGAAGTTGATTTCGAGCATGAGAGTAAGTTGACTTGCCAGATTTCACCGCGTTTCATGGAAAGTCTCGGCATCTAAGGCGGTGAAAGCGGTAAGTTCTTCGTCGTGCAGGTAGTCGTTCAGCAAAAGCGCAGCCGCATCCTTCATTTCCAGCCGGGCGTAATCGGCAGTAGGTTCTTGCACCAAATCTACCTTTTCTGCGCTCACAACGACTTCTTTTTGAATATCCTGCAAAAACTGCTTTTTCTGCTTCGGCGGCAGTTGCCGGAACAGTTGGAGCAGTTGCTCGTAGCCGATTTCAAGATTTAGGTTCATGTCTTTTGCTTTTCGGTTTGAGGGTTTTTGGGAGACAAATTTAGTCGTGTGCGGCGAAAAGGCAAATCACATTCATCCCATACTGCTTGCCAACTGTGGAAAGTCTGTTCAAGAGGGGAAATTTATCGCAGCGGTAAAATCTTCAAAAGAGGCTCAAGATTGCTGGCTTTCTCCCAATTTTCCATCAATTCTTCTTTGTGCAAAGTTGCCCATTCGATGACCATTCCGAGTGCTCGTGAAGGAATTTTACCCTCGATAACAGTCAAAGTGTTGATTTCAATAAGACATTCATCTTCCCCGTATTGGGCGTGAAAATGCGGCGGGTTGTGGTCATTGAAATACATCGAAATGATGATGCCAAAGAAGCGGCTAATCTGCGGCATGGGCGGGCTGTTTTCGCGAGGCTTTGAATTGTTCGAAAGTCAAACCCTTGATTTGCAGGTAGAGGCTGTCGGGGTCGAGGTCGAGCATTTCGTTCCAAACAAGGGCGTTCGTTTCGGGGTCAATTTTTACCTGAAAAAATAAGTCGCCTTCGTCCCATTGCCGAAAAACGCCGCGCCCGGCCAGGTGCGACACGTCGGCCATGCCTTCCGTGCCGTCGTCATAGCGAAGGTGGAGTTTGTATTTGGCTGTGGGTTGGACAGAGAGGAGGTGTGGGAACATGGCGTTTTATTGAAAATACTCGATGAGGACGGAGGTGTCAATTAAGACCATTTTCGGCGAGTTGGTTGAGTTGCTCTCTGGTTTTCAACACGTTCTGATATTCTTCTTCCGTCCAGACGGGGCCGGTGAGCAGCAGTTCTTGCAAATTATTCGGCTGCTGCGGAGCCGCTTCTGCTTTTTGAATAGCCTCGGCTAATTGCTTCCTTTGCTTGGAAGGCAATTGCATCACCAACTTTAAGAGTTGCTCGTAGCCGATTTCAAGATTTAGGTTCATGTCTTTTGCTTTTCGGTTTGAGGGTTTTTGGGAGACAAATTTAAAATAAAAAGAGAAGAAGGCAAATCTCCAGTTTAACCAAGCCAATCTTTTTTCCTCGATTTTATCTGATGACAGCTAGCACAAAGACACATAAAGTCTGTTTCGGAAGAACGTCGTCCATCAATATGGTCAAGTTGAAGTGCCCTAACATCGGGGAATCCACATTTTTCGCAACGATAATGTGCATTTCGAGCAGTAATCAAGGCTTTGGTTCCATAATTTTTTCGCTCACTTCCATTAGTACGAGTTTGTAACCAACGCGCCATAATATTTTCTGCTTGCGAGATTAGAGGTTCAACAGCTATAATTACACTTCTTTCAATGTTAGTTCGACCGTCGGTTTTTTGATAAAGATAGCGAAGCAATAGCCCAAGTTGAGTGCGTTTTTCCGCAGGAGCATCAGCAAGACGCTGTTCAATAAATTGTGAGTTGTCGAGATGGGTTTCAGGGATTACATAACTGTCATCAATTTCGATTGCAAACTGCATTTCCCAGTAATTTAAAGTGCAAAAAAACAAGTTCACATATTCCTCCGATACTGCCCCCCCACCTCATACAGCGCGTGCGTAATCTGCCCCAGCGAGCAAACTTTCACCGCCTCCATGAGTTCGGCGAAGAGGTTTTCGTTGTGGACGGCAGCCATTTGCAGGCGGCGCAGCGCGTCTTTCGATTGTAGTTCGTTGGCCTTGTGCAAGTTGCGCAGCGTCTGGATTTGCGCCTCCTTCTCCTCTTCTTCCGCGCGAATGACTTCTTTCGGCAAAATCGTCGGCGAACCCTCCTTCGAGAGGAAGGTGTTGACCCCGATGATGGGCAGTTCGCCCGTGTGTTTCAGCGTCTCGTAATAAAGGCTCTCCTCTTGGATTTTGCCGCGCTGGTACATCGTCTCCATCGCGCCCAGTACGCCGCCGCGCTCGGTGATGCGGTCGAATTCCGACAGCACGGCCTCCTCCACGAGGTCGGTCAGTTCTTCGATGATGAACGAGCCTTGCAGCGGGTTTTCGTTTTTCGCCAGCCCCAGTTCGTGGTTGATAATCAACTGAATCGCCATGGCGCGGCGCACCGATTCCTCCGTCGGCGTGGTGATGGCCTCGTCGTAGGCGTTGGTGTGGAGCGAGTTGCAGTTGTCGTAAATCGCGTAGAGCGCCTGCAAGGTCGTGCGGATGTCGTTGAATGCGATTTCCTGCGCGTGGAGGCTGCGCCCGGAGGTCTGGATGTGGTATTTGAGCATCTGGCTGCGCTTGTTCGCGCCGTATTTGAAGCGCATGGCTTTTGCCCAAATCCGCCGCGCCACGCGCCCGATGACCGCATATTCGGGGTCGGTGCCATTGCTGAAAAAGAAGGAAAGATTGGGCGCGAAATCGTCCACCTTCATGCCGCGCGAGGCGTAGTATTCCACAAACGTGAAGCCGTTGGCCAGGGTGAAAGCGAGTTGCGAAATCGGGTTGGCGCCAGCCTCGGCAATGTGGTAGCCGGAAATCGAAACCGAGTAGAAATTCCGAACCTTGTTTTTGATAAAATAATCCTGCACGTCGCCCATCACGCGCAGGCTGAATTCCGTGCTGAAAATGCAGGTGTTCTGCGCCTGGTCTTCTTTCAAAATGTCGGCCTGCACCGTGCCGCGAACGGCGGAAAGGGCGTAGGCCTTTATTTTTTCGTAGACTTCTTTTGGCAACACGTCGTCGCCGGTGATGCCGAGGAGCAAGAGGCCGAGGCCGTCGTTGCCTTCGGGTAGCGTCGTAACGTCCGTAACGTCGGAAGGGTTTGAAACCCTTCCGACGTTAGTATCAACGTTGGAATTATATCGCGGTCTCGGCAAACCTTTATCGTCATATTTCTCCTTCAACTTCGCCTCCACGAGGTGTTCCAACTTATGCTCCCGAATGTACTTCTCGCACTGCTGGTCAATCGCCGCGTTCATAAAAAACGCTGCGATGGTGGCCGCAGGACCATTTATCGTCATCGAAACTGACGTCTTCGGGTCGCAAAGGTCGAAGCCTGAATAGAGTTTTTTGGCGTCGTCGAGGCAGCAAACGGACACACCGGAGTTGCCGACTTTGCCATAAATGTCGGGGCGGTAATCGGGGTCTTCGCCATAGAGCGTCACCGAGTCGAACGCCGTGCTCAGGCGTGCCGCAGGCAAGCCGAGGCTGACGTAGTGGAAACGTTTGTTCGTGCGCTCGGGGCCGCCTTCGCCGGCAAACATCCGGGTCGGGTCTTCGCCTTCGCGTTTGAAGGGGAAAACGCCCGCCGTGTAGGGGAACTCGCCCGGCACATTTTCCTGCAAACGCCAGCGCAGGATGTCGCCCCAATCCTTGAATTTCGGGAATGCCACGCGCGGGATGCGGGTGTGCGACAGGCTTTCAGTGAAAGTTTTTACCCGAATCTCTTTGTCGCGGACGTGATAAATGTACTCGTCGGCGGCGTATTGCGCCTTTTTCGCTTCGTGACCTTCGAGGATGCGTTTGCAGCGCCAGTCGAGTTGGGCTTCGAGGTCAGCATAGCGTTTTTGCAAAGTTTGCAGCAAGTCGTCCGACGATTTTGATTCGTCGGACGACTGGAGCATCTCAATCGTATTTTTCAAGCTCCACATCTTCCGCGCAATCGCCACCTGCTCCTCCACGTCGAGGTCGTATTTGCGGTTCGTCTCGGCGATTTCCGACAAATAGCGCACGCGCTGCGGCGGGATGATGTAGATTTTCTCCGACATCTCGTCGGTGGCGTGGAAGTGGGATTGGAAATTCGCTCCGGTTTTTTCATTCAAAAGGTCAATGATGCGGCGGTAAAGTTGGTTCACGCCGGGGTCGTTGAACTGGCTGGCGATGCAGCCGAACACGGGCATTTCGTCCACCGCCACATTCCATGCGTTGCGGTTGCGCTGCACCTGTTTGCGCACGTCGCGCAGGGCGTCGAGGGCGCCGCGTTTGTCGAACTTGTTGATGGCAATCACGTCGGCGAAGTCGAGCATATCAATTTTTTCCAACTGCGTGGCCGCGCCAAATTCGGGGGTCATTACATAGAGGCTCAGGTCCGAGTGGTCCACGATTTCCGTGTCGCTCTGCCCGATGCCTGATGTTTCCAAAATAATCAAGTCGTACTTCGCCGCTTTCAGAATGTCCACTGCCGCGTGGACGTACTTGGACAAGGCCAGATTGCTTTGCCGCGTCGCCAGCGAGCGCATATACACGCGAGGATTGTTGATTGCGTTCATGCGGATGCGGTCGCCGAGCAGGGCGCCGCCAGTCTTGCGCTTGGAGGGGTCAACGGAGACGATGGCGATTGTTTTGTCTTGAAAATCAAGCAGAAAGCGGCGCACAAGTTCGTCCACGAGGGAGGACTTGCCTGCGCCGCCAGTGCCGGTGATGCCCAGAACGGGTGTTGTTCGTTGTTCGTTGTTCGTTGTTCGTTCGAGTTGTGGCGCGATTTCTTTTTCGTGAAAATCGGGGTTGTTTTCGGCAATGGAAATAAGCCGCGCCACCGCGCCGGGATTTTTTTCCGAAAAATGTTTGAGTTCGCCATTGAGGGAAAAACCCACCGGGAAATCGCATTTTTCCAGCACGTCATTTATCATGCCTTGCAAACCCATCTTGCGCCCGTCGTCGGGGTGGTAAATGCGGGTGATGCCGTATGCGTGCAATTCCTCGATTTCCGAAGGCAAAATGGTGCCGCCGCCGCCGCCGAAGATTTTGATGTGACCCGCGCCGCGCTCTTTGAGCAGGTCGTGCATGTATTTGAAATACTCGTTGTGGCCGCCTTGATAGGAGGTGATGGCGATGCCCTGCACGTCCTCCTGAATGGCGCAATCCACGATTTCCTGCACCGAGCGGTTGTGACCGAGATGGATGATTTCCGCGCCCGAAGACTGCATGATACGGCGCATGATATTGATGGCCGCATCATGACCATCGAACAGACTGGCGGCGGTGACGAGGCGGATTTTGTTTTTGGGCTGGTATGCGGTTGGATTTTGCATGGCGCTGTATGGTTAGGCAGAATTGGATGGGGCCTTTTTGATGGGGCAAAATTAGGAGAAAACTGCCGTGCGGAGGGGTTTTCCTATTTGAAAATGAAGACGCGGGTTTGAGAAAATTTATCACACTCAAAAAAATTAAGTGTTTCAACAACTAAATGACAAACACCTTGTTTAGATGTCATTCTTAAATTTGAAAAAACAAATCAACATGGCAAACACAACTTGGCAGCTCGACGCTGCGCACTCCGAAGTAACCTTCCGCGTCCGCCACCTCGTCATCGCCACGGTGTCGGGCAAGTTCGACAAGTTTACCTCCTCCGTTACCAACGATGGCGATGATTTCACCAATGCCAATATCGAGTTTGCCGTTGATACGGCCTCTGTCAACACCGGCGTGGAAGCTCGCGACAACCACTTGCGCGGCGACGACTTTTTCAACAGCGAAAAATTCCCGCAAATGACTTTCAAGTCTACTAGCCTGAAAAAACTGGGTGCTGACGATTATCAACTCGATGGCAACCTGACCATTCGCGACGTGACCAAGCCTATTTCGCTGAAAGTCGAATTTGGCGGCACGGCTACCGACCCCTATGGCAATCGCAAGGCGGGGTTTGAAGTGACGGGCACGCTCAATCGCAAGGAGTTTGGTCTTCGTTGGGATGCCGTCACAGAAGCGGGCGGCGCTGTCGTGTCAGACGAAGTGAAAATCCAAGCCAATGTCCAATACGCCAAGGCACAGTCATAAGAGCAACGCGCAATTATTGGAGAAGCCCGATGGTAGTCATATCAGACTTGCCACCGGGCTTTTTTTTTCGAGACTTGCGGAGAGGGTATAGCGGCCTCGTTCACCAACTCCACAAATCCTGCTCCCGATTGAAGAGGTCGTCTTCTATTTTTTGTGCGTGGAGCAGTAGGTCGGTGCCGGCCAGATAGTCTTGAAGACGCATGTCGTGCAGGTTGTTTTCCTTCATGACGAAAGAGGTAAAATACCGCATCTCAAAAAGGTCTTCCCAAGAGAGGGTGGTAGCGTGGTTGCCTCCGTGCAAGGGGGCTTTTCTGCCTGCCAATAGGGCGCGTGCCGAGGGGTAATGCACCCAGAACAGCGGTTTTTCATAGCGGAAATTGCCGTCTTCGTCCAACACGTCAATGAGCGGCGCAATGCCGAGGATGCGCACCCGAAGGGTGCTGGTGCGGGTGTCGAAAAACCAGCTCTCTTTCAGACGGTAACGCCGAACATCCTCCCAGTTCAGCTCGGTTCTCACTTCCCGCCATTGTTCGGTGTAATCTTCTGGGTTCCAGAGCAGGATGGTATCCTTGCGCATCAAAATGGATTCCACGTCGGTAAGCGATAGAGGGGTGGTAAATTGGTCGTTTACGGTGCTGTAAACAGTCAAGTCGCCTGCGAGCGCCGCTTCGGAAAAAATGGTGAACAAAGGTGATTCGGGAGCTACAAAGGGCAGATTCATTTTTTCGCGTGTGTCAATGACGCGCCAAATTCGTTTTTCCCACAAAATATCCGCCTCTCGAATCGGTGGATATAGCAGGGTTCGGTGTTCGCTCACGACAGTCCGCTCCGTGATGTCGTCGAGCGGCGGGTATGTCAATTCGGGGATGGGGTCGGTAGTTTGCGCGAGCGCAAGGGTGGCGGAGAGCAAGGTTCCGCCGAGGAGGCCCAATAAACGGGCTGCCCGCAGTGACAGCAGATTTGTCATGTGGTAGTGTGTTTAGTATACCTCGCGGCGCCAAGTTTTGGGCATAGATGCAATCGCAATCTGCTCAAAATCAGGGGTGTCAATCATGTTCATTTGACAAATTCTAGCGAATCAAGGTATAATTTGAAAGAAGGATAAAAGAAACCGGGTGGGCATTAGGTAAATCAAAAAGCCATTCGCAGGTGCTTTTATATTCGGGTGTCAGGAAGGCAATACTCGGGCAGAATTCCCTTGTTGAAAGTAGAAAGACATTCTCGTGTGAAAATTAAAAGTTTTTCGTAACGAGAGCGGAGCTCAAACGGGGCGCGTCGAAACCCTGTTGCAGGCGTTAAAAATTTTAACAGTTGGCGATAAAGCGAGCAAAATGCAACAGGGAGCCAAACCGGAAGTCAACCTTCATGTTCGCCAACATTTCAGCATCTTCCGATTTGCCTGCGATGAGTGCCGTGTGCATTCCCAAGGCCTGCCCGAAAGTGATATCGGAGGCCGAATCGCCCACCAGCCAAGCATTTTCAAAATCAATATCGGGGAAATCCGCCAGTGCCAGCCACGCCATCCCGGTGGCTGGTTTGCGGCAACGGCAACCTGCTTCTTTGGAGTGAGGGCAGTAATATGCGCGGTCTATGCGCCCGTTGGCGGCATGCACCCAATCGAACATTTTTCGATGAACATCGGCTAAGTTTTTCTCGGTCATGAGTCCTTTCCCAATACCTGCCTGATTGGTGACGACGATGATGCGGCCAAAATGCTCGGCCAACAAGCGCATGGCCTCCTCCGAACCCTCCGTAGGAACAAATGCCTCTGGCGCACGCACATAATCGCCCGGCAATCGCACATTGACGACACCGTCTCGGTCGAGAAACAAAGCAGGCCGATGGTATGTCATTTTTGATAAGCCCTAAAAGTCGGTACCCAGTGCAAAGTGGAACAGAGGCTTTTGCACCACGCGCGATTCGATGCCCCACCCGTAATCGGCACGCAGGTACATCCCGAAGATGAGCGCCCGAGCGCCAAATCCATATCCTGCCACCAAGGGGTCGCGGTAGTAGTTGACTTTCGCAATCACGATGGGCGGCGTGTTGGGGTTGTTGGGGTAGTAGTAATAAACAATGTTGATGGGGTTGTCGCCATCATAAGGCGACCTGCCTTGCCAAGCGGTGCCGACATCGAAGAACCCGACCAATTGGAAGTTGCGCCAGAAATTGCCCATAACAGGCTTGTTGGAGAAGTATTTAAAGATAGGTACGCGCAGCTCGGCATTGGCCAGCACGAAAGAGTTGCCGTTGCGAATGTTTTGGTTGAACCCACGGATATTGGTGGCAAGCGTTTGATAGGCAAAATTGCCCTCTTGCGGAATGGGTATGTTTTGATTGAATCGCGGAAAAATCCAATTGTCCACCCCTCCGAGATAATAGAGTATCCTTTCCGACCCAAAGCTCGTGGCACCCGCCAAGCGCAGCGCAAGGATGGTGCGACGGTCGAGCAATTGGTAGTGGCGAGCGTCGAGACCGATGACGCTCATGATGCCTTTGTTGAAGCTGAGGCTCCAATTGGGTTGGAAATTCAGGTCGAACCGCTTCACCACTTCGCCGTAGAGTTTTGCTCTCGAACCCGTTTTCAGGTTCATGTCCACATCCACCGTGTTGTCATAGACCAAGCTCATGCCTACGGAGGCTCGTTGCTCGGCATAGTCGGGCGTTTCGAGCGTCGCCCGATTGGTGCTCAGCGCTATGGTTTTGTCCTGACGAATGATGGCATGGCCTCTCACGCTGAAAAACACATCGAGTGGGTAGCGCAATTCGTAAAAGCCGAGGATGGTGTTGGTGCGAATCTGCTGTTGGGAGGGCGGCAAGCCCGGCAGGTTTTGGTCGAGGGTGTTGACGAGGCTCCTGCGGTAGAGGGCGTAGCGTTTGTCCCAACGGCGTTTTTTGTCGTCGAACCACACATAGTATTCCGCGCCGTTGAAGGTAGTGGGCAGTCGGAAGCCTGCCTCCACCACATAATTTTCCAGCAAGTCCTTAAAATTCGCTTTGATAAGAATGCCGGGTGGGGGTGTTTGAAAACCGCCGGGTGAGCTGGCAAAGGTTTCAAGTCCGCCGAAAAGCAGGTTGTTGTCTAGACTGGTGGACACATAATCCGTGCGGAATTTCAGGCGGTAAGGGATGATTTGCGAAGGGTTGAAGCGAATGACTGATTGGTTTTTGCTTGCGTCCGCGAGGGGGCGCATACTCTTAAGCGGGCGGCGTGGCGCTGGCAGGGAATCAATTCTCATGCCTGGTTCTTCCCCCGTCTCCTCGCGCACTGGCTTGGTCAAGCGTGTTTGCTCGCTTTCCTGCGACAAAGCAGGGGGAGGTGTGGCAAGATGTTCTGGCACCTGAAACAGCCACCCAAGAGGGATCGGGGTTATCGAGTCGGCTTTGGCGATTTGGGGTTCGATGGGCTGTTTTTCAGGGATTTGGGAGATGCCTTCCAAGTCTGGTTGGGGCGGCACTGGCAGTCCCGCTTGGCGGTAGGTCAGTTCGCGGAAGCGCGTGATACGGGCTGGCGCTTGAGCCTCGGGGTTTGGTTTAGGGCTGTAAAACAGGGTTTTGCCCTCGCGGATGATGGTCTCCACCATTCGGCCACTGCGCATGGAAAGATGATGTTCCGCAATATTGCGGTCGTAATTGGTTTGGTTCCAAGTGCGGGCGCGTTTTTTGAAAATAACAAACGAGCGGATGCTGTCCACGGTGGTTGAGTCAATGTTTTGCAGCACCGTGTCCAAGGGGGCCAAGAATTCGAGCACTCGCTCCATGGGCCACTCACCGGGCTGTTTGTCGTCCAACGTTTTCACTTCCGCTCCATCGTTGAGATAAATGACGGCCTCAGTGTAAGCATGGTAAGGCTCCAGATAGCCCGCTTGGCGATTGAACACCCCATTCTCATCGCTCAAAAAGGCGAAGTAGGTGCTGTCCACTCCAATCGGGTTGCGCTCGTCGAACATGGGCGTCTGGGTGATGCGAACCAATTCTGGGCTGCGGCTATCGAGGTCGAAAAAGAAAATATCGAAGCGGCCAAGTGGCAGAATGGTATCCAAACGCTCCGTTGTCAGGGTGTCAGAGACGCGATTGCTGCTGAAAAGTATGCCTCTGCGCCCGTCGAGAATGGTGTAAGATGCGTCGAGGTCGTCCCAGAAGTCTTGAGTGAGGCGCTCCGTCTGCTTCGTCACGGTACGGTACATGAACAAATCGGAATAGCCGCGCACGGCACCCGAAAACACCAACTCCACCGGATTGATAAAATCAAGGCTGAACACGCGCTGATACTCCGGCGACAGGTCGGCAATGGTTCGCTTGATTTTGTTGCCGCTCAAATCGAGCATGGCCAAGCGCACGATGTCGCGGCGCTCATACATCACGGCCAGTTGTTTGTTGTCGGGGCTCCACGCGAGTTTTGGGTAGTTGTAGTCGGTGGTTTGCAGTGCGTTGCGGGCACCTCCGCCAAACACGCGCTGGCGTTTGCCGGTCTTGAGGTCTTGCACCCACACGCGCCATTTGCCGATGTCGTTGCTCACCCATGCGATGCGCTTGCCATCGGGGCTGATTTTCGCCTCGCTCAATGGGAGTTTGCGTTTGTTTTTCACGGTTATTTTCGTCAGATCGTCGGGTTTTTTCATAAACTTGGCCTCCTCCTGATAGCGGCGCTTGTAGTATTCCAGCATAAGCTCGGTGGTGCGCCGGTAGCCATTGCCGAGTACATATAGGAAGCCCACGTCAACGCTGCGATTGATGCGGGTGAGGTATAGCAGGTTGCTGACCGTGCTTCGCCCGAAGTGCAGGCCGATGTAGTTCCAGAAGGCGTGGCCGGCAAGCCGGGGGTGGCTTTTGGCCAATTTGTCGAAATTGGGATATTTGCCCGAACGTATCAAGTCGCGCAGTTGGTTGTCTAGCTCGCTGCTCCACTCTTCGCCAC
Source organism: Saprospiraceae bacterium (assembly GCA_026129545.1). Lineage (NCBI taxonomy): Bacteria > Pseudomonadati > Bacteroidota > Saprospiria > Saprospirales > Saprospiraceae > Saprospiraceae bacterium. The sequence goes on from JAHCHX010000001.1 coordinate 558,021, forward strand.
AGTAAGCCGAAAGCCCGTTGGTGTACCATCCCGGCAAGTTGAGCAACACCGCGTTTTGCACGATTTCCTGCAAATTGGTACCAAACAACATCGAGTTGATGAGCACTCCCGCCACGCCTTCGCGGATTTGAGTGCGCAAATGGTGGTGGTTGCCATCGAAAAAGACAAATACTTTGGTGCCAATGACCTTTGTCTCCCCAGCCCGCAGCTGAAACACCTCATCCTCGCCTATATTGCTTTGCTTAAGGTCGGTCAAATCAGAGAAAACCAACATCTCGATTTTGTCGGTCATTTGGTGCTCCAGCATTTGCTGCAAAGAGGGAAAATCGAGCTCGGCTGTTTGCAGGGCCGACTGAGCTATGTTGCGGGCATCGCCATACCAGTAAGTGATGAGGTTGGAGGTCTCATAAAGCATCCACTCGTCAATTTGGCGATTGTATTGCACACGGTTTTTTCCAAAAGAAGTTTGAGAGGTGGTTTGAGCCACAAGCGCCTCACCGCCGCACAAGGCAACAAAAAAAGAACAGAAGAGAACCGTGCAAGTAGCCGTTTTTGTCATGGCCGGGTAGTTTTTGAGTTGGGAGGGCGAAGGTCAGCACCTGCTGAGCAGCCTGTCGCTTTCAGAAAGGTAAAATTGAGGCGTTTGTTGCAAAAGACAATGACTTGCGGTGGCAAAAACGCATTGAGAGAGAAAAAGATTTTTCAGATGCAAGAAAAGAAGATGGCATTCATTGCACCTGTCGAGCCTTTGGATAGCCACCAACGCCCCTCACTCCCCGCACCAGCACACCTTGTCGCCGAAATTGCTGACCATGAAGCCCAGCAGCCCGCCGTTCGCCACGGGCGGCACGTCGAAGTCCTGCGGGCACACCAGCACCAAAAGTTGATGGCCGCTTGTCACCTCGTGCCGCGCCAGCAGCACCGCCCCGTCCTGCGACACCTGCCAGTCGAACTCGAAGGGCGGCTGCCCCTCCAACTCGAACAACACCTCCGCGCAGCCATCGCGGCACACAGCCTCCGGCGGCGAGCCGACCGTGATGCTCGGCTTTTGGCGCCAGGTTATTTTCGGCCCCTTGAACATCGAAAAGCAGGCGGCGGCGGCGTTGATGCTGTCGTTGGGCAACTGCGGCCCTGCGATGACAGCGACGTAATAGATGCTGTCGAAGTGCATCGTGCCGGGCAGGAAAGGGAATTTCAGGGTGTCGGAATACTGCACGATGCTGCCCAATGGGTTGGCCGGATTGGAGTACAGGATGAACCGGATGGTGTCGTTCGGCTCCAGATGGTGGTTTCCGGGCAGCGCGAGCGCGACGGTTTTCGGCCCGCAGACGGCTATGGCGGCGGTGTCGAGGGTGCCCGCATCGGTGGCGCAGCATTTTTGCACGGTGATTTGGAAGGTGACCGGCTCGCCGGTGCAGGCGCCGCGCTGGGGCGTGACGGTGATGGTGGCCGTCTGCGTGGCGGGCAGGGTGGGCGCGGTGAAGGCGATAAGCGAGCCGCTGCCGCTAGCAGGCAGGCCGATGGCGGGGTTGGAGTTCGTCCACGAGAAGGTGGTAGAGAGGCTGCCGCTCAGGAACACGGCGACCTGCTGTCCGCCGCAGACGGTGACGTTGTCGGGCTGGTTGACGCGGGCCTCTGGCAGCACCGTGACGCTGAACGACTGCGACGCGAAGGGGCAGGGTTGGGGGGTGACGGTGACGACAGCCGTCTGTTGCAGGGGGCCGCCCTGGGCGGAAAAGGAGAGGTCGCCGGAGCCGCTCGCGGGCAGGCCGATGGCCGTGTTGGAGTTCGTCCAGGTGTAGGAGTTGCCCGTGCCGCTGAAGTTGACGCTGACGGGGTCGCCGGGGCAGACGGTGATGTTGGGCGGGGCATCCACCGACGCGCCGTTGAGGGTGATTTGGAAGGTGACGGGGTCGCCGGGGCAGGTGACGCCCTGATTGGTGTACTGGGGCGTGACGGTGATGGTGGCGGTCTGCGGCGACGGCACTTTGGGGCTGATGTAGTTGATGTGGCCAGTGCCGGAGGCCGGAAGGCCGATGGCGGTGTTGTCGTTCGTCCAGGTGAAAGTAGCGCCCGGCGTAGCCGAGGAGAAGGTGACGGATACCGGTGCGCCGCCGCAGACCGTGAGGTCGGGGGGCTGGTTCATCTTAGGCTTGGGGTTCACGAGAACAGACCACGCAGGAATAGTACCTCTGCAGCCGCCCACCCATGCGGTGACACTTCCCCCACCCAAAAGCGGCATATCGGAGGGGTTTTGGGCTGTAAAAATGAGGTCGCCGCTCCCGGAGGCAGGGGCGCCGATGGTCATGCCGTTGGCAAGGGAAGTCCAGGTATACGTCTGGCCTGCAGGGCCTTGCCACTCGAAAACCACTTCATCGCCGGCGCAAACTATTTGGTAACCCGGGAAGTCAAGGTCAAAATGCGGCGGCGGAATGATGTCGAGGCAAATAGGGGTGGGGTCATAACAGGGATTGGTCGGTGTGGCGCACAATTGTATCACGTTCGCCCATCCGGCAAGCCCCGACCAATCTAACACCACAGATTCACCCGTGGGTGGGCCGACAAATTGAACCGAGTTAGGGAAAGGGTCAACCGTAATTGTCCACACGAGGTCCGCATCAGCAGAATTGGGGATAGAATATACGTTGGGATTGGGTATACTGCGGCAAAGTTGAGGCGGCCCCACCATCGGCCCCAAAGGGGGGCATTGGGCTGTCAGTGTGCTCCAGACGATAAAGAACAAAAATATACAGGAGGTGTGTAAACGGATGTTCATAGGCCGGGCTGAATTGAAAATGACCTTGGCAGCCGTACCGAAAGGCAGGGCTGCCAAGGTCATCAGTCTTAAAATTTCAAGCGCCACGCCGCCCAAAACAGCGGGACGGCATTGTCATGAAGTCGCTGTTATTGGCAGTCGTTGAATGTTTCATCACAGTCGTCGTTGGAATGGAAACAACGACTTTCGCCCACAGGTATCGTCACATTGATGGCGGTGGTGCCTGCAACCTGTACCGCCACAGTGATGGCCTGTGCCGCCGTCGAGGGGTTACGGATACACACAGAACCACCTTTGCGTACACAAAATGTATAGGGTGTATTGGCCGTAAGAGATACGGTGATAGACCTGTCTTGGCCGAGAGTGCTGCAGCCATTGCTGCAAGTGCCTGTGTAGTTGAGAATATCACCACACAGCTCTGCAGTGCCATTGGCAGTTGCAGTCACAACGAACGAACAGCCAGTGTCGTCGACGCAGGCTCGCTCAGTCACGGGTTTGTCACTCAGGGGTTTTATTTGGGGTTGGTCGGCCTCGCGCTGGCAGGAGGGGAAGTAAACTGCTGCATTGGCGGCGAGGAGCAAGAAAAAAAGAAGGAGAAATCGGTTCTTTTTCATAAAAAAGCGGGATTAAAAAAGTGAAAGGATTAGGCTTTTGTTGTCTGGGCGCCGACAGCGCAACATCAGCCCGATTTGCGATGCAAAAATAAATCAAAATATTTAAGGCGTCCAAGATTATTTTGTTAAAACATACGACGGTTTTAAAATCTTACACTAACATTTTGCCCCCCCTCAGTCCACGCACCCGCAAAACTTATCCTGGAAGAAATTGACCTGAAAATCAATGCTCCCGCCCGTCGGGGGGATGGCGAAATCGGCGGTGCAGAGGGTGACGAGCATTTGAAAAGCAGGTGAAGTCTCGTTTTTGGACAGGAGAATCTGGCCGTTCTGCACGATGAGCCATGTAAACTCGAAAGGCGGAGTGCCCGTAAAATCGAACAACACCTCCGCGCAGCCGTCGCGGCACACCGCCTCCGGCGGCGAAGCGACGGTGATGCTCGGCTTTTGGCGCCACGTTATTTTCGGCCCCTTGAACATCGAAAAGCAGGCGGCGGCGGCATTGATGCTGTCGTTGGGCAACTGCGGCCCTGCGATGACGGCGACGTAGTAGATGCTGTCGAAGTGCATCGTGCCGGGCAGGAAAGGGAATTTCAGGGTGTCGGAATACTGCACGATGCTGCCCAATGGGTTGGCCGGATTGGAGTACAGGATGAACCGGATGGTGTCGTTCGGCTCCAGATGGTGGTTTCCGGGCAGCGCGAGCGCGACGGTTTTCGGCCCGCAGACGGCTATGGCGGCGGTGTCGAGGGTGCCCGCATCGGTGGCGCAGCATTTTTGCACGGTGATTTGGAAGGTGACCGGCTCGCCGGTGCAGGCGCCGCGCTGGGGCGTGACGGTGATGGTGGCCGTCTGCGTGGCGGGCAGGGTGGGCGCGGTGAAGGCGATAAGCGAGCCGCTGCCGCGCAGGGCAGGCCGATGGCGGGGTTGGAGTTCGTCCACGAGAAGGTGGTAGAGAGGCTGCCGCTCAGGAACACGGCGACCTGCTGTCCGCCGCAGACGGTGACGTTGTCGGGCTGGTTGACGCGGGCCTCTGGCAGCACCGTGACGCTGAACGACTGCGACGCGAAGGGGCAGGGTTGGGGGGTGACGGTGACGACAGCCGTCTGTTGCAGGGGGCCGCCCTGGGCGGAAAAGGAGAGGTCGCCGGAGCCGCTCGCGGGCAGGCCGATGGCCGTGTTGGAGTTCGTCCAGGTGTAGGAGTTGCCCGTGCCGCTGAAGTTGACGCTGACGGGGTCGCCGGGGCAGACGGTGATGTTGGGCGGGGCATCCACCGACGCGCCGTTGAGGGTGATATGGAAGGTGACGGGGTCGCCGGGGCAGGTGACGCCCTGATTGGTGTATTGGGGCGTGACGGTGATGGTGGCGGTCTGCGGCGACGGCACTTTGGGGCTGGTGTAGTTGATGTTGCCAGTGCCGGAGGCCGGAAGGCCGATGGCAGGGTTGTCGTTTGTCCAGGTGAAGGTAGTGGTGGGCGTAGCCGAGGAGAAGGTGACCGACACAGGAGCGCCGCCGCAGACAGTGACATTGGGGGGCTGGTTCATCTTAGGCTTGGGGTTCACGAGAACAGACCACGCAGGACTGGTACCTCTACAGCCGCCCATCCATGCGGTGCCACTTCCTCCCCCGAAAAGCGGCATATTGGAGGGGTTTTGAGCTATAAAAATGAGGTCGCCGTTGCCCTGCTGAGGGGCACCGATTGCCATGCCGTTGGCAAGGGAAGTCCAGGTGTAGGTCTGGCCAGGAGGGCCTTGCCACTCGAAGACTACTTCGTCACCTTCGCAAACTATTTGGTGGTGAGTCTGACCATCAGGGTCATAAGGTTCAAAATGCGGCGGGGGGATAATATCCATGCAAACGGGAGTGGGGTCGTAACAAGGGTTGGTGGGGGTGGCGCACAATTGTATCACGTTCGCCCATCCGGCAGGGCCCCACCAACCCAGAGTGACGGTTTGACCTGTGGAAGGGCCGACAAATTCAACCGAGTTAGGGTTAGGGTCAACCGTGATTGTCCAGACGAGAGCGGCGTCAGCGGAATTTGGGATAGAATATATGTTGGGATTGGGTACGTTCCCGCAAAGTTGAGGCGGTCCCATTATCGGCCCCAAGGATGGGCATTGGGCTGTCAGCATGCTCCGGGCTATGAAAAAAAGTAAAAATATACAGGAAGAGCGTACACAAATGCTCATAAGGCATAACGATTTGAAAACGACACCGGAAACCACGCCTTGTAACAGCAAGCCGCGGCTTCCGATGCCGTTCGTGTCAAAATAGCCGAATGCCGTTCAGACTAAAACAGCGAGTCGGCATAATCATAAAATCACTGTTACTTGCAGCCATCGTTTGTTGCACTACAGCTTTGAGCGGGATGGAAACAATGGCTTTGACCCACAGGTATCGTCACATTGATAGCGGTGGTGCCGGCGACTTGTACCGCCACATCGATAGCTTGCAATGCCGTCGAGGGGTTGCGGATGCACACAGAGCCATCCTGTAATACACAAAATGTGTATGGGGTATTGGCTGTAAGCGATACGGTGATAGACCTGTCGGCGCTATTAGTGTTGCAGCCGTAGTTGCAAGTGCCTGTGAAGTTGATAATATCACCACATAGCTCTACAGTGCCATTGGTGGTTGCGGTCACAACGAAGGAACAGCCGGTGTCGTCGAGGCAGGCCCGTTCCGTCACGGGTATGTCGCTCAAGGGATTTGGGGCAGGGGCAAGGGCATCGGTATCGCGTTGGCAGGAGAAGAAGTAAAGGCCTGCAAGGCACACGATGGAAAAAAAGGGCAGCCAGAAAATTTTGAATTTTTGCATAATCGAAGGGATGTAAAAAGTGAACGGATTAAATTTGAAACATCCATAAAGGCGAAACAAAAATAAGCCAAAACTTTCAATTTGTCCAAGCCTTTCAGGCTAAAATATACGTTCGCTTTGAAAAGCTAACTCCAACAATTCATTGTCGCCACCACCGTCCCCCTCACTCCCCGCACCAGCACACCTTGTCGCCGAAATTGCTGACCATAAAGCCCAGCAGCCCGCCGTTCGCCACGGGCGGCACGTCGAAGTCCTGCGGGCACACCAGCACCAAAAGTTGATGGCCGCTTGTCACCTCGTGCCGCGCCAGCAGCACCGCCCCGTCCTGCGACACCTGCCAGTCGAACTCGAAGGGCGGCTGCCCCTCCAACTCGAACAACACCTCCGCGCAGCCATCGCGGCACACCGCCTCCGGCGGCGAGCCGACGGTGATGCTCGGCTTTTTCCACCAAGTGATTTTCGGTCCCTTGAACATCGAAAAGCAGGCGGCGGCGGCATTGATGCTGTCGTTGGGCAGCAGTGGCCCTGCGATGACAGCGACGTAGTAGATGCTGTCGAAGTGCATCGTGCCGGGCAGGAAAGGGAATTTCAGGGTGTCGGAATACTGCACGATGCTGCCCAATGGGTTGGCTGGGTTGGAGTACAGGATGAACCGGATGGTGTCGTTCGGCTCCAGGTGGTGGTTTCCGGGCAGCGCGAGCGCCACGATTTTTGGCCCGCATACGGCGACGGAGGCGGTGTCGAGCGTGCCCGCATCGGTGGCGCAGCATTTTTGCACGGTGATTTGGAAGGTGACCGGCTCGCCGGCACATGCACCCGGCTTGTAGGGCATGACGGTGACGGTGGCCGTCTGGGTGGCTGGGAGGTTGGGGGCGTTGAAGATGATGTTGCCCGACCCGCTCGCGGGCAGCCCGATGGCGGGGTTGTCGTTCGTCCAGTTGAAGGCCGTGCCGGCGCTGCCGCTCAGGAGCACGGCCACAGGCTGGCCGCCGCAGACGGTGACGTTGTCTGGCTGGTTGACGAAAACCGCCGGCAACACTGTGATGATGAAGGTCTGTGGTGCGAAGGGGCAGGGCTGGGACATGACAGTGACGGTGGCAGTCTGCTGAAAGGGCGAGCCTTCCGTTGTGAAAGAGATGTTGCCCGTGCCTCCGTTGCCCAAGCCGATAAAACTGTTGGAGTTCGTCCAAGAGTAGTAGTCTCCAGTACCCGTGAAGTTGACCTCGACCTGTTCGCCGGGGCAGACGGTGATGTTGGGCGGGTCGTCCACCATCGTGTTGTTGAGCGTGATTTGGAAGGTGACGGGCTGGCTGGTGCATTCATTGAGGGTATGATGGGCGGTGACGGTGATGGTGGCCGTCTGTTGCTGGGTCACTTTGGCGCTGACATAGTTGATGTTGCCTGAGCCGGAGGCAGGCAGCCCGATGGCGGGGTTGTCGTTGGTCCAGGCAAAAGTGGCGCCCGGCGAGCCGCTGAAGGCCACTCCTATCGGCGAGCCGCCGCACACCGTGATGTCGGGAAGGGGATTCACGGATGGCGCAGGACGCACATAAAGAGCCCATGAGGTATTACCACCTTGACATCCGCCCAATGACGGAGTGACGTGTCCTCCTCCAAAAATGGTCATGTCGGTGGGGTTTTGGGCAGTAAAAATGAGGTCGCCACTGCCAGCCGGCGGAGAGCCTATGTACAGGTGAAATGGCTGTGTGGTCCAAGTATAAGTCTGACCGGGAGGGCCTTGCCACTCGAACACCACTTCCTCTCCTTCGCAAACGGTGGGAATAGGTATGGCAAGAGGGTCGAAATGGGGCGGGGGAATGATGTCCATGCAAATGGGGGCAGGGTCGTAACAGGGGTTGGTCGGCGTGGCGCACAATTGTATGATGGTCGCTAGTCCGGCAGGCCCATACCAAGTCAACTGGACGGATTCGCCCGTGGGAGAGCCGATGAACTGAACCGAGTTTGGCGGGACAACCGTGAGTGTCCACACAAGACCAGCATCGGCGGAATTGGGAATCGAGTATATCATGGGGAAATTGCTGCAAAGTTGGGGGGGGCCTTGGATGGGTTCAAGTGGCTGGCATTGCGCTGGCAATCTGTTCCGAGCGGTGAGAAAAAGCAAAAATAGTATGCAGGGGCGTATAGGAATTTTCATAAGCCAGTGGGTTGAAAACGGCGGCACTGGGTGCAAAAAATCCTACGGACTTTGCAGCGTTCTCCCAATATACCGTAGTGTACAAATGCCTCCCACTGCCCTAGTCGGAGCACGGGGAGGGTATTGGTGGGTAAACGTTGTTATTGGCACCCGAGCTCCGTCGCGTCACAGTTGGCGTTGGAGTGGAAGCAGGCAGTTTGCCCCGGAACAATTGTCGCGTTTTGTGATCCGCCAGTGCCAGCAGTCACCGTGATATTCATGGTCTGGGTTGCCGTAGAAGGGTTCCGTATGCAAAGGGAACCACCTATCAGTACACAAACCGTAGCAGGTGCAGAAGTCGGGACGGTCATCCAAATGGACTTATCATTACTGTAAGTATCGCAAGCAGTACAAGTTCCTGTAAAGACAGCAAGGTCGCCACAAAGCTCAACGGTGTTGCTGACATCCGAGAGAATCAAGTACTCACAGTAGCCGCTGGCGCAGGCTCGCTCGGTCACGGGTGTGTCGCTGAGGGGTTTCACGGTAAGTTGTTCGGCTTCGGCTTCGTGCTGGCAAGAGAGGAAGTGAAGTCCTGCAAAACCGACGATGGCAGCAAAAAGGGGCAGCGAGAAAATTTTGAATATTTTCATAACCGGAGGGATGTAAAAAAGCGAACGGATAAAATTTGAATTCGACCGGTCGCAGAGCAAAACAAAGGTAGGTCAAAATTTTAGTCGTATAAAAGTCTTTTTTGCCAATAAACACGACTGTTTTTAAAAATAACCCCCAACAATTCATTGTCATCGCCAACGCCCCTCACTCCCCGCACCAGCACACCTTGTCGCCGAAATTGCTGACCATAAAGCCCAGCAGCCCGCCGTTCGCCACGGGCGGCACGTCGAAGTCCTGCGGGCACACCAGCACCAAAAGTTGATGGCCGCTTGTCACCTCGTGCCGCGCCAGCAGCACCGCCCCGTCCTGCGACACCTGCCAGTCGAACTCGAAGGGCGGCTGCCCCTCCAACTCGAACAGCACCTCGGCGCAACCATCGCGGCACACGGCCTGGGGCGGCGAGCCGACGGTGATGCTCGGCTTTTTCCACCACGTTATTTTCGGCCCCTTGAACATCGAAAAGCAGGCGGCGGCGGCATTGATGCTGTCGTTGGGCAACTGCGGCCCTGCGATGACAGCGACGTAGTAGATGCTGTCGAAGTGCATCGTGCCGGGCAGGAAAGGGAATTTCAGGGTGTCGGAATACTGCACGATGCTGCCCAATGGGTTGGCTGGGTTGGAGTACAGGATGAACCGGATGGTGTCGTTCGGCTCCAGATGGTGGTTTCCGGGCAGCGCGAGCGCCACGATTTTTGGCCCGCATACGGCGATGGCAGCGGTGTCGAGGGTTCCTGCGTCGGTGGCGCAGCATTTTTGCACGGTGATTTGGAAGGTGACCGGCTCGCCGGTGCAGGCGCCGCGCTGGGGCGTGACGGTGATGGTGGCTGTTTGCGTGGCGGGAAGGTTGGGGGCCGTGAAGGCGATGAGCGACCCAGAGCCGCTGGCGGGCAGGCCGATGGCGGGGTTGGAGTTTGTCCACGAGAAGGTGGTAGAGAGGCTGCCGCTCAGGAACACGGCGACCTGCTGTCCGCCGCAGACGGTGACGTTGTCGGGCTGGTTGACGCGGGCCTCTGGCAGCACCGTGACGCTGAACGACTGCGACGCGAAGGGGCAGGGCTGGGGGGTGACGGTGATGGTGGCCGTTTGCTGCAAAGGCGAGCCTTCGGCGCTGAAGGCGAGGTCGCCTGTGCCGCTGGCAGGCAGCCCGATGGCGGGGTTTGAGTTCGTCCAGGAGTAGGAGGCAGCGTTGCCCGTGAAGTTGACATTGACGGGCGCGCCGGGGCAGACGGTGATGTTGGGCGGGGCGTCCACCGACGCGCCGTTGAGGGTGATTTGGAAGGTGACGGGGTCGCCGGGGCAGGTGACGCCCTGATTGGTGTATTGGGGCGTGACGGTGATGGTGGCGGTCTGCGGCGACGGCACTTTGGGGCTGGTGTAGTTGATGTTGCCAGTGCCGGAGGCCGGAAGGCCGATGGCAGGGTTGTCGTTTGTCCAGGTGAAGGTAGTGGTGGGCGTAGCCGAGGAGAAGGTGACCGACACGGGGCTGCCGCCGCAGACGGTGAGGTCGGGGGGCTGGTTCATCTTAGGCTTGGGGTTCACATACAGAGACCACGGAATCGAGGCACCACCACAGTCACCATTCCACTCCCTAATATGGCCCCCTCCGAAAAGCGGCATATTGGTGGGGTTCTGGGCTGTAAAAATGAGGTCGCCGCTGCCCTGCTGAGGGGCGCCGATGGCCATGCCGTGGGGAAGGGAAGTCCAAGTATAGGTCTGGCCTTGGGGGCCTTGCCACTCGAAAACCACTTCATCGCCGGCGCAAACTGTAAAGGGGACTGGGAGGACGTCCAAATGTGGGGGAGGGATGATGTCCATGCAAATGGGTGTGGGGTCGTAGCAGGGGTTGGTGGGCGTGGCGCACAAATGTATCATCGTCCCCGACACAGGGTATAACGTCCACCACAATGTGACAGATTCACCTGTAGGAGGGTCAACGATTTCAACTTGTCCGCCAAGTGGCGGCACGATAGAAACTGTCCACACAAGGTCGGCATCAGCGGAATTGGGAATCGAGTATATGTTGGTGCTAGGGAGGGAGACGCAATACTGAGGGGGGCCCACAATCGGCCCTAGCGGGGGACATTGGGCCAGCAGCATAGCCCGGGCGATGAAGAACAAAAATATGCAGGAAGAGCGTACACAAATGCTCATAAGCCAGAACGATTTAAAAACGACATCGGAAACCACACCATCCCAGTAGGTAAGGCGCGGCCTTCGATGTCACTCGCGTCAAAATTGCCGAATTCTGTTCAGGCAAAAACATCGAATTGGCACAATCATAAAATCACTGTTACTTATAGCCGTCGTTTGTGGCACTACAGCTTTGGGCGGGGTGGAAACAATGGCTTTGACCTACGGGTATCGTCACATTGACAGCAGTGGTGCCTGCAACCTGTACCGCCACATCGATGGCTTGCAATGCCGTAGAGGGGTTACGGACACACACAGAGCCACCTTGGAGTACACAAAATGTGTACTGGACATTGGCCGTAAGTGATACGCTGAGAAAAAAGTCGTTGCCGCTACTGCCGCAGCCATAGTTGCAAGTGCCTGTATAGTTGAGAATGTTACCACAAAGCTCTACAGTGCCATTGGTGGCTGCGGTTATAACGAACGAACAGCCGGTGTCGTCGAGGCAGGCCCGTTCCGTCACGGGTATGTCGCTCAAGGGATTTGGGGCAGGGGCAAGGGCATCGGTATCGCGTTGGCAGGAGAAGAAGTAAAGGCCTGCAAGGCACACGATGGAAAAAAAGGGCAGCCAGAAAATTTTGAATTTTTGCATAATCGAAGGGATGTAAAAAGTGAACGGATTAAATTTGAAACATCCATAAAGGCGAAACAAAAATAAGCCAAAACTTTCAATTTGTCCAAGCCTTTCAGGCTAAAATATACGTTCGCTTTGAAAAGCTAACTCCAACAATTCATTGTCGCCACCAACGCCCCTCACTCCCCGCACCAGCACACCTTGTCGCCGAAATTGCTGACCATGAAGCCCAGCAGCCCGCCGTTCGCCACGGGCGGCACGTCGAAGTCCTGCGGGCACACCAGCACCAAAAGTTGATGGCCGCTTGTCACCTCGTGCCGCGCCAGCAGCACCGCCCCGTCCTGCGACACCTGCCAGTCGAACTCGAAGGGCGGCTGCCCCTCCAACTCGAACAACACCTCCGCGCAGCCATCGCGGCACACAGCCTCCGGCGGCGAGCCGACGGTGATGCTCGGCTTTTTCCACCAAGTGATTTTCGGTCCCTTGAACATCGAAAAGCAGGCGGCGGCGGCATTGATGCTGTCGTTGGGCAGCAGTGGCCCTGCGATGACGGCGACGTAGTAGATGCTGTCGAAGTGCATCGTGCCGGGCAGGAAAGGGAATTTCAGGGTGTCGGAATACTGCACGATGCTGCCCAATGGGTTGGCTGGGTTGGAGTACAGGATGAACCGGATGGTGTCGTTCGGCTCCAGATGGTGGTTTCCGGGCAGCGCGAGCGCCACGATTTTTGGCCCGCATACGGCGATGGCAGCGGTGTCGAGGGTTCCTGCGTCGGTGGCGCAGCATTTTTGCACGGTGATTTGGAAGGTGACCGGCTCGCCGGTGCAGGCGCCGCGCTGGGGCGTGACGGTGATGGTGGCTGTTTGCGTGGCGGGAAGGTTGGGGGCCGTGAAGGCGATGAGCGACCCAGAGCCGCTGGCGGGCAGGCCGATGGCGGGGTTGGAGTTTGTCCAGTTGAAGGTGGTGGCGAGGCTGCCGTTCAGGAACACGGCCACAGGCTGGCCGCCGCAAACGGTGACGTTGTCTGGCTGGTTGACGCGGGCCTCTGGCAGCACCGTGACGCTGAACGACTGCGACGCGAAGGGGCAGGGCTGGGGGGTGACGGTGACGACAGCCGTCTGTTGCAGGGGGCCGCCCTGGGCGGAAAAGGAGAGGTCGCCGGAGCCGCTCGCGGGCAGGCCGATGGCCGTGTTGGAGTTCGTCCAGGTGTAGGAGTTGCCCGTGCCGCTGAAGTTGACGCTGACGGGGTCGCCGGGGCAGACGGTGATGTTGGGCGGGGCATCCACCGACGCGCCGTTGAGGGTGATATGGAAGGTGACGGGGTCGCCGGGGCAGGTGACGCCCTGATTGGTGTATTGGGGCGTGACGGTGATGGTGGCGGTCTGCGGCGACGGCACTTTGGGGCTGGTGTAGTTGATGTTGCCAGTGCCGGAGGCCGGAAGGCCGATGGCGGGGTTGTCATTTGTCCAGGTGAAGGTAGTGGTGGGCGTAGCCGAGGAGAAGGTGACCGACACAGGTGCGCCGCCGCACACGGTGAGGTCGGGGGGGGGGAGCATCGAGGGCTGGGGGAGAACGAGAACAGACCAAGCATTCCCAAAACCTTTACAGTCGCCCAGCCATGCTACGATATGCCCGGCCCCGTAAAGCGGCATATCGGTGGGATTTTGAGCTGTAAAAATGAGGTCTCCGCTGCCGGAGGCAGGGGCGCCGATTGCCATGCCGTTGGCAAGGGAAGTCCAGGTATAGGTCTGGCCGGGAGGGCCTTGCCACTCGAAAATGGCCTCATCTCCTTCGCAAACTGTATAAGAGTTCTGTGGGATGACGTCCAAATGCGGCGGGGGGATGATGTCCATGCAAACGGGAGTGGGGTCGTAACAAGGGTTGGTGGGGGTGGCGCAGAGGTGTATCACGCTCCCTGACACAGGGTTCCCTCCGAGGCTCAAATTGACCGATTGGCCGGTGGGAGGGCCAATGAATGTAACTTGAAAATTTCCCGCGGGCGGCACGACAGAAGCCGTCCACACAAGGCCGGCATCAGCGGAATTTGGAATCGAATATGTGAAAGGTATTTCATTAACGCAAAATTGGGTAGCCCCAATAATCGAACCGAGCGGCGGGCATTGAGCTGTAAGCACATTCCAAGCCATAAAAAAAAGTAAAAATATGCAGGAGCGTACACGGACGTTCATAAATCTAACTGAATTGAAAACGACATCGAATGCCGCACCCTGCCAAATGGCAGAGTGCGGCTTGTAAGTTCCTCAGTGTCAAAATCGCCGAATGTTGTTCAGAGACAAAAGCGACACGTCGACGCTGTCGCAAGATCGCCTTTATTGGCAACCGTCATTTGTGACCGAGCATTGCGCATCGGGGTGAAAACAATGGCTTTCACCTACAGGTATCGTCACATTGATGGGGGTGGTGCCAGCAACCTGTACCGCCACATCGCCGCCGAGGGGCTTCCTGTGCCGCTCTGCGCCGTAGTGGTGCCAGCAACCTGTACCGCCACATCGATGGCTTGCAATGCCGTCGAGGGGTTACGGATACACACAGAACCATCTTTGAGTACACAAAATGTGTACGGTGTATTGGCCGTAAGCGATACACTGAGAAAAAAGTCGTTGCCGTTAGTGTTGCAGCCATTGCTGCAAGAGCCTGTGTTGTTGATAATGTCACCACATAGCTCTACAGTGCCACTGGTAGCTGCGGTCATAACGAACGAACAGCCAGTGTCGTTAAGGCAGGCACGTTCCGTCACGGGCGTGTCGCTCAAAGGCTTTGGGGCAGGGGCAAGGGCATCGGCATCGCGTTGGCAAGAGGGGAGGTAAAGGCCTGCAAGGCACACGATGGAAAAAAGGGGCAGCCAGAAAAATTTTGAATTTTGTCATAATCGAAGGGATGGCTAAAAAGTGAACGGATAAAATTTGAGTTTGACTATTTGCAAAGGCGAAATAAAAATAAGCCAAACCTTTCAATCTGTCCAAGCCTTTCAGGTTGAAATATGCGTTCGCTTTTAAAATTCAACCCCAACAATTTATTGGCGAATCTCCCTCAATCCGCGCAAGAGCAATAACCATCCTGAAAAAAATTCACCTGAAAATTAACGTACTCGTTCAAGGCGGGCGCGACGGCGAAATCCGCCGGGCAGAAGGTGACCACGAGTTGGTGGGCAGCCGATGTCTCGTTCCTCAACAGCAGGATTTGGCCGTTCTGCACGACGAGCCAAGTGAACTGGAAGGGCGGCGTGCCCGTGAAATCAAACTGAACGTCGGCGCAGCCATCGCGGCACACGGCCTCCGGCGGCGAGCCGACGGTGATGCTCGGCTTTTGGCGCCAGGTTATTTTCGGCCCCTTGAACATCGAAAAGCAGGCTGCGGCGGCATTGATGCTGTCGTTGGGCAGCAGCGGCCCGGCGATGACGGCGACGTAGTAGATGCTGTCGAAGTGCATCGTGCCGGGCAGGAAAGGGAATTTCAGGGTGTCGGAATATTGCACGATGCTGCCCAATGGGTTGGCCGGGTTGGAGTAGAGGATGAACCGGATGGTGTCGTTCGGCTCCAGGTGGTGATTTCCGGGCAGCGCGAGCGCCACCATTTTTGGCCCGCACACGGCGATGGAAGCCGTGTCGAGCGTGCCCGCATCGGTGGCGCAGCATTTTTGCACGGTAATTTGGAAGGTGACCGGCTCGCCGGTGCAAGCGCCGCGCGTGGGGGTGACGGTGATGGTCGCCGTCTGCGTGGCGGGCAGGTTGGGCGCGGTGAAGGCGATAAGCGAGCCGCTGCCGCTAGCAGGCAGGCCGATGGCGGGGTTGGAGTTCGTCCACGAGAAGGTGGTAGAGAGGCTGCCGCTCAGGAACACGGCGACCTGCTGTCCGCCGCAGACGGTGACGTTGTCGGGCTGGTTGACGCGGGCCTCTGGCAGCACCGTGACGCTGAACGACTGCGACGCGAAGGGGCAGGGTTGGGGGGTGACGGTGACGACAGCCGTCTGTTGCAGGGGGCCGCCCTGGGCGGAAAAGGAGAGGTCGCCGGAGCCGCTCGCGGGCAGGCCGATGGCCGTGTTGGAGTTCGTCCAGGTGTAGGAGTTGCCCGTGCCGCTGAAGTTGACGCTGACGGGGTCGCCGGGGCAGACGGTGATGTTGGGCGGGGCATCCACCGACGCGCCGTTGAGGGTGATATGGAAGGTGACGGGGTCGCCGGGGCAGGTGACGCCCTGATTGGTGTATTGGGGCGTGACGGTGATGGTGGCGGTCTGCGGCGACGGCACCTTGGGGCTGGTGTAGTTGATGTGTCCTGTTCCGCTTGCCGGAAGGCCGATGGCGGTGTTGTCATTTGTCCAAGTGAAGGTGGCGCCCGGCGTAGCCGAGGAGAAGGTGACGGATACCGGAGCGCCGCCGCAGACCGATACATTGGGGGGCTGGTTCATCTTAGGCTTGGGGAGGACATAAGCACCCCAATTATATGTTAGACCTTTACAGTTGCCCAGCCACGAGGTAACCTGCCCTCCCCCAAAAAGCGTCATATTGCTGGGGTTCTGGGCGATGAAAACAAGGTCGCCGCTGCCCTGCTGAGGGGCGCCGATTGCCATGCCGTTGGCAAGGGAAGTCCAAGTATAGGTCTGGCCCTGGGGCCCTAGCCACTCGAAAACCACTTCATCCCCTTCGCAAACTATTTGGTGCTGCGACCCAGGATTTATATGCGGCGGAGGGATGATGTCCATGCAAATGGGGGTGGGGTCGTAACAAGGGTTGGTGGGGGTGGCGCAGAGGTGTATCACGCTCCCTGACACAGGGTTCCCTCCGATGTCCAAATTGACCGATTGGCCGGTGGAAGGACCAATAAATGAAACGTGAAAATTTCCGGCGGGCGGCACAACGGAAGCCGTCCACACAAGGTTGGCATCGGCAGAATTGGGTATCGAATACATGAAAGGTACTTCATTCATGCACAATTGGGTAGCCCCTACCATCGAACCGAGCGGGGGACATTGTGCTATGAGTACATCCCAAGTGATGAAAAACGAAAATATGCAGATATACACACTTAAATTCATAGTCTCGACCCAATTGAAAACGACATTGACAGCCGTGCCCGGAGGCATGGCTACCAATATCGTCAATGTCAAAATAGCCGAATGCCGTTCAGGCTAAAACAGCGAGTCGGCATAATCATAAAATCACTGTTACTTGCATCCGTCGTTTGTTGCACTACAGCTTTGAGCGGGATGGAAACAATGGCTTTCGCCCACAGGGATATTCACATTGATGGGGGTGGTGCCAGCAACTTGTACCGCCACATCGATGGCTTGCAATGCCGTCGAGGGGTTACGGATGCACACAGAGCCACCTTGGAGTACACAAAATGTGTAAGGCACATTGGCCGTAAGCGATACGCTAAGAAAAAAGTCGCTGCTGAGGGTGTTGCAGCCATTGCTGCAAGAGCCTGTGTTGTTGATAATGTCACCACATAGCTCTACAGTGCCATTGGTAGCAGCGGTCATAACGAACGAACAGCCGGTGTCGTCGAGGCAGGCCCGCTCGCCCACGGGTTTGTCACTCAGGGGTTTTATTTGGGGTTGGTCGGCCTCGCGCTGGCAGGAGGGGAAGTAAACTGCTGCATTGGCGGCGAGGAGCAGGAAAAAAAGAAGGAGAAATCGGTTCTTTTTCATAAAAAAGCGGGATGAAAAAAGTGAAAGGATTAGGCTTTTGTTGTCTGGGCGCCGACAGCGCAACATCAGCCCGATTTGCGATACAAAAATAAATCAAAATATTTAAGGCGTCCAAGATTATTTTGTTAAAACATACGACGGTTTTAAAATCTTACACTAACATTTTGCCCCCCCCTCAGTCCCCGCACCCGCAAAACTTATCCTGGAAGAAATTGACCTGAAAATCAATGCTCCCGCCCGTCGGGGGGATGGCGAAATCGGCGGTGCAGAGGGTGACGAGCATTTGAAAAGCAGGTGAAGTCTCGTTTTTGGACAGGAGAATCTGGCCGTTCTGCACGATGAGCCATGTAAACTCGAAAGGCGGAGTGCCCGTAAAATCGAACAACACCTCCGCGCAGCCGTCGCGGCACACCGCCTCCGGCGGCGAAGCGACGGTGATGCTCGGCTTTTGGCGCCACGTTATTTTCGGCCCCTTGAACATCGAAAAACAGGCGGCGGCGGCGTTGATGCTGTCGTTGGGCAGCAGTGGCCTTGCGATGACGGCGACGTAATAGATGCTGTCGAAGTGCATCGTGCCGGGCAGGAAAGGGAATTTCAGGGTGTCGGAATATTGCACGATGCTGCCGAGGGGGTTGTTTGGGTTTGAAAAAAGGATGAACCGAATCGTGTCGTTCGGCTCCAGATGGTGGTTTCCGGGCAGCGCGAGCGCCACGATTTTTGGCCCGCATACGGCGATGGCAGCGGTGTCGAGGGTTCCTGCGTCGGTGGCGCAGCATTTTTGCACGGTGATTTGGAAGGTGACCGGCTCGCCGGTGCAGGCGCCGCGCGTGGGGGTGACGGTGACGGTGGCCGTCTGCGTGGCGGGAAGGTTGGGGGCCGTGAAGGCGATGAGCGACCCAGAGCCGCTTGCAGGCAGGCCGATGGCGGGGTTGGAGTTTGTCCAAGCGAAAGCGGCACCCCGTGAGCCGCTGAAAGCCACCCCTATGTGAACCACAACTTGTCGCGTTCCAAAAATCGAACGAACATCCCGAAGGGTCTGGACGGCCCGCCCTCCCAGACCGCCTCACCCTCTGCCCTCTGACTTCTACCTAAGTTTTTAAAATTCTTCCTTTTTTCCATCTCGAAACTTTACCTTTGCACCTGCTTTTTTCAAAACGACCTCGTTTTCTGTTTAAAATTTTGATTTTCAAACAATTAAGGTAAAATGGCTTTAATCGGAACAATCCGTAAAAACGGCTGGATACTCATCGTCTTGCTGGCAATGGCGCTGGGCGGATTTGTCCTCATGGACATTGTGCAGAACGCCAGCAACTACTCCGCAGGCGACATCAACACACTCGGCAAAGTGAACGGCAAAGAAATCAAGCGCAGCGAACTCGAAACCTATCAGAGCTTGATATACACCAACGCAGACAATCCCTATCAGGCTAGGCAGCAATCGTGGGAATACTTCGTGAAAAACGCTCTTTTTTCCCAAGAGGCCGAAGCCTTGGGGCTTGGCGTGGACCGCGAGGAACTGCGCGACCTCCAATTTGGCGACAACCTCAGCCCCATCATCACCTCGCGCTACCGCACCCCCGAAGGACTGCCCGACTTCAATTATCTCAATCAGGTCAAAAGCGCCATTGATGCAGGCCAACTCGGCCAAGCAGACCCCCGCTTTGTGGCTTCTTGGGCCGAACAGGAAAAGGAAGTCATCGCCGACAGGTTGGAGGACAAGGTCATGGCAATGATTAACAAGGGGCTTTACACCCCCAAATGGTTGGCGGAGGTGACTTTCCGCGAAAGCAACGAGCGCCGCGATTTTGCCTACCTGCGCATTCCTTTCGACAAGGTGAGCGACACGGAAGCGCCCGTAACCGACGCAGATTACAAGGCTTTTTTGAAAGACAACCCCAAACTCTACACCCAATTGGAGGAAACCCGCGTCATCATGTATGTCCCCATTGATGTGGTGCCGACCGCCAACGACAGCTCCTTGGCCTACGACGGTGTGGCAAAACTCCTGGACGGGCTTCGCAACACCGACAACGATTCCGTGTTCGTGCTCTCCAACAACGGAACCTACAGCCCGGCATATAAAACGAAAAGCGAACTCTCGCCAACCATGGGCGATTCGCTGATGAAACTCCCGCTCGGCACCATCTTCGGCCCCTACCTCGACGGCGGCGCTTGGAACATCGCTAAAATTATTGACCGCAAAGTGGTGCCGGATTCCGTGCGCGTGAGCCACATCGCCTTGCAAAACACCCCGGAGAACGCGGTACGCATTGATAGCCTGCTCGACCTCCTGAACACAGGCAAGGCTCGCTTCGACTCGCTGGCCTCCCAATTCAGCCAAGACACCAAGAGTGCTACCGAAGGGGGCGACCTCGGCTGGATAGGCCGCACCGCCGAAGGCAATGACTTGGCCAATTTGATTTTCTACCAAGCAGAACCGGGCAAAAACTATCGCCTCGAAAATCCGCAAGTGTTGCAAATTGTGCGCGTGACGGACAGAAAGTTTGACAAAAACGAAACAGGGCTGAGGGCTGTGTTCCTAAGCCAAAAAATAGAGCCGAGCAAAAGCACCCAACAGGCCATGAAGGACAAGGCGCAGGCATTGGTGCTATCAGCCAAAAACCTCGACGACCTCACGGCGCAAGCTGGCGAGCAAAACCTGCAAGTGCTCACCAGCGGCACCATGAACGCAACCGACTTCATGGTAGGGGTGTTGGGCAGCGGCGACGATGCCCGCGAAATCGTTCGCTGGGCCTTCGACAAAAAAACAAAGGTCAACTCCGTAGCCCAAGAGGTTTTCTCTTTCCGCGACCAATCGGGCGGCTATTTCGACAGCCGCTATGTGGTGGCAGCCCTCAAAAGCATCACACCGAAAGGCCCCGCCAGCGTGGCTACTCTGAAGGCTATCCCGGAAGCCGACCAAAAGGTGAAAAATCTTAAAAAGGCAGAAGTCATCACTGGCAAGATGCTTCAAGCCGCTGGCGACCTCGCAGCCATAGCGGCTACTTGGGCCGTCCCGGTGGACACCGCCCGCGGTGCCACCATGATACAGGTCGGCTCCGACCCCCGCGTGGTGGGCACCGCCTTTGCCTTGGACAAAGGGGTGGTCAGCCCGCCCATCACGAGCAATAGCGGTGTATATGTCGTGTTGCCCCTGACCGACAAGCCACAGATTCAGGTGCCCGCCGACTTGACCATGTTCAAGCGCCAAGCATCCTCTTCGGCGCAAGCAGTTTTCCGCATGGGTTTTGTCGAATCCATGAAAAAGGCGGCCGAGGTGGCGGATTTCAGAAGCAGATTCTATTGACGTCAACTTAGTTTCTAAATAAAAATCCCCTTGCAACGGTTGTATGCCGTAGCAAGGGGACTTTTTTATACCGCGAAAATTAAGATGGCAAGGGCCCGCAACGAAGGCAATACGAGCGCCAAGTTTGAAAAAGGCTTTTCAGGCTAAATATCCGCTACCCTCTGCTCATCAAAACCAGCGCACCACTCCTTCCAGCATCCATTTCACCAAGCGGTTGTGTTTCCGATAGGGCGGCATGAAAAAACTGGTGATGGGCAATATCCGGTTTTGTCGCAAGATGCCTCTGGCGTTGCTGAACTCCAAGAAGCCAAACTCGCCGTGTGTTTTGCCAATGCCGCTGTTGTTGATGCCCCCAAATGGCAGGTTGGGGTTGTAGAAATGTGCTCCGCAATCATTTATCGTCACATCGCCGTTGCGGGTTTCCGCCAGTATGTGTTGGATGTGCTGCTGTCTGCTGCTCCACAGATACATGGCCAGCGGGCGCGGGCGAGCATTGATATAGGCTATCGTCTCTTCGAGTACTTGATAGGGACGGACAAGCAAAATCGGGCCGAAGGTCTCCTCTTGCCATATAGCGGCCTCCTCCGGCACATGGGTCAGCACGGTTGGTTCGATGTAGCGCGTGGCAGCATCCGTTTTTCCTCCAAAAGCAACGTGGGCGCCGTGTTGAAGCGCGTCGTCGAGCAGCGTCTTTAGCCTTGCAAAATGTCGTTCGTGCACGATGCGGCACAAATCGGGAGATGCCTGCCTTGCCTCCGCCGTGTCGCCGTAAAACTGTTTGAGTTTTGCTGTGACGGTTTCCACCAAGCGGTCGTGAATGTTTTCGTGTGCCAACACATAATCGGGGGCGATGCACGACTGCCCAGCGTTCATGCCCTTGAGCCACGCAATTTTGTCAGCAGCCTTGTCAATGTCGGCGGTTTCGTCCACGATGGTGGGGTTCTTGCCGCCCAGTTCGAGCGTGACGGATGCCAAATGATTGGCTGCTTCTCTCATCACGATTTTGCCCACCACCGGGCTTCCGGTGAAAAAGACGTGGTTGAACGGCAATCGAAGCAGCGCCTGTGCCACTTCCGCGCCACCCTCGAACAGGGCCACCTCTTCTGGCGGGAAACACGCCGCCAAGATGTCTCGCATCACGGCGGTGCTGGCGGGCGTGTATTCGGAAGGCTTCACCACGACGCAGTTGCCCGCAGCCACCGCCGACACAATGGGAGAGAGCGTCAGGTTGAAAGGAAAGTTCCAAGGCGAAAGCACCAAGCAAACGCCTTTCGGCTCATACACGATTTTGGAAGAAGTGCCCAGCAACACCAAAGGTGTGCCGACCCGTTTGGGCGTGGTCCAAGAGCGAAGGTGCCGGATAGCGTGGCGTATTTCGCTATTCACCACGCCCACCTCGGAAATGTTGGTATCCGTTGGGCTTTTGCGCAAATCCTGCCACACGGCTGCTTCAATTTCTCGCCGAAAGCGGAGCATGGTGTCGTGGAGGCGGCGAAGTTTGGCGGTGCGCTGGCGGGCCGATGTTCGCGCCACCACATACTGATGTTGTTGCTGCAAATCGAATACGCGCCGCATCTCGGCTTCTTGCAGGATAGAATGGGGTGGGGTAGACGAGGGTTCGGACATGGTTTTTAAATGTGAGAACGACGTGGCAAATTTGGGTAAATATCGAACAAAAACCGGAGTTCGAGGAAGAATTTGTGCGCGCTGCCGAAAACGGAAAAATGGGCGTGCCATGGTGAGAACAAACATATACGCTCCGCCGTTACCTCTATGCAACCCACCGTTTTCTGCTCAAACAATCCACACGGTATCTTTGGCAGAAGAGGTGTTTGGGTGAAACAAATTTTGCCAAACACCGTATTCGCGGGAGAAAAGAAATTTTTTCGACGAAATGATGAAATTTTTTTCAAAAAAAATTTGTGTGGATAATCGGAAAACAGCTAACATTGGGTGTTGAAAAAATAAACATTCGTTCTTTCTCGTAACGTTATCAGTTCATTTGGCATTCCCGCGGCAACGGATGTTGGGCATACGATACGCTAAAATCGGCTGAGCCGATTATTTTCGAGAACGTCATTCAACGTCATCCAGCCCGTTGCCGCGTTTTTTCATATAAAAAAAGGAAGGGGATAGGGAAGTGCGGATAATTTGTCCTGATGGCCGAACGCCGCCAAACTTTATCCATTCCGATTGCAAGCCTTAATCCAAATTCATTCACCTTTTAAAAGTAAGTGCGTATATGATGAACATCAGAATCAAATCCGTGCATTTCCACGCTGACCAGAAATTGTTGACTTACATTGAGAAAAAAATCAGCCGTTTGAATCGCTATTTCGACCGCAGCAACGTAGAGGCAGAAGTTCATTTGAAATTGCAAGACAATGGGGGCCGAGTGCAAGACAAGATAACGGAGGTGAAACTCCACGTGCCGGGCGGTTGGGTAATGGACAAAAAAACGAGCAAAACCTTTGAATCCGCCATAAACGCTTCGGTGGACACCCTCAAACGACAGTTGGTGCGCCACAAAGAAAAAATAAGCGATTACGGACGCCCCATCGAAAAATAGACTTTTCTCTGCGGAATCGCGTTCCGCTCATACACAGCCGCAAAACAAGGCTGGAAGCCCGGTCTCCCACGTCCGGGCTTCGTTTTTTGTAAAAAGAACGCAATTGTTCCACAAAAACAATCCACTTCTCTTGGTTTTGCCTTACTTTCGCAGCCATATCCGTTTCTGACGTGCGATTCAACTATTCATATCGGCAAATCGGCGCTTGGGCATTGACCCTGATTTTTGCGACTACCTGCTCGCTGAAATCCGTGCACAACTTGCTCTTGCACGACCACGACCATGCCGCTCACCCAGTATGCGAGGCCGCGTACAGCCACAGCGGATTGCACCTGCACGACGAACGGTACAACCCCGACGACTGCTCGCTTTGCGCGTTTGTGCTGTCGGTGCCTGAACTGATTTCAATCGCGGCCTTTCCGGCCGCCATTGCCAAACTCCCAGACTCGCAGCGGGCATCTCTCTACCATGCCCCCGCTTTATCGAAAATAGCCTGCGACATCACGCTGCGCCGAGGGCCGCCTTCCGCCTAAGTCCCACTGTTTTTCTTTCTGTCGCCCATTTCATTTGTCGCCTGCGCTTCTCTGATTTTGGGAAGAGCGCATGACGTCGCAATCATGTACCACGCAGCCCTTTCCGCATAGGGCGAGCTGCTGCGACGGTGGCATCGAGTGGGCACATCGTTCCACATTTTCAACAGTTTTTATCATGCTGAACGGCAGAGCCACCATTGTTGGCTATTTCCTGCTGCACTTCGCCGGGGCTATGGTCGGCCAAGACTGCCACATTGCCCTGCGTGGTCACGTCACCGATGCTGACACGAAAGAGGCGTTGGCATACGCAAGCGTCTTTGTCAAAGAAATCGGCAAGGGGGCCATCACCGACGAAAACGGTTGGTTCGCCATCCCAAACCTCTGCGAAAAAACGCCCTATACCGTCGAAATCAGCCACATCGAATGTGCCCATTTCACACAGGTGGTGCGCCTCACGGAAAATACGGTCATGGAATTTCGACTTGTCCACGATGCTATTCTGAATGAGGTCGTCATCCATGAAAAGGCGCTGGTGTTGCCCAACATCCAAGCAGAGAGCCAAGTGGATAGGCTCGATTTGGAGGCATCGAAAGGGGTCAACTTGGGCGAAACGCTCAAACGACTACCCGGCGTGACCACCCTGAACACCGGACACACCATTGCCAAGCCCGTCATTCAGGGGCTGCACTCGAATCGCATCGCCATCGTGAACAACGGCGTGGCGCTCGAAGGCCAGCAGTGGGGCAGTGAGCACGCCCCAGAAATTGACCCATTCACGGCCAACAAAATCACCGTAGTGAAGGGAGCGGCAGGAGTGCGCTATGGTGTGGGCGCCATGGCTGGGGCGGTGGTGTTGGAGCCGGCTCCTTTGCGAGCAGCGGCAGGCGCGGGAGGGTGGTTGTCGCTCGGTGGGTTTTCCAACGGGCTGGGGGGCGTGGCTTCTGGCGCGGTGGACTGGCATTTGCCGAGCCAATCGCTGACGTTCAGGCTGCAAGGCACCGCCAAGCGCAGCGGCAATCTTCGCGCACCGGACTATTTTTTGGGGAACACCGGAGCGGCGGAATTGAACCTGTCCGCCATGGCGGGCTGGAAAAACGCTCGATGGACGCACGATGTCGGCACCTCGATTTTCACGCAGCAAATCGGCATCCTGCGCAGCGCGCACGTCGGCAACCTGACGGATTTGCAGCGGGCCATCGAAAGCCCCGTCCCACTCAACAACCGCGATGCGTTTGCCTACGAGGTGGAGCGCCCCTATCAGCAGGTGCGGCACTATTTGGCGAAATACCGCACCACCTACCGCCTTTCCGAAAAATGGAAAATATCGAGTCAGTATGCTTTTCAGTTCAACAACCGCGAGGAGTACGACGTGGTGCGCAGGACTGGCAGCGCCGCCGACAAACCGCAGCTTTCGTTTAGGCTTTGGACCAACACACTTGATGTGGCCCTCGAGCATTTTCCCATTGGCCACTGGCAGGGCGGCGTCGGCGTGCAAGGCATCCAGCAAACCAATCTTGTGGGCAGGGGCGGGCTGATACCCGACTATCGGGCGCTGGGCGGCTCGGTCTGGCTCTTGGAGCGTTGGCGGCGTTTCCCCGACCCGTGGGAAGTAGAATTTGGCCTGCGGTACGATTATCGCCAGACCAACGCCACCACTTCGGGTTCGCTCGCCAACATTGACACCTTGGTTCATTTTGCCAACGTGTCCGGCACGGCGGGGCTTACCTATCACTTGGGGAAACACCTGTCGGCCACCGTGCACACGGGTTATGCTTGGCGGCCGCCACACGTCAATGAACTCTTTGCGCGGGGTGTCCACCACGGAGCAGCCACTTACGAGGAAGGGCGGCCCGACCTTCGCACCGAGAAGGCATGGAACTCCAATGTCACGTTCCAATACCGCAACCGACAAACGGAGGCCGCGCTGACGCTCTACCGCAATCAAATCCGGGATTTCATTTACCTCGACCCTCAAAACACATTTGTGCTCACCGTGAGAGGGGCTTTCCCAGCCTATTTTTATGCGCAGGCCGACGCGGTGCTGCGCGGGTTGGATGGCAGCCTCACGGTACCAGTGTTGAAAAGTCTGTTCGTGGAATCAAGGGTGTCGCTGCTGCGCGGGGAACGCGTCGTGCCGGATTCGTTTGAGAGCAATGGCGACAAGAAGCACGACTGGCTGCCATTGATGCCGACGGACCGTTTCCAATATGGATTGCGTTGGGTTATTCATCGGAAATCGTCAGTTGGCGCGTCGCGCAGCGATGACGTGTCCACAGCAGGCGCCACCTCTCTTCGGTTGGTGGCCACCACCACTGCCCGGCAGTCGCGCATACCCGCCGCTGGGCTGTTGAAAGCGCCGCCTCCCACATTCACCGTCCTGAGTTTCGACGCGACACACACCTTTCACCTCAACAATGGCAGAAAAAAAGAGGCGAAAATGCCGCTTGAGGTGGGTCTTACCGTGCATAACCTCACAAATACACGCTACCGCGAATACCTCAACTTTTTCCGCTTCTACGCGGATGAGCCGGGGCTGAACGTAGGGATTCGAGCAAAACTTTTGTTCGGGTGATATTCCTTTCTCTCGATAAACCGCCATCATTCATCATTTCAAAATTCAAACATTAATTATGCTGAACAAAAAAATCGCACTTCGCACTTTTCTTTTGGCCTTGTTGTTCGCAGGCTTGTTCGTGGCTGGTTGCAAAGACAATGACGAAGGCACCGAACAGGAGAACATCACAACGGTGGTGTTGCACTTTATCGGCCCCGGCCTCGACAGGGAGTTCGAGTGGAACGACTTGGATGGCCCCGGCGGAAACGCGCCCACCGTGCAGACCATAGAACTGCCTCCTTTGACTGGCAACATCACTTGCCGCGTCCATGTGTATGACCGCAGCAAAACGCCCGCAGAAGACATCACGAAGGAAATAGAGGAAGAGGCCGACGAGCATCTGATTGTCTATATCCCCGATGCTTCCGTCAGCGCGACTTGGAACTACGACGACACGGATAGCAAGGGCAAGCCATTGGGCATCAAAACCAAGTGGCAAACCAACCAACCCAGTGCCGGCAATCTGCGCGTCATTCTTTACCACGAGCCCACCAACAAGGACAACCTTAGCAATCCGGGCGGAGAGGTTGACTTCGATGTCACTTTCCCGGTGCGGATTCAGTAGGGGCTTGTGTGCCGTAAATTGAATTTTGCCACAAAGTCGCTAAGACACAAAGGGTCAGCAAACAATTTCTTTGCGCCTTCGCTTCTCTTTGTGGCAAATTCAGGCAATCTATTTTACGCCGTATTTGGCGAGACAAAAAACAAACACGCACTTCGAGCCTGATAAACGCTCGAATGTGCTGAAACAGAAAAAGTTTGGTTTGGTATCACCGGGCACTGTTGCAAAAACGCTGCCCGGTTTTCGTTTGGATGCCTCGCGATGTCAAGTTTTGGACGTGGTCGCAAACGCAATCTGCTCAAAATCAGGGGTATCAATCAGGGAAATCTGACAAATCCTATTGAATCAAGGTATAAAGCCGACGTTGGGAGCTCCGCCACCTTATTGCTCGCTCATCTTTTTCACCGACCCGGAGCCACTCACATTGGCATCCACGGTAGGCTGGCCCGAATAGAACACATCGCCGCTCCCGGCGATGTTGGCCTTGAGCGTTTGCGCCACATCGCAGGTGACCGAGCCAGAGCCTGCTATATCCACTTTGAGTTCGTTGGCAGTGAGTTGCTTGGCTTTTATGTCGCCGCTACCCGCAATGGACGCTTTCAGCACGTTCGATTTGCCGCCCAACTGTATGCTGCCGCTCCCGGAAATGGAAGCGATGGTGGAATCGAACTCAACCTCTTGCAGCACAATGTCGCCAGAGCCTGACACTTCCGCTTTCATTTTTTCGGAGCGAATGGGGGTCGTGGCAGTTATCTTGCCGCTACCGCTAATGGAAAAACGGTCGAAAGCGGGCGCGCTGATGCGAAATTTCAAACCCCTGTGGTTCGACACGTTTTCGCTAAAATAAATCCTCAGCACGCCATCTTCCACTTCGGTTTTCAGCACGGGCAGCAAGTTTTCCTGTGCCTGCACCTCCACGAAATAATTGTCGGCCACGCTTACTTCCACCTCGCCACCCACATTTAGGAAGATAGCGTGGAAATCACGCACACTGCGAGTTTCGGTCTTGAAGGGACCTTCACCATGGATGCCAAATCCGAAAGGAGAGTCCTTAAAAATGCGGGAACCAAACATAAACAGCCCCACCAACAGCATGAAAATCAGTAAATAGCGCATTGGTAAATGATTTTGCTTTGAAATGAATCGCCAAAATTTGAGATTTTGCGCCCCAATCTGGACCGAGCGCGTCGGTTCGACACCTGTTAATACAACAAGGTTACATTTTTTGACTACCAACTTTCCCACTCATGCTTTGGATGCTGCTGTGCCTGCAAATGTTGTCGGCTCCCACGCCGGTCGTCGCTTGGCTTACCGAACAAGACCACGACTTTGGCGAACTTCGGCGTGCTCGACCCGCGACTTTTGTTTTCAAATTCAAAAATACCGCCACCGACACCATCGTGTTGCAAACCGTGCGTACCACCTGCGGATGCACCGCTGCACGCTACACAGAGGCTCCCATCGCGCCCGGTGCCGTTGGTGAAATAGCCGTAGAATACGATGCTTACCAAACTGGCGCGTTCAGCAAAAAAATAAAGGTGTTTTTTGACAAGCAAAAAAAAGCGGAAGTGCTGTGGATACGGGGAAGGGTGAATTGAGAGGGGCCGTCCGCTGTGCGTGACCCGGCGGTCAATCGAACCAATCGAATCAATCCACTACCCCATTCTCGATTTCAAAAATCTTGTAATCGCCCGTGAAAGAGGACACGATGGCCTCCACGCGGCTGCGCTGCGTATCGGTGATGAAAATTTGGCCGAACTCGCGTTCAATCAGCAGGCCCACCAATTGGCGGACGCGCCTTTCGTCGAGTTTGTCAAAAATGTCGTCGAGCAAAAGGATGGGCGCAAACCCTTTTTCGCGGCGCAGCACTTCGTACTGTGCCAGCCGGAGCGCCAACAGGAAGGATTTGAGTTGGCCTTGCGAGGCAAATCTTTTCACGGGCTGCCCGTCCATGAAGAGCGCCAAGTCGTCGCGGTGCGGCCCGACGGTGCTGCGTTGGAGCAGACGGTCTTTGTCCAAATGCGAGCGGAACAAAGTGTTCAAGTCGCGTTCGGTCATGTCGCTCTCGTAGCGGGCGTCCACCTGTTCGCGGTCGGCGGATATGGCGGCATAAAAGTCCTTAAACAGGGGTTGGAAGGTGGCGATGAAGTGGCTGCGTTGCTCGTGCAACATTTGGGCTGGGGCGGGCATTTGCCGGTCAATGCTTTCGAGCAGGGAGGCATCGAAGGTTTTTTCCTCAAAAAATTTTTTCAGGAGCGCGTTGCGTTGTTTGAGCAGGGCATTGTAGGTCAGCAAATTTTGCAAATAGTTGGGGGAAATCTGCGAGAGTGTGGCGTCGAGGAATCGCCGCCGGTCTTCGCTGCCATCTTGCACCAGCGTCACGTCGTCGGGTGCAATCATCACCACGGGGAAGAGGCCGATGTAGTCGGTCAAGCGGGTGAAGGACACACCGTTGCGCTCGATTTCCTTGCGTTGGCCGACAGGATATTTAGCGACGATGTCGGATTGGCTTGCGTCGTTCCCCTGTGGTTGGGCGAATCTGCCCTCTAAGCGGAAAAACGCGGCACCATGCCGTACCAAGTGTTTGTCGTTCAGCCCCGTATGGCTTTTGCACAAACAAAGAAAATGCACCGCGTCGAGGACGTTGGTCTTTCCCATCCCGTTGAGGCCAGTGAAGCAATTGAGGCGGGGCGAAAGGTCGAACGTTTGACTTTCGTAGTTTTTAAAGTTGGTGAGTTTGAGTCGGGAAAGATGCACGAGGGGCAAAGGTAGCCGAACTCAGGTCAAAACCATCTGCCCATGTTTTTTCAAAAAAACGGGCAAATCGGAAAGGGAGTTGAGCAAGCCGTCGTTGTCCAGCCGTTCCAATTCCGCCCGGGTGTGCGTGCCGTTCGTCACTGCCAGCGAAAGCAGGCAGCCTGCCTGACGGCCTTCCTCCAAATCAACAGGGGTGTCGCCTACTTTGACCACTTGCTTTGGGTCGCTTATGCCGAACGCGGACATTGCTTTTTGAATCATGAAAGGGGCGGGGCGGCCTTGCGGCACCTCATCGCTCGCGACCGAGAAATTGATGATGGTGCCAACGCTCCCCACATAGTCGGCATTCAACCCTGCCAGCCAACCCAGTTTGTTAAGTATGATGTTCGTCACGGTGCGATAGAAGCCCGTGTTGAGCGCGATTAAGATGTCGCGCTCGCGCAGCCAATCGAATGCTTCCAACGCGCCTTCGGTCGGCTCTACGGGGTGTGTGCGGTAGTGGTTTTCCAAAATATCGCGGAACACCTCGAACGAGTGCGCAGCTTTTTTTGCGATGACGGCGGCATCTGTTGCGTCGCCTAATTGCTCGCGCCAAAGCAAGTGGAACACTTCGAGTTTCGACACGCCCATCAGTGCGTTGAGCCGTTTGTCGGCGGCCTCTATGCCCAGTGTCCGGCAGGCCTCGACAAAGCAGTGGAACACTTCGTTGTTGTCGCGGACGGTGGTGCCAGCCATATCGAACATGACGAGGCGGATAGGGGGATGGTTCATCTTGTTTGCTTTTTGGGCGAAGGTAGCGGGCGCTGCATAAAGGCCAGATTAAGTTTTCCGGCACTTGGGTTACGCTTGTTTTACTCATAATTTACCTTAAAAAAACCTTGTCGGGTCGGGTTTTAAATTATCGTTACTTCTCTCAAAGTGCCTCATATTCAGTGTGAAGGGGCGGTATGATTGTGGCTCAATCAGGACTTCATGCTCCGTTCCGACTGGCTTGCCCGCCGCCTTGCAGTTGCTCCGCCCGCCGTGTTTGTGGGGGTGGCTGGGGTGTTTGCTTTTGTGGCGTATTGTTGTGTGTATGCCTTTCGCAAGCCGTTCACGGCGGGCACCTACGAGGGGCTGATGTTGTGGGGTGTTCAGTTCAAAATCGTGTTGGTGGTGGCGCAGGTGGCAGGTTATGCCTTATCCAAGTTCATTGGCATTCGGGTCATATCGGGCATGGCGGCAAGGCATCGGGCGGCGACCCTGCTCGGTGTAGCGGGTTTGGCGGGGGTGTCGCTACTCGGCTTTGCGCTCACTCCTTTCCCGTGGAATGCCGCGTGGATGTTCGTCAATGGCCTGCCGTTGGGCATGGCTTGGGGCTTGGTGTTTGGCTATTTGGAGGGGCGGCGGGTGACGGAGGCGTTGGCGGCCATGCTTTGTGTCAACTTTATCATTTCTTCGGGGTTCGTGAAAACGACGGGGCGCTGGCTGCTCGATGTGCAAGGGCTTAGCGAACAATGGATGCCCTTTGCGGCTGCGCTGCTGTTTGTGCCGGGGCTGCTGCTGTGCGTGTGGGTGATGGAACATTTGCCACCACCGTCGAAAGCGGACGAGGCGCAGCGGGCGCCGCGCCAAAAGATGTCGCCGCAAGCGTGCAGGGGATTGTTTTGGCGTTACGCCCCGGGGCTGGTGTTGCTGGTGACGGTCTATCTGGTGCTGACCATCGTGCGCGACGTGCGCGACAATTTCACGGTGGAAATCTGGCGAGAGTTGGGTTTTGGTGGCAACGCGACTATACTGACCACCGCTGAAATTCCGGTGGCGGTGCTTTCGCTGCTGGCGGTGGGTGCCATGATGTTTGTGCGCGACAACGCATTTGCCTTGCGGCTCAATCACTTGCTCGTCGCGTTGGGCGCGGTTTTGCTCATCGGCAGCACGGTGTTGTTTCAGCAGGGGGGTATTTCCCCGATTGTGTGGATGGTGGCCTCCGGGTTCGGTCTGTTTTTGCCCTATATTTTGTTCAACGGTGTGTTGTTCGACCGTTTGCTGGCGCATTTCCGCGAGCGTGGCAACGTGGGGTTCTTGATTTATGTGGCCGACTCTATCGGCTATTTGGGCAGCGTGGGCGTGTTGCTTTGGCGCAATTTCGGCGCGGGCGAGATGAGTTGGCTTGGCTTCTACACGAGCCTTTGCTATGGCGGCGCGGTGCTGATGTTGGTGCTGATGGCAGGTTCGTATTGGTATTTTTTGAAAAAAAAGGTTGATGAGGGTTGATGAGGGTTGATGAAAGTTGATAAGGGTTGATGAAGGTTGATAAAGGTTGATGAGGGTTGATGAGGGTTGATGAGGGTTGATGAAAGTTGATAAGGGTTGATGAAGGTTGATGAGGGTTGATGAGGGTTGATAAAGGTTGATGAGGGTTGATGAGGGTTGATGTCGTGGTGTATGCCGCAATTTATCAACCCTCGTCAACTTTCACAAACACACATACCATGAACGACAACAAATTTGATGTGGCCGTCGTAGGCGCTGGCATCGTGGGTTTGGC
This sequence comes from Saprospiraceae bacterium, assembly GCA_026129545.1. Lineage (NCBI taxonomy): Bacteria > Pseudomonadati > Bacteroidota > Saprospiria > Saprospirales > Saprospiraceae > Saprospiraceae bacterium. Next base: position 590,335 of record JAHCHX010000001.1, read on the forward strand.
AGTCGCTTACGCTGCCGCCAAAAAGGGGCAGAAAGTGGTCGTGTTCGAGCGCAACCCGCGCGCGGTGGGTGCCTCGGTGCGCAATTTTGGCTTGCTGTGGCCGGTTGGTCAGCCAGTGGGTCGGTTGCTTGAGCGTGCGCTGCGCAGCCGCGAGATTTGGCTGGAAGTGGCGCGGGCCAGCGGTATTTGGCTCAAACAAAACGGCTCGCTCCATCTGGCTTATCACGACGACGAAATGGCCGTGCTGCGCGATTTCGAGCGTGACTCCGCTGGGGCGGGCTATCAAACCCAATTGCTTGCGCCGCACGAGGTGGCGACTTATTCGCCTGCCGTGAGGGAAAAGGGACTGAAAGGGGCAATGTGGAGCGCGACGGAGTGTACCGTCACCTCCCGACAAGCTATTCCGCAGATTGCCGCGTTTTTGGAAAAAGAGCTTGGTGTGGAGTTTCACTTTGGCTCTGCGGTGACGCATGTGGAGTCGCACATACTGTCCGATTTTTACGAACACTGGCAGGCCGAGCGCATCTTCATTTGCTCTGGTGCGGAGTTTGAGACTTTGTATCCCAAAATTTTCCGCGAGAGCGGCATCACCAAATGCAAGTTGCAAATGCTACGTACTTCTTCGCAACCCTCCGATTGGGACTTGGGGGCATCGCTCTGCGCCGGGCTGACGCTGCTGCATTATTCCTCTTTTGCGCATCTGGAAAGCCTCGCCCCTGTGCGTGAGCGCTACGACCTCGAAACCCCCGACTTTTCGAGGTATGGCATCCATGTGCTGGTGTCGCAAAATTCTTTTGGCGAAATCATACTCGGCGACAGCCACGAATATGGCTGGGATGTGTCGCCTTTCGATAGCGAGGCCATCAATGCGCTGATTCTGGAGTATTTGCACACTTTCGCGCTATTTCCCGCCCCCACGATTGCGGAGACTTGGCATGGCATTTATCCCAAACTGCCGGGGCACACCGATTTTGTGGTGGAGGCTGAGCCGGGGGTCTGGATTGTCAATGGTCTGAGTGGCGCGGGCATGACGATGAGCTTTGGGCTGGCAGAGGAGGTGGTGTAGGCGATTTGCGATTTGCGATTTGCGATTTACGATTTGCGATTTGCGATTTGCGATTGGTGCGAATCAAGGGGTAAAAAAGCCTCGGAGAGGCGAAAATGTTGGTAGAAATTTGCGCGCCCAATGAATCCAAGCCCCGCTCTTGGCGGGGCGAAATACAACGATTTTCGCTTTGGCGGGTTCTGAGGTGTCATCCCGGAAGAATGGAGGGGTGACATCTCAAAAACAGGCCGAGATATCGCCTTTTTCGTTCCTGAAAAGATGACACCTCTTACAAACCGAGAATGGCTGGGCGAAACATTGAACGCTCGTGTCAACATTCCGCCCAAAGCGGGGCTACCCCAACCCTTCATTCGGATGATTTGCGATTGAGCGGCAACTAAGTCGCTGCGGCCACGGCAGCCCCGACCTATTTTATTCGTTGGTTTTTAGAATAGGAGCTCCACCGGAACCACTTGCTTTGCAATGCCCGGCCCTTGATAACAGACATCGAGCCATCCGCCGCCACCGCCGTTGAACCATTCGACCCGGATAGAATGGTCGCCCGGCGGTAATTCTATTTTCCCGGACTTTTCCTGCACGCCGTGGTCGCCGTCGTTGTCCACCACCAATTTGCCGTCGAGGTAAAGTTTGCTGCCGTCGTCGGAACGGGTGAAAAAAGTGTAGCGGCCTGATTCCTTGATGCGAATCTTGCACTCGTACGCCACCGCTATCTGTTGCGGGCGTGGCAGCGGCACCTCGTCGGAGGTGATTTCATAAATGCGCCCCGAAGCCACGGGGCGGAGGCTGCGAAAATCGGGCAGTTGTTTGAGGCCATCCACCAAATAGCAGGTGTATCGAACTGGCGGCTTTTTACCCGCTGGCACGAATCGGTAATGCGCCTCGGCCACTTCGCTTTCCAGTTTTCCTTGGCGAAATACGCCGCTGCGCACCACCGTGTTTTGCTTTGTTGGGATGGGGGCGGTGTAGCGAGGCGATGAGGCGGTGGGGAGTGAGCCGTCGAGGGTGTAGCGCAGTTCGGTGTCGTTTGTCGTGTTGGGATTTTCCATGTGAATGGTGGTGTCGCTGAAAAAGAGGCCGCCTGCCCGTTGGTTGTGGATGGCTTTGGGCAGCAAAATTGGTTTTTCCAAAAAGGTCAGTACCGGGTAGTTGAGGGGTGGCTCGGCGAATCCCTCGAAGGCGCATTGCACGGGGCGACCTATCCAGGCGTAAGGGCGCTCCAAACCGAGCGCAAAGGCTACTGTGGCTGCGTTGTCGTATTGATAGACGGGGGTGGGAATCCGATACCCTTTTTTGATGCCGTGCCCCCACAGTAGGAACGGAATTTCCATCTCGGCCATCGTGAGGCCGCCATGCCCCAGCCCGATGCCGCCGTGGTCAGAAGAGACGATGACCAGCGTTCGGTCGGCGATGCCAGCGGCTTCTATGGCGGCGATGATTTGCCCGATGAGCGAGTCCGCTTTGCTGACAGAGGCGTAGTAAGCAGGGCTGCCGTGTCCCGATTCGTGGCCAGCGTGGTCCACATGGTCAAGGTGCACAAAACAGAACGTGGGTTTTTCTTGCCGAATGAACGCGGCGGCCAATTGCGCGGCGGTGTTTTCGTCGGGCGCGGCGGTGTCGTAGTCCACTGCGGATTTTTCGAACAATCGCCCAAAGCCTCCCCAATGGTAAATGGCGCCGATGGTGGCTTGGGGCATTTGGCCATCTATCTCGCTGAAAATGGTGGGGAAGATGTCCTCCTTGCCTTTCACCACAGGGGGTAGGATGAAGTTGTCGCGCTCATAGTCGTTGCTGTGCACACCGTGTTGCTCCACATCTGCCCCCATGACCATGGAGGCCCAGTTGGAGCTGGAACTGCTGGGGGTGACGCAACGCGCTTGCAGGGTGTAGGCGCCCTCGGCCATCAAGCGGTCGAGCACGGGTGTGGCGGCTTTCCTAATGCCGTCGGGGCTGAGGCCATCCACCCCAATGACGACGACGTGGCGTATGCCGAGGTCTTTGTGGGCTGACGGCTGTGTGGCGCATCCGACCATGATGGAGACCAATAAGGACAGGTTGAGTATTTTGAATGACTTGGTGTGCATGGTGTGGTGGTGGTTGAAAGGTTGAGTGGCGATGAGGTTTGTTCCGCCGCGCCCGCGTTGCCCGATTTTGAGATAACGGTCAACGATATTTTCAAGTGAGTATGCCCCATCACAGAAAACCATATAGCGCCTATACAGCAGGCTCCAAATGCTCGCGCATCAAGTCTTCGAGCCAATCCAAATCGCCCACAGGCTGCCCGCTCACCTTTGCCTGTTCGTCGAGCCTGCGCAATTGCAGATGCCACTCGAACAGCGTATCCTGCTCAAAATCGCGCTGCTCCTCCGCAGTCATCAAGCCACCTTGTTTTTCCAACGTGATTTTGCTGGCTTCCGAAAGCCCTGCATAGTAGGCTGCATCGGTGCTGACCAAGTAGCGTTTGGCTTGCACATGGCCTGCCACAAGACGGGCTATTTTTTCCGAAAACCCCAGTCTGCGCAATTCCCGCGCTCCAATGGCCTCATGGTGCCAAATGCCGTAGCCGTCCATGTTGTCTTCCGGCGCGGTGCCGCACAGGTGGCCGAAGTCGTGGAGAAATGCGGCAAGGATGAATTCGGTATCGTCAGGATGGCCTTGTTGTGCGAGTTGCGCGGTTTGGGCGGCGTGCTCGAGTTGGCTCACGGGTTCGCCGTGATATTCCTCGTGGCCGCGCTCGCGGAATACTGCGAGTATGGTTTGAATGGCTTCGTGTGTGTGGTGGTGTGTCATGGATTTAGAGGGTGATTGAGGGTCATTTAGGGGGTGATTGAGGGTCATTTAGAGGGTCATTTAGGGGGTGATTGGCGGTCATTGAGGTCAGTCAATGGGGTAGTTTTTAAAAAAGAGGAAAAACGGCATTGCGCCGTTTTTCCACCAAACCAAACTCAAATTTGTATGAAGCGTGCTTCTATTTCAGGTGCCACATTTTCGAGTTCAAATCATCGGGGCCTTGGCGCTGCACGGCGGCTTTGTAGGAGGCCTCGTTGAGCGATTGCTCGATAATGGGGTAGCGGAATCGCACGGGTATCATGTTGTTGTTCTGATTGGAGGGGCCGGGCTTGAGTGCGGGGATGCCGGTGCGGCGCCAGTCGAACCACGCTTCCATGCCTTGAAAAAAGAGCGACACCCATTTCTGGAAGCCGATTTTTGAGAGTTTTTCCTGCTGCGAGCCTGTGTAGGCCACTTCTGGGAGGTCGAAATAGCCAGCTGGTACATCAAGTCCGTAAAAATTGAAGGAGCCTTTCACGCCTTGCTCGTAGAAGGTCTTGGCATCGCCTGTAATCAGCCCTTTCTCTGCTGCTTCGGCGAGCAGGAACTGCAACTCCGCGTAGGTCATCACCACGCCTTTGGCGATGGAAAGGCCTGATGTGGAGATGGCTTGCTCGAAATAGAGGGTGCCTATGCGCGACTGGAACTGTGGGCCGCCGTTGTACTGAAGCGCATCCACGTCGTTGAGTCCGTTGGGGAGGCCGACGAATTCTGGAATCGGGTCGGTCTCCGTGTCGGGTGTCGGGCGGAAGAAGATGGGCATACGCGGGTCGTTGAGTGCTTTGAGCGTGTCGAGCAGGGTTTTGCTGGCGCGGAACTCGTTGAACGAACCGATACGGGTGGTGTGCAGGGGGAATTGGTCGGGCGAAGAGGCCGAGTAGGTGTAAACGGCATTGTCCGCCACGCCTCCGAAAAGGGGGTATTGCGCCGGGTTGTCCACGATGGAGCGGAGGTCGGCGCTTACGTCGCGCTTGCGTGAGATGCGCATGAGTGCACGGATGCGCAGCGAGTTGGCGAGTTTTTTCCACTTGTCGAGGTTGCCTTTGAAAATCACGTCGCCAGCCACAGACTCGCTGGAGGTGCCGAGCAGGTCGCTGGCCGTTTTCAAGTCGGCCAAAATACCGTTGTAAATCTGCTCCTGCTCGTCGTATTTCGGGTAGTTCTGACCTTCTTTGGCGTTGATGGCCTCCGAATAAGGCACATCGCCGTAGGCATCGGTGGCGAGCGAGAACATCCAGGACTTCATGATGAGGGCAACGGCTTTGTAGTTGTTTTCGCCGTTGGCCTCGCTCTGCTGGAGCATGATTTTCACGTCGCGCATATTGTCGTACACGTTGTTCCAGATGCTGTTCAGTTCGCCCCAGAGGTAGCGGTCTTCGTTCACGAATTGGTTTTTGGCCGTGTGTTGAATCACGATGTTGCCGATGCCCCAGGTCTCGCCGAGCAGCGCGTTCATCATGTCGCGCTGGATTTGTGGGAGCAGCAAGCCGTTGTTTACCACTGTGGGCGAGTTGGGGTTGGTGTTGATTTCGTCAAAATCTTTGGTGCAGCCCGACGAAAGCGCGATAAGACCGACGATTGCCAATGATTTTAGAAAAATATGTTTCATTGTGTGTGATGTTGAAATGAAGGAAAAATAGGTTGATGGGGTTCAGGCTGTCTCAAAAGGTTGATAAAGTTGATACGGTTGATGAAAGTTGATATGAGGAGTGAAAAGCGGCATGAATCTCTGCCTTTCCGAATCAAAATATCAACCTTCATAAGCTTTGATAAACCCTCATCAACCTTTTGGAGCAGCTTCAACGACATTTAAAACCGGAATCCGACGTTCACGCCCCAGCTCCGGGTGGAGGGCAGGGCCACCGATTCCACGCCGGGGATGACCGTGCCGCCTGCGGTGGAGGAGGTCTCCGGGTCAATGTGCGGCACTTTGGTCCAGAGGGCGAGGTTGCGGCCCACGAGGCTGATGCTGAGGTCGCGCAGGGAGGAATTGCCGAACAGTCTGTTGGGCAAGGTGTATCCGAGGCGTACTTCGCGGAGTTTGGTGAAGGAGGCATCGTAAATCATGCCTTCAATCAGTCGGCGACCGAGCGTGTAGGAGGTGTGCCATTCGCGGGCGCTGAGTTTGGTTTCGTTGGGCTTGAACGAACCATCGCCGTTTTGCACCACGCCTTGTCCGATGACGCCGTTTCCGGGGAGGCTGATGTCGTAGCCGTTGGCTCGACCTTCGAGGGTCTCGATGATTTGCCCGCCTTCGCGGCCTACAGTCTGGGTGTGCGAGTACACTTCGCCACCTCTGCGAATGTCGAACAAGACACCGAGCGACACACCTTTGAATGTGAAGGTGTTGCCGATGCCGCCGAGCCAGTCGGGATTGTAGTTGCCGAGCAAGATACGGCTGGGTGTTTCGATGGGTTTGCCTTGTGCATTGTAGACGATTTGGCCGACGTACTGCCCGGTGGGGTCGTAGTATTTGTCGTTAGGGTCGCTGCTCACGCGGGCAAAACCGATGCCGTACATGCTGCCCATTTGCTCGCCCACACGAGCTTCCACGGTCACATAGCGCGAGGCTAGGACGTAGTTGGTCACTTCTTGACCCGACACGGGGTCGGTGAAAAGGTCTTTGACTTTGCTGCGGTTGCGGGAGAAGTTGAACGCGACATCCCAAGAGAAATGGCGGCTGCGGATGGGCGTGATGTTGAGGGTTACTTCCACGCCTTGGTTTTCAATCAAGCCTGCGTTGATGATACGGGCGCTGTAGCCTGTGGTGTTGGAGAGCGGAATCGGGAGAATCTGGTTCTTGCTCTGGGTGTTGTAGTAAGTGAAATCGAGGCCGAGGCGGTTGCGGAAGAAACGCACGTCGAAACCTGTTTCGATGGAAGTACTGATTTCAGGCTTCAGGTTGGCGTTCACCAACACGCTCGACTCGCTGTAAGAGGGGCTGCCCAACACGGGTTGCTGCGCGTTGAAAATGGTAGCCAACTGGTAGGGGTCGGTGTCGTTGCCCACTTGCGCCACGCCAAAGCGAACTTTTGCAAAGGAGAGGGCGCCGCTTGGGTTGAGGTTGAGCATGTCGCTCACCACGGCGCTCAGGTTGGCGGCGTAGTAGAGGTAGCTGCGCGAATTGCTGGGCAGGGTGCTCGACCAGTCGTTGCGGGCGGAGAGGTCTAGATAAAGGTAGTTGTTGAAGCCCAACTGACCGGTGGCGTAGAGCGAGTTGATGCGCTTTTCCGAAAAGGGCGTGTTCGTGAGGTTTTGCAATGCCACGCGGGAGTTGCTGAGGGCATAAATGCCGGGTACGGCAAGTTCTGGGGCGATGACATCGGAGAAACGACCCACTTGACGCATGGCGTTGCCGCCGAAGCCGAGGTTGAGGTCGAAGCGCTGGCCTAGGGGCTTTTTGTAGCTGATGAGGAAGTCCGTGTTAATCTCGGACAGCCCCAAGCGTTCTTCACGATAGCTGCCGCGCTGGAAGCGCTGTGTGCTGTAGGCACGGCGGCGGGCGCGAAACTCGTTGCTCACGTCTGCGCCGCTACGCAGCATGACGCTCAGCTCGTCGGTCAGGTCGTAGGTCAGCGACACGTTGCCATATACCCGGTTGATGTCTTGGCTGTTAGTGTTTTCGTACAGATTGAAATAGGGGTTGTCGTGGTAGTTGTAGTTGTATCCAAACTGGTTCAGCCCGGTGCGGCCAGCCATCCAGTAGTCGCGCATGGCAGCCAAATCAACCTGGCGGCCGAGCCAGCAGTTGAAGAGGTACATGATGTTCTCGGTGCCGTAGCTCAGGTTGGGGCGGTTGTCGCTTTTGTTGTTGAGGTAGTTGATGGCGGTGCGCACGCGCAGTTTGGAGCTAAGGTTGTAGCCGCCGGCGAATGAAAGCGTGTTGCGCTTCAAGTCTGTGTTTGGCACGGTGCCCACTTGGTCGAGCCAAGTGTAGGAAAGGCGGAAGTCGCCGTTGGGGTTGCTGCCGGTGAGCGCCACGTTGTGCGTTTGCGTCACGCCGGTTTCAAAGAAATCTCTCACGTTGTTGGGGCGAGCCACCCATGGGGTGGGGATAATCTCGCCGCGAGCGGCCAATTGTTTGTCGAGGTCAACCGGGCCGATGGAGGTGAACAGGTTGCCCACGTCGCCGCCACGGAAGCCGTTGGAGGTGGGGGAGTCAAACTGTTTGATGAGCTGCCCTTCGTACCGGGGGCCCCAGCTCTCGTCCACGCCGTCGGCGATGCCGCCTCCGTTGCCATCCCTGAACTCAAAAAAGCCGCCAAGCCCCTGACCATACACGTTTTGATAGTCGGGCAAGCGCAGCACATTTTCAAATGAAACGGTCGAGTTGACAGACACGCCGATGCCTTTTGTGTTTTTCCCGGTCTTGGTCGTTATCAAAATCACGCCGTTGTTGGCACGCGAACCGTAGAGCGCGGCGGCGCTGGCGCCTTTCAGCACGGTGATGGATTCCACGTCGTCGGGGTTGACGAAACCCGCGCCGTTGCCGTAGTCCGCTTCTTGGAAGCTGCTACCGGATGAGCCGCGAAAATCATTGGTGATGGGCACGCCATCCACCACGAAAAGCGGCTGGTTGCGGTTGATGTTGAGCGAGCGCTCGCCGCGTATGGTGATGCGGGAAGAAGAGCCGATGCCCGATGGGTTGCCCACGATGGTGACGCCAGCCACCTTGCCAGCCAGCGAATTGACGATGTTCGTCTCGCGGGCCTTGGTCAAATCTTCGCCTTTTACTTCCTGAGCGGCATAGCCCAACGATTTTTTCTCGCGGCTGATGCCAAGCGCCGTCACAATGACTTCTTGCAACTTGGTGTCTTGCGTGAGCGAAATGTTCAGGATGGGCGATGTGCCGACGGTGACGGTTTGAGCGGCATAGCCGACCAATGTCACGACAAGCACTTCGCCGGGTGCGGCATCCAAGGCAAAATTGCCATCGGCATCAGATACGGTGCCGCGCGATTGCCCTTGCACCGCGATGGTGGCACCGGGCAAAGTTTCGTTGGTCTGGGCATCCTTCACAGTGCCGCTCAGACGCTGAGCATTGGCACTTGCTAAGGACAAGAGAAGTGCTACAAGGGCATAGAACACACCCTTGAAGGTTTGGAAAAAAGCCTTCATAGATAGAAAAAGTTGAGTGATGGAAAAGTGATTAAATCCTTTAGCGGAAAAATGCCCGCCGGGCAAATGGAATGTTTGGAAAACAAAGCGGAAGAACCGGGAAACATTTCCCCGACCGAATCGGCGGCAAAAGTAGAGGGGCGCTCGCGCAGGGTCGGAAAGAGCGGTTTAAGTTTGGGTTAAGTTGTTGAGAAGCAATTGGTTGGTTAACTTATTGTAACCTTCGTGTGGAAGTGAAGTAAACTGGCTGATTCAAATCTCTTGGAGCGGGGTTGATGTTGCGAAAGACACTTTGTGGAAAGTAGGGCATCAGTCGTTGAGCTGCGCGGTCCAGATGCTGATTTCCTGTTCTCCATGATTGAGCACTACTGGCAAATCGGGCCGGGTCACGGCATTGACCAACACGCCTTCGTTTTCAAAGCCCCTGAACAGGCAAAATTCAAGGCGGTGGGCATGAGAGGTGTAGTAGGTGAGGTATTCCTCAATGACCAAACGCACTTTTTCGAAGCCGAACCAGTTGTCCGCGTCGAACTGATAAAACCACAGGGCAAAAGCAAAACTTCCGTAGTGCGCGTCGGGGAAAAACTCGGGCTGGCTTTTTTGGAGCAATAAATTGGCCAATCGGGCAGCTTTTGGGCTTCCGAGCTTGTGCGCGGCCATCAGCTCCACCTGCATCCCCACCCAGGTCGTGAGATGCGCAATGTTTTGCGCGATTTCCAAAAAGCTTTTTCGATTGTCAAACCGAACGGTGTGATGCTCGAGCTCCCAATTTTCCAGTATCACATGCTCGTACATTTTGCCGCGAAAGTGCTTGGCTGCCGGGATGGCTACGCTATGCGCCAAATCTTTGAGCTTGTCGGTGCCGAACCCCGCGACGCTCAATACCTGATTGATGCTGCCGAATCGTTTTCCGGGCAGTTTGTCGCGCTTGTCGAGCAGGCGCTGCGCGACCTCTCTGCCGATGGTGTAGCCATTTCCTTGGTGGTCTTGCACCACGTTCGGGTTGATGATGTCTTCCGCGCTTTTGGCATGATTGAGAAAGAGTAGGATGCGCTCGTGTATATGTTTGCCGATAGTCATGGCAGGAAATTTTGCTAAGACATTGGGTGTGCCGTAATTTGAAATTTTGCCACAAAGGCGCGAAGACACAGAGATTTTATACCCGGCATCGCCAAGTTTTGGGCATGATTGCAAACGCAACCTGCTCAAAATAAATGACATAAATCATGCTCGTCTGACCAATCCTAGCGAATCAAGGTGTAAAACAAGTTCTTTGAGTCTTTGCGACTTTGTGGCAACCTCAGGATATTTGAATCACGGTGTACTCAGTTGACGCCATAGATATATGGCAACTGCTCGTCATCGGGCCAACGCGGGATGATGATGAAAAAACCATGGTCAGACAGGTCGGGCAGCGAAAGGGAGAAGAGCCAGTTGTCCTCCACCGCCTCTCCGTTGCTCGGGTTGTTTTCGGAGCACTCGATGGGCAAAAACTCGATTTGACCGCTTTTGAGGTATCGCATGATATGATGCTTGATGGCGGCGCGATACTCCATCGGGTCGTCAAAATCTTGTTCGTCCACTTCGTCCCGGTGCACTTCCTTGACGATGTTGAAAACTGATTGGGGCGTGAGATAATCGTGGAGAGTCGTGTTGAGTGCCTGACGAAGTATCCCGGGAAAGTATCTCCAATCGGGGCCAAAACGGTGTCGTTGGGCCTCGTAATTCTCCTGCGAGATGGTCCATCGCAAACCCTCCAATCCGAACTCTTCGTGCACCACGTGCTTGATGGAATCTTCGAACGCTGTGTCGTTGGGGATGAAACCGTCGTTCCAGCTGGCGTTTTCGATGTCGCCTGTACGATTGGCGGTGATGATGAAGCGCACGTTGGTCTTGCGCGGCATTTCCAAACCGAACACCCAAACGTCGTCCGTGTCGGGCCAGAAATTTTCCGGCACCGGGAAAGCGGGGGCATCGGGCGAAGAAAGCAAGCGGAGCTTTCCAGTCTCAATGTATTCGCGTTGGTAAGCTTGGATGGATTTGTCAGGGTCGGGCCAAATTTCCTGCATGATGAAATCGCGGAAGGAAAAGCTGCTTTCCCCATTGAAGATGCCTTCGTGTAAGGCGGCGAAAAGCGAGTTGCCAAAGTTCTGGTTGGGCGTGAGCGCCAGTTGGCGCTGCACTTCATCGGTGTCAATGTCCAATTCCAGATTGAGAAATTGCGCGAATTGACGTGTCACTTTGACTATCAAGTTGTCCAAGTCGAGCGTTCTGGAAAAGTAGCCTATGCTGTACTGCGTAGGTTGGTCGCGCAGCACAAAGGCTGCAAATTGCGCGGGGAATAGGTCTGGTATATGTAGGCCAAACATCCAGAAACGCTGAAAATCAAGCGATTCGGGCAAGTCAAAGTCCAAAGGGGCTTGTGTCGTCGTAGGTTCGGCAGGGATGAGCAGGAGCGTGCCAGTATTCAGATACGATTTCAGAATTTCCTCCGGCGAGTTGCTTTCGTTGTAAGCCAAGTCGCGGCGCGACACTACGGCGACAAGGCTCAATTGGCCTTGTCCCCAGCGCAGAAAGGCTGACAGCGCCCCACGCAGCGCAGGGATAAAGCCTCTCGAAGGGAAATTCTTGTGTTGGCGCGCTACTTCGTTGAGGTCTATTTTCCACTTGAGGCCGCGCAGCCCGAATTCGTGGCGCACGACCCGGCGAATGAGCTTGTCGAGGTCGCCAATGTTGTTGAGTTCAAACTGCTCATCAAGCCATTTCTTCGCAGGTTCGGTGAAAGTGTACTGTTGAGCGACGTATTGCAGGGTACGCCATTCAATGTCGGTGATGCCTCGGCCATCGAGTGCCATTTGGTAAAGTTGCTGGATTTCTTCGAGCGAAATACGGCTTTCACCGCGTCCTTGCGTGAAGGATTCGGCAGCTAGGAGTAGGTTGCGGTCGTAGCGCACCCCTCTGATGATTTTGTAGTAGGACATAAGATGCAAGATTTGATTTTGAGCCTGCAACCTATGCGCGACTTGTGAACAGGGCGTTAAACCAAAATTAAGAATGATGTGAACGTGGAGGAAGTGTGCAGGACGCTCACAAATGCCCTAAGCGGATTTTTCGGATTTTTGCCCCAAAAACGCACTATGAGAATACTATGGCTTGTCTTGCTGCTGTGCGCGACGGGCGGGAAACGCCTGCGAGGGCAAATCGTGAACATCGAAGATTTGAGAATCCAAACCACCAACGACTCCACGCGCTGGTACGGCACGCTGCGAGCGGCGTTCAACTACACCAAGGTACAACAGACCGTGTATCAGTGGCAGGCGGACTCGCGGGTACAATACAAGCGTCAGCGCCACATCGGCTTGCTGCTGCTCAATTACAACCTGCTGAAAGCGGGCAACAACGATTTCTTGAACAGTGCCTTCGCGCACCTGCGCTACAATTACAACCTGACCGACTCGTGGGTGTGGGAGGCGTATGGCCAGATGCAGACGAACCGGCTGATATTGATTCGCAATCGGAACTTGGTCGGCACGGGTTTGCGCAAACGATTCTTGTTGAGCGCCGACAAGCGCAGTCGCCTTTACCTCGGCGCTTCTTGGATGTGGGAGCGCAACGAATTTCTGGAGGAGCCTCGCCAACTCTCGTGGAACCGACTCAGCACCTACATTTCGGTATCGCTGCGACCGCCCGACAGCAAAATTGCGCTTGTCGCCACTAACTATTGGCAACCAGTGGTCGGACTCATCAAAAACTACCGCTTTTTGTCTGATTGGGCTTTGGTGATACCGATTCACCGGAAACTGAATTTTACGCTCAATTTTACCTTCACAAGAGAAATTGGCTTGCCCGAGGGCGCTCCTGTCGAGACGGTCAACTGGCGCAATGGCCTTTTGCTGACGCTGTAGATGGCGACGGCTTTTTCCAAAAAAACAGCGGGCATCCCGACCTGTGTCGAAATGCCCTTTGCGATGCGTGTTTTTTTACTCCAAAAGCACATTCTCACATTCAAAAACCTGCGCCTCCATTCAGTTCAACTTGTCCAAGTCCCGAATCAAAATAGAGTTGCGGTTGAAGTGAATCAGGTTCGACTTGCGCAGTTCGTTGAGAATCGCCGTCACGGTTTGGCGACTTGCGCCGACGAGGTTGGCGATGTCCTGTTGAGTGAGGCCGTGTTTCAGCAGCGTTTCAAAACCCACTTGGCGGCCTCTTTCCCCGGCGCTTTCTTTCAAGAACTCCACGATGCGCGTGCGCACGTCCTTGAGGATGAGCGATTCCCACTGGCGTTCGGCTTTGCGGAGCCGTTCGCCGATAAAAAGCATCACGGATTGCGACAAATGGAAATGTTGCTGCATCAAATGTCTGAAATCATCTACTTTCACCCGGAAATAAGTGACATCTTGGTTCATGCTGGAGGCAAACTCTGCACGCTGTTGCTCGCCAGTGAGACCCAACTCGCCAAACACAGTGTAGGGATGTTGAATACTTTTGATGATTTCGCGGCCATCAGGTGAAAAAATCCCGATTTTCACCGCGCCATTGGTAAGCATACAGATGTAGTCGCTCGGCTCGTCGGCCAAGTAGATGAAAGAATGTTTCGGAGTGGTTTTCAGTTCGCCCATTTGCGCAAGCCGTTGCAAGTCGGCCTGCGAGAGCGACGAGAGCAACGGAAAACGCTGTAATGTGCTGAGCAAGGTTGGTGCGTCCATAGATTCTGCCTTTCGGTTTTGACAAGTGACAGGGAGGCGACATTCTGTAAAACCAAAACTGTGCCAAGCGAATCCTCAAAAACGCATTCAAACACATTCAATGGGGTTTGGGCTACCTTTCACCCCAAACTGGTTAGCGTATCGCGGAACGCCTTGCGCCAAGATGAATCATTCTTTTTAGTCAATAAAACCACCTTGCCCCGACGACTACCTTCGGGCTTAATTCCCAACAACAAGCAGAACCATGCCAACTGTCAAATTTCATTCGCTACTCACCGACTTCGACATCGCATTATATCAAGCGGGCAAACACTTCCAGTTGCACCACAAAATGGGCAGCCACATCGTGGAGGTGGACGGCCAACGTGGTGTATGCTTTTCCGTGTGGGCACCCAATGCCAAGCGCGTCAGCGTCACCGGCGATTTTAATGGCTGGAATCCCGACGCACACATCCTCAACCCCCGTTGGGACAGCAGCGGCATCTGGGAAGGCTTTATTCCCGGCCTTGACAAAGGCACTGTGTATAAATACCACGTCAAAACATGGGACGGATTCGGCCTCGACAAAGGCGACCCTTTCGCCCTGTTGTGGGAAACACCGCCCAAAACTGCTTCCATTGTCTGGGAATTTGACTACAAATGGAAAGATGAAAAATGGCTGAAAACTCGACGCGAACGCGCCTTCAAGCCACAGCCGTGGTCAGTGTATGAGGTGCACCCCGGCTCGTGGAAAAAGATTCCGAAAGAAATGAACCGCTCGCTCAACTTCCGCGAAATGGCCGACGACCTCGTGCCTTACGTCAAAGACATGGGCTTTACCCACATCGAATTCATGCCCGTCATGGAGCACCCCTACTTCCCCTCGTGGGGCTACCAAATCACGGGTTATTTCGCGCCGACGAGCCGCTCGGGCCAGCCCGAGGATTTGATGCACTTGATAGACAAATGCCACGAGGCGGGCATTGGGGTCATACTCGACTGGGTTCCCTCGCATTTCCCCAGCGACATACACGGGCTGTATTTGTTTGATGGCACGCACATCTACGAGTATTCCGATATGCGCCGGGGGTATCACCCGGATTGGAACAGTTATGTGTTCGACTACGGTCGCAACGAAGTGCGCTCGTTCCTCATATCCAACGCCTTGTTCTGGTTGGAGCACTATCATGTGGACGGGCTGCGAGTGGATGCGGTCGCTTCCATGCTCTATCACGACTATTCGCGCAAAGAAGGGGAGTGGATTCCGAACATTTATGGCGGCAGGGAAAATCTGGAAGCCATTTCTTTCCTCAAAGACTTCAACGAGGCTGTTTCAAAAAATTATCCCGGCGTGGAGACCATTGCCGAAGAAAGCACGGCCTTCCCGGCGGTGACGCATCCCACGTTCGATGGCGGCCTCGGCTTCGGCCAAAAATGGATGATGGGCTGGATGCACGATACCATAGAGTACTTCAAGCGCCCTCCCATTTTCCGCCGCTGGCATCAAAGCGAAATCACCTTCTCGATGATTTACGCTTTTTCCGAAAAATTCATGCTCCCCCTCAGCCACGACGAGGTGGTGCACATGAAAGCCAGCCTGCTTTACAAAATGCCCGGCGACGAATGGCAAAAGTTCGCCAACCTTCGCGCCCTCTTCGGCCACCAATGGACGCACCCAGGCTCGCAAATCCTCTTCATGGGCGGCGAAATCGGGCAAACCAGCGAATGGAGCCACGACCTCGGCGTGGCTTGGCACTTGCTTCAATACGACCTCCACAAAGGCGTGCAGGCTTGGGTGAAAGACCTCAACCATCTCTACACCTCACGCAAGGCGCTTTGGCTCAATGCTTTTTCACCCGAAGGATACGAGTGGATTTCGGGCGACGACACCGAAAACTGTGTGCTCGCTTACCTCCGCAAAGGCGGGCCGGGCGACAAGGTGCTGCTCGTGATTTGTCATTTCAATGCCAACGTTATGGCTGAATACACCGTTGGGGTACCCTACGGAGGTGTCTGGAGAGAGGTGCTCAATAGCGATGACAAAAAGTATGGCGGCACCGGCATCGTGAATGGAACATTAAAAGCTAAAAAAGCAGCCTCTCACGGGAAGGAGTATTCGGTCACGTTCCAACTGCCCCCCTTGTGCGTGATGATTTTTGAAGGGGAGGAGGCGCCAGCCCCCAAGCAAAAGGCCGACGGGCGCGAAATGAAAAAGGCAGGAACCGGGAAAAAGTCCCCCTCAACCCGCAAACAAAAGACCCAAAAAGCCTGACAAAGGGGCAATTTGAAACGCCCCCTGAAAAACCGCTATCTTTGTTTCCATAAAACAGTAGATAATGAGTGCAATAGACACCGCTCCGAGCACATTCACAGGCATTGCACTCCGGATGCCAAATGGCGGCATGACGGACGAGCAATTCTATCAGTTCTGCATGCTCAACCCAGACCTGCGCATCGAGAGAACGCCTGACAAAATTATTGAAATAATGCCTCCTACCAATTCAGAAACTGGCAAACAGAACTTCACTCTTAGTGGAGAAATTTATATTTGGCACAAAAAAAACAAATTGGGTGAAGGCTTTGATTCATCTACTGGATTCAAGCTGCCGAATGGCGCGGAGCGTTCGCCCGATGCAGCGTGGATATCCAGCGAGCGTTGGAACGCCATTCCCAAAGATAAAAGACAACGGTTTGCTCCCATCGCCCCCGATTTTGTGGCTGAAATACGCTCCAGCGACCAGTCCCTCAATCATTTGAAAGATAAAATGGAAGAATACATCGAGTGTGGCTGCCAGTTGGCGTGGCTCATTGACCCGAAAAGCCGCAAGACTTGGGTCTATCAATCCAACGGCGACATCCATACCATCCCCTTCGAAGAGCCTTTGAGTGGCGGCGACGTGATGCCTGGTTTTGAGGTGAGGATGGCCGATGTTTTTGAATGACAAAAGCCTACTTGTCCAAAAAACCGATGTTGCGTTTCAAGCCCGCGTGCTTCACTCTTTTGACCGCCGATTTTTTGAAAACTTTTCCGAACACATCCTCTGTCAGTTCGAGCCAATCGCGGCGGCTCATCCGCAACAAATCTGGATGCGGCTCGAACGCCGGCTCCGAGTGCCGCTCGGAAAAACGATTCCACGGGCACACATCCTGACACACGTCGCAACCAAACATCCAATTGTCCATTTTGCCTTTGAACTCAGGCGGGATTTCGTCGCGCAGCTCGATGGTCAGGTAAGAAATACACTTCGAGGCATCGAGAAAATAGCCTTCCGGCGAAATAGCCTCTGTCGGGCAAGCCTCTATGCAGCGTCGGCAAGTGCCGCAGTGGTCGCGGATGGGAGCGTCGTAGAGCAGCGGCAAATCGCAGATTATTTCTGCCAAAAAGAAAAACGACCCTCGTTTCGGGTGAATCGTCAGGGTGTTGCGCCCATTCCAGCCGAGGCCGGCGCGTTGCGCCCATTCGCGTTCCATCACCGGGGCACTGTCCACGAAACAACGCCCGTTCACTTCGCCGATTTCTGCCTGCATGAATTGCAACAGACTTTTTAGTTTGTCTTTCACGACAAAATGATAATCCTCTCCGAAGGCATAAGTGGCGAGTTTTGGCGCTTCTGGGTCTTCCTGCTTTTTATCCGTGAAATAATTGAACGTCAGGCAAATCACCGTCTTTGCGCCCGGCATCAACTTGGTCGGGTCAATGCGCAGGTCGAAATGATTTTCCATGTAGGCCATGCGACCGTGCGCACCCGCGTGCAGCCATTGCTCCAAACGCCGCGCTTCCTCGTCGAGCCGCTCGGCACGAGCAAAACCCACAAACTCGAATCCTAATCGCTGGGCTTCGGCTCGAATCATGCTTGAGTGTCGTTGAATGTTGGCAGCGTTTTGCATAGGGCGAAAATAAAGATGTTTCACTTTCCCTACCTTTGCCCGCCTTTTTCAAATAAACATTGCCAAAAATGAAATTCGCCACAAAAGTCATACACGCGGGCATAGAACCCGACCCATCCACCGGGGCGATTATGACCCCTATTTTCCAAACCTCCACTTATGTGCAAGCCGCGCCCGGCGCTCACAAGGGCTACGAATACGCTCGCACCCAAAACCCCACGCGCTCGGTGCTCGAGAAAAACCTCGCCGCGCTCGAAAATGGCACGGACGCAATATGCTTCGCCTCAGGCTTAGCCGCGCAGGATGCCGTGATGAAACTGCTGAAATCCGGCGACGAGGTGCTGGCCGTCAACGACTTGTATGGCGGCTCCTATCGCCAGATGGTGCGCGTGTGGGGGCAGTGGGGGCTGAAAAGCCGCTTCGTGGATATGTACGACGCAAGTAAGGTGGAGCGAGAAATCAGCCCCGACACGAAACTCTTATGGCTCGAGACGCCTACCAACCCGATGCTCAACATCGTGGACATAGAAGCGGTGTGCGCCGTGGCCAAGCGTCGCGGCATACTCGTTTGCGTGGACAATACTTTTGCCTCGCCTTATCTGCAAAACCCGCTTGACTTGGGTGCCGACATCGTGTTGCATTCCGCCACCAAATATATCGGCGGCCATTCCGACGTGGTGCATGGCTGTTTGGTTGTGAAAGATGCGTCGTTGGCTGAGCGACTTCATTTTCTCCAAAACGCCAGCGGGGCGGTGCCGGGGCCTCAGGATTGTTTCCTCATTTTGCGTGGCATCAAGACGCTTCACCTGCGGGTGCAGCGCGCTTGCGAAAACGCCGCCGTCATAGCCGAATACTTGGCAGCGCACCCCAAAGTGGGCAAGGTATATTGGCCGGGCTTTCACGCCCACCGCAACCACGACATCGCTCGCCGTCAGATGCGGATGTTCGGCGCGATGGTTTCGTTCGACCTGAAAAACAACACGGTGGAAAATGCCACTAAGGTGTTGAGCGGTACCCACTTGTTTTCCTTGGCCGAGTCGCTCGGTGGCGTGGAGTCGCTCATCGGCCACCCTGCCAGCATGACCCACGCCAGCATCCCGCGCGAGGAGCGGCTGAAAGTAGGGCTTACCGACTCGCTTATCCGCCTCAGCGTGGGCGTGGAGGATGCGGATGATTTGATGGCGGATTTGGAAGGGGCGTTGGGGGGTGTTTGAATTGCCAAAAATTTGGCATTAGAGCAAGATTCTTTTTAGTGGCTCGACAAATTAACATTGAACTGTTTGGAAAATGCTTGGGTAAAGTGGGAAATTTGTTACAACTACATTCGCACAAACTCAAGCATTTCCATTGAATGAAATTTGCAATCTTCCCCTCCCTCTGTCTATTCCTGTTTTTGTCTCCACGCGCTGTTTCTCAAAGCATAATTTCGGGTGTCGTCAATGATTACACGCCAGTACTGGCTATCATAGGTTGTGATGAGAGTACTCTACAAGTAGGCTCTTCCGCTGCTTTTTCATCCAATGATAAAGTGTTGATTATCCACATGCAAGGCGCTGTAGTCAATTTGTCGAATACTAATGTCTTCGGTAGTATTCTGAATACAGGCAATGCAGGCAATTGTGAGCTCAACCGTGTCAAAAGTATTTCCGGCAACCAGATAAGCCTTCTTTACAGGCTCGAAAAGGATTATGATGTGAACGGGAAAGTGCAATTGGTTAGGGTGCCTGAATATGGCAACATCACGGCAAATGGCTTGACTTGCAAGCCATGGGATGGCACAACAGGTGGGGTGTTGATTGTGGAGGCGAGTGGAACACTAACCCTGCAAGCTGGTGCCGATGTGACTGGAAGAGGGTTCAGAGGGGGCAAAATGGTGAATGCCAACGGAGGCGCTTCTCATGAAACCCAATATTACTATCCCCCGACCCGTATCGTTCCGCTGAAAAAGGTGAAGGAGTCGCAATCATGCCGATTGATTATTCTTATGGGCGTGGGCGAGCAGCCAACGGCGGTGGGGGCGGCAATGGTCACAATGGCGGCGGCAACGGCGGGGTCGGAGGAAACGGTGGATTGGAGTATTGGTATGCTCCCGGAGCCCCCACATTGGGTACAGATGGGGTAGGTGGTTTAAAGGTGTTTGAATCTGATGTGCAACGAGTCATAATGGGAGGGGGAGGAGGAGCTGGCCATACCAACGACAACGTGGGAAGTTCAGGTGGTAATGGAGGCGGCATCATAATTTTAAGGGCAAAAGAGATAGTGACATCTGGAGGTGCGGCAGTTCTATTGGCAAATGGCGCTGACGTTTTAAAATTTGGCAATAACAATAATGACGGTCAAGGCGGCGGCGGTGCTGGAGGTACGATATTGATTGAGGCCGAGGCGGTAAATGGCATGTTGTATTGTGACCTGAAAGGTGGGCGGGGCGGCGACTGTTTGTTCTATGTCATGGTGCAAATAATAGGTGCGGGTGGCGGCGGCTCAGGCGGCAAATTGATGCTGTCGCAGAGTTTTCCCAGTGTTTCGGCAAATTTGGTCGGAGGGGCAAATGGCATGGCAAATCAAAATCAAACCAATGGTGCTCAGCCGGGGCAACAGGGCGTGCTGTTAGCAGGCGCAAGCATTATGGAAGGAACAGTGCCAGCAGGGGTTCAGATGATTTCCCAATCCCTCACCCTCTGCCCCAACTCCTCCATCACCCTCAATGGCAAGACCTTTGACCAGCCCGGCGTGTTCATGGACACCCTTGCAGGGTTGGTCGGTTGTGACACCATCATCACCTATCATGTTCAATTCGCGCCTTACGACGTGGTGTTCGACATCGAGGATGTCTTTTGCGTGGATGGCAAGCAGCGGCTCCGTTATTCGCTCTGCAATCGCGGTGCGAGCGATTGGCCCGACGAGATAGAAGTCGCTTTTTTCGATGCTGACCCGACCAAGGGTGCGGCCAACCAGTTGGGCGTGTTGAGCTTCCCCACTGCCGGGGCCGATAGCTGCATCAGTGGCGTGCTTCCTGATTTTCCACTCGCCGCACAATTGCCCAGTGGCTCCGCGCTCTATTCGGTCGCCAACTTCAACGGCTCGCTTTCAGCCCCTTTCTCTTTTGATGATTTTCCCGCGACCATGCTCGATGAGTGTGACTACACAAACAACTTGGACAGTTTTGTCATCCAACTACCCGGCTCCGAGGTGTCAATACGCGACGAAAATTGCAAACATCCCGGCGAAATAATCATCACGGCCAATGGCGGGACACCTCCATTCGAGTACAAACTGAACGACGGCCCGTGGGGAAGCGCCAACATCTTTGGTGGCTTGGGCGCGGGCGACTATTCACTTTCAGTCAGGGATGCGTCGGGGTGCGAAGGAACGGGTACCTACACCATTCAGCCATATGTCCCTTTGGCGATTCGTTTGGACAGTATTGGCCACATTGACTGCACACAGCACGAGGGATTCATAGCGGTGAGCGCGACGGGGGGGGGCGGCTCCCTACCTTTTTCAATTGCTTACCGGAACCCCACAACCAACCGGATACTTTGAAAACCTGCTTTCTGGCACATACGCTGTCGTGGTCACTGACAAAGACACCTGCGACGGGCGACTGGAAGGATTGTCGGTCGCGGAATCGCTTGATTCCGCTGTTGTTTTTCAGACAGTTGATTTGTGTGACGAACTCTTTTTCACATTCCCCAATGGCGATAGCACTCAAAAGGCTGGCACCTACCCAATCGTGCTGACTCGCGCCAACGGCTGCGACAGTACCCTGCTGATTACGGTTGGCATTTCGCCCAATAACTTTTACGTCCCCAATGTTTTTGCCCCCAACAAATACGGCGAAAACGAAGCCTTCACCATTTTCACCAACCCTGACTGTATCCAGACAGTCAAGTTGTTGCAAATCTACGACCGCTGGGGCAGTTTGATTTTTGAGCGGGCCAACTTCCCACCCAACGACCTCGGACAAGGCTGGAGAGGCGACCACAAAGGCAAGCCGATGCCCACAGGTGTCTATGCCTACTACGTCGAGCTCCAATTGAACAACGGCGCCATCGTCCCACATTCAGGCGATGTCACCATTATTCGCTGATGTGGAGCGGCTTACCCATATTTTTGTAAAATAGGGCATTTGTGCAATTTTATGCACTATTGTCGCCGTATTAGTTACTTTTGTCGTTCGCAACCCCCTCCCACCTTACAACCCCGCCCGAACGGATGTTCATCCGGGCGGGCAACAACCAACAACCATAATCCCCTTGCCCCCTTCGTCGAAACCAATTGTTCATCCAAATTTTTTCCAAAACTGTATGTGTTCCAAACCAATTGTTCCTACCCTCTTCCTGCTACTTGCTTTCCTCTTTTTCTCCAAAACACTTCACGCCCAACTGCTTCCGAACAAAACGCCCATTGCCACGGGCGATGAACCCTCGCAAACGCTCGTCGTGAATATGTCGGGCGCCAAAATGCGGATGCCCTTAAGCCTGCCAAACACGGGAGCCAAAGTCGAGTTGTGCGACCTTGTGCCCGGTGAAACCTACATGGTCGTCGCTATCGGCATGACGCAAGGCCAGACGACCCGCTTCGCAATGTCGTGCAGCGACCCACTTGTCGCGTGGGAGCAGCAGCGCCCCCATGCCGCACGCTTCACGGCGATGACCACTTGCGTCGAATTGTGGGTGCATACCGACGAACCCGTCGCCGCGCCCATGTATCTATCGGTGAAATGCGAAACCTGCCCCGAGGCTGATGCGTGGAAAAAAAGCCTGTTGAAAGAGACAGGAGCCGCCGTGTTGCAAGTGCAAGGCGGCCAAACGGCGGAACAACTCATCAAACAAACCCTCATCAATGCTGATTGCTTCGACGTGGAAAACGTGACGTACTCGGGCTTTCCGGGACAAATCGGCACTTTTTCCAATGGCAACACCAACATCGGTTTTCCCAACGGGGTCATCATCGCAACGGGGAATATCAGTGTCGCGCCGGGGCCTAATTTATTCGACAACGCCAGTGCGGGATATGGCAGCTTCACGCCCGATAGCGACCTGTCGCAACTGGCGCAAAGCAACAATATCTATGACCGCGCCAGCATTGAGTTCGACTTTACGCCGACCGAGTCGCCCGTGTCGTTCCAATTTGTGTTTGCTTCGGAAGAATACTGCGAATACGTTTTTTCCTTGTTCAATGACGTGTTTGGATTTTTCATCTCAGGCCCCGGCATTGCAGGCACCAAAAACATTGCATTGGTGCCAAACACCAATAACCCCATCACCATCAACAACATCAACCACCTCGTCAACAATCAGTATTACACCAACAACCAGACGATTTGGAGCAGCAATCTTTGCGGCCAATTCCCTTCTTTCAACCAAGCCATCAACGAGGTCGAGTTCGATGGCTTCACCAAACAATTAGTCGCCACTGTCAACGTAATTCCGTGCGAAACCTACCGCATTCGCCTGAAAATCGCCGATGTGGGCGATGGGGTGTTTGACTCGGCAGTGTTTCTCAAAGGCGGTTCCTTTCAGGGCGGCGGCGATGCGACCGTGCGTTTTGTGGTGAATGGGACATCTGATGCCGAAGAAACCACCGAAGGATGCGACAATGTGGCCATCCAAATAAACCGCATCGGCTCTGACCAAAGTCAGCCCATCACGGTGACATTCAGCGTGGGCGGCACAGCCATCCCCGGCGAGGACTACGAACCGCTCGATACCGCTTACACCATCCCGGCTGGCCAAAGTCAAATCCTCGTGCCAGTCAACATATTCAAGGACTTCACTGCGGAAGATTCCGAAACCATCGTGCTCCTCCTCGACAATTCCTGCTCCTGCGAGGTGACGGAAAAAACCCTGACCATCCTTGATTATGTGCCCATGAACGATACGCTCCTCACCGTATTGACTTGTAATGCAGGGGGCGGAACCATACTGAATGCCGAACTTCCCGGCGGCAAAGCTCCCTACACCTACTTCTGGAGCACCGACGAAACCACACCCACTATCACGGTCAGCCCGTCCGTCAACACCACTTACAGCGTCACGGTATCGGATGCTTGCGATGAGGTGGCAGAATATGTCTTTGAAGTGGAAGTGACCCCCTTGATAGAAATCACGGAAAACATCGCCTTTTGCGCCGGTGGCTCGGTCACTATTGGCGACTCAGTCTATACCGAACCCACGACCGTCGTGGACACTTTGCTCGCTGGCCCCGGCGGCTGCGATACCGTTCTGACCTACAATCTTACCCAGTTGCCACTCACCGAACTCACCGACACCATCTCCTTCTGTGCAGGCGATTCGGTGGAAATCAATGGCGTGTTTTACGCCGAGCCCGGCGTTGTGGTGGACACCATACCCGGCATGGCAGGCGATTGCGACACCATTCTGACCTATATCTTGGAAGAATTGCCCCTCAATGCGATATCCGATACCTTGGGATTTTGCCTTGGCGGCGCTGTCACCATCGGGGATTCGACCTACACCGAGCCGACCGTCGTGGAAATTATTTTGCCGGGTGAAAATGGCAATTGTGACACGCTCCTGACCATCGTCGTCGAATTGGTGCCACAAATTGCCACCACAGAAACCATCGCCTTCTGCCCCGGCGAATCGGTCACGCTCGGCGACACGACTTACACCGCTCCCGGCACGGTGCTGCTGACCCTGCCCGGCTCGAACGGCGATTGCGACACCCTCGCCACCTACATATTGGAACTGAGGCCACAAGCGAGTTTCACGGAAACCATCGCCTTCTGCCCCGGCGAATCGGTCACGCTCGGCGACACGACCTACACCGCTCCCGGCACGGTGCTGCTGACCCTGCCCGGCTCGAACGGCGATTGCGACACCCTCGCCACCTACATTTTGGAACTGAGGCCACAAGCGAGTTTCACGGAAACCATCGCCTTCTGCCCCGGCGAATCGGTCACGCTCGGCGACACGACCTACACCGCTCCCGGCACGGTGTTGCTCACCCTGCCCGGCTCGAACGGCGACTGCGACACCCTCGCCACCTACGTTTTGGAACTGAGGCCACAAGCGAGTTTCACGGAAACCATCGCCTTCTGCCCCGGCGAATCGGTCACGCTCGGCGACACGACTTACACCGCTCCCGGCACGGTGTTGCTCACCTTGCCCGGCTCGAACGGCGACTGTGACACCCTCGCCACCTACATTTTGGAACTGAGGCCACAAGCGAGTTTCACGGAAACTATCGCCTTCTGCCCCGGCGAATCGGTCACGCTCGGCGACACGACTTACACCGCTCCCGGCACGGTGTTGCTCACCCTGCCCGGCTCGAACGGCGACTGTGACACCCTCGCCACCTACATTTTGGAACTGAGGCCACAAGTCAGTTTCACGGAAACCTATCCTTATTGCCCCGGCGATACCGTTTTCATCAACGGCAATGCCTACACGACGGCAGGCACATATTTCGACACCCTTTCAGGTGCCAATGGGGAGTGCGACACATTAGCCACTTATGTGTTGGTGTCGCTGACACCAGCGCCCTCTACGGTCAACCTTGTTTGTCCAAGCAATGTGACCCTGACCGTGGAGCCACCCGTGCTGAACTACAATTTGCCGAACGCTTCCACCGACTGCGATTGCCCCGGTCTGTCGCTCCAAATGACGAATGGGCTGCCTCCCGGAAGCACGTTCCCCATTGGTCAGACGGAGATTTGCTACATGGCCAAGGATAGCTGCGGCAATACCACTTCCTGCTGTTTCACCGTGACGGTGCCAGAGGAAGAGCCTTGCGACGAGGCGACGGCGGGGTGCATCAAGTACGAATTGCTGGGCATCACGAAGGACGACAAAGGCAACAGGACCTATCGCTTCCGAGTGCGAAACAATTGCCCCACGCGCCTCATGTACGCGGCCTTCTCCTTGCCGCCAGGGGTGACTGCTCTCAGCCCAGCGAACAACTCCATCTACACGGCGCCAAGTGGTCGGGAATACAGCGTTCGGAACCCGAACTTCTCGCCGTTCTACTCCATCCGGTTCATGTCGGACATGGCAGGCATCGTCAGCGGCGAGTCGGACATCTTTGAGTTCACTCTTCCCGCATTGGCCAATCCAAGCAACATATTGGCCATTGTTCGGGTGGAGCCAAAAATCTTCCATCAGGCCTACCTACAGACCTTCAATTGCCCGGTGCAGACCATTTCAAAACCCGCTGTGCAATCGCCAGCGGGCGGCGCGGGCGCGGCGCGGCACCAGGAGCCTTCCCTTCGCTTGTTCCCCAACCCGACGGAAGGCACCCTGTGGGCTGACCTGTCGGGCTGGGCCGCTGAGCAGGTGTGGGTGCGGTTGTTCGACGCACAAGGCAGGCTCGTGCAGCAGGCGCTGCTGCTCGCGGACGAAGGCCCGCAGGCGCTCGAACTGGCGCAGACCCTGTCCAACGGCCTCTATTCCATAGAAGCGACGGGCGAGGGTGGCGAGCGACAGGTCGCTCGTTTCATCCTGCAGCGATAGGGTGCTCGACAAGGAACGATGCCTCTTTTCTTTCGGGGCAGAAGCAAGTGAGGCGGTGACTGGGAGTCACCGCCTCACGCTTTTTCGGGGCATCATCAGTTTTTCTGTTCCACAAAAGACTCCTGAATCATTCTGTGACGCTAATCGGATTTCTCAATTAGCTCGGTAACGACTGTGTACTTTTCAGGAATCAAGTTTTCTTGGGCTACTATTCTCCCTTCCTTTATTCTTATAAGAATGCTGTATGGGCCTACCATCCCATACTTTTCCATAAAATAATGGTCAGGAAAGGCAACATTGGAGCCGAGCATAGCCGATAATTTTTCAATCACAGCATCATCCTTTGAAGAAAATATAAAGAAGACTTCTTTTTCGGAAAGCCCCAACGATTTAATGAATTCAATGGTCTCATTGGTACATGCGCCACAATGCGAAGGGTGCAAGATATACCTCGTGCCGCCAAGTTTTCAGCATGGTTGGAAGGATGAGATCACGTTTACTAAACTTCAAAAGTTTAGTAAACGTTACCCTAGACGATGCTGAAAACTTGGCGGCGCGAGGTATAATTTTACTACTTCAAAACGGCTTCTAAATGAAATATGGTCCTAACTTGCGAAAAATTCGCCTCTTAAAAGACATTCCGCAGGGTGCATTTCAAATTGTCGCAAGTAAATCGGAGGGCTTTTCCAATATATGCCGGAACAGCGTTCCGGCGTACAAAAGTGACAATTTGAAATGCACCCTTTTCAAACAGAAGTTGGGCAGAAATTGCGGCAACTTTTTGGGTTGTAAAAAGTGAGGTTTTGTCGTGTTGTAAACATCTGTTCAACCTACGTGGTACTTCTGGGCGAGCGGCTTTTCCCGCGTAGAGCGGGACAGATGCTTTACAGCATGACAAAGAAAACTACTCCACCCTCACTACCCCTTCGGGAGGGCTCGTGAACTCCGGTGCGTACATGCACTGCATAGCCGTGGACGCTGTTGCTCATGTCGCCTTTGTGCGAGACGAAGAGCGATACTGAAGACGAATGTGCCGCGCGGCAGTAGTCAATGAAAAGTGCGTCGCCAAATCCCTTCGTGCTTTCCGTAGTAGCCGAGGCCGTCCTGCCAGCGGTAGCCGTTGAGTACGTTGGATCGCTTCGAAGCCCGCCGCCCGCATGTCTTCTTTCAGGTGGACGTGCAGCTTCCATCGCGCGGTCCACGCGGATTTCGATGCGCACTTTGATTTTGTCGCCGCGTTTCAGGAAGGTTTGACCTTCGGCCACAGGTTTCAAAACTGCCTGGTGGGTGAGTTTTCCTCTTTGAAAAGTTGAGCTCACGATGGTGAGCGGTAAGTGTGCTTTTGGAAATCTTTGATCTTTATCCAAATCCTCGAAATACTGCCAGTAGGCTGCTCCCCACACGATGTTGGGGTTTGGGTCTCCGACCTTGATGTTGCTCCACGAATTTTTGACTTCAAGTGCGCCCCAGTTTTGTTTGAAATAGCCTGTGCCGGGTTCGTATTCGTTGGGTTTCAAAGTTTTGCCACCGAGCGAGACTCGTGCTGGTTTGGTGTTTGCAGCCACCATCGCCGTGCAACAGCAGCGCATAGACGGCCTCGGCGGCTTTCGTGCTTTCCCAACGGTTGGTTTGTTTGTTTTTCAGAAGCCAAATACGGAGTTCCTCGACGGCTTTGCGGTCTTGCGCCACTTCGTCGAACACCTCGACCATGAGCGCCTGTGTCCCACTGGCAGTTGGTACCAGTAGTAGCCCCAATCCACTGGCCAGAACATGCCGAGTTCCTCTTTCACGAGGGGCGCGTTCGCGCAGGCTGGCAACGACGTACAAAGCCGCGTCGGGCCGACCGCTTGGTGTAGGGCGAGTGCCAACATTCCTTCCTGATACAGCCCTTTTTTTCAGCCAGTATTTTTCGGCTTGCGAGAGGTAGTAGGAATGTTCGCGACCCGGTTTTGCGCCGCCTTGCTGCGGGTCGGGTTGTGGTTGGAAAAACGAGCGAGCGTAGAGGTAGTGAATCGCCATGCTGCCCAGGTGGTCGTCGTCCCATTTGGCTTGCCTTCTTGCACGAGCCGTTCCAGTTCGCGGTATTGCTCTGCGCAGTTTTGCGCTGCACAGCCGATGGCGCGGTCGAGCATACCTGCGGCGACGGGGTCTTTCGGCGTTGAATGCCCCCGTAGTTGTCGAAATGGCCGAACCCGTCACGATGTGCTGGTGATGTGCCAGCCGTCGCGCCCGCCGGGGAACCACGTTACCCTAGACGATGCTGAAAACTTGGCGGCGCGAGGTATAATTTTACTACTTCAAAACGGCTTCTAAATGAAATATGGTCCTAACTTGCGAAAAATTCGCCTCTTAAAAGACATTCCGCAGGGTGCATTTCAAATTGTCGCAAGTAAATCGGAGGGCTTTTCCAATATATGCCGGAACAGCGTTCCGGCGTACAAAAGTGACAATTTGAAATGCACCCTTTTCAAACAGAAGTTGGGCAGAAATTGCGGCAACTTTTTGGGTTGTAAAAAGTGAGGTTTTGTCGTGTTGTAAACATCTGTTCAACCTACGGTGTACTCTGCGAGCGGCTTTTCCCGCGTAGAGTGGACAGATGCTTACAGCATGACAAAAGAAACTACTCCACCCTCACTCTCACCCCCTTCGAGTGGCTCGTGAACTCCGGTGCGTACATGCACTGCATAGTCGTGACGCCGTTGCTCATGTCGCCTTTGTGCGAGACGAAGAGCGGATACTCGAAGACGAATGTGCCGCGCGGCAGGTAGTCAATGAAAAAGTGCGTCGCCAAATCCTTCGTGCTTTCGTAGTAGCCGAGGCCGTCCTGCCAGCGGTAGCCGCTGAGTACGTTGACTGGCTCGAAGCCCGCCGCCCGCATGTCTTTCAGGTGGACGTACTCCATCGCGCGGTCCACGCGGATTTCGATGCGCACTTTGATTTTGTCGCCGCGTTTCAGGGTTTGACCTTCGGCCACAGGTTTCAAAACTGGCCCGGTGGGTGAGTTTTCCTCTTTGAAAAGTTGTTTCACGATGGTGAGCGGCGTTTTTTGGAAATCTTTGATTTTATCCAAATCCTCGAAATACTGCCAGTAGGCTGCTCCCCACACGATGTTGGGGTTTGGGTTCTCGACCTTGATGTTGCTCCACGAATTTTTGACTTCCGCGCGGCCCCAGTTTTGTTTGAAATAGCCTGTGCCGGGTTCGTATTCGTTGGGTTTCAAAGTTTTGCCACCGAGCGAGACTTGTACGGGTTTGGTGTTTTGCAGCCAATTGTCGCCGTGCAACAGCAGCGCATAGACGGCCTCGGCGGTGGCTTTCGTGCTTTCCCAACGGTTGGTTTGTTTGTTTTTCAGAAGCCAAATACGGAGTTCCTCGACGGCTTTGCGGTCTTGCGCCACTTCGTCGAACACCTCGACCATGAGCGCCTGTGTCTCCACTGGCAGTTGGTACCAGTAGTAGCCCCAATCCACTGGCCAGAACATGCCGAGTTCCTCTTTCACGAGGGCGCGTTCGCGCAGGCTGGCAACGATGCGCTGTGCCGCGTCGGGCCGACCGCTTCGGTGCAGGGCGAGTGCCAACATTCCTTCCTGATACAGCCCTTTTTTCAGCCAGTATTTTTCGGCTTGCGAGAGGTAGTAGGAATGTT
Organism: Saprospiraceae bacterium; assembly: GCA_026129545.1. NCBI lineage: Bacteria > Pseudomonadati > Bacteroidota > Saprospiria > Saprospirales > Saprospiraceae > Saprospiraceae bacterium. The sequence continues at coordinate 620,040 of JAHCHX010000001.1, forward strand.
CGCGACCCGGTTTTGCGCCGCCTTGCTGCGGGTCGGGTTGTGGTTGGAAAAACGAGCGAGCGTAGAGGTAGTGAATCGCCATGCCGTCTAGGTGGTCGTCGTCCCATTTGGCTTTGCCTTCTTGCACGAGCCGTTCCAGTTCGCGGTATTGCTCTGCGAGTTTTGCGTCGCAATAGCTGATGGCGCGGTCGAGCATACCTGCGGCGACGGGGTCTTTTTCGGCGTTGAATGCCCCCAGTTGTTTCAAATGGCCGAACCCGCTCACGATGTGCTGGGTGATGTGCCAGCTGTCGCGCCCGCCGGGGAACCACGCCCAGCCGCCGTTGGGATATTGCCGTTCGGCGAGGGTGTTGATGGCGCGTTCGCGCTCGTCGGCCATGCGGTTGAGGTCGAACAAGAGGGCGATGTTTTGCTTTTGTTGTTCCTCGTTTTGCGCGTCGAGCACCCAGGGGGTTTCTTCCAAAAGTGCGTATTTCAACTCTTGATTTTTGCTCAAATTGCTCTTGAGCGCGTCGGTGCCTTTCCAGCGGTCGTAGATTCTGCGGATGTTCGGCATTTTTTCTGTCACGCTGGAAGCCAGGGTGTTGGCATAAAAGCGACTAAAAATCTGTTCCGAACATTCGTGGGGGAACTCCATCAGGTAGGGTAGGGCTTGCACGGCGTACCATGCGGGGTTGCTCGTGAATTCCAACGTGTATTTTTGAGTGACGAGGGATGAGTTGCTTCCCGACGGCGCGTTTTTCAGGTTTTCAAAAACAAACTCTTTCGTTTGGTTGCCGCGCACGGTGATGGGCAGGGTCTCTGTCACGAGCATCCGGTTGGTCACGACGGGGACGGTGCTCTCTTCGCCGTCCTTGAAGTTCTTGCTGTCGGCGAAGATTTGCCAAGTCACGGCACCGGTGAAATCTTCCGGCACTTTGATTTTCCAACTCAACGGCGAAGACTGCCCGGCAGGGGTGGTGAAGTTTGCCTCGCGGCTGCTGCTGGTCATCCCGAAGACACTTTCCAACGGCTGCAAGGTGTTGGCGTCCAACAGGCTGAGGGTGGCTTTGCCGTTGAGGGTTTCTTGCGAGAGGTTGCTGACTTTGGCCGAAAACTCGATTTCGTCGCCGGCGCGGAGGAAGCGCGGTGGGTTGGCGAGCACCATGAGTTCTTTCTGCGTCACGACTTCTTTCACCGAAATAGCCTGTTGCAAATCCTTCGTGTGGGCGTAGGTGAGCAGTTTCCAGCGCGTGAGCGCCTCGTTCATGGTGAATTTCAGCACCACGTTGCCGGCTGCGTCGGTGCGCATTTCTGGGAAAAAGAAGACGGTTTCGTTTAGGTTGCGGCGGATGGGGGTTGGCGGGGCGGGAGCGGGTTCGCCGCCGCCCATGCCATCCGGTGCTTGTGGGGCGGTCGCCTTGTCTTGTATGATTGTTTCGGCTTTTCCCGTTGCTACCTCTGCCTCCATCATCATGTCCTGTGCGGCCTCCTCTCTCGCACCGCCGGGTGCGGGGGCTGCCATGTTGAATTCAACACCGTCAGCTCGCGCGGCCAATTTCATGATTCTATCACGCCCGCCCCAGAGAGGGAAGCCGAACCAGTTCAATGCTTGGTAGCGTCGCACGGGTCGAGCGTCCTTGCGGGTTGCTTCGTTGCGAACGTTGCCGTTGTGCGAGCCAAAGGCTTGGCTTGCGCTGAAATTGACCCGAGGATACTGTGTTGGGTAGTTAATCGTGTTCCACTCATGTGGCAGGAATTGGTCGAGCGAGGCATCGTACATGGCGGCGACCATCTCGGCGGCGACTTTTTCCTTTTTGGGGCCGGAGATTTTGATGCGCCATTCTTCTTGTTGGCCGGGAGCGAGTTTGTCGCGGAAGGTTTCAAAACTGATGTTCAGGTCTTTGTTGCTCCACGGGACAGCGATGTAGAGCGACTGCCCGCCATAAAGTCGGTTGTTCTTGACGGCGCACCAATGTGCCGAGATGCCGCCCCGGTCGGTATCGAGCACGGGGATTTCGACGCTGGTCGCACCGTTGACGCTGAGCCAGCGCGGGTTTTGCAAGAGGCCGTTTTGTTCGCGGGCAAAAAAGATGTTCAGGTTGTCGGTTTTGCCGCCGAGCCATATTCGGGCGGTTTCGCCCGGTTCGTTTGTTGTTTTTTCGGCGGTGGCTGATGGTTTTTCAAACTGTGTGGCGCGATTGTTTTTGTCCCAAACGCGCACGATTTTTTCGATTTCAATTTTTTCTCCAAAGGCATCTTGCGTGGTCAGGGTGGCGATATACCATCCTGCATTGAGGTTTTTGCGCAGATTGACCTTGTTGGCGGCAGCGGTATTGAACTCGAAGGGGACGATGAAATCCTCGCGTTCCCATTTGGTGGGAGCGTCTTCGTCCTTCCATGCGAAGTCGGGGAAAAGCCTTGTCCACTCATCTTTCGGGATGGTGGCCAAGTCTGGGTTTTGCCAGTAGCGTTCTGCGAAAAATTTGCCCGGGTGGCGCAGCGGCTGGAACGCGATGGTGCCTTTGGCATCTTGAGGTTGGCCTGCCAAGTTTTTGGTTTCCAAGGAAATGCTGTCGAGGCTGCTCAATTCCACTTCGTTGCGGAGGCCCCAATTCACTTGCAAGGCAACGTAGCTGGCAGTGACGATTTGCTCGCTGCTGCGCGTCTCGCCTGTGATGTCGGTCACGTCGGCATAGACGGTGTAGTCGAACATTGGGCGGTCTTTTTTCGGGATGTCGGCATCGGGGATTAGGGGGAATTTTACTTCGAATTTGCCTTCCGCGTCGGTTGTTGTCGTGCCATTGGCGATTTCCATTTGGTCGGTTCGCCACGGGGGGAAGATGCGCCGCCCCCAGCCCCAGTCCCAAAAAGGGAATCGCGCTTGCCGCACCACGCGATAGCGCACCTGCGCGCCATCCACGTTGCTGCCTGCGTACGCTTTGGCTTCGCCGCGCGCGGTCACCGTTTCGCCGAGGCGGAAGGCCGTTTCGATGGGTTTGAAGGTGACTTCAAACTTTGGGCGTTTGTATTCCTCCACGCTGAAATAAGTGGTGCCTTCGGCATTTTCGCAGCTTATGTGCATCTGGCCTGTCAGCCCGGTAGCGGGCGCGGTGAACGCGCCGTTGAAGGTGCCAAACTCGTTGGAGCGCAGCTGTAGCACTGCTTTTTCCTGATGGTTGACATCGTAGAATTTGACGGTGACGGATTGGTTGGGGGTGATTTGGGGCAATTGAGCGTCGTTTCTTTTGAACAGCACCCCTTTGAAATACACCGTCTGGCCGGGTCGGTAGATAGCCCGGTCGGTGAAGAAATGCGCGTAGAGTCGCGGTGGAGCCTCATAGTAGCTGCGGTAGCTGTAATGCTGACCCAGCCAGAGCGTGTCGTTGCCCAATGAGGCACGGACGTTGGCGTATTGGCTGTCGGGCAAGCGCCCTTTGGCCAACCCGTTTTGATTGGTGACGATGCTTTGGAGGGGGCCTTGCCCTTGACGGCGCTGATATTCGGGGGCAAAAAAATCGAGTTTCACGCCGGCCAAGGGAGTGCCACTTTGCCGGTGGGCCATGATGAAATTGGGTTGGTTTTCCTCACGAAACGTGACGGCAGCAAGATTGGAGACTGTGAAGGCTGTGTATGCGACGTGGCCTTTTTTAGGGTCAAAGTCCCTGTTTTCGGCAGCAAGCAAGTAATAATGCCCCAGTGGCATACTGCTCAGGTATATTTCGGTGGTGTGCGGCTGGTAGTCGGCGGGGAGTGGGATGTCCCAATCGCGGGCTTGCACTTGGGGCAAGGATTGCAGTCGCTCCAAGATGCGGTCGTAGGGCACGTTGTTCAGGAAGTTCTGGTCAAAATTGGCCCGCACGACTTTTGTGAACACCTTGCTCACGTTGCGTAGTTGCACCTGCACGAGGGCGGGTTTTTCGGGCAGATAGACATTTTCCACGGTGATGCTCAACGACGTGGCGCGAATCTGGTCGAGCAGGTTTTGGCAAAGTTGTGTGCCGTGATTGTTGGGGTGGCGGCGAATGGCGTCTTCGAGTTCGGTCACGGCCGTCTGTGCGTTTTGCCCTTTGTCCGCCTCAAGGCCGTAGCGATGTTGCGCGATATGGAAAACGATTTCTGCGTCGGAGGGGTGGTTGTAGTGGGTTTTGTGAAGTATTTCGAGGGCGTTGAGGTAGAGCGCGTCTTTGTTTTCGAGCGTGGAGTTGTTTTTGGCAAATCGCAGGCGCGACAAATCGGCATCAATGTGGGCGGCGGCATCGCCGCCAGTGGGAATAGCGTGCGCAGCCAACACTTTTTGGTAAAGATTGACTGCCAGCCACTTGCCCGACGTAGAGTCTTTGCTTTCAAATTTTGTTTTCACGAAATCTGCCGCTTTTGCGAAGGCTTCGGGTTGGTTGAGCGAGAAAGCGTAGGCGGGTTCGGTGAGCCAACTGCGTTCGTTGGAAAAATGCTCCAAGGCGCGGTGGGCGAGCAAGTCAAAGAGGGTAGGGCGGAGGGGTTGGCCATTGACCATGTCGCCTTGGCCGGGCGAAAGCACGTCGCGGAATGATTCGACGGGTGTGTCTTTCAAAATGCCTTCGGGGGCGACGGAGGCAGAGTATAGTTCGATGGCTCTTTTCTCGATTTGAGCGGCTGACCAGGTGAGGATGTCTCCGCCCTCGCCGTCGGGGATGGGTGTCCTGTCATTGATGCGCCAGCCCTGATTGTTGAGGTAGGTGGCGTAGAGCTGGCCGAGGATGCTTTGCAGCACGGCTTTTTCGGGCAATGCAGATGTTTTCTCCTCTTTTTCAAAGAGTTGCACGGCTTTCACGAAGCCGTCTTCTTCGAGTTGGGTCACATATTTCCCCCGGTAAAGCAAGGCTTTTATGACCTGCGGGCTGTTTTTGTCGCGGGTGGCTTTGGCCTGAATGGCTTCTGAGCGTTCGAGGGCGCTTTTGAAGAGGCCTTGGCGTTCGAGGCTGTCCACGATTTTCCAGTCGTCGGCGTAGTCGCCGGTGAGCGGCAGCGGTGTCGGCATTTCCGTAGTGGGTTTGATTTTGATGGATGATGTGGGCGTGTCCTTTTTCGCGGCGGATTTGCAGGCGAGCATCAGGACAAAAGAAAGGAGGAGAAGGGGTAGGGGGGTGATTCGGTGATTGGTCATTGTCGAGTGTATTCGGTTAAAAATGTGTGGTTTAGAGAAAAAATATCGGAGAACCCATCAACTGTTTTGATTTTTTTCGGCGCTTTTTTTCGAGCGAAAAAACGAGGGAAAGGTCTTCGATTTGAAGTCGGCCTGTTAGTAAGAATTCCGAAGTGGTATATCCATTGGAGGATAAACGAATTTTTGCTGGGTCATTCTGAAGTTTCTTGATGGGTACTTCCAAAGTGAAGATGCCATTGGCATTGGTGGTGGTTCTATGTTGGGTGTTGCTTAGTTTCACCTTTACATTTTCCAGCCCCCTTTCGGTGTATTCATCCACCACTTTGCCAGAGATAATGCGTGCGGCGTTCTGTTTTTTTACATGCCGGGGCGCGACCTTTGCGGTGTTGGTGGGTGCTTGCCGAACGGGTGATTGTTCCGTCTGAACGGGAGCGAGGTACTGGACTTCGACAGGTTGTTGGGCCATCAAAAGTACGGCGACGCTTGCGGCTGCGGCGGTCAGGCCGCTTCTTCTGGCTTGGGCAACAGGTTTCAGCGTCGGCGTGCACAGGGGTCTGTTCAATTGCTCTTGGCGGAATCGCCCGCATATTTTGCCGTTGTTTTTCTTAAAATGTTCAAGGATTTCCGCGTCGGTTTTGTTGGTAAAATCCATGACTTGCTTTTCACAGATGGCGCAAAAACGGCAGTCGTGGCGGACGGGTTTCATTTTTGACCATTTTTCGTGGCATGGGGCGGGGATGGAGATTTTAGCCATGTTGTTTTGCGTTCGAGTTGTGAAAATTATTGATTCCAACTTTCGCGGCTCACTTCGAATCGTATTTCATCGGAGGTGTAAGGAATGTTCAATCAGTTACAAACGTACGAAAGCATGGATGCAGTTTGACGGAAAATTACACGGAATCGCTGCATTTTTTGAGCAAAAAAAAACGCTGACCCCTTGCAAGCGAGTCAGCGTTTCCATCTCAAGAGAGGGCTTTGTTATTTCTTTTGAATGTCGGCTTTTATTTGACGCACGAATTCTTGTGTCACCCCGGCAATGAAAGCGATTTGCTCATCGCTCCAGTCGGTGTTTTGAAGCAATGATGCGACAAACTGCTTGTTGGCTTCGAGTTTGCCCTCGAGTTTGCCTTCGAGTTTGCCCTCGAGTTTGCCTTCGAGTTTGCCTTCTCTTCTGATTTTATCTATTAGCGACATGGTGCGAGATTGAATTTTGTCAGGTAAAGTGTTCAGGATTTGGTCAAGACTTGTGTCCTCTGGGGAGGATTGGCCGAAATATGAAATGGTCATTTCAAATAGGTCGTTTCCCTCTTCCTGAAGGAGAAATTCCTCTGCAAAAATAAGGAACTCCGGTGCTGATTGCAAAAATGATTTTTTGTCATGCACGGTTTTCAATGCCAAAAAAACATTGAGCAGGTGCTCGAGGTTCTGACCGCGTAGGCGTTCGACCTCAAAGGCCGCGAGGTCGGTGAGGTGATAGTCGAATTGAGGCACAAATCGTTTGAGTTTTTCGGAAATACCTTCAAAATAACTCCAAAATGGGCGATGCTCCCATGCCTCTGCGCCGTGGTATACGACAATAGGTATAGGCAGTGAAAGCGATTTTTTCTGGCGAAGGTCGCTTTTCCAGACGTTGAGCATGTACTGCAACAGCTGGACAAATATAGGCACGGAGGGTTTGGCGCTTTTGTGCTCAAAGATGAAGCATAGCCTCAGCGGGCTGCCGTCGTTCATGAGGCAAGTCCACACGACATCTGAATAGGAGGCCTTTAGCCACCGCCCTACAAAGCTGTCGGATGATTTTTGGAGGGTGTCGAAATCAAGCTGTCGCGCAATTTCGGGAGGGAGAAATTTTTTCAGGTATATCACCACGACGCTTCGCAAGGAGAAGGCTCCTTTGAAATAGGCATCGTGATGGTGGCGGGAGTAAGTGCGTTTTGCCATGCGGATTATTGGTTGCGAGGTTGAGCGAAACAGGGCAAAGAACGCACTTTCCTCATCGTTTCACAGCTTTCCCCACGAGTGTTTGCATCTCGCTCGTAATGATTTTCACCACAAAAACACCTTTTGGCAACTCTGCCGCATCCACCCAAACCGTCGTCGCGCGATTGCCTGTGAGCGAGAGAAGCATTTTCCCCTGAAGGTCGAAAGCTTCGACGCGCTCAATAGGGGCTGCGGCTTCGATTTGCCAGCCATTGGTGGCGGGGTTGGGCCAGATTCTAATCGGGTTTTCTATGGTCTCGTTCACGGAAACAGGAGCGCAAACGAGCTGGTTGAGGTAGCCCCACATCGCATTGTCGAACACGATGGGCACGTTGCCGCCGCCGGGGCCTTGGTAGCCAGCCTCGCCTTGCCGCACCACCACCCAGCCTTTGGAAGGGACAACATGGATTTTCTGGTCGTTTTTGCCGAGCGCGGCGTACATATCGTCGGGTGCGTTGGGGATGGTCTTTCCGCTGAACACAAACTGCAATCCAGGCAACATGAAGCTTTCCTGTCCCGTCAGCCACCAAAGGTAGCCGTAGCTCTTGTTTAGGTTTTGCGAGGGGCGAACCATGTCGTTGAGATACTGTGGGTCGTGCAGCAGGGTGTCGCCATCCCACACGCCGTTGGCCAGCATGAGCAGCCCGAAACGCGCCATGTCGCGGGCTTTGCCGTACATCACGCGGTCGAGCCATAGCCCTTTCATGCCCGTGCGGTCGAGCATGCGGTTTTTGGTGAACAGGTTCATGTTTTGGCCGCTGGCAGATTCCAGCACTTTGTGGACGAGGCGGTAAGGCGCGTTGTGGTAGGCCCAGCGCGTGCCGGCATCGGCCTTGTAGGTGAGGCAACTGGGCATTTCGCAGTTGTCGTTGGCTACATTGTCTTCCAGTCCAGTGGTCATGGTCAGATGGTGCCAGACGGTGATGAGCGCCTCCTTGTCGGGCGGGACGGAGGTCCAGCCCGTGCCGAGGTAGTCGCTGGTTTTGTTGTGGATATTGAGCAGCCCCTCTTCTTGTGCTTGGCCGACGAGGAAGGCCGTCAATGATTTGCCCGCTGAGGCCCAATACCAGAATGAGTCTTGGGTGAAAGTGCCGAAGTATTTTTCCAGTACGATGCGGCCATCTTTCAAAAGGATGAACGACTTGGTGCCGCGTTCTTCCAAAAATCCGTAGAGACTGTCAATTTTTTCGGGGCAAAACCCGAGCTCCGACGGGGCGATTGTCTGCCAAGTATTGCCTGTTTTGGGCGGGAAATAGAGGTCGGGGTTTTGGGAAAACAAATTGGAAGCAAAGAAGGCGAAGAGGTTGAAGGCAAGCAGCAATCGGAAAGCCATAGCGAGAAAGTTTAGATAAAGTCATTTTGACAAAGATAGCGCCTCCGCGCTTAATGGGCTTTTCCCTGAAAATTCGCTTGCCGATGATTTTTCGCCCCCGCGCCTCGTCTAACTCACAGACAGTCAAATCACATTGTATTATTCCAAAACTTGCCTACTTTTACAACCGCTAAACCAGCCAAGGCCGGTTGTTTGAAAACCATTCCATCCTTTTTGCTATGAACAGACTGGAAGAAATCGTAAAGACCCTAAAAACCTACATCGCCGAAGGGGTCGAAGTCGCGTTGGACTATCTTGAAAAGATACTTGACCACAACTCCTTGCGCTATAATGACTTTATCCAAATCAAATCCCGATACAAAAGCCTTCAGCGCGAACTCCTGCTCGGGGTGCTCGACCATTCCACTTATGATATTTCGCGCAATAACATCAGCAAGGCGCTGCTGATATTGGCCGAGGAAATTGCCGAAAAAGACCTTGTCCCGGAAGATGGCGGCAAATCGCAAGAAGTGGACAAACGCGGCGAAGTGCTCTACAACATCCCAGACGTGATGCAGCAGGGGCGAGAAGAAAAATGCACCGTCCGCATCGCCTTTGATATCGAGCACCTTAAAGAAGGTTGGGTGGATTCCGCAGAAGATGTCATCAAGGCTATCCGAGTTTCCGAAATCATGGCGGTCAGCCTGCTCAATGTGGATGAGTCCGACCCCCCGTTTGCCATCCGTACTTTTAGCGAGACCGTGCAGTTTGTGGACAAAGACGATTTCACGGAATGGGTTTTTTATGTAAAACCTATCAAGATTGGCCAATACCCCTTGGTGATGCGCGTGTCGGTGATTGAGATGATTAATAACAAAGAGTACAAAAAAGACATCGTGCTGGAGGAAAAAATCATCGTGCAAGCAGAGGAAGTGCCGCCCTCAGAGGCCGAGTTCAAGTCAGCAGGCACCTCCATCACCGTCACCAACAATCCCTTGCCGCCCGAACAGATGCCACCACCAGCCAGTCAAGCGCAGGATGCCGCTAGCCGGGGTGCCAGAAGCCTAGCCGGAGCCTTGCTAAAAGGGGTAGCCATCGCGGCCGTAACAATAGTGTCCATCTACACGGGTGTGAAAGTGTACAACGAGGTGGGGCAGAATAGAAAAGACGAAAAGGCGTGGAAAGGCACCCGCGAGCGCGGAGACAAAAACGCCTTTGAGGACTATCTGAAAGAATTCCCCAACGGCGCGCACAGCGAGGAAGCCCAACACATCCTCGACTCGCTCAACAACGCGACATCGGCTCCTTTGCAGGACTCTGTCACCACGGAGACCCTCCCACCCAGTTCGGTGCCGACCGATTTGGCGACTAAGGAGGAAGTGCCAAGCAAAACATCTCCGGGGAGCAACGAATCGGATGCCACCAAAACGCCAACTTTGCCACCTTCTGGCACCGACAAGCCCAACAGGCCTCCTGCCGACCCTCCCAGCAACACCACCTCCAAGGACACCAATCAGAAACCCGCTCCCGATAAGGACAAGGAAACGAAATCAACACCTGCGAATTCGGGAGACAAAGCGCCTACGAACCAACCTAATCCCCAACCTAATCCTCCTAACAACGCTCCGCCGCCAAACGACCCGCCGCCTGTGGAAAGCAAGTTGTTGCGCGGCGACAATTTCTATTTCAGAATCCCGCGATTCCCGATTGTGGAAGGCGAGAAACAGAACATGTTCTTCACCTTCTATCAATTCAACCAGTTTCAGGAAGTGCTCATTCTGCTCGGCAGTCTTGGCGAGGCAAGAATGACCCCGGGCATGAAACTCGCCTTCGTCCCTGAAAAGGGGGCGGATTTGGTGGCTGAACTCAAATATGTAGCCACCACGCCCAAGGTGGAAAACCGCATGGATGGCTATTTCACGCTCGACGAGGCTCAGATGAAAAGCCTTGCTGCCGAAAGAATCAAGAGCGTGCGATTGCTGAACGAGAGTGGGCAGGTGTTAAAAACCTACGCGCTCACCAGCAGAGGCAGTCGCGACCTCAACCGACGAGCTGCAGATGCCGTCAAGAAGATGTACGAATAAGCCCCCGCACCATTCGGTTGGCACCAAATAGGTCTTGTCGCAATTGCACCTCTTCAAAGCCCGACGTGCGAAGCAAATCCGCCACCTCCGGCGCGTTGAATTCATTGCATTCGAGGAACAACGCACCGCCGGGCCGCAGTTTTTGAAGGGCAAAGTCGGCAATGGCGCGGTAAAAAACCAGTGGGTCATCGTCGGGCACATACAAGGCTTCGGCAGGCTCGTGTTCCGTGACGTGTTCCGGCATCAAGGTTTTCTCTTTGAGCGGGATGTAGGGCGGGTTGCTCACCACTACCTCCATCTGTGAAAATCCTGCCCAACTTTGGCGATTCAGGATATCGCCTTCGGCAAATTCAAAAGCGGCGCCCTCGCCCAACAGGGTGCGGGCATTCTTCGAGGCCACTTCCAATGCGGCACTGCTTTTTTCCAGCCCCAACAATCTCAGTGCGGGAAATTTTTTCTTCAGCGTCACCCCGATGCACCCGCTGCCTAAGCCGATGTCGAGAAGCGCCGGTCTTTCCCACGACTTGTTTTTCAAAAACTCCAGCACCCATGCCACCAATTCCTCTGTTTCCTGCCGGGGTATCAGCACGGCGGGACTCACGATGAATTTGAGACCCCAAAAATCGGCTTGCCCCAAGATGTACTGGATTGGCTCGCCGCCGAGCAGCCGCACGAGAATGTCGTGCAATCGAAAGGAATCAACAGGCGCATGGGCATCTGAGGGGCGCACGCCAAATGCGTCCTCCAGCACAATCCGGGCGATTGCTTTGGCCTCTCCCTCGCCGTAGCGCGGAGTGAGCTGTTGGATGAGGAGGCGGTGGGCGGTGGAGGCGGTCATGCCACAAGTTTCAGAAATTCATGCGAATCAAGGGTTGGAAAACGACGCTCGTTGTAAGCGATTTACGTTTACGAAACTTTGGAAGTTTCGTAAACGTCGCTTCGGAGAAGGCTGGTTTTCAATATTTTTGACTTTTCAACCCTTGATTCGCATAATTCATTCAATTTGTCATAGTCCGGCAGCATTGGACAAATGTGAAAGAACCACCCCGCTTCACAAAAACTTAATCTCCCCTTTTTATCCCTTAGAAACCTGACTTATCCGGCGCTGGTCCTGCCGTATTTGGTTTGATTCGCGCCGTTGCCCGGCGAAGGCGCTCGTTTTCCCGACGCGCCGCCACCGCCACGAGCCTGACTATTGAAAAAAAGTGGTTTTGGGTATATGGTCAGAGGGGGCTACCTTAGTGCCAGTTCTTTTTTTTAATCGCGTTCGAACTCGTGAAAAGTCTAGTCAGGGGTTGTCTTCGAGAGTGTCCGGGATTCGAGAGACTGCCGCTGGCGCGCATTCACCCAATTCAGTTATCAAAACATTTTTTCCGCCGATGAAAAAATCCTTTTCCCCCGCCTATGTTGGGCATGAGATGCCCAACACGCAACACGCAACACGCAACACGCAACACGCAGTAGCTTAACAAAATTCAAAGTCACCTTGCTGGTTTTGTTCTCCCTTTTTTGTTACAAGCAAGGCCATGCACAAAGCGGTTATATTGGCGTGGCTAACGTAACTGCTGCAAGCACAGACCTGCCCGCAGTCGTCCGACCTTTTTGCAATTCATCCGGGTTCAACATCTCCGCTTCGGTCACTTATCTCGAATGCACCGATATTGATGTCTATGTCATTGTCAAAGCGCGGCCAAAGTTTGAAAGCACACGCTTCATTGGAAACGCCACCGACCCAGCTCGCTATTTCAGCAACTTGGCACACGCTGGAGGGCAGAATTCGCCGGAACTCAGCGAGATACTGACTTTTGGCATTAGCAACAGCGTGTTGAAGGTCTTTCGCTTTCGTGTTTCAGTCACAGAGGAAAGCATAGAGCGAACGCTATCGCTACACTTTCCCATTGATTTTCAGCCCAACTGGTATTTTGGCGAAATCCCATGGCGGCTCTATGTTCATGCCGAACCTGCCGAACCCAATGTACCTCCTGTTTTCCCAGAGTGGGAGCTCATCACCCCGCTCAATAGCCCGGCATCCACGCTCCTCTTCGATGCCCCATATTTCCCGATTGTTGGCTCGGCGAAAGTGAGCGACCTCTACGACGAGCTCACTATGTACACGATTGAGGATTTTGGGGAAAGTGCGCACAGCATCATGATGCTGCCGGATGAGAGCGGCAGCTTCCCGGTGCTCACGGTTGATGTGCAGCGTTTCGTCATAGGCTTTGGCAATGTGGCGGATAGGGGGCAGCTATACCTTTGCCCGGGCGCTCAAATAAAAGTGGTGGATGGCGACAGCCTCATTGTGGACGTGGCGGATATGTTCACCTGCGGCGATGTTAGCAAAGGTATTTTGGTGGAGACTGGCGGGACGCTTGTCCTGCGCAGGCCGCAATTTTCCGATGCCGAGCTTGCGGTGGATGCCAAGCGCGGGAGCACGCTGCGGAGCTTTGCGGGGACGTTCGCAAACAATTACAGGGGCATAAGACTGGACAACACCGGCACAACCGGTGCCGAATTGGATGTGAATTTTACATCGTTCAACGATTTTTTCGGAGGAAACCTAAAACCCGGTTACACGGGCATGGTGCCCAACTCCGAAGACGGATATGGAATGGAAATCCTGAACCATCCTTTTGTTACTTTGCAGGCGGGCACTTTTGGCATTCTCAACACGGGCATTCGGCTTGTGAACTCCTCGCTTAGTCTCGGCGATGTAAAATTTGGTGTGATAGCAATAGGGGCCAACGCAAGTGCCCCGTGGCATGGACACGCCATTTGGGCATGGGGCTCCGGCGTGGAAACCCTGTTTTTTTCGCCCAACACCACGGGTGGCGCCGATATCAGCGATTGTGAAAGACGCGGCGTGTACGCCAATCGCATGAACGTCACGCTGAACAATATCAGCACGCAAGCCAACTCAGGCTTTTTCCTCGAAAACTGTCGCATGAACACTGTTAGGATAATCAACAATCCGATGGATTGCCGCTTTACCGGCATCCGTGCGTCCAAGTGCCTGCCATTGAAAATGGGCAGCAGGATAGCAAACAATGATATCACGGTGACGAACCCGGGCAATGCTGCTGCCACAGGCAATGGCATACTGCTCGACGACGCGACACAGGTCACGGGCACAAACGCGGTGGGCTGGAAGGTTGTGAACAATTCGATTCAACTGGACCGCTCTCGCTGGGGCATCCGTTTTTGGGGCGGCAACCAATCGGAGATAAGCGAAAACGACGTCACGTTTGCCTCGCAAAGCCAGTATCCTCACTATTTGGGTTTCGATTTGCTCAACGCCAACAACATGACACTCAACTGCAACAACGTGCACGGTTTTTCTTCCGCCTCCAAAAAGGGATACTTCATCAAAAACGTCAGCCAGAGCGAATACACTTGCAACGATGCCTTTTCCACCAGCACGGGCATGGAGTTCAGCGCGATGTGCGACGCGACGGTGCTGAAAGGCTCTACTTTCTCAGGAGGCACCGGACTTTTCCTCAACGGCGACGTGGCACTTGGCACACAGGGCTTGGATTATCTTGTAAATGGTTTGCCCTTTTTTGTCACAGACCATGGAAACACATGGTCGGGCAGTACTGCTTTTCATGCTTCCTCTGATCAAATAGTGGTGCAACTTTCTGCTTTTGGGGTGGATCCTTCAGAAAATGCTCAATTCAACCCTCCCAATAATTGGGGGAATAATTGGTTCATCGTCGAACCCACCCCCACCATCCCCACATTTTCTTGCGCAGGTTTTTCCTGCCTGCCGCCGGGACAAGCCTCCACTGTTTCTGGCAAAGCGCTGGAGCGTGCCATCGCCGATGGCTCCATTCACAGCTCCGGCCTGCCCGGCTTAATACCTAAAATGTTGGAAAATCACCTTTATGCCCGATTGCAGGAACACCCGTCGTGGGGGAGCGAAACGGTTTTTCAACAGTTTGAGCAAAGCAAAACAGGCACCTCGACCGCTGCATTTTGGGCAATCAGACAAGGAATCAACGCCTTTCACAACCGCCCGACCAATGAGCAGAATGAAGTGGAGGCAAAGGAATCGGACATCGTTGCCCTGAGTGCCGAACTGGCGGAATTGGACAGCACCCGCAATGCCGACACAGAGGTGGACGAGGCGCTGTACGCACAGACGCTCGCCCAACTGGCTTCCAAGTCGGACAGTTTACGCGACTTGCTGACTGGCATCCGCGCACAGCGACAGACAGACGCGACGCAGCTGCTGACGCAGAACGCGGCGATTTCGGTCACCGACGCATGGGAGCATACCGAGCAGAAAGTCAATGAATTGGAGATTGATATGTTTCTGCAAGGCGACACCCTCTACGCCGCTCAATTGGCGACGCTCGACAGCATCGGCTCGCTGTGCTTACATACCAACGGAGAAGCGGTGTTGCGGGCGCAAGTGCTGTACAACCTGTTTTTGGAGAAGGAATACACGCCTGTCAATTGTGCAGGCGAGCGGGAAGATTCGATAAAGAAGATGGCAGAATCTTCTTTAAGAATCTTTCCGAACCCTACCACCGGCTTCGTTTCTTTTACAGGCATGGATGTCGCGGGTTGCCTTGTCGCAGTATTTGACGTGACAGGACAGAAAGTCGCAACAGTCGCTATGTCTGGCAACAGCCTTGACTTTAGCAATCTTCCGTCTGGAATTTATTTCCTGCGCTTCACGCATCCGAACGGCGGCTTGGCTGCCCGTTCAAAAATCATTGTCAGCAAATAAATCTTTTTCACCGTGTACAGGGTTGGCGGCGTCCATGCTAACCCTGTACTGTTTTTCGTTTTGCCATGAAAATAATTAACATACTTCCCACGTCTTTGGGATTACTTTTTTCAATGTTCATCTTTTCAATCTCATTCGCTCAAAAATTTGACAACGTTTGGCTTTTTGGCTATAATAGTTATCCAGAAGATGTAGGTACTGAGGCATTTAATTTAATTTTCGATACTTTTCCACCAAGAATAGAAAAATCAAATACCCGAAAAGCATATTTATTGGTTGGTGGCGGTAGTATTTGTGACTCAATTGGTGATGTGCTTCTATATACAAACAACTGTAAAATTTTTGGCCCTGCTGATAATGTAGTGCAAGGTGGCGATACTTTAACGAAAGGTTGGGAATTGCAATGGTGTGATATGTATGGAGCTCACCCTTACCATTACTACAATATATTTTTACCTGCCCCAGAGGGCGAGCATAAGGTGTATTTTTTTAACAAGTCAACATTTAAATCTGACAACGCTCCTTTAGTCATATATCAACATGATTTGAAGTATTCTGTAATTGATATGTCCAAAAACAGCGGAGAAGGCAAAGTAATTGTAAAAGATAGAGCAATCATTGACGATAAGTTTGGATATGGTCAGTTTACAGCTGTCAAGCATGGCAACGGGCGCGACTGGTGGCTTCCGATGCCAGTGGACATCGGCAATAAAATCCATATATCGCTGCTCACCAAAGACACCGCTTATCTGCATCATTCGCAGCACATCGGCCCGGCCTGGGACAGGAATGGCGGTTTTCAGGCCTCGTTTTCCCCCGACGGCTCCAAATATGTCCGCTACAACCGTTTTCACGGGGTCTTTATCTATGATTTTGACCGCTGCGACGGTATGCTGAGCAATTTGGTGCACTTTCCGTTCAACGACACAACTCAAGGCATCTACGGTGGCTGCGCCATATCGCCAAATAACCGATTCCTCTATGTGGCGGACTTTGATTATTTATATCAATTTGACCTTTGGGCAAACGATATCTTGTACTCTAAAGAACTAATTGGAATATACGACGGACATATCAGTTCTCTTTGGACAAAGTTTTCATACATAATCAATGCCCCCGACGGAAGGATGTATATCATACCGCCGAATACAACTTCTGCTATCCACGTCATCAACCGGCCAAACTTGCCCGGCGCAGCCTGCGACTTTCGCCAGCATGACATCGAGTTCCCATACCCCTATGGCAATACGCCTATTTTCCCCAACTTCCGCCTCGGCCCGCTCGACGGCTCGCCCTGCGACACGCTCGGCCTCGACAACCACCCGCTGGCCGACTTCCGCCCCGAGCCGACGGACACAAGTGGCCTTGCCATGCACTTTTGGGACGTCTCGGCCTATGAGCCTGCCCAGTGGCTGTGGGACTTCGGCGACGGGGCAATGAGTCAGGATACCAGCCCGGTGCATGCCTACGCCTCTCCGGGCTTCTATACCGTGTGCCTCACGGTGAGCAACCAGTATGGCTCGGACACAAAATGCAAGGTGGTGGAAGTGAAAATCACTAGCGGCACGAGCAACCCACAAGGGGTGGGGGAGGTGAAGGTTTATCCCAACCCGACATCGGGCTGGATAATGCTGCCTGATATTGACGGTGTCCCCCGTTTGATTGAAGTGCTCGACATCACCGGTCGGCTTGTTCGCTCTGTCAATATGTCTGAAAACGAGCTCGACTTGAGCGAGCTCGAAAACGGACTGTACTTTTTGCGTGTGACCCGTATGGACAACGGTGCTGTCGGAAGCGCGAAAGTTATCGTCAGCAAATAGATTTTTCCACTTGGTCGTGCCGCACCGATGGTATATTAGGTGCGGCATGGCTGTTTTATTTAGAAAGAAAATGCAAAAAGTATTTCTCTCATTGCTCTGCTATTTCTGCGCCCCCGCCTTATTCGCTCAAAAATTTGACAATGTTTGGCTTTTTGGCTATAACCACAATACACTAACCCTTGAGGCTGAAGCCTTTAATCTAAGCTTTGATACTTTTCCACCAAGGATAGAGATAGATAGTAGAGAAGTCTATTTTTTAAATGGATATTCCAGTATTTGCGATTCATCAGGGAATAATACTTTGTATTCAAACACTTGCAAAATATACAACAAATTTAATCTGCCAGTAAATTGGGGCGATACAATGATGCAGGGCTGGGAGTTAGATTGGTGTGAAAAGTACCATTGGCATCCATATTATTACTATAGTATTTTTATGCCATCGCCAACTAATTCTCAATATGTATTTTATTTTTACAAATCAAGTTACAAATCTGAGACTCCTCCGCTTGATATATACGCTGAAAAATTCAAATACGCAATCATTGACGCCCATGCCAACAACGATACCGGCAGGGTGATTGTCAAAGACAGAATACTGATAAATGATCAACTTGGTTACGGGCAGATTACGGCCGTCAAACACGGCAACGGTCGCGACTGGTGGCTTCCGATGCCGGTGGAAATCGGCAACAAAATCCATATAGTGCTGCTCACCAAAGACACCGCTTATCTGCATCATTCGCAGCACATTGGCCCGGCCTGGGACGATAACGGCGGTTTTCAGGCCTCGTTTTCCCCCGACGGCTCCAAGTATGTCCGCTACAACCGTTTTCACGGGGTCTTTATCTACGATTTCGACCGCTGCGACGGTACATTGAGCAATGTGGCGCACTTTCCGTTCAACGACACGACTCAGGGCATTTTTGGCGGCTGCGCAGTGTCGCCAAACAACCGGTACCTCTATGTGGCAGACTTTGAGTACTTGTACCAATTTGATTTGCAGGCTGACGACATTTTTTCGTCAAAGCAATTGATAGCTGTCTATGATGGCTACACCAATAATTTGGCAACATTGTTTTCATATATAATCAACGCGCCCGATGGCCGAATGTATGTTGTTCCCCCAACAACAACCAAGAACATGCACGTCATCAACCGGCCAAACTTGCCCGGTGCAGCCTGCGACTTTCGCCAGCATGACATCGAGTTCCCATACCCCTATGGCAATACGCCTGTTTTCCCCAACTTCCGCCTCGGCCCGCTCGACGGCTCGCCCTGCGACACGCTCGGCCTCGACAACCACCCGCTGGCTGACTTCCGCCCCGAGCCGACGGACACAAGTGGCCTTGCCATGCACTTTTGGGATGTCTCGGCCTACGAGCCTGCCCAGTGGCTGTGGGACTTCGGCGACGGGGCAATGAGTCAGGACACCAGCCCGGTGCATACTTTTTCTGCGCCGGGTTTCTACACCGTGTGCCTCACGGTGAGCAACCAGTATGGCTCGGACACAAAATGCAAGGTGGTGGAAGTGAAAATGACTAGTGGTCCCCCCCCGGCCCCCTCCAATAGAGGGGGAGTGGCGCTGTGGCCGAACCCGACGACGGGCGAGGTGCGATGGGGTGGGCTGCCGGAGGACGAGGAGGTGACGGTGCGGGTACATGATGCTTTGGGGAGGCTGTGCTTGCAAGCGACGACGCGGGCAGGGCGGGCGGATTTGGGAGGTTTACCTGCGGGTCTGTATTATTGGCTTATCGTGGCAGAAAAAGGAGCCGTTTATTCCGGCAAGGTCGAAAAGCGATAGGCGAGCGGTTCATATTTCCACCACAAACACCGTCCCCTGCGGCTTGTTGTCCGTCACCTGAATAGCGCCGCCGTGTGCTTTCACCACTTGACTGACGATGTAAAGCCCCAGCCCGGTGCCAGTGGATTGGCGCGTTTCTTCATTGCCGAGGCGGTAGAATTTTTCAAAAACAGCCTTTTTTTCGGTGTCGGGAATGCCATGTCCCGAGTCGGCCACGCGGAGTTGCATTTGGCCATGTTCCACCGTTGCCGATATTTCCACAGGCGTGCCCTCGGGGGAGTACTTCACGGCGTTTTCCAACAGATTTTGCACAATCGCAGTCAATCCCGATTGGTCGGCCAGCACGAGCGGCAGGTTGTCGGGGAAATTCAGTTGGATATTGGCTTTTGGGAAACGAATGAGCAGCCCTGCGGCCACGTCGCGTGCGATGGAGGGCAAGTCAACGGGTTCGAGGAGAGGGCGCCAGTTGTCGTCCAATCGGGCGGCGAGCAGCAGGTCTTCCACCAATTGTTGCAAGCGGTTGGCATCTTTGAGGCCGCTTTTGCAGAGGTTTTCGATTTGTTCGCGGGGCAGTTCGCGCTTGTGCAGCGTTTCGAGCACCAGACGCAACGAGGCAATGGGCGATTTCAATTCGTGGGTGATGCTGAGCAGGAAATTGCGGCGTTGGCGGGCGAGCGTCACCTCGCGGTTGGCGCTCCGATTGATGACCCACAAGCCGAAAATCAGGCAGGCCGTGAAAAAAAGGCCTTCGGCGATAATCATGCGGTGCCCTTTGTGCCAGTTGCGCTCTATTTTTTTGTACTCCGCCGTTTGATAGAGTTGGGTGAGATTGACGCCTCGGTTCTGACGGTCGAAGCGTTGTTCCAGCGCCTTTATTTCCAATTTGTAAAGGCGGTCGTTTTGTTGCCAGAGGCTATAGGCCCACCACCCAAAGGCCAGCACCATGTAGCCAATGACAAAGTGGGACATTCGTCGGACGGGTATTTTTTCTATGCGCATGGTTGAAAGGGTTGAGGGTTAAGGTAGAGGGCGGAGGCTGTTTCACGAGACACTTGGCCATTGTTCATTGGCCATTTATACCTCGCACCGCCGAGTTTTGTGCATGGGCTAAACCGAAGATAGGTTTACCAAACTTTCAAAATTTAGTAAACGCCGCCAACCGAATGCACAAAACCTGACGACGAGAGGTATAATTTTGAAATTCAAAAAATAGAGTTGTTGCGGTGGAGGCCTTTCCCTTCGCCAAAGGCCCCCACCGCAACAACTCTCATTATCAATGACCAAGTGTCTGCTGAAATGCCCTGCACGCGCTACCTTTTTCCAAAAACCTCTTTCAGATTCAGGTAAAAAATCGCGCCCGCCACGCCCAGCCAAACGTATTTCCAAACTTGAGAGGAAAAAACGCCGACTTCTTGCTCATACATCGCAAGGTCGCTTTTAGGGCCGACATCGAAATCCTGAATGATGTAGAGCACGGCGGCCAAGCCGAGAAACATCAGCACATCCTGCCCCCAGCCCTTGTTGCGAGCCACCACAAAGAGCAACGCGGCAAAGCCGAACAGTATCGCTGTGCTGACGAACGATTCGAACCATACCACGCCTGCCAATGCCATCAGGCAGGCCAGCGTGGTGAGCGTGAAGGTCGTGAGCGAGGGGTGTTTGGCCCCGATGCGAAACAGCACATTGCCCAACAGGGCGCTACCGAGATAGCCTCCCATCAGCACGATGCCGGGGCTGCCCCCCACCGTGACGGTGTAGCCGCTGCCATCGGGGTTGATTTGCATGGCTCGCACCGCGCCGCCCGTCAGTATCGCGCCTAGGGCATGGCCAAACTCGTGCAAGAAAGTGACCAGCAGCGTGACAGGATACAGGACGATGCTGCCGAACGACCCGCCAAAAAAGCGGAGGACGACGTATATCAGCATCATGCCGAGTGCGCGATAATGGAGGTGGTTCATGTTTCCCGTCGGCTATAGGCCCGATTGCTTTATTTCAAGATTTTCAAGAGCTCTACTTCGAAGATCAAGGTCGAGCCGGGCTTGATGGTGGCTCCGGCGCCGCGGTCGCCATAAGCGAGTTCGGCAGGGATGAAGAACTTGAACTTGTCGCCTTCTTTCATGTATTGCAGGCCCTCTGTCCAGCCTGCGATGACTTGGTTGAGGCCGAATTGTGCGGGCTGGCCGCGCTCCACGCTGCTATCGAAAATTTCCCCGCTGATGAGTGTGCCGTGGTAGTGCACTTCCACTTTGTCGGTGGCTTTGGGCGAGGCGGTTCCATCTCCGCGCTTCATTACCTCATACTGAAGGCCGCTGGTGGTGGTGGTCACTTCTTTGCGAAGCTTGTTTTTTTCCAAAAAAGCCTTGCCTTCCTCACGGGCTTTTTCGCCTGCTTTGGCTTGGATGGCGCGGTTGTAATCGCTAAAAATTTTGTTGGCTGCTTCTGGCGTGAACATCATCTCCTCGTCGCGGAGGGCGCTATTGAGAGAGGCCAACATCACCTCGCGGTTGAGGTCGTTGCTGAGCTGGCGTTTGATGCTGTTGGCCAACATGATGCCGTAGGCATAGCTGGCACTGTCTTTAGCAGTGTTCAGCGTTGTTTTTTGGGCAAAAAGGCCCCAAGTGGCCGCAATGAGCGTGAGCGATAAAAGCGTTTTTTTCATGGTGAAATGTAATACGGTTTTGAATTTGAGTGAACTATTGGGTTTGGCGGGTTGACCAGCTAGCCCGCCAAACCATTATTTTTTCTTCTTCATTTCCGCATAATACTGGTAGAAATACGGAATGGTCTCAATGCCCTTGTAGTAGTTGAACAAGCCGTAGTGCTCGTTGGGCGAGTGAATGTCGTCAGAGTCGAGGCCAAAACCCATGAGCACTGATTTGGCATCGAGGACTTGGTCGAACATCGCCACGATGGGGATGCTGCCGCCGCCGCGCTGTGGCAGGGGCTTTTTGCCGAAGGCTTGCTCGAGGGCCTTCTCGGAGGCTTTGTATTCCACCGAGTTGGTCGGCACCACCACGGGCCAGCCACCGTGATGGGCGGAGACTTTCACCTTCACCGATTTGGGCGCGAGGCTCTCGAAGTGTTTTTGAAAAAGTTTTTCCATCTTCTTCGGGTCTTGGTTGGGCACGAGGCGCATGGAGATTTTGGCAAAAGCCTTTGAGGGCAACACGGTCTTGGCGCCCTCGCCGATGTAGCCTCCCCAGATGCCGTTCACGTCGAGCGTTGGGCGGATGCCTGTGCGCTCGATGGTGGTGTAGCCTTTTTCGCCCATGAGTTCGGCCACGTTGAGGTCTTTCATGTATTGTTTTTCATCGTAGGGGGCCTCGTTCATCATTTTGCGCTCTTTGGCGCTCACTTTTTGCACGTCGTCGTAGAATCCCTTGACGGTGACGCGGCGCTTGGAGTCGTGGAGCGAGGCAATCATTTGGCACAATACGTTGACGGGATTGGCCACCGCACCGCCGTACACGCCGGAGTGCAAATCCTTGTTGGGGCCTGTCACCTCCACTTCCATGTAGCAAAGGCCGCGCAGGCCTACGGTGAGGCTGGGCGTATCGTTGGCGATGATGCTGGTATCGGAAATGAGCACCACGTCGCAGGCGAGTTTCTTTTTGTTTTCCTTGCAAAATTTTTCCAAGTTCTTCGAGCCGACTTCTTCCTCGCCTTCTATCATAAACTTGACATTGCAGGTCAGGGCGTTGTTTTTCAGCATCATCTCAAATGCCTTGACGTGCATGAAGAACTGACCCTTGTCGTCGCAAGCGCCGCGGGCGAAAATGGCACCCTGCGGGTGGAGCTTGGTTTTTTTCACCACTGGCTCAAACGGCGGGCTGTCCCACAAGTCGAGCGGGTCGGGTGGCTGCACATCGTAGTGGCCATACACAAGCACGGTGGGGGCTTTGGGGTCAATCATTTTTTCGCCATAAACGATGGGGTGGCCAGCGGTCTCGTGGATTTCCACGGTGTCGGCACCGACGCTTCGAAGGTGCTGGGCAGTGGCTTCGGCCATGCGGCGCACATCGTCTTTGTATTTGGGGTCGGCACTTACGGAGGGGATGCGGAGGAGTTCGAGGAGTTCATCGAGGAAGCGTTGTTTATTGGCCTCGAAATATGGTTTGAGCTCTTTCATGGTGGTAATGCTGCGGATTTGGTGGTCCGCCGAATGGTTGGTCGAATGATGAAATGGTTTGCCCTTTGCGGAGGATTTGCCGCAAAAGGCGGGCAAAGTTCCTGAAATTTTGATAAACGAGGGAACGGGATAAAAGAATAACAGATGTTGACAATAATCGCCCTTGCGTTGACTGGTTCGGGCGGATTCGCAATCTTTGCCGCAAAACAAAACAACTTTCTTCCCCATGCGCATTCTATGGCAATACCTCAAGCCCTACAAGTGGTGGGTCGCGCTGACCTTGGCTTTGGCGGGTGTGGCGCAAGTGCTGACTTTGCTCGACCCCGTCATTTTTGGAAAAATCATTGACGAGTATGCCCTAAACCCGGGCGACAAAACGGAGGGCGAACTCGTCCGAGGGGTGTTGTGGTGGCTGGGCGTGGCGGTAGCAGTGGCGCTGCTGGCTCGGCTGTTCAAAACTTTTCAAGAGTTTGTTATGCGCTGGGTGGTGCAAAAATTCGGAGTTCAAATCTACAACGATGGCCTCCGACACACCCTTAGGCTCTCGTTCGAGGAGTTCCAAGAGCAAAGTAGCGGCGAGGTGGTGGCCATGCTTCAAAAAGTGCGGACAGATACCGAGCGGTTTGTCAACTCATTCATCAACATCCTTTTTTCCACGGTCGTGGGAGTGGGTTTCTTGGTCTTTTACGGCATCACGAAGCACTGGTCGTTGATACCGGTTTTTTTGCTGGGGGTGGTGGTGCTGGGTGGCCTCACGGGGTTGCTCAGCGAAAAAATCAAGACGTTGCAACGCTCCATCATGCGCGAGACCCGAAAGATGTCGGGAGCCATCACAGAGTCGTTGCGCAATATCGAATTGGTAAAAAGCCTCGGCTTGACTTTCCCGGAGATACGCCGTTTGCAAGCTTTTACCCAACGCATATTCGACCTCGAAATGGTGAAGGTGCGCAAAGTGCGGACGCTTTCCTTCATGCAAGGCACCATCCTGAGCGTGCTGAGGCAGTCCATTTTGTTCATACTACTTTGGTTGATTTTTCGCCACATACTCACGACGGGCGAACTTATTTCGATGCAGGTGATATTGAACACCATTTTTGGCCCCTTGCAGGATTTGGGGAACATCATTCTCACCTATCGAGAGGCTGAAGGCTCCTTGCTTACATTCGACCAGCTGATGCAAAAACCTGTAGAAACCCGACCGGACGAACCCGTGGACATTGGCGCGTTGGACAGCTTGCGCTTCGACAATGTGGTGTTTCGTTTTCGCAATGCCACCGAAAATGCGATTGACAACATCTCCTTTGAATTTAAAATTGGCGACACGGTCGCTTTTGTCGGGCCGTCCGGCTCCGGCAAATCAACGCTGGTCAAACTGCTGGCCGGGCTTTACGCACCCAATGCCGGCACCATCCTGCTCGACAATGTGCCCACTAAGGATATCCGGCTCAATCAGTTTCGTCGTCAGATTGGTTTTGTCACGCAAGACCCGCAGCTTTTCTCTGGCACTATCCGTGAGAACTTGCTTTTTGTAAAACCAGACGCTACCGACGAAGAAATGCTGACGGCCTTACAAAAGGCATCCGCTCATCAGTTGTTGGCTCGTTCAGGGCAAGGGCTGGACACGGTGGTGGGCGAAAGTGGCGGCAAAATGTCGGGCGGCGAACGCCAGCGAGTCTCTATCGCGCGGGCCTTGGTGCGCAACCCGCGGCTGCTCATTTTCGATGAGGCAACATCTGCGCTCGATTCGCTCACCGAAGAGGAAATCACTGACACCATCAAGCAAATTGCCGAACGCAAAGAGCACATCATCATTATGATAGCGCACCGATTGAGCACTATCATGTATGCCGACGCGATTTATGTGCTCGAAAGGGGGCGTATGGTGGAGCAGGGTACTCACCAAGAATTGGTGGAACAAAAGGGGCTTTACTACGCCATGTGGAGGCAGCAAATTGGCGAGCGGGATAAGCGACAATTCCAATCGCAAGACACGGAGGCGGAAGAACAAGCACGGGAAGACGGCGAGAACTCGTTGGAATTGCAAAATCCAGCAAACATCGTTTGAAAGATGGAAAAGAAACGGGAACTCCGCATCGTGCGCAAGACGTGGGAAACGGCCGACACTGCCACGTTTGCCCTCGAACCGACCGACGGGCATCCGCTCCGATACCTGCCGGGCCAGTATGTGTCGCTTGTTTTTTCGACCCAAACAGGCGAAAAACGCCGCGCTTACTCGTTCAGCACCTGTCCCGGCGTGGATGCGTTGCCTGCCATCACGGTGAAGCGCGTGGTGAATGGGGAGTTTTCCAATTGGCTGCTCCGCTATGCCGAACCGGGCAATGTGCTCACGGCGACCGAGCCACACGGGCGCTTCTTGTTGCCCCCAAAGCAGCCCGACACCATTTTTTATATCGCGGCAGGGAGCGGCATCACGCCAGTGATGAGTCATTTGAAAGCGATTTTGGCTAAGCCTCACGGTGCGAAAATCATTCTTTATTACGCAAATCGCGACAGCCAAAGCACCATTTTCAAACCACAAATTGACCAGTGGATAAAGGATTTTCCCGCACGGTTCAGATGCCTCTATTTTTTTAGCAAGGAAAAAAAAGCGGAAAATGCCCTGCATCGCCACCTGAACAATCAGCTGCTCGAAGAACTCCTTTCGCGGCATTTTGCCGATGGCATCGCGGCCAAACAACTGCGCGGAACTCTTTTTTATCTCTGCGCTCCCAAAGCCATGATGCGAATGGCCGAAATGACCTTGCGCGCCATGAGTTTTCCCGAAAAAAACATTGTCAAAGAAAATTTCGTGGCTGAAACGCGACTCCCCACGCAGGAGCTCGATACTACTCGAACACACCTCATCGTCGCTTCAAATGCGCGAGAACGCATTGAGTTCAAGGCATTTGCGGGAGAAACGATTTTGAACGCCGCCCTACGGCAAGGCATTCCGCTGCCCTACACCTGCAAAAGCGGCGTGTGTTTCACTTGCTTGGCAAAATGCACAAAAGGCGAGGTGGATGTGGCTTTCGTGGATTCGGTGCGTCGCGAGGGGCCGGGCGACATGGTGAACACGTGCATCGGCTACGCGGCCACTGAGCGTGTGGAGCTGTGGTATGAATGAAAGCCTGCATTAGCGATGCCAGCGCAGGGTGTTCACCAACATATCCAAGTCTTTTTTCATGAACTCAATGACCGGGGCAAGCGAGTCGGGGCGGGTTTGCGTGTTGAAGTAAAGTGCGCCACGCAGGAAATTGCTCGTCGAGTCGGTTAAGAAAAACTGGTAGGAAGAGGCCGCCGCGCCCTCCACGTCGAACACCAATCCGAACACGCGGTCATTGGGTCGGCGCACTGGAATCTCGTCAATGTAATTTGCCTTGATATTGTGCTTGTTGGTCATCACAAAGGCATCCGCCACCAGCTCGTCAAAATCCGAGCGGCTGCGGATGGGATTGTAGCTACAGTAAATTTTGGCGTTGAGTTGTTCCACGTCAAGATTGAACCAACATTCGTGTTTGGGTTTTTCGCCGAAAAAACTCGTGTCTTTTTCGATGGTGGCATACGCTGGCATCTCGAAAGTGAAATTGCAGTAGGCCGCCTCAAAAGGTTTATACACTTTTTCGGGATATACGACACGCGGGTAGGCGCGGGGTTTTGGGAAGGGGGTGTGTTCCTCGCAGGAAGGCGCAAGCACTACAAGCACGAACGCGAGCGGAGTGATTTTTTTTGTAAAAAACATAGCTGATTGTCGGGAAAGTGGGCGGCAAAGTTCGCACAAAAACGTCATTGCTGCTTGTTCCACTCGTTCACCCTTTTTTCGTAGCGTTGGCGGCTTACGGGCCATGCGTCCTTATCGAGCGAGCCTTCCAGTTCCTCGTTTAGCCCGCCGAGCAGCTTAGGGAAAAAATCAAGCCCAGTGATACGCTCCACTTCATCAATGGAAACAGCGTAGTCCATCACGGGTCTGGCACTCAATGCGTTGGGCATCACAAAGCCAATGGCCTTGTGCACTTCTGGCGCATAGAGTACCCGGTAGTAGGACGCGGGCACGGTCACTTTGTTGAAGCCAATGGCACCCAATGGTTTTTGTGTCAGCACGGGGCCAGTCACCACATAGAGTCGCTTGAACTTGCGTGCCCAATCGCGCGTACATTCCTCCAACTCGCGCCACACGCCACCGTTGAAGGTGCGCACTTGTGGGCTGATATTGCTCATCAGAAACGTAGCATCAATGGCCGCCGCATCGAAGGCCATGTCGGCAGCTGGCACGAGATGGCCCCGGTCGTAACCGCTGCCGCTGTAATCACGCGGTGTGGCGCTTTCTGTGCGCACTGCGGGGTCGGGGCGGAAGGTGTTGGGGCGGGCCGCCCAATTTTGGTTCAGTCGCTCGCGAGTGAGTTCGTAGGCCACCCACTCGGCCTGTTCGTGGTCTTCGTGGTAAGAGAGCGCGAAGTATTCGTGGCGCACCACAACGCCTGTGGTGGAGTGGGGCAGGATGTTGTCGGGGACCTTTGTTGGATTGGGCGTGCCTGATGCAGGGGCATTCTGGCTGCTTTGAGGGATTTCGGTGGTGGGGACACTACTGGGCAGCTCAGGTGTCTTTTTGCCACCAAATTGGTTGAACACCCAAAAAGCCACGCCCGCCAATAGAGCGAATAAACCAGTTTTAAACAAAAAGCCTCCCGAGTCGGAGGATGTGTTGTGACGTGCCATTCAAAAAGATTTGTTGGGGCAAACATAAACTTTTTGTTTTTAAGAGGGCGGAATAAAATCGCTATTCTGAAAATCTTTGGTGCCTCATTTGCAAAAACAATTTTGCGATTTACCTTTGCACCCGCTTTTCGAGGCGCGATAGCTCAGCTGGTTAGAGCGTGCGATTCATAATCGCAAGGTCGGGAGTTCAAGTCTCCCTCGCGCTACCGGGTCGGACGCGGGTTTCCCTGAGGGGGTATCCGCGTTTTTTTTTTCGCAGGGTTGGAGCGTCTAAGTTTTTACAAAAACAACACAGAGGCACAAAGGCACAGGGTTCTGATTTGTAATAAACTATGCTCTGAGAAGTGTGATGCAAAAGAAAGCGTCCTTATCCTTAAAGGTATGGGACATTTTAGAGGCACTCTCTCTTGGGCTTATCGCTCAAATCTTCTTGCATAGGATTGGTCTCGGAAAAAAGCGCCCGCCAACAACCCGAACACAAAACCGCCTATGTGTGCCCACCAAGCGATTCCGCCACCACCTTCCAACTCTAAGCCGATGCTGCCAATGCCCGACAAGGCCTGCTGCACAAACCACAAGCCCAAAAATACCCAAGATGGCACATAGAAAACGATAAAGAAGAGCAGGAAAAGCATTTTGACGCGTGAGCCGGGAAACATGACGACATAAGCTCCCATTACTGCCGCAATGGCACCACTCGCGCCCACCATCGGAATGCCGCTTTGTGGGTCGAAGGCCACTTGTGCCAACGCTGCCAACAAGCCCCCGGCCAGATAAAATATCAGGAAGCGGATATTGCCCACCACCGCCTCGATGTTGTCGGCAAAAATCCAGAGGTAAAGCATATTGCCAAGCAGATGAAGCCAACTCCCGTGCAGAAATATGCTTGTCAGCAAGGTCTGTAGCTCGATGCCTTGTGTTATTTGGAAGGGCACGACACCCCACGTCTCCACGAACGCGGCCTGAGTACCGCTCGGCATGGAGGTTTGGAATAAAAACACCAATACATTTAGCAGGATGAATCCATAGCTGAAAATGGGTGCGTAGCCCCCCTTGATGTTGTCGTCGCCGATGGGAAAAAGCATGGTGTGGTTCTGAGTTTTGCCCGCATTGAGGCATAGTGCCGAGCGTGTTTCGCACCGCAAGATAGGTCTATGAAGGGAATTTCCGAATCATCTTTTTCACTCCCGCCTCGATTTCGGCGTATGGAAGTGCTTCTTTGGCAATATACACCAACATCAATGAAACACGGCGGCCCGCCAGTTTTTCATACAATCCCGCCTTGTGCAAGCGGTATGCCTCGCGGATTTGACGCTTGATGCGGTTGCGAGCGACGGCGGTTTTGAATGCGCGTTTGGGCACGGATATGGCGATTTGTGCTGCCCCGTCTCTCTCTGCCAATGGGGTAGGGGGGGCTTCCCCCGTCATGGGGGCATCCAACCAGAGTACTCGCAATGGATAGGCTACGAACGAATTGTCTTTGCCGAGCGCGAACAGCTGGGCAATCGTTTTGCGGCTTTTGAGCCTTTCATGTTTGGAAAAAGTGGGCATTGCAGGGGGCAAAAGTAACATTCGATGTCACTACTGCCACAAAAGAAACCCGTTCTGCGGCGGCGGCCACAGAACGGGCAAATATCTTTCGTAACCATTGAGGTGGTGAAGGCGGTAGGCCAAGTGCTTATTTCAGGCGGCGCTCGTCCGACACGCTAAGCTTGTAACGGCCTTGCTTGCGGCGACGCGAAATCAATTTGCGGCCATTCTTCGTTGACATACGCTCGCGGAAGCCGTGTTTGTTCTTACGGGCGCGGCGGGATGGTTGGTAAGTGCGTTTCATCGCTTATCGAAAAAGTAATTGAGTGCTGCTATTCAAAAATCGGAGCGCAAAGGTAAGGCTACTTTCCAAAAATCAAATAGAGGTGTTCAGATTTTTGGGAATGTCTTTAAAAAATGCCCGGCTCGCCCCTCAAGCATCCTGCTGCAACCGCTATTTTTGTCTCCTATTCAAAAATGTGCAGGATTGCATGAGGATGAAAATTGGCTGCAAGCGGACATTTCATCCGGTTAATGTTCTTTTAAACCCCAACTATGTAGGCAGCGACACGTTTATTCGCTGTTTCTTTGCAAGCCGATTGATTGAGATGGTTAGATATTGGCGAGTGAGGCATTCCCAACTTTTTTGAATTTCTTAATTTTATCAAAAAAATATGCGCAACGGTCTTTTTACTTCCCTGTTTGCACTGTTTTCGATTTTGTCTTCGGCAATTCTTCACGCCCAAAACCCCGTGAAATGGTCTTTCACCACAAAGGATGCGGGCAACTGCCAAGTAGATTTGATTTTGACTGGCACGATAGACGAGGGTTGGTACACCTACTCGCAATTTCTTGAGAGCGAGGATGGGCCAGTGGCAACCACTATCACCTTCGATGCCCAGTCGCATTTCAAACTTGTCGGCAAGGCGAAGGAAGGCGGTGAGATAATCAAGACCTTCGACAAGGTGTTTGAGATGAATCTGACCAAATTCAAGCACAAAGCTATTCTCACCCAGCGTGTGGAGGTAAAAGACCCATCCAAGCCAATTGTGGGTTACATCACGTTCATGGTCTGCAACGACGAGATGTGTCTGCCTCCGAAAGATGTGGATTTCACTTTTAGCATCGGCGCTTTGGCTAATTGCGGCGCGGCTTCGGGCAAGGAAGACAAAAGCCCGTTGCCAGATGCCTCGCCTCAAGGGCAAGGGAATGTGTCGCCAGTGAAAGAAGATTCGGCAAGCGCGGCTCACATCGCGGATGCCAACATTCCTGCCGAATATCGGGACCTGACGCCTCCCAACGACCCCAACTTCAAAGGTTTCTTTTTCTCCAAGCGCCCGGAAATCAACGCGGCGCAGTTCGTCGGAAGTTGCGGCGACATGAGCGGTAGTAGCGACGGTTCCTCGCTTATGTCTATCTTTTTGCTTTGTTTTTTGGGCGGACTCATCGCGCTGCTCACGCCTTGCGTGTTTCCGATGATTCCGATGACGGTGAGTTTTTTCGTGAAACGCTCGAAGGACCGCAGCGCGGGTATCCGCAATGCTTTTATTTATGCGGGAAGTATTGTGCTGATTTTTCTGGCGTTGGGCACCGCTGTGACAGCGGCTCTTGGCCCGACGGCGCTCAACGAGATGAGCACCAATATATGGTTCAACCTTGTGGTGTTCGTGTTGCTCGTGGTGTTTGCGTTTTCGTTTTTTGGTTTTTATGAAATTTCGTTGCCCTCTTCATGGGTGAACAAGAGCGACCGCATGGCTGACAAAGGCGGCTTGGTCGGCACTTTTTTCATGGCTTTCACGCTGGTATTGGTCTCGTTCTCTTGTACCGGCCCTATTGTGGGCACATTGTTGGTGGAGGCTGCCCGCACCAATGCTGGCGCGGCGTTGTTTGGCTTTATCCCCATGAAGCCGACTGTTGGCATGCTGGGATTTGGCTTGGGGTTGGCGCTGCCGTTTGGCTTGTTTGCCATGTTCCCTGGCTGGCTCAATACTCTGCCGAAATCGGGTGGCTGGATGGACAATTTGAAAATCACGCTGGGGCTTGTCGAATTGGCATTGGCTTTCAAGTTTCTCAGCACGGCCGATATGGTGAAGCAGTGGGGCATACTGCGCTTCGAAACATTTATGGCGCTGTGGTTCCTGCTCGCGTTGGCATTGGCGCTCTACCAATTCGGCCTCATCCCGTGGAAAGGCAACAAAGGACGGCCGGGTGTGGGGCGCTTGGCGTTGGGGCTGAGTTCGCTGGCGTTTGCCTTGTATGTCGGTTGGGGTTTGATGGAGCACAAGTCTTTGTCGCTGCTCAGCGGTCTGGCGCCTCCGGTGCATTACAGTTACAAATACGAAAGTGAAAAAGGGGACAAACATCACGGCCCGGGCTGTCCGCAGGGGCTGGATTGTTTCCACGATTTTGATGAAGGATTGGCGGAGGCCAAACGCCTGAACAAGCCTTTGTTTATTGACTTCACGGGGCACGGCTGTGTCAATTGTCGCAAAATGGAAGAAACCGTTTGGCCGCTTCCGGGCATCATAGACCATTTGCGCAACAACTATGTGGTTGTTTCTCTCTATGTGGACGAAAAAGTGCGGCTTTTCCCCGACAATAATTTCGCCTATCTGCTCGACCCCAAAACGGGGGAGAAGCTTCGCACGGTCGGCAGCAAGTGGAGCGCCTTTCAGGTCAACAACTTCGACGTGAGCGCACAGCCATACTATGTGCTTATGCACAATGACGGCAAGACACTGCTGAACCGACCGACGGATTATACCAACGGCAACGACCCTGTTGCCTACAAGGCGTTCCTCGATTGTGGCATGGCGGCCTTTCAGCAAATGAAGGAAAAAGAGGGGAAAGAACTGATAGGAGCGAATTGACAAGTCCCTATTCGGGTGATTTGGGCAGTTTCCTGTTTTTCTCCACGAATTCTCTCGATGCCTCCGAAAGCGTGTCGAGCTGCAGTTCGACGTTGCTCAAAATGTCGAGCAGGCAGTTAATGCGGGCTTCAGTGTCGAAAAACTTGTTTACCACCGCGATTCGGCGGTTTTCCACGATGCAGTACCCGCTCTGAAAATTGCCTTTTTCGTAGCGAACGGCGTAGTCAAGTTCGTCGAAGATGCCTTCGAGTTTCTTCAATGTGGTTTGCGTGTAGCGCATCGTTGTTTGTTGTTTGTTGTTTGTTGTTCGTTGCTGGTTGTTTGTTGTTCGTTGTATTTTCAGCTGACTGTTCGCCTGCGCCGGTGAGGACGGGGCTTGTATGGGCAGAATTGTTTGTAGTTTTGAGTTTTTTGCCAGCGAACGCCTACTTTTCGGCGCAAAAGTATCCAAAATCTGACATCATGCGAATCAACATACATCTCTTTGCATCGTTTGCGGCGGTGCTGTTTTTATTGCCCAATATGGCGCAAAGCCAACGCACACAGCGGTTTAAGGCTGGCATTATCGCTGGTCTGACAGCTTCTCAAATTGATGGGGACCTGTCGGCAGGCTATCACAAGCTTGGTTTGCAGGCGGGTCTGCGAGGTATCGCGGTGCTGCAGCCCAAACAACAAGCGAGTGTGGAAATTCTTTACACGCAGCGCGGTTGCCGCCACGAGCCACAGTCTTTCCCACAATTCAGCACTACTCTGAATTACATAGAAGTGCCGCTTCAATGGCACTATAGCGAATGGCTCGCAGAGGGTGCCGACGCTTCCGACAATTATTATCGCTTCCAGCTGGGCGCGGGCATATTATATGGCCGGTTGCTCAGCTACAACGACAAGTTTGAGGATGGCAACGGCATCACCGAGGCGCTGCCCGACTTGAACAAGAACAGTCTCTCCGCCATGCTTGGCCTCACATTTTATGCCTCCAAAAACTTGGGATTTACCTTCCGATGGCACCGCGCTGTCAACCGTCTTTATTCCCCGAAAGATAGCGGCGGCTATGCCAGCTCTTTGCACGAGCACTTTTTGGCATTTCAGACGATGTATGTGTTTTGAGCAGGGCGTGTTCGATTATCTGAACAGGAGGGTGCACTTCAAATTGTCGCATATAAATCGGAACGCTGTTCCGATATTGCCGGAACAGCGTCCCGGCGTACAAGAGCGGCAATTTGAAATGCACCCGGACAGGATTTGCGCGAATGATTGGTTGAAGTAAAGTGTTGAAAATGCGTGCTCTTCAGGCAGTGGTTTGAAATCACCGCCTAAATAAATGCTTGGGGATACTCCTATCTCAGGATGGGAGCAAGTCGCATGAAAATCCGTGAATCCTGCTTAGAACCTTCCTTCTAAAAAAGCCTGTACGTCCTTAACGGTTTGCACGGGGGTTTCCTCTTGCGGCCAATGACCTGTGTGCGAATAAATGCGCAGCAAGGAGCCTTTGATGTGACGATGGAACTCGTAGGCAAATTCTGGCGACAATCGGGCGTCCTCAGCCCCCCAGAGGATAAGCGTGGGTGTGGAGATGCGCTCCACGATGTCAACTGGCGGGCGATTTTCACTCACCGACGCGCGGTCTATGAAAGCTTGGCGGTTGCCTCTTCGGAGCAAGAGCTCGAAGTGCCGTTGCAACAACGGCTCCGTCACGAGCGCATCGTCGGCAAATACTTCCTGCAACATGATACGGATGAAAGCACGCGGCGTGATTTTGAGCATGATACCGTTGAGCACGGGTGTGCGGGCCAGCCACACAATCCACGGGGTACTTTTTGGCTCAAAGCCGGGCGCGTCCAATAGGATAAGTTTGCTCAGTCGTTCTGGATGGTCGGCTGCATAAAACCACGCAATCTGAGCACCCAGGCCATTCCCTACCAGACAGAATTTTTTCAAATCCAATTTTACTACCAGGCTATCGAGAAAACTCGCGTAGGCAAAAGCACTGTAACTGCCTCTTGGATGAGGGCCAGTCAGACCGAAGCCCGGCAAATCCACACTGACAACCATATATTTGCGGGAGAGCGAGTCCGTCCAGCCTGCCCAGGTGTGAAGCGAGCTTTGCGCGTCGTGAAGCAACAAAACTGGCTCTCCCTTGCCGCTGACGCGGCAATGCACATCCATGCCATCCACACTGATGAAGCGCGAGTCGGGGAAGGCGTGCTTGCGCACCAACTGCTGCTGCGGAACGTCATTGTGCCAATTGCGGTAAATCCAAGTCAGCAAAAAAAGATAAATCGCCCAACGAATCAGGCGCGAAATGCTGAAGCGACGCAGCCATTTCTTGGCGGTGGCGATGCGTTTGACAGACCTTTGCCGACTTGTTGAGGCGTTTTTTTCTGAATTGTCCTCCATTCCACAGAGGGTTTTCTCTCCTTGGCGCAAACCTACTTGAATTTGTCCATACGCGCCGAGGCGAAATAAGAGCGTGCCGTCTTTGTGCAGAGACTGTCATTTTTCATTTAGGGATGGGGCACCATATCTTTGTTGTCAAGGATGGATGCCCTCAACACTTTCTGCCAAACAGCGAAAAATTATGAAACGCACCTTTTCTGTTCTGTTTCTCCTTGCGGCCATTGCCTGCTCAAACCCTGCCCCCGAAAAAAACTCTTCTCCCTTCGGCGGCGGCAAATGGATTGACCTTACTTATTCCTTCGACGAAACAACCATCTATTGGCCGACTGCCGAGACTTTCCGTTTGGACACGGTATTTGAGGGCATGACTGACAGCGGGTTTTATTATGCCGCTTTTCAGTACTGCGCTGCCGAACACGGAGGCACCCACTTGGACGCGCCAGTGCATTTTGCGGAAGGCAAACTGCCTATGGACCAAATTCCATTGGAGCAGCTCATGGGCGATGCGGTCGTTGTGGACGTGTCGGCGCAAGCTTCCGCGAACCCCAATTATCAAGTATCGGCGGAGGATTTTATGGCTTGGGAACGCGCCAATGGGCCGCTGCCAAAAGATGCTATTGTGTTGCTGCGAACGGGTTTTGGCAAATTCTGGCCCGACCGCGAACGCTACATGGGCACGGCTGAACGCGGCGCGGAGGCTGTCGCCAAACTGCATTTTCCCGGCTTGCACCCCGACGCGGCACGCTGGCTGCTTGCCGAACGCACTATCAAGGCCATCGGGCTTGATACGCCAAGTATTGACTACGGGCAGTCCACGCTTTTCGAGAGCCATCGGATTTTGTTTGAAAAAAACATCCCAGCCTTTGAGAATCTTGCAAATCTCGACCAATTGCCCTTAAAAGGCATTTGGGTCATCGCCTTGCCAATGAAAATAAAAGGTGGAAGCGGCGGGCCGCTGCGCATTGTGGCGAGAGTGGGGGGCTGACCGTTTCGTTAACACGCTCAAAGGAATAATGCGAATGAGGGGTTGACAATTTTGGCGCTTGATATTCAGCTTCTTATTCAGGCGGCGATTCCAAATCGCCGCCTGAATAGCACACGTTTTCAACACTTTACTTCACTCCCTCTTTCGCCTGAATGACTTATTTCGTAAACTTTGCTCCATCCACAAAAACTAACGCAACACGGTCACGTCTCCTTCTGCACGGTATTTTCGTCGCTTGCCGAACAACTCGCCGACCCATTCCAAATGCCAGGCGTACACCCCCGGCGCACACGCACGCCCTCTACAAGAGCCATCCCAACTGCTCGACGGGTCGTTGGCAACAAAGACAAGATTGCCCCAACGGTCGAAGATTTCCAAGTTATATTCGAACCAAACGCAAGGTAGGAAAATGCGCCATTCCGCATTGAGGCCGTCACTGTTGGGCGCAAATACATTGGGTGCGTAGAAAGGGCAGTTTTGGCAAGTATAAAACGCCACGCGAACACTGTCGCTAAAAATGCAGTGTTGTGTGCGGCCGGTAAGCGAATAAGTGCCGGGAGTGGTCACCTCCCATTCGCTGCCTCGAGTGCCGTCCCCCCATTGCCAGTCGGTCAGGCTGGGCGGGACGAGCAGCGACACCGTGTCGCCGAAGCAGACAGTGGTGTCGGCACGCAGTTCAAATGGCTGCTCAATCGTCACCAACACATAAGCCGTGTCGCTGTGACATTCACCTGTTTTTTGAAAAAAATAGGCGTACAAACCAGCGGCATCCCTCGTCGCGTCAAAAAAATTGGTGCCAGAGCTCAGTGTTGGCGACCATTTCCCGCCCTTGTCCGGATTGCCTTTTAGCACGCTGTGCATATCAAAAGGCAGACTGCCAGCACACACTACCGTATCTGCATCAAGCCCCGCATCCAATGGCGGGAAGATGGGCAGGTAAGCATACCGGGTCGCAACTTGACCGCACTCCGTGAAGACCCTGAACTCTATGATTCGCTCACCCCGCAAAGGGGCAGGGGAGAGGTCGTTGTAGTGCATGAGTTGAATGGCCAGCACAAAATCAGATGGGGTGGCATCCCCCGCGTTTTTCAGAACGATACTGTGCAGATTGGTCATTTCAATATCGAGGTTGGCAGGGAAGGCATCCAATTCGAGCACTTCGTCGCTGCTCGCATACAGGATTTTCACCACGACGGAGTCAATGGGTTTTTCCGAAAAAAGCAAAGCATCCGCATCTGCGACGCTGCCGAAAGGATAGCAAAGCGTGTCCGCCCGAAAGTCTCCATTCATGGCGCCGGAGCTATCATCCCCGTCAAGGTCGAAGCCAAAATCGCTTTCCAGCACCACATTGTCGAGGCCGCCAAAATCAGCCAGCGGGCGGTACTCACCCCGAATGCGCCAGCCAGCAATGTCGCTAAGCACTGCGCGGAACTGTGCTTCTGTCGGTACGGGGCCATTGAGGGCTGCGAGTCGCCAGCCCGCATCCTCGCGCAGAAGGATGTCGTAGTGCGTCCAAGACAATTTGGGGTTTGAGGCATTGTCGTACACAAGCGTAAGCCCTCCTCCAAAAAGCACCACATCAGGGAGGCTGTTGCTTTTGTCTTCGTTGGTAGTGTCGCTCACAAATTGGTCGTAGCGCAGATGCTTCCCATAGGCATCGCATTTGTTGCCCCTGAATTTGGGAGGTGCCACAAAATGCCAAGTGCCGCCCACAGATTGGTCAGTGACGCGGATGTGGCCGCCGGGATTGCCCCCCGTGGGCATCCAAGTCGCGTCGGGGCTGGTGGCATCGCCGGAGGTCGTCCATCCTTCGTTGCCGTTGTCGAAAGTGCTGATTTGGCCGATGGCAAACTGGGATAGCAGAAGGGGCAAGAGGACTAAAATTCGCATGAAGGCATCCTTGTGTGTTTCGTTTCACTGGCGAACTGCCACAGTCATTTGGAAGAATCCTGACAAACCAAGATGAAAAAAAATGGTCCAGTTGGGGGTGGTATTGCAAACCGAAAGGTAGGTGCATGGGAGGCGAAAATCAAAAGGCAAAAATCAGGTTATCAACATTCTGGGCAAAAAACTGCCCAAAGGGTGTTGGTGAAAATTATTCGCACAATTGGGAGAAAAACAAAATGCAATTCTATTTTTGCCGCTCCACAAGCGATGAAAACAAGTCACTGAACCTCGTTCTAATCTTACACACAACGTGAAATCAGACAGCAATTGGCTACAGCGTCAGCTGTGGCGTGTGAAAAGGCTTCGCCTGAAAAAAGGCCCTATTTTCGTCGTTTTGGCCGCTATTTCGGCAGTTGTTTTGGCCGCGACTCTCCAACTTTCCTCTACTCGTCAGGCAGCGGCCCTCGTTTATTCCGAACCTGCGCTCGATGCGCTTCCCGTAGTGCCGGAAAATATTCGATGGGGATTTGCCATTGACAAGTTTCATCTTTCGGATGTCGAGCTCAAATCGGGCGACGTGCTCGGAGAAATCCTGCTGAAACAAGGCTTGACCTACCCGCAGGTGCATCAAATCGTGCAAAACTGCAAGGGGACATTCAACATCAACTCCATGCGCAAAGGGCGCAAACTGCACTTCATCGCGTCCCAAGAAGGCGAATCGCCCAGCCACCTGATTTATGAGCCATCCCCTTACGAGTACGTCATCTTCAACCTACGCGAGCCATTCGAGGTGCAATTGGTCAAGCGTGCCGTCAAGATTGACACGGTGGCAGCATCAGGCGTGTTGGAAACGAGTTTTTGGCAAGCCCTCATGGACAACGGTCTCAACGACGCATTGGCCGATGGCATGATTGACGTGCTGTCCTCCTCCGTGGATTTTTACCGCCAGAAAAAAGGCGACCGCTTCAAGGTAGTGTATGAACAACACATCGTGGAAGGCGAGCCAGTCGGCACGGGCAAAATCATAGCCGCCATGTATGAGCGTGAAGACAAGCAATTCTATGCCTTCCGCTTTGAGAAAGAGGGAGAGAAAGCCAATTACTTCGATTTTGAAGGACGGCCTGCCCGCAAAGCATTTCTCAAATCACCCCTGAAATACTCCCGCATCACCAGCCGCTACAATTTGCGTCGGCTGCACCCCATACTCGGATACCACAAAGCACACCTCGGCACCGACTATGCCGCGCCACACGGCACCCCCATCATGGCAGTGGCCGACGGCACGGTGTTGGAGGCCACACGTCGGGGAGGCAACGGGCTGTTCGTCAAAATCCGTCACGACGGCATTTATCAGACCCAATACCTGCACATGAGCGGTTTTGCCAAAGGCATTCGCCCGGGCGCACGAGTGGTGCAAGGCCAAACCATCGGCTATGTAGGCTCCACCGGGCTGGCCACAGGCCCCCACGTTTGTTTCCGTTTTTGGAAAAATGGCCGCGAAGTGGACCATTTGCGCCTCAACCTGCCTCAACCCGAACCTATCAAAGGCGCTGCGTTGGAAGCATTCAACATCGTGCGCGATGAACTGCTGCAACTGCTGGAAAAGGTCGAGTACCGCACGTTCCATGAACAGGCCGTGCGCGACGGGGAAACAGAGGAAGAAATGATGAAAACGGAACCGTGAGAAGCATTCTATGCCTCGCCCTGTTGACGGCGCGAAGTATGGCAAGCCATCCCGTTCCGGGAACGTACAGCATCGGCTGCTCCATCAAAACGGGGTAGCCGATGTTGCTTTGTACCCTATTTGCCCGTATTTGGAAAAAATTGCTAAACAAGTACCTTTGTGGAGTCAAATTCAAACCTTTCGTTCACTCCATTTGTAGTCATCATGCCTGAAAACAACCCGCCAAACCAATCCGGGCAACCAGAATCTACATTTGAACGCCTGAAAAAAAAGATTTTTAGCGTCAACGTCACTTTGGGGGAATTCTTTTTGCTGATTTCTTTTCTCGTGGGTGTCATCGTGACCCTCACGCTCACCTATCGCAACATGGAAGCCAAAGTGCAAAAAATCGAACAGGAAATCGAGAAGCAATCGAAGGAATACAAGTTGGCAACCGAGAGTATGCAGCAACTTTTGGGACAATTTGACAAACGGCTCGACCAAGTTCAAAACGACATCAACCTGCTGAAAAAATAAGTTTCTCAAACTAAGACCCAACCTTGTCTTATGCAGGAAAAATCCGCCACCGCCGCATCGCGCACACACAATATCGCCTCTGCCAGCGACACGAAAAACCCCGACAGTTCGAGGATAAGAATCAACTACGAAGGATTGCGCACCTTCAATCGTTATGTATTCGTGGGAGGCAGCATCTTGCTGGTTGCAGCCGTTGTTCAGGCGATGTTGTTCAATAGACTGTTGGATAGAGTGGATTCAAAGCTCTCGCAACACACCTTGCTCATGCAAGAGACCAGCCAAAACCTGTTGCAGGGACTCAAGCCCATGAATACCACAT
This sequence comes from Saprospiraceae bacterium, assembly GCA_026129545.1. Taxonomy (NCBI): domain Bacteria; kingdom Pseudomonadati; phylum Bacteroidota; class Saprospiria; order Saprospirales; family Saprospiraceae; species Saprospiraceae bacterium. Next base: position 659,927 of record JAHCHX010000001.1, read on the forward strand.
TGGGCGACGATTTCTCGAAAAGGACATCCCGCGAAGGACAAGCCGCTTTGATTTCTCCCAAAGAAATTCGTACCGTGCAAGAAGTGCTCAAGCAAAAAGGCTTCTATCCCGGCGACACCAACGGTCAATACGACAAAAAGACAAAATCCGCATTGAAAAAATTTCAGGTAGCCAACAATCTGCCCTCCGAAGGCGCCACCTTGGACTTGCTCCTCAACCTCAACGCAGAACATATCAGACAACAGATGCAATAGAAGCCCAAAATATCTTTCATAGCGATAGAATCGGCTGCCCCTCCCACATTTCGGGGCAGCCGATTTTTGTTATGGCCAAAATAACAGCCCTGCAAAGCCGTTTTTGCGGCATTTCGCGTGGCATGGCTGCCCATGGGAATCTTACCTTATCACCGCTCTCAAAGCGGTCATGTCATACTATACAATTCTATTTTAATCCCGTCCATCATCCGATTTTTCAACGTCAAACTGTTATCACACATGAAAAAAGTGTTCTTAATCACATTCGCTCTCGGTCTGGCCGCCTTCTTCGCTTGCAACAAAGACGACAACAGCAGCGCCAAAGACTTGGTCACCCTTCATATCCGTCTCACGGATGGCCCCGGCGATTATCAGCAAGTCAACGTGGACATCAAGGAGGTGCGCATCAAAGCGGCCAACGACACCTCGCAGTGGGTTTCCTTGAATACCAACGCGGGCATTTACAACCTGCTCGATTTTCAAAACGGCGTGGACACGTTGCTCGCAACAGGCATGGTGCCAGCCGACGTGTTGAAAGAGGTCCGCTTCATCCTCGGCCCCGACAACTCGGTGATGGTGGATAGCATCGTTTATCCGCTCCAGACCCCCAGCGCGCAGCAGTCCGGCCTGAAAATAAAGATTGACAAATCGCTCAACCTTGACATCAACACCCTCACACTCGATTTCGACGCCGAACAGTCCGTGGTCAAGACAGGCAACGGCGGCTTCATCTTGAAGCCAGTCATCAAAGTGAAAAACTGAGATGTGAGACGCTGAAAACGCAGGCTGTCTCACAAGTTCAAACTTCGACAGGATTAACAAGATTTACAGGTTTTTTTTCTAAAAATAAGGACGCAAATCCTGTAAATGTTGTTAATCCTGTCAACAGCTATCACTTGTGAGACATCGTCGTTTCAAATTGTCGCAAGTAAGACGGAACGCTGTTCCGGCACATATCAGAACAGGGTTCCGGTGTACAGAAGCGACAATTTGAAATGCACCCCGCCTGAATGTGCGCTTGCATACCAGATGTTCAAAGACCTCAACCAATCCATCGCCAATCAACCAATCTCCATTCTTACCTTTGCCCCATGAAACAACACATCGAAGCCCTCATCTTTGCTTCACCGCAAGCGATACCCACAGCCGATATCAAATCGGCACTGGAAGAAGCTCTCCAGATGGAGGTGTCGGAGGCTGACATCTTGGCCGCCATCGAAGAGACCCGAGCGCAGTTTTCGCAGGATAATTTCGCATTCGAGTTGGTGGAAATAGCCGGGGGGTGGCAGTTTCTCACTAAGGGTGCCTACCACAACGCAGTTGCCATTCATCTCAAACAGACAACCAAAAAACGGCTTTCGCAGGCAGCCATGGAAACGCTGGCACTCATTGCCTACAAACAACCCGTGAGCCGCTCCGAGCTCGAGGAAATTCGCGGAGTCAACTGCGACTACGCTTTGCAGAAACTTTTGGAAAAAGAACTTGTTACAATCGCCGGGCGTAGCGAAGGCCCCGGTCGCCCGCTACTCTATGCCACTTCCGAAAAATTCATGGACTATATGGGCATCAATAGTTTGGCAGACCTGCCCAAACCCAAAGATTTCAAAGAGGTGGAAAACACGGTGGGAGAAGCACCTGCCGCGGAAGAAGTGGTAGAGAGGAACTGAACCTTCAGCAAAAGGCTTGGTGAAGACATCAAAAACAACATTTTTTCAATCGTGGAGACCACACTCGAACAACCACTCGTCAATCGCGTCGCGCAAAGCGGCCTCCTCACCATTGACTTGGAAGAGCTTTATCCGGTCGGTGAAATCGTACCCTTCGACTTAAAGGACTACCTGTTCATGGGGCTGATTTTGAAGGAAAAAGATTTTCGGGAGGCCTTGAAAACCCATGATTGGTCGCAGTATGAAGGGAAAAACCTAGCCGTGTTTTGCTCCGCCGATGCCATCATTCCGATGTGGGCCTATATGCTTGTGGCCACACACGCCGCACCTTTTGCCAGCGATGTTGCACTCACCTCTCCCGATTTATTTGCCGAAACCGCTTTTTTGCGAAAACTCGCCACGCTGAACATGGACGACTACGCAGGCAAGCGAATCGTCGTCAAAGGTTGCAGCGACAAGCCCGTGCCTCCCTCAGCGTATATGGAAATCACGCGCCGCCTCCAACCCGTGGCTCAGAGCATCATGTTCGGCGAACCCTGCTCCACCGTGCCTGTTTACAAGAAAAAGTAAGCACCGAGTGGCACATTGCTCCTCAAACCCCAGCCTCCGCCGTCACTTGCAAAAATTGTTTTTCGTACAACTCGCGGTATTTGCCCTCTTCCAGTTCGAGCAACACATCGTGCGAGCCGAATTCCTTGACCTCGCCTTTTTCCAAGACCAAAATGTTTGTGGCGTGGCGAATCGTCGAGAGGCGATGCGCGATGATGATGCTCGTGCGCTTGGCGATGAGCGTCTCGATGGCGTGTTGTATGACGGCTTCCGATTCGGGGTCAATAGACGAAGTAGCCTCGTCGAGAATAAGTATGTCTGGATTGAACACAAGCGCCCGCACGAAGGAAATCAACTGGCGTTGGCCCATCGAAAGCGTCGCGCCTCGCTCCATCACCTGATATTGATAGCCGCCCGGCAATTTTTGGATAAACTTGTGTGCGCCAATCATTTTCGCAGCCTTCACCACTTGTTCCTCCGTGATGCTCGTGTCGCGCAAGGTGATGTTTTCGAGCACGGTGCCTGAAAAGAGAAAAACATCTTGCAGCACGACCGCGATGCGACGGCGCAGCGCGAACACGTCATACGCTCGCAGGTCGTGGCCGTCAATGCGAATTTGCCCCTTCTGAACTTCGTAGAAACGATTGAGCAGGCTGATAATCGTCGTCTTCCCGCTACCTGTGCTGCCCACGATGGCCAACGTGTCGCCGGGATTTATTTCAAAAGAAACACCGCGCAGTATCGCGTCTTTTTCCACATCACCGCTGTAAGAAAAATGCACTTGGTCGAACTCCACCCTGCCTTGCAGTTTTTCAGGGGCCAGATGGCCGGAGTTTTGCACTTTGTCATTGTTTTCCAATAGCCTGAACACGCGTTCCGCGGCAATCAACCCCATTTGGAGGGTGTTAAACTTATCGGCCAACATTCGGATGGGGCGGTAGAGCATCGTGATGTAAAGCGGGAAAGCGACAAGCATCCCAATCGTCACTTCCTCCATGAGCACGCCGCGAGCGCCATACCACACCATGAGGCCGAGCGAGAGTGCCGAAATGATGTCAACCACCGGGAAAAAAACGGCGTAGGCGAAAATGGCCCGCAGGTTGGCCGAGGTGTAGTCCCTGTTGATTTGGCGGAATTTCTCCGCTTCGCGGGCCTCCGCGTTGAAAATTTGCACGATGCGCATTCCGCTGATGCGTTCCTGCAAAAAAGAGTTCATGGTGGCAATGTGATTGCGCACTTTCTCATAGCTCTTGCGCACGCTTTCCTTGAATTGGTAACTACCCCATATCAAGAGTGGGAAGACCACCAGCACCACCAACGTCAATTTCCATGAGGTGTAAAACATCATGGCCAAAACAGCCGTCAGCGTCATCAAGTCTGCCAGAATCGTGATGCTTCCCTCTGAAAAAACGGTGTTGATGGCCTCAATGTCGTTGATGGTGCGTGTGGTGCTTTGGCCGATAGGTGTTTTGTCGAAATAGTTGAGATTGAGGCTCGTGACGTGGTTGAACACCTTCACGCGCAGGTCGCGTATGGTTGCTTGCCCAAGCCAATCGGCCCAATAGAGGAAGAAATAGCGCAGCACCACTTCCAACAACAACACGCCCAAGATGATGCAAGTCAAAAGCGCCATGCCACCCACGTTGCTCGTCACGATGTAGTCGTCCACCATCGTTTCCACCAATTTGGGTCGAAGCACTGCCAACGGGGCAAGCACAAGCGTCAGCGCTGCGGTGAAGTAAAAGGTCCGCTTGTAAGGCTTCACCATAGCCATCACTCGGCGGAATAAGGGGTAGTTGAATTTCTGAGTGTCAGACATTTATGAGGAGAGTGTGGGCGGGTTGACGGGTTTGAGGATTGGCTGGTAAGCGAGATGCGCACCCAGCCCGTCAACCCGCCAATCTTAACAGCCTTTCAAACGATTTTATACAGGCAAAGTTCGTCAAAAGCAGTTTTTGGTCGTTAAAAACAAAAAAATAATCGCAATTATTGGTTCACAGGCTTCCAAAGGGGCTTAGTTTCGCCCTGCAATCAAACGTTAGTCTTTCACAAAACGAAAATACTCTCTGTATGCTCACCAATCCTTCCTACCCGGACCCCTCCACCGTTTCCTACCGTCAGCTGGCCATCCGATTCGGCGCTATTTGGGCAGCTGTCGGCATTCTTTCATCGCTGGTCGCCTTCCTCACCAACACTGACCCTTCCATGCCAACTACTGGCTCCATCAAGTGGGTCTATACACTGATTGGAGTGGGCGTGGCTATATGGGCCATCGTCAGCGCAATCAAAGCTGACAGGGATGAGCAATTGGGCGGTTACATTGGCTTGGGCCGTTGCATCGGCATAGGCGCGCTCACTGGCTTGGTCGCGGGCGCTATCGGAGCCGTTTTTTCCATTCTCTACCTGACGGTCATCAATCCCGGTTACAAGCAACAAATGATGGATGCCATGCAAGAGGCTTGGGCCGAACAGGGCATGAGCGAGGAACAAATCGAATTGGCCGCAAGCATGTCATCAGCTTTCACCAACCCGATAGGGGTGTCTCTCATGCAGGTATTCATGAGTGTGCTGATTGGCCTCATTATCGGCCTCATAGCGGGGCTGGTCATGAAGCGCGAACGCTCTGTCATTTGACTCTCCCTTAGTGTTTTTCAATGAAAAATGTCAGTGTTCGATATGGTCTTTTGGGCGGCATGGTAGTCGTCTTCTTTTTTGTGATGCTCTATATTGTCAAAAAAGACTACCTGCTCAATATCTGGCTCTATTGGGGGAGTCTGGTCTTCTATCTATTGTTCATGTGGCAAGCTGCTAAAGAAGACTGTGCCGAGAAAGGCGTTGCCCGCGACTTCCGCGACATTATCCGAACGCCGTTCACTGTCTTTTTACTGGTCAACCTGCTATTCTGGCTTTGCTGGTACACGCTACATTTGGCCGACCCCGAATTGTTGCGGATGGAGACCCAGCTCCAATTGGACTACCTGCAAAAACAACTTGATGCAGGCCCCGGCGACCCGCAACGAGCCAATCAACTCCGCGAACAGATTCAAACCATTGAAAAAGAGGGGGTTTCGCTCACCATGGGCACCGTGTTCATGCAAATGGGCATCGGTGCCTTGGGCGGGTTCCTGTTGGCTGCCGGCATCGCTGGCATCATGCGCGCGAGAAAATGAATGGCTCGTGCTCCTCAATGGTTGACGGTTTTTTTGGGGGGGGCGGGGTTTACAAGAATTGGGCTTGTCCTTTTCAAGTGCCTGCAAATCTTGTAAGTCCTGCCCCCCAAAAATTTTCTCTACAAAAACCTGTCAGCCAGTTCCTCAATTGCCCATGCCCTCTATCCCCGTCACCGTCGTGTATTTGAACGACAGCTTTTGGTCGGGGTGCACGATTTTGAAGGCTGACTGGCAAGCCAGCGTTGCCTCGTGGAAGCCGCAGAGAATCAGCTTGAGTTTGCCCGTGTAGGTATTGATGTCGCCAATGGCAAAGATGCCCGGCACGTTGGTGCTGTAGTCAAGCGTGTTGACCTCAATGGCGTTCTTGTCAATGCCAAGTCCCCAGTTGGCAATCGGGCCAAGTTTGGGCGTGAGGCCAAAAAGCGGCACAAAATGGTCGGTCGGTATCTGGAACGCCCCTTCCGTGTCGTGTTGGATGGTGACGCTGTGGAGCTGACCGTTGCCATTCAGCCCGACGACTTGCGAGTTGGTGAGAAGTTTGATTTTTCCTTTTTTTGCCAGATACTGGATTTTTTCCACCGAGTCAGGCGCGCCGCGAAACTCCGTTCGGCGATGAACGAGCGTCAGCTCACGGGCGACTTTGGAAAGATAAATCGCCCAATCGAGGGCCGAGTCGCCACCGCCAGCAATGACGACGCGGCGATTCTGGTAGAATTCCGGGTTGCGCACGAAGTATTCCACACCCTTGTCCTCAAACTCGCCGATGTTGTCAATCGGAGGCTTTCGAGGCTCAAAACTGCCCAAGCCTGCGGCGATGAAAATGACGGGCGCGAGGTGCTTGGCGCCCTTCGAGGTGGTGACGAGCCATCGGCCATCTGCTTGTTTTTCAACGGTTTCGGCGCGTTCGCCCAGCGTGAAGCCCGGTTTGAAGGGGGCGATTTGGCGCATCAAGTTGCTTACCAAGTCGCTTGCCAGAATCTCCGGGCAACCGGGAATGTCGTAGATGGGCTTTTTCGGATAAATTTCCGTGAGCTGCCCACCGGGATAGGGTAGGGCATCAATGAGGTGACAGCGCAATTTCAACAATCCCGCCTCGAACACGGCGAACAGACCCACAGGCCCCGCCCCAATGATGATAATGTCAGTCTCTATCGTTTTTTGATTTTCCATGAAATGTCCAAAAAAGGGAGATGTTGGGGAAAACAACATTCCGAAAATTGAGGTCAAAAGAGGAATACCGTAGTTTTTTAGCACTTTGTTCAGACCTTACGCTCCAGCCGATATTGCCCACCGAAACCCTCGCCCCAAAACGTTTGCCAAGCATCCGCGCCACAAACATATTTGCATTGGCCCCGATTCTGTAATTTATATTGCCAATCAGAGGCGATTTGGTGCCATTGACAATGACTTGACTCGTGTAATAGCCATAAACACTCGATACCGCAACGCGATACCCGCCAAACCAACGCCTATTCCAATGATAATAGCGACGGAAGAACAGGTTGGTAACAAAACTGTAATTCGTGATTTCGTCTATCCAAACCACAATGTTTGAACCAGACAAATAGTGCGACTCGTGCGTGATACGTCTCCAATCCTCCTCGAACGAAAGCCCTATTTCCCGGTGGTCGCCGATAAACTTTCCAGCAGACACATTCCAGCCAAAACCATTCGACACACTGACCCTGAAAGTTCCTTGCGACAAGTCAACATCGGCTTTCCCATGCGCTTTCTCCCATCGCAAATCGCCCCCGCCTTCCAACAACCAGTCGCCCTTTTGAAATTGCGCGTGCGAATAGCGGGAAACGGCGATACAACAAATGAGCAGAAGGGTAGTTCTCGACAATTTCATCGGACAGAAATTTTTGATTGAACAAAATGAGTTTTCTGTCTTCTGATACGCCGCCGGCTTGGGAATCGCTTTCGCTTGAAACGGTTTTTAAGGTTTTGGTAACGTTCAGAATTTCACTCGTTTCCCAATTTTTCGGCAAAACTAAGGCCATCGTTTTTTCTGAACGGTGACGTTCGTCATTCTTAATCCTGACCTTAATCTGTTGATTTTCCGGCATTTACCAGAAAAAATATTCCGAAGTTGAGGTTCTGTGGCGAAAAACTGGCGGAAAAATTTTTGTCCCAGGATTCGACGCCTTCTTCCTTGACAAACACAAAACCGATAAGGCCGAAATTGCCCCGGACACCGAGTCGCGGGCTGAACTGGTACACCAGCGAGGGCGTATAGCCCAGCGAGAGTTGAGTGAAATTGCGCTCCAAAACGGCGCCCGAAGAAAAATCCTGTTGTTCGGTGCTGCCAAATTGCGTGTTGAACGCCACACCCGAAGAGAACAAAATTTTGCCTGCCAATTGCGAATAATGCCGCCAAAAAATACGCGGCGTTATCCCCCAAGCCTTCCGGACGTTTCCAAAAAAGATCGGGTACGGAAAAGAGCCGGGATCAGGAGTGGGGAAGTAGGCGCTTCGGCTGGACAACAAGCCCAATCCGAAACCGAGTTCAGTGCGGGGCGTAATCAGGAAACCCGCCGAAGCGCCCAGCCCCAACTGGTAGGGCGACTTGGTGCCTTCCGGTGCGTTTTCATCTTTAAAAGGGGTGCCGAAATAAAAGTTTCCTTCGAGGATAATCCCGCCTTTGGGCAACTGCGCCCATGTGAAAAAAGGGCTTGTCAGGCAAAAAGACAGGAATGCAGATTTGAGCAGTTTCATGTTTTAAGTTTTTGACCGCGAATAAAATGCGTCCGAGCTCGTCGTAATAATTTCCAGGTTATAATCCCCCAAATGGCGATGCAAGGCACGGCTTTCAACACGAAAGGCTGAATGATTTCGCGGCGAATATTGGGCGGAAAAATGTCCGTCGGCGACAACGAGACCAAAGCGAATGCAACCCACAACAAGGCTCTTTCCCACGCCCTTTTTTCCGCTACGCACCACCACAACGCGATGCCGCACATGGCGATGATAAAGGTCGGCGATTCGGCTTTGTGGTTGAAAACGACAACCCAGAGCATAAGCGACGCACACGCTAGCACGCGGTTTGCGGCAGACGGTACTCGGGACACGGCAACAATGCTTGCAGTTAAAATGGCCATTCCCGCCAGCGTCACGCCCATTTTCGAGGGCATCCAACCAAACCATGTTTGTAGCCAGCCCTGCACCGACAGCCCAACGGATGCCGCGTGGTCGTCGCGCAAGAGCTCCCACCACCATTCGTACACTTGCCACAAATGCGAGGGCGACATGAACAGCAAAGGAATCAATGCAAGCGACAACACCCATGCCATGAGCCATCCCACAAATTTCCAAAACGCGCTCCCATTGCTTTCGGAAAACACCAAAAACGCCCGCCACTTCGCATAGAGCAGCACTAGCACCGCCGACGCGAATCCAAAAATTTTGATGAAAGCCGATCCTGCCACGAAGCCAGCCGCTTGCCACATTTTGCCGCGCTCAAAAGCGATGAATGTCCACAGCATCAGCCCTGCGGTAAGGCCATTGCTTTGGCTGTTTTGCATGGAAGTGATGAGCTCTAACAGCACGAACCAAGCGACAAAGCCTCTTTGACCCTCCGACAGCAAAGGAAGTCGGAGAATGGCTGCCAAAAGGACGAGCGCATTCAGGAGGTTCCACAAGGGCAGCCCCGCCCAATCGGGCAACGCGGCAAAGGGGGCCATGAAGAGCGCGAATGCCGGGCTATATTTGTACAGGTCCCATTGTTCGGCGGGAAAGTCGGCGTAGGGATTCAGCCCATGCAACAGGTGAGGGAAGGCGTTTTTGAAAATGACGTAGTTCTCGTAAAAAGTATATCCGCCTGCGCGTTCGCCCAAATGCAGCGCCTGCGCCGAGACGATGACCGCGGCCAGTGCATACACCGTCCACAAGACCCTCTTGTTTTTCCAAAAATCCTTCATGTTTGAATCCACGCGGAAGCGTGAGGCTGTCTCGAATGTCGCCTTGTCATTGAGCAATCAACTATCACAACCGAATCCCGTCCGCTGCGCTTGGCCGGGCAGGCAAATCGCAAATCCCCAATCGCAAATCCCCAATCGCAAATCCCCAATCGCAAATCGTAAATCGTAAATCGTAAATCGTAAATCGCAAATCGTAAATCGTAAATCGCAAATCGCAAATCGCAAATCCCAGGTCTAATCCCTCTCTTTCACTGGCAAATTGGTCTGCACATCCACCACGCCATCCATGTCTTTAAGCAGGCTAATCAGTTCTTTTTCCGCTATTTCGTTGGGGTTGTAGGCCACGAGCCAGATGTTTTCCGCGGCGAGCCGGCGCACAAGCCGCAGTCGGAGCTCGCCAAACTGGGCGAGCCAATTGCCCGCGTTCACGTCTGGCTTGAGGTGCACCACCACCTCACGTTGGCTGCCAGAGGGCGGTGAGTTGGGGTTGACCCCACGTTTCACCTGAATGCCGTGCGCTTCCGCGAGGTCTTTGAGCAAGTCTTCAAGTTGGAGCAAGGGGGCTGGTCGGTCAATGGAGCCGCGCACACTTTTGCTCTTGTCGCGGTTGTACGCCGTGAGCGTGGCATAAGGCGCATCCACCACATCGGTCTGAATCTGGTCGGGGTATTGCCAGAGGTTGACTTCCTGCGTTTTGGCTTTCAGTTGTTTGAGCTCTTCTTTCGTTAGTAGGAAAGAGTCGCGGCCTTCTTTTTCCACAAATTGGATGCCCTCATATCGCACGAGGCCGTTATCGAGGGCATCCAATTTGAACACAGGGCAAAAACCGAAGCAAGGGCCCGTCTCAAGGCTCACGAGCGGTAGGGGCGTGCTAGCGACGTTTTTGCGGCATTTTTCGGCAGCAAGCATGGTGAGCGCGGAAAGCGTCAACAGGAGTATTTTCATGACATTCCCTATTTTTTGTTGAACAGAAATTCTGACGGGGGCAAAGTTAGGGAATGTACCGTGTGACGGGGCAATATCTCGGAAGGTTCGTTCCGGGCTGTCGTGTCAAGCGGATTGCAACAACTCCGATAGCGCTAGCGCCGCTTTTTCCATGCCGTGTTTTATTCTTTTCTTCACCAATTATAAAAAACATGGCTGGCGCGTCGCCGCAGCCAGCCATATCTTATGTCAAATGTGGTTCTGTGGGGGGGGGGCGGATGTTGCGCCTTGCCTATTGAAATAAAAAAACCGAGAGGGTGGGGACGAAGCGTGAATGTTCGATAGACAAGTTGCTCGTTAATGTCGGCTTGCCTCGAAACGTTATCAGATGCCTGAAATTTTTGTAAAAACTTAGGCAAGACAGCAGACCTTGAATTTTGACAGGATTTACAAAGATGAGTCGGCTTCGCTGCGAAAAATCCTGTAAATCTTGTAAATCCTGTCAAAAACATGTAAGCCTGTCAACCGAGTCCTCTGCGCCCGGAGGCGGACTAAGTTTTTACAAATTTTTTTGAAAAAAAGGCAATGCCGCACGTCGCTCAGGAAAGGGCCTGCTCCAAATCCCCGATGATGTCCGCCACGTTTTCAATGCCCACTGACACCCGCACCAGCCCGTCGGTGATGCCGTTTTGCAGGCGAATTTCCTTTGGCACGGCCACATGCGAGCTCGATGCCGGGTGCAAAATCAGCGTGTCCACATCGCCGAGCGTGGGGGCCAGCGTACAGAACTGGATTCGATTCATGCACCGGATGCCTGCTTCGAGGCCGCCTTTGAGTTCAAAGCTGAGCATGCCGCCAAAGCCGCTGCGCATCTGGCGTTTCGCCAATGTGTGGTCGGGGTGGGAGGCGAGGCCGGGGTAGTTGACGCGCTCGACGGCGGGGTGTTTTTCCAAAAACTCGGCCAGCGCAAGCGCGTTGGAGCAGTGGCGCTCCATGCGCAAGGCGAGGGTTTTCAGACCGTTGTGCGTGAGCCATGCCTCGAAGGGCGAGCAGTTGGTGCCTGCAAGTTTCATGGCACGCCACACGTTTTTGCGCATCAGGGTTTTGTCGCGCCCTACGATGATGCCTGCGATGGAGTTGCCGTGGCCATTGAGGTATTTGGTCGTGGAGTGAACGATGAAATCCACGCCGTGCGCGAAGGGTTGTTGCAAAAGCGGGGTAGAAAAGGTGTTGTCAATGGCGCACAAGGCGCTGTGTCGGTGCGCTAAATCCGCCAGCGCGCCGATGTTCACGCAGGCGAGCGTGGGGTTGGCGGGTGTCTCGCAGTAGAGCAGCCGGATATTGCGGTAATTGGGGTCGTTAGAGTCATTTTTTAAAATGGCCTCCACACGGTTCAAATCGCGCAAATCGGTGAGTACTGTTTCCACGCCGAATTGGCCGAACACTGCGGCGAGCAATTCTGTGGTGCCGCCATACAGATTGCCCTGCGTCAGGATTTTGTCGCCAGATTTCAACACGCCGAGCAGCAAGGTCGAGATGGCCGACATGCCGCTTGAGGTCATCACCGCTGAGGCTTCGAGGCCGAGACCGTGCGTTTCGAGCGCGGCGATTTTGGCGGCCACCGTGTCCACTGTTGGGTTAGCGTAGCGGCTGTAAACGTGGCCGCTTTCGATGTTTTTGAAAATTTCGACGCCTTGATTTATGTCCTCAAACGCGAACGATGACGTGGCATAAATGGGCAGCACATGGGGGGCAGTCGTGCGGTTGTCGGGGTGTTCTTTTGCGAGGAGGGAGTCGAGTTGCATGGTTGTTAAAAGTCATTAGGGGTAATTGGGGGTAATTAGGGGTAATTGGGAGGGGCATTTAAAGTCATTAAGATTGTCGAAATCAGGGGGTAGGCCGTAGGGCAGAGCATCAGGTTCTTGAACTTTACTGTCCCCATCATTGCCATCATTGGAGGTGAGAGTGTTTAGAAAACTGTGTCATCCCAAGGGAGACGATAAGAAAACACAGAGGCACGAAGGGCACAGAGTTTTGGTTTTCAATAATTTACATTCCTTTAAGCGCGGCGTGTATTGCGTAAAAAGAAAACATCCGGTATGGTTTGACACACTTTTCTGAACACTCTCTTGGAGGTGCCGATTGACTTAATATACTGATTAAGCAGGTAATGACATCTTTTCAACTTGTCGTGGATACGGGTATGGGTTTCGTCATCAACAAGTTTTCGATTGTGCGATTTTTTGAGCCAAGTTTTCGATTCGAGGAGGGAGCCTCTGGCGAAGAAACAAAAATTCTTTTTGTCTTTGTAGTGATAACGGCCATGCGCTTCTGATATGTTAGCAGCAATGGAATCTCCTGCCTCGCAGCATTGCGCTCCAACGACTTTTTTCGGAAATTCCGGCCATTTGTCCACAACAACCCAATTTTCCTCGCCAATTTCCATGGCAAGTTTGTGTACTTCTAACTCTTCAATCGGAATGTAATTCATTTTCGTAAAAATTTAAAAAATGACTTTTAATGACCCCCAATGACCCTTAATGCCCCTTAATAACCCCCAATGCCCCCTCTAATCCATCGGCCAAAACCGTTCGCACACCTTTTTCAGGTACTCGCCGGGTTTTGCTTTTGAGGATAGGAAAATGGATTCGCGGCAGCCCATCTCATAGGGGCAGTCGTTGAGGATGGCATCGGGCTTTCCGTCCATGTCGAGGTCGCCATACCAGCTAAGGCTGACCGTCGGCATGGCTTCCTCGGAGGCTATTTGCACCCAAGGCGTCAAGTCCTGCCGGCGGGCTGGGGTAGTGGTGAAGTCAAGTAGGGAGAGTTTGTAGTCGCTGACGCGCACTGAGAAGAATTCGTTGGCATCCATGCTGGCGCAGCCTGTTGCCACCAACGTATAGCTGGGTTTTTCGGCGGCCTCGTTTGGGTTTTTGTCGTCATAGCCAGCGTGAATGGATGTGGTGTTGCCGGGTGACAGTTGGCCGGACAGGTAAAAGTGTTGCACCTCATATACGCCGAGTGGCCCTGCATATCCTGTTTTCATGGGCTGAAAGCTGCCAACGATGAATTTGCTTTCCATTTTTTGGTTGGTTTTCAGCACTTGGATGGTGTCGCCGTAAAATTCGCTGTATGTTTTCTCTACCCGCACCTCGATTTTCCGTAGCTCATCGGCAAAAGAGTCGCGTTGATACACGCCGTACCAGTGGAATGGGGGCAAGGGGCTTTCGTCGTGGACCATTTCTTGTTCGCGGAAAAGGCCGATGGTGCCGCTTAAGTAGATGCCAAAAGCGTAGCCCGTCTTGCCTTGATGGCGGATTTTGAGCCAAGGGCCGTAGGGGGAGTTGGGGTCGTTGGCATCGGCTTGCACCCATTGGCCGTTGTCGTGGGCTTCCACGAATTGCACGACGGTGCCGCGCGACAGGGAGGTGATTTTTTTGCCGTTTTTGTCGGGTGTCTCGCGCAGGTTGAGCGAGGTGGCGGTGACGACCATTTCTTCGGGGAAAAAGGGGGATTGGGCGAGCGTTGGCAGCGTCAGGAAAAGTGCCGGGAACAGGAAGCGGAGCGACTTCATTGAAAAATTGAGTTGAGAGAAATAGGGTGGCAGTGGTTCATTTGAGCAGCACGACACGGAAGCCGAACAGCCCTTTTTGCACGGGCAAAAGTATGGTGTCGCCGGGTTTGGTGAGCGGGTAGTAGGCTTGTGTTTTGTATTTAAATTTGTATGAAGCTCCATTTTCCCGAACCGTGAGAAACCAGCCTGTCTGCTCTACTTCCTCTCCTTTCAACACGCCGTAGTTGGAGGCGTAGAAAGGTGTTTCGGCAATGAACTCAAAAGGCTGGTATTCGGTCTTGCCCACTGCTCGGTTGAGCAAGCTGCCAAACAAGGGGGCAAACAATGGAAACATGAGCAAACAGAAAAAAACCTCTGGCAAATGCCGTTCCCACGGCGTGAGGCGCTCTCGGAAGCGATAGAGCACGCCAACTGCCAGCAATAAGCCAGCAATGATTGAGCCTAACGCCAATTTGCCTATCCCGATGGTGTTGGAGAAAATGCGGAACTCTCGCGTGTAGAGCCAAGCCAGTGCGAACAGCGCGAATAGACTGAGCCAGGCGAATAGGCGAGTGAGCAGCTCAGATTTTTGCATGGTTGGAATTCTTTGTTATTCGGAACGATTTTGCCAAACCTGCTATTGCCACTACCGTCCAAGTTGTTTCCAAGACCAAAAAGGGTATGGACTGAATAAGCCAAGCCCCAACACTGGCAAGCACGCCGCCGGCAAGATTCAGAATGAGATAACTTCGGTCTTCCCTGTTTAAAATGCCGAAAGTGTTGAGTGAAAAAGCAGTAAGGATGAGGAATACCCCAAAGCCGCTGGTAAGGTCTGCTGTGTTCATAGTTATTGTTTGAAACAAGGACGCTCTATCCCAACCTTTCCACCGCCTGCTCCCATTCTCCGTAAACGGTTTGCAATTCCACTTTTAGGTTGTTGTATTTAAGAATGGCCTCGCTTGATTCGGGGCGATTGTAGAATTCCGGGTCGGCCATCTTTTGCTCCCACTTTCCGATTTCGCCCTCTAGTTCGCCGATGCGTTTTTCGGCTTTTTGCACCACCCGTTGCAATTGTTTTTTCTCTTCCGAACCAAGCACCTGCACGCCGTTGTCCGTCAGTTGCGTGCCGTGTGTTGTTGTTCGTTTTTCCACATCTCGCATATTGTCCACCCGTCGTTTTTCGAGGAAATAGTTCACGTCGCCGAGGTATTCTTTCAAATGTCCATCGCGGAACTCGATGGTGCGCGTGGTCAGCTCGGACAAGAACTCGCGGTCGTGGCTCACCACGAGCAAGGTGCCATTGTAGGCCAAGAGTGCCTGCTTGAGCACGTCTTTGGAGAGCATGTCGAGGTGGTTGGTCGGCTCGTCGAGCAGGAGGAAATTGAATGGGCGTAGGAGCATGCAGGCCAATGCGAGGCGGGCGCGTTCGCCACCGCTGAGTGCCGCCACTTTTTTGTCCACATCTTCACCGCTGAAGAGGAAGGCGCCGAGAATGCCGCGGAGTTTGGTGCGCATTTCTTCCGGCGAGTGTTGCTCCATTGTCTGGAGCAGCGTGAGTTTGGGGTCGAGTGTCTCGGCCTGATTCTGGGCGTAGTATCCGATGCTGACGTTGTGACCCAGCGTGGCCTTGCCGGAAGTGGCGGGTTCGGCGCCAATCAGTATTTTGGCCAGTGTGGTCTTGCCCTGTCCGTTTTGGCCAACGAAGGCCACGCGCTCGCCTCTTAAAATTTGAAAGTCAACGTTTTCCAGCACTTTCAAATGGCCGTATCGTTTGCTCAAATGTTCGGCCTTTGCCACCACTTCCCCTGAGCGCGGCGCTTCGGGGAATCGGATTTTCATCGTTGCCGTGTCCATGTCGGCGATTTCGATGCGCTCCATCTTGTCCAGTTGCTTTTGCATACTCTGCGCCATGCTGGTCTTGCTGGCTTTGGCCATGAATCGGGCGATGGTGCGCTCCTTGTCGGCGATGACGCGCTGTTGGTTTTCATAGGCGTTTTGCATTTGTTCGCGGCGCTCGGCGCTGAGTTCCACATACTTGGAGTAGGGGGCTTTGTAGTCATAGATTTTGCCGAGCGAGATTTCCGCTGTTCGGTTGGTCACGTTGTCGAGGAAGCGGCGGTCGTGACTGATGACGATGACCATACCGGGGTAGTTGACGAGCCAGTTTTCGAGCCAGAGGATGCTCTCGATGTCGAGGTGGTTGGTCGGCTCGTCGAGCAACAGCAGGTCGGGCTGGCGCAGGAGCATTTTGGCGAGTTCGATGCGCATTTGCCAGCCACCGCTAAACTCGTCGGTCAGGCGCGTCATGTCGGTGTGTTGAAAGCCGAGACCTGCGAGCACTTTTTCCGCGTCGGCTTGGGTGGTGGCGCTTCCCATGTGGTGGAGGTGTTCGGTCACGTCGCTCATCTGCTCGATGAGCTTGTGGTAGGCATCGGACTCGTAGTCGTCGCGGGTAGCGAGTTCGTTTTCGATGCGTCGCAACTCGTTTTCCAAGGCCAGTATTTCGGCAAAGGCGGTCATGGTCTCGTCAATGACGGTTTTGCCTTTGGGCAAGAGCATGTCTTGGTGCAAGTAGCCGAGCGTGAAATGCGCCGGCACCACCACGTTGCCTTCGTGGGGCGACATTTCACCGGCGATGATTTTGAGGAGGGTGGATTTGCCCGCGCCGTTGCGGCCCACGAGGCCGACGCGCTCGCCGGGTTTGAGCACGAAGTTGACCGAATCGAGCAGGATGCGGTTGCCGTATTGGATGTAGATGTTTGAGAGGCTGAGCATAGCGGGCGCAAAGGTAGGAAAATGGGAGGCCTCGTTTTGCCCATTGTTTACGAATTAAAGGGCAAATCAAGCGGCCGCGCGCTGTGGCGAATGGCAATAATCCTGATTTCCGGTGCATCGGAGACAAAATAGATGATGCGGTATTTTTCCACTATCAATTCACGAATGGAAGGGATATTCAATTCCGGCACCATTCTGCCTAGCAAAGGAAATTGCTCAATGGGTTTCACCTTGTCGAATATGGCGTCCAACAGCGTGTCGGCATAACGCTCGGATTTCTCCAAATGGAAAACATACACTGCGCGCAAATTATCATGATGCGTGCTTGAAGACTTTGTATTCGGTCGGTCCATTCATCTCGATAGGGTATTCCTTTTTCGTGGATTTTAGTAAATACGAAAGTAATCCGGAAGCAGTTGTTGCTGTCCATTTCAGGCCCGAAAAGAAATATACCCGCTTGTTGCGCATTTTGATATGGGTCAAAGTTTTTTAATCGAGCAGTTATTACGCAAGAGCTGATATACCTCGTGCCGCCAAGTTTTCAGCATGGTTGGAAGGATGAGATCACGTTTACTAAACTTCAAAAGTTTAGTAAACGCTACCCTAATTATCCAACTTTACAATCCGGCTGCATGGCACGGAATAAAAATTGACTTGCATGTCACTTGGAGATACTATACCTCGTGCCGCCAAGTTTTCAGCATGGTTGGAAGGATGAGATCACGTTTACTAAACTTCAAAAGTTTAGTAAACGCTACCCTAGACGACGCTGAAAACTTGGCGGCGCGAGGTATAAACAGGTGCTGGCCAACAAATAAATCTGAATTTTGGAAAAGCAGGGCATTTCGCTTTATGTGGAATGCCTTTTTTAATTCTCGCGCTGCCGCCACATCACTCGCGTCGTGAAAGACCGTCAACTGGCGAACAACCCACCCACCCGTCACTGACTATGGATTACCTTTGCCCCTCAAAAATCATCCGCACTCCATGATTCACGTCACCGTCCTCGACCGCGAAGAAACGCCCCACGACCTCGAAGCCCCCACCGACATGGGGCTGAGCCTAATGGAATTGTGCAAAGCCTACGAACTGCCCGTGGAAGGCACCTGTGGCGGCATGGCGCTCTGTGCATCCTGTCATGTTTACGTCCTCAGCGACCATGCCCTGCCCGTGCCCTCCGACGACGAATTGGCCATGCTCGATTCGGCTTTTTTCGTGAAAAACAACAGTCGCCTCGGCTGCCAAATCAAACTCAAGGACGACATGGACGGTCTCACCGTACGATTGGCGCCAGTAGGGGAGTAGAAAGCTTACTCGTACAACTCTACCCGCAAGTCGTCCACGAAAATATCGTGTGCCTGAGGGTTCCACACATACACTTTCAGTAGCGCGTCTTCTCGGATATTTTTGGGCACTGGCATGAAATAGCTCACCTGCCCCCACATATTCGACCTGCCGGTCCACAAAGTGCCTTCTCGATTGCCCGGCTTGTTTTCAAGCCGCACGGCGCAATAATCGAGCATTTCACCGCCCTGACCGATATAAGTCACCAATTGGCTCATTTTGTAGAGGTCGAGAAAAATATCGGGTCGCATGCACCATACACTCACCTTGAGCCATCGGCCTGGCTTGAGCTCTGCCCCGACGGGTTCGACCACAAGCCCCGGACTGAACTGCTGCGATTGATTGAAACGATAGCCAAACTGCCCAGCATATCGGTATTCGCGGGTGAAGTGGGTGGAAGCGGAGTCTTCAAAATCGTTGAAGTACAACGTTTTCACCAGACGAAGACGGCTGGGGTCGGCGGGTTGAGCGGGAGCGCCATCGAAGTAGAGCAGGTCGTTTGCGCTTAGACGGGTTTTCCACATGGAGGAAAAGAAAAAGCGTCGGTTGCTCAGTTCTGTCCATTGCATTCCCCTGTCGTACTGCCAAGTTTGAAACACGTTGAGCGCAGTGCACAGCAGGATGAACCCCGGTGTCAACCACCGAAGCCATAGTTTTTTGAAGGCAAAAACAAGAAAGTATCCCATCGGGATGGCCAGCAGCGCGTAGAACTGTATCATGGGTCGAGCGCCGAAGCCGTTGGTCCATTGCCAACACCAATAGCTGTAAATGAGGTAAAGTTGAGCGGGCAGGATGAGTAGGACGGGTAGCAGATAATTGTTGCGGCTTTTCCACAGCCACCAGATGCCAAAGATGGCGAGATACATCACGGGGGTGTAGGCAAGCCAGCCGTTTTGGTACCCGAATATACCTTCCAGCAAATGTGGATTGGAAAAGTCAAAACCCTCGTCGCCGTAGCTGTAATAGAAAAATGTGCCAGCGTGTTTTTTCCAGAACAACAATTGTGGCAGGCCCACCAATACCGCGCAGCCAACCAATGCCGCGCAATGCAGCCATTTTTCCCGCAACAATGCAAGACGCCCGCGCAAAGCCTGCCACGACGAAATGCCCCAAAGGAGCGGCGCCAAGGCCATCATCGCATCGGAAGGGCGAATCAGCGCAATCAGACCAAAAGCAAGCCCCACCCCCACCGCATAGGCGATGCGCTGTGTCTCGTACCACCGCTCGGTGAACAAGAGCAGCAGTGCAAACAGCAAGAACGACCCCGCATGGCTCATGCCGGTATTCCAGACCGAAAAAAAGTATAAATTCGTCGCCAAGCCAATCGCTCCCAGCACCCACGCCGCGATGCGGTCGGGGAAATATCGGAGCAGTACCTTCCGCAGCACCAGCAAGCCAAGAAAACCATACACGCAGGCATTCAAAAACACCAAGTAGCGATAAATCATCGAATACCCGTCAGGCTCATAGCCCAGCAAAGGCGCGAGCCAATGCGCGGCGGCGAAAAATGGCGCATATAGCACTGCCATCCCCATCGTGTACTTGTTCAAATAAACCGCTTCGCTCGCCCCCGCGGGGCGGCTGAATCCCTCATCCTCCATGGGGCGGTCGGGCTGCCCAAACACTTTGCGACGCACTTGTAGCGTCGTCTGCGGATTCTCCACATCCCGGTACAACAACGACGAGGTCAGCCAAATGTAATACCCATTCGGGTCGCCTCCCGAAAAGCCATTTTGCCAGTTTTTGAAATAGTGAAACGAGGCCACATAACACAATCCGATGAAGAAACAGGTGTAGAGGGAGTAGCGCATGGGCGATTTGCGATTTACGATTTGCGATTTACGATTTACGATTTGAGATTTATGCGAATCAAGGGTTAGAAAATTGACTTCGTTTTAAGCGACTTACGTTTACGAAACTTTTGAAAGTTTCGTAAACGTGGGTGCTTAAAAATATGACTTTCAACACTTTGGATTTTCCAATTCTTGATTCGCATGATTTACGATTTGTGTGTGCCTGAGATAGGTTGTCCGTCAACCTATTTCAGGCATACACAACTGGCTTGTTTGGGAGAGGGAGCCGCGTTATAGCCCCATTTCGAGCAGCACCCGGTAATCGTCCCACGGCGCGTCGTCCGTTTTCATTTCCAACAGTTCAAAAAGTTGCCCCTCGTAGATGGCTTCCAGTTCTTGCGCCGTGCGGGCAGTGCGGAGTTCCAGCGTGCCAAGTTGCAATTGTTCCATGCGCCATGCGAAAGTTTTTTCCATTTTTTGAAAAATGGCTTCGCAAGCTGCCGCGTGGTCCTCGTTGCCGTTTCCGGCGACAATAGCTTCTTTGAAGGCCATTGTGTTGCGGGCTATCATTTTCCCCTCCTCCAAAATGAAATAAGCCGTGTGGGGCCATTGCCCGGCGGGAGGCAAAAGGTGAGCGTAAAGGACAAGTTGCAAATCTTCGCCATTTTTTATCAGTTCCCTTCGCCGCCGGGCCCCGCTCCATTTCAGGTCAACGATGGCCAGTTCGTCCGCACGTTGAAGCACCAAATCGGCCTTGCCGCGCACGGGCATTTTTCCAAAAAAGCCTTCCAAGTCAAGTTCGGTATGCGCCACGCTCCAGCCATTGCTTCGAAGCAGCGACACGAGGCTCCAAGCGGCGTTTTTCACTCGATTCAAAAAGGCATTGCGCTCTGGTTCGCGGCCATAAAGCAAGAGCGTCGCTCCTTCGCGGGGCAACAAGGTCTCGGCTTCCGCGTCCACCCATTCCTGCACGGCGCGTCGGTCGAGTGCCGTGATGTCGTCCTTCAATAATTTTTCAAAAAAACGGTGAGCCAGGCTGCCGAGCAAGGTGGTGTCGCCCGTCACACTGAGCAGGCTCGAAGGGAAAAGCCGCATTTTTTGCCTGAAAAACCAGCGGTGTGGGTAGTAAAAAAGGCTCTCCAAGTTGGTCGGTGTCTCATACTCGCTTTCCGGCAGCAAATCGGGGCGCTCGATGCGCAATTGGGGATGCGCCCGACCAGCAGGGCGAACAGCCAACAAAGACCGTTCGGGCATTTGCCATAGTTGGCTCAGGCGATTTCTGTCGGTTTCGTCGTCGAGGCGAAAAGTGAACGCTTGTCGATGCGGGAAAGTCGCCTCTATGTCACCCAGCAGCAGGTTCGGCACGGCCTCCGCGCCATCAGCCTGTTGTGGCACCACAAGGATGAGCCTTTGAGCCGTTTGCAACACTGGACGCATCTGTCGCAGGAGGTTCAGTTGGCTTTCCCGCCGCGGTGTGCCAAGGAGCCACCCTTGCTGCTCGCAGAAGTTTCGTTCTTCCGATTGCCATTTGTCGGGGGTAGGGGTTGTGTTCTCGTACAGGCAATTCCACCAAACGAGGGTGTCCACGGGTGTCGCCAAAGCGCCGGGGCTATGCACGAACTCGAATCGCCCCAACTCTGCGGGCGCAAACTGCACGGGCGATGGCTCGTAGATGGTGCGGACGATGCGCTCCAGTTCGAGAAAAGTGATGCGTTGCTCGGGCAGGGTTTCGAGCAAGTCGCGGATGCGTCGGGCTTGCTCGGCCAACACGAGCAGGGAAGTGTTGGTGCTGCCCGTTTCATCAAAATAATCAAGCGCCCACTCGTGCAAATAGTTGTAAATCACAATCGCCTCGCGTTTGGGGGCCGTGCCGTTGGCTGAATAACGACGACGACCAAACCAAAACTCATATTGCTCCCGCACCCTATCAGGCACCTCTGCTTGCTCCAAATAGCCATACACCGCCGCAAACCAAGTGTCGCTCATCATTCCCGGCTTTTCAGCCAACACACGCGCTATCTCCAATGCTAACCCCCCATCGAGGGGCTTCACGGGCAGGGTGGCGAATTCCATGATTTTGAACACGTCCACTGGTTCCCACAGAAAAGCGGGAGCCAGTTTGAGCACTTGCAATGAGGGGCGAGCTAAGGAAGCCGACAGAATCCCCATTGCCGGAAAACCTTCGAGCACCAGCGCCCGCTCCAGCAATAAGTTCATCTCGGGCACAAGGAAGACTGGGCAAAATGCGGGGTTGTGTTTGGCGATTTGCGCCAAAGCAACCGCAGCGTCGCTATCGCGGCGAGCGCGAAGAATGAGGATGCTGGAAGCCTCAGCCTCCGCGGGCGGCACCGGTTCCTCGCCGCTCATTTTTCGCTGCAAGTGCCCTAGATTCGTCTTGGCATCTGCCGCACAAATGGCATGGGTCGTCTCTATTTCGATTTTGTGCGAACGAAGGATTTGCAACAACCATTGAATATGTGGTGCTTGCAGGTGCTCCGGTTCGTGAAGCCAGATTTTTGACAACGGGACTGGCCGTTTTTTTAAAGTTCGCAACACTTGCACAAAGCGGTCGGCGAAACCAAAGGCTCGCACATCTGCCTCGGGGGCAGACAATTTTTCTTGAAATAATGCCTCGACCGCGCCAAGTGTGGCCAATCGAGGGGGCAGCCCATCAAGAGATGCCAAAAGGGAAAACCTCCCGTTGCTGGCCAGCAACAATTCGTCGCGCCAAGCCAGCAAGGTGGCAGCCGTGGCAAAGCGGTCGGCGGCGAAGGATTTTTCGTAGAATGGATGTCGGTTGGCGGGCGAGTCCTGCTCGAGCGCGATGAGGTGCTGCCCCAAAGCCTGTCGGTATAATTCGATGCGGAGGTAGTCGGTGTTTTCGGGATAACCACACAAACCAAGTTGATTTTCAAGCCAATGCAACAGTTTTTGCGGGCCAGCGTAAAACGCGCCCACCCTCGTCGGGCTGGGAGGGGCATAGACCGGGCCATCGAAATCAATACCGAAATGACAAGTAAACATGGCGAACAAAAGTAGGCGCTCCCGCCTTTTTCACTTAGCTTTGCCCCGCTTTTTTGAAACAATTTTTTTGATAAACATGGAATCCAACGAAATAGTCAAAACGAGTGACATCACGCTACGAGTAGGGCTGAACGCCGAACAAGTGCCAGTCAAAATAGAATGGGCAGCAAGCGACCGAAACAACGGCCAAATGGAAGAATGCAAGGCAATGGCCGTTGCACTGTTCGACAAAGAGCACCGCGACACCCTGCGCATTGACTTATGGACGAATGAGATGCAGGTCATCGAGATGGACCGATTTGTCTATCAGATACTTCGTTCCTTGGGCCAGACCTACCTAAAGGCTACGCAAAACAAGGACTTGGCAGAGGACTTGGCCAAATTTGCGCACTATTTCGGCGAGCAAACCGAGATTATTCCCAAACAGTCTTGATATACTTCGCGTCGCCAAGCTTTGGGCATGGCTAAAAGCGCAATCTGCTCAAAATCATAGACATCAATCATGGTGAACTGACAAATCCTAGTGAATCAAGGTATAAAGTAAAAACTTAGGAGGAAGGTGGAAGGCCGATTTCATCTTCATTTATACTGCATGCAATCCAAAAGCAAGTCTCACAGCCCTCGATCTTCTACCTAACTTTTTACTTGCATTTACTCAAAAAAAGAACAACGGCGTGACAACCCAAGCAGCGCATAGATGAAAAAATAATCCCTAAGCCTTACGCTAAGGCCTCCACCGCAACAAGTCTTTCATGGGGCGTGACGCTGCCCGTGAGCGGCATCCACAAAAACGTGGAAGAGGAGAGGTGATTTTTTCATGCCATCTCAAACTGCAAACGGGCCAGACTCGAATATGCCCCATTCTCTTTCGCCGACAATTCCTCGTGCGTGCCCTGCTCCACGATGCGGCCGTTTTCCAACACATAGATGCAGTCCACGTCCCGAATCGTCGCCAGCCGATGCGCGATGATGATGCTCGTGCGGCCTTCCATCAGGTTGTTCAAAGCCTCCTGAACCACTTTTTCAGATTCGGCATCGAGTGAGGAAGTCGCCTCGTCGAGCAAGAGAATGCTCGGATTTCTCAAAATGGCACGCGCGATGGCGATGCGCTGGCGCTGGCCGCCGGAGAGCTTGATGCCGCGCTCGCCAACCACAGTGTCCAACTTGTCAGGGAACTTCGAGATGAAATCCCAAGCATTGGCTTGGCGAGCGGCGGCGATGATTTCCGCTTCCGTCGCGTCGGGCTTTCCATAGAGTATGTTTTCCCGAATAGTGCCGCCAAAGAGGATGACCTCTTGTGGCACGATGGCAAAATTGGAGCGATACGATTCGAGGTCGTAGTCGTAAATGCGTCTGCCATCCACAAAAAGTTCGCCTGAAGCCGGAAAATGAAATTGCAGCAGCAGCTGCATGATGGTGGATTTGCCCGCGCCGCTCTGACCCACAATGGCGACTTTTTGCCCTGCGGGAATTTCCAGACTCACCCCTTTTAGCACCTCCACATCCGCACGGGTCGGATAGGAAAAATGCACCTCTTCAAAAGAGACGTGGCCGCGAAGGCGACCAGCGTGGAGGTTGCCCCGCGGGCGGTCTTCCACTTCCGTCGGCGATTTCAGGATTTCCCGGACGCGCTCCGTAGCGCCTACTGCCCCCACAAGCTCCGTGTAAAAATTGCCCAAGCTGGCGATGCTGCCCCCGATGATGGCCGTGTAAGTCACGAATGCAATCAAGTCGCCTGCCGTGATTTGCCCCGTCTGCACCATGTGCATCCCATAGCCGATGACGAAAAAAAGTGCTCCGAACAACATGGTGATGATGAAGACGGCGAACACGGCCCGGCCTTTGGCATAGCGCATGGACACACCCACCACCGATGAGTTGGAGCGCGTGTAACGCTGGCTTTCAAACAGCTCGTTTGTGAACGCCTTCACCGCATGGATGCTCTGCAAGGTCTCGTCGAGGATAGTGTTGGTCTCGGCCAGTTTGTTCTGGCGCTCTTTGGAGAGCTTGCGCACCCACCGCCCAAAGAACATGGCTCCTATCACGATGACCGGAAAAGTGCCGAGCATGACCAATGCTAATTGGTGCGACATCCACCACAACACCGCTATGCCGCCGACCAGAATGATGATTTGGCGCAAAAATTCGGCAAGGATAAAATAGAAAGTGTTGTAGAGTTTTTCCACGTCGTTGGTGAGGCGGCTCACCAACTCGCCGACGCGGCTTTTTTCAAAAAAAACAATGGGCAGGGAAATAAGCCGCCTGTAGAGCGCCACGCGAATGTCGGCAGTGCCTTTTTCGCTGACTTGGGCAAACATCATGACGCGCAAATAGGACACGATGCCTTGAAAAACAAGGATGCCCACCAGCCACAGGCCAATGGTCGGCAAATCAAGGTCGGTAGTGACTTTGCCCTGCGCCACATCCAGCATTTGGCCGATGACTTTTGGAAACACCAGAAAGACCGAGCTGCCGAGAAACAGCAAAAATAGCCCGAAAACAAATTGCCATTTGTAGGGGCGGATGTACTCAAAAATCTTGAGCGCCTCGCGCAGGCTCTCACGGGTAAGTTTGGGGCGGGTGGGTTCGTTCTTCTCCATTGCGACGCAAAATTCGGGAGGGAAACTGAAAATCGAGGGAAAAGTTCGGGAGGTGTTCTTCGCCCCCCCCTCTCTCTTACCGCACCAACTTTTCCAATTTTTTCAAATAAGGCAAAAAATGCACTTCCACCGCATGGCGCGGGCTTTTGAAAAACGCTCGCTCGGTGGCTTGCCGCTCTTCCTCTGCCATCTGCTGCCAGTGGGCAGGGAGCGCCCATTGGCCTTTCAGCAGACGGGCCACCAAGCGGGCTTGCGCTTCCGAAAGCGGCCAAATACTACCCTGCGGCTGCACCAGTCCTATGAAAAACAGCGACTTGTGTGCCGGGTGAAAAACGCGGAGATAGAGCGGCACGCTCAGCGCATTTTCCCAATCAATAAAGTCTTTGCCGAAAAATGGAAGACTCATCAGGTACCCTGTGGCAGCGATGATGACATCATATTCGGAGGAGGTGCCATCGGTGAAGCGAACGGTGCGGCCTTCCACGCGCTCAATGCCGGGACGCGGATGCACCTTGCCATGACGGATTTTTTCGAGCATCTCAGAGTTGACGGTAGGGTGGGAGCGGGTGGGCGGAAAGTCGGGCTCGGGCAGGCCGTAGTACCGATAGCGACCCACTTGCACACGGACGCTTATTTTGTGCAGCGCATCCTGTACCGAACGCGGCAACCAAACCATTTTCGCGGCAAAAATATCGGTGGGTCTGCCGAGGAAAAATTTCGGGATAATGTATTGCGGGCTACGGACACTGATGTCAACGCGCTCGGCCACACGGCTGGTTTCCACGGCGCAGTCGCATCCCGAATTGCCAGCCCCTACCACGAGCACTCGCTTGCCCTCGAAACCTTGATTGTTTTTAAAACTATGTGAATGAAGGTATCGCCCTGTAAAGTCATCTTTCCATACGGGGTGGCGCGGTGCAGAGTGGTGGCCATTGGCCACGAGCAAATAATCAAACTCCTCAGCGGAGCCATCCGCAAGCGTGAGGCGCCAACGCTCCTGTTCGATTTTTTCAGCCTTGAGCACTTCCGTGTTGAATCGGACGTATTTTCTCAGGCCAAACTTGTCGGCGTATTGTTGGAAATAGGCCAATACCTGCCGATGACTGGGGTAGTCGGGGTACGCTGTGGGCATGGGGAAATCGCTGAAGCGCGAAAGCCACTTGCTGGAGATGATGTGCGTGGTTTCGCACACGCTGCTGTGGCTCTCGGAAGCCGTGAAAACCCAGTTGCCACCGATTTGAGCGTTCTTTTCGAAGCAAACCAAGTTGTCAAGGCCGTTCTCCGTAAGTACTTTGATGGCCGCCAGACCGGAGCAGCCTGCGCCGATGATGGCGATGCGGGGTGATTGGGTGTTTGAGTTGGTTGTGTGCACGGGTAGCGTTGGTGTGGTCAGGTTTTTTGCGGGGCATTCGTAACGCCAACTTTTGGTTGGTGGGACTCTCTGGCTCCCCCAACCGGAGGTGGGTGTTATTTGAGTGTTCTTTTTAGCCTTTCAAAATCTTCCTGCGTCGCGTAGCCGTGCGGAGTAAAGTTCTGGGCTGCTTCCTCCACGAGCGAACGAAACGTTTTTCCGTCGGCCGTTTTAAAATTCGGGTCGGCGCCATGCTCGATAAGGGTCGCGCAAATGCCCCAGCGCCCTAATTCAGCTGCTCGCCACAAAGGCGTGATGGGTCCTTGCTCATCGTCGTGCACAGCAGTTGCGTTCGGGTCGGCACCGAAATCGAGCAAAACCTTCACTGTTGCTTCCGGCTCGCCGTGCGCACCGACGGCTTCGAACAGGATATGCCTTTTGAAATAGCGATGTTGGGCGTTGGCATCGGCGCCATGTTCGAGCAAAAGCCGGAGCAGTTTGGCGTTCCCGACATCGGCGGCGGCAAAATGAATTGGCACTTCCGACCCGCGGTTCACGCTGTCAAGTTTTGCGCCTGCTTGGAAGAGCAACTTGAGGCATTTCATCCTTTCTTCGGGTTTGTAGCCAGAATGGCCGACTGCATTGATGGCGTAAGCGAGCAGTTCGCCGTCTTCGTTGAGGTTCGGCGGAGGCGTTTGCAGCAGCTCCCACACTTTTCCCGACTTGCCTTCATAGATAGCCCGCGCGATGCGGTCGCGTTCTTTGTCAGGGAAAATGGGCTTGGCCTCCTCGAGCATGTTGCTCACATTGCGTTTCATATTCCGCCACGAGGGGGCAACTTTTATGAAAAGAATGGGCAAAGCGACCAGCGCGAAGGCCGTGTATTTTGCCCAGTTGTAGGGTAATAAATTCAAACCAAGCAACACGAACAAAGCGATGATGGCGAGGTAATAAATCGCCTGCCCCATGCCCCTGCCTGCCGCGTCGCCGCCTTTGGCGGGCGAGAGCGTTTCGGCGATGACCAAAAATGCGAGAATGGCGATGACGAGCCAGTTGAGGACGGTAATGATTTTGATGATGTTCATGGTGCGATTAGTTGTACAGATACATGCTCCGATTCCTTTCCAATTCCCTGAAATACGGGTCTTTCAAATCTTTGTTGAAGTAAATCGCCTCGCCATCAATACGCCTGTATCAGCACCTCCGCCGGAATCTTCAACTCTTGATTCAGTTTCCGAATCATCTCCAAACTCAGTTTTCGCTCGCCCGAAAGAATCTCTGACTTGCGGCTGCGGCTGCCCAAGATTCGGGTCAGTTCGGACTCGGAAAGCGACATTTGTTCGAGTCGGAATTTGATAGCCTCGATGGGGTGCGGTTTCGGAACAGGATAGTGAACGTTTTCGTAGTCTTTCACCAACAGAGAGAGGATTTCTAATTCGTCGCCAAGCTCTGTGCCGGGTTCTATGTCAAGTTGCATCAGTTCGAAGATGCGCTCCAAAGCGGCCTCGTACTGGGCTTCATTTTTTATCGGTTTTAACATAACGGACAGTTTTTGCGTCAATTTGGTCGTATTCTTTGTGCGTCCCAAACCAGACGATGAAAACGATTTTAAATTTGAATTCAATGTCAACAATCAGTCGGTATTTGTTGCCGTGAATGTTGAAAATCACCCGTTTGCTACCAACTAACGAAGCGTTCCCAAACTGTTCTTTCAGGTTGTTCGGTGTTTCCCACATTGCTTCGGAAACTTCTTCGTGCCATGAAAGCAGGGCGCCCTCTGCTTCGGGGTGTTTTTCCCAATAATGTTTCAGCGTTTTGACGGCGATGACGCGCATAAGGACGTTGCAAAAATAAAAAACGTTCCCAAATCGGGAGCGATTTTTATTAGTTATGCGAATCAAGGGTTGGAAAACGACGCTCGTTGTAAGCGATTTACGTTTACCAAACTTTGGAAGTTTCGTAAACGTCGTTTCGGAAAAGGCTGGTTTTCAATATTTTTGACTTTTCAACCCTTGATTCGCATTAGTTGTACAGATACATACTCCGATTCCGCTCCAACTCCCTGAAATACGGGTCTTTCAAATCTTTGATGAAGTAAATCGCCTCGCCCGTGCTTTTCATTTCAGGGCCGAGGCGTTTGTCCACGCCGGGGAATCACACGGCGGGAATAGGTCGCTGCCGAATACTCCCGTCTTTGTCAACTACAGTATGCAACCCCTCAAATGCAAAATTCGAATCGGCGAGCAATTGCAGCAACATTTGTGCAGGTTCTTCAGGCAAATAATCTTTCATCCGAAAATAAATCACGCCTGCATTGGGGCGGTAGCCATATTTGAAAACCAGTTCACCGTAATCGCGGTCGTGCGTGAGAATTGTTCGACTCGTGGCGATGGCAATTTCCATGACCTCCCAATCTTTGATGGAAGGTGAATCTTCTCCAATGAAGGTCACATCCAGCCCGGCATCGCGCAAAACGCGCACTCCAAATGCCATGAAATTTTCGTTGGCTAAAAATTTCATTTACGCGGCTTCGGCAGTAGATGAAGGGAATTGCAAGTACAGCAAGCCGTCTTTCATGCACTCGTTGAGGAACATATAAACCGCTTGCAGGTCGGCGCGGGTGAGACGCGGCGCATTTTCCAGCAACATTTCTTCTGTCCAACCGCTGGCGAGGCGTTCGAGCAAAAACTCGACGGATAGCCGGGTGCCTTTGATAACGGGTTTGCCGAGCAAAATTTCAGGGTCGGAAACGATATGGTCACGCCAGTTCATAATCTTAATTTTTTTTTTACAAAAGTACAACTTTTCGTAACGTCAACTTTCAGTTGGCGACCATCGCGGCTCGCCAACCAGAAGGTTGGCGTTACTTAGTTGTACAAATACATACTCCGATTCCTTTCCAACTCCCTGAAATACGGGTCTTTCAAATCTTTGATGAAGTAAATCGCCTCGCCCGTGCTTTTCATTTCGGGGCCAAGGCGTTTGTCCACGCCGGGGAATTTCTCAAAACTGAATACCGGGATTTTGATGGCGTAACCATCGAGTTTTTGCGTGATGTCGAAGTCCTTGAGTTTGTGCGTGCCGAGCATCACTTTCGTGGCGATATTCAGGTACGGAACCCCGTAGGCTTTGGCGATGAACGGCGTGGTGCGCGAGGCGCGCGGGTTGGCCTCGATGACGTACACCTCGTCGTTTTTGATGGCGAACTGTATGTTTATCAAGCCTTTAATGTTTAGGGCGCGGGCGATTTTTTCCGCGTACTCGACCATTTGCTCGATGACGATGGGGCCGAGCGAATACTGCGGCAACACCGCCGACGAGTCGCCCGAATGAATGCCCGCCGGCTCGATGTGTTCCATAATGCCCATGACGTGCATCTCGTCGCCGTCGAAAATCGCGTCAATTTCGGCCTCTTTCGCACGTTCGAGGAATTGGTCAATCAGCACCCGGTTGTCGGGCAGGTGTTTGAAAATGGTGAGCACCTGGCGCTCCAACTCGTTGTCGTTGATGACGATTTTCATGCGTTGACCACCCAAAACGTAGGACGGGCGCACCAAAAGCGGGTAGGGGATTTTCTTCGCAATTTCCAGCGCCTCATCCACATCGCGGGCAGCACCGTACTTGGGGTAGGGGATGTCGAGTTCTTTTAAAAGATCTGAAAAACGCCCCCGGTCTTCGGCGATGTCCATGTCGTTGTAACTCGTGCCGATGATATTCCAGCCTTTTTTGTGGAGGTCTTCGGCGAGTTTGAGCGCCGTTTGGCCGCCGAGCTGCACGATGACACCTTCGGGTTTTTCGTGTTCCAAAATTTCTTCCAAATGCTCCCAGTATACTGGCTCGAAGTAGAGTTTGTCGGCCATGTCAAAATCCGTCGAGACGGTTTCGGGGTTGCAATTGACCATAATCGCCTCGTAGCCAACCTCTTTTGCCGCCAGCAAACCGTGTACACAACAGTAGTCGAACTCGATGCCTTGCCCGATACGGTTGGGGCCGGAGCCAAGCACGACGATTTTTTTGCGGGTGGTGACGATGCTTTCGTTCTTTGGTTTTGTCAACGTCGGGAGGGTTTCCAACGTCGGAAGGGTTTCAAACCCTTCCGACGTTTCCGTTTCCGATGCTCCATTTTCAAAAGTCGAATAAAAATAGTTGGTCTTCGACTCGAATTCGGCGGCGCAGGTGTCCACCATTTTATAGACGCGCCGGATGCCGCGCTGTTTGCGCTCTTGGGTCACGAATTTTTCGTCCACGCGCAGGAGCCACGCGATTTGAGCGTCGGAATAGCCGTTCTTTTTTAGTTCGATGAAAAAATCGGTCGGGATGTCTTCCGGTACATTGTATCGCTGAAGGCGCTCTTCCATTTTCACCAAATCTTTGATTTGGCCGATGAACCAAGGGTCAATGTTGGTGAATTTCTGGACGGTTTTGGACGGGATGCCGAGCCGCAGCGCATCTTTCACGCGGTAAATGCGGTCGTCGCTCACCTTTTCCAACCGCTCCATGATGTCGTCGGTTTTGAGCCATTCCTTCTTGTCGGCGCCGAGACCGGTGCGGTTGTTTTCCTGACTCTGACAGGCTTTTTGAAGGGCTTCGTTGAAGGTTCTGCCAATCGCCATCACTTCGCCGACGGATTTCATTTGCAAACCCAGACGGTAGTCGGCGTTGGGGAATTTTTCAAAATTCCAGCGCGGCATTTTGACAATCACATAGTCCAACGTTGGCTCGAAATAGGCCGAAGTGGTTTTGGTGATTTGGTTTTTCAACTCGTCGAGCGTGTAGCCGATGGCGAGTTTGGCCGCGATTTTTGCAATCGGATAGCCGGTAGCCTTGCTTGCCAATGCGGAGGAGCGCGATACGCGGGGGTTGACTTCGACGGCAATCAATTCTTCGGTCTCAGGGTTTTGGGCGAACTGTACGTTGCAGCCGC
This sequence comes from Saprospiraceae bacterium, assembly GCA_026129545.1. Taxonomy (NCBI): domain Bacteria; kingdom Pseudomonadati; phylum Bacteroidota; class Saprospiria; order Saprospirales; family Saprospiraceae; species Saprospiraceae bacterium. The sequence continues at coordinate 691,775 of JAHCHX010000001.1, forward strand.
CGGCGAAGTTGCCGAGTGCACGCATGATTTTGATGGCCTGATTGCGCATATCCTGATAGGCCGTGTCGCTCAAAGTCATGGCCGGGGCGACGGTGATGCTGTCGCCTGTGTGGACGCCCATCGGGTCGAGATTTTCGACGGTGCAGATGATGACGACATTGTCGTTTTGGTCGCGCAGGAGTTCGAGTTCAAATTCCTTCCAGCCGAGCACGGCTTTTTCCACCAACACCTCGTGGGTCGGCGAGGCGTTGAGACCGCGTTTGAGGGCTTCGTCGAAGTCTTCTTCGCGCATCACGAAGCCGCCGCCTGTGCCGCCGAGCGTGTAGGAGGGGCGGATAACCAACGGAAAACCAATCTTTTGTCCCGCTTCTTTGCCTTCCAAATAAGAGTTGGCGATGTAAGAAGGCGCGACGGAAAGACCCAAGTTCACTACGAGTTTTTTAAACTCTTCGCGGTTCTCGGTCGTCTCGATGGCTTTGGTGTCCACGCCAATCATGCGCACGCCGTATTTTTCCCAGATGCCGAGTTTTTCGCACTCAATGGCGAGGTTGAGGGCGGTTTGGCCGCCCATGGTGGGCAACACTGCGTCAATGTTTGGCAATTCGAGGCTTTCTTGGTGCTCTTGCAAAATCGCCTCGATGCTCTCCGGCGTGAGGGGGCGCAGATAGACATAGTCCGCCGTCACCGGGTCGGTCATGATGGTGGCCGGGTTGGAGTTGATGAGGGCGACTTTGATGCCTTCTTCGCGCAAGGAGCGACTGGCTTGCGAGCCGGAATAGTCGAATTCGCAGGCTTGGCCGATGATGATGGGGCCGGAGCCGATGATGAGGATGGATTGGATGGAGGTATCTCGCATTGATTCGATTAAGTCGATTAGTTCGATTGATTCGATTGGCTCGATTGATTTGATTTGGGAGGTTTGGGCTTGGTCTTTTTTATACTTCGCGTCGTTAGGTTTTGGGCATGGCTGCAATCGCAATCTGCTAAAAATCAAGAATATCAATCATGTTCATCTAACAAATCCTAGCGAATCAAGGTATAAGTTTTTTCTGGCTGTTCCGATGGACGATACGATGATTGAAATCAGTTCATCGGCTTCTTTGTAAAGAGGGACTATCGCAGGTCGTAATTCAGCGTCAAGAGCGACTGTGAATTCAAGCCAAAACATCGTTTCATCTAATTCTTCCTCTACAATTTTGAGTTTATTGATAAAATCTTTCCCCGATTTGCGGCGACACGCGGCCCTGTAATTTGCTGCCGCTGAAGGGGCTGACCGCACCATCTGATTGCGAACGTCTTTAAACTCAGGCGTACTTGGAAGGGCTCGTGTAAAGCGAACGACTTCAACCGCCCAGTCTTTGAATCACTTTTTTAGTTCTTCCTATGTCATTTGATTGGTTCGATTGATTCGATTGGTCCCATTGATTCGATTAGTCCGATTTTGACCAATCAAATCAATCGAGGCAATCGAAAAATCGAATCAATTAAAAAAATGCCGGAAACCGGGCGAAAACCCGATTTCCGGCATGGCCGAAGTGAAAAGCGAAGGGTGTCGTTTTTTCATTTCGAGGGGCGAAGGTAGGAAAAGGAGACAAAACAACGACAGACTTTTAAAAAGTTGTTCGAACCTTTCGTCGTCGTCACCTTAAAATTCTACGATGATGCCGATACTTGGCAGCAAAGAGCCTTCTGTGTTTTCAAGCAGCAGAGGCACGGCGTTGCTGCCATCGGTCCGCAGGGGTTGACCGTCGGTGGTGACGAATGCTTTGCCATCGGAAGTCCGTTGGAAGGTGTAGTTGGGTGGGGCGGGGTTCACGGTGTTAAGCAGGTTTTGGACATCAATGAATACATTGAGCGTAGTGCGCTGGAAATTCCATTTTTTATCCAAACGGAGGTCTAATTGACTAAAATTGCCGAGACGCAGGGTGTTGAGTCGGCTGTTGTCGAGCACACCGGTTCCAATCGTTGCGTAATTGAGGCGGCTGGCTTCCAAATCGAGGGGCGTGTAAGGTACGCCACCTTGTAGGCGGTATTTGATGCCCAGTTCCCAGTTCCGTTTGAATTTGTAACCAGCGAGCAGAGAGAGCAAATGGCGATTATCCCAGGCCGAAGCGGTCAATTCGCCGTCTGCGTTGCTGAATTTTGACCAAAAAAGCGTGTACGAGCCGGTAAAGTAAAGGTTGTTGTTCAGTTTTTGCTGCGCAAACAATTCCAGACCGTAAGCCTCGCCTGTGCCGGTAGCCAACACGCGCTCGTTGCCGAGAATACCGAACCCGCCGCCGCGGTTGGCAAGCGAAATGCCGTCGAACGCGCTGATGGGGTAGTCTTCGTATTTTTTGTAAAAACCTTCGAGTGTGAAACGCAACACGCGGGTCGGCACAAACTCGAGTCCCGCCACATAATGGTCGCTGCGCAAATAGGGTTGGTCTTTGTTGACCAAACTGCCCGATTCGTCGCGGTAGCCCAGCACGGTGTAAAGCGGGGTTTTGAAGTAGCGGCCTACCGAGGCGTTCGCTTTCCATTTGGGAGCCAGCGCATAACTCAAACTAAGGCGAGGGCTGAAGGTGTTGAGCACGTTTTCCCCATCGTCCGTGAACGTGTTGCCATCCACCCGGACACCTGCCGATACGCCAAGCCGTTCGTTGAAAAAAGTGCGGTTGACCTGACCAAATCCGCCGAATTTGAAAAAATCAATCGCCGTGTTGAAACGCTGCTCCACCGCAGGTTGAACGACGACTCCCGCTGAATCGAGCACTTCCGCCCGCAGCCGGGTGTAGGAATTGTTGTTGTATTTGACGTATTGAGCCATGATGCCCGCGCTGAATTTCCACGCACCCGAATAGCGGTTGATGTCGAACCGAAGTTTGTTTTCGATTTCCTGACTTTGTATGCCGAGAATGCGTTTCGACTCGTCCGACTGCTTGCCGTCCGTGTTGTCGGCGAACTGGTCGAGCTGGTTGTCGAGCATATTGCGGCTAAGCGTCAGGTTCCAAAATCCGTTGCTAATGAGGCGTTTGAGTGTAAAGCCCTGTGTGTAGTTCCACTGGTTGATGCCTGGCGTTGCGCTTAAAATGTACAGATTTTCGGGAGTCGCGTCTTTGGGCGCTTCAAAGAAAAAATCGTCAATCGCGCCCACGCCGAGCGCGGTGAGCGTCGTTTTCGAGTTGATTTTATGCGTGATTTTGTATTGAAAATCCCAATAATCCGGTCGAATGGGCAAGCCCAGTGCCTCGAACAAAAGTTGGAGATAAGAACGCCGGGCTGAAGCCAAAAAAGTTGTTTTGCCGTTCTTTTTGCCCAGTGGTCCTTCGGCAGTAAGAGCGGTTTCGGAGGCGCTCACCCGAACGTTTCCCTGTATTCTCTCCGGGTTGCCGTCGCGTTGGCGGAATTGCAGCACCGATGAGAGCGTGTTGTCATAACGGGCATTGAATGCACTGCTCGATAAGGTAGCGTCTTCGATAAAAGACACGTTGAGCATACCCACTGGCCCACCTGCCGCGCCCTGCGTGGAAAAGTGATTGATGACCGGGATTTCCACGCCGTCGAGGTAAAACACGTTTTCGCTCGGCCCGCCACCTCTGATAATCAAGTCGTTGCGAAAGCCGCCGCCTGTACCGGCCACGCCACCCACGCCCGGCAAAGCCTGCACCACCCGGCTAATATCGAAGTTGCCGCCTGGGTTGCTTTTGATTTCCTCCACAGAAAGATTCTGGATAGAGAGCGGCGTTTCGACGGAAGCGATGCGCACCGAACGGTTCTCGGCCACCACTACTTCGCCGAGCGATTTGGCATTGGGTTCTAGTTCGACATTGAGTTGGTTGACATTGCCAGTTGTGATGACGATGTTGAACTTTGTTTGGCTGGCATAGCCCAAATAAGAAATGGTAACGTTGTAAGTGCGCGGCGGGATACCCGCAATGCGGAAGTTGCCATCCACATCCGTCACTGCGCCCAGGTCGCTGTTGTCGAGTTTGACAGACGCGCCTATCAGCGCCTCTTGGGTGAGTTTGTCTTTCACGGAGCCGGCGAGCGAGCCGGTGTTCTGCGCGGCGACATTCCTGTAAACGAGGAAAAAAAGCAGAAAAAGAAGTAAGATTCGCATGAGTGTTTGAAAGATTTTTGTCTTGATTTTGAATACGCTTCGAGACATTCGCCCAACCTTGTCCGGCCATCCGGATTTGCGAACCTGGCTGCAAACAGTCTTGAAAGCAAGCCCTAAACAAACACTCGCCTACCGTGTTTAGTTTTTTATCAAACTTTTTTAAAAAAAATATTTTTAAATCATACTAAAATGCAGATTGCTTTTGTTCGGGAATTGCTTGATTTGATCGAGGCCTTCGAGCGGGAAGGCGGCGACACTAATCGGTTGGACAGGGAATCATTCGCCAGCTGGCTCATCACTTTTCGGCGCGGAAGTACGAGGAAGCAAAGCCGACAACCAGAGGCTGGCCCTCGACTCAATGGCCTGATAGCCATGTACTTGAATTTTATGGGACGCTACGCCCAGTTCTATGGCCGCCGGGTATTTCGGGATTCGGAAATTTATTCCGACGACGACTGGGGCATCCTCGTGTCGCTTTTCCCAGACTTGCAAATGAAAAAAACCGAAGTGTTGCGCGGCTGCATTATGGAAAAATCCTCCGGCAACGAAGTGCTCAAGCGCCTGCTGAAACAGGGGCTGATACAGGAAACACCGCACCCGGACGACGGGCGCTCCAAATTAGTCATGCTCACCGATGCGGGCAGGGCAGCCTTCATGTCTGTCCAAAATGGCATCGAGCGCCTTTCGGATGTAGTCGTTGCCGACCTGAATGAAGAGGAAAAAGCGACCTTACTGCATCTGCTGACCAAGCTTCACTTTTTTCACAAGCCGATTTTCGACGATGCTGACGAAGCGACATTGGGGGAGATGCTGGGGCAAACAATCCACAAAGATGGATTGGACGACGAAAGTGCAGAAAGGGCATAAAATTGAAAGATTTTTTGGGCAAAATGACAATTTGTAAAATAATTTGTTTTTACATTCGCCACATCTTTCACCTTATTTTCAAACAAAAATCAACTTGTTATGGAAAGAAAAACGAATTGGCTGGCAATCGTCACCTCCGCCGTCGCGGGCATGGTCATCGGCTTCCTTTGGTATGGCGCCTTGTTCAACAAACTTTGGATGGACGGCAACGGCTTTACGATGGAAGGCGAAAAAATGCTCAAAAACGGCATGGAAGTGCCCATGTCGTTCACGCCCATGATTGTCAACACGGTCGTCATGGCCGTTTATGCGCTCATCATGGATTGGCTGTTCAAAAAGATGAACGTCAGCACTTGGCAGACGGGCGCGACCATCGGTGCGGCGATTGGTCTGATTATGTTGCTTGGCGTAGTGGTCGGCAATATGTTCGCCATGAACCCCATGAGCCTGACGCTGGTGGACGGCTCTTATTCTTTCGTGTTGTTTACCGTCATCGGCGCGATTGTGGGTGGCTGGCGGAAGAAGTGACAATTTGCAAACACTTGACTCTGAATATACCGCGACCGCCTTGCCGAGAGAATCGGCGAGGCGGTTTTTTGCATCAATTGGGGACAATTTCTTGCCAAGAGAAAAGCAACAGAGGCGACACCCGCGACACCGCAATCGCCAGACTTGCCAAGAGGAGAAAAAGAAGACGGGTGCATTTCAGACAGGTTGGAGAAGGCGACTCGCGAAAAGGAATGCCTCAGTCCACCAGTTCCATCTCAATCTGGCGTCTCTGCAAATCCACCGATGCCACGCGAATCCGCACTCGGTCGCCCATTTTGAACTGGCGTTTGTAGCGGCGACCAACAGCGCGCAAGTTGCCTTCCTCCACCGTGAAGGTGTCGTCGAGGTATTTGAACTCGACCAAGCCCTCCGCCTTCGAGCCAGACAGTTCCACAAAGAAGCCTCGGTCAATCATGCCGCTGATGATGCCCTCAAATTCCTCCCCGATATGACGGCGAAGCAGTTCGGCCTGTTTGTATTTCACGCTTTCGCGTTCCGCGTCGGCGGCCTTTTTTTCTTGATTGCTGATGTGCTTGCATTGTTCCTCCAATTTGCTTTTGTCCACCCGGTAGGTCTTGCCATCCAAGTTTCTTTCCAGAATCCGGTGCGCCAACACATCGGAATAGCGGCGAATGGGCGAGGTGAAGTGGCTGTAATGCGAGAAACCAAGCCCGTAGTGCCCTATATTGTCGGTGCTATACACGGCTTTTGCCATCGTGCGGATGGCTAGCGGCTCCAGTAGTTTTAGGCGGTCGTCCTTGCGGGCAGCCTTCATCAGGCCGTTGAAGGCTTGGGCGATTTGTTTGGGCGTATCTACCTTCATGGAGTAGCCAAGTTCCTTTGCAAATCGCGCGAATTCGGCGATTTTTTCCATGTCCGGCAAATCGTGTACCCGATAGACAAATGGCACCTCTTGTTGCGCTTTGCCCTTGTTGTCAATGTAGAGGGCGACTTCTTTGTTGGCCAGCAACATAAAATCCTCTATCAGCAAGTGTGCGTCCTTGCGTTCTTTCACAAACGCTTCGATGGGCGAGCCATCCGCCGCAAGTCGAAAACGCACCTCTTCCGTCTCGAAGCCGATGGCGCCATTTTTCTCTCGCTCCTTCCGCATTTGCTTGGCGAGGCGGTCGAGGTGTTGCAATGCTTTTTGGAGTGCCGGATAGATTTTCAACTGGAGCAAGCCTTCTGTAGGCTTTCCTTCCAGCACTGTTTGGGCCTCTTCGTAACTGAAGCGATGCGCCGAGTGAATCACCGTTTTGCCAAACCACCGGGAGGTGATTTTGCCTTTGGAGTCAAAAACGAATACGGCTGAGAATGTCAGCCTGTCGGCGTGCGGCACGAGCGAGCAGAGATTGTTCGATAGTTTTTCCGGCAGCATGGGGCTGACACGGTCCACCAGATAGACGGAGGTGCTGCGTTTGAAGGCCTCCCTATCCAATTGCGAGTCGGGTTTCAGATAATGCGTCACATCGGCTATGTGTACGCCGATTTCCACCTTGCCATCCTCCAGCTCCTTGAAACTGAGCGCGTCGTCAAAATCCTTGGCATCCTCAGGGTCAATGGTGAAAGTCAGCACGTCGCGGAAGTCGCGCCGCCGCGCTATTTCCTGCGGCGAGATTTTTTCTGGTATCCGTTCGGCTTCCGCCTCGGCCTCTTCCGAGTGCGAGAGTTCAAAGCCTTGGTTGATGAGGATTTTTTTCATCTCGAAGTCGTTGCCACCGACTTCTCCCAGCGTCTGGGTGACTTTGCCAATCGGCACGCGGCCTTTGCCTTCCTGCCAGTCGGTGACGCGAACCACCACCTTGTCGCCGTCGCGGGCATCGCCGCAGGCTTCGAGCGGGACATATATGTCCACTGGCATATTGGGATTGTCGGGCAAAAACAGCGCGTATTTGCGGCTTTTACGCAAGGTGCCGATAAAAAACTCGTTGGCGCGTTTGAGCACGGCCACGATTTCGCCTTCTGGTTTTCTGATAGGCGCTCCGCCTTTTCTTCTTGGCGGTGCAGGGAAAAGCAGCACGCGCACGATGTCTCCATTGAGGGCGCCGTTGACGTGCTTGGGCGGCACATACACATCTGTTTCGCGCAATTCGCTCACGATGTAGGCAGCGCCCGTGCGCGTCATGTCCACACGGCCTTCTATGAATTTTCTCGACGAGGCGCGGCTGCCAGCTGCTGGCTCCCGGTTTTCGGCTTTTGTGTTTTTCTGTTTTTCCGCACGGGTATTTTTTTGCTTGCGCTCGCCGCCTGCCGTGTGCCGCGCATCGTCAACCGTCAACCGTTCGAGCGCGACACCGAATTTGCCTTCGGAGAACTCAGCGACCGAGCCTGCCTGCACCAGTTGGCGCAAAGCATATTCGGCAGAGTCCTTGTTATTTTCCACGCGAATTTGGTCGGTGATTTGGCGAGGCGAGAAACGTTTGTTGGGATGGGCAAGCAAGAACTTTAGGACTTCGATTTGCAGTTGCTGGGTGGTCAACTTTTTGCCGCCCTCGCTTTTTTTCTTTTTGGTCATGTTTGAAATAATGTAAAAATTGTGCGCAAAGCTGCGACAAAATGCGAATGAAACGGATTTCCGCGACGAATAGTTGCAAAGTGCTTTTGCGAATCTTTAACCAACCTTTCCGCAACTACGCCCTTCTTCCGCCGTTTCTTTGCGTAAAAATCATAAAACATGAAAAAACTGCTTGCTGCCCTTTTGACCATTTGTTCGCTGAATGTGCTCTTTGCCCAAAGCGGAAAAAACCCCGCACCGGCTCCCCCCGCCGCGCCCGCTGAAAAAAGCGACCCGGAGGCGAAAAAAATCCTCGATAAAATTCGGAAAAAATACGAGGGATATAAATCGCTTGAGGCATCTTTTGCCCTCACCATCGAGCTTCCCGGGCAAAAACAGGAAGTGCAGAAGGGCACCATCGCGCAAGAGGGCGACACCAAGTTTCGCCTCGACATGGATGACCAAATCATTGTGAGCGATGGCAAGACAACGTGGGTTTACTTGAAAAAAAACAACGAGGTTCAAATCAATGATGCCGACCCAAAAGACGCGGAGGGCGGCTTTCTCACCCCCAAAAGCCTTTTAAAACGGTATCAAAAGGGCGATTATCTGTACGCCATCACGGACAAAACGACAGAGGGCGGCAAAGTGCTGACGCACATCGAGTTCAAGCCGAAAGAGAAAAACTCGGAGTACTCAAAATTGCGCGTCAGCATTGACGAAAAGGGGGGGGCGGTGCAGAGCATGAAAGCTTTTGGCAAGGATGGCTCACGCTACACTTTCGCGGTGACAAAACTGACACCGGACAAGCAGTTTGCCGCTAACCATTTTACGTTCGACCCCCAGAAATATCCGGGCGTGAAAGTGGAAGACCTTCGTCTTTGAAAAAAAATTGCCACGGTGGCGCAATGACGCGAAGGAGGCGAGCGTGAAATTGAGATATTTTTCGTCTCTAATTTTCCTCTCCCGACGCAGGTGTCTCATTTTCTTATCGCCTCCACCGGGTCCATTCGGCTGGCTTGCAAGGCAGGAATGAGACCCGACAGCACTCCCACCACCACAGAGGTCAGCACGCCGATAAGCATATTGGAGAGCGACAGGTGAATGTCGAAATCAATGACAGCCGTGATGATTTCGGTGATAGACCAGATAAGCAGCAAGCCAAAGGCTCCGCCCACCACGCATAGCACGATTGCCTCAAAAAGAATTTCCAAGAGAATAAACCAGCGTTTGGCCCCAAGTGCCATTTTGATGCCGATGATGTTGGTGCGTTCCTTGACGGACACGAACATGATGTTGGCTACCGAGAACATTCCCACTAACAGGGCAAACACCCCGATAATGAAACCTGCCATGTTGATGACTCCAAACAGGCTGTCGAAAAGGCCGCTCAATATGGTCAGTGTGTTCAATGCAAAATTGGTCTCTTCACGCGGTTTCAAGCGACGCTCGGAGCGCAGCACCCCCGTGATTTCATCTTTCAAGTTTTCCAAATCAACACCCTCTCGCGCTCTCACGCCCAAACTCGTGGTGCCGGCCCAAGGGCCTTTGGCTCGCACATTGAATCCGCGACGGGCAAGGGTGTAGCCGATGAGCACGACATTGTCAAAGTTCATCACTTTCAGGATGTCTTTGCCCGACTTTTTCACCACGCCAATCACTTTAAGTTTCCGGCCACTTATGTTGATGTCCTTGCCGATAGGGTCCACATTTTCCCCAAAAAGGCTTTCTGCTACCACCGCTCCCATGATGCACACATCGGCACCGTTGTAATATTCTGCTTGTGAATAATAGCGCCCATCGCCGTCAAATTCCAATCGAAAAATCTCCGCGCAATCCTCCGTCACGCTCATGAACGGCACCCCCTCCACACTCGACGAGCGCCACTTCACCGTCTTGTCGCCCAGATATTGCCAAAGCCCTACTTGAGAGGCGCCTTTTAGTTTGGCGCGCAATCGCTCGTACTCCTGAAACGTAAAATTGGGGCGACGCATCCATTTCCAGAAATTCTGGCCCGGGTCTTCCGTCCAAGAGAATTTGCTTAGGTAAATCACGTCATTTCCCAATTTGGCAAGACTGCCCCGGATGTTGTCCTCCAAGGAGTTTACGGCGCTTTTCACCCCGATAATGCAGAAAATGCCAATCGTGATGCCGAGCAGCGATAGGAAAGAGCGCAGCTTGTTTGCCATCAATTGTTGCCAAGCTTGGGCAGCGCCTTCAGAAAGGATGCGAATGATTTGCCTCATAAAGTCAAAAAGCAGTGAAAGAGACGTGCGACGTGAGGAATTTCACACATCAAAAGTAGGTGTCAGCACATTGGCAAACATGGCGATTCGATAAAAACCCGAAGTTTTTCTACTGAAAGATTGGTTGGAGGCGCTTATTTCTTCACGACCTTACTGCTATTTATCTCTTCGGCGCGAAGTTGCACGCTTGTTTTCGTGCTGTTGTCGTGGCTCCATCCGGGTGGGCCAAACACATACCACAACTTGTCCCAAACGTTGATGCCCTTCCTGCGCAGGTCTTTCACTATTCCCTCCCATTCATGCAAGACGAGGCGCAGCGCGTTGGGGCGTTCAATCGGCTTAGTCAGCCCGTAGCGAATAGGTTCGTATTCTCGTTCCTTCAATTCTGGCTGGAATGTGCCGAACATTCTATCCCAGACAATGAGCAACATGCCGAGATTGCGGTCGAGATAGAGCGTGTTGGATGCGTGGTGCACCCGATGGTGAGAGGGTGTCACGAGGATATATTCGAGCCAACCCAATTTGCCGATGTGTTCCGTGTGCACCAGGATGCCCCAAATTTGGGTGGCAGAAAAAACAAACACAATATCAAGCGGCTCAAAGCCCGCCAACGCGAGCGGTATAAAATAAATGAAGCGATAGAGCGGCTGAAATACCGATGAGCGAAAACCCACCGTCAAGTTAAATTTTTCCGATGAATGATGTGTCACATGAACCGCCCAAAAAAAACGACTGGCGTGGTCCACTCTGTGGAGCCAATAAAATAAAAAATCCATGCCCACCACCAACCAGAACCAATACCAAAAAGAGGATTCTATGCGAAAAAACTGCAAGTCGTGAAACCACGCAAACACCAATACATATCCTCCCCTGAAAAACAGGTCAATACCGCTATTCAGCAACATGAGGTACAAATTGTTCAAAGTATCGCGCCATGAATAGGAAGGAGTACGCCTAAAATGGCTCAATGCCACCTCCAAGCAGATGACGACGATGTAAACAGGCGCACTGACAAGAATTAGGATTTGTTCACGAAGAGCTTCCATGTGTTTTCAAATCGCAATTATGCGACGGCATTTTTTATCACGTTGAGCAGCAGCCATCCACTCACCGCCAAGAGGATGAGACCCGCCACGCGCACAATCTTTTCCGGCACACCCGGCTTCAAGTATTTGCCAATCCTGTGTGCGAGCAGCACCTTCACCAAGTCAGTCAATAACACCACCGCAAGTGTGGCGATAAGAAAAACCTCGGCATAACGTCCTTCAGATGGGATGGCTTCCGTCTGCACCAACGTGGCCAAACTGAGCCAAAACAGCCAGTTGGAAGGGTTTGCCATGTTGATAAAAAAACCTTTGAGGAAAGAATATCGGCGTTTGGCAAGCGGCTCGTCGGCACCTTCCATTAACATTTTGCGCTTACGCGGCCAAATCGCGGAAAGACCGAAGCCGAACAGCACCAGACCACTCACCAATCCCATGCTCGACTGAAATGCTTCCAAGCGGGCAAACGCGGAGAGTCGAGCCGCACTCCACCAGCCTCCCGCCACCAGCGTGGCATCGCTGGCAAAAGCCCCGCCGATGAGGGCGATACCGTTGCGCCAGCCTTGACTGAGCGTTACTTTGAGGCTCACAAAAAAAAGCGGGCCTAACAACAAACCGTAAGCAAGCCCCGCCAATGTTCCTTTGATAATTGCTTCCATGCCGTGTGTTTTCGGGCACAAAAGTAGCGAACAAATGCGCCGCAAGAGCACAACCAAAATTTAACGTGTGGTTAAAAAAAAAAGGGGTGTGCCACAAGTCATTGAAACTTACGGCACACCCCTGAAATTCCTTCATAATCCTCAACGATACACCATCACGTCGCCTTTGTAGAGAATTATTTCTCCATCAATGAACTCGATTTCAGCGTAATAGACAAACACTGCGGGAGTTGCTTTGTCTCCCTTCACGGTGCCATCCCAGCCTGAATTGAAGTCATTGGGTTGGAAGTTGTATCGGTCGAACACCATGCTGCCCCAGCGGTCGAATATCTGGAAAGCACGGATATTGACAATCTGTGACTCATCGCCAAAAATGTAGAACATGGCATTCTCGGTCGGTGAGTCAGGCTTGAAGATGTTCGGGATATAGACATACCGTGTTTTGTCCACAATGACCAAACGGTCGTCCGAAGCTCGGCATCCGTTCGAGTCCACTACCGTGACGCGATAGCGGAAAGAATAGAAGGGGGTGAACTCCGTGCAGCCATCGCACAAGAACGAATCAAGCACGCCTGGCGGCGACAGGATGGTTTGAGCCACTCGGTCGGGGAAATTCACGATGTTGTCGAGCGAAAGCGAGAGGCTTTGGCCAAAACGCACGGTGGTATCTTGGCCCAAGTTCACAATCAACTCTTGTGGTTCAAAGACTTCAAAGGTTGTCACAAATTCGCAGCCATTGGCATCCTCTATCATCAAGGTATGTGTGCCCGGAGGCAAGCCAGTGAACAAAGTGCCTGTCGTGAAAGGTTGGTTGTCAACCGAGTAAACGAAAGGCGGCGTGCCGCCTTGCACCCCTGCAATGGCTAAGGAACCGTCCGTGAAGCCGAAGCAGGTGACATCGCGCACTTGTTTGTCCACGCCCGAAGGTGTGGCTGGATTTACTTGCACCTGCACGTTTTGAGCAGTGGTGCAACCATTGGCCGTGTTAGTCACCACCACCGTGTAAGTGCCTGCTTGGCTCACCTGCGGTGTTTGTGTGCTAGCCCCCGAAAGGATATTGCCATTTTGAGTCGTCCATTGGAACTGATAGCTGCCTGGTGTTGGCACAGATGCTTGCAAGCCGACTTGTGTGGTGGTACAATTCAATTCGCCCGGCGTGCCGACATTGACGGTAGGGCCTTGTGTGTCGCTGTTCACGGTTGCTCCGGTCGTGGCAGTGCAGCCATTCGGAGCAGTGGCCTGCACGGTATAATTTCCTGCCACAGTGACGGTTGGGTTGGGCACAGTGGAAGTGAAGCCGCCCGGTCCTGTCCAAAGCCAAGTAGCGTTTGGCACGTTGGAGGATGCTGCGGTCAACTGAATGCTCGTGACCAAGCAAGTGATGGTTCCCCCCGTGACGCTTATCTGCGGGATACTTTGGTCGGGTTGCACTTCTGCTGAAGCCACCGATGTGCATCCATTAGGCCCGGTGGTCGTCAAGGTGTAAAGCCCTGTTTGCGACACGGTGGGATTTTGTTGGCTGGAAGTAAATCCGCCCGGCCCTGTCCACGAATAAGTGACACCTGGTGTGGAAGAACTGCCCGTCAAAGTGCCTGTCGGGGAAGTGCACGACAAGATGACACCTTGCGCGGTAGCGCCCGGCAGTACGACATTCTGTTGTACGTTGATGGAGAACGAGGATGTGCACCCACTTGTAGCCGTTGCCACCACAGTGTAGTTGCCCGGCACACTTATTTCTGGGTCTTCCGCAGTAGAGGTGAATCCTCCCGGCCCTGACCAAAGATATGTGACATCCACAGGGTCGGAAGTAGTCTGCAACGTGACGGATTGCACGGAACAAGTCAACGTGTCGGCTTGCACGAGCACGTTCGGTACCGTTGGGTCTTGCGTGACTGTGGTGCTTGCTTGTGAAGTGCAACCATTGACGGGGTTGGTCACGACCAAGATGTAATCGCCGGCGTTGGTGACCGAAGGATTCTGCTGGCTGGAGGTAAATCCACCCGGACCTGTCCAACTGTAAGTGACGCCAGGGGTCGTGGAGTTGCCCTGCATGGTAATGGTCGGGAACGTGCAATTCAGCAAACCACCGGCTGCCGTCACGCCTTGCGGCGCTTGAATGTTCTGTGGAACCGTCGAGGAGGGGGCCGATATGCAACCGTTAAGTGCCGTCACGGTATAGAAATACTCACCCGGAGTGGACACCGTAATGGCGCTGTTCGTGGAGTTAAACCCTCCAGGCCCTGTCCATACGCCTGTGGCGCCCGGTGTTGTGATGGTGCCCGTAATCGTGACTTCGGTCACTGCGCAAGTCAGCGTGCCACCGCCACTCAACGTCACATCGGGCGAGTCGGTGTTTTCTTCAACCGATGCGGTGGCAGTGGAAGTACAGCCATTTTGTCCTGTGACTGTGAGAGTATAATTGCCCGGAACAGTAGTTGTCGGATTTTGAAGCGTAGAACTAAAGTTGTTTGGCCCGCTCCAAAGCCAAGTCACGTTGCCAGTGGGTGAATTGCCAGTCAATGTGGCTTGGCCGGAGATACAATCTGTCGTGTCGCCTCCTGCTGTCGCGCCGGGCAAGGTAATGTCTTGGCTAACATCCACAGAAGCAACGGAAGTGCAACCATTAGGCCCGGTCGCCGTCACCGTGTAGGTGCCGGGGGTCGAGGCATTGGCTGTCGGCGTGGTAGCCGTAAAGCCTCCCGGCCCTGCCCATTGATAAGTTGTTCCGTTGGTGGGCGAAGAAGCCGTCAAAGTGGTGCTCAAATCGTCACAATCGAGATTGTTGGAAGAGACGGCATTGGTGCCCGGCTCGACGGCATCAAGCACGACTGTCGCAGTCGTGGACGAGGTGCAACCATTCGGGCCTGTCACCGTGAGCGAATAGGTGCCAGCCTCCGTCACAGGTGGGTCTTGAAGCGTGGAATTGAATCCACTCGGGCCTGTCCACGCGAAAGATGCGCCGCTTGTTGCAGAGCTGCCATCGAGGTTGATGGTGGTAATGATACACGTCAGTGTACCGCCTGCTGCTGCCACATCTGGTTGTGTAATGTCTTGGCTGACGTTGACTTGAACTTGCGATGTGCAGCCATTCTGCAATGTGGCAACCAGCGTATAGAGGCCGGGTGCGGTGACAGATGGGTCTTCAACCGTGGAAGTGAACCCACCCGGCCCGGTCCACGACAGGCCTTGCAAAGTAGAGCCAGCCGTGTTGACCGATGCTTGAATATTGACCGACGTTGCAGCGCAAGTCAACACATCTGGTGCGGAGGCTTGTAATATGGCCGTGACCGTATCAATTTGAACGGTTGCCGTGCTGGTACTGGAACAACCGTTGGTTGGGTTGGTGACGGTCACAATATAATTGCCATTCAGAGAAACAGTTGGGTTTTGAGCACTGGATATGAAACCTCCCGGCCCCGTCCATGAATATGAGACTCCACCCGTCTGCGAATCGGCACCGATAACAACTTGTGGGCTGGAACAACTAATAGTGTTGCCCGTGGTGGAAGCACCGGGCGCTTGGGTATTTTGGTCAACCGTCACAGTCGTATTGCCTGTGCATCCGTTGGTCGTGTTTGTCACCACCAATGTGTAATCACCCGGCACATTGACGGTCGGGTTTTGCTGGTTGGAGGTGAAGCCCCCGGGGCCTGTCCAAGCGTAGTTGACGGTCTGATTGGAAGAGCCATTCAACACGATAGAGCTTACCGCACAAGTCAAAGTGCCAGTGGTGGATGCCGCTGTGGGTGCATTTTGGTCTGCTGCTACCGTAGTGGTCGCGGTAGAGGTGCAGCCATTGGTTGGGTTGGTGACAACAAGCGTATAATCACCGCTGCTGGTCACATTCGGGTTCTGCTGGTTGGAAGTGAAGCCGCCTGGCCCCGTCCATGCAAAAGAGACACCGTTAGTCGGGGAGCCTCCGGTCAGTTGGAAAGATGGAGCGTTGCAGGTAAGTGTGCCGCCTGTGGCGGTAGCACCGGGTGCTGTGGTATTTAGATTCACGATGGCGGTGGCTTGAGCCGTACAGCCGTTTGAGGGATTCAAGACTGTAAGTGTGTAGGTGCCATCAAGTGTCACGACGGGGTCCTCTTGGTTGGAGGTAAAGCCTCCGGGACCCGTCCAAAAAAGGGTGATGCCTGGAGTGTTCGAGCCGCCATTCAAGGTGACAGAGCCATTGGAACAAGTAATAGTGCCTCCAGTCGCGCTCGCGTCCGGCACGTTGGCATCCGGTTGCACGACGGCGGTCGCTGTGGAGGTGCAGCCATTGGTGGGGTTCGTCACCGTGAGCGTGTAAGTGCCTGTGGTTGTGACCGTTGGATTCTGTTGGTTGGAAGTGAAGCCACCTGGTCCTGTCCATGCAAACGTAGCGTTGGGCGTGTTTGAATTGCCTGAAATAGTGGTACTCGAAGTCGCGCAGGTAATAATGCCACCTGTTGCCGAAGCATCTGGTGCCGCGAAATTGCCATTCACGGTAGCGGTCGCGGTGGAAGTGCAGCTGTTGGCAGGATTGGTCACTGTCAATGTGTAGGTACCCACAGTGCTGGCGGTTGGGTTTTGTTGGTTGGAGGTGAAGCCACCCGGGCCTGTCCAACCAAAGGTAACGCCCGGAGTAGCCGAACCGCCCGTAAGTGAAATAGACTGCGTGGCACACGTCACTGTGCCGCCGGAAGCAGATATATCTGGGGGGGTCGTGTTGCCCGTCACGTTGACTGAGGCAGGAGCCGTGCAGCCATTGGCCGTACTCGTCACCACCACATTATAGGTTCCCGCTGTATTGACTTGCGGGTTCTGGGCGGTAGAAGTGAAGCCTCCCGGGCCCGTCCACGCATAAGTGACACCCGTAGCGGGGGTGGCATTAAGGTTGACATTGGGGGTTGGGCAGGATATGGGCCCACTCACGGTAGCGCCCGCAGCGGGAGGTGTGTTGTTCAAATTTACGGTCGCCGTCGCGGTCGCCGTGCAATTGTTGGAGTTGTTGGTGACCGTGACGGTGTAAGTGCCAGCAGTGTTCGTGTTCGGATTTTGGAGTGTGGAACTAAAACCACCTGGGCCTGACCATGAGTAGGTGACACCCGTCGTAGGGGTTGCTTCCAATGTCACAGATGGCAATGCGCAGGTGATGGTGCCTCCCGATGCCGTCGGCGAGGGGGGGGGTACGTTGCCTGTCACGTTTGCGGTAGCTGTGTTGGTGCAACCATTGCTGGCGCTGGTGACGGTGACGACGTATGCCCCTGGCTGATTCACCGTCGGGTTAGGCAAGTTGGAGGTAAAACCTCCCGGTCCTGACCATGAGTAAGTGGGGTTCGTGGCGTTGGTATTTACGGACAATTGGACTGAACTCGCCACGCCACAGCCCAAAATACCGCCGCTTGCTGACACGGTGGGTGGGGTCAAATCGCCTCCAATTACAATAGTGTCATTTGCGACACAGATATTGCCACCCGCCGAGGCCGATACCTGCAAGGTGTAGGTGCCGGGCTGTGTCACGGTGAAAGTATTGCCAGTGCCCACTATTTGACCGATAGAGTTTCTCCAAAACTTGGCACCCGGAGAGGGAGCCGAGCTCAACAAGACAGAATTGTTGGTGCATGTGATATTCCCTCCACCGAGAATCTCCGCAACAGGGCTAAGCAAGAGAATAGAGAAGTTGATGATGCTGTCGCATCCTTGATATGAGTCACATATTTTCTGAAAGTTGCCGCCGTCGCAATACTCGTCGCCACACACGACGTAACAACTGCCCGCACATACTGTCTGTGGTGCCAAGTTGCGCACAATGGGCGCTTTGACGGTAATCGTTTGCCGCACGATGCTGTCGCAACCTTGATAAGAGGTATAAGTGTGGGAGTAGGTATTTGTGCCCGGTATGCCAGCCAGCTGGCCCCATGGAAGCAAGTAAGGCGCATCTTCGGCACAGACTGTTTCAGGAGGCAGTTGCGTGTCAGGTATTTTCTGGATTTGAATGGTCCGGCAGACAAAAGGATTGTCTTGGTCGCATGAGTTAATGGGTTGCACACACACCTGAAACGATGTGGGCGGCGGCGCGTTGGTGGGGGCGGTTATGGTCACCACATTGCCAGTGGGAGCGAAAGTCTGAACGGCGCCTCCCAAGCCATTGATGATGGCACCTCCGGTAGCAGTCCAGTTGTAACCACCCGCGCCATTGACTGGCGGAATGGAGACCTGTATTTGACCACCCGGGCAAATGGTGTTGGGCGCGCTGATAGGCCCTGCATTGCCCACGTTCGGTGCTTGTACTGCCGAAGGGGGGGCTACAGTTATGAGAAAATTGCATTGGTCTCCGGCGTAGCCGTCAATCAACAGAAAATAGTTGACCCCGGGGGTCAGTGTAGCAGTGATGGAAACAGGAGTGTTGCCACCGCCCGCGTTGCCGCCATTGCAAGCAATCGGGTTTGCATAGCAGCTCTGGTAGAGGGCTATTTGAATGCCGTTGCCAGTCTGGCACCCCGTTGGCGTGGCAGTAAAGGTAGCGGCGGGAGCGCCTGCTATGAAGCCAAGCCACTGCTCATTTTCAATGGTGCCACAAAAACCCGGAGGGGTTTGACCTGTGTAGCCTTGCGTGGTGCCTGAATATCCATTGAAGTTGCAGTAAATACAGGTGCTTTCACAAAAGTCTGACGCCGGGAAATTGTTGGATGGGCAGGGGTCAGGTATTTGAGCCTTCAGCAAAAAAGATATTGAAAGCAAAACACATAGTAAGAGTAGTTTTTTCACCATGAAATCGGCAGTTTAAAACGTTTGAATATGGGTTGACGACCGAACGCGAAGAATCTTTCGCTACCGGACGATGAGTGCCGCTAATGACGGAGAAGATTTTCTCGGTTTGCAAATAAGGTTGCACTTTAATGGGATTGCATTTCACAATCGGTAGGGGGATAAAGGCAAACAGCGATTAAATCTGTAAGCATTGGGAAGGCGCGTGTTTGAAAGCAATTAAAACGAGGCACAAAGAAAGGAAAAATTTTATTTTGAATTCGCCTTTCGTTGCCGTTTTAACTATTTGTTCCAACCTTTATTTACTCATGTTATTCACAAACAAAGTTTGAAAATTTTGTTCAAAAACGCCCAATCGAATTTTTGAGAACAAAATTTTAAAAGATTTAAAGCCCACTTTTTCAACGAAAAACAGTCACATCGCCCGAAAAAATTTCCTGTTGCCCATCTATGAAACGCACCAACGCATACCATACATAAACACCCGGCAGCACGTCTTTCCCTCGATGTCGCCCAATCCAGCCCACCCCGGGCGTTCCCGGCTGAAAATCAAGCGCCTCATACACTTGTTCACCCCATCGGTCATAGATTTTGAACACTTCCACCTCTGCCACATCCGTCCCTCCCAGCACTTGAAAAATACCATTTTCCGCACTGGTAGGCTTAAAAACATTGGGCACATACACACGTCGTTCCTTCGTCACCCGTATCAGCACCTTGTCGCTTGCCACACAGCCGGTTGTGTCAGTCACTGTCGCGCTTACTTGCAGAGATTGAAGCGGCAAAAAATGTTGATATTCTTTGCCTGCCGCCGCCGAATCAAGCAACGGCCCCCATACAATGGTATCTAGGCCTGTCAGCGAGACAGTGAGCGATGCTGTAAGATACACAGAATCGCCCAACGCTGCCTCGATTTCGTCACCAAGCTCAATTTTTAATTCGGGAGGCTCCGATATGGTCAGTACCTGTGTAGTGAATTCACATCCATTGGCGTCCATCAGGGTCACGGTGTACGTCCCTGCTTCGAGGTTTTTAAAGACCGGATTGGGACTGAACATGCCATTGTTGAGCGCATATAGCAAGGGCGGGAAGTTGGTAAAGGCCGAATCAATGCTAATTTGACCATCCCTGTCTCCGTAGCATCGAATGTTGGTCACTGAAATAGCCTCCACTCGCGGCGGGTCAATGTCCAATACCAGTGTCACGGTGTCGGCAGCAAAACAATCCGCCGAATTGCTCACGCTCAAAATGTATTCGCCTGCGAAGCTGGCAAAAATTTGGGCGGTCGTGCCTACTGTGTCGCCGTTTAGCAGCCAATGATATTGGATGCCTGCGCCAGTGCTGGTGTTCGGCCCACCGAGCAACACGGCTGCTTGGTCGCAATTGAGGGCGCGGTCGTTGCCCGCATCGGCTACGGGCTGTGGGAGCAGCCGGATAGTCACGGTTTCCTCGTCGTTTGGGCAAGGCGGTTGTGCTGACAAAGTGTAGCGAAAAGTATAAGTGCCTGCTGCCTGACCACCTGTTTCAAAGGTGCCGGTTTGGGCGTTGAACGCACCGGGTGACGAGGGCACGGCGGAAGTCTCCGTCCATTGGCCGCCAAAGTCAGCATCGGTGAGGAAGTTGACAAGCTGCAACGGGAGGGCGGCACCCTCGCAAAGTTCCACGGCGGCATGGGCTGTGCCTGCCGATACAGGTTGGCTCACGCTGACGGTGGCAGACTGAGAGAGCGCGGCGCTACACGTCGGCACTGTGCCATCAACAACCTCAATCAGGGTGTAAGTGGTGGCTATTGTCGGTGCCACTTGCAGCGTCGCAGGCTGTGTGCTGCTGATGAGCAATGTGTTTTGAGTGATGCCATCCGAGTAAGTCACTTGAAGCGGAAAGGCTCCGGTGCCGCTCAACAACAGCCCGACCGAGTCGCCGCTGCACACCGCTGCATCGCCCGACAGAGTAACCGTCGGAAGTGGTTTCCATTGAATCGGGGTGCCGGGAGATACGGAAAGGCAAGGGTCGGTCAATTCGACCGTGCCGCTGACATTGTTGCCGGCGATGGCCGAGATATAGTAGGTGATTCCCGGTTGGAGATTGCTCGAAAAGTCGAAAACAGGTTGTGTGCTTACTGCCAGCACATTGCCCACGGAAGCGCCCGGTTGGTCGTGCAAGATGAACTGAACCATATCGTCCGCATCGAATGTCGCATCGTTGTTCCAAACGGCGGTGGCGGGAGCGGGAGGGCAAAACAAAGCCGGCGATGTTTGCATGGTGCCTGCGTCGGTAGTGCATTCGCAAAAATTCATGCCTGACAATGAATGGCTTGCGCACCCATTCGCGTCCACCACAGAGAAGGTGTAGGGAGCGTTGTTGGGCAACGGCACGGAGTTGAAATCATTGCCGACAAAAGCACCGTTCAGTCCTGTCACCAAGTAGGGAGCAATGCCACCACTTACCGAAAAACCAATCGAGTACGCCGTATTGGTGCCATTGCAAATCTCGGTTAGGTTGCTCACGGATGGTGACTCGTTGAATGTGACCATCAATCCATCAGCGCCCACACAGGCACCATTCGTCTCTGTCCATTCAAAAGTGTAAGTGCCCCAAACCGTGACATAGACCGTGGTGGAAATACTGTTAGGAGATGAAAAAACCGCTATCGCCGGCCCTGACACTTGCGACCACGTTCCCGGGAAACCATCTGAAATCCCTTGAAGCGCGAGCGTGCTGTCACAAACGACCGCATCGGCAGCAAGTGCGGGTATAGGTTTTTTCCAAAAAACCACTGGCTGACCTTTCGCCACGGAAAAACAAGGGTCGGCAGGGTTCGGAAAGCCATTCAGGTTGTTGCCAACGACCAGCGAGATGTAGTAGGTTTGGCCTAAGTTCATGCCATTTTGAAAACCGAACAAGCCCGAGGTGTTTTGCGCAAAAATTTGTCCCAACGCCGTGCCTGTTCCATTGTGCAACACATATCCCGTGACATCATTGGCATCCAAAGTGGGGAGCAACAAGTTCGGCGCGGCCTGAACGAGTTCCCCCTCGCACGCGGTCAAAGTATCGGGGCGCATACTCCCGGCATGAGTGGAACAAGTGCATCCGTACACCCCCGTCACCAGTGGCATGGCGCATCCATTGGCATCCACCACTTCAAAAGAATAAGCCTGTCCGTTGGCAAACAAAGCGGAAGTGTAGGTGCCGCCTGTTGTCAGTTCGCCATTCACGCTGTAAGGTTGGTTTCCGCCTTCCATGAAAAGCGTGATGGAGTAATTTTCGTTCACATTGTCGCAAGTGCGCAGCAAGTCGGTCAGCACGGGCGAGTCATTGAACTGCAATGTCACTTCGTCGGTGCCGAGGCATCCATCCACATCAGAGGTCCACGTCAGAACGTAGGTGCCGAATGCGGAAACCGTCACGACGGCCACCGAATCATTGGGGTTGCTAAACAGCACCGTTGCGCCCGGCGGTGCGCTACTCACCGACCACACGCTCGTGCCGTTCACGTCCTCGGCGAACATCTGCAAAACCAATCCACAAGTGTCGCGGTCATCACCTGCGTTTGACACGGGGTTTTGGAAAAAAACGACGGGCTGACCCGCCGCGACGGAGAGGCAAGGGTCGTCGGGGTCAGGGAGACCGCCCAAACCATTGCCCACCACAAAAGAGGCGTAATAGTTCTTGCCGTAGATCATACCGTCCTCAAAAACAAAAACGCCAGTGGTGTTTTGCGCAACGACCCCGCCCAAAGAAGGCCCTGAGTTTTCATGCAACACAAACGACCACACATCATTGGGGTCGAGGGTTTCGCCACCCAGATGCTCCACGATGGCACTGTCTCCCTCACACACAGTGATTGGTGCCGGATTCATGGCACCCGCGAAGCTGATACAGGCACAATCAACCGAGTCGTTGAGCAAAGGCGAGACACAACCGTTGGCATCTTCGATGTAGAAAGAATACGACTGACCGCTCGGTATGGGGTCTGAAACAAAGTTGCTGCCCGATATGGTGCCTGCTCCCAGTACGATGTAGGGTGCCACGCCTCCCAAAATAGGAAATGACACGGTATAAAATTCTCCCAATCCGTCGCACGCAATTTCAATTGGGCCTGCTATGGGCGTTTCCCGAAAATCAATCAGCACGTCACTGCTATCCGCGCAAATGCCATTGGTCTCTGTCCATCTGAAAAGATATTGACCGGGTTGGCTGGCCGTGACGCTCGTCGCCGCCGAATCAGGGCTGGAAAAAACGACCGTGCCGGGGCCAGATACAAGCGCCCAACTACCCACGCTACCCGACACGCTTTTGATGGCTTGCAAAAAAGCTGTAGAGTCACACTCCGCGTCGTCAGCCCCCGCGTTCGCTACAGGCAACTCGTTCACCGTCACTGTGAGACAATTTTGCAAGCTTGTGTCGCAGCCATTGCTTGCCATGGCGCACACATAGCTAATGGGCACATCTCCCCACTCCACCACGACGGTTTCCGTGTGCTGCCCCGACACGATGGTGCCGCCAGTGGTTTGCCAGACATAAAAACTTGCGCCGGCGACGGGAGCGACCGTGTAGGTATGAGTCGCGCCTTCGCACACATTGCCAACGCCTTGCACAACGGGAACAGCAGGCGTTCCCTGCTGCTGGGAAATCGTCA
The DNA here is from genome assembly GCA_026129545.1 of Saprospiraceae bacterium. Taxonomy (NCBI): domain Bacteria; kingdom Pseudomonadati; phylum Bacteroidota; class Saprospiria; order Saprospirales; family Saprospiraceae; species Saprospiraceae bacterium. The sequence continues at coordinate 715,109 of JAHCHX010000001.1, forward strand.
CGTTCACGCAGTTGGAGGTGATTTTTCCGCAAAAAGGCGGTTGGTTGGAATTGAGTTGGATGGCCAACTCCACAAGGGTCAACACCCCGTTGGGCGGCGGCAGCAGGCTCGACTGCGCGGTGAGGTACGACATTCCACAGACCGTGTAGTTGCCCGGCGGGAAAGCCGTCAGGTCGGGTTGCATCTGATATGAAAGGAGTACGCCACCCGAACCGCCCACCAGATAGGTGTAGGTGTATTCCGGTGTGGGCGGCAGCGCGTTGGGTGGCACAAAAGTGGGGGGCAAATTCAGATTGAGCGACGCATCGCCCGCACAAGCCGACACGTCCGGCTGAAGCAAGTTGCCCGCGTTGGCTGCGCAATTGACACATTCCACCCCGACGGCATCGCAGAAAATGATTTCAAAACCAAGCAAATTGCCCCCGTGCGTTGACTGCAAATCCGAAACGCTCAGCGTCCATTGACCATTCACGGTGCCGCCGTTGAAGTCTTCAAAACAACCGCTCGCGGGATGGTAGGAGCCTGAATAATTGCCAAAAAGCCCCCAGTTTTGATTATTGCTCCACTGCCCGGCAAAGCCGGGGTCGGGGCTAGGGGGGGTGCCGCAAGGGAGGAAAAGCACGTTCCAAGTGGTGAAATTGGTAAAATCAAAAAAACCGGTTGGGCCAACCAATGTTACCGTTTGCCCGGAGGGAGAAGTCAGTGAAATTTGCAGGTCGCCGAGGTATTCGTGGTCGAATTGCAGCCTTACCCCACAGATGCCTTGGCCATTTTGGCCCAAGACGGGATTGGAGGCGTTTTGTATTTGCACGGCAAAATTGCCCGTGAAGCCATCGGGCATTGCCAAAGGGCAATCGGAACAAGCACAAGGCGACTGTGATTGCAATGCCATGAAGGGGAGTGCGGCCAATAATAGCACCGCAACAAGTCGCGCGAATCGGCGCGGGAGGGTCGAGTTCAGATTCAGTAGATTAAACATCAATGGATAATTTGGCAAACACGCCTCTTTCCGTTGAAAAAAATTTATCGGCATCGGAAATTTTAACCAAATTCCAATCAATATTTGGAAATTGGTTTTTTCAAAAATCTCCGTAAAGTAATGACAAAATCACAATCTTTGCCCAACAACTGTAGCGCCATATTTCCGCACTTTCGCCAAAATTCGGCAAAACCCCATCTCGACTTTTGCGTTTCCCTGCTGAAATTCTCATCATCGCAAAATGAACTTCCGACGACTTTGCCTCTTCTTTGTGCTGCTTTTGGGTACTGCTTTTTCCGGTTTTTCGCAAACGATACCCTACGAGCCCGGACAAGTACTCGTCAGCCTCCAACCCGGCCTTTCGCCCCAAAACCTTGCCTTGCGCTTGGAACGTCAATTGGCCGTCCCTCCCATTACGACAAATAAAGTGTCCACGTTGCTCAACGTTTGGATTTTTGAAACATTGGCAGGAGGCGAGCTCAAAAGCTTGGATTGGCTGCGCGCTCAACCAGAAGTGCGACAGGCACAATTGAATTTTTGGAGCGAAGAACGAAACGACACCTCTTCACTCCCTTACCCTTACAAACTTATCCCCAACGACCCTCTTTTCCCACAACAATGGCAATATATCAATACTGGCTCGAATGGCGGAACACCCAACGCCGACTTGGATGCTGACCTTGCCTGGGACATCGCCACGGGCGGCCTAACCCCGGCCGGCGACACGATTGTGGTGGCCGTCATTGATGGCGGTGTTGACCCCAACCATCCCGACCTCTCGCCCAACCTTTGGAGAAACTGGGGCGAAATCCCCGGCGACGGCATTGACAACGACAACAATGGCTATGTGGACGATTTTCGAGGATGGAACGTCTTTCAGAACAATGACAACATCACTGGCAACAGCATGGGGCACGGCACACCCGTGAGCGCCATCGTGGGTGCCAGAGGAAACAATGCCGTCGGCGTGACGGGAGTCAACTGGAATGTGAAAATCATGTTCGTGGCAGGCGGAGGCACTCAGGCCAATATCCTCGCTGCTTATGACTATGTGTGGCAGGCCCGGCGACGCTACAACCTCAGCAATGGCCTTCAGGGGGCTTTTGTCGTTGCGGTGAACAGCTCTTTTGGCTCCAACTACGGCCAACCCTCCAACGCGCCACTTTGGTGTGCCATATACGATTCGCTGGGGCAAGCAGGCATCCTGAGCGTGGCTGCCACCGCCAATATCCCCGTCAACGTGGACGTGGTGGGCGACCTCCCCACTGCCTGCCCGAGCGACTTTCTGGTGTCGGTGACCAACCTGACGCGCAGCGACGAAAAAGCCCCCAATGCGGCTTGGGGAGCCAAGCACATTGACTTGGGCGCTTATGGCCAGGAGGTTTATACCGCAGGGTCTAATAGCTCTTACGGGACTTACTCCGGCACTTCATTCGCCACGCCACACGTCAGCGGGGCTATTGGTCTGCTCTACGCAGCACCCTGCCCCAATCTGATTGCCTTGGCCAAAAGCGCACCCGCCACCGCCGCTCTGTGGACAAAAGAACGCCTGCTGAACAGCACCACTCCCAATGCCGCCCTACAAGGCATCACCGTCACGGGCGGGCGGCTCAACCTCTACTCGCTTTTGCAGGACTACGAAGACCAATGCAGCCCCTGCCCACACCCCTTTGCCATGCAGGCGCTCGATGTGACGAGCCATTCAGCCTTTATCAAGTGGTCGAAAATAGCAGATTTTCAAACCGTTCACCTGCGTTGGCGAGCAGTCGGCACCACCAGCTGGAGCATCGCGGCCAATGTGTCGCAGTCTTTTTTTTTGTTGGAAAATTTGAAAGCTTGCACCCAATACGAGTATTCGCTCATCGCGCTCTGTACGAGTGGCCTCACCAGCGGCTGGTCGCCTCCCAACTATTTCAAAACCGATGGATGCTGCGAGCCACCCGCCTCGCTTTGGACGACTTCGGTGGGCAACACGAGCGCGAGCTTTGCTTGGAGCGCCGTCACAGCAGCACAAGGATACCGATTGCGCTTGCGCGCGACAAATGGCAGTTGGGAAATCCACGACATCGGCAACAATCTTGCTTTTGTGGTGAGCAACACGCTGCCCTGCACAGAATATGAAGCGGCGGTGCAAACCGTATGCGATACTGGCTCTACCGTTTTTTCCGCGTCCATTTTTTTCAAAACCACTGGCTGCGGCTCTTGTCTTGATGCCGATTATTGTAGCGCCAAAAGCCAAGATGCCACCGCTGAATGGATTGCGAATGTCAGCATCGGCGATTGGGAACATAACTCTGGCAATGGTGGGGGGGGCTACCAGAATTTCACAAACTGTTTGTGTCCGAGACCCCAGTTTTCCCCGCTCCTTCCTGTGGGTGTCACCATCACGCCCGGGTATCAAAGTCTGCCCTACAAAGAGTTTTTTAGAATCTATATTGACTTCAACATGGATGGCGACTTCGACGACCCCGGCGAGTTGGCCTTCGACCCGGGCTGGGCCTCCGACGAGGCAGTGAGCGGGTTCATCGTGCCGCCCGATTTTGTCAATTCTGGCCTGACTCGAATGCGGGTGATGATGAAGTTCAGGGGTGTCTCTGGTGACTCGCCTTTGCCTTGTGAGACTTTCCAATTCGGTCAGGTGGAGGATTATTGTGCTGAACTATTGACTTCTCCCGTCTCCGTCGAGGTGCCGCGTACCCAACAAAAGCAATTGTCGGTTTATCCGCTGCCCGCCGCCGATGAGGTGTGGCTGGGCTTGCCCGACGGCGTTTCTGGCTCATGGGAAATTGTTGTTTGGGATGTGATGGGGCATCCCATCCATACATCTTCCCAAGCCATGCAAGACAAAGTTCCTTTGCGTCTCTCACTGGCATCGTGGCTTGCGGGCGTTTATTGGGTGCGGCTCTTTCAAGGCGAGCAAGCCTATTCAGGTCGAATTCTGAAACAGTGAGCAAGCGCGGCGGATATGCCGCCCCGGCCTGATTACCGTTGTTTGGTATCCCTGCTAAGGGAGGGGGCGGCGAAGATTGTGTGGCCGCGCACTCCGCCGCTTGTTGTTGGCCGGACACCAACAACGGCAAATCGAATCAATCGTAAACCGCAAATCGCAAATCAAACACCGTCCGCTGCGCTTGGTCGTGCAAGCCCTCAAACCAGTCACAACCTATCAAAATCTTTGAACAGCGAATACTGCACCGCTTCGGCCTTCGCTCGATATTCCTTCCATGAGGTGTCGAGCAGATTGTTCACTTTGCTCACGAGTTCATCGGTTTCGCGTTTAGCCTCCGCAATGGCGATTTGTGCCGTGGCGTTTGGAGCGCCTTGCCCGCCGTTGATGTAGCCCATTGCTTTCCAATACCGCGCGTTGAGCACATCCGGGTTGCGCTGGATGCCTTTTACCTCCTTGTGCGTGAAAAATTGTTCTTTCAGGTTGCTGATAGAGTCTTTCAATGCTTTGCCCATTTTGTTTACTTCTTTTTTGAGGCTATCGGGCACGTTGACGAATTGACTTTCCACCAGCCCAATGGTTTTTTCGGCTTCTTTCAAGCGTTCGTACCCCTTGTTGGCTCGCTCGATGGTCTGGTGCATATCGCGGATGGCGGCGGTCTTGGCTTCGCGGTCGCGGGTAGTGACGTTGAGGCGAGGGTCGTCGAGCACGCGCACCTGTATAGAGTCCTGATAGTCCATGTATTTCACCTTTACCCAATAGGTGCCGGGGCCGACTTGGGGGCCGCCGCCGGGTTCGAGTTGGTCTTTGTCAGGCTCGTTTTTGGAAGGGAAGCGCACGCCCTTTGTGTCCATATTCCAATAGATGGAGCGGGTGAAAAGGGTGTCGAGCTCGGTCTTGAAGCGGCGCAAGGTGTCGCCGTTCGTCGAAAGCACGGTGATGACGGCTTTTTCCTTCTTTTTGCTGGCGGAGCCTTTTTCGTCCTTTTTCTCTTCGCTCGGCTCTTTGTCTCCGTCTTCTTTCGAGGCTTGGGCAGCAGCGCCGAGACCGGGCTTCACCCACACGGGTATGCGCACAGATGTGCCTTTGTTTTCCGCCGAATAGGCGGCATCCACCGCAAAACGCGGCCCATCGAAGGAGCGGTATCGGGCCAAAATGCCTGGCTGTGCGGGGAGGAGTTTGAAAGGCTGGGCAAGCATATTGCCATTGGAGCGGGCGAGTTCGCGCAAGGGCGATAGGTTGTCGAGAATCCAGATGCCGCGCCCGAAGGTGCCGAGCACCAAATCGCCGTCGCGCTGCTGGATTTTCATGTCGAAAATCGGGACTGCGGGAAGGCCTTGCCTGCCGTCGGCATGAGCGGAGCTACCCGGCCACCAGGTCCAATTTTCGCCGTAGTCAATGGAAACATAAAGTCCTTGGTCGGTGCCGAGAAAAATCAGGCTGGGCACTTCGGGGTCTTGCACGACTGACAAAGCGTAATTGCCGTTGTTAAAGTCATTGGGGTTATTGCGGTCATTTTTTGAATTGCTTGAATGACCTAAATGGCTGCTTCGCAAATTACGCGGACTTGCGATTCTTTTCCATGTTTTCCCAAAATCGGTGGTGTGATAGAGGTAGGGTTGCCAGTCGTTTTGGCGATAGTTGTTGAGGGCCACGAAGGCTTCGGCGGCGTTTTTTTGCCCCGGCTCGATGGCTGGTATCCATGCGTTTTTGGGTGCGCCGGGTAGTTTGGAAGCAAAATTCTCCCACGTTTTGCCGTTGTCGCGGGTGAGTTGCACGTTTCCGTCGTCAGTGCCGACCCACACTACGCCGGGCTGCACGGGCGATGGTGCGATGGCGATGATGGTGCAGTGGTTTTCGGCGCTGGTGGCATCGAAAGTGAGGCCGCCGGATTCCTGCTGCTTCATTTTCGAGGTGTCGTTGGTGGTGAGGTCGGGGCTGATGATTTGCCAATTTTGACCCAAGTCGGTGGAATAATGCAGGAATTGGCTGCCGAAGTAAATCCCGTGTGGTCGGTGTGGGTCTTGGGCGAGGGCGGCGTTCCAGTTGAAGCGCAGTTTGGCTTGGCCGTCGGGATGCAGCGGCTTGAGGTAGCGGGTGTCGCCGGTCTGGCGGTCAATGAGGCCGAGCTCGCCGCCTTGCGACATGGCGAACACATAGCGCGGGTCGTCTTTGCGCGGCATGGTCTCGAAGCCGTCGCCAAAATAGACCTCCTGCCAGTCGGAGTTGCGGATGCCGCCCGATTTCCACACCGCCGAGGGGCCTACCCACGAGCCGTTGTCCTGCAAGCCGCCATAGACGTTGTAGGGTATTTCGTTGTCGGTCTCGACGTGATAAAACTGGCCGACGGGGATGTTTTCGGCGTAGCGCCAAGTTTTTCCGCCGTCGAGGGTGATGTTGAGGCCGCCGTCGTTGCCGTTGATGATGTAGTTGGGGTTGTCTGGCGAAATCCAGAAGGCGTGGTGGTCGGGGTGGATGTGCCAGCCCGCCCAAGTCTCGAAGGTTTTGCCGCCGTCTTCGCTGCGCGAGATGTAGGTGTAAATCGAATAGACGCGATTTTCGTTTTTCGGGTCCACATAGATTTCGGAGTAGTAGAAAGGTCGGTCGCCCATGCCCTTGTCGGCCATTTTTTTCCATTTTCTGCCGCCATCGGTGCTTTTGTAGAGTGCGTTGTCTTTGGCTTCCACGAGCGCGTACACCACATCGGGGTTGCTTTTGGCAACGGCAAGGCCCATGCGGCCGAGTTCGCCTTCGGGCAGGCCGTCCTTGTCGGTGCGGCGTTCCCAGGTCTCGCCCGCGTCGTAGCTCACATAGAGGCCTGAGCCTTTGCCACCGCTTTTGAAAAACCAAGGCCATCGTTGGTATTCCCACAAGGCGGCGAAGAGTTTGTTGGGGTTTTGCGGGTCGGCCACGAGTTCGGCACAGCCTGTCAAATCGTTCACAAACAGCACTTTGCGCCAAGTTTTGCCGCCGTCGCTGCTTTTGAACACGCCGCGTTCGGCGTTGGGGCCGTAGGCGGAGCCGAGCGAGGCCGCAAAAATCACGTCGGGGTTGTCGCGGTGCAACACGACGCGGTGGATGGTGCGGGTGTTTTGCAGGCCCATGCACACCCAGTCCAGCCCGCCGTTGATTGTTTTGAAAATGCCCGCGCCGAAATTCTGGGAGTTGCGGGGGTTGCCTTCGCCAGTGCCGACCCAGATTTCGTCGGGGTTGCGCGGATGGATGGCGATGGAGCCGATGCTTTGCGTCGGAGCGTTGTCGAAGATGGGTTCCCATTGGGTGCCGCCGCTTCTGGAGCGCCATACGCCGCCGGACGCTGCTCCGGCATAGATGACTTCCGGCCGCACGGGGTCAACGGCGATAGCGGTGATGCGCCCCGACATGGCGCCGGGACCGATGTTGCGGATATGGAGGGTTTTTAAAATCTCGGCATCGAGTTTTTGGGAAAAAAGGCCGCTTGCGAGGCCGCTTAGCAAAAAGGCAAGTGTGATATGCTTCATCCAAAAATTGATTTAGTTGGGGCAAAACTGCAAAATCATGCGCAAAAACGAGTGTTTTTCGATGAAAGGGCGTGTCGCGTGAGCTATATGCCTAACTTTGGCACATGATTCATTGGCTCCTCAACTTGTTTTGCTCTTTTTTTCACCGGCTAAAATTTTTTTTCAACATGAATAATTTTGTGCTCGACCATCATTTTAAAGTGGAGTGGGGCGGCAGTCGAGAAGATTTCACGGAAGTGCACGGCTTGACTTTCCAGCGCGAGGTGGTGCTTTTCCGCGATGGCGCTCAACTCGATGCAAATGCGCGCAAATTGCCGGGGGCGGAAGAGGTGCGCAACGTGGTGCTGCGCCGATATTTGAAAAAAGGCGACTTGGAAATGTACCAATGGTGGAAGGAGCAGGCTGCTCAGGAAAGTCAGCGGGATGTCGTCGTCAGTCTGCTCAACAAGCATCACGAGCCTGTTTTTGTCTGGAAATTGCGCAACGCCTTTCCTGCGAGAGTTTCCTATTCGCCGCTCACGGCGTCGAAGGCGCAGCCCGTCGTGGAGGAGGTAGAGTTGGCGTTCGACTCGATGGCGATGGAAGCAAGATGATATACTTCGCGCCGCCAGGTTTTGGGCGTGGCTAAAAGCGCATTCTGTTCAAAATCACGGCATCAATCAGGGTGAACTGACAGATTCTATCGAATCAAGGTGTGCTTCTGAGCGTGCACAGCGCACGAGTCATTCACCTGTCATTTCACCCCGCATTATTCCCAACTGACCGCACAAAAATTCACATTCGCTTCACTTGATGTGTGGCATCATTTTACCGACTAAGCATCTTGCCTCCTATAAACTTGGTCAGAGTGGCACTCTATTTTGTTTTGGCAAAATACTTGCCCTCACAGAACGCGACTTCCCATACTTTCGCATCACTTTTTTAAAAACAGTGCAACCACGCACCGCAACATGTTGAAAATACTCGTTCGGCTGGCTCTTTTGCCAGTCCTCCTTTTTTGCTCTTTCATCTCCCCTGCTCAGAATATCCAACAATTGGAAGCCGAGGCCCGTGCCGCTTCCGGCACCGACCGTGTGGAAAAACTCATCGCGCTTGCCGAAGCCTTGACCCAAGCCGGCGACTACGACAACGCCATCAAATGGGCTGACGAAGCAGCGGATTTTGCAAAAAAACTAAAGCAGTCGGAGCTCCGCGCCAAAGCCCTCAACCGCGAAGGCAAGGCCATGATGCTGTCTGGCAAACGCAAAGCAGCTGGCAGATTCGAGCAAAGCCTCGACCTTCTTCGCTCCACGCGCTCGGGCAACAAGGCATTGGCGCTCGACAATCTCGAAAACATGCTTGCGCTGGCACGAAAAGGCGGGAGAAGCAAGGACATAGCCGACATAGAAGCCCAGATAGAACGGCTTAAAGGTGGTGTGGTCGAGCCCCCCGCTCCGCTGCCCCCACCCCCGCCGCCCATCACACGGGAGGAGCTGCGCGAGGAGATACAGGCTCTGCAACAGGAAATCGCCAAGCAGCAGGCTCGTGTCGTAGGCAAGACAGGCGGAGGCAGCAAAGTTGACTTTGAAAAACAGGCGCAGGCGCTGCAAGCACAGCTCGCCGCCCGCGAGGCACAGATAGACCAAATGACCGAGGAGCAAATGAAGACCTCCATGCTGCTCATGCAGCAGCGTTACATGCTCGATTCGGTGGTTTTTCGCAATAGCCTCGACTCGCTAAAAGTGGAAAACTCAAGCCTTGCCTTGCGCGAGGCTGAGAGCAACCGGAAGTTTTATATCGCGGCCATCGCCGCCCTGCTGCTGCTCGCCGGTGGCTCACTGTTTAGCTTCGCTCGCGCCAGCCAATACAACAAGGTGCTGGAAGAAAAAAACAAGACCATCCGCGCCGAGCAGGAACGCTCCGAGAACTTGTTGCTCAACATCCTGCCCGCGCTCGTGGCCGACGAGCTCAAAAAGAATGGCAGCACTCAAGCCCGCTATTTTGAAAATGCCAGCGTCTTGTTTGCCGACTTCGTGGGTTTCAGCAAAATCGCCGAACAGCTCAACCCCCAAGACCTCGTGAGCGAGCTCGACACGGCTTTCAAAGCTTTCGACGATATCATCGCCCGATACGGGTTGGAAAAGATAAAGACTATCGGCGATGCCTACATGTGCGCTGGCGGCCTCAACCCGAACGGCAACAAGGAAAGCAGCCAAACCCGCGACATGGTGAGCGCGGCCCGTGAGATGCAGCATTGGCTGACGGCTTGGAATGCCGAGCGCGATGCCAAGGGATTGCCCCGCTTCGACGCGCGCATCGGCATACACCGAGGCCCTGTGGTGGCGGGTGTGGTCGGTTCCAAGAAATTTGCCTTCGATATTTGGGGCGACACGGTGAACATCGCCGCTCGCGTGGAACAGGCGGGCGAAGGCGGCAAAATCAACATATCCGGCGAGGCTTACGAAATCGTCAAGACGTTTGCGCCCTGCCATTACCGGGGGAAAATATCCGCCAAGAACAAAGGCGAGATTGACATGTATTTCGTGGAAAACTGAGCCGAGCGGGGCCTATCGTTAAGCGTTGGTTAAACAAAAAATCGGCAAAACCCGGCGTTTTACCTTTGAGCCTTTCAAATAGCTTACGTTTTTCAAAATCAAATTTTGGCAATGAAAAAAACACTCCTTGTGCTGGCCGCTTGCTTTGCTGTGGTCGCGGCTTTCGCCCAAAACAAAACCCTTCCCTCTGCCAACGTGAAAACCCTTGCAGGTCAATCCATGAACGTGCAAGAACTCGGCAAAACCGGCAAAATCACGGTGATTAGTTTCTGGGCCACTTGGTGCTCGCCTTGCAAAAAAGAACTCGATGCCATCAAGGATTACTACCCCGACTGGCAAAAGGACTATGACATGGAGCTCGTGGCTGTGAGCGTGGACGACACCCGCACCGCAGCCAAGATACCTGCCATGGTGAAGGAAAAGGGATGGGAGTACCGTATCCTGCACGACAACAACAAGGAGTTTCAGCAGACGGCCAATGTTGCTTCCGTGCCGCACACGCTTCTGCTCGATGCTTCTGGCAACATTGTCTATGAGCATGTCGGCTACACGCCGGGCGACGAGTTGGAACTGGAGGAAAAAATCAAGGCGCTGAGGAAGTAACCTTTTTTGCGCTGGTCTTTTTAGGAGCCGGAAATCGGGGTTTGTGCCTGATTTCCGGTTTTTTATGCTCTGTTCGATAGGGTTTTTCGGTCGAGCATGGTTGATATTCGTGAAAACTTAGTCAGCCTCCAAACGGAGAGGACTCGGATGACTGCCTTATATGTTTTGACAGGATTTACAGGGTTTTTCGCAGCGAAGCCTCCTCATATGTCCTGTAAATCTTGCGAATCCTGTCAAAATTCAATGTCTGTTGTCCTGCCTAAGTTTTTACAATACATCAAGAATAAAGTTTCAATTCCAATCTGGTGCGATTAAGAGACTTGTCAATATACTTAAGGGTGTAAGCGATACTATCGTTTCAATTCCAATCTGGTGCGATTAAGAGACATCAGGCCATTCCCACCCTTCCCCACCATTACTCGTTTCAATTCCAATCTGGTGCGATTAAGAGATGTTTTTCCTCACGATAATACCGAATTTCCGGAAGGTTTCAATTCCAATCTGGTGCGATTAAGAGCAGAGAGCAGGAAATAGCGAGCATTTCGAGGGGCTGTTTCAATTCCAATCTGGTGCGATTAAGAGCATTTAGGTACGATAGCGTCCATGCGGCGTGGCGATGTTTCAATTCCAATCTGGTGCGATTAAGAGCGGTTGGGAACAAAAAAGAAATGGAGAGTCACCTGTTTCAATTCCAATCTGGTGCGATTAAGAGAGAAAAAACATCACAACCGGATGCCACCTCGAGACAGTTTCAATTCCAATCTGGTGCGATTAAGAGCATGCTGACAGGCGGAAATAGGGCCACGCTGACAGGGTTTCAATTCCAATCTGGTGCGATTAAGAGGCGTGGAGGCTTCTTTTGGTTGGCGTGGAGGCTTCTTGTTTCAATTCCAATCTGGTGCGATTAAGAGGCGGATACCCTCGAGAAGGCAACCACTATGATTGCTGGTTTCAATTCCAATCTGGTGCGATTAAGAGACGACCTTCCTGTCGAACTTGTTGGACTTGGAGACCCGTTTCAATTCCAATCTGGTGCGATTAAGAGGTGGCGGTCGTAAACCTCTTTTGCCTCGGAGGCATAGTTTCAATTCCAATCTGGTGCGATTAAGAGCCTCTGGTACATCTCTCTGGCAAAACGCATACTCGCAGTTTCAATTCCAATCTGGTGCGATTAAGAGGACCTTCCTGTCGAACTTGTTGGACTTGGAGACCCGTTTCAATTCCAATCTGGTGCGATTAAGAGGGTACGCGTTATGTGGAGAATATTCTTGCTCACTTGTTTCAATTCCAATCTGGTGCGATTAAGAGCGCGATAATACTTAGGGAGCGGGACACGGTGACCTCGTTTCAATTCCAATCTGGTGCGATTAAGAGCTTCGTGTTCACACTGACTATTTTTTTGTCCCTAATGTTTCAATTCCAATCTGGTGCGATTAAGAGACGCTTACAAAGAGTAAGAAAGCCATTCCGCGTAAGGTTTCAATTCCAATCTGGTGCGATTAAGAGCATTGCCAGCATTACCTGAACCGCCATAAACCAAATGGTTTCAATTCCAATCTGGTGCGATTAAGAGGCTCCTGCTTCGCATTCTGTTGATTTTAACAATTCTCGTTTCAATTCCAATCTGGTGCGATTAAGAGACACGCGCAGTACCTTGCACGTGAAGCGTCTGCGGTTTCAATTCCAATCTGGTGCGATTAAGAGTCACAACGATTGTGCGCCACGAAAGCGGCCAGTTTCGTTTCAATTCCAATCTGGTGCGATTAAGAGGTCGGGAAGAAATTCTACCAGACGTGGGCGAGCGAGTTTCAATTCCAATCTGGTGCGATTAAGAGGCATCCGCGTAAGCGGCAGCGAGATGTGGTTCAACGTGTTTCAATTCCAATCTGGTGCGATTAAGAGAAGTCAACGAATGCAAGTTGCCAGTAGATTTTACAGTTTCAATTCCAATCTGGTGCGATTAAGAGCCAACCTCGACGACCCTCATGTGCCATCGTTTCCAGTTTCAATTCCAATCTGGTGCGATTAAGAGCGCCCGACATTGCTGCCGGGCGCTAAAGAAACCAAAGTTTCAATTCCAATCTGGTGCGATTAAGAGTTTCAATCTCTCTTTCTTGGCATGCGACCTTTACAGCGTTTCAATTCCAATCTGGTGCGATTAAGAGACAAATAAAAATAAAAAAAACTACGCGAAATTCATGTTTCAATTCCAATCTGGTGCGATTAAGAGCGACGTTTCGCGGGGTTGCGGGGCTGCGGTCGTTTGGTTTCAATTCCAATCTGGTGCGATTAAGAGCGGAATTGCAGGCCAGAGATTGTCGGTCGCACAATGTTTCAATTCCAATCTGGTGCGATTAAGAGTCTCGGTTGTGTCCGTATCATTCAGCGCAAAACGAGTTTCAATTCCAATCTGGTGCGATTAAGAGGCTACACAAGTGCTCGCCTTCCTAAATCGCGTCTGTTTCAATTCCAATCTGGTGCGATTAAGAGGCTGCACTATCAGAAGGGTTTAGCAAAAGATTCAAGTTTCAATTCCAATCTGGTGCGATTAAGAGAGAAAACTGCAAAGCGGGGCGCGTCGCTACACATTCGTTTCAATTCCAATCTGGTGCGATTAAGAGTAATGCCGCCTTCTAAACACAAACAACGTCGGACGGGTTTCAATTCCAATCTGGTGCGATTAAGAGGGTGTTCTTCAAAGTCGTCATGGTGCACTACGCTTCGTTTCAATTCCAATCTGGTGCGATTAAGAGCAGTTGCGACAGGATTGGAAACTTCAACGAGAAGAAAGTTTCAATTCCAATCTGGTGCGATTAAGAGCGTGTCGAATCAGTTGCGCTTGTCTGTGCAACGCGAGTTTCAATTCCAATCTGGTGCGATTAAGAGGCGCTTTTGGGCGCAGTGCCAACCTATGTCGACGACGGTTTCAATTCCAATCTGGTGCGATTAAGAGTACGATGACCGCGTATGCTTTCGGATTTTTCAATTGTTTCAATTCCAATCTGGTGCGATTAAGAGAAAAGGCACGAGCCTCATGGCTTGCTGCCCTCTACATGTTTCAATTCCAATCTGGTGCGATTAAGAGAGCTGTACTTTAAGCTGTACTTTAAGCTGTACTTTTGTTTCAATTCCAATCTGGTGCGATTAAGAGCCCAAGTGCCACGATGCCCAAGCGTCACCCGCGTGTTTCAATTCCAATCTGGTGCGATTAAGAGCTGGCGCTCACGCGGCTTCACCGATGCCACACTCGAGTTTCAATTCCAATCTGGTGCGATTAAGAGCAGGAGGTAAGGCAGAAGGAGATTTTCTTTGCATCGTTTCAATTCCAATCTGGTGCGATTAAGAGGCGGCGTAGAGTTTCAGGCCATCAGCCTCACCCCCGCGTTTCAATTCCAATCTGGTGCGATTAAGAGCCGATGGCCCACATGACCTTTCAGCGTAACTACATGTTTCAATTCCAATCTGGTGCGATTAAGAGAAGAAAAACGTTCTACGTCTGCACATTTTGTTACGTGTTTCAATTCCAATCTGGTGCGATTAAGAGTCTCGAAAACTTCCACGTTACGCAATTCCTTCCATAGTTTCAATTCCAATCTGGTGCGATTAAGAGAGACGGAGAAACGCCAGTATCGAGACGTTGAAAAGTTTCAATTCCAATCTGGTGCGATTAAGAGAGGGGCAAGATTTGAAACAAACCTTTTTTTGCAAATGTTTCAATTCCAATCTGGTGCGATTAAGAGGCTCAAAGACTTGGCCGACGTGGTGGCAGCGAAGATGTTTCAATTCCAATCTGGTGCGATTAAGAGCGAAAAAGTCGCAAAAGTCGAGGCTGAAAAAGCGGGTTTCAATTCCAATCTGGTGCGATTAAGAGCGGTCAGAAGCCCGCGCCAGTCCAAATTGCGGTAATGTTTCAATTCCAATCTGGTGCGATTAAGAGGGTTTTGGCGGATGTTTCGCCCGCTACGTTTTTTGCAGTTTCAATTCCAATCTGGTGCGATTAAGAGCCACTGCAAAAAAATTGGCAGAAAGCGTCATATAATGTTTCAATTCCAATCTGGTGCGATTAAGAGTTTACGCCTTCTTGCGAGCGGGCGGCTTTTGGCCGGGTTTCAATTCCAATCTGGTGCGATTAAGAGGGGACACCGTTTCGACAGGCGACAGTTATTTCGCAACGTTTCAATTCCAATCTGGTGCGATTAAGAGACGGGTGGTCGCTTTGGTTGGTGGAGCCGGGCATTGTTTCAATTCCAATCTGGTGCGATTAAGAGAGATTATCGCCAACCCGATACCGGAAATTTACCCGCGTTTCAATTCCAATCTGGTGCGATTAAGAGTTTTATTCCATGTGCCAGTCGTGAAATTCTGCGCCGTTTCAATTCCAATCTGGTGCGATTAAGAGCGAATTAATCAAACCGACCTTGTTGTTGGTCGTGGTTTCAATTCCAATCTGGTGCGATTAAGAGGGTTGTCGGAGGCGGAGGTGGGCAAACGCTTGCGATGTTTCAATTCCAATCTGGTGCGATTAAGAGCCGTCCGCGTCGTTGAAAACGATTTTGTCGTTTTCGAGTTTCAATTCCAATCTGGTGCGATTAAGAGTTTTGCCGTCCGGCTCGATTTCCGTCTTGTAATTGTGTTTCAATTCCAATCTGGTGCGATTAAGAGTTTTAAAACAAAAAACCGCCGCCAGTTGGGTGGAACAGTTTCAATTCCAATCTGGTGCGATTAAGAGAGTTGTCAGCAGGACAGTATGTCCTTATTTTCGCCTTTGTTTCAATTCCAATCTGGTGCGATTAAGAGCATTTACCGCGACGGCGACGACCCGTATAAGTGGGACTGTTTCAATTCCAATCTGGTGCGATTAAGAGGTCGGTTTATCCGCGACGAATTACGAATGCTTCATGTTTCAATTCCAATCTGGTGCGATTAAGAGCCTGACGGATGAGTTCATCGAATGTCGCCCTAGAACGTTTCAATTCCAATCTGGTGCGATTAAGAGAAATTTGCGAATTCGCGTGTTTCTGGTGAGATGCGGTTTCAATTCCAATCTGGTGCGATTAAGAGTTGTCGTCTGAACTCCCGTTGTTCCCTCTCCGCGTGTTTCAATTCCAATCTGGTGCGATTAAGAGTCTTTAAGAGGCTGAGAAAAGCCTCCGGTTGCAAGTGTTTCAATTCCAATCTGGTGCGATTAAGAGTCGTGCTTGCCTTTCGCTCAGAAAGGGGATGCTGTGTTTCAATTCCAATCTGGTGCGATTAAGAGTAAGCACGCACGCCTTTTTTCTTCTCGCACATTTGAGTTTCAATTCCAATCTGGTGCGATTAAGAGAGGCGGATTTAGGATTTAACGACCCTCCATATGGCAGTTTCAATTCCAATCTGGTGCGATTAAGAGTGGAACTGCGCCATCGGCATCTTCTGCGTTATCGCCGTTTCAATTCCAATCTGGTGCGATTAAGAGAGCGTGGTGAGAAACACTCGTTGCTTGATGCCCTGTTTCAATTCCAATCTGGTGCGATTAAGAGCCGTCTGCGTCGCCCTGTTCTACATCCTGCAGACCATGTTTCAATTCCAATCTGGTGCGATTAAGAGCAGCGGAGGATGCACCTCGTGTGCGTGTTTCTCGTGTTTCAATTCCAATCTGGTGCGATTAAGAGGGCGTAGGCGCTACCTGCTGCCGAGGCCGAAGTTCGGTTTCAATTCCAATCTGGTGCGATTAAGAGTCTAACTGACGCCATCATCCCGGCTTTCGTATCGCGTTTCAATTCCAATCTGGTGCGATTAAGAGCCTCGTAGGCTTTCACGTCGTGGTTGGCCAAGCCCAGTTTCAATTCCAATCTGGTGCGATTAAGAGGAACATTTTTCCCTTTGCCGCCTATTTGAAGATTTAGTTTCAATTCCAATCTGGTGCGATTAAGAGTCTCGCAAACTTCCTCGTTATTCCATTCCTTCGATAGTTTCAATTCCAATCTGGTGCGATTAAGAGCATCACCAAAAACGGTTACATGACTCTTCGTAAGAGGTTTCAATTCCAATCTGGTGCGATTAAGAGCGCAGCCCCCCAGTCCTTCCGAAGAAGGTTCCGGGTTTCAATTCCAATCTGGTGCGATTAAGAGTTGCTTCACGAGGCATCTGGAGCCCGCATTTCTTATGAGTTTCAATTCCAATCTGGTGCGATTAAGAGAGATACCATGCCCGGCCATATTACCGACAGGGTTTGTTTCAATTCCAATCTGGTGCGATTAAGAGAGCGTCATTAACATTAACATTAACATTAAATGTCAGTTTCAATTCCAATCTGGTGCGATTAAGAGAAATTAATTTTACCGTTGTTTTCCCACGAGATTTTTTCTTTCAATTCCAATCTGGTGCGATTAAGAGTCAGCTCGCGGAGGAAATGGACAAGACGATTCAACACACTTTCAATTCCAATCTGGTGCGATTAAGAGTTGGCATTTTCCTCGTTTTGCTTTTCGTCTGTCGCGTCTTTCAATTCCAATCTGGTGCGATTAAGAGTGCGTCGACAAGGTTAGCGCCTTGCAGGTCGGCGTGGCCTTTCAATTCCAATCTGGTGCGATTAAGAGTTCAATAGGACAGAGGAGCATAACTCGATTCAAAACTTTCAATTCCAATCTGGTGCGATTAAGAGTTGCCAAACGTCGGCGCTTACGTCCCGTTCATCATGACTTTCAATTCCAATCTGGTGCGATTAAGAGAACTTGAAAAAAGGTTAAAAGAATTTTTGGAGAAACTTTCAATTCCAATCTGGTGCGATTAAGAGCCACGCTCGTCACCGTGCCGCCGCTACCCGTCGCGCCTTTCAATTCCAATCTGGTGCGATTAAGAGTACGGTCTGCGCCGCTCAGATTAATATCTCGAAACAACTTTCAATTCCAATCTGGTGCGATTAAGAGTCGCCAGCGTCCCATATGTAGCCGTTTCTGTCTTCATCTTTCAATTCCAATCTGGTGCGATTAAGAGCATACGCTGTTGACCAGCGTCCGCTGGATGTGTTTCTTTCAATTCCAATCTGGTGCGATTAAGAGCGTGACGGCAACGGCAAGCGACGGCACGTCTGCGACTTCTTTCAATTCCAATCTGGTGCGATTAAGAGTGCGGGCGGTTTGTTTCTTTGGGCGGGAAAGTGACAACTTTCAATTCCAATCTGGTGCGATTAAGAGTGCCTGCGCTGCTGCATATTGCGGCAACGTGCACCTCTTTCAATTCCAATCTGGTGCGATTAAGAGTCATTAAGGACAACGAGACATGGCTCACCACCATCGCCTTTCAATTCCAATCTGGTGCGATTAAGAGGCTCACCATCCGCTCCGAGGCGCGGGCGGAATTGCCTTTCAATTCCAATCTGGTGCGATTAAGAGAATATGCCGCCCGGCGTTGCGCTTCTCTCAAATCTTTCTTTCAATTCCAATCTGGTGCGATTAAGAGCGGATGACGCCGCCGGGCGCGTCTTCGATGGAGACACTTTCAATTCCAATCTGGTGCGATTAAGAGCCGAGCAATTCGACGCGCTCAAAGCCGCCGACCTCGACTTTCAATTCCAATCTGGTGCGATTAAGAGGATACCCTCAAAAGGTTAGAGGCTGAATTGCCCTACCTCTTTCAATTCCAATCTGGTGCGATTAAGAGAAGATATTCGGTTCATCATAAACCGTCGCAAACAACTTTCAATTCCAATCTGGTGCGATTAAGAGGGAGGCTTGGCGGAGGCTATCCGCGCCTTCCATAATCTTTCAATTCCAATCTGGTGCGATTAAGAGAAAACACCAAACGAGGAAGATATTCCTTTTTGAGACACTTTCAATTCCAATCTGGTGCGATTAAGAGGTTCGGGCAAGTGTGCTCTCGGTCGTAAATGCCCCTTTCAATTCCAATCTGGTGCGATTAAGAGCATGCCGATTTTCACAGGCACATGGAGAGGGAGCATCTTTCAATTCCAATCTGGTGCGATTAAGAGTAATCATGTTGCCGCTCACGTTGGCACTCATGCGAACTTTCAATTCCAATCTGGTGCGATTAAGAGCCGACCCGCCGGTGGCAGTATTCCTATACAGAGGTCTTTCAATTCCAATCTGGTGCGATTAAGAGATGATTTTTCCCTGCGACTTCGACCTGCTCGAAACTTTCAATTCCAATCTGGTGCGATTAAGAGCAACAGCAACCGCCACGCTTATAAGGATAAATGATCTTTCAATTCCAATCTGGTGCGATTAAGAGAAAGCGCCTCGAAAACCAGCATCGCCTGCAAGAATCTTTCAATTCCAATCTGGTGCGATTAAGAGCCCTGCGAAATCGGCACCACGCCAGTCGTTATTTTCTTTCAATTCCAATCTGGTGCGATTAAGAGAATTCTGGCGGAATCCGTCCGCTCTGTTTTTTAGCACTTTCAATTCCAATCTGGTGCGATTAAGAGTATCGTCAACTCATCAAAATATCCAGTTACTGGATCTTTCAATTCCAATCTGGTGCGATTAAGAGGCAAGTTTTGCGGCGAGAGGAACGCCTTCCGACCAACTTTCAATTCCAATCTGGTGCGATTAAGAGGAACTTCACATCTTTGGAGGCCAAACAAATTTGGCCCTTTCAATTCCAATCTGGTGCGATTAAGAGGTGTGAGGGGCTTGGTGGTATTGTAGGCTCGCTTGACTTTCAATTCCAATCTGGTGCGATTAAGAGCTGCCTCGATACCGTCGTAGAGCAGGCTGGATGAAAACTTTCAATTCCAATCTGGTGCGATTAAGAGAGGGGAAAAAGCGGGCAGCGTCGTACCGGGCACGACCTTTCAATTCCAATCTGGTGCGATTAAGAGGCCACGAGGCTGAAAAGCAATACTCCGGCAGCGTTGCCTTTCAATTCCAATCTGGTGCGATTAAGAGATAAATCTGCGGCAGAAGTATTCGGCGAAATGAAGATCTTTCAATTCCAATCTGGTGCGATTAAGAGATGCGCGGGTCGCTGTCGTCCCAGTCGTCATTTACTTTCAATTCCAATCTGGTGCGATTAAGAGAAGCGTGGTTAGAAACACTCGTTGCTTGATGCCCTCTTTCAATTCCAATCTGGTGCGATTAAGAGCGTGTCGGAGTGACGCACACACGGCGATAACGCCACTTTCAATTCCAATCTGGTGCGATTAAGAGTCAAAAAGGCCAACAATATAAGGACGACATTCATCTTTCAATTCCAATCTGGTGCGATTAAGAGAGCCCGTCGGGCGCCTCTATTACTTGCTGGTAGTCTTTCAATTCCAATCTGGTGCGATTAAGAGCAGCGGAGGATGCACCTCGTGTGCGTGTTTCTCGTCTTTCAATTCCAATCTGGTGCGATTAAGAGAAGTGTGGAGGTTCCGAGCATGGCTCGGCTTCGCCTTTCAATTCCAATCTGGTGCGATTAAGAGGGACGACTGTCTGCCGACAGCCGGCGTGGAGGATGAACTTTCAATTCCAATCTGGTGCGATTAAGAGCGCGGATTCAAACTAAAACTAAAATTTTTCACAACTTTCAATTCCAATCTGGTGCGATTAAGAGTCTTTTGCGTGCCTCGCAGGTTGATAGGAGTACCTTCTTTCAATTCCAATCTGGTGCGATTAAGAGTCAGATTCCGCTCGTGGAGCAGAATGATATCCCGGTCTTTCAATTCCAATCTGGTGCGATTAAGAGGAACGTGACGAACGCGCACAAACAGGACAAGATTGTCTTTCAATTCCAATCTGGTGCGATTAAGAGATCTGGGGCGGTGTAATCAGGGACGGTGCAATCTTCTTTCAATTCCAATCTGGTGCGATTAAGAGCTACATTCAGGTATGCAACGAACTCAAGTTGCTCTCTTTCAATTCCAATCTGGTGCGATTAAGAGGTGGTGAAAAGTGTTTTTAGTTTTTCTAGCCAACCACTTTCAATTCCAATCTGGTGCGATTAAGAGCCTCTGGACATTACCGGGGGCGGCGTTTTGCTTTTGTCTTTCAATTCCAATCTGGTGCGATTAAGAGCCGTTTGACTAAAATGTTTAATAGCCTGAATAACAGACCTTTAATTAAGCAGGTTTATGCTTTTTGCCAACATAAAAGTCGTCGAACCCCGATAGCGCAAAAATACCGGGCGACCGACGACTTTTCACAAGAAATTGTCCAGTTTATTCCTCTCCCGCCCGATTATCTCCTTCTCCAACCACCGCTCCTCCCGACTGGCAAAGACAATCAAACTGTCCTCTTGCAAGTCCATCAACTTCCGGGCGTGATGCCGCAGCTCTCGCAGCTGAACCTCCGTGATCTCGCCCTCGAATACCGAGTTCTGAATCCAATGCAGGTAGCGCCTGCACAACTTGAGCATCTTGCCGACGCGTTTTTCGCCTACATCGTACACGAGAATAACATACATAGCAGGTGAACGGGTAAAGGAAAGTGAACGTGAGCGGGACTACCACCAGATTTTGAAAGGCTTGTAGGCGGGTTCCATGCCGAGGATGTACTTGGTCAGTTTGTAGCACTCCAGCCTAATGAGGTATTTGTAAGACACCTTTTTGTTTAGCGTCCGGTGCTGTATGGTCTCCTTGAGCCGCTCTTCGAGCGCCTTGAGGAAAATTTGCTTGCCCGCGTTGTTGAGCAAGCAGCCGTTTGTCGTGTTGTCGAAATGCTTGGCCTGCAGCTCGCGCTTGTTCACCACCGTGAAAATCGTGCGATCCACCAAAATAGGCTTGAACACCTCCGCCAGGTCGAGCGCCAACGAGTAGCGCCGTGCCCCCGGCTCGTGCAAAAAACTGATCGTGGGGTTCAACTGCGTGTGGTAGATCGCATCCAGCGCCTGCGAGTAGCACACCATGTTGCCGAACGAAATGAGCGCGTTCACCTCGTTGCCCGGCGGCTGCTTCATGCGACCGCCCAGCTCAAACTCGTTCAGGATGTGGTCGAACGCCGAGTAGTACGTCTGCCGCACGTTGCCCTCCAGCCCCATCAGCGCGGGCACGTCGCGCACGTCCGCAAGCCCCTCCCGGTACTGCTCGATGGCCGCCATCTGCGCCGCAAGGTCGCGCCCCCGCCCGGAGTAGTACTTCAAGTTCCGTAGCATATTGGCCGACGCGCCCTCCACAAATCCGCGCGCCAAATGCAGCCGCCGCGCCGGGTCGAGATAGGCCCGCGTCTGCTCCACCTGCATCTTGCCCGCCAACAAATACTCCTTGGGCTGAAACGACCCCGAGTAGTGCTCGTAGTAGTCGAAAAAATGCACGCTCACGCGCTTCTTGCCCAAAAACGTGTACAGCGCACTGTTGGCGTCCAGACTGCCAAACACAAAAAGCGTTTCCAGTCCTTCCACCGGGATGAACTTGGGCGGCAGTTCGCGGCCTTGCTCGTCCTTGGGCACAAAGCGCAACGTGTTGTCCTGGCGTTCGAGGCGGCCGGGGTTGAACAAATAATAGGTGTCCTTCATCGTAGTGGTGTTTTTTTGTCTGGTGCGCAGGCCCTATGCCTCCTCTCCGACAAAACATAAGTCATAGTACGAACAACTGTTGCATATTTTGATCCGAATGGCCGGCGGGCATTCCGCCTGCCCCACGATGCGCCGCACCTCGGCCTCCCAGTGCTCAATTTCCCGTACATCGGCCTCGGTGAGCGGCGGCACCGCCTCGGTCTTGCGCAAGTCCGGGTACTCGATCAGGCCCGATGCGTCGGTCACGCCGTGCTGCCGGAGTCTGTAGAGGTAGTACTGCACCTGTGCCCGATGCGCCGCTTCGATGGCGCGGCCCCGCTTGGTTTCGTGCACCACTTTGTTTTTGGGGTCGAAGAAGTCTATTTTGATACCGTCGAGTTCGACCTGGGTGTACTTGTCGGCTCGGCGGTCGTAGGCCGTGTCGCCGATGAGTTTGCCCTCTGCCACCATGTCGCTGGTGTGCTCCATGCGGATTTCGTGGGCGTGGAGCCAGAGCTCCCGATGGCAAACGTGATAGAGGTTGATGAGCGTGGCGGTGATGTTTTGCATAGTCAGAAAAAGTTGTCTGCATTTTCAAGTTTTGACTCGTCCAGACCGGATTCCAGTTTGTATAAATCTTCGTACCGTGTGAGTACGAAGTAATTTTCAAAGCAGTCCATTTCATCGCAAAAACATCGCAATCCCAGCCGGTTTTTGGGGCTATCGAATGTCGAAAACGTGAACTTTGACAAGATGCCCTGCAAAGTTTTCTGCTCGATTTTGCTGGCGACAAAGTCTGCAGGCTTTTCTTTATTGCCACAAAGTTTCCGATAAAACTGCCAAACGGCTGTGCCATCAATTTCGACATCGTCACGACTCCAAATCTTTGATTTTTCCAAAAATTGGAGTTCATTTTCGCTGAAAAAACCTTCTTGTTCGCCTTTCTCATTTTCAATCGTTAAAGGCAAAGCCAGTGGCACAAACACCGAAAGCGTCGGCTGGTCAATGAGTTTGAATTTCTCGTGTGCTGCCGGGAAATCCAATTTTTGGAGCAATGGCAAATAATCGTCTTGAAAATTCTCTTTCAGTTGACTCTGGTTTCGTTTCTCAATTTCAACAAAAACGCGGTCATACAATTTCCCAAAATCCTTCTCTTCTAAAACTGCCTGACGCTCGGCCAATGTCATTTCGCGCATTGCATCGAGCCGCAAATCTTCTTTGTACAGAATGCCGGGCTCATTCACTTTAAACAACCAAACCTCGCAGCCTTTTTTGTTCACGTTGCGGTTCACCCGCCCGGCAAGTTGTTCGTCAGAGTCAATCAACGAAATGTTTTTGAAGCCCAAATCCATGTCAATATCCACGCCCGCCTCCACGACCTGTGTGGTGATGAGTAGCACTTTTAGGTTCTCCGTTCGCTGGTGTTTTTTCAAAAAAGCAATGATCTCACGGCGGCGACTTTCCAAGATTGTCCCGGAGAGCACGAAGATTTCGTCAAAAAACTTGTCCAACTGCTCAAACTCGCCTCTGAACTCAGTAGCCGATTTTTTGAAAATAAACTCCACCATCGTGAACACGCGCCCCTCGCATTCGGGCAGCGCAGCGCGGGCGCGCGATTTTTCCAAGACAGTAGCCGCCAGTTCGGGCAAGGTGATTGGCACTTTGCCAGATGCTCCTAGCAAATCGAAGCGGAAAGTCACCCGCCCCTGGAAATTCGGGTTCAGGAAGTATCGCTTCGGGTCAGGCAGCAAATCTGTCACCGGTGGCAGAGGTCTTTTGGCCGCACGACGCACGGCTTCGATTTTGTCCAATCGTGGCAGGGTGGCCGACATCAGGATGAAGCGGATGTTGAAGTATTGCCCATATTCGTTGAGCAAAAAAAGCATTTTGTCCCATTGTTTAGGCGGGTACGATTGCAATTCGTCAAGGACTACTACCGAGTTTGCCAGCCGGTGCATCAGATAAATGTCGTCTTTGCGGTCGGATTTCAGAATGTCGAAAAAGCGGATGTGCGTCAGCAGCGTGAAAGGGTAGAGCACGAATAAGTTTTGCAAAAAATCCCGCTTTTTGTCGCCGTAAGTGCCATCTTCTTTGGCCTCCTCGCCCTCATCTTCTTCCCCTGTTGCCGTTTCTTTCACTTCTGATAAAGTTTGAAAACCCGCCCGGCTGTGCAGCAACGCGATGTCGTCGTCGCTGAGCAGCAAGGTGTCTTTGATGCTTTTGTGCGTTTGCGTAATGAGCGTCGTGAAGGGAAAGACATAAAATACCTTGTTCAATTCAGGGTTGGCTCGCATCAGTTCGGCTACTGCCAACATCGAGAGGTTGGTCTTTCCGCCGCCCGTCGGGGCTTCGAGGTAAAAAAGTCGCTGGTCGCGGTGGTCTTCCAATTGCCGCAGCACTTCTACGGTCATTTCTGTGCGCAACAGGTTCAGGTTGTCACCGTTTGGCTCGGTCGGATGTTGGAGCGAATTGCTCGATTCAAAAAACTTGTAAGCGAGGGCATTGTACTTTTTTGCAGTTCGAGCAGCGCGGATGAGTGCGGCCCGCTTGGCCTCGCTGAACACCCCCCAGTGCTGCTCCGTCTCCATCTCCATTTCATGGCCATAGTGCCAGGTAGCCATGTAGTCCGAGGCCGTGAGCAGGGAAAAATTGAGGCGGAGGAGGGCGAAGAGGGCGAAGTCGGTCGGCTTTTGAGCGAACATCTTTAGCACGCCTTCAATGTTTTGAAAATACTTTTCTGAAACTTCAACGGCTGGAAACCCTATGTACATCTGCAAGTAACCGCCCAATTGAGCGCGAAACCTCAAAAACTGGCTGTTCGTCACGCGCTGTTGCGGCTGTTTCAATTTGGGGCTATGGTGCAACAAAATCGTGTTGCAAAAAAGCAAAGCCAACACCGATAGTTTTTTCTGGTCGTCTGTCGAAGGCACTTCCAAGCGGATTTTTTCCAAATGATAAACTGAAAAAATATAGCCGCCTAAATCCGAATGCCCAGAGCAAGGTTGGAATATCTCCGGGAAATTGCCTTGAAACAGCGCATCTTCATTTTGCATTCGCTTTGTTTGAAAATGCTCGTTGACTTTGCCGAAATCATGAAAAGCGATCGTGTTGACAAAGAAGGTCAATGCCCATTCGACTGCGGCAGATGGATCGTCAAACTTCAAAGATTCGACAAGTTGGCGCGTCAATCGCTCCACAACGGCATCCAAACCATGCAACTCGCAAATTTTCCGAGCATGACCAAGCACCAAGTCCAAATGCTCGCCCAGTGTTTCTGCCTTCTTGTCAGCGGGGTCGCCAGGTTTCGGGATGTGCGCGAGGTATTTTTCGGCGTTGACCAACAAACCGTTTTCGACCCGCATGGCTTCGCCGAGCATGATGGACAAAGGTTTCATGACTCAAAAAAGGTGGATGATTTTGGCAGTTCCGTCGGGCAATTTGACTTGCCAAAGAGGTGGCATTTTGGCGTTTTCCCGAAACGTGCAATCCGTAAAGGCGAACTCGGCAAGGTCATATTGGACAAATTTCATCGGCTTGACTTTTCGAGGTTCTATGTTGACGGATGAAAACAAATCCGGCGTTTCAGCCTCTTCGGGGTCGCCAACGAAAAACTTTGTTGGAAGCCGCTCGAAATTGATGTAACTGGCTGCATTGACCATTTTGCCCAAATCAATGTCAAAATCCAACTGGGCTTTCCCTTCTTTCACAGAGCCTTTTCGCACAAAAACCGAACTCACCCGAAAATCGCCTGTCGCCGCGAAAGGTTCAAATTCATATTCTCGCACCGAATCGGTTTCCCACCAAGCGGCACACTCGTTTTTCCCGAAATACGGCAGATATTCAGCCTCACCGGCCCGGATGCGTTCGTGCAGGCGGGCTTGTTCTTCCACATCAAGGTCGAGGAGGAGATACACTC
Organism: Saprospiraceae bacterium; assembly: GCA_026129545.1. NCBI lineage: Bacteria > Pseudomonadati > Bacteroidota > Saprospiria > Saprospirales > Saprospiraceae > Saprospiraceae bacterium. Next base: position 741,000 of record JAHCHX010000001.1, read on the forward strand.
GGTAAGCCGGACGGCGAAGTGTTTGCTCCGTGACGATGAGGTTGCCATCAGCATTGGCATAGCCCACCGTGTTGGTGTATTTGACGACGGTTTTGACAAAATTGCCCTTGTCATGCCAGCCTTCAAGCGGCTCGATGCCCACGCGCAAGTCCCTGAACTTGGAATAGTACTCCGGGAAAACACCCTGTCGCTGATAGCCCTCCAAACCTGCAATGGCGCCAAGTATGCCGAGCAAGGCAGGTTTGTGCAACAGGTTGAAGGTCAGTTGCAAGCCCTCGTTCACATCCGGCTTTTTGAACACGCCGAAATCGCCCTTCAAGTCGAAGGAAATCAAGGTCTGTCGCATGGCTTACTGGTGGATTTCGTGATGAATAGCCCCGGCCGGCACGCCCTTGACAGTCGAAGCGGTGGAGTCATACCAGATTTCGATTTTCTCGACGGCATCCTTGACGTGCGGACGCGCGAGAATTTCGCTTACAGCCGAAAGGTCAATGGTGCGTTTGTCGTCATCGCCAATGCTGATAAGTTCCACAAAAGAAGGCAGCACCAATTTAGAGCCGGGTTTCAATTGCACCCAAAGCAGCAGTTCGTTTTCGGTGCCGGATTTGGCCGAGGAGTCGTAGAGCGTCACGCCGCGAGAGAGGCCTGCTTTTAGTTTGGCGATGTCCTCATCGTTGAGGGCTTCGCCGCCGGAGAGCGCAGCGAGGTCTGCAAGATTTTGCGGGTTGACGGAGAAGTGGTGGACGTAGTGGCCTTCGCGCAGTTTGAACTGAGTGCCGAGGGTGGTTTGCATAGAGTCCTTTTTCTCATCTCCGGGATTACGGAATGGCGACGAAATTTGCTCTGAATAAATAGCACTTTCAGGAAAACGATTGACTCCATGCGTGATTTGGGCCGTGCCATGAATAGAAAGACTGACCCCTTTTTCCGCGAATGTGCCACCGAACAGGCGCACATCTGTACAGGTGAGCAGGTTTTTCAATACCTCTTTCCGGTTCTTCACATCCTTATCTTTGCCCTCGTTTTTGGGAAAATCACCAAACAATTCGATATAGGTTTCGCCCAATGAACGAGGTTGCATTTCCTCCTTACTTAGCGATTTATAGTAAAATACTTCTTTGGCAGAATGTACTTTATGTAGCCAATTTCGCACACTGTATTTCAGCACCTTGTCGGTGGCGTACACCGTGCCATCGGGCAGGGTGCGGGGCTGGTGGGTGAAGTCGGCATTGTAGTTGGAGTTGATGGATTTGACGATGACGCATCCGAAGACGCGGTTTTGGAATGCAGTGGCCATGATTTTGTAAATTTGAGTTTAGAGGTGAAAATTAGTTGGTTGTTACAGTTTTAAAGTTCATTATCGTTTTTCTGCTTTTTCTCGTAAAATACTGAAGGGGCAAAGTATCCCGCTAATACAAAAGACTTCATGTCTTTCATGTCAATCTGTTTTTTCGTGGATTCGGCTTGCAGATTGTACGCCTGTAAAGCGCACATCAATTTTTCAAATCTTCCTCTTCCTTGCCTGGACAACTTATGCCAGTATCGCTGGAAGGACTTTTCGATTTCCTGTACAAGTAACTTAGGCGTTCCTTTTTGAACAAAGGGTTCGAGCATCATGTGCGTAGGGGTTTGCGCCTCTGTTTGCCCAAGCAGGTAGTCAATCATTTGTCCAGCGACGAAGGAAAACTCAACTTCGTCATCAACAAGGATTTGTTCTTTTGAGTCTGCGATTGACTGCGTTTTCGCTAAGAGTTCTTCAAATTTAGTTGGCATAAAAAACTTTTTAAAGTTAATATTGGAAGGGTCGAAATGGTGGTTGAGACTAAACCAGATGTTCAGTTTATCCATGAGGGAGAACATTCTTCCCTGTTTCAAATCATCTGAAATTCCGGCGAGCATGATTTCTTTGAAAATTTGTCCGTTGATGCTTTGCCGCATAGACTTGTAGATGAAGTCATAAATCGGCTTTCGATACTTTCTAAAAGCAAGCAACGTATTGTGCAGATTTTCAAAATTTTTTCCTTCAATGTCGTTAAAGTATCCATCCCATTTTCGATACTTGTTGGCCAGCACCTTCCAAAAAACATGGGTTTGTAAATCCGAAACATTCGAGAGGGGTGGGTATCGAACCTCCGATTTTGATTCCTTTTCCTTGATTTTGAAAAGATTTAGGATTTCCCACGACTGACCTTTCTTGTCTTTTAATTCAAACTCGAAACGACTGACAAAATCAAAATCTCGAATTTCACCACCAACCATAAACAGGAGGTAGTAGTTACCGAGCTCATGGTCGGGCTTGGCTTTTCTCATATCTCTCCAAAGTTCCCTGATGATTTCGAGATATGCTTTGCGTTGTTCGCCCCCTGAAACAGCATCATCCTTAAAAATTTTGAATGCCTGCTCTCGCTCGTCGGCCATGATGAACAATGGCAAAGGATTGGGAAACAATTTCCGGCGGCTCAAATCCGAGAAGTCATAGAGCGTTTGCGCCTCTTCGGAAGAGATGCGCCCTGCGATGTCGAATGTGGCCGATTGATGCAGGAGAAAAGGTTTTTTCAACGGGAAGCCGTTGAACCAGTTGCTCGTGCCGTGCAACAAATCGGGACTTTTAGAGTCTGCCAGATTATACTCTGAAGTATTGAATAGTTTCTCTTTCAGGTACTTGCGGTTGGCTGCTGCATACGTTTCGAGGGGCAGGTCAAGATAAAAAATGACGTACTCGCCATCTTTTACTGACGGATATGCCTCCACTTTTGCCAGCCAACGGTGCAGACGGTCGCGGTCGCTTAGTGCGACTCGGAAGGCTTCAGCGATGCGTTTTTCTTCGTCGTTTTCGAGCAACGCGACGGCTTTGGCAAAATAGCCGTCAATCCGGTCGTACACCTGCGACTTTTTTTCTGCCTGATTGGTCAGGTATTGGTCGCCACCTTCCAGATTAGTGCGTTTCAAGGCAAAACAAAATGGCGATGCCGAATGAATGGCTTTGACAGGCGTATCGAAGCATTTATTGGTGTCCACCATCCAGGCGACCTGCGACCAAGCGGCGCATTTTTTAAACCAATCTTCTACCGTAGTTTTTTTACTGAATACACCTGCAAAGGCCAACTCGTCGGCAATGCTGATTTGCTCAGGAGTGCTTTCCACCCGAAGGACGATGTGTAGCCCCTCTTTCGGTGTGAGGTTGAGGTTGCGGAATACCGGGTCATCAACGACCGTTTGGGTGAATTGGACAAGTTCTTTTAGCATAGCGATTTCGTTTGATGATGCAGTAGGGATCAATACGTCAAAGCAGATTGGACCTGCTTCAACTACTCACAAGCCCATCCTCTGGGTTTGGAAGCCAAAGGATTCTCTTGAGGCGATGCTCATAGATTATGCGACGACCCCTATGCATCAAGTGACGCAAAGGTAAAGGCCAAAAAAATCAAAACAATAGGTAGGTAAAAATAAATTTTTGCAAACCCAAAAATATTTAGACCTTCGTGGGGTGGTTTTTCAAACCCATTTATTTTAAACAACTGAAAATCAATTGTTTTATTCGCAATCGCACCGTTTTGGAATTGAAACAAACAGGAGGTTGGTTTTTTTAAAATCTCCATTTCAATCGTACCACTTTTGGATTTTCAACGGCTGCCTGTAAGGGCAGCCGTTTTTATTCCCCGCCACAAATCTCCTCCACCATCCTCCGAACCTATTTCCCCACCCCCTCTACTTTTTCACTTTTTTACGGAATAGCCCCGCAGCCGAAGCCTTGTGCATTTTCTTTTCCAAATCCCGCCAACAACCCCACTTCCACCAACTCCCGCGGCACCTCCAACTCAAAATCGAACATCCAGCCCTTCACCCGCGTCTCCGCCGGAGTGCCGCTTTTGATGGTGACGAGTTTCGACTTTGGCGGCGGCCCGACCGGGCGAAACCCAAACTGCGCGGCATCCCAGAACCTGGGCGGCTCGTGGCCGGTAGCGGCGGCGTATTTGTCCAGCAGGTTGAGCAACAGCAACCTGCCGAAGTCCGCGTCGTCGGGGTGCAGATATTCGTCGGGCTGGTTGTCGGGGCGTTTGCGGGCGATGACGAGGGGAGACAGTGTGCGGATGCGCACCGGCTCCGGGCCGTTGGGCAGTTGCAGCGGGCGCATTTCCACCGTCTGCACCACGAAGCGCACTTGACTAAGGCGGTCGCCGAGGCGGAATTGTTGTTCCTGAAATAGCCCGCGCACAAACTCTTCCGCCGCACGGTCGAGGTAAAAACCGATGACGAAGGACACTTCGCGTGCTTGTATGTGCAGCCGGTCGCCTTCCATGCGGAACTTGGGCACGCGCAGCTGCGAAAAACTGAACAGTTTGAACGACTTGCGCCCAGTTGTATAGCCGCGCTGATGCAGAAAAGCAGAGTATTCGGCATCGGCGTTTTGCAACACCTTGTATATCCAAGCCGACAGTTCGTACTGGTAATTGACGGGCAGCACGGGGTGCTCGTCGAGGCAGCGAAGCGTGATGTTGAATTGCATTTTTTTGGTCGGATTGGTTATGTGATTGATTGAATTGACAGGGCAAAGATTGAGCAGGTGAGAGGGAACTGGCTTCCATACCCCCCTCGAACCAAATTTTTTCTAAAACCTCATTTTCTCCACTTCCCGTTGGAGATGTTCGCGCAAGGAATCGGGTGCGACCACCTCAATATCGAGATGGTAAAAGCCAAGAATGAAGTTGGAGAGGCCGTAGAAATTGCGGTTGACGTCGGCTTGAAAGTCGAAGAATTTAGGATTGACCGTCGGTTCTATGTAATTGCGTGTCAGAGGGTACCGCTCGATGAGTTCGTTGTAAGCTCCCACACTGAGGCGCAAATGAACATTCGTCTGCTGGTTGGTGACAATTCTGAAGGGGTCTGTCTTCATGATATTGTGATGACCCTCGTGTTGCCAGGGCTGGTCGGTGAGTTTTACGCGCACAAAGCGCGTAATCCGAAAATGCTGAACTGCATTTTTACTTATCTCAAAGGCATGGAGCATATCGTCGCCAGCGGCGATGTGAAAAGGCTCCACGAGGCGGTCACTAATCTGACCACTGTGAGAGGAGCGATACTCTTCCAGCACGACCATCCGTTTTTCGGCTTTTGCCTGCTCGAGCAAGTCAATCTTGGTAAGGTGCGGCTTGCGCAGGTTGGCAAAACCAAGTCGGCTGTAGTCGTAAAGCGAGTGCAATTTTTGCTTTAGCGCCGATTGTCTTTCGGGCGTAGTGCGCAGGTTGTCAATGGCTTCGTAGAGCAAAGCCCGTTCTTCTTCTGAAAAATAGAGCAACTCGCCCGCTTTTTTCAAAGGCTTGTCTTTGATGAAAAAATAGCGATATTTTTCATCGTAATCCATCTCGAACCCGGCGTTCACGAAGGCTTCAAAATCGCCAGTGATAGTGTCTGGGTGTACTGCGTAATTCGTGGCGAGTTCCTGCTTGGTGTAGCGTTTCGGCTGCTCGATAATCGCGCGCAGGATGCGCAGCAGGCGTATTTTGGTGCCATATTCTCTATCTTTTGGCATTGGCAAGATTGTTAAATTCGTGTTTCTGGTGCAATGATAACAACCCGCCCTAAAAACCACCAAATATATACCTTGATTCGTTAGGATTTGTCAGATGAACATGATTGATACCCCTGATTTTGAGCAGATTGCGATTGCAGCTATGCCCAAAACTTGGCGGAGCGAGGTATAGCAACTCCTTTTTCCCAAAAAAAACGCCCTCGCCCAACCAACGGCGCCTCTCACCCAACCAACGGTCGTTCCGGCCCACCTTCGACCGTTCCTCAATTCGCAGCCGCCGCTCGCAAGGTTTTCCGGCAGGCCGCGCCCTTGCCCCCGCAACTTTGCAGCACCAAACGGAATAAACATTCCTGCAAACATTTAAACTTGTCCAACACATGAAACACATTCTGATTCCACTGTTCGCCCTCTTCATCTCGGCGGCGCTATCCGCCCAGACGATGGAGCGGCAAGTCATCGGCGCGGGCGGCGGCTTCGTACAGACCACCGCAGGCTCCCTCCACTGGACTGCCGGCGAAATGGCCGTCTCGCCCCGCACAGCCCTCAACATCTACTGGGGCGAAGGCTTCCAGCAAGTGTGGGTGGCGCCGACGGTCTCCACCGATGGCCCCGATGCCGCGCCAGCCATTGCCCTCACCGTGTATCCCAACCCCGCTGCCGACTATCTGCGCGTGGAGTGCGACGCACCCTTGCAGGCGCAACTCTTCGACCTGAGCGGTCGGCCCGTGAGCGGTCTCGTGGCCGTGAACGGCGTGGCCGAGTTCAACCTCGGCAACTTGCCCGCAGGCCTCTACCTGCTTCGCGCCTTCGACGAACAAGGGCGCATGGCCGGTGTCGCCAAAGTGCAGCACATCCGTTGACCATTTTTTCAAACAAAAACATCTCTTTCTTTTCCTAAAAATTTTTCGAGTAACACAGCTATGAAACACATTCTTTCCATTGCGCTGGCCTTGTTCAGCGCCCTCACGCTCTTTGCCCAAACGGGCGCCCCGCAAGGCTTCAACTATCAGGCCGTGCCGCGCAAAGCCGATGGCAGCACCTTCAATGCAGGCCAAAACCTCAAAGTCCGCTTCTTCATCCGCGAGAACAGCGCCAACGGCACCGTGCGCTATGCCGAGGAACAAACCCTGACCGTCAATCAACAAGGCGCCATCAGCGCCGTAGTCGGTGCGGGCAACCCCGTGCAAGGCAACCCGAACAACCTGCAACTCGTGGACTGGGGCGCTGCCACCTACTTCCTCGCTGTCTGGATGGACGCGAACGGCAACAACACCTTCGAGGCCAACGAAAACTTCGGCGCCACCCAACTCATGTCGGTGCCTTACGCCCTCTACGCCCAAAAGTCGGCCAGCAGCATACCCGGCCCGCAAGGCCCTCCGGGACCACAAGGGCAGCAAGGCCCCGCCGGTCCTGCTGGTCCGCAAGGACCTGCCGGGCCACAGGGGCCGCAAGGTCTGCAAGGCCCACAGGGGCCTGCCGGGGCGGGCAACATCGGCGGCAGCGGCACGGTGGGCTACATCCCGAAATTCAGCACCAACGGCGTCACCCTCGGCAACTCGGTCATTTCGGAGCAAAACGGCAGCATCGGCATTGGCGCCAGCGACATAGGCGCCAACAAATTGAAAGTAGGAGGCGACCTCGGCGTGGACGGTCGGCTGCGCCTGACTGACATTTCCGGCAGCGGCAACGTTGGCCTAATCTACAAAACTGGTCCTGATTTGGCCACCAACCAGCCTTTTCGCCCCGGAACGGGTAACCTCGCCTTAGGCACGAGCGATTTTCGTTGGAAACTTTTTGGCAGCGACCTCGATGTGAGTGGTGCCGTGACCATCGGCTCGAATGGCAACATCAATTTCGGGCAAGGCAAAACCATCAGCAACGGCTCCGGTCAAACCATCACTTTCAACGCAGGCCTGCTTCCGAGCATTGACAACACCCGCTCGCTGGGCAGCTCGGGTAGCCGCTGGACGCAGGTTTGGGCCACCAACGGCGCCATCCAAACCTCCGATGCCCGCCTCAAGCGCGACATCCAGCCCCTCGCTTACGGCCTCAACGATTTGATGAAACTCCGCCCGGTCTCTTATCACTGGAACGAAAGCCGCGAGGGCGAACACCGCCACATCGGCTTCATCGCCCAGGAATTGCAGGCCACCCTGCCCGAAGTCGTGCTCGACCGCGAGTGGGCAGTCACCGATGAGGAAAAAGGCACGGGCGAATGGCGCCCCACCGAGCGGCTTGGTGTGGCCTATTCCGAAATCATCCCCGTCGCGGTGGCGGCCATTCAGGAGCAGCAGGCACAAATAGAGGCCTTGAAAGCCGAAAACGAAGCCCTCAAAGCCGACAAGGCCGACATCCATGCTCGCCTGAGCGCCCTCGAAGCCGCCTTGCAAAAGTTTGATTCGACCCCAAAGACCGCCGACTCGAAATTGGTTTTTGAAAAATAAATGTCACTGTCAAATGAAAATGGCCGCCGTGCGGAAAAGTCCGCGCGGCGGCTCTCTCAAACAACTCGAACCTCTCAAACCCCTCAAACCTCTCAAACCTCTCAACACTCTTAACCATCAACTTTTTTTAGCTATGAAGACCCTTCAATTTTTCCTGCTCATCTGCCTCGCCGCCGCGCTCTTTTCAGCGTGCAAAAAAGACAACGACTCCGGCAATGCCGCCATGCAAGGCACTTGGCAAGGCAAATGGGGCAGCGGCAATCAAGCCCCCTCGTACTTTCTCAAATTCAAAATGGAAAGCAACGGAAATATGCAACGATTAGACGAGCAGAATAAAGTCATTGCCAACGGCACCTGGACGCTCAACGGCATCGAATTCGAGTGCATCTACACCCATGTTTCCGACGGACAGGTTCACCGCATCGGCGGGCTTTACACCGATTTTGACAACACCATCATTGGTCGGTGGGGCTATTCCCCCAGCAAGGCCAACGGCGGCGAGATTGAATTGGTGAAGCAGTAACCGCGCGATGCCGACTGAATGCGATAGACCTTCCAAGTTTTGAAAACTTGGAAGGTCTGGATACCCAAGCCTCATTCATTTTGAATTGTAACTGCTTAGGCTGCCACAGATTCACACAAATTTTCACGGAGGAACGATAAATCAGGGCAAATCTGTGGAATCTGTGGCGATAAACACACACTGTCAAGTAGTTACTTTGAACTTTAAAAAGACGATTTTCCATGAAAAATATCTTGTTCGTGGCCGCGCTGCTGTGGGTGGGGACAACGTTTGCCCAAACGCCGCAAGGCTTTCACTACCAAGCCGTGCCGCGCAAAGCCGACGGCGCCACATTCCCCGCAGGCAGCACCCTGAAAGTGCTTTTTCAAATCCGCGAAAACACCGCCGACGGCCCCGTGCGCTACGCCGAGGTGCAAACGCTCACTGTCAACCCGCAAGGCGCCCTGAGCGCGGCAGTAGGCAGGGGCGATGCCGTAGTCGGGCAGCCACACGACTTTGAAGAGATAGATTGGGGAAAATACCCGCACTTCCTCGCCGTGTCGGCAGACCTGAACGGCAGCGGCTCGTTCGAGACCGACGAGAATTTTGGCGCCACCCAGATGCTCTCCGTCCCCTACGCACTCTACGCCGCCGAATCGGGCAGCAGCCTGCCCGGCCCCCAAGGGCCGAAAGGCGACAAGGGCGACAAAGGCGACGCTGGCGCGCAAGGCCCCGCAGGGCCGCAGGGTTTGCCCGGCGCCCAAGGGCCGAAAGGCGATAAGGGCGACAAAGGCGACACTGGCGCGCAAGGCCCCGCAGGGCCGCAGGGCGCCCAAGGGCCGAAAGGCAATAAGGGTGATAAAGGCGATGCTGGCGCGCAAGGCCCCGCAGGGCCGCAGGGTTTGCCCGGCGCCCAAGGGCCGAAAGGCGACAAGGGTGATAAAGGTGACGCTGGCCCTCAAGGACCTCCCGGTCCGACTTATTCCGCCGGACAGGGCATCAGCGTCAACGGCAGCACCATCGTCAACACGGGCGATTTGTCGCCGACCAACGAGCTGCAGACCCTTAGCCTGAACGGCAATCAACTCAGTATTTCGCAAGGCAATGCAGTGACGCTGCCCGGCGGAATAGGTGGAAATGGGGCTGCTGATTATTTGCCAAAGTTTACAAGCAACGGGGCCATCGGCAATTCTGTTGTTTTTGAAAGCAACGGCAAAGTAGGGGTGGGCACCACCAATTTCACAGGCAACAGCAGGCTTCAAGTAGCCGGCGACATCCGCTCGACGGGCGATGTCTCTGCTGCTGGTCTGCTGCTCGGCAGTGTTTCGCTGTTGCCGACTACCCCGGGCGCTTCTCTTCTTTTCAGCGGAAGTACTTTTTATCCGGGTTCAAATGGCAATGATTTGGGCAGAGATAACCTCCGGTGGGATGTTTGGGCGAAAGACACCCGTGTTTCCGATTACCTGTTTCTGGGAACAGAGGGCGCTGCCATGTACGCTGCGCTTGGGAATATCTACGTCATGGCCGCCAACTTGATTCCGTATAGCGACAATGCTCGAAATGTAGGCGCGTCCAATGCCCGCTGGAAAAATATTTACGCCACCAACGGCGTCATCCAAACCTCCGATGCCCGCCTCAAACGCGACATCCAACCCCTCGCTTACGGCCTCAACGATTTGATGAAACTCCGCCCGGTCTCTTATCACTGGAACGATAGCCGCGAGGGCGAACAGCGCCACATCGGTTTCATCGCCCAGGAACTGCAGGCTGCCCTGCCCGAAGTGGTACACGACCGCGAGTGGGTCGTCACCGACGAGGAAAAAGGCACGGGCGAATGGCGCCCCACCGAGCGGCTCGGCGTGGCCTATTCCGAAATCATCCCCGTCGCGGTGGCGGCCATTCAGGAGCAGCAGCGCCTCATCGAAAAACAGGCACAGCAAATCGAGGCTTTGGAGGCCCGCTTGCGGGCGTTGGAAGCCGCATCAAATCAAGGCAAATGATTCACTCCGAGCACCTTGAGCAGTTTTCCGAAAAGCTCGCCCGCATCGTTCGGGAAGAAGCGGAACGAGGCAACCGCATCGTCGAAACGGCGAAAGGCTGGCCCGAAACGCGCACCATCATCGTCTTTTTGGAAAAACCTTTTGTGGGCGATTACAGGCATCTGAAACTGACATTCAGAAACGTGGACGACCCGCACTACTGGAAATCGGAGTATTTCGACGAGCAGACAGGCCATGTGCTTGCCTGCAAATTCGGGGACAACATCTGAACACGCTACCATGAAAATCGCTGCAATCATCCTGACAGTCGCCTGCACCTTGCTCATTCCGGTTGCCGGGTTCATGGCGCTGTTCGCAGGCATGGCGATGGACGCGCCGGGAAGCGACAAATCGGTCGGCAAGTGGCTGTTCGTTTTTTCGATGATGCTTGCGCCCATTGCTTTGCTTGGAGCAGTCGTCAAGGCTTGGACGAGCATCATTCGTCATGAGTATTCAGTCGCGTTGTGGTGGTTGTTGCCGGGGCTGCTCCCCTTCGCACTAGCGATGCTGCTGCTTCATTTTAATTGGTTTGAAAAATAAAAATGCCATGACTTGGCTCACCCTGACTGCCGTCGGCATAGCGCTATTTCACCTGTGGCTCTACCTGTGGTATTTTCCGAAACACTGCCTGAGCGACAGAAAAGTGCCCCTCCGCGAGCGATACGCGGCATTTTTGGACTTCATTTTGAAAACAATGCGACGCTAACAAAAACAACTTTCAACCATTTCGCTATGAAAAACACGCATTTCCTTTGGCTGATGTCAACATTCATGTTTCTGACGGTCAGCACCCTGAATGCCCAAATCACCGACAGCCTTTTTGAAACTGAAAAAGAAGCCATCCGCCGCGTGGTCGCCAAAGAAACCGAGGACTATTACCGGCAGGACTTCGAGGCATGGAAAAGCAACTTCGTGCAAGCCGACTACTTCCGTCAACACGGCTATTGGGAAGGCTATCCCGAAAAAGTGAAGTACTACAACGGCTTCGACACCCTTCAGCAGGTCAAGGCCTTGCAGTTCGAGGAAAACCGCACCATCTGGAAAGGTTCTTATGAAAAGCGGTACAACGAAAACTTCCGAATTTTTGAAAACGTGGCTTGGTACACCTCCGAGCAGGAATCGTTCGACGGAACGACTCACCAGTTTCTCGGCAAATCGGTGGAAATCAGAATTTTGGAAAAACACGACGGCAAGTGGAAAATCGCTTACCTGGGTTTTCACTACCTGCCGTAGTCCCTTACAAATAACTTTGCCCAAAATTGAACAAAAGGTGTGACTCGACTTGTCGCCATCGCCCTTGCCCTTGCTCCGCTCTTCGCTGTGCAGGCACAGTTGCCGCAATACCACGCGCAGGTATTCGGGGCGGAGCAAGGCATCGGCGGCGGCGGCATTGCCGATATGTTCAAAGACAAGCAGCAGTTTTTGTGGGTGGTGAACAACGCCTCGCTTCAGCGATTCGATGGCCGCAACGTGCGCACTTACCCCTTTGAGCGCAACGTCCGGCAAGCGATTTGCGCGCGCGACAATCGTGTATGGGTTATTTCGGGGCAAAAGGTGTGGCGCAATCACGCAGACAAAGATGGATTCGGCGAAATGCCCTTCGACACCACCGGCGGCGCCACGCCCATTGCTTTGTTCCAAATGCCCGACCAGCCGTTATGTGTGTTGGCTTTGAATGGACTATTTGCATGGCGCGACAAGGAAGGCCGTTTCGAGCGCCTGCCCCAATCGCCGCCGATACCCCGCAACTACACCAACCTCTGGCGTTTCGATGTCTGTGGCAACACGCTTTTTTACCACGGTAAAGACAGTGTTCATGCCTACGATGTGACGACGCATCAGGCACGTTCGCTGCCTTTTGGACATGAAATCGCATATATGTACGCGCTCACGCCCGATTTGGTCGCGCTGACCGATTACAACTCGCAGACCTTTTGGTTCGACTTCGCTCGTAGCACGGCCAAACGGCTCGACCCGCGGCGATACGGGCTTTCGGAAGGCCGAACCATCGTCGGCATCACGGGCGCAGCGCCTTTGGGCAATGGTCGCTACCTGATGACCTCGCGCGTCGGCACCTTGGTCTACGACTTGCCCAAAGACCAGTTCACCCGCGAGCGCATCTATGCTGATGGAAAGCCCCTCGAACTGGAAAATCTCCTGGCGAGGGTTTGGATAGATGAAAACGGCACCCTCTGGGCGCACAATGTGAACAACATAGTCGCGGCAGGAAACCTGAGCCAGACCCTCGGCCTGCTGCGCAACCCGTACCCCGAACCGCCCAAAGCGTGGAACAACCGCACCATCGGGGCGGCAGCGGACGACCGCGGCAACCTGTGGTTTGGCGGCGCAGGCGGGTTCAAAAAACTCGACCTGAGCACCGGAAAAGTAACCCCCTATCACGCCGTGGAAAACGCCACCGACCGGCTTGCCCATCCGAGCGTGCGGGGTATGGGGTTCGACGGGCGCTACGTCGTCGTCGGTCCGACCGACAAGGGCGTGTGGCTGTTCGACCCGATTGCGGGCCGGTACCGTCGCCCCGTCTATGCCAGCGACAGCGTGCGCCGCGAATCGGAACGCGACTTCATTGACCACCTCGCCGTGCTGCGCAACGGCGACATCGTGGTGGCGGGGCGTTTTCACCCCTATCGCATCGAGGCCACGACGTACCGCATGGATTTTATCTCGTTTCCGGGCGACAGCAGCAATATGAACGCGGTTTTTCAGGACAAACAAGGCAGGGTTTGGTTGGGCTCCCACGGAGCCGTTTTTTGCCTCGACGAAAATTACCGCCTGCTCGCCACATATCCCTCCGAGAACGTTTTTTGCCTGCTTGGAGGCAGCACGGACGACGAGTTGCTAATCGGCACGGAAAAAGGGTTGCGTCACCTCTCGCTCCGCGCTGGCGCTACCAGGATGGACACCGTCCCAACTCCTGCGGAGGGCAACGGCATCACCAGCATGTTGCGAGACTCCCTGCAACGGCTTTGGTTAGGCTCTCTCGGCGGGCTTTTTCTGGCCGACCGAAACCTGACCGTTTTTAAAAAATTCGACTTCGCCGACAACATACAAGGCTTGGTGTTCAATGGCAGTTCTTGCCTCCAAGCGAGCAACGGCATGGCCTTTTTCGGCGGCATCAACGGCATCAATTATTTTTATCCTGAAAAAATCGCCATGGACGCTCATCGGCTCTCCGTCAGCATACAATCAGTGCGCATCAACGACCGCGACAGCGTGGCTTGGTGGCAGCCTGCGACAAAATTTGAGGTGCCTTTTGGTCAAAACACCTTGAGTTTTGAGGTGGCGGCGCCCTATTTCAACAACGCGGGCAAAGTGCAGTACCGCTACCGGCTCACGGGGCAGTCGGACGAATGGGTCAGCAACGGCGTGAGCAACCAAATCCGGCTGGCCAAACTGCCGGCGGGCGACTATCGGCTCGAAGTGGCGGCGAGCATCACGGGCAATGTGTGGCACGAAGCGCCCGAGGCGCTCGAGTTCAGCGTGTTGCCGCCGTTTTGGCAGACGTGGCCGTTCAGGCTTGGCGTGTTGGCGGCGCTGTCCGGCCTCTTGTTCGCCTTTGTTCGGTTCAGAGAAAATCGTTTGAAAAAACAACAACAAGCGCAGTTGGAATTGGAAAAACTGCAAAACACCAACCTGCTCTACCAACTCGAAACCGAACAGGTCATCAACTATTTCAGCCGCTCCATCGCTGCCAAAAGCACGGTGGAGGAGGCGCTGTGGGGTGTGGCGCAGCAGTGTATCGCCCGCTTGGGTTGGGAGGACTGCGTGATTTACCTGCTCGACGCGGAGCGCAACGTGCTGGTGCAAAAAGCCGCTTGGGGGCAAAAATCCGCTGCCGGGCAAACCATCGTCAACCCCATCGAAATTCCCGTCGGGCAGGGTATCGTGGGCGCGGTGGCTGCCACCGGGAAAGCCGAACTGCTCCACGACGCCGCCGCCGACCCGCGCTACATTGTGGACGATGCCGCCCGCGCCTCCGAACTCGCCGTGCCCATTCTGGCCGAGGGCCGCGTCATCGGCGTGATTGACAGCGAACACTCGCAGCAACATTTTTTCACCCCCTGGCACTTGCAAATCCTGACGGCCATCGCCTCCCTGTGCAGCAACAAAATCGCATTGGCGCAAACCGAGGAGGAAAAACGCCGCGCCTTGCTGGAAGCAGTGGAAAACCAGCGCCAAGCCGCCGAAGCGAAACTACAGAGCATGCGCCTGCAGATGAACCCGCACTTTTTGTTCAACGCGCTCAATTCCATCCAGCAAATGACGCTGAGCGGCAACGGCGACGGCGCTGCCATGTACCTTTCCAAATTCTCCAAACTGCTGCGCATGGTGCTCGCCCACAGCGACCACGAGCAGGTCAGCCTGCGCGAGGAAATGGCCATGCTCCGGCTCTACCTCGAACTCGAATCGCTGCGCTTCGACGACACCTTCGACTACACCCTCGACTGCCAGGACGCTCTCGACCAAGATGAATTCAAAGTGCCGCCCCTGCTCATCCAACCCTTTGTGGAAAACGCGATATGGCACGGGCTGCTCCACAAAGAAGGGCATCGCCACCTCAAAATTCACTTCGACACCACGACCGACGACCGCCTCCGATGCACCATCGAGGACAACGGCATAGGCCGCGCTGCCGCCCAAACATTTTCCCGCAACGGCGCGCACGCCGGCACCGCCACGCGCGTCGGTAACGAACGCATCGAAACCCTCAACCGCCGATATGGGCAGGACAATACGCTGGAAATTGTTGATTTGCAGGATGCAAACGGCATCTCAGCGGGAACAAGAGTTGTGATAGAATTCGATTGAAAATGACCTAATGACGAAATGACGAAACCATGCTCAAAGCCCTCATCATTGACGACGAACCCCGCGCTTCCGGCATCCTCGAACTGATGCTCGAACGGTTCGTGCCTGAAATAGAGCGGGTGTGGTGCTGCAACGACGCGCGCCGGGCTGCCGCCATGATTCACGACCTGAAACCCGACCTCGTGTTTCTCGATATCCGAATGCCCTACATGGACGGCTTCGAAGTGCTCAGCCAAATCCGCGACAAACGTTTCAAAATCATCTTCACCACCGCCTACAACGAGTACACCTTGCAGGCCATCCGATTCAGCGCCTTCGACTACCTGCTCAAGCCCGTGGACGTGCAGGAACTCATCAACGCCGTGCAACGCTACCTCGCCAGCCGCGACGAACTGGCCTTCCAGCCAGAACAGTTGCGCAACATACTCGCCAACCTGCAAACCAACGCGCCCGACCAATTCCGCCTCGCCGTGCCTACCAAAGACGGCATTCATTTTTTCCTGCCCTCCGAAATCGTGCGTCTCGAAGCGATGGGCGCTTACACGCAAATCCACCTGGCCAACAAACGGCACCTGCTTGTTTCCAAAACCCTCGGCGAATACGAGGAACTGCTCCGCGAACACGGCTTCCTGCGCACCCACAAATCGCACTTGGTCAATCGCGCCTTTGTCTCCTTCCTCGACCACGAGGGCTTTGTGGTGCTGCGCGACGGCGTGCGGGTGGAAGTGTCGCGCCGGCGCAAGGAGGAAGTGGGCGCGTCGTTGAGAGGGTAGGGTGCTGCCAAAAACAGTTTCTTGCTGTGATTTCGGAGATATTCGACCTAACGGAGGGCGCTTAACCAACTGATTCCCAGTTTTTACCAACACCTCACCTCTTCGAGGTGCTGAAATGAATTTGGAGAAATCAAACGTTTGCGGCATTTGAAATTTTATAAACATTTAGGCAAGGGGGGGCTTGCCACGTGTCTGGGCATAAAAGCATGACCTGTCCAAAATCATGACCGTCTAACAAACCCCGGCGAACCAAAGTATATTTTGATAGTGACTTTGACTACTTTTGTCACTCTTCATGCTTTTCGATGAACCCATATCGCCACTAGAACATATCGCCGAACATCCCGGAAAGGAAGCAGGCATATCCTTGTTTGTCAAGCGTGACGACCTTCTGCACCCCCACATTCAGGGCAACAAGTGGCGTAAGCTCGAGCCAATCATCCCGATGGTGAAGCAATCGTATCCCAGCGGCATCATCACTTTTGGCGGGCCGTTTTCCAATCATCTTCACGCGGTGGCAGTGGCGGGGCGCGTGTTCGACATTCCCACCTTCGGCATCGTGCGCGGAGAGCACGCCGATTTGAACAACCCCACGCTCCAAGCCTGTTGGTCCAATGGCATGATGCTTTTTCGCATCACCAAAGAGGAATACGACGCTTGCAAAAACCGTGGGGAGGAGTTGCTTGGGCGCGATTTGCCAAGACATTACATTTTGCCGGAAGGGGGTGCTACTGGCATGGCTGTAGAAAATTGCTCGAACATCGCGTGGGAAATTTTCATCCAACTGCTTCAATTTGACCAGACTCGCCAATTGCCCCAGCCACTTTATATCTGCGTGTCTGCCGGGACGGGCTGCACGGCAGCGGGCATCGTGCATGGCTTCGACGTTGACAATGGCCAAGTCTTGGTGTTTCCGGTGATGAACAAAGGCTTCGACACACGATATGTGCTTGATTTACTGGAAGAAACCCATGTGCGCAGCAGGGACGAACTTGTTGAGTTGGAACGGCGATTCAGCATCGTGCGCGACTACGAGTTCGGCGGATTTGCAAAAAAACACGAGGCGTTGCTCAAGTTTGCCCGAGACTTTCATGCACAAACAAGCATCCTGCTCGACCCCGTTTATACCTCGAAAATGATGTTTGGCATCTTCGATATGCTTGCCAAAGGCGATTTTTTGCCGGGCAGCACCGTGGTGGCGGTGCATACGGGCGGCTTGCAGGGCTGGGAGGGGTTTAGCGAAAGATATGGGGAGCCACTGTTTTTTTGAAATATATGCCTTGATTCGCTAGGATTTGTTAGATGAATATGATTGATGTTCTTGATTTTGAACAGATTGCGATTGCAGCCATGCCCAAAACCTAACGGCGCGAAGTATAGCAAAAGCTTAGACCGGACAGCAACAAGGGTGGAAACAAATAACAAAACCGCCTTGCCGATTTGCACGACAAGGCGGTTGGTTCAAAAGGGGCATCTACTGGCGCGGGCTTGCTGAGCGCGATTTGGTGCCCGGAGCGGAAGGGGCGGGTTTGGCGGTCGGCGTTGGGCGTGTTTTCACCTTGGCGGTAGAGGCCGGGTTGCGCCGCTGGGTTTGTGGTGGTTGGGTTTGTGGCTGCTGACGGGAATTGTTGCCACGGTCGGTGATGCCCCAGTCGTTGCCTCGCTCGTCGTTGCGGTCATTTCGGCCTCGGCGGTGGCGAGCTTCATCGTCGTCGCAATCGCGCTTTTTGTTGCTTTGGCAACAATGCTGGGTACAAGCGCAGTCCTGTTTCCCATTGCGGTTTTTATGCTTGCCGTAGTGATTGCCTTTCCCTTTGCAATCATTGTGTTTCCTCGATTTTTTCTGCTTCTGGCATTTGTGACAATTGCAGTGTGCGCGGTCATAGTTGCGGCTGTTGAAAATGTCGAGATGCTGTTCTGCTGTTTGTCGTGCAAGCTGTATGGCATCAGTTGACGATGGGGGGCTAGCGTATGTAAGTGATTGGGCCTGAACAGCGACGGCTGTTGCCGCAGCAAAGAGAACACTGAAAACAAGATGCTTCTTCATGGGTAAAATGTTTTTTGTGAAGAATGAATTTACCCATTTGTGCAGATAGACGAGCAAAGGGAACCACTCTCGGAGCAACCTTAACAGAATGCTAACCAAGCGGCTCCTCCCCAAAAACAAACCCCGCAATCCCGAGTTACCGGGATGCGGGGCATTGCTCTCATGGTATGTTTGCTCCTTGGAGCGGTAGTTATGGGTTTCCACCACGCTCGCGCTGATTGGGCGTGGTTTCGGATGGCTGCTTTTTTGGCTCAGCCTTTTTTTGTTGAGGCTCTTGTTGTTTTGCTGGTTGAGGCACATCGCCGCTCGGTTTTTTGTTCTGAGATGCGGGCCGAGCATCTTGCCGGGCTTCGTCAGTGGTGGGTCGCTGTTTTGCCTTTTTTGCTTTGCTTTGTCCCTTGGCTTTGCCTTTGTTGTCTTTTTGTTTTTCCATCATGTCCTTTTCACCGCCTTTGCCTTTTCCGCTATATGCGGCACCGTCGGATTTTTCTTCTGCTTTTTTCATCTGTTCGGTTTTGTCTTTTGAAACGGCAGGACGTTGTGCGGGAGATGGTTCTGTTTGTGACCACGCTTTAGCAAAAGTGATGAGGCCAAAAACGAAAGTGAGGACGAGTGCTTTTTTCATGTCTGAAAGCGGTTGGTGAGAAAATCGAACTATAAACGTTTCAGAAACGAAAGGTCACCACCCTTTGTTGGTAGCTAATGGATATTTACTTGAAAATAGCGTTTTTTCGCGCTCAATAGCCTCGTAATAAAACCAGCAATTCCGCAAATCAACATTTCAACTATGAAATCGCCTAACCGTCGCAGCTTTATCCGCCAAACCGCTACCTTGCTTGGTGGGCTTGCCTTGCACCAGCATTTTGCTTCAGCCTTCCCGACCGTACCAACTATGCCGACAGACCGAATCAATCCTTTGGATGCCGATGAGGAAGAATTCTGGCGGCAAATTCGTCAGGCTTTCGCAGCTAATCCGAACATCATCAACCTCAATAATGGGGGCGTGTGCCCCTCGCCCCGTGCCACGATGGATGCTTTGGATTACTACAACCGTATGTGTAGCGAAGCTCCTTCGTACTATATGTGGCGAATACTTGACGAGGGGCGTGAGCCGCTTCGCTTCAATCTGGCACAGCTCGCTGGCGTGAGTCCCGATGAAATCGCGCTCAACCGCAACGCGACCGAGGCGCTCAATACCATCATCTTCGGATTGCCGCTCAAGGCTGGCGATGAAGTGGTGCTCTCGAAGTATGACTACCCAAACATGATAAATGCTTGGAAACAACGTGAGCAGCGCGATGGAATCAAACTCGTCTGGGTGGATTTGGATTTGCCTTCCGAAAACGAGGAGTACCTCGTGAATGCGTTTGTGTCGAAGTTTTCGGCCAAAACCCGACTGGTTCACCTCACCCATGTCATCAATTGGAATGGCCAGATTCTGCCCGTGCGCAGCATCGCCGACAAAGCCCACGCACGAGGTATTGAGGTATTGGTGGATGCCGCACACTCATTTGCGGTGCTCGACTACAAAATACCGGATTTGAACTGCGATTACTGGGGCACGAGCCTGCACAAATTTCTCTGCGGACCTTTTGGCAGTGGCTTGATGTGGGTGAGAAAAGATAAAATAGCGAGTCTGTGGCCGTTGCTTTCCAGCCCTGAGCCTACGAGCGACAACATCCGCAAATTCGAGGCGCTGGGAACGCGCAGTTTCCCCATCGAAATGGCGGTAGGCTATTCGCTTGATTTGCACAACTTTATCGGCGGTGCTCGCAAGCGTTCGCGTCTTCATTTCCTCAAAAATTACTGGATGGAACGTGTGCGCGAAGTGCCGGGCATAAAATTCTACACCAATCCGCATCCCAACTGGAGTTGCGCCATTGGCAATTTTGGCTTAGAGGGGAAAAAGCCCGGCGACGTGGCTGCCGAGCTGTTCAACAAGTGGAAAATCCACACCGTTGCTATTGAGTGGGAAAAAATCAGCGGGGTGCGCGTCACGCCTAATGTTTATACTACAACAAACGAACTGGACAAACTTGTGATGGCGATTAGGGGAATGGTTTGAGTTGGTTGAGGGCTTGTCCGGCCAAGCGGAGCGGGTTCGATTTACGATTTACGATTTACGATTGATTCGATTTACGATTTACGATTGCCCGGCCAAGCGGAGCGGACGGGGGGGGGAGATTGGGCAGATGGTTGTTTTTGCCGAGAGTATCCACAAAACTGTGTCACCCCAATTGGGGCAATGAGAAAACACAGAGACACGGGGGCGCAGGGTTTTGGCTTTCAATAATTTACGCTCCTTGTGCCGCGCTTGGGTCTTTTGACCCCGCACGCATAGTGTCCGATAATCAAGCGGTTGGCGCGGGGTCAAAAGACCCAAGCGCGGCGTTTCAAGGTTGGAGAAAGCGACGTTGACACAGTTTTCTGAACAGTCTCGACACGCTTTTCTGAAGTCTCTCTTTTGCCAAGTGCATCTATCTTTGCCCGAAGCCAAAACCGCTATCTGTCCAATCTTACCCCCCCGTCCGCTCCGCTTGGCCGGGCAATCGTAAATCGTAAATCTTAAATCGTAAATCTTAAATCGTAAATCGTAAATCTTAAATCGTAAATCGTAAATCGTAAATCGTAAATCGAACCCGCTCCGCTTGGCCGGACAAGCCCTCAAACCAGAAACCTTCAAACAACTCAAACAGCTCAAACCTAAACCATGCAACACATCCTTTTTTCCGTAGAGAACGGAGTCGCCCGCATCGCCTTCAACCGCCCGCAAGTGTTCAATTCTATGAACCATGCCATGCGACAAGAGATATTGGAGGCGCTGGCGGTCTGCGAACAAGACACAGCCATTCGCGCTGTTTACGTCACGGGCAATGGCAAAGCCTTTTGTGCAGGGGAGGATTTGCAAGAAGTGACCGACCCTAATGGGCCTTCTCTGACCGAAATCATATCCACTGGGTACAATCCCATCGTGCTAAAAATCAGAAACATAGGGAAACCCGTCGTGGCGGCTGTGAACGGTGTGGCGGCTGGTGCGGGGGCCAATATCGCGCTGGCTTGCGACATCGCGGTGGCGACACAATCGGCTTCGTTCACACAGGCTTTTTCGAAGATTGGCCTCGTGCCCGATTCCGGCGGCACTTGGACGCTTCCGCGTCTGGTAGGGCTTCAAAGGGCTGCGGCGCTGATGATGTTGTCCGACAAAATCACGGCCTCCGAAGCTGCCGCGTTCGGCATGATTTGGAGAGTATTCCCCGACGAGTCTTTTGCAGCGGACAGCTGGCAATTGGCCGAAACGCTGGCTCAGATGCCTACCAAAGGGCTTGCTTACACCAAACATTTGCTGAACCATACCTTTTCCAATGATTTCTCCGCCCAACTTGCTTTGGAGGACAAATTCCAAACCGCCGCAGGCGAGACGGAGGACTATCGAGAGGGCGTGGCAGCATTTTTGGAAAAAAGAAAACCTGTCTTCAAAGGTCGTTGATGAGTTGGCACCACAAATTCCTCGTGTTTCCACCGGGCTATGCGGAAAGGAAAGGACAAGGCACCCGGGTTTTAGGCGTGCTGTTGGTGTCGTTTGCGCTGGCGATGCTCGTCAGTCCATGGCTTCGATATGAGGTGGTATCGCTGTTTGAATATCCATTTCATTACAGAGAGTACAAGCAGTTTGGCATCCGCATCCCACGCGGGTTCTCGGTGCATGGCATTGATGTGAGCCGTTACCAACAGCGCGTGGATTGGCGGCGGGTGAAGAAAATGCAAGTGGGCGATATCCGCATCATGTTTGCTTTCATCAAGGCCACGGAGGGCGCGGGGCTAAAAGACCCTCATTTTGAGCAGAACTGGCAAAACGCCAAAGATGCGGGCATCATTCGGGGGGCTTATCACTATTTTTTGCCCCACATCAGCCCAAGAGACCAAGCGAAACATTTTATGAAAACGGTGCGGCTGCGTTCGGGCGACTTGCCGCCCGTGGTGGATGTGGAGGAGACGCGCGGCATGAGCAAGGCGCAGATACAGCGATACACCAAAACGTTTTTGGATTTGCTCGAAAAGCAGTACGCGGTGCGCCCTATTCTCTACACCAACCGCGATTTTTACAAACGCTACTTCGCGGGGCACCCAGATTTCAAGGGCTATATCTTCTGGATTGCGCATTATCACGTGACCAATCTTGATATGCCTGGTGAGGAAGACTGGCATTTCTGGCAACACAGCGACCGGGGCAACGTGAGTGGCATCAACGAGCGAGTGGATTTCAATGTCTTCAACGGAGACAGTGCGCAGTTGCGCCGACTTTGCATCCCGTGAGGGGCCGCGGGATGTCTCACAAGTTCAAATTTCGACAGGATTGACAAAATTTGCAGGTTTTTTCCAAAAACAATGGTGCCAATCCTGTCATCAACTATCACTTGTGAGACATCCTCAGCGCCAACGAAAAAAGCCCCGCTGGGTAGCGAGGCCATTTCGTTGTGGGGGGTAAAAATCGGTTCAGGGTGCAGGGTTTGCGGGATTAAGGCTAAGAGGTCTGCGTTGTAAGTTAAATCGGTTTGAGAGTTAGGTCTGGGGCAGATATTTCTGCCGGTTTGCACATTGAAACGACGAGCGCAAAAAAAGTAACTGACTGACAGCGGCATTTTGAATTTTATTTGCGAGCGGAGATGTTTTGTTTAACAAATGCAGACGCTTCTCGCAAACCCAATCGCCAGTCGTGCGTGTCAAATTCCTCCCATGCAATGTACCTTCGCGCCCAATCAAACACAGTCTGTTCTGCTTAGTCGGGCGGGCTCGCCCGAACCGTTCGGACGGGCAGGCAATCGTAAATCGTAAATCGAACCAATCGTAAATTCCTTGATGCAAACGCTACTCCGTCACTTGCGTGCTTGGCCCGACCGCTACCTGCTTCTTGTCATTCTCATTTTGTTTTTTCCGGCGCACCTCATCAATTTGGGCGTGGCCGCTTTCAACGGCGACGAGGCCATTCGGGCTTGGGTAGCGATGGAGATGGACTTTTCGGGCAATTATATCGCCACCACGATGCATGGCGCGCCTTACATCAACAAACCGCCGTTGTTCAACTGGATGATATTGGGTGTCACAAAATTGTTCGGAGGTTTTCACGAACTTCCATCAAGGCTCGTGACCGTGTTTTTTCTCTGTGTTTTCGGCTACACGGTGTTTAGGGTGGTGCGCAGATATTTTGAGACCGACTTCGCTTTTTTGACCGCCATGACGACGATTACGAGCGGGCGTTTCCTGTTTTATGATTCCATGCTCGGCCTGATTGATACCACGTTCACCTGGGTTACTTATTTGCTCTTTATGAGTATATGGTACTTTGGAAAACGCGGTGAGTGGCTGCGGCTCTTTTTGGCTAGCTATTTTTTGATGGCCGTCGGTTTTTTGCTCAAAGCGTTCCCCGCCGTGGTGTTTCAAGGGTTGTCGTTGCTCGCGGGTTTGATATATTTTGGTCAATGGCGGCAGCTTTTCTCTTGGCGGCATTTCTTGGGCATAGCCGTAGCGGTGGCCATCATCGGCACTTGGTTGGGCATTTACGTCCAATATCGGCCGTTGGAGGTGCTGATTCCAAACTTGGTGGAAGAATCGGTGAAGCGCACCGCCGTGGAACATTCGTTCAGCAACACGATTTACCACATCGCCAAATTCCCGTTCGACTCCATCTATCATTTTCTTCCTTACTCGTTGCTGCTTGTTTTTTGGCTTGACAAAAATTTTTGGAAGAGAGTCCGCCAAAACGAGTTTGTGTTTTTCAACTTCCTGATTCTGGCCGTCAATCTCCCGGTTTATTGGACCTCCTCGCAAGTGATGGCGCGATACCTGCTCATGTTTATTCCCTTGTTCAATTTGATAGGATTATACCTGCTGACGCAGCACCGCGCCGAGAACACCTGGCGCTCCAAGACCTTCTATTGGATGATGGGAAGCCTGCTTGCGCTCGGCCCCGTCGCTACGCTTGCCATGCCCTTTATCAAGGAGGTGAACTGGCTACAAGGCATCTGGCCGATGTCCATCGTGCTGACGCTGGCGCTGGCTTTGGTGGTGGCGATGTATTTTGTGGACAAGGCTCGATTTCTGTGGTGGTTCGTCATTGGGATGCTGGTCGTGCGCATTGGTTTCGACCTCATCATTCTTCCGGTGAGGCACCACGAGAATGACACGTCCATAGCCCGCCGGGATGCCATTCAGATGGCTGACAAACACAACAACCGGCGTTGGTATGTGTGGGCAGACTCCGAAACCCGCGAACCAGCCATGTTTTACGCCACCGAGCGGCTTGGATACATCATAGAGCGCACCGATGATATGAACATCCCCAATGCGCTCTATTTGGTGAATTTGCGCCAATACCCCAACTTCGATGGCCGCTGCCTCGACACCTTGCGGACGGATTACAAAACCACCACGTTGCTTTTGATGGTTAGGGAGTAATCATCTCACCGCAACAAGGTCACATCCCCCCATATCGCTTCCGGCTTGCCGTCGCAAATAATGTCAATGCGATAGACATACACGTCGGAGGGGCCGGGCTTGCCAGCGATGGAGCCGTCCCAAAAGACATTGCCTTGATTTTCATACACCTTTTCGCCCCATCGGTCGTAAATCGTGAGGCTGCCGATGATTTCCAAACCCTCATAAGGCACCACGCGAAACACGTCGTTCACGCTGTCACCGTTGGGCGTAAACGCATTGGGGATGCGCAAGCGGCGGCCATCGCAGGGTGGGCCAAGCAACACCCGATACACAATCAATCCGCTGCAACCATTGGCATCGGTGACGAGCAGTTGATATTCCACAAAGGTGCTGTCGGTCAGAATCGTGATGTTTTGGCAGTTGGGGCAATTCGGCACGTTGGGCCACCAAGAGTAGGTGACGTAACCATCTGGGCCATTGAGCACAAGTGGCTGACCGATGATGCCCACGAGGGTGTCCGGGTCGGTCACGGGGGGGCGGGCAAACGCTGTCGCGTTAACGCAATAAAGGCTATCGCAACCGTTGGCAGCGATGTATGTGCGGCACACTTGACCACTTTGGGTGATAGCGGTATCAAGCAAAAACAACGTGTCGCCCACGCAAAACGAAAAATTATCCTTCCTGAACGCACGCGGCAACACGTCGAGTCGCTGGTAGATGATGCTGTCGCAGCCAGCGATATTTTGCAACACATTGGAATAAAGTCCGGGCACATCGGTCGTGTTGCCCAATACCACCACAGGGTCGCCTTGGCAAGTGATGAGGCCAGGCAGCAAGGTGGTATCGGGCAGGGCTACGAACACGGTGGTGGCCACAGCCTGGGTGCAGGTGCTTGGGAAGGTCACGGTCACTGCATAAGTGGTGGTGGCAACGGGCGACACGGTGATTTGCTGTTGGCTGGGGAGGCTTCCCGGCGACCATTGATAATCGTTGCCCGGCGGTTGCGCGGTCAAAATGGCGCTCTCTCCTTTGCAAATCGCCGGGTTGTTCACCATGATGGACGCGGGTGGCGTGCCGAAGGTGAATTCAAACCGGTGAAGTACCATGCAATCTCCCGATTTTTCCTCCAAAACAAGCGTGACGGGTTGGCCGGGTGGGGTAGAGGCGGGTGGCGTGAATTGCGTGGAGGAGCAAGTCGGGCAAGCGATGCCTGTCGCTGTAAGCCATTGATATTCAAAGCCGGGTTGTTCCGCTACCCCAATGTTGACGGTTTGAATGTCGCAGTATTCCTGCCGCTGGTATGTTAGGTTGATGTTGTTGAGCCGCAATGTCTGAGTAGCGCAAATACAGTTTTCTTCGGCTGGTAAAGCAAAAAGCAGGTCGCACAACATCGCGGGCTGAACGCTCAACAATGCTGACAGGTCGAAACTGCCGCCCGGCAAAAGCACCTGCTCGTTTTCAACGGTTTGCAGCAGCACGTCGCCCGCCGACAAGGTTCCGTCGCCATCCATGTCTTGCCAAATTTGAGCAGTGGCGCCGTTGGCAGGCACATTGCCGATATTGTTGATACCGATGTTAAGACTGATTTCGGTGCCGTTCACATTAGCGTTGACGCTGCCCAATTGCAGTTCGGGGCGTTGCAGACTTATGCTCAGAGTAGCCTGCCCCGTCGCGGCGTATATCGTGCAGGGTGCTCCCAATGTTGGGCAAAAAACCTCCGAACGAAGCCTCGTCTGAACAACCATTGTGGGGTCAACGCAGCCCGCCGTTGCGTCAAAAGAGGCATCGAATCGGAATTTTATGACTCCGGCTCCCGCGTTGGGGAAGGGCAAACGGAAGCCTTGTGCATCTATGCTGGGTGGCCCTGTCGGAGCGCCGTCGAGCGGAAGGTAAGAGCCGGGCAAGTACGAGACACCCATCGGCAGCGACACATAGATGCTGTCTCCATCGGTGGGCAAGCCCAACGACACAATGGTCACCTCAAACGACTGCGAGCCGCCACAAAAGGCCGTGCCACTGCCAACCGTAGAGAACTGGATAACCACATTGAGGCCCGTGTTCAAGCCGCTGATTTTCAAGGGTTCGCCGGGCTTGTTCAGCACATTGGTGGAGCGTCCGCATGGCTCCGTGCCGCGTGTGCCGTAAATCACTTGTGTGTTGGCCACGAAGCCACATTCCGCATAAGTTTTGAATCGAATCCGCAGGGTGTTCAGCGGGGCCTTGTCCACCCCGGGCAAACCGTTGGCGGCGATGGCTGCCACGATGGAGTCAATGGCCCATTGAAACAAATTGCTGCTCAAGTCGGTCGGGTCTGGAATGTTTTGATAGGCGCTTCCCGCTGGGTAGGAAACCTGACAGGAACCCGGCACAATGAAAATGCCGGGTGGTAGTTTCACGGTAGCGAACGGGTCGTAGGCAAAACCCGTTTTGGCGTTGAAAATTTCAAATTCAAAATAATCCGAGCTGTCGCAAACGGCGATGAAATTTGGTTCTTTGAGCACGTTCAGTTCCAATTCGGGTTTTTCCAAACGCAGCTCCAGCCAATAGGTGTCGCGTCCGCAAGTGGCTTGCTCCAGCCCTGCGACGGGCGCACAGTCCCAGCCAAAAATGATGAGCAAGGTATCGGGGCCACAGGAGCCATTCAAGCCTTGCAATCGGAAACCCTGCTGGCCGAACCCGCCGATGTTGCCTGTTTGGAAAATACCGTTTTGGGTTGCGACTGGCTGATTTTGAGGGACTTGAATCACTTCAAAGTTGGTGGCGTTGCCGTTTGGCGACACCACTGCCACCCACGAGTTGAAAGCGGTGGACACCACGTTGTTTTTCAAGACAAAATTGAACCCAAACGCTTTTGTATTGCCCACCAAGATGCTGTCCGGTGCCTCAAAACGCAAATCGGGTGCGTTGGAAAAAAATCCTATTTGGTTGGTGATAGAATCCGTTACGGCGATGTTCGACTCCAACGGAACATGATACTCCAAGGTGATGTACTGACGCGACGAGTCGGGCCTGTCGTACGAGCAATCGGGCTTGAAGGCGATATTGGTGCGCAACATGAATCCCTCATCCACAGGCTCGTCGAAGGCTGGCGCAAAATCAATGGACAGGATGCCGGGCGATTGCTGGAATGGCAAATCGAGATTGTTCCATCGTGCCACACTGTCCTGCAAAACGAGGTATTCCAATTTGACAGAAAGTGCTTCGAGGTCATCCGGCACGGTCTGCCAGTAATCGGAGATGCGTGCGATGGGGCGCACCTCGTGCGTGAACATATTTTCGCGGGCGATGCGGAGCGTTTGGCGGAATCGCCGGGGTTCCAGCGAAGGCTCGCAAGGACGGATGCTGTGCTGATTGGCCGAGCGCGTGATGTTGATGCCTGAATACTGAAGTTTTTTGAAAGGCTGTTCGTTATAGGCATACACTTTTCCGCCACCGCTCAAAGCCGTGCGAAAGCCCACCAACGGCGGGTCGGGATGGTTGGTGGAGATGGGGCGGTAGTTCAGGTCTATTTTGAAATCCGTGTAAACAAAAAGCGAGTCGCCCAAGTCGAGTGTTCCTTTGGGCAAACAGCCCGCGTCGTGCAGGTTTTCCAAAGAAAAATAAAACCTGAATCGCTGCGTGGCAATTTCGTCAACCTTCGCGGGCGGCCATGTATTCACCTGATTCACAGAGAAAAAGTTTTCGTCGTTGATGCTGACGAGGTCGCTCAGCGAGCAGGCGACTTGCGAGCCATCGGCATATCGGATGCGGATGCTGTCGCGCAGAAAACGAAACCTGTTCGAATTGCAGAAGGTGTTGGTGGCCGATTGGGTGAGGAACACGTCGTTGCCCTGCGTAATCATGTCGCTGCCGACCACTTCGTGCCAGATGGTGCGTGCAAAATACACCAGCTCGCCTCCCGAATCCACCGCGCCGCAGTATTCCACGCGCAGGGTATCGCCAGCCAAAAAGCGGTCGCGGCGCACCAATGGCGCCTCGGGGTGCAGCAGCGCGTCGCTATCGGCGCGGCGGTCGTCGTCACCGTCCTCAAATCCGTAGTTGAGCCGGTACACCTCGAATCGGCTGTTGAAACCCGGCAACGGAAACACGATGTCAAGGATGGTCGTATCGCCCGCGCCCGGGTCGTCCTCTATAGGCAGGCAGCTCGTGTTCACCACCATTCGCAGGGAATCGCAGTCGCTGATGGCACAGGAAAAAGGCGTGTTGAGTTGAGGTGTCCAATAGGTGTGGGTGCTCAGTTGGAGGAAGCAAGCAATGGGGCAGTCGCTCGAATAAACGACCACCGTGCCATCGGCCGGCTCAAAATCTTTGAGGCAATTCATCGTGGTGTCGCAGTCGTAACGAAGGCAAAAGTCCATGTTGAGCGAATCGCTCGGCAGCGGCAGCGCCCAAGTCAAATGCACGGTGTACCCGCCATTGGCCGAGGGTTCAATCGTCGTGAAGTCGGGTGCGGCCCCACCGAGCAGTGCAGGGCAGTTTTCATCGAACGAAAGCCCTTGCGACATATCGAACGTGACGTGCCAAAAACCGTCATCCTCTACGAGCCGCTTCGACACTGCCTGATAGTTGAACACATAACTGTTGGCGTTTTGAAGGCAAACGCCGGCCTTGAACCCGACGAACCCATTCACGGTGTATTCGCCGTCGGGCACGATTAGCAAGGTGTCGGACACAAAACCATTTTCCGGGCAGGGCTTGCGATAGAAGTACTCGACCTGCACGGTGGGCAACACCTGCTCGCACGAGGTCTCGCAAGTGAAGGCATCAAAGAGTAGCAAGACGGAGTCTTGCGCTGCCACCAGGGGGAGCACCAGCGAGGCATCGTTCGTCACCGTCAGCCCACACACGTCCAGCGTGTTGAACGAGGCAAGATTGGGTGCCAGCGGGGTCGAGATGCCGTTGTGCACCACGCGGAAAGAATTGTTGCCTATGCCGGCTTTGCTCTGGTTCATGTCTTGCACGCGCAGCCGCACAAAGACATCCTTCGCCTCTGACTTTCCGATGTTGTTGATTTTCATGCCGATTATAGCAGGCGTGTTGCCGCAGTGGTCCGTTGGTGCGTTCCAGATTTGCTCAAAAACCAAGTCCGGCACTTTTTTCGATTCCTTGATTTCGATATTGACCAGCACGCTGTCGTAACGACACACTTCGCCTCCGCACCCCCAACCCACGCGCAGCAAGGATGTGTTGAAAAATGGGGGTGTGCCGCAATCCGTGATGATGATTCTTTCGGTGAAACAGACGGTCTCGCCCACGTCGAGCCAATGGTCGCCATTGCCGACGGCGGCGAAAAAACTGCCATCGAAATCAGCGACCGAAAGTTCGGGCAGGTTGGTTTGGCTGGTCGCCCCCACGATGCTGAGTTCGATGCCAGGTTTGTGCGAATCCTCAAAGTGCAGGTTGCCGATTTTGCCCAATCGAGTGTTTCTCACACAAATTTTGCGAAATAGAGTATCGCCTTTTTCGCCACTCATCAGCGGGTTTTCCACACTTTCTATCAAAATCAAACCCGTTTCCAGCGCAAAATTGGTGGTGGCAATCGAAGCGTTGCCCACCGACGATTGCACCGCGATGTTGGCAATGAACAGCTGCCCGGCATCCAACGCGGCGGCGGCGGCGCAGGTGGCCGTCAGAAGCAGCGACACTGTTCCCGTTGCCCCCGGAGCGAGGCTCGGCAGCGCGAACACGGGTTGCTGAGGGTTCGTCACGTTCACTTGGGTGGCGCCAACAATGGTGCCGGGCAAATAAGCCACCCCGGCGGGCAGCGTCAGATGAAGCGTCCCGTCGAGCATGGGGGCTGCCCCGGTGTTTTGCACCTGAACAAAAAACGTATCGGTGCCACAGACGAACAACGAGTCGCTTTTTTGATAACTGATGAGGATGTTCTGCGCGGCAATAGGGTGGAGGAGAAGGCAAAAAAGTGCCTTGCACAGGAAGCGAGTGACCATTTTCATGGATAGGCGAGCAAGTAGGTTTGGTGTGAAGACGTTCGGCGCGTAAAGATAGCTGCCCGTCCCCAGCCTTTCCTACCTTTGCTCGCCATTTTTCGACATCATGACCATTTTTAAAAAAATATGGGCCGGCTACGCGGTGTTGCTCTTCCTGATGCTGATGCTTGCTAGCCTACCCGTGCTGCTGGTTTTCATGGCCTTCACGCCGGGCGAACGAGCGTTGCGCAACAATATCTTTTACCTGCACCACATTTTCACGCCACTGTTTTTGACGCTCGTCGGCATCCGGCTAAAAGTAGAGGGCCGTGAAAAGCTCGACCCGAAGCAATCCTATGTCATCGTTGGCAACCATCGTTCGGCACTCGATTTTATCGTGCACGCCCATGCCTTTCCCGGCGTGTTTCGTTTTTTGGCAAAACAGGAATTGCAAAAAATTCCCGTGTTCGGCTGGGTGGTGAAAAAAATGTGTCTGACCGTTGACCGCAGCAGCGCCATGAGCCGCGCTCGCAGTGTGGTTGCTTTGAAGGAAAACCTCGCCAACGGCTGGAGCATTTTCATCTATCCGGAAGGCAGCCGCAATAAATCCGACGACCTGCTCGGCCCGTTTTACGACGGCGCGTTCCGCATCGCCATTCAGACCAAGGCACCGCTTGCGGTGGAGACGATTGTGAATATGTCCAAAATCGCATCCGGTTACGGCCTTCGCCCCGGCACCGTGCGCATCGTGTGGGATGAGCCGATTCCGACGGACGGAATGACGGCAGCGGATATCCCGGCGTTGAAAGAAAGGGTGGAAAAGATGATGCTGAGGAGGTTGGTTTGAGGCTTGCCCAGCCATGCGGAGCGGACGGGGTTTCTGCCTGCCCGAATGAACATTCGTTCGGATGGGGTTCGGTGCTTCGCTCAGATAGGGAATGACGCTTGCTTGCGCCAACTGAAAGTTGGCTTCACCTATATCCTCCATCGAAGCTTTTACAATTGCGCGTTAAAATTCGCACGGAATTGTGGGGCATATCATAGTTTTGTAGCGCATTGCAGTCCCCCTTCCGCCCCCCCCCAGACTGACGCGCTCCCCATCGCATTCATCCTATCATCCAATCCGTCGAATCAATGACCGAACATCTCATCATCCGAAATCTCCAGCAAGTCTTCACAGGGGAGGTGCGCTATCCGACCCTCACGCGCTACAACCGCTTGGAGGCGCGTCCACGCACCAACAATTTCACCCGTGCCCTCCGTGCCGAGGTGCGCGACCCGCTTTGGCTCCTGTGCAAACAGTGGCAAATGGGCGAGTTTCTCGGCGACGATGCGGGCACTCCCGTGTATGCAAAAATTCACGTCGAGGGCCAGCGCATCACCAAGTACCAGCCAGCAGGAGCCTCGGTGCAAAAATTTGCCCACGACACCCCCTTGGAAGCGACGGTGGAGCGGCGGGCGTTCCCCTTCGCCATAGGCGCACAGAAAATGTCGCTCGACCTGAGGCTGCTGATGGGGCGTCGATGGCTCAAAATGATTCCAGCGGCAACGGCGCCGCTTTTCAAGGATGCCTACCCCATAGAGCTGCCCAACCCCGCGAGCAAGGCGGATGCGGCGATTTGCGCCCACCCGGAGGTGTGGCAACAGTGGAAGGCGGTAGCAGGCCGGGCGATGGATGGCGCACAGTTGTATTTTCACTTAAAAACACCAGGCAATGTGGCATCGGACGACATCGCGGGGCTTTCCGCCGCCGACAAGTCGAGCATTGATGCGGCAGGCGTGGAATTTGTGCGGTGGTTCGAGGCGCTCTATTTCCACCCCTCTGAAACAAGCGATGCTTGGCAGCCGGAGCGGTTGGAGTACCAATTCGACTGCGCTGTGCCTGATGGGCAAGGCGGTGAAAAAGTGCTTAACGCCGAGGAGTACTACCACGAGCGATTGGATTGGTACAATTTCGACTGGGAAAAGGACAAAACCCTCGACGAACCAGCGGAGACCGCTCCTGAAGCTCCTGTGGAGGCGCGATACACGACCCAAAGTTTTATACCCGCCCCTGTTCGTTTCGACGGGATGCCCGACACGCGCTGGTGGGCGTTTGAGGACGGCAAAACCAATTTTGGCGACATCAAACCCGGCACGACGGATTTGGCCAAACTGTTGTTCATCGAGTTTGGGCTGGTGTATGCCAACGACTGGTTCATCCTGCCTTACACGGTGCCAACGGGTTCGGTGCTGAACATCCGGGGGCTTGCTGTCACCAACACGTTTGGCGAACGATACTGGATAGAGCCCGCAGGGCGCGGCTCCGACGAGGCTTGGCAGCGGTGGAATATGTTCAGCCTCAACATAAAAGGCAAAAAAGAGGAACCTGCCGACCTGACGTTGCTCGTGTTGCCGACGGTGCCAAAAATTCAGGAAGGCCAGCCTATGGAAGAGGTCGCCCTCATCCGCGACGAAATGGCCAACATGGTATGGGGCATCGAGACGGCGGTGCCGCTGGCTCATGGCCGCACCAAGCCGGGCAACATAGCAGCTGCCGAATTCCACGACTACTTGCAAGGGCTTATCCCAACCGCTGTCCCCGTCGCGGAGCCTGCATGGAAAGCGCCTTTCCGCTACGACATCATGACTTCCGTGCCTGAAAACTGGATTCCTTTTGTGCCCGAACACATACCCGGCAGCAATCGCCGGATTCAATTGCGCCGCGCCGCCATGCCGCGTTTTTTGGAAAACGAAAACCCGCCCATCTTCGAGCGGGTGCGACCGCGTACCGTGCTGTTGCGCGAAGGGCTTGACCAAGTCAAGCCCTACCACATCCACGAGGAAGAGGTGCCGCGTGCGGGTGTGCATGTGTTGCAGGCTTTTCAGCGCACCCGCTGGACGAACGGCAAGGTGTTTACTTGGCTGGGCGTGAAAAAACGCACCGGACGCGGCGAAGGCCACAGCGGGCTAGCGTTCGATAGGATTATTCCTTCGAAGAAAGAGTAGGGGAGAGAGGCTTGCGCAAGCTTCCATAAACGTTTCGGGGCGCTGCCTCTGGATTTTCAAATGTTTTATACCCAACGGAAAGTGGTTTGCGAAAAAATGCCCGTTCAAATCCGTGAAAATCATTAGACTTGTTCCGGTGGAGGGCTTTCCCTTCGCCAAAGCCCTCCACCGCAACAACTCTATTTCCCGAAACATCAAAAAACGTCGAACAAATCACCCTAAACACGTCGCAAATAACCCCTCTTTCTCCACTCGGGCCAGAACCTGTGAAAGTGCCTGCTCTCGACCCCCTGCCTGCCGCCATGCCGCTACTGGAAGTCGCTGCCTATCGCGCAAGAGCCGAGGCAAGCATACCCATCAAGCCATTTCGCGCCCCTTCTGGCTGGCATTTGGGTTTACACGTCATGCCGTACACTGCTCTGGAACAGGATATGGAGATTTCGCCCGTGCCCGGCACACGGCCAGTATTCTTCAGTCGTCAGGAAAGCGCCGATTTTGCTACGGACTGGTGGCTGAGTATTGGCAAAAAAATCAATTCGCGTTGGTCGGTCGAGACAGGACTGGGGTTTCGCTCCATGACGCGCAAAGCCACGCACGCCCCCGGTTCAGGCTCAGTCAAGGCAATCTTGGCCCAAGCGGTCAAGTCCGCCAATTCAACTACGACCTGCGAGTCTATGGAGGCTCCGCCAACGTGACGCTTCGCATGGAACCCGTGAACCCTTCGGCCCCATTGCCCGACAATGGGCGCGTGGCTTTGCGCGTCATGACCACCGAAACATTGCAAATATTCCGCGTCCCCGCCTTGGCTGTTTGCCGAATCGGGCAGGGGCGTTGGCAGGCAGTGGCCAAAGCAGGACTGGTCGGAAACTTTATTTTAAAAAACCAACTCGACGTGACGGCAAGCGCATCGCAGAACGTGCGTTTGCGATTGTTGCAGGGCAACAACGGCTACAGTATGCAGTACCAGACAGCAGGCAGTTTCTTTTTGGGTTATTGGGCATCCTTAGGCACCGAATTTCGCCTTGCCCGCCATTTTGGGGCTTTTTGCCGAACCCGCGCTCTCAGGCGATTTTTCGCGCAAGGATGCAGCTGACAGGTCGTTGCCGGGTCAAGTTATATTCGGGCTGAACACGGGTGCAAGGTTTTACTTTCGAACCCTCAAAGCGTCTTCAGCCATTCGCCCGTTTTGTACGACATCCAACTCGTCAGCATTCCCACAAAAACACCCCATGCGATGTCAACCACCACCAAAGGCAGCGGCCATCGGTCAATCAATGCCTTGTTCACCAATTCATAAGTGCCATAAGTGACCAAGCCAAACAAAGCGCCGTTGAGCAATGCGCGCAGCGGTGATTGGGCAGGCCAAACACAAAACCACAGCATCCCAAAAGCAAAAATCAAGTAAAAAACACCCCCGGCAATTAAGTCGGGGCGGGCGGCGAGCATCGAACCTACCTGCTGCTGGATGAATTTTTTGGCAAAAAGATTCAACCACGCCAAGTCAAAAGCAGTATAAACCACAAGGGTAAACAAGAAGTGGGCAAAATTTTTCATGATAAAAAAACGTAAAAACTTAGGTAGAGGGTAGAAGGCTGTTTTCATCTCCATAGAAACAGTATGCAACCCCAAATCAGGTCTCTCACAGCCCTTTACCTAAGTTTTCACAAAAAAACAAACAATCTTCCGCCCTGACGAGCCACTCAGACCAACCAACAACAAAAAAAACACTCACCTCCTCCTCACCTGCGAACCCCCACTCGTAAGCCACAGCCCAATGGCGTAGCTCGCCACCGCCGCCAATGCAGTGGACAAAGTGACCCATGCGACATCAAGCACCACCAACTCAAGGGGCCAC
This sequence comes from Saprospiraceae bacterium, assembly GCA_026129545.1. NCBI lineage: Bacteria > Pseudomonadati > Bacteroidota > Saprospiria > Saprospirales > Saprospiraceae > Saprospiraceae bacterium. Next base: position 776,367 of record JAHCHX010000001.1, read on the forward strand.
GGGGCGACAAACACGATATTGACAGCGGCATAAAGCGCCCCAACGCGAAAACCCACCCGCCACCCATCCAGAAATGCAGGAGCCAAGTTGTTGTAAACCATGCTCTTGTAAGCAGCGCCAAAAGCCAGCCACAACGAGAACAAGACGTAATAAATCTCGGCCAACGCCCAATTCGGCGGATACCCATAGCGCGTCACAAACGGATATTCAACCAAGCCGCCAATGAGAAACTTGAGCCATACGACATCCAAGAGCAAAAACACCAAAAGCGTGGCCAAAAAATGCAGCAAAAAATTCATGACGCGAAAGTTGTGTGGCGCGATATAAGTCTTTTGTCAACGCCTGTTGCAAAGATGTCACAAACTTGCTTCATCTTTGCCGCCCAACAGTTGATTATCATGGCCTACGAATTCAGACTACCCTCGCTCGGCGACGACGTGACCGGAAAGGTGCTCGACATACTCGTGAAACCAGGCGACAAAGTAACGAAAGAACAAATCGTCCTCATAGTCGGTACCGACAAAGTGGATGCCGAAATCCCCGTGGATGCCGATGGCATCGTGGAGGAAATCCTCGTGAAAAAAGGCGATGACGTGACCGATGGCACCGTCATCCTGAAAATGAAAAGCGACTCCGCCTCTCCCAGCAGCAGCGCGCCCAAAGAAAAAGAAAGCAGCAGCCCCACCGCCACCTCGACATCCGCGCCTGCTGCCACTCCTCCCACACCGCCCCCGGCACCTCCGCCAGCCCCCGCTCCCACAAGCAGCACGAGCGATGCCAAACAAGGAGCCTCCGGCTCATTGCGAGCCTCTCCGCTCGCTCGCAAACGCGCCAAGGAATTTGGCATCAACCTCTCCGACGTGCGTCCGCCGCAAGGCGCGAGCCGCATTTCATACAAGGATGTGATGGATTTTGTCAAAAGAAAAATTGACACCAGCGGAGGCAGCACCGGCACAGGTGGCGCCGGACTGACCCGCAAGCCCTTGCCCAATTTTGAAAAATTTGGCACCATCGAACGCAAGCCCTTGGGACGCATCGGCGAATTGACCGCCGAAAACATGCACTATGCCTTCAACACCATCCCACATGCGTGGATTTCAGAAAAGGCAGACATCACGCGCTTGGAGCAACTGCGCCAACAGCACAAGGACACCGTGAAGGCAGCAGGTGGCAACCTGACCACCACCGCCATCCTCACCAAGGCGATTTGCTCGGTGCTGCGCAAATACCCGCAGTTCAACGCCAGCCTCGACGATGCCACCAACGAAGTGATTTACAAAAAATACATCAATATCGGCATTGCGGTGGACACGCCGCGAGGGCTTTTGGTGCCAGTCATCCGCAACTGCGACCAAAAATCACTGACCGAAATATCCGTCGAACTCACCGAACTCAGCACTCGCACGCGCGAGGGCAAAAACAAATTGGATGATTTGGACGGCGGCACGTTTTCCATCTCCAACATTGGCGGCATCGGCGGCACCAACATGCTGAGCATCGTCAACTGGCCGCAAGTAGCCATCCTCAGCGTCACCGCTGCCAGCATGGAAGCCCATTGGAACGGCAAAGAATTTGAGCCGCGCCTCATGATGCCCATCACCATCGGCTGGGACCACCGCGTCATCAATGGTGCAGATGCCGCTCGCTTCTTGGTGGATTTGAAGAAGATTTTGGAAGAGCCATTTTTGGGGTGGCTGTGAGCGCGAGATGAAACGAAAGATGAAACCTTGACTTTGTCCAGCGATTTTTGCTTTGTCGGGTTCTGAGGTGACACCCCAGAACCCGACCGAGATGCCACCTTTCTCGTTCCTCAAATGATGACACCTATCACAAACCGAGAATAGCTGTTGACTTGTCGAGATTTCTTGGATGGACATGTTCTTGAACGGATTGATTGTTCCGCTCATGCAGAAAACTTGAGAACGCGAAAATAAAAACGCTGACAACCAGCAAGGTCGTCAGCGTTTTTTTGTAGCCCCGAGTGGGATCGAACCACTATCTGAAGTTCCGGAAACTTCCATTCTATCCGTTGAACTACGGGGCCGAAGCAGGCGCAAAGGTAGTGCTTGTGTGGCTTTTTCAAAAAGGAATTTCAAAAACCGATTTCTATCCCGTTGCAGTTCCCAAGCGCCCGTCTATCCAGTCTTTTGCATCTGAGAGCAACTTTTCAGCGTCGTCGCCCCGCAATGTCGGCCCGTAGCAAACGTCCACGCGAATGATTTTTTCTTTGAAACGCCGACCAGCGTGTCGCAAAAAAGTTTGTTTGCCAATCCAAAAATCATTTTTATCGTGAAAAATCAGCGCCGCCGGCACAATCGGTATCCCCGTTCTTGCGGCCAGTTGGAACACCCCTTTTTTGAATGGCAAAGTACCATGCACACCAGAGGTGGTGCCTTCCGGGAAAAGAATGATTTGAAACCCCACCCTGATTTTTTCCTCCATCAGTCGCAGCGCGTTGGCGCGGCTGCCAGAATGGTCGCGGCGCAGGTAAAGAATGCCCGCCAAAAGAGCGCCCTTGCCGATGACGGGCCAGTCGGCCAGCTCGGCTTTGGCCACCGGATAGGCATCCACGTCGCGCAGCATAAGGATGGGGTCGAGATAAGAGCGGTGATTGCAGACGATGATGCACGCAAAATCTGGTGCGGTGCCTTCGGTGGCACCCCGTATGCCAACGTTGCGCAGCAGAACCCTCGCCCAGCGCCGCCGCACACGCATTGCCACCCGCATATCGGCCCCCATGAAGGTGCGGCGCAGCCATATCTCAACGACGATGGCAGTAGTGAAAAAGGCAAAAAACAAGAATCGCCAAATAAGTCGCAGGTAGCTCACGCGGCGAAAATAAACCATGATTCGTTAGGATTTGTCGGATACCCATGCTTGATGCCCCTGATTTTGAACAGATTGCGCTTTTAGCCATGCTCAAAACTTGGCGACGCGAACTATACATCAAGATTCGTCGATGGTGGGACGCTGGCGTGTGGGCTCGTAAGACGCGCTGATGACAAGTCGCAGGTATTGTCCGCAGCGAAAATAAAAAAAGGCGCTGCTGTCAAGCCGCGCCCTGTAAAATCGGTTCGGGTATTCGATTATTTTTTGTATCAGAGGTCAGTGCCGGGGCAGCCATAACCGCGATGGCAAGCTTCGAGGAGGAACAAAGCGGCCATGAATGCAAAGGCGAGATACTTTTTCCAATTTTTCATTGTGCGATAGTGATTTTGATAGTAACGATGATGCGCTTGGTAAAGCGAGAAAAAAACGGAAAGCCGTCAGGCTTATTGTTGCAAACCTTGTGCCACCGAAAAAATATGCCGCAAAAATAGACTTCGCGGGCATGAATGGCCGAATATATTTTGGGTGTTGGCCGAAATTTAACAGTTCCGTAAAATTAAATTTCAAACACGGCTGAAAACCACGCCCTCGCCCGGCAGCAATTTTTCAACAAGAATGTTGCTCGACTGTTCGGCCCCAGCCTCAAATTGTGCTTGTTCCGTCGAAAATATCATTTTCCATCCGTGGCCCCATGGCGCCTCAAAAGCAACGTCATATTGCGCATGCTGGGTGTCGAGATTAGCCACAAATAAATACCGTGGGGTGTCACGCTGCGTCCATGCTATCACCTTGTCGTGTCCATTCGGGTCGGGCGGCAAGAGCCAAGCCGTTTTGGCGTCGCGGATGTCGACCATGATTTCATCCGACAACAATTTTTGTCGAACCAGATTTTCATAAAGCCGCTTGTTTTGCCCCCACCTATATGGTCCGTTGGTAGTTTTGGGGTCGTTCGGCATTTGAAAAACATAGTATTTGCTGTAACACTCGTTGGGCGCGGGCTGCGGGTGCGGGTCGCGGCACTCAAATCCAAGCCCCATGTAGGAAGGCATATCGGTCAGAAACAACGCGATGAAATGCCGCATCTCGTTGCCATCCAGATAAAATCGGTCGAAGCGAGGGTCGTCCTTGTCGGCGGTCATGATGGTAAAGTTGGGCGCGAACTTCCGTGTCTCCAGCCACTGTCGGTATTGCCAGAAAGTTCGCACGAATTGTTCCGTGCCGACGGGTTCCGATTGCAAATCGCCCAAAGTGGAGTCCGCCATCGCCGCTTCCAGATGAGCGCACTCGTCGCCGTAAGCCATCTCGTTGGGCGGAGCCAAAAAGCTCTCCGCGAAGTAGCCGAAATAGGGCTTGTCGCGCAGCACCGCTCGTTTCACCGCTCCCAGCAGGTCGTAGTATTCGTCGCGCACGGCCGGCACTCCTCCGGGCCTCATCTGCACGTGAGACATGTCGCCACGCATGAAGTCGAACCCATACTCCGCCACGATGCTTCGGTAATGTTCGGCGCAATACGCCCACGCCGCGTGATTGGGGCGCCCAAAATCGAGTTCCCAGTTTTGGTTGTCGTCTTTGCTCTCGTAGAGCCTGTAGCGGGCCAATGGCCCAAAAACACGCGAAAATTTTTGTGGCCGCACAAGCCGATAGTCACGCCAGACGAGGCCTTCCTCGTCCACCACCTGTGCCTCCGGGCGCGGGTCCACCTCGAGGCCGCGATAGGGAGGGCCCATCGTGGCAGGCACTGTCTCGTAGCCATGTGCATGGAGCAACCGCACCATTTCTTTTCGTCGGAACAACCGGCCCCAATAGTCATATTTTTCACCGAAAAGCACACGCAAGCGGGTGTTTTCCGTCGTTTTTTCAAAAAACGCTTCGGGCGACGTGGGCAACTCAACATCCCGCACCGCGCTTCCTTGCTGCAACAAGTGCTCGAAAAGCAGCGTCTGTACTTTGCGATGCAGATGAGCGTCGTGCGCTGCGATTTCCATGTCGCGGCGTTGAAGCCACTCAAAGAGATGGGGATTGGCGAGTGCCATTTCGGAATAGCGGTCTGTGTGTGGCACCACATCGACGCCTACTACCTTTCCCAGCAGGTGCAGGATGTTGACCGTCACTTTTAGGTGCTTTTCCACCGTGTCGAGATGGGGGAAGGCCGCAGCCAACTGAGGGCTGAAGAATTCGGGGTTCACGTTCCAACTGGCAGGGCCATAAAGGCTCGCTACCACACCCGGCTCCCATATCGGAAGGATATGAATAGCGTTTTGTGCCTTGGGCAACACAAGTGAGTAGGGCACCGCGTTCCAGAAATGCTGAATCGTCCGAATATTGATGCCCACCGTGTTCGCGGTTTTCAGAAAAGAAGTGTCGCGCCTCTCTTCCAATGGGCTGGGAATGGATGCCGAAGGGTCGAAGGCCGGATAAAGTTGGGGGCCGAGTATTTTGCTGAGCGAGCGCATGATTTCCCCAAAGGGAAGTTGCAGCGCCTCAACAGGCATCATGCGCCGGAATCTTGTTATTTCGCGGTTGTCAAATTGTGCCAAAGAAATGCAGATGTTTTTTTTGTGTAAATAATGTAAAGTTTTGGCTAAATTCAAAAAAACTGAATAAAAAATTGAATTTGAAGTTTTGAAAAAAACACTACTTTCGCTGCTGCGAAGATATCTGAAACAATCGCATGGTTGCCAACACTCCAACCTCGCCATAATCGCAATACGTCCATTCTCTCGGGACTCTCTATGTGAACACCTTGTTTGGCGCATTGCCAGCGTGTTCGATGAATCTTGCATTCTCACCTATTGCTCTTGTCCCCGCGACCCAATTCGAGGAGCGTGCGGCATATGTCCCCTTAGCACTCCCTTCAAGTCGGCTATTTTGCCTTTTTAATCAGTTTTCTAAAACAAAAACAAAACATCCTGTTGCCGTGACTTACAAGATAAAACTTAAAAACTCGAACGATATGGTGCTGCTCGATGCCCATATCTATGAAGCCCTTTCAATCGACCCATACCTTTCCAAAATCAACTTTATCAACAGCTTGCGAAAGCATTCGAGCGGCTGCGCCGTTTTTCAGAAAACATGGAAAAAGGCGGACGGTACTTTCAAGACGGAGACGATATATTTGCACAAATTGGTCGCCGAGCGATTTTTGTCGAACCAGCGCAAGGGCAATCGCAAACTGGTTGGCAGCAAAAATGGCGATAAGTTGGATTGTCGTCTGGAAAATTTGGTGTGGCGCTCGCGCTCGCTCGCCAGTCGCCAACGCAAGACGACCAGCAAGACGGGCTACACGGGCGTCTATCAAGAGCACAACCGCTACCGAGCCGTCATCTCCGTGGAAGGCAAATCCATTCACCTCGGAATGTTCGACACGGCGGAGGAAGCCGCCGCCGCCTACAACAAACGCTCCAAAGAAGTATTTGGGGAGGATGGTAAAATCAATCGGGTGAAGGGGTGGCAGTAGAGTTTTAGTGCATTCGGTCGCCGCGTGGCGCCAGCTGTTGCATGATGCCAGCCTCGTGCAACAGATATTCCTTCCATCGGGCGCGGGTTTTTTCTTTCCCAAAATACAGCTCGGCCAGCTCGATAAACATCCGATAGTGCCCGGCCTCCGCCACCATGAACTGGTGATACCATTTGCGCAACGCCTCGTCCGAGCAGTGCAGCGACAAAAGCCTGAATCGCTCGCAGCTGCGCGCCTCGATGAGCGCGCACACCAGTAGCCGCTCCAGCAGCGCCTCCTCGCGGGAAATCCCCTTTCGCTGATAAGCAAGGAGTTGGTTCACATACTCGTCCTTGCGCTGACGGCCCAACTTCAAATCGCGTTTTTTCAACTCGGCCAAGACCAGCCTGAAATGCCCCCATTCCTCCGTGACGATGGGGGCGAGTTCCTCCACCAGCTCGGGTCGGTCTGGATAAGCCTGAATGAGCGAGATACAGGAAGTGGCTGCCTTTTGCTCGCAGTAGGCATGGTCGGTGAGGATTTCGGCCAAGTCCATTTCGGCCAGATTGACCCAGCGCGGGTCGGTAGGCAATTGAAGGCCCAATTTCGTGTTGTGCAATTCCATGCCGCAAAGGTAGATGCGAGCCATAAATTTGCCCCCCAAATGCAAACGCGAACTATGCAAAAACTAAGCATGGATGACCTCAACCGCCTGTCGGTGGCGGATTTTTCCCGACAACAAAAACTGCCCGTCGTCTTGGTGCTCGACAATGTGCGCTCAGGCCTCAATGTCGGCTCCATTTTTCGCAGCGCCGATGCTTTTTTGCTGGAAAGGCTCATTTTGTGTGGCATCACCGCGCAGCCCCCGCATCGGGAGATACTAAAAACCGCGCTGGGCAGCACTGAATCGGTGGATTGGACTTATCACGCGCACACTACGGAGGCAGTGGATTGGCTCAAACAAAACGGCTATCGCGTGTTTGCCGTGGAACAGACCACCCATAAAATCTGGCTGCACGATTTTATGCCGGAACACCAGACCCGTTACGCCTTTGTGTTGGGCAACGAAGTGGAGGGCGTGAGCGATGCCGTGCTTGCCCTGTGCGACGGGGCCATGGAAATTCCCCAATTCGGCACCAAACACTCGCTCAATGTGGCAGTGGCGGCGGGTATTGTAGTGTGGGAGGTCGCTCGCAAAATTTGGGAGGGGTAGGATGTGCGGGGGCGCAAGACCTGCGTGCGGCCAATGTCGGATGTGCGCTGTGCCGCGACTTTATACCTTATACCTTGATTCGATAGGATTTGTCAGATGGCCGTGATTGATGCCCCTGATTTTGAGCAGATTGCGATAGTGACCATGCTCATCTGACAAATCCTAGCGAATCAAGGTATAAATTGCCAAAACGAATAGTCATCTTTTCGCTTCTCAAAAAAAAGCACGTTTACCTTCTTTTTCGTGTGCAGTTGCCATTGCCTGAAAGGATAGTACAACTGCCTTGTTACAGCGATTTTCGCTTTGTCGGGTTCTGAGAGGTGTCATCCCGGAAGAATGCAGGGGTGCGTCTCAGAAACAGGCCGAGATGTCACCTTCTTCGTTGCTCAAAAGATGACAACTCTTACAAAACGAGAATGGCTGAGCGGTACCAAGTCTGGCGGCGCCCCCCCCCAATGGAAATAACCAATCCCCCCCATTTCATCGCGGCATGAACAAGATAATCAAAGCCCCTGCGATGCAAATACTCGCGCCGATGAGGTCCCAGTTGTCGGGTGTTTGGTATTCTGCCAAATACAACCAAAGCAACGAGGCGGCGATGTAGATGCCGCCGTAAATCGCGTAGGCTCGTCCCGCAAATTCCGCTTGGACTTTCGCCAGCAGGAAGGCAAAAACGATTAAAGAGAGAGTGCCGGGGATGAGCCAATAGATTGACCTGCCGGATTTGAAATAATTCCAGAAAGCAAAGCAGCCAAAAATTTCAAAAAATGCGGCGGCTATGTATATGATGATGTCTCTCATGTGTCACAGACAACGGTATTGCCCCCGAACGGGTGCATTTCAAGTTGTCGCCTTTCGTAATCCGGAATGTTATTCCGCGATGCGTTTTGCGACAACTCGAAATGTGCCGTCCCCAAACAGGCTTGTGGCAGCATTGGGCAGCGCAGGAGAATTATGCGGAGAAGTGCACCACATCGTCAATGATGCCGTCAACCGCCACCTCGGTCGCGCTGCACATGGACTTGATGGAGTAACTGTATTGATGAGCGGGATTGGCGTTCGGCACGCTGATGCTATGGCCAGTGATGTCGCCGCTGAAAAACTCCTGACGAGTGGTTTTGTTGGTGACCGCGACGCGGTAGCCGTAGGCACCAGCGACAGCCGACCAGGAAATTTCGATGGCGTTTCCGTTGAATCGCCCGGAGGACGATGCGGGAGGTGTAAGAGTGCAACTCATGGTGTTGGCAGACGTTTTTAAAAATGATGCAAAGTTAGGTTTCGTGGGTTTTTCGGGTCAAATGTATGGACGACTCACCATTTTAACATCCCCTCCATCGCGTCGCCCACTTTTTCAATCGAGGGAATCATTTCCTGTTCCAAGGTCGAATTGAGCGGTACGGCGGGCATATTCGCCGCGCCGATGGTGCGCACGGGCGCGTCGAGCCATTGGAAGCAGTGCTCTTGGATGCGAGCGGCCAAAGTCTGGGCGAAGGAGTTGTTCACCTGCTCTTCGGTGACGACGAGCACCTTGCCGTGCCGTTGGGCAAGCGCATACATGGCCGCCTCGTCAAGTGGGCAAAGGGTGCGCAGGTCGAGGATTTCCACGCGGCCCTTGAAGCGGTCGTTCGCGGCGTTCAAGGCCCAATGCACCCCCATGCCGTAAGTGACAATGCCGAGCGTTTCGCCTTTTTCGACCCATTCGTTTTCAGCCGACAAGACTGTTCTGGCTTTGCCGAAGGGGATGACGTAATCCTCGCCCGGCTCCACGGTGCGGGCGGCTTCGGTGCCGCGCACTTTCGACCAGTAGAGGCCTTTATGCTCAAAAATGACGACAGGGTTCGGGTCGTAGTAGGCGGCCTTGAGCAGGCCTTTCAGGTCGGCCCCATTGCTCGGATAGGCGATTTTCACGCCGCGAACGTTGGTCACGACCGTCTCCACGCTGCTGCTGTGGTAGGGGCCGCCGCTCCCATACGCGCCAATGGGGACGCGCACCACGCAGCTGACCGGCCATTTGCCGTTGGTGAGGTAACAGCTGCGGGCGACCTCGGTGAAGAGTTGGTTCAGCCCCGGCCAGATGTAGTCGGCGAATTGCACCTCGACGATGGGCTTCAGCCCGACGGCGCTCATGCCGACGGTGCTGCCGATGATGAATGCCTCTTGGATGGGCGTGTTGAACACGCGGTGGTCGCCGAATTTTTCGGCCAGCGTGGCGGCCTCGCGGAACACGCCGCCGAGCCGTCGCCCCACGTCTTGGCCGTAGAGCAGACATTCGGGGTGCTTGCGCATGAGCTCCTCGATGGCGAAGAGGGCGCAGTCCACCATGACCTTCGGCTCGCGGTTTTGGGGCGAGCGTTCGCCGCGTTCTTCGGTGATGGGCGTGGGGGCGAAGTCGTGGGCATAAAGGTCTTCGGGGCGTGGGTCTTCGGCGTTTTTGGCCTGCTCAAAATCTGCCTCGACCGTTGCAACGGCCTCTTTTTCAATTTTTTGGAGTTCTTTTTCCGAAAAGCCGTTTTCCAACAAAGTCTTGCGCAAAATAGGGTAGGGGTCGCGGCGGGCGTGCTCGTCGAGGTCGTCGCGGTACCATTCCTTGCGAACGCCGGAGGTGTGGTGGTTCAAAAGCGGGACGCGCGCGTGGAGCAGAAACGGGCGGCGCTCGCGGCGGATTTTTTCAATAATATCGGCGACTGTTTTCCAACATTCCTCAAAGTCATTGCCCTCGATACTGACGGCTTCGAGGCCGGGGAACCCCCGCGCGTATTCGGCGGCGTTGGCGACGCGGGTCTCGGCGGCGTTGGCCGAGATGTCCCAGCCGTTGTCCTGCACGAGGTAGAGAATCGGGAGTTTTTTCAGCACTGCCATTTGGAAGGCCTCGGCTACTTCGCCTTCGGTGACGGAGGCATCGCCCAAAGAGCAGACAACGATGGGTGATGGGTGATGGGTGGCTGGCGACTGCGACTTGAAGTGGTAAGGGTAGGGGTTTTCCAAGTCAACCATCATTTCGACATGGGCAGTGCCGTCCTCTATAAACGGTATTCCCATTTGCTCTTTGTACCAAAATCCCAAGGCCGAACCCGTGGCGGGAATGGCTTGCATCCCGGTGGCGCTGCTTTGGTGAGGGATTTTGGGGAAATCGGGGCGGCGCAGGCTGGGGTGGCAATAGTAGGAGCGCCCGGCGGAGAAGGGGTCGTCGCGCTTGGCCATGAGTTGGAGCATGAGCTCGTAGGGGCGCAGCCCCATGCCGAGCAACATCGCGTCGTCGCGGTAGTAGAGGTAGGCATAGTCTTGGGGAAGCAGTTGCATCCCGACGGCCAGCTGGATGGCCTCGTGGCCGCGTGAGGTGGCGTGGACGTACTTGCTGACGAATTTGAAATTGGCCTCGTAGGTCTCCGTCATGGACTTGGCGGTGGCCATGAAGCGGAAGGCCTGCTTCAGAACGGCGCGTGTCACTGGGTTGACGGGGGCGGTTTTTTGTTTTTTTGTCGGTGCGAGGGTGGGCATTGTTTGGTAGAATTTGATAAGAGGATGTCCTTCAAGCCACTTGGTCATGTCATATAGAATTGGTCATTGAACATTGGTCATTTCAAGAAACAATTTTTTCAATTTGAAATCAAGATGTCCGATGAGTTGAGACTCCCTCTTGTTTGATTTGAAAGTCAGGCAGGGCGAAGGTAGGGCTTTCGTCGCGGCTGTTTTAGCAGGGCGCGTTTCAAATTGCCGCGTATGTACGCCGGAATGTTGTTCCGATTTGCTTGCGGCAATTTGAAACGCGCCCGTTTCAACGGATGCCGCGTTCTTGTTGTGCTTCTTGCCGTGCTCAACGCTTTGCGGCGCGAGGTGTATTTTTGGCAAAATAAGAAATGGCACATTTTCCGATTGCTCTCCTTTACATTTGCGCGGCACAAAATTTTAACATAAAATTGCTGGTTGACAAAAATCTCGTTCCGCCTGCGGACGTTTGTGCGATTTTCCAGTGCATCTAAAATTCTTGTCATTTTCAAAACGCTATCTCTATGAGTAACACTCAGAACTCGCGCGTGTATGGTTTCGTCGTCACTGCGCTATTGGCCCTAGCCTTCGTGCTCGGATTATTTTTTTGGAAACAATCGAGGAGTTATTTGGCAGAAAAAGAAAAAGCCGAGGCAGAACGCCAAGAGCTGGTGATGCAGAAAGTAACCTTCGAACGAGAGCTCGATAGCCTTGCCAATGCTTACTCGTCGCTGCGCACCGAAAACGAAAACTTGCAGGGCCGCGTCACGTCCACCGCCGCGCTGGTGGCTGAAAAGGAAAACACTATCAGACAAATAAAAGCCACTACTGCCAGAGATGTGGATGCCTTGCGCCAGCAAGTGGCGCAGCTGGAACGCGCAAAAATCGAGTTGGAGACCATCATCAGTGCCTTGCGCATCGAAAACGACTCCCTAAAAGCAGAAAATGAGCGGCTTAGCGGCGAGAATGCCGAACTGAAAGGGGCCAACACTCAGCTGAGCGAGCAGGTGGATGACTTGGCCAAACAGTTGGCTGAGCAAATCCGCAAGACGCAGTCTGCCAGCTTCAAAGCGACCTCGTTCAAGGTATGGACGGCCCGAAAGAATGAAAAACTGACCACGAAGGCGCGTCGCAGCCGGGAGATTGATGTGAGTTTCGACCTCGCCGACGTGCCTGAGCCTTTCCAAGGCTCACAAAAGCTCTACATGGTCATCACGGACGACAAGGGCAAGCCTGTGGCACATCCGAACCCTACGGTAGCAACCGTGTACGCGCCTACGGGGCCGGTGGAAATTCAAGCGCAACAAGTGAAGGCGGTGGTGCTTGGGGAGACCCAACGGCTGTCGTTCCACCATAAATTCGATGAAAAACTGAAGGCGGGCAGCTATGTGGTGGCGATTTACTGCGACAAAGGGCTGTTGGGGGCGTCAAGTTTTCGGTTGAATTGAGTTGAAGGGTTTGCCCGGCCGCTCGGTTTGGTCGGGCAAGCCTTTCAGCTCAACTCCCCCCTTCAACCACTCTCACGCCTTCAGCCCTTCAAATCCGCCTTCCACTCGCTCCTCATTGGTCACCAAGTCTGCCCAGCGGCGCAAGGGCGTGCGTTCTCGCGGCTGCCACTCGCCCGTTTCCCAGTTGAGTGCTTCCAAGTTGTTGAAATTCAGTTTATAGTCGAATTGAGAAGGTACGTCATAAACGTAGCCGTGGTAGTAGTATTTTTTGCCTAGTTCCTGCGATTTGGCTATTTCGAGCAGCATGGTGCCCGCACCGAGGCTAAGCCGTCCGGCTTCGGGATTGTAGAAACAGTAAGTGCCTGACACGACCTCTGCCCCAATGTGAATGAAACTGCAAGCAATCGGCGGGCTCCCTCCGTTGCGCAGCGTGAATTCCATGCCCGGCACCGGGTCGCGGTGAGAATTGTGGTTGAGGAAAGAAGCGATGGACTCGGGTCGTCGTTCCTCGAAGCGAGCTAGTGCGTGTCGGGAAAAGAGCTGCGTCTTGTCGGGTGTCAGTGCAATCGGGGCGTAGCATACATCCAGCTCGCGGACGCGCCGCAACAAGCGTCGCTGACTTTTGGAAAACTCAAACCCATCGAGGCGGATGCGGAGCGGGACGGTTCGGCACATTTTTCCACGGCAGACGGAGAAATTGTGCCGAACAATAGAGTGGCCTAAAAGGCGCCAACCCTCAGCCATGTAGCGGTCGAACACAGCTGGCTCGAGCGGCTGCATTTCCATGCTTTCGTCAATGATATCCTCTATGTAGTTGTACTGGGCTTGCATGGTACGGAGGTGGAGCGATATTGGGCGAAAAAACGCACCGCAATTTTAGAGAATTTCTTCCAAATTGACTGGCACTTGATTGCGTGTTAAATCCTCCAATGTTTCGCGTTTGCGAATCAGAAGGGCTTTCCCCTTGTAAAGCAGCGCTTCTGCGGGTCGAGGGCGCGAATTGTAGTTGGAAGCCATCATCCAGCCATAGGCTCCCGCGTTGTGGAAGCCGATGATGTCGCCTTCCACCACCTCTGCTAGCCGGCGGTCAACGGCGAAGGTGTCCGTCTCGCAGATGTTGCCCACCACTGTGTAGATGCGCGGTTTGAACGTTGGCTCGGTCACGTTCACGATTTTGTGATACGAGCCGTAGAACATGGGGCGGATAAGGTGATTGAGGCCGGTGTCCAGACCCACGAAGACCGTCGAGGTGGTTTGTTTCACCAAGGTGCATTTTGCGAAAAGATAGCCTGCCTCACTCACCAGGTATTTGCCCGGCTCAAACATCAAGGTCAGTTCGCGGCCAATCTCGTCGCAGAATTGAGCGAATTTCTGGCTGAGTTTTTCGCCTAGCTCCTCCACGTCGGTCTCAATGTCGTCGGGTTTGTAAGGCACTTTGAAACCACTGCCGAGGTCTATGTACTGAAGATGCGGGAATTTGCGAGCAGCCTCGAACAGGATGTCGGCGCCGCGCAAAAACACATCCACGTCGAGGATATCGGAGCCAGTGTGCATGTGCAAGCCTTCGATGATAAGCCCTTGGCTTTCCACCACGCGCAACACATGGGGCAGTTGGTGAATGCTGATGCCAAATTTGGAATCAATATGCCCCACGCTGATTTTTTCATTGCCGCCTGCCATTAGGTGCGGGTTGATGCGCAGGCAAATAGGGATGTCTTTATGGTGCAGCCCCCAGTTTTCAAGCATTGGAATGGCATCAATGTTGATTTTCACGCCGAGCCGAGCCGCCTCGTCGTATTCCTCGAAGCTGGCGAAATTGGGGGTGTAGAGGATGTCTGCTGGCTTGAAACCAGCCATGAGGCCCAATTGCACCTCCTGAATGGACACACAGTCAAGCCCTGCTCCCCATTGGCGAAAGAGCCGCATCACGGTCAAGTTGGTGAGTGCTTTGCAGGCGTAGTGGATGTGGACTTTCGGATATGAAAAAGCCCCTGTGATGCGCTGGTATTGGCGTTCCATCACAGAGGCATCATAGACGTAGAGAGGGGTGCCGTATTCTTTGCAAAGTGCGAGCGGGTCAATGCCGCCGGCGAGTTGGTAGTGGTTGTTGACAAGTTCCATGCAGTGTTGCGCAAGCAATTTTTTCAAGGCGCGAAGGTACGGGCTTGCCGACTTTCCCGACCTATTCACCGCAAGTCGCCCTTGTTTTTTTCACGCTCTATGGGAGCGGCATCCAGTTTTTGAAAAAATGCCTCCACATAGCGAGCGACTTCTCTTTGCGTGTTTTTGCTCAAAAACGAGGCGTTGCACCAAGCTAGCAGGTCGGACTGTGCGGCTTTCATGGTCTCGGCAGCCTGCTTGAGTGCGTCGTCGGGCAGGTTGTTGGCCAGCAGCTTGCGCTCTTTCACATTTTTCAGCCCGGTGTCGGCCCTTGGCACGGCGTAGGGCGCATTGACCAAGCCCGCAAAATCGAAGTCGTAAGGAATCAGGATGAACTTCTCGGTAGGGGCGGTTCTGAAGAGATAGATGTTGCGGTTGTCGGCAAGCCCCCAGTCCGTGTTGCCTATCATGTATTGGAACACGGAAGCCAAGGCGGCCTGCTCCGACTGCAAGCTGTCAACGTTCATTCCGTAGTCTTCCGAGATTTGGCCACCCAACCGCGCTCGCAGTTGCTCTTCGTGTTCCACCAGCAGGCAATAGACAGGCTTCTTCGCTTCTTCCACATGTTTGTCGCGGAAAGTGACTTTCACCAAGCGGGCGCGGACACTGTATGGGCTGAGCCGCTCGAACATCCGATAGGCGACATACTCGCGGAGCAACAGTTCCTCGCCTTTTGGGTCGTTGAAGCAGGGCACCACGAGTTTGATTTCGTTCAAGGTGTCAAGCCCGAGTGCGCGCAATTCCTTTTTCGGGAATTTGAGTTTCAATGGCGGCACCTCGCAGACGCGACGGCGAAACTTGCCTCGTGCGCGCACTTCCACTTTTAGCATTTTACCATCGGCGGTGGTGAGCGAGCCGGGGTAGTACTGGTTCGTGTTTTTGTTGTTAATCAGTTCCGTCAAATCCAGTTCCAAGGTCATGGAGATGCCTTCTTGGGGGGTTAGGTAATCGAAGGCAGAAGTGGCGACGAGGGGTGGTTGGGCGTGAGCGCGGGCAAAAAGCAACAGCAGTACGAGACTGAAAATGAGTGTTTTGGAGGAGCAGAGGAGCGTTTTCGTTAGCATAGCCAAAATTTAAATCAGTGAAAAAATAAGGATTAAAATGAAGCAAAACCATGCACCCCGTGCGCGAGCGCACAGCGTTTGGATTTGCCCTGAAATGTCACTGATTTGGTTGCCGAGAAAAGACACGGTTCATGGGGCGCACGTTGCATTTGGCGTGAGGGTTCAAGTGTTAAATTTTTCAACAGCCGTCCAATATGATTTCAATGGTTTCGGCCCCTAAAATTCAGTGATGTTGGCGTGCTACGCATTAGTCGTTGGACGAGGCGCGATGCTCAACGGTCAAACGTCGAGAATCAAACGTCGAACGTTGCTCACAGGTGCCGCAAAATAGTAGTTCCCGATGGGTGGGAAAAGGTTACGGTGGCAACAAAGCACCATAAAAAGTGATGGTGAAATTTATTCCAACGCCTTGCCGCCAAATCCGTCGTCGCTCGCATCTTTTGTGCAATCCATCCAAACATTGCACCTTTGACCGCGTGAACGAAGCAACGCTCCTCCAAGCCCTTGCGGCCCAAGACCCGGCAGCCCAGAAATGGCTTTACGACCGCTATTCGCCGATGTTGTTTGCGCTTTGCCGCCGCTACCTCCGCACACGCGAGGATGCGGAGGAGGCGTTGGTGAGCGGGTTGTTCAAGGTGCTATCGCAAATCGAGCATTACACGGGCGCGGGCAGTTTTGAGGGGTGGATGCGCCGCATCGTGGTGAATGAGTGCCTGATGATGCTTCGCAAGACGCAACTGTTGGTGTTTCCCGGCAACGACTTGCAACTGAACGAATCGCACGCCGATACTTTCAGCATTGATGCCGAAATATCGGCGCGAGAAATCCTTGAACTGCTCGACCAACTGCCCAACGGCTACCGCACGGTTTTTAACCTCTATGTGCTGGAAGGCTACAAACACCACGAAATCGCCGACTTGCTCGGCATCAGTATCAATACCAGCAAGAGCCAACTCATATTGGCCAAGCAAAAACTTAGAAACCTTCTGAAAGCCAAAGGTTATTGATTCGCCATGTCAGATTTGTTTGACTTCTTTAAGGAAAACGAGAACAAACTCCACGAGCGCCCGCCCGAACAGGCTTGGGCCAAATTGGAGCAAAAACTCGAACGAAACCGCCGTCCCAAGCGACGGGGCATTCGCTTCATGCAGTTGGGCGTGGTGGCGCTGGCGATTTTGATACTGCTTTTGGCCGCTGGCTTGGTGTGGTATTTTGTGAGGAAAATGGGGTGATGAGGTTTCTCCATGTCTTTTATCCCCTGATTCGCCAGAATTTGTCAGATGCTCATGATTGATGTCCCTGATTTTGAACAAATTGCGCTTTTAGCCATGCCCAAAACTTGGCGGCGCGAAGTATAGTCATCAGTTGCTTTTTCCCTACCTTGCGCCGCAATTCAAAAGAGGATGTCTCACAGCTCATCAAACATTGAGAATTGATGATTTTTCATTGATGATCGGTCATTGTTCAATTGCCAAATGATTTGCGAGACGGCCTCCTCTACCTTCCAACCTCTACTTTCTACCATCAACCGTAAGAAATGGCAAAATCCGGCAAGCCCAACCCCAAGTCTGGCAAACAACAGCAGGCGACACCCAGCCAGAAAAAGACCGAGACACCAAGCCGTTCGCCCGTGCGCGAAAGCAAGCCGCGCAAGACTGCCGAAATCCGCAATCTCTTGGAGCGACCTTCCACCCAATCGCCCTACGACCCGCTGCTGCGCAAAATCTTCTGGGGCGTGGCTGCTGCGGGGCTGTTGGTGCTGGTCATTCTTTCCTTCGGCTCCGGCATCAATGCCGACGATAAGTTCCAAGTGGATTATTCGCAAAAGCTCGTCCGCTATTACGGCACGTTTGGCAAGGACACCGCTGCGCTAAACATCCCCGATGGCAATATGCACCTCTACGGCGGCTTCTTCGAAGTGGTGACGGGCTTTGCAAACAAGGCCTTGGGCTTCGAGCCGACGACTTTGGCTTATCACAACGTGCGCCACGCATCAAGTGCCGTGCTGGGCTGGAGCGCCATGCTGTGCGCGGCACTGTTCGCGCAGATGTTTGCGGGTTGGCGAGCCGGACTCATCACTTTGATATTCATGTTGTTGTCGCCGCGTTTTGTTGGTGACTCTCTGATGAACCCCAAGGACATCCCCTTTGCGGCGGGCTACATGATGGCAATTTACAACATGGCTGCCGTGTTGGAGCGAATGCCAAATCCTCGGCGCTGGAACGTGGTGGGCTTGGTGGTCGGGTTAGGCATCGCGCTGGCGACAAGGGCGGGTGGCTTGTTGTCGTTCGCCATGCTGGGATTGTTTGCGGCGCTTCATTTTTGGCTCAAAAACGGCGGCTTGGCAGCATTTTCCAATGGTGCGGTTTTGAGAAAATACGCGCTGGTCGTAGTCGGCGCAGCGGTGGCTGGCTATGCGTTCGCGCTGCTCTTCTGGCCCTTCGGGTTGCAGGCACCGTTGAAAAACCCCTTTGAGGCGCTCTCTAAATTTGCTGACTTGGAGGTGAAAATCCGGGTGCTTTACGAGGGCGCCAACGTGATGTCGGACAAAACACCGTGGCACTATCCGCTCAAATGGATGTTCTACACGATTCCGTTGGCGGTGATTTTGGGTGTGTTCGGCAGCCTGCTTGGGTTGTTCGTTTTGCTCAAAAAATACAACCCGTTGTGGGTGTCGCTGGCTCTTTTTGCGGCTGTTTTCCCTGTTTTTTATGTGATTTACAAAAACTCGGTGATTCACGACGGGTGGCGTCACCTCACGTTTGCCTATCCGCCGATGTGCGTTGCGGCGGCGTTGGCTTGGAACGAACTTGTCGGTTTTTTTGAAGGAAAAAAATACGCGCAATGGGCAACCTACGGTCTCATGGGTGTCTTGCTCGCCGATGCGGGTGCTTTCATCGTGTCCAATTACAAATTCCCCTACGTCTATTTCAACCCCGTTGTCGGTGGGGCGAAGGGTGCTTACGACAAGTTTGAGACCGACTATTGGGGCGTGAGCGTTCGACAAGGGATCGAATGGCTGGAATCGCAGGGCGTGTTGCGACCCGACATGAAGGACACGGTGGCCATCGCCACCAATATGTTCTATTCGGCTCGCCAACTGACCGACAAATACGGCGACAAGGTGCATTTGAAGTACCTCAAATGGGAAAGGCGCTGTGACGAGGCTTGGGATTACGCGCTGTATCCTTCCAGATTCATTGACGGGGCCACGCTTCAGAAAGGCTCGTGGCCGCCCAGCAATGCCGTATATGTGGTGAGGGCCGGCGGCGCTCCGCTGTTGGCTGTGCTCAAAGATGACACCAAGCACTGCGCCACCGCTACTGCCGCGTTCAAATCAACCGATTGGCCCACAGCCATCGAACACTACAAATCCGAAGTGGCCGCCCATCCCGACAACGACATCGCTTGGGTGGGTATGTCGCTCTCGTACCTGAACCTCGGCGAGCTGGAAGAATCCAAGAAGGCCGCCGAACGCGCCATCGAAATCACGCCCGACGACCCTCAGGCCAATAATTTGATTGGGATGTATTGGATGAACAAAAACGACGCGGCAAAAGCCAAAAGCCAGTTTGAACTCGCCTTGCGCAAGGAGTCCAACAACCCCATGGCTTGGTATTACCTGGCTATCATCGCCCGTTCGCAGCAGGACAACCAGACCGCGCTCAAAAACCTGATGAACGCTATTGAGCTGGCGCCCAATTTCAAGCAGGCCTACGAAATGTCGGCACAGATTTATGAGTCGCAGGGCAACGCGCAGGCGGCACAGCGGTTTCGGGCGGCTCTGGGCCAATTGCAGTGACGGTCGCGCAGGCCACAGTTCATTTTGCCCCCTCTGCCAAGCGTGTCTCGTCGGCTGACAGTCGCCTGAGCCATCGCTCAAACCATGCTGCGTCCATGGGCTTGCCTGACACATAATAGCGCACGTGGCCGGGGCCGTCGTCGCGAAGGCGCGTGCCCAATTTGTTTTTGAGGTTGTTCACCGTGCCGAGGTTGCCATCAATGATTTGAATTTCTGGCGGCAACACTTGGCGCATGATTTTTTTGAAAAATAAAAAATGGGTGCAGCCCAGCACCACCGCGCCGTATTGACTGAGCGCGAGGCCGTCGAGTTTTGCGTTCAGGTATGCGACGATGGTTGGCTCGTCGAACTCAAACCGCTCGGCAAACATCACCAACTCCTGCAAGGGCAGATAGTCCACCACCTGTTCCGTGTCCACGCGAGCAACGAGATTCCTGAATTTTTCCTCTTTCAATGTCAATTCGGTGGCAAACACCAACACGCGCTTGCGCCCCCCAGCCATCACGGCGGGTTTCACGGCAGGCTCCATGCCAATGACGGGGAATGGGTAGCGTTGCCTCAAATCCTCGATGGCGACGCTGGTGGCCGTGTTGCAGGCCACCACGAGTGCCTTGATGTTTTGTTGGGCGATGAACGCGGCGGCTGAGAGCACCAATGCCCGCACCTCTTCCTTCGGGCGTGTGCCATAGGGCGCGTTGTCGCCGTCGGAAAAATAAATATAGTGTTCGTTGGGCAGGATTTTTAGTGCCTCGTGCAACACGCTAAGGCCACCAATGCCCGAATCAAAAAAGCCAATGGGACGGTTTTTTTGCATACTACGCGAATGAGGGTTTGAGGTAAAAGGCCGAAAACGTGTTATCGTTGTTTGCCGCTGTTGCGCCTCCCCGCTGGCACAAGCGGATTTTTTGCCGCTGTTGCGCGTCTTCGCCGACTACAAGCGGACCTTTTGGTCAACAATCACCAAAAGAGATGACGAATTGCAACACTCACAACGTGTTTTGCGTCGTAATTTTGCAAAAAATTCTGGAGATGAAAAAATCACACATCATAGCTATTGCCATCGTCGCTGTTGCCATCGGCATCCTCATATCGGCCAGCAAGGACGTGACCACCTATTCCAATTTTGCCCAAGCCACGGCGAGTGGCGAGCGGGTGAAACTCATCGGCCAATTGGTGAAAGACCGACCTGTGGATTACAACCCCGAAAAGGCACCTGACTATATGGCGTTCTATATGAAGGACGAGGCGGGCGAGGTGCGGCAAGTAGTGCTAAGAGCTGCCAAACCGCAGGACTTCGAGCGTTCCGAATCCATCGTGCTCACCGGGCAGATGAATGGCGACCACTTCGAGGCATCGGATATGCTGCTCAAATGCCCGTCGAAGTACAAAGACCAAGAAATCTATGTGCGCTCGGAGCAGAAAAATTGAGGGCGTGCGCGGGGGGCATGAGATTCGCGCATGGCAAAAAAACGCTTCCCAGCCCCCCGAGCACTGCATGACTGCGGACGAGGTTCACAGCCCTTGAAATTTAAAAGGCACCGATTTGACGAACTTGCCTGAAACTTCACCCGCGTAGGTGGCCTCGTTCGATGTTCTGAGCACTTTGACCTCTCCTTTCTCACTAAAATTCATCTTTTTCAAATCTACCCAGAAAGTGTTTGGGGTGAGTGCCGTCTCGAAATAATAGACCAGGTTTTTTTGGTCGGCCACAACTCTCCACTGTGTGGTGGACAAATTGGGGAAACCCTCGGTGGAGATGCCATAAGGCACGGATACATTTCGTACCACACTAAAAACGCTGGCAACCGCTATCCGTGTGTTGTCGGTCTGAGGGATAGCATTGATGTAATAATGTGCCCGCACAAAGCGGTCTGCTGCCTTATTGGTGCCGGGCAGAAATTCTTTGCCCGGCACGCTTTGCCAGTATTCGTTGATTGCCAATTGCTGTTCGAACAAGGGGTCGTTTGTCATGACCGTGTAGGACGGGTCGTGGTGAATAACAAGTTTGCCTTCCACGTATTCGAATATGGCGTTGTCGCCTGTCGCGTCTGATAACGAAAGATGTACGGTCGTGAACTTGTCAGTGCCGGGGATAAAATCAGTGACCACGACAAATTCCTCTTTTTTGAGTGTCTCCACTGCTTCGGCCACCGTGGCAAAATTGTCCAGCGCGTATTGGGCCCAAGCGGCGATGGTCAATCCCTTTTTGTCTCCGTTTTTGTCGAAGGCTGGGTATTTCGATTGCACAAGCCAAAGGAGGTTGGCCACCAACCCTTTTTCGTTCATGCCGTCGGGAGTGGCTATGTCCCAAGAGCTGGCTATCACGCTCCCATATTTGGAGGTCCATTCAAAAGAATTTGGCCCTACCTCGCCATTGCGCTTCATGCCTCTTGGGAAACACCACAAGTTTGCAGGGATTTCAATGGAAAAATCCATGCTCCTACCAGTCATGACAACACCGTTGGGGCCTTTATAGACCACTCTGGTGCAGGCCGATGCGTCGTTGATGGAGGTGGAGAGTGTCAGGATGGATAAAAAGGCCGTTGCAAAAACTTTTTTTAGCATAATGTTCCTATTTTGTTTTGTAAAAAGTCGAGATGTCGGGACGGGGACGGAGGTGGGGCAAACGCATCAAAACACAACCGACCTCGGAGAGGTCAAATGTTGGTAGAAATGGTGTGTTTATGTGATAATTATCACGACCTCGGAGAGGTCAAATGTCTATCGCAGCAAACAGGTAACCAATATTCGACTCCGCTGGGGTCGTAAACACCGCGAAAATGGGGCGTTTCTACCAATATTTGACCTCTCCGAGGTCTGTGCCATTTTGATGCGTTTGCTCTTCGCCCCCCCCCATTCACATCTTCTGCGCCAATCGCCGCCACAACGCGATGCACAAGCCCAGCAGCATCGTGATGGAGCCTAGCCACACGAAATTGATGCCCGGAAAGAGGATGGCCTCCAACACGATATAGTCGGAGCGGGGGGCATCCTCTGCTATTTGTACCGGGATGCGGCGCTGCGCCGGGCTGGCTTGCGCCACGCCGATGGTCAGCACGCCCGCCTTGGGGTCAATGTTTTCAAAACGAAAATGCAGGCCATGCTGCGGGACCTCGTCTTTCAGGCTGAAAGGCTGATTGCCGCGTATGAGATAGACAGGGGTGGCGGTCGTTTTGCTCCCGTCGGGAGCCGTGATGTCCAAGATGGCACCCACGGCAATGTCGTCCGGTTCGGGGGAATATGCGGGATGTTTCACGGCTCGGTCAGCCCCCGCGAAGCGGATGCGGTAGCCGTTGTATTGAAACTCGCTGCCTTCCTGCACGCCAAAGTTGGTGTATCGGAGCTCCTCTTCCAATTTGAGGATTTTCTCCATGGAGGCCTCGGTCAGGCGAATCTTCACTTGCAAGGTGCCGAGCATGACGGGTAGGGTGAAGCCGCCCTTGCCCATGCGCAGGTAGAGCATCGGTTCGGCGCGGTGCGGCGTGGGCGAGTCCTTGGCGTAGGCGTGAAGTTTCAGGCCAAAAGCCAAGTCGCCCTTTTGGGGGTGGTAGTCGGGGTGTTGAGGTTGTTTGGTCAGTTCCTCCACCACGAAGTAGTGTTTTTCGGTAAAAATCGTGTCGCCCACCGCAGCCTCGTATTGCACGAATTTTAGGCTGTCCTCTTGTTGTTTGGCGTATTCTGGGTCGAGCTCTGCTTTGGGCAGGGAAGAGACATGGGTAAAAATATCGTAGTTCCAGTAGTGCTTGGTGGAGGGGTTGCTGGCTACCACTTTGCTGAAATCGCGTTCGTACATCACGTTGGGCGAAAGGGTGAACTCCTCGCCTGTAAGATTGCCTGCCGCGTCGCGGCGCTGGAATTTGACCGTGAACGTCCGCGTTTGGCGCTCGATGGTGTCTTTCAGGTAGGTGGCCGTGTAGTTGCGAATCGGCATGGGGGCATCTTTCATCAGCAGTACGTTTTTGTTCATCGCGTCGTCGCCCATACCTTCTATGAGGCCCTCCATGGCAAAACTGTTGCTCGAAACCCACTCCTTGCCCAGCCCCGTGCTCATCACGCCCAAGATGAGGATACCAAAACCCAAATGCGAAATCGCCGAGCCTGCGAGTTTCAGGTTGCCTTTCAGCGCCGTGAGGAGATAATCAGCGTTGGCCACCAATGTGAACATGGCGGCAAACAGCAGGGCAAACAATTGCCATGCCCGCACATTTATCCACAGCGTGTTGAGCGCCGTGAGCGTCGCCGCACCCGCCGCCGCGATGCCGATATGCAGGGCAAAGGTCTTGGCTTGCGCTGTCCAGTTGCGCTCATTGTAGCGCATCCATTGGCCAATGGCCGTCAACAGCCCAATGAACACGGCAATCCAGAGTTGGTAGCGGTTGTGATGTTCCACGGGGTCTTTCAAGGCCCAGTCGGTGCCGAAAATTTTGTTCAATACGGGCAGCGACGTGGCTCCCGTTATCAGTACCGCCGAAAACAGCAGCACCAACGAGCCGATAAACATCCAAAATTCGCGGCTCGTGGCACTTTCCTCGCCCTTCACGTCGGGCACCTCCCGATAGCGCCGTATCCACATCGTCAGCCCCAAGAGCGAGAAGGCGGCGATGAACAGCACCAACTGAAACCCCAACCCCATCTCGGTGAAAGCGTGTGCCGAAGTGTCGCCCAGAATACCGCTGCGCGTGAGGTAAGTGGAATACAAAATCAGCACAAACGTCATCAGGTAAAACCCGTAAGTGCTGCGAATCGAGTAGCCCGTCGAGCGTGCCACGAGGTTGGTGTGGATGCCTGCCACCAAAGTAATCCACGGCACCAACGAGGTGTTTTCCACCGGGTCCCAAGCCCAGTAGCCGGCAAACGACAGCGCCTCGTAAGCCCATGCGCCGCCCATCAGGATGCCCGTGCCGAGTATGGCGCCGGAGAAAAGCGACCACGAGAGCGCGGGCTTCAGCCACTCCCGATGCTCGCGTGTCCAAAGTCCCGCCATTGCGTAGGCGAAGGGGACAATCGTGCTGGCAAAGCCGAGAAAGAGGGTAGGGGGATGGATAGTCATCCAGTAGTTCTGGAGCAGCGGATTGAGGCCGTTGCCTTGTATTTTGGTCAAATAATCCGCTTGTGCGAAAATCGGCGCGTCCATCGTGTCGCGGAGCAACTCAAAAGGGGTGACCCCCAACCGAAAATCGCCGAAATAAAGCCCCAGAATCATGCTGGCAATAAAGGTCTCCGCCAAAGCCACGATGGTCAGCACCGGGGCTTCCCATTTGCCTCCACGCAGCATCAGCACCATGCCCAGCACGATGTGCCAAAAACTCCACAGCAAAAAACTCCCCTGTTGCTCTTTCCAAAAAGCCGAAAAAACATATTGGCCCGGCAGGTCGTCCGACACGTTTGCCCAAGCGTACTGGTATTCGTACATTTTCCCCGTGAGCAGGTAAAACAAACTGCCGATAATGCCGAGAGTCGCCAACCCGTGCAGCAGAAACGAAAAACGTCCGATGTTGCGCCACCTTTCTTCTTCGGCGGTGTCGCGTTTTTTTGTGGCAAAAAAGTAGGCAAAAGTGGAGAGCAGTACAGCCACAAACGACAGCACCACACAGAGATGGCCGATTTGTCCGGGGAGGAGATTTTCGCCGATATATTCCATGTGGCAAAGGTAACAAGAGCGCGGAGAAAACGAGATTTGAGGTGGCTCAATTTCGCCGCACACTTTTTGTAAAGAGATGAGGTTCAGTTATCTTGATTCCGGGGGTCAAAGTTCATTGACCAGGCTGACTAACAGTTTGCGCAGTATACCATTTTTGCTCAGACAGTTCAGGTATTTCGTAGCCGATTGACGAATGTCGGCGTTTTCGGTTGTAATACAGTTCGATGTATTCAAAAATCTCGGTGTAGGCATCTTCAAAGCCATTAAAGGCCCCTTTTTCCATCAATTCAGTAACGTTTACACGCTTACCGTCACCGACTGGCAGGGCCGTACTTCCGTCTGGGCATTTGAGGTGAAATACACGTCAGGACTTGACGAAGCAGAAAGTGTTACACAGTTGCTGATTTATCCAAACCCAACCGCTCATTTAGCCAATTTAGAGTTAAACAGCCTAAAGACACTTTCTCCGGCATGGCTCGATTTGTTCGATGCCGCCGGACGGAAAATCAAATCTTTCAACATTTTACAGAAGACCGGAGACTTTACATGGCAGATTCCTTTGGACGTATTGGCCTCGGGATGCTATTTGTTGTGCTTGCGCAACAAGACGGGGGAAATAATAGGCTTAGGGAGATTTGTCAAACACTGAACCCTAAAGTATGTCACAAGGTTTTGTCCGCCTCCCAACATTTTGCCCTCTACTCTTCAAAATTTCAAACTTTCCATCCTGCGGGCGGTTTGGCTTGCTATTTTTGCGCCCAATATGGAAAAAGTAAAATGCCTCATCATCGGCTCCGGCCCTGCCGGATACACTGCCGCGATATATGCCGCCCGTGCCGGCCTCGACCCATTGATGTACACCGGCCCCCAGCCCGGTGGTCAGCTCATGATTACGAACGACGTGGAAAACTACCCCGGCTACCCCGATGGCCGCATGGGGCCTGAAATGATGGACGACTTCAAGCGTCAGGCCGAGCGTTTCGACACGGTGATTCGGCAAGAAATGATAACAAAGGTGGATTTCACCGGGCCAGTACACAAGGCTTGGTCGGAAAGCGGCCACGAATTACACGCCCACACGGTCATCATCGCCACGGGAGCCAGCGCCAAATGGCTCGGAATACCCGGCGAGGAGCGCCTGCAAAACCTCGGCGTGTCGGCCTGCGCCGTGTGCGACGGGTTTTTCTTCCGCAAGCAAGACGTGGCCATCGTAGGCGGCGGCGACACCGCTGCCGAAGAAGCCACCTACCTCGCCAAAATCTGCAACACCGTGCACCTGCTCGTGCGCCGCGACGAGATGCGTGCCTCCAAAATCATGCAGGAGCGCGTGCTCAACACCCCCAACATCGTCGTTCATTGGAACACCTCGCCCGAAGAGGTGCTCGGCGACGACGGCGTGACGGGTGTGCGCCTCCTCAACAACAAAACAGGCGAACGAACGGTGCTCAACGTGACGGGCTTCTTTGTCGCCATCGGCCACAAGCCCAACACCGACATCTTTGCCGACTGGCTCGACCGCGACGAGAGCGGCTACCTCATCGCCACACCGGGCCGCACCCTCACCAAAGTGCCGGGCGTGTTCGTCAGCGGCGACGCGCAGGACAAAATCTATCGGCAAGCCGTGACAGCGGCAGGCACGGGCTGCATGGCGGCGCTCGATGCGGAAAGATATTTGGTGGAGAAAGGAATCTGACGATTTACGATTTACGATTTGCGATTTACGATTTACGATTTACGATTTGCGATTTGGGATTTGCGATTTATGCGAATCAAGGGTTAGAAGATTGACTTCATTTTAAGCGGCTTACGTTTACGAAACTTTCAAAAGTTTCGTAAACGTAAGCCGCTTAAAAATTTGATTTTCAACACTTTGTATTTTTCAACCCTTGATTCGCACGATTTACGATTTGCGCGAATCAAGGGTTGAAAAAGCCCCGTCTTCGGCAGGCGGCTATCTTTTCATGTCATGTAACTGCTTAGGCTGCCACAGATTCGCACAAATTTTCACGGAGGAACGGTAGAAATATCAAACCCGCAAAGAAAATCAGGGTAAATCTGTGGAATCTGTGGCGATAAACACACGCTGGTAAGTAGTCGTTTCGGCGTAGGCTCGTTTTTTGCGGGGCGCTGGCGAGCCATGCAACTTTACCTTGATTCCTTTGGTGCTTACCTGTATGTGCGCAACGGAATGTTGGGCGTGCGTACCCGCGCGGGCGGCGAGCGCCTGTTTGCCCTGCGCGACGTGAGCGCCGTGTTGCTCACCAAAGGCACGGCGCTGAGCAGCGATGCCGCGCTCCTGGCCGCCGAACACGATATCCCGCTGTTGCTGATAGACGCGCAAACGCACCGCCCACTGGCTCAGTTGGGCACCGGACTGCCTGGCAACATCGCCACCGTGCGCAAAAACCAACCCCTTTTCAGCCGCGCCCCTGAAGGATTTCAATGGGTGGCCTCGGTGATTGCCCAAAAGGTGGTCCGCCAGCGCGCCCTGCTCCAAACGCTCGCCGAATGGCCCGACGCTCCCCATGCCTACACATCCGACCTGCGGGTCACCGACCGCATCATGGCAGCCGCCGAAAAAAACTTCGTGGCTTGGACACCGCCCCCCACATGGGATGCCGAGACCGCCGCCGCACAAGCCGAAAAATTCAGGGGACAAGAGGGCACCGCCTCACGGGTCTATTTCCAACAACTCGCTCGACTGCTCGAAGGACGCATGGACTTCGCCAGCCGCCAAAAAAGACCTGCCTACGACCCTTTCAACACCGTGCTCAACTACCTCTACGGCATGCTCTACACCTCGGTGCACCTCTCCCAACTCAAAAGCGGCCTCGACCCCTACCTCGGCATCCTGCACGCCGACCGCCATGGCGACGCGCCCACACTGGTGTTCGATGCCATCGAACCCTATCGCCCCTGGGCCGACGAGGTGGCCGTGCGCCTGGCTTGGAGCGGCAATCTCGCTGAAGATTGCTTCGAACCCGACCTCCACGAACGCGGGCTTTGGCTCGCCAGCGCGGGCAAGGACTTGGTGATAGATGCCATGCTCCAATTCATGGAAACCTCCCTGCCGCACGCTGGGCGACAAGTGCGCCGCAAAGTGCTGCTCGACCTCGATATGCAGCAACTAGCCCTGCGCGTCAAAGCCTTTGCGTGATTTGGCCGTGTTTTTGTTCGGGCTAAAGGGCTTGCCCGGCCAAGCGAAGCGGACGGGGTAGAGGGAGAAGGTTCGGAAAGTTGCGTCAAGCCTTCCCGGATGTCTTCTTTTTGAGACAAATCCAGTGCTTGAAATAGGGCAAATTGTTGAAGACCCAAACCCTGTGCCCTCCGTGTCTCTGTGTTTTTTTGTTGACAGTGCTTAAAAGAGGGCAAATCGTTGAAGACCCAAACCCTGTGCCCACCGTGTCTCTGTGTTTTTTTGTTGACAGTGCTTAAAAGAGGGCAAATCGTTGAAGACCCAAACCCTGTGCCCTCCGTGTCTCTGTGTTTTTTTGTTGACAGTGCTTAAAAGAGGGCAAATTGTTGAAGACCCAAACCCTGTGCCCTCCGTGTCTCTGTGTTTTTTTGTTGACACCATTTCCCTGTTCACGGTGTCATCCTGCACTGCCCGGCACGGCAGATTGGTATCGAAATCGTGAACTTGTTTTTTAGCGATACTTATTACATTTTATCTACTTCTTAAAAACTTAGCGCATCCACCCCCGCCCCCCACTCCCGCTCTACTTCTTCCATTCTGATGAAAAACATATTTCTTCATACGACCGTCCTCTACTTGTGGCTGCTGCCAGCCACTGCCCTTGCTCAAGATCCCGACATAGAGGCCAATGAGCAAGCCCGCATCGAGGAGATATTTCGCACCAGCGAGCAAGCAGGCGAAACCCCCACCAACCACCGCCAGCGCCAGCACAAGAACAAGCGCGTCAGCGTGCCAAAAGGCGCGTTTCGCATCGGGTGCGTCTGCATGGACGACACCCACAGCGACACTCGCAGCACAGGCGCTTGCAGCGGGCACGGCGGCGTGCGCTTCTGGGTGTATCGCACCCGCGAGGGCGACACCGTGCACATACTCACCGCCCGACACGAGCTGCACCCCCACCCGCTGAGCGCCGAGGAAATGAGCGAGCTCAGCCGAAAACGCGCTGCTCGCACCCAAAACCTGCCCACCGTGGCCCCCGTGCCATATTCAGCCCCGGTGGTGGTGATACCGCCCCAAGTGGAGCCAACCGGTGGATTTGGCTGGAGCGATGCCGCCACTCTATCCATTGCAGGGGCGGCTGCATTCTTCATCGTGCGCATGATATTGCGCTGGGTCAACAACAACGAGAAACTCGTCCGATATGCACTTCGTCATTTGCTACGACATCGAAAACGACCGCCTCCGCGCTCGAACCGCAAAAATCCTCGAAAGACACGGCTGCCATAGGGTGCAGCGCTCGGTGTTTGTGGCACCTTATTTGGAGCGCAAGCACCTTGTGCGCCTGCGCGGTGCCTTGAAGCAATGTTATGCCCGACAACCCCTGTCGCCCGACGACAGCCTGCTCTTGGTGCCACTGCGCGAGGAATATGTGGCCGACATAGAGGTGCTGGGGGTTAACAATATAATTACGGCCCTGGCTGAAAAGCCTTTGAAAATAATGCTGTGAAACACTTGGCGAAGCGGGAAGGAGTTGACTACCTTCGCAGTACGCATAAGCCGTATTACGGCTCTAAAAGCATATTCGAGCAAGGAAGAATTGCGACTTTCGGCGGAGAATTTTTTGAGGTTTTTGATGATGCCTCTAAAAGCATATTCGAGCAAGGAAGAATTGCGACGATTTGATAATCTGTTTGAACAAAATGAGAACCTTCACTCTAAAAGCATATTCGAGCAAGGAAGAATTGCGACTCAGGAAACGTCTATCCTGTAGAAAATGCAATTACTCTAAAAGCATATTCGAGCAAGGAAGAATTGCGACATTATTAACTGAATATGTGTAGGTTATCTGACATTCTCTAAAAGCATATTCGAGCAAGGAAGAATTGCGACAAAATTCTCATAATAATTATGAAAATTAAAGTGGTCTCTAAAAGCATATTCGAGCAAGGAAGAATTGCGACCCTTCCGAAAGGAAAATTGAGGGGAAACCCTGTGTAACTCTAAAAGCATATTCGAGCAAGGAAGAATTGCGACCCCTGTAATTCAGGTCGGAGAAGTCAAAAGAGGCTCCTCTAAAAGCATATTCGAGCAAGGAAGAATTGCGACAGTCAGGGTCAATTTGGCCAGATAATCTGGTCGACTCTAAAAGCATATTCGAGCAAGGAAGAATTGCGACAATGGTATAATTTCCGGCCTTATTCGTCGGCAGGTCCTCTAAAAGCATATTCGAGCAAGGAAGAATTGCGACTGTAGGGAATAATCGTGACCCCTGTTTCATTTTTCCTCTAAAAGCATATTCGAGCAAGGAAGAATTGCGACTCCGCGCCCGGAAACTGGCTGCTAACCGCGCCTGTCTCTAAAAGCATATTCGAGCAAGGAAGAATTGCGACCCCAAGACTTTTGCCAGCGACCTTTTGCCCAGCTATCTCTAAAAGCATATTCGAGCAAGGAAGAATTGCGACTCTTTTCTGAAAAAATGTGGTTTTAGATTCATCATCTCTCTAAAAGCATATTCGAGCAAGGAAGAATTGCGACAGTTGGCTATTAGCTCTTCGTAGAAGAAGAAACTCTCTAAAAGCATATTCGAGCAAGGAAGAATTGCGACTGTATTCGTGCCGTTCGTGAGTTTCCCCCAGATTACTCTAAAAGCATATTCGAGCAAGGAAGAATTGCGACAATAAAGACCTGTGACCAATAGTAAATTTCTGCCTCTCTAAAAGCATATTCGAGCAAGGAAGAATTGCGACTTCTCCGCTGTCACTAATACTAGTTTCTAGTACGTCTCTAAAAGCATATTCGAGCAAGGAAGAATTGCGACCCTACTTCTAGATTCGCGGCAGTCTGCTTAGGATTTCTCTAAAAGCATATTCGAGCAAGGAAGAATTGCGACTCGAAAGCAACTAACGGAGGGGCTCAACGGGCTACTCTCTAAAAGCATATTCGAGCAAGGAAGAATTGCGACTTCTTGGTTCATTGTTGGCATAACTGTGGGTTGCTCTAAAAGCATATTCGAGCAAGGAAGAATTGCGACTGCTCATTAGGATTTTAGTGAGAGATTCTAACATCTTCTCTAAAAGCATATTCGAGCAAGGAAGAATTGCGACTGGAAAAATTTTACATGCCTCAACTTGATGAATGCTCTAAAAGCATATTCGAGCAAGGAAGAATTGCGACGCTACCGAGGCTGAATAGAACAGCAAACCAACCATCCTCTAAAAGCATATTCGAGCAAGGAAGAATTGCGACTATGGTAACATGTGTAGACGCAAATTAGCATTGACTCTAAAAGCATATTCGAGCAAGGAAGAATTGCGACGATCTCCAATGATCTCACATACAGTATTAGATGGATCTCTAAAAGCATATTCGAGCAAGGAAGAATTGCGACTTTTAAGTGCAATCCCACTGGGAAAGTAGTTGCCCCTCTAAAAGCATATTCGAGCAAGGAAGAATTGCGACTCTTTTACGAAGATAGAGCACTTTTTAAAGATTACTCTAAAAGCATATTCGAGCAAGGAAGAATTGCGACCTCCAACGAGGAAAGATACAAAATGCTCTTATAGTACTCTAAAAGCATATTCGAGCAAGGAAGAATTGCGACGTTTTAAGTGCAATCCCACCGAAGAGAACGTGGTTCTCTAAAAGCATATTCGAGCAAGGAAGAATTGCGACTTCTTTCAGGAACGCTACTAACTCTTCAAAGTAGAGCTCTAAAAGCATATTCGAGCAAGGAAGAATTGCGACTGCCGCGATGTACACTCAGGGATGATACTCGGCTGCTCTAAAAGCATATTCGAGCAAGGAAGAATTGCGACGTGTTCATTGATTAAGGAGCCCCCACTCCTTAATCTCTCTAAAAGCATATTCGAGCAAGGAAGAATTGCGACCTATGGCAGAGGAGAGAACGGCACTGTAATCGTCATCCTCTAAAAGCATATTCGAGCAAGGAAGAATTGCGACTCCCCGCGGCCATTAAAGAGGCCGCGAAAGCCAATGGCTCTAAAAGCATATTCGAGCAAGGAAGAATTGCGACTGTTCATTTATCAAGGAGCTCCAACCCCTTGACTTCTCTAAAAGCATATTCGAGCAAGGAAGAATTGCGACCACTAAACTTGTATTGTGCTGCTGCGTCGTACTCACTCTAAAAGCATATTCGAGCAAGGAAGAATTGCGACCTTTGACATCTCTTTCACCAATGCTAAATTTAGATACTCTAAAAGCATATTCGAGCAAGGAAGAATTGCGACAGTTCTTAGGTAATAACTCTAAGTACTTCTTATCTCTCTAAAAGCATATTCGAGCAAGGAAGAATTGCGACGGGCCAAATTTGTATTCGTGCCGCTCGTAGTTTTCCTCTAAAAGCATATTCGAGCAAGGAAGAATTGCGACTTTAAAGCTCTTTCTGTGCTAGTATTATTTGGTATCCTCTAAAAGCATATTCGAGCAAGGAAGAATTGCGACGGTTTTCTGACCAAAGGTTGGCAATGTATCACCCATCTCTAAAAGCATATTCGAGCAAGGAAGAATTGCGACATGACGGAATACAGTAAAGTCCGAACATAGATAGCTCTAAAAGCATATTCGAGCAAGGAAGAATTGCGACTCCATCAATATCTACAATGATACAATTTTTTTTGTCCTCTAAAAGCATATTCGAGCAAGGAAGAATTGCGACCTTTGCTTATCTTTTTCATACTCTTTTATATTTTTTCTCTAAAAGCATATTCGAGCAAGGAAGAATTGCGACCCTTGAGAGAAAGAACCGTTATTTTTATATTTCAAGCCTCTAAAAGCATATTCGAGCAAGGAAGAATTGCGACGTTGGATTTGGTAATTCTGACGAAAATTCTTTTGAACTCTAAAAGCATATTCGAGCAAGG
Organism: Saprospiraceae bacterium; assembly: GCA_026129545.1. NCBI lineage: Bacteria > Pseudomonadati > Bacteroidota > Saprospiria > Saprospirales > Saprospiraceae > Saprospiraceae bacterium. The sequence continues at coordinate 809,462 of JAHCHX010000001.1, forward strand.
AAGAATTGCGACCCTTTACTATTTCGGCGATGTCATATTCAATTTGTTCTCTAAAAGCATATTCGAGCAAGGAAGAATTGCGACTGCCTTTGTCCTTGATGAGCGGTGATTTCTGAATGACTCTAAAAGCATATTCGAGCAAGGAAGAATTGCGACGGTTGAAGAAAGAATACATCTTGGACGTGGATGACTCTAAAAGCATATTCGAGCAAGGAAGAATTGCGACCTACCATCTGCTTGATGGTAGCGAGCATGTTCTCAGTCTCTAAAAGCATATTCGAGCAAGGAAGAATTGCGACGTGACTACATTTGTGCATATGATTATCCGTCACCTCTAAAAGCATATTCGAGCAAGGAAGAATTGCGACGTTTTCCCCAATTTTCCAAAGAAGATTGCCGCTGTCTCTAAAAGCATATTCGAGCAAGGAAGAATTGCGACGACCCTTATGAAATCCTCCCCACCCCACACACTCACCCGTCGCGCCACTCACCCAATACCCCACAGCAAGGAAGTGCTTTCCGCCGCGACGACTGCCTCCCCTTCCACGCCCCCCCCCAGCCAGCGAACACTCAAGCCCCATTTTTGCCACCTACCTGACATCCGGTACTTTTTTTCGACAAATGGCTTGCGCTTTTTCGCACAAAACACCTTACTTGCAGCGCGTTTGAAAACCGAGCCGCCCCTCCCGACCATACCCGCTCCCAGCGACCAACGCACCATCGAAACTGTTTTTGCAAACAATCCAATCCACGCACGCCAGATGAGGAAACTTCGCATCTTATCCGTTTCCTTCGACACGCACCTCCAACCTTGGGAACTCCCGCACTTCCGCGGCGCGGTCGCTCGAAAAGTAGGCCTCGAACACGACTGGTTTCACAACCACAACAACGACACAGGCTCCTACCACCAGCGTTATCCCCTCATTCAGTACAAGTTGGACACCCACAAAGGGCAAATCCGCCCCATGCTACTCTGTCTCGAACAAGGCATCGAGGAGGCACACCACTTCTTCAGTCAACCCGACTGGAGCCTGCGCGTCGGCGAGCAGCGACACGACATGCGCATCGCCCAACTCAACGTGAACCAATACACCCTCCACGTGCAAGAGCCCCCCTCACGCTACCGCCTCCACAAATGGAGGGCCTTCAACCCCGAAAACTACGAGCACTACCGCACCCTCACGGGCATCGCCGAGCAGTTCGCCTTCCTCGAGCGCCTGCTGGCCACCCACATTATCGCCTTCGCCGCAGGCGTGGGCTGGGAGGCCGCGCCGCGCTTCGAGGTGAAAATCACCGACTTGCTCAAAAAAGAATGGATAGAGCACAAAGGCATCAAAATGCTGGCCTTCACCCTCGAGTTCGAGGCCAACATATCGCTGCCCGAATACATCGGGCTGGGCAAAGGCGCGGCGCTAGGCTTCGGAGTGGTGCGGCCGCAAAAAAATAGACATTGAACATTTCAAAAAATTCTAAATCCCTAATCGTAAATCGTAAATCGTAAATCGTAAATTCTAAATCCCCAATTCTAAATCCTAAATTTTCAACCAACACCATAACATGAAAATCTACCAACTCAAAATCACGCTCAAGCACATCAAGCCGCCCATCTGGCGCTGCGTCGAGGTGCCTGCCGACATCGGCCTGAAAGACCTTTGCGACACGCTCATTGATGTGATGGGCTGGGACGGCTACCACCTGATGAGTCTCAATATCGGCGGAGAGGAGTTTTTCGGCGACAAAGAAAGCGCCGATGAAATGGGTGGCCGCGTGATGGGCAAAACCAAACTCAACAAACTCATCACCGCGCCCAAGCAAAAATTCCTGCTCGAATACGACTTCGGCGACGGCTGGGAACACGATATCGTTTTGGAAAAAATACTCGACCCCGAACCCGGTGCCTCCTATCCGCGCTGCACCGCCGGCAAACGCGCCTGTCCGCCCGAGGACTGCGGCGGGCCGTGGGGATACGAGCACCTTTTGGCCGTGCTGAACAACCCCAAAAACCCGGAACATGAGAGCATGCTGGAATGGGTCGGAGGGGAGTTTGATGTGGAGGGGTTTAGCGTGGAGGAGGTGAATGGGAGGTTGGGGTGACGAAAATTGTACATTGGTCATTGAACATTGTACATTGAACATTAATGACTTGGAAATTTTTAAATTTTTGAAATGTACAATGTGCAATGGCCAATTTTCAATGTACAATTGACGCCAGATCTAAATATGGAACACGCTGAACGAAAATACGATCTCGAAGACCGACTCGTGGAGTTCGCGGGGATGGTGATTGAGGTGGTGGAAAAACTGCCGAAGTCACTTGCAGCCAAACACCTCGGCCATTCCTTAACAACAGAACACTCAAAAAGAATGGGTTGAACAAAAACAAAATCGAATGACCTATCAAGTTCACATCAAGCCAATTTACTGGTTTCTTCTTGCAATTCTTCTTGTTCTAGGAGTTTGGAGTTATTCCGTTTGGGCAAGCTATGGGTACCTGCCCAGCACAGTCGCGAAACTGAAAAACGAGGTCGAATTGCTAAAAGCACCAGCGGACTCCGCCAAGTCAAGTACTACGCTTGATATGCAGAAATTGGAACTCAAAATTGACCGGGTAGAAACAAGCATCCGCAACGATTTTGTCCTCATCCAAAAACTCGGCATCCCGCTGACGGTGATCGCCTTCGTCCTGATGTTTTGGTCGGTCTATAAATCTGCGCTTGGCTTTGCGCTGGAAAGAGCAAAAGAAACGGTTGACCGCTACTATCTGCCGGACGAAGAAAGGTTCAAGCGCGAGAAAAAACTGCTCGTGCTGACAAAAGAAGGTAGCGATTCCGGATTTATCCGACAGATGTTGAAAGACACGGGGTTTCTGGCCGCAGCAACTATCCCTGATAATGTGAAAAGACTTGACGAAGACACGCTATATAACCTTTTGGATGGGGGAAATTATGACCTGATTTTTTTCAATAATGAGGTTGCATCCGATGCGCCAAAAGAGACTCCAAATCCTTTTTCTGATGATGAATTGCTATTATGCTTGGACAGAACATCATCAGGCACGATGATTTTTCATTTCGGAAGGCCTAATCTTTCACAAACACCAATGGCGAATAGACGGGTTGCCTCTGCTGGCTTCAAATCCCAAATCTACGGTAACCTCATCAATGCCCTGAAATACCAACAATATCTGCGCAAACCATCCACCACAAAACAGGCATAATGCCCTCACTCATTTGGAATATGGAGACTATTACGTTTAACTGCCGCTTTATCACCCCCGCCTTCCTCGGTGGCGCCGACCCTAAAGGCACGCCGGAACTTCGTGCGCCTTCGATTAAGGGAGCGTTGCGGTTTTGGTGGCGGGCGATGAATGGTTATTTAGTCAAGAAAGAAAATGGTAACCCAACTTATCAATATTTGCTGAAAGAAGATGAAGATATCTTTGGAGGAATTTATCAAGTAATGCAAAAGAGCCCAATTATTGTCAGGGTCGTAGAAAAAAATATGCGCTATACAAAAGGAGGAGATATTTTCCGAGGCGGCCAAATAGAAGGGATTGAATACCTATTCTATTCGTTGAAGCACCATAAAAGGGATGACTTGGGGTTCGATACAGAAAGTAAATTTGACATCATTTTTTCGTGTCGGGAGGAAAACCGGGATATTCTACTAAAAGCCCTTGCATCATTTTGGTTGCTGGTTAACCTTGGCAGTTTAGGTACGCGAGCGAGGCGTTGCGCTGGCGCATTTTGCATTGATTCTATCGAAGACAAAATGGGGATTTTACAAGATAGAATATCTTTTTTTACAGAGACCGACGAAACAACTATTGATTTTTTGAAAGCTAACTTCAAGAAAATTTCCGAATTGATTGGCTCGAAAAAACCAGTTTTATTCAAAAAATATAGTTTATTGAATCAGACCTCCCCCGCATATTTAAGCAATCAAACCTTTTCCACATGGCAAGATGCAGTCAATTCAATCGGAGGAGAGCTCCGGTCCACAAGAAAAGGGAAAACAAGCCGTATAAAATCTGAACGAACTTTTACGATAGAAACATTAGATAAGAAAGCGGCCTTTGGTATTCCAGGGTAGTGGAAATATTTAACTGACAATGTAATTTTGCGCCATGATAACGGAAGTTCGTCGTTGCCACCGCTGTGAAAGCAGCAACATCGTCAAAAACGGGAAAAACCGCTCCGGCACCCAAACCTACAAGTGCAAAGATTGTGGTTGCTGCCGGGTATTGGACAGCAAGCAACCCAGCAGGAACATGGACCCCGAACTGGTGGAGCGTGCCTACCAAGAGCGGCAAAGCCTTCGAGGCACGGGGCGCTTGTTGAATGTCTCGCATCGGACGGTACTCAATTGGTTAAAAAAAAAAGCCCGGCAACTCCCCCCATTCAAAACCACCATTGAGGAAGGACAAGCCGACGACCAGTTAGAGGCGGACGAAATGTTCACTTACATCGCCGTGAAAATCAATCAAGTACGGGTCTGGATTGTCCAGTGCTGTAGAACTAGGCAGATACTTTCCTTTTTCATTGGCGATGGCTCGATGGACTCCTGCAAGCGCCTTTGGCGAAAACTACCCTACGAGTACCAAAAATGCTTGAGTTTCAGCGATTTTTGGACGGCGTACCAATGCTTGCCCAACGAAACACACTACATGGTCGGCAAGGAGACCGGTCTGACAAACCATGTTGAAAGGCTGAACAACACCTTGCGCCAGCGTATCAGCCGATTCGTCCGAAAAACCCTCTCCTTCTCCAAAAAGGAGTATATGCTCAATCTGCACTTCAAACTATTCGCATACCACTACAACTTAAATGTCATCAGTTAAATATTTCCACTACCGTATTCCAGTAGGTGTTTTTAGTGACAATCCAGTAACTTTCAAAGAGAATGAACGGCGCGCAAGTCCGATCTACCTATCTGTGATTTTTAATAAAAATAATAGCAAATTCCACTGGGTTGTCACTCACCTGGAAGGTGAGTTTATGCCAGACAATGACACGATTGTCTTTACCAGTAAAAATAGAAATGTTCGAAATAAAGATCATTCTTGGTCTAAAGAAGATGACAGCCTTATAAAATCTTTCATGCAAAAAATCAAAAGCAAAGCCCAGCAGATATGACCCACCTCTTCCTCTTCACCATCGGCCCAGTCCAATCCTTCATCGCGCAAGCGCGGAAGGTGCACGACCTGTACAGTGGCAGCCGGATATTGTCGGAGTTGTGCAAGGTCGCTGCTGACCATTTTGAAAAGAAGCACGGCGGCGAAGTCATTTTCCCTGACATCAGCAGCGACGCTATTCCCAACCGGTTTCTTGGGAAAATCACCGCTGCTGATGACTTGGCATCCATAGGCAAATCGGTTGCCGATGCGGTTCAGGACTATTGGAGAATGCAATTTGACGAACCTCAAAAAGGAGTTGAATTTTCGCTTGCTGAGTTACTTGACCCTACGACTTATCACGAAGCCAAACGCCAAATCGAGCAGCACCTCGACATTCAGTGGCTTTTCCAGCCGCTTGCAGACGAAACCGACGCGACCTACCGCAGGGCTTACGACGAATTGAACAAAAACCTCAATGCAGTCAAAAACACCCGGCCATTCTTCACACCCAATGAGAAGGGAAGGAAATGCAGTCTTGATGGCGAGCGGAATGTGATTTTCTACAGATTGGCCAACGGGCAAGTTATTAGACAACAAGACAAGGCACCGCTCTACTCCGTTTCAAATGTGACAATCGGCTATAACGACCTAAGCCAGTTGAAACTTCGCCACTTACAGCCCGGCGAGGGTTTGAGTGCAGTCAGTATGCTAAAAAGGTTTCAGGAGTTTGAGGCAGGCGACTTCCCGGACACGGCAGAGTTTGCCCTTGCTGACACTATGCACGAGGTAGGCTCAACCAGCCTTTCAAGCATGACAAAGATTTTTGGCCACAGCCATCCTAAACACCTGAACTGGCAACTGTTATTTGAAGAAAATCTGAACGAGCGATATTTTGAGAAGCAGGGATTATCCGCCCAAAAACTGCAAGATGCGAAAGATATTCAAAAAGCATTGGCTGATAAAGCCAAAGAGCATGGCCGCAAACTCGAAAAATACTACGCCCTCGTCGTTTTCGACGGCGACCACATGGGCGAATGGTGGAAAGGCACGCACCTGAAACACGGTGTGCATCTGGAGACATTCCACAAAACCCTGACGGGAAAGTTGGCCGATTTCGCCAAAGCAGTGCGGGCCGAATACCCCAAAGGTGACCATCGGGGCTGGGTCATTTACGCCGGCGGCGACGATTTCCTCGGCTTTTTCAATTTGCACCACTTGACAGGGGCGTTGGACTTTCTGCGCGATACCTACCAACAGACCGTTCACGAACAACTTTCAGCGCATATCGAAGGTGAGCACAAACTGACCTTTTCCGCTGGGGTTTGCATCGCGCATTACAAGGAGCCGCTTTCGCTGGTGCTCGCACAAGCACGCGAAATGGAAAAAGATGCCAAAAACTTGCGGGATAAAAAAGACGCAATCGGCATTGGGGTCATACCCGGCAGCGGACAAACTGCCGAGGTCGTGCTGCCGTTTGAGGATTTCCCTAACCTTGGCAAAGTCATTGCCGCTTTGCAAACGCCGGACTTCTCCAATGCTTTTGTCAGCAAAGCCAGGGCAGAATTGACAGCCTTTGCGGATGACGACGGCAAACTAAAGGAAAAGCTCTTGCCAACTGCGCACAGCCTGCTCGACCGTGCCGTAAGCCGCGCCTGCAACCTGACGAAAAACGAGGGCGAATCGGACGAAGAGTTTCAGAAGCGGAAAAAAGAGAAAGTCGAACCATTGCAAACCGCAGTCAAAAACTTGCTCAACGCGCATAACCAAAAACTCAGCGCCTTTTTCGACGCGCTTGACATAGCGGATTTCATCGAGCGCCAAACCCATATCTCTCCCACCAAAAACGAGCCTGCAGAACATGAAACTACAACTTGACGCCCTCGACCCGCTCTTTTTCCGGGATGGCCGACCCTTCGCGCTCGGCGAGGAGTCGTATGCCGATGGCATATTCCCGCCCCTGCCCTCGACGGTGCGCGGCGCGCTGCGTTCGATGTGGATGTCCGAGCGTCTCGGCGTGCCTGATGCCGACAAAGATGCCTTGGCCACAGCCTCTATCGGGGTGGAACTGGAGTATTTTGGCTTGGGGATTGCGGGCAAACCCGTTTTTCCCGCACCCCTTGATTTGTTCTTCCCAAAGCCCGAAAAGGGCACTCCGGCTCAGCCGATGAAATTGATAGACAAAATATCCGCCTCATCCTGCCCGCCCAAAGTGAGCCACCTTTTCAAGGCAGAAGCGGATGGGAAAACGGAACCTGTGCATGGGCACTTACTTGATTTTGAAACGATGCAGCACTATTTGAACGGCGACTCTTCGGCTCCATTTGAGACGATACGCCTGTCGGATCTGGTCAAGCGCGAGCACAAAATAGGTATCGGGCGCGATCGCGAAACCAATCGCACGAAGGAGGGGCTGCTTTTCCGCCTCGTCGCCAATCGTTTTGAGGATGAAAAACATGGGGGGCTTAGCCTCTTGGTGGAATTGAACGCGCCCGAATCGCAGCCCTTCAAACTTGCGAGCCATGCGGTGCTCCCCCTCGGCGGTGAGCGGCGCAGCGTAACAGCAAAAACTACGAGCGTTGACTTGCTCCCGAAAAGGCCGAAGATTCAAGGGGAATTGCTGAAAATTGTCTTGCTCACGCCGGCACTTTGCAACGCATGGTTTCCTGAAATTCCGGGGCTTACTTTGGTCGCAGCAGCCGTCGGGAAACCGGTTTCCGTGGGCGGCTGGGATGTGTTGGAGCAGCAACCCAAGCCCATGCGCCGCGCCATACCCGCTGGAAGTGTCTTTCTGTTTCAAGCCGAATCCGAAGCAAAGGCCAACGAAATGGCCGAACAATTGCACGGCGAATCACTCTGCAGCCCCGGCGAAGACCAAAAGAACGGCTTCGGCCTTTGCCTTGTCAGTCAACTGTTTAACACTCAACTTCCAAGATAATGTTTCAAATCGCAAAACCCATTTTTTTCATCTGCGAAACGCCCCTTCATGCGGGCGCAGGCGGAGGCATCGGCACGGAGTTGCCCATTCAGCGCGAAGCGCACACCCTTTTTCCGAAAGTAGAAGCCTCGGGCATCAAAGGGGCCTTTCGGGATGTTTTTGAGCGAAAATTTACTGGAAAGGGGCTTCACCAAGATTTAATTGCCGTTTTCGGGCACCCGACTGAAGGTGATTTGAACGCCGGCGCGCTCGGCCTGACCGATGGGCGGCTTCTGCTTTTTCCGGTGCGCAGTCGGCAGGGTGTATTCGCTTGGACAACCTGCCCGCGGGTGCTCACCCGTTTTGAGCGCGACTTGCGTGTGAGCGCGGCAAACGGTGGCGGTGAAGAAGTAAGTAATTTGGCGGATTTGGTTAATTCTGTTTCAAAAAACACGGTGCCGCAAAGCAGCATAATCACCAATGCTGGAAAGGTTTTTTTAGAGGAATACAGCATTGAAGTAACCAAAGATGCAGATGCAAATGGGGCGACAAGCAAACTCGCCGAAGCCTTGGCCAATATCCTCGGAATTCCAGAACTGCCCACACAGTTTGTGGTCATCCCGGATGAGTATTTTTCAGACTTTGTGCAACACAACACCGAAGTCCATACTCGAATTCGTATCGGGGAAGACGGCGTAGTTGAGGACGGAGCGCTTTTTTCCGAAGAGCATTTGCCTACGGCGAGTGTGCTTTATTCGTTGGCCATGGCTCACCCTGAATTCAAAAAAGATGGGCGCAACGCGGCGCAAATTCTTAACATCTTCCACAATGGCCTTCCGGGAATCGTCCAAATAGGCGGCAACGCCACGCTCGGCAAAGGCATCGTCCGTATCACCAAACCTTTTTTTGAAAATGAGCAAGCCACAAAATCTTGAAGCCAAGCGGGCTTTGAAGGCGTTCACTTTTGCTGAAATTGGGAACAAAAAGCAGAAGGACACCAAAAACAAATTCAACTATTCGGCAGCCGTTCAGGAGCTGCCTTCCATGATTCGCATGAATGGCCTGCGAGCGACTATGGCTTTTTTTTACTCAAAAAAAGGTCAGCATCTGGAGGTCTTTGAAAATGTGCGCGATTGGTTCAATGATGACGACGAGCCGACAAAGTTCATGAGGGCAAAACTTCAGGCATCGCCAGAAAACATAAAGCCTGACGGTTTTATGAAAGTCTTGTTAGAATTAACAGATGATGAGTACCGAATCGTGCAAGCCGAAACATTTACACTGGCCAATTGGATGATCCGATTTGTAAAAACCGAGAAATCAACCTCTCCTCAATCAAATTCAACGCCCGATGATACTGCGCAACCTTAAACTTGAATCGTTCGACCAGAGCCGGAATGTCATACTGGTCGAGGCCGATGGCCAGCGGAGAAAGGTCTCGGCTTCCGCAGCCGTATTGCGGAAAGCCTTCATCACCCGTGCCTGGCTCGACCGGACATTGGTCAGTTGCGCCGTAGGCAAATGCAGGCTCGAAGCGGAAGCGGAACAACGCGGCAATCAGTGGGTGGCCACCCAAGTCTGGCTTGCAATGGAAAAAAGCGTTACAAATGAATCAAAAAGTATGTTCAAAAATTTTGGGCTTGAATTGAACAAGCCTGCGTTGAATCCTCAAAAAACAGGGTCAAATTTGTTTGATATTTCAAAAATGGATGAACCCATCACTAAACTTGGGGCGCGATTTTCACCTGAAAAAAACGACCTCTGTAACTTCCGTTTCGACAATGAATTTTTAGAAAAACTCGCCGCTCGAAATCTGAAAAATGCCGCAGCAATCGCCCCAAGTGGGTTGATTCAGGTAGATTTTACTCCGGACTGGCGTATGGTCACAGGCATGGGCGAAGCATCCGTCTATAAAACGAACATGACCTTGCACCCTGTTTATGGCGTGCCCTATATCCCGGCTTCGAGCATCAAAGGCATACTGCGCCATTACCTCTCGGAGTTCGAGGAAGGCCAAAAGCACATCGAAAAGATTTTTGGAAAAAACGACGAAGAATCCAGCACCAAGAATCCCGTGCGCGGGCAGTGCATCTTCTTCGATGCCTTCCCGACCAAAGCCCCGCGCATCGAACTGGACGTGATGACGCCACACTACCCCAAATACTACGGCGAAGGCCAACCCCCGGCCGATTGGCAAAGCCCTACGCCCATCCATTTTTTGACGGTGGGGCAAGGGACGCCTTTCCGATTTCTCATCGGCTTGCCGGACAATGAATTAAAAGAAAAATTAGAAACCTGGCTCATAGAGGCTTTGACGACAAGGGGGCTTGGCGCCAAATCGGCTGTGGGTTATGGCTATTGGAAGCCATACAACGCAGAACAAGCATGACCCTCTCCCTTTCCACGGCCCGAATCCTCGTCGTCTCCCGCACCCCCGACGACAGCGCCTACATGCAGGACTTCTTCGCCCGCATCCAAGACCTGCCCACGCCGGATTTTGTGGTGGGCAAAACCGTCCCGTCCGACAAATACGACTTCATCGTGTTCGACGCGCACAGCCTGCCGCCTGCGCTAAATATCGAAGCGTTCACGAAACTTCCCGACGACATTCAGGCGCACTATTTTCTGCTCGACAACTACCTTCGCGATACTGCGAAATACATCGTGTTCTTCGGCAAGTACTACTACAACCTCAACCAAGAGCGCTGCCCCTCCGCCAACTCCAAATTCACCCTTTTCGCCCGTATCCGCGAGCTCATAGACTTCCTCAACCACTACAAATCATAGCACCATGCCACCCTCCCACGACCCCGCCCGCGAACACCGCATCCTCGACGAAATCATCGTGGACTGCTACGACGAGGAAGAAGAACTCATGGGCCGGTACTACTACATGACCGACAATCTGGAGTTTCCCATCACCGCCACCGCCCGGATGCCCCTGCGCGGCGGCACGACGGAGGAAAAAACCGAGCAAATCGTGGAGGTGGACCCCAAAAGCGAGACAGGCAGCCCCATTCGTTTGGGCGTGGCAGAGGAAGGCAGCGAGCGCATCCACCACATCAGCCCGGCAGACCTCGTGCGCCTCGACACCACGCCCGAAAATCTGGAAATCATCAATGACTGGCTCTACTGGCACGATTTCGAGTTGTTGCATTGAAGCACGCGGCACGCGAAAACCCGTTCCAGAATATCTCCCGAAACGAAGTGGTCAAAGTGAAATACCCGGATGGCGCCATCCGCAAGGGGAAGTTCAAGCGACTGGAAGATGATTTGCGGGCGGGAAAATGTGAGTTGGTGCAATAAACCAGCCGTCTTTACCTTCGCCTTGCAATTTCCTTTTCGACATGGCCAAGCGCACTTTCTCTGTATTCGCCGTCACCACAGCCGACTGGCTCAAGTACTGCCCTTACAAGCAATTCTCGCCGCAGTACGATGGTATTACCTGCGGCTCTCCAACCGTGTGTTCGAGGCGCTGAACGCATCAGATTTTCTTCGGGGCATTATTGCCCGCGAGCACACAGTCGAGCTCGCCGTCGTGCTTGCGTCGTGGTTTGAGGACTATGCGAACGAAATCGGCCTTTGGGCTATTTTTGTTCGCAAAAACAAGGAGCTACACGGCTACGAACTGCCATTTTACAATCTCGACGACTACGACCCCGACGACATGAATCCCGAGGACATCGCTTATCTCGTGTGGCATTTCTGCTGCAACGCTACCAACAAAATCTTCAGTCCTGACAACGCCGACTTGCTGAAAATGGCCGATGCGCTGTTGGAAACCTTTGATGAGGCGCTCGACGAAGCGCCCGGCACCGATTTCTACGACGATTTCCTGCATATTGCTCCCGACATTTATTTTTTCAATCTAAAAAGCAAGCTGTATTGGCTGGCCTTTCAATGCTACCTCACCGCGCCCGAGATGAGACGTGAAATGGATGAAGCAGTGCGGAAACTCTTGGAAGAAAAAAATGACTTGCTCCGCGCCTACGACGACCCCAACAAACTCATCTACACCATGCAGGATGATTATTTATACAAAAAATGCTCGTCGTTTCTCGCTTTCACCATGCCCGACTGGCTGGCGGAAGTGGCGCGTTGCCCCGACGATTCCCTGCACGACGATATCCGCAAATTATCCCGGCGTGTGCTCGGCGAGTTTGTCTATGAGGCCTACGAGGGAGACTATTACAAATTTCGGTATCTGCACACCAAGCGACTTTTTCTTGTGCAGCAGGAATCTGTGACCCTGAAGGGCATCAGCCTAGGCGAACTGGTGCTCACTAGCATCGTCGAATGGCGCGGCGAATGGTGGGTCACTGGCACGATTGCCAATTTGGGCAATGCCGAGTTCGCACTGAAAAACACGAACAAAAAGTTCGACCCTTCCACGGTTTCGTTTTACGCATGGCCGGAAGAGCAACAGCAGGTGCTGCGCGACACTGCTTCCAATATGGAAGGCGGCCTACCTCGAATACTTTGGCGCTCCAATGGTATTTTTCAAAGATGAGAAAGACGTACATACCGCATTTAAGGATGCAAACGATTTATACAATAGCAGATTGAGCAAGGGAGGGTGGTTTGCGCCTAAGCCGTCAAAGCCCGAAACGCGCAATTTTTTTACTTCGCCGAGCTAGCTGTATAATGGAACGGGCGTTGCCATTTTTTTGGAGCCGGGCGTAGGCGCGGTCATTTCTTCGTTGCTGGCGGAAATCGCTTATTTGCTCGATAAGCCAGAGCCGACTCGTGAAGAGTCCGCGGCCTTGTTTTTTGACCTTTTCAAAGAGTGCAGCTTAGCCTCTGTGCAATATATGCTGGAGCATTTTTCGTCGCGCAATCTGCATTTTCCCGTCCTCACCAATCTCTCCCCCCTGCCATACCCTGAGTATCTCATGCGATTTTACAACCCCGACTCATTCAGGGAGAAAATACCCATCAACACTTTTATGCCAAGTTGATTTGATTTGCGATTTGCGATTTGCGATTTACGATTTGCGATTTGCGATTTGCGATTTACGATTTGCGATTTGCGATTTGCGATTTGCGATTTACGATTTACGATTTGCGATTTACGATTTGCGATTTGCGATTTGCGATTTACGATTTGCGATTTGCGATTTGCGATTTACGATTTACGATTTACGATTTGCGATTTACGATTTGCGATTTGCGATTGGTTGTCTGGCCAATGCAGCAAACGTTTTTGCGCTTGTTGGGCAGGGCAAACGCATCAAAATACAACCGACCTCGGAGAGGTTTGATATTGGTAGGAATGGCGTGTTTTTGTGATAATTATCACGACCTCGGAGAGGTCAAATGTCTATCTCAGCAAACAGGTCACCAACATTCGACCCCGCTGGGGTCGTAAATACGGCGAAAATGGGGGGGGCTAGCAACATTTGATATCTCCGAGGTTTGTGCCATTTTGATGAGTTTGCCCTGCCCTTGTTGGTGTCCTCGCCATAGGCATCAGGCTAAGCCATATTTTTTGTCATCCTGTAAGGAACTGTCCGCTTTACGAGGGCAAATCGCGGACTTTTGGCCCTTGCTGGCATCCTTCGCCAACAAGAAGCGGTGGAATGAATGGGGCTGTGCCTGACGATGTCTCGCTCCGTCGCTTGCTATCGGCGGGGACAACAACAGCGGCACCAATTCTCAAATTGGCACACTCTCAAATCCTCCCTAAAACTCCACGACCACTGCTTTTGTGTTGTTCGCTCGGGAGCAATCGCGCACGGTGTGAAAAGGGTCGAGCTCGAAGACGAGGTTAGGCATGAAGGCCGTGCGTTTGGAGAGGCTGATTTCGATGTCGCCTTGCAAAAAGTGCCCCGGCAAGAGCAACCCGTCGAGTGTTTCGCGGCCTTTTTGGACAAAAACACCGTCGGCCAGTATAGAGCCTCGCGTGAGTTTGGTGCCGGAAGTGAAATAGACGTTGACGGCGAGATTGTCTTCGAGGCTATCGGTGGCGCCGAGCAGTTGGGCGGTGGCGTTGCCCACGTTGCGTACCACAAAGCGCAGCGACATTGCCTTGTCGGTGTATTGCACGATGTAGGCCGTGTCGAGCATCAGGTCGGGGCAGCCTTCGGGCGTGTCGGGCGGCGTGTCGAGCGATTTTATCCTCATTTCGAGTGCGAGGTCGCGCATGATTTCGCCGGGCAGGAGGCTGATTTTTTCTTGTCGGATGGCATCGGAGAGCAGCTGTTCGCGCCCGCGCAGCACGGGGGGGAGTTTCACGGTGTCGAGCTCGACGATGAGGCTTTCGGGTGTTTCCTCCGTTTTTTTGCCCAAAGCGATGGGCAAGCGGCCCGTGTTGGCGACGGAGAGCTTCAGCGAGAGGCTTTCCGATTTTTGTTTTTTGATGGAAACGTCGAAGAGGCTGATGCGGTAGCCGGAATAAACGGGCACGTTGGGCTGTGCCGAAGCAGCCGAGGAGAGCAGGAGTGCAAAAAAAAGCAGCGAGCCGATTCTGAGAAGCATGGGTTGCTGGCAGCAAAATACCGGATGCAAATAAACAACGCGGACGCTGAAATACATGGCAACCGCACCGCCATTTGCTCTTTGTTTTCAATCAGCCTCCAAAAAGTTGACCGGGCGGCTGATACTCTCCTCCAAGGAAATCAAGGTTTCCGTGCGTTGTATGCCTTCTATTTTCTGGATTTTGTCGTGCAACACAAGGCGCAAGTGATTCGTATCTTTGCACACGATTTTGGCTAGAATGCTGTATGCGCCCGTCGTGTAGTTGGCTTCCACCACCTCGGGTATGTTTCTAAGGTGTTCTACCACCTCGTCGTAGAGCGAGCTTTTGTCCAGATAAATGCCGAGAAAAGCCGTCACGTCGTAGCCGAGCCTGTGGTAGTCGAGCAGCACGCTGGAGCCGCGCACGATGCCCATTTGCTCCATTTTTTTCATTCGGACGTGAATGGTGCCGCTCGAGACAAAAAGCAGTTTGGCGATATCGGTGTAGGGCATTTTGCCGTCTTCCACCAGTTTGGCGAGAATTTGTTTGTCGAGTTGGTCAATTTCTGGATGTTCTATCATAACCGAAGTTTTTTGTGATGCCGAGGCACCAGATTTTCATGAGTGCGGGTAAAAACTGGATTAGTGATGAAAAATTTCAAACAAAAGTATAACCTTTTTGAAACAGCAATAATTTTTTGCGAAAAAAATTGAACAAAAGACCTGCGAGCGCCCTTCTGTTCGCAGCCAACACAAAAACGCATGACCGAACCACAAGCGCCCCTTTCCAAATTTCAAACCCGGCTACCCTTGATTCTGGCCCTCACGTTGGCGGTCGGTTTGTTCATAGGCCAACAGTTGCCACGCTATGGCACCAACATCCGCTATGTGCCCAGCGGCCAGACGGGGCCTGTGGCCGGCACGCTCGACGAAATCCTCCGCTATATAGAAGCACGTTATGTGGACACGGTGGGTGCCGACGAACTGAAGGTGGGCGCCATCGAACACCTGCTTGAGCAACTCGACCCTCACTCCGTTTACATCACGCCCGATGAGTTGTCGGCGGTGGAAGACGATATGAGCGGCGGCTTCGAGGGGGTGGGCATCGAGTTTCTCATGGTGGACGACACGATTCAGGTGGTGACGCCGCTTTCGGGCGGGCCTTCGGAAACGGCGGGTATCCTACCCGGCGACAAAATCGTGACCATCAACGACACCGTGGTGGCCGGGGTTAAAATTGACAATGGAAAAATTTACAAGAAGTTGCGCGGGCCGAAAGGCTCCTCCGTTCGGCTGGGCATCCTGCGCGGGCGAGAGCAGTCGCTGCGGGCTTTCACCATTGTCCGCGATGTGATTCCGGTGAAAAGCGTGGACATTGCCTATATGCTCGACGATAAAACGGGCTATGTGAAAATCAACCGATTTAGCGCCCGCACCAATCAAGAGTTCACGGAGGCGTTGATGCCTCTTTCGGAAAAAGGGATGCAAAACCTCGTGCTCGACCTGCGCGGTAACCCGGGAGGCTATCTGGAAGAGGCCACTGATTTGCTGAGTCAGTTTTTTCCCGATGGCAGATTGCTGGTTTATACCGAAGGACGCGCCGAAAAACGGCGAGAATACAAGAGCAAGGGGCGCACGAAATTCAACATCGTTCATGTGGCTGTGCTGATTGATGAGGGTTCGGCCTCTGCCAGCGAAATCGTGGCGGGCGCCGTGCAGGATTGGGACAGGGGATGGGTCGTCGGCAGGCGCTCTTTCGGCAAGGGATTGGTGCAGGAACAATACTCGCTGGGCGACGGCGGCGCGTTGCGGCTCACGGTGGCGCGGTATTTCACCCCCAGCGGGCGTTGCATCCAGCGTGATTACAAGCATACGCTGGACTACGATTTTGAGGCCGAACGCCGCTACGAAAACGGCGAGTTGGCCGATTCGTCCAAAATCCGATTTGCCGACAGCACCAAGTACTACACCGGGATGGGGCGCGTGGTGTATGGCGGTGGCGGCATCACGCCCGACATCTTTATCCCGATAGACACCTCGTTTTCAAATGATTATTTCTACGAGGTACGCCAGCATGTGCCCCAGTTTGCGTCGCGCTGGATGGAAGGACACCCACGCGGCGCTTTGCCCTCGAGCCTGTCAGCCTTCATGCGTTCTTTTGTGGTGTCGGATGATATGTTATCGGATTTGGTGGATTATGCGGAAAAACAAGGTGTCGCACGCAACGACGCGGCCCTGAGAAGGTGCCGAGCCGAACTCCAACTCCAGCTCAAAGCCCGCATCGCCAAAATACTTTTCCATGAAGAAGGGCTTTATTCGGTGCTCAACGACGACGACCCCGCGGTGGAAAAAGCCTTGCAGGTGCTTCGCAGCGGGGAGCCGGTGGCAAAGAAATAGTTTGCAAACGTGCGTTCGGAGTTAACACTTTTGAAAATATAGGGACGGTGCCCTGAAACACATTCCAGGGCGCTGCCCCTCCATCAAACAATATCGAGCATCTGCTACCGATTTTTCGGGGCGCTGCCCCTGCCAGAGTGGTCAAAAAAATTCAAATATCGCAAACGTTTGATTTCCATAAAGTCATTTTAGCACCTCAAAGAGGTGAAAAGTTGATAAAAACCGGGAATCAGTCAGCGATGCTCGCTTTGTTGGGTTCTGAGGTGCCATCCCGGGAGCATGGAGGGGTGACATCTCAAGGACAGGCCGAGGTGTCACCTTTTTCGTTTCGCAAAAGATGCCACCTCTTGTGAACCGAGAGTGGCAGGGAATCAATTAGTCAAGCGCCACACCTGTTAGGTCAAATATCTTCGAGAACACGTTTTGTAAGAATGTCTTGCTAATGAGGCGTTTTTCCGCCTTTCAAAAATCCTTGAATGGATTTGAGTTGTTCCCATTGGTCATTGGCGGCGAGATTGGCTTGCGAGGGCCAAGTGCCGGGGTCGTGCATGGCTAGTTGAGGGCCGGCGGCAGCGAGTATCTCCTTCAAGCGCGTCACCTCGGCATCGGCTAGTTGTTTGTAGGTGCGGATGCCGTATTGGTGCAGCAATTCCTGAATTTTCGGGCCGATACCCTCTATTACGGTCAGGTCATCTTTTTCATTTGCCGCTGCAGCTGCCACGGGTGGGGCGGGTTCGGAGGCAGGCTCCATCTTTTCTGCCACCACTGGTGTTGGCTCCTCCTGTTCGGCAGGCGCTTCGGGTGTTGCATCATCAGTAGTTTCCTCACTAACGATAACGGTCTCGATGATTTCGATATGGGTGGTGGGTGCGTCGTCGGCTACGGTGGGTGGCTCTTCCGAAGGCAAGAAGGCGGACGAGTCAGCGGGTGGCGCTGGCTGTTCGGTGATTTCGAGCGGGATGGTCTCTGGCGTGGCGGTAGGCGGCGCAAAGGACAAGCCGAGTTCCGTTTCCAATTGGCGGTTGCGGAGTTCGGTCTCCACCAAGTCTTCCCGTTCTTGGGAGAGTTGCTCTTGAAAAAGGCGGTTTTCCTCAGAGAGTTTATCAATTTTGGCGATAAGGCCAAAGTTGTTGGCCTCGGAAGCGGAGAGTTTGGATTTGAGGTCGATCATTTCCTTGTTGAGCGCATCGGTGGTGACCGTCAGGCTCTGCACTTCGAAGCGCAGCTTCTCTGCTTCTTGCTTGTATTTGTTCCAAAGCATCCAGCCGAGCCAAAGCCCGAGCAGGAAAGCGCCGAGCAACATGATGAGGATTTCGAAGGTGTGTTGGGTGGTAGTGCCCGTACCGGGGCCGAGGTTGACTTGTTGTTCGAACATGGCGGTTTCTAAGTCTTTGGTTTGGAAGAAGATAAGCGTTACTAGTTGATTTGGATTTCGACGCGCCGATTTTTATAGCGCCCCAAGGCGGAGTCGTTGGTCGCCACGGGTTTGCTCTCTCCAAAGGATTTGCACTTGATTTGTGACTTGTTCACCCCTTTTCGCACCAGAATGTCGCGGATGCTGTTGGCGCGTTGCAGCCCCATGGTGATGTTGGCTTTGGCCTCGCCCACAAAGTCGGTGTGTCCGGTTATCGTGACCGTCGCTCCGCTATTTTTAAGATACACGGCCAGACGCGAGAGATAATCGTCCATGGCGGCATCCTCTGCTTTGCGCGAGGAGCCGTAAGGAAAGTTGATGACCACGCGGTCTGCCAAGTCAGTCAGTTGCACCTTGTCAATGCCACGTTCGTCAATGGCGGTGTTGCCGCTGGCTGCAGGGGGAAGGTTGGATGATTGCCCATCGTTTCCGGCGCTGTTCGTGGCTTGCTCGTCGGTCGCCGATGGCATCGTTTCGGGTTCGATGGCTGGGGTCGTGATGACGGGGCCGCCCACGTCTTGTTGGCCACAGGCTTTTTTGATGCCGCAGACGTACCACCAAGAACAGAGGCCGCTCCAAGCGGCAAATAGGACAAAAACGAGTGCTTTTGAATTCATTGTTGCTCGTGGTTTTTGATGTGGAAAAAACGCGGGGCAATTATCGGCATTGATTTTCAGGATTTTGAAAAAAAACACAAAAATAAACCAGCCTATCTCCCAAGTCCGTTTATTCGTTTAATCGTGGATTTGGTTATTGCGTTACACCGTGCATGACCGGAGGGCGCATTTCCAATTGTCACAAGTAAATCGGAACACTGTTCCGATATACGCTGGAACAGCGTTCCGGCGTACAGAAGCGACAATTTGAAATGCACCCTAACCGGAGACGTTTTTAAATAACCAAATCGCCTCGATTCTCGCTTTGTCGGGTTCTGAGGTGTCATCCCGGAAGAATGAAGGGTGACACCTCAGAACAGGCGAGATGTCACCTTTTTCGTTTCTCAAAAGATGACACCTCTTGAAAACCGAGCATAGCTGACCAAATCGCCGCACAAACAAATCACCAACTTGTGAGACATCCTCCCTCGTGCGATTTAACGCTCGAACAACAGCCGCTCGCCCATTTTTTGCTCAAAAAAACGCCCTTCGTGCCACGCCAAATGACCACTGACGATGGTGGAAAGCACGTTGCTTCTGAATGTGTGTCCCTCAAAGGGCGACCAGCCACATTTGTAGAAGACATTGTCGCGGCTTACCGTCCAAGCATGGTGCACATCCACGATGGACAGGTCAGCCCAGCAGCCCTCGTCGAGAAAGCCTCTTTCTGCTATTTGAAAGGCGACAGCAGGCGCGTGGCACATTTTTTCCACTATTTTTTCCAACGAGATTTCGCCTCGATGGTAGAATTCGAGCATGACGTTGAGCGAATGTTGCACCAATGGCAGTCCCGAAGGAGCCTGCAAGTACGATTGTGATTTCTCATCCCAGGTATGCGGTGCATGGTCGGTAGCCACCACGTCGAGGCGGTCGTCGAGCAACGCGGGCAGCAGCGCGGCGCGATGTTCGGGGGCTTTTATGGCAGGGTTGCATTTGATTTGGTTGCCCAAAGCAGCGTAGTCGTCCGCGCTGAACCACAGATGATGCACACACACCTCTGCCGTTATTTTCTTGTTTCTCAGGGGGGGGGTATTGTCAAACAAGGCCAGCTCATCTTTTGTGCTGATGTGCAGAATGTGGAGTCGCGTTCCATGTTTTTTGGCCAAGTCAACGGCCATGGAGGAGGAGCGCAGGCAGCCTTCGGCATTGCGGATAAGTGGGTGAAAATCGGCAGTCAGTTCATCGCCGTAGGCAGTCTTGTAGTGTTCGAGATTGCGCCGGATGGTGGCTTCGTCCTCACAATGCGTGGCGATGAGCGTCGGGGCGTTGGCAAACAAGCGTTCCAGCGTTTGTGGATGGTCCACCAACATATTCCCGGTGCTGCTGCCCATGAAAATCTTGATGCCGCATATTTTTTGGGGGTCTGTTCGCATCACCTCGTCGTAGTTGTCGTTGGTGGTGCCCATGAAGAAGGAATAATTTGCCAACGAGTTGCTTGCCGCTATTTGGTATTTGTCCTCCAACAATGCTTGCGTCACGCTGGGCGGGTTCACGTTGGGCATCTCCATGAACGACGTGGTGCCGCCAGCCACAGCTGCGCGGCTTTCCGTGGCGATGGTGGCCTTGTGCGTCAGCCCCGGTTCCCTGAAATGCACTTGGTCGTCAATGATGCCGGGCAGCACATAGTTGCCCGCTGCATCCAATTCGATGTCGGCATCTGCTGCGATGGCGGGTGCAATGTGGTCTATGCGACCATTCTTTATAAGGATGTCGGCCTCGCGGATGGTGCCGCGATTCACCAAACGGCCGTTTCGGATGAGTATGGTTGGCATGTCGGAAAATCTGATGGCGCTAAAGTACAAAGCAGGACAATTTTACTTGAAGAATCAGAATAAATGGGTGAATGAAGCGCATCTTTTGGACATGCCCATGCCACATCCTAACAAAACAATAACGGGAAGGCTCTCATTGCCTGAAAACCAAAGGGGTTCAAATTGCGATAAAAAAAATTCAATAATTTTTTTGCAAAAAATTTTGAAAATGAGGATGCCAGCATCATATATTTGTGACATCAATTGAGAAGCAAACATTTCGCCTTCACTCACCAAATAGGCGACAAAGATAAATGAAGCGTGTTTTGATGATGTCCTTCTCCGAGAAAGCTCGGAGGGGGATTTTTTTATCCCCTTTTTTGTTTCCAACTATCTGTTTGTCAGCACTTTCGCCTGTTTGCTGGGCGTTAATTTTCCGTGCCAATTTTTTTTTAAAAAAAACTTCTGGATTGCTTGTCAAATACTAGCAAGCCCGATTACCTTTGTCATAGGTTTTTTGGGGTTATATTTCTGACGGTGGGATGTTAACATCCTGCCGTCTTTTTATTTTAGTAGCCAAAGCGTTGTAGGGCGCGTTCGTCGTCGCGCCAATTGTCGCGCACTTTCACGGTGAGTTCGAGAAAAACCTTTGATTGCAAAAAACGCTCGATTTCCATGCGAGCATCGGAGCCAAGTTTCTTGATGGCGTTTCCGTTTTTTCCCAGAATGATGGCTTTTTGTGTTTCGCGCATCACATAGATGGTGGCCGCGATGCGGGCGATTGGCTCGCCTGCCTTGGTTTCGGCATCTTTAAAAGCATCCACGCTTACCTCACAGGAATAGGGGATTTCGTCGGCATAGTTGAGAAAGATTTTTTCTCGAATTATTTCGCCCACAAAAAAGCGTTCTGGCCGGTCGGTGAGTTGGTCGGGGGGATAGTATGGCGCTCCTTCTGGCAGGTAATGCAGTATTTTTTCCAGCAAAGATTGGGTCTCGTCACCTTTTAAGGCTGAAATAGCGATTGCGTCGGCAAAAGGAACTCGTTTTTTCCACCAGCCTGCCACATCTTGTGCGCGTTGTGGTGCCACGAGGTCTTTTTTGTTCAGGACCAAGAGAATGGGTGCTTCGGTTTTTTTTAGCACTTCTATGACGGGGTTGTCATCTTCCAGCTCCTCGGTCATGTCAAAGACAAACAGCATCAAGTCAGCATCTTCCACAGTGCCCTCCACAAATCGGTTCATGGCTTGGTGCATTTTGTAGGATGGTTTTTTGACGTAGCCGGGCGTGTCCGAAAAAACGATTTGGAAGTGGTCGCCAGTCAGAATACCAATGATACGGTGACGGGTGGTTTGGGGTTTGTGGGTGATGATGCTCATGCGTTCGCCCACCAATGCGTTCATCAGCGTGGATTTGCCCGCGTTGGGTCGGCCTATGATGTTGACAAAGCCGGATTTATAGTTTGTGTGCTCGGGCTGTGAATCCATGTGTCCAGTTCATTTCGATGCGCTCACCATGCCAGTCGCCGGATGCGCCCGGCTACCATGGCATCAATGATTTGAAAAACCACTTGGGGTTTTTGTGTGCGCCAGTTGATGTCGTTGTAGTCGTCGCCGAAGTGGACGTAATGTTGCAGGCGGGCTTCGTGCATCTCTTCGGCGACGTGTTGGCGCGTGTTCAGAATAGCCACCCAGCCGCCTTCTTCGTGTACGTCTTCTGCCCATTCGGCGTAGTAGTCGTCGTCGGTGGAGGCATGGAAATTGAGGACATGCTCGCAGAAAAGGACGAACTTTGTGATGCCTTTTCGCTCGAGCGGCTCCACCACGTTGCGCTTCAAAAACATGATGTCGTTGTGGAGCGCGTCGTTCCATTCGCCGATGAGCTCGATAAAGGCATATCCTTCGGCGTAGTCCGCGAAAAGGATTTTTCCGTAAAGCGTGGAGGAGCCAAACGCATCCCATTGGGGGTGCAGGTAAAAATTGTACAGCCGATGCGTGTAGTGAAACTCGCTGTACTTGCGCCCGTAAAATGGCGACTGGGCATCTTCCGACGCTATGTAGAGGTCTCGCCAGCGAAAATGCGGTTCGATGTCGTGCATGGATTGAAAAAATTAGCAGGTTGCAGGTTTTGGGTTCAGGCGCATTTCCCTGCCGCAAAATTAGGATGTTTGCACGCTTTTATTCAGCCAAAAAAAGGAAGTCGTGGAAAAGAAAAATTTTTTGAAAGTCGTGGTCACAGGCCCTGAATCCACTGGGAAAACAGCCCTGGCGGAGGCGTTGGCTCAACGGCTCGGCGTGGCTTGGGTTCCAGAGTTTGCGCGATATTATGTGGCACATTTGGGACGCCCCTATCGCCGCGAGGATTTGAAGGCGATTGGCTTGGGTCAGAGCGTTTGGGAGCAATGGTACGCGCTTAAATTTGCCGAAGACAGCTATGCAAACCTGCTTGTTTGCGACACGGATTGGACGGTGCTTCATGTTTGGGAAGAATACCGGTTCCGACCCGACGACGCTCCCGAATGGCAAAAAGGGTACGGCCCTGCCCATCTTGCCGACCTCTATTTGTTGTGTGCGCCCGATTTTCCGTGGCAGCCAGACCCGCTTCGTGAACACCCCGACGAACGCGACGCATTGTTTGATTTATACGAAGAACTGTTGCATGGCCGTCAAGCCAATTTTATCACGCTGACGGGCGGGCACGAAATGCGTCTGCAAATTGCGCTGTCGGCAATCCGCAAACTTTTCTGACCTTTGCATTCAATTCTCATTGGGGTGCCGCGCTGTGTCGCGGCTGAGATTAGACCCATCGAACTTGCCCGGGTAATTCCGGGTAAGGAACTGAGACGGGTAGTGGCATCACTACGTCGGCGAAGCCCCTTCATCGGCGGATGTTTCACTCAAATTGTTCTTCTTAAATGTTTATTCACCACACGGTGTCGAGTAGAACTACTTGCGCATCGCTTCGAGATTCCTCTAAATGCTGGACGCGTTGGGGAATGTTTCTTCCAATTTTTCTCGTTTTTTTCCCACTTGCACTTGCTGCCCAAAAAAAAATGCCCGACTCGCTTGCGCTGCAAACGGTCGTGATACAGGCTACTCGCGCTGATGCAAAAAGCCCGGTGCCGCACACCAATCTTTCGGCGGAAAAAATCGCGCAGTCGTATCATGCGCAGGACGTGCCGATGCTGTTGACGGGTGTGCCATCGCTGGTGGAAACATCGGATGCGGGCACTGGCATTGGCTACACGGGGCTTCGGATTCGCGGGAGCGACCCGACGCGGGTGAACGTGACCATCAATGGGGTGCCGCTCAATGACGCGGAAAGCCAGGGGGTTTTTTGGGTGGATTTGCCGGATTTGGCAGCCTCCGCAGCAGAAATTCAGGTGCAGCGAGGGGTCGGCACCAGCACCAATGGCGCGGGCGCGTTTGGTGCGACGGTGAATCTCGATTTGTCGAAAGTAGAGCCGGGGCCGTTTGCGGTGCTGACGGGCACATTGGGTGCTTTCGGCACGCTCAAAACTTCGGCGCAGTTCGGCACGGGCTTATTGCCGGGAAATGTGGCGTTTGGCGGTCGCGTGTCCAAGATAGATTCGGAGGGCTTCATAGACCGGGCAAGTGCCGACCTGAACTCGTTGCACTTGACGGGGGCATACATAGATGAGCGCCAATCGCTTCAGGTGCATTTTTTGTCGGGCCATACGCTTACCTATCAGGCTTGGAATGGGGTGCCCGCCCAGTATGTGCACGACGAGCACCTTAGAACATACAATACCGCCGGCACGGAACGCCCCGGCGCACCCTACGAGGATGAAGTGGACGACTACACGCAACGACACTTGCTGCTGCATTTCAAACGGATGTTTCCTTTGGGGCTGAGCCTCCAACTCAACGGCCACTACACGCGTGGCTTCGGGTTTTATGAGCAATACAAGGCCAATCAAACATTTGCCCGATATGGAATGCCCGATTTTGTGACTGGTGATGTGACGCTTACCTCGACGGATTTGGTGCGCAGACGTTGGCTCGACAACGACTTTTACGGTGTCACTTATGCTTTGCGGTGGCAGCCGCCTATCAACATGGCTTGGATGTCGGGCGCTCCAGCGATTACTTTGGGCGGGGCGGCAAGCCGGTATGAGGGGGCGCATTTTGGCGAGGTGATTTGGGCGGGTATAGCTACCGCGCCCAAGGATTTTCGCTACTACGACAACAATGCCGACAAGCGCGATGCCAATGTTTTTCTGAAAATGGAAACGGAGCTGGCAAGGGGGGGGTCCACTTTTTTGGATATGCAGGTGCGCGGGGTTCGGTACGCATTTTTGGGTTTCGACAATGACTTGAACAATGTGACGCAAACGGCCAACCTGACTTTTTTTAACCCAAAAATCGGTGCAACGTATTCATTTTCAAAAAAATGGACGGCCTACGGATTTTTCGGCATTGGCAACCGCGAGCCGAACCGCGACGACTACACCCAGTCCACCCCGAACAGTCGCCCGCGCCCGGAACGGCTTTACGACCTCGAATGGGGATTGAAAACTGGCGGCAAAACTTGGAACGCCACAGCCAATTTTTTCTGGATGCAATATCGCGACCAATTGGTGCTCGACGGGCGGCTGAACGACGTGGGCGCTTACATCCGCACGAACGTGCCCGACAGTTACCGCGCCGGGGTGGAGTTGGAAGCCTCCGGCAATATTGGTTCTCGGCTTACGCTGACGGGCAACGCGGCTTTTAGTCAGAACAAAGTCAAGGAGTTCACCGAATACCGCGACAACTGGGACACAGGCGAACAAGAAGTTTTCAAGTACAGCAACACGGATTTGGCTTTTTCGCCGAGCGTAACAGCGCGGGGTGAAGCCTTTGTTGTCATCCTGAAAGGATCTAAAAATTTGCTTTCGGCATCGCTTTCAGGCAAATACGTCGGCCAACAGTTTTTGGACAACACTTCGAACGAGAACACAGTGCTGCCCGGTTTTTTCTTTTCCGACCTTCGGCTGAACTGGGATTTGCAGAAAGTCGTGGGAGAAAAACTGAGCCTAATTGTTTCGGCGAACAATCTTTTTGACAAAAAATACTCTCCCAACGGTTGGGCTTACCGCTTTGTTTCTGAGGGCTACGACCCCCGCGCCGACGACCCTTACAGCCGTCTGGAAGGCAATGGAATCTATAACCTGACTGGATTTTTCCCGCAAGCGGGGCGACATTGGATGCTGACGGTGCGGGTGCGATGGTAGCAGGTAGGGAAACAAAACGACATGAGGCATCACCGAAAGGTTCGGGATGCCTCATGTCGTTTCTGAACTTGTTGCAGTTCAATACTTCCGAACAACGATTCTCCTGCCCGGCGTCAGTTTTTCATCCTGTTGCACGCTGTTCAAAGCTGCGAGCTCGGCCACGTTCATCTTGAACTTGATGGCGATGGAATTCATCGTTTCGCCTTGGCGCACGATGTACTCCTGTGTCGGCGGCAGCTCGCCCGGTGTGCCGGGAGCAGTCGGGCTGGCATCGGTGACGCCTCCGCTCGGCAAATTGGTAGCCGCAGCTGGTGTGGCTGCGGGGTTCGAGAAACCGCCATAGCTAGGCGATATGTCCGGCTGATTGCCCTGTGGTGGGGTGTTGGCGGGGGTCAAGACGTTTGAAACGGTCGGTGGGGGGCCATAAGTGGCTGGGGTTCTTGGCGTAGTGGAAGAGCTGGAGGGCAATTGGCAAGTGCAATCAGGTATCACGATTTGCTGACCGGCTTGTAGTGCCACACTGCCTTCTAAGGCGAAATTGTTGGCGCGTCGCACACATTCCTCGGGGCAGACGTATCGCTTGGATATGCCATAGAGGGTTTCGCCTTTTTGCACGACGTGGATGCGTGTGCCCGAGGTGGGGGCTGTCGTGTTGGGGGGCTGCTGCTGATTAAAGGTCTGTTGTGTGCCCTGATAGTTGCCACCCCAATAGATAGACTGGTTTTGCACGGTAGGCCCTGTTGATGCCGGAGCCGTGTTCCCTTTGGAGGTGGTGGAAGTGGCGGGTGGCTTGGCGCTGGCAGGTGGTTTTTGCACCCATATTTGTTGGCATACCTCGATGTGGTCGGGGTTTTTGATGCCGTTCCAGTTGATAAGCGACTTCAAATCAACGTTGTAGGTGCGAGAAATAGCTTTAAGCGACTCGCCGCGCTGTACGATGTGGTAGCCTTTGCCGGGTGGGGTGGGGCAGTTATATGGATTGTAAGCGTTTGCTGCGGTGCCGCCAGTGTTAGCGGTTGGGCCAGTTATCTGGTTGTTTCCGCCCACATTCGCGTTTTCCTTGTCGGGTTCCTTGCCGGTGTTGTAGCCGGGCGTTGTTGTCCAAGAGGGGGTGGTGTTGCTGTTGATGACATCCGAGTAGGGGCATATCGAGGCAAGATATTGGTCAATTCCCACTCCGTTGACACTGTTGAGCCGTATTTCGTTTTGTTCCAAATCAGCGGCGGTGGCACCGATGCGGCTATTCACGATGCCAATGCCGTAGATGAAATCAAAATTGGTTCTTTCCGTAAACCCGCGTGCTGGTTCGCCGTTGAAGCGCCATTGATAGCGGCAATTGGCCAATTGAGACCCCGCGAAACGGATGACGGTCTGCGAGGCATCGCTTTGAAGGTTGTCTTGATAGCTGAGTTTGGTCGTGTCAATGGCGAAAGTGTATTTCTGTCCTACCACGAGGTACCATTGTCCGTAGCGTTTTATCTGGGTGGCCGAATAAATCGGCATCATCACATAGCCGCTGCTGGGTTGTTGGAGGATGACATACAGCTGGCGAGTGTTGGGCTGGTCGTTGATGATTTTCACTACCTCGTCGTTCAGGCGTAGGTTGCTGCAATCAAAAGTGCCGACGGGCAGTTCGCCTGTTGGCAAGCCGCTGCCACCCGACCAAAAAATGAATTGTTCGTCGGGGTTCGTCTGTACCGAATAGGCGTAGAGTGGCGCTCCCGTTCGGGTGTATCGGTACTCCAATTGCTTCATGCAATTTGTGCCGAACAACACATACGCAGGAGCTACTTGCGCTGTTGCCGAAGAAACAAGCGAGCAAAGCGCAATGACTGTGAGAAGGAGATTTTTCATGACATTCTGTTTTTGAAAAAGAGGTTGTTAGAGTTGCTGGGTTTTGAGCAGATTACTTCGGTATTTTCAAAATGCTGCGTGGCGTGGGCTCTTGGTTGGCTGCCAAATTGTTGGCAGCAGCTAGCTTTTCTGGCGAAATGCCATATCGCTGCGCGATGGAGGCCAATGTGTCGCCCGATTGGACGATGTACTCGCCCACATACTCAAAATTGGACGGTTGTCTGATGGCTGGAGGCGAAAAAGGAGTGTTGTTTGCTCCTTGCGTCATGCTAGAAGCTTTTACGCTTGGCGCCGTGGGGGCTTGGCTGTGCTGTACTGGTGGGGAGTAGGTCAACAAATCCTCGCGTTCGCCCCTTCCGTCCGACACGACCAAGAGTGTTCCTTCCTGCAATCTATCGTCGTTGCCGGGAGGCAGGTTTTTGTTGGTTCGGTTGATGTGGCGCAAGTAAGGAGTGGCGTAGCCATACTTCCATGCGATGTCGTTGAGGGTTTCTCCCGCAAGCGTCTTGTGCATCAGCCTGCCCGGTGGAAGGATTGCAGGGTTGGGAGGGGCGGAGGTGGCTGGTGGGGTAATCGTGTGGTTGGCTGGTATTCCTGTTGTTGTCTGCGCAGGCAGTGGCCCCAAGGCAAGTTGTTGCCCGGCTTGAATGTCGTCGCCTTGAAGCTTGTTCCAGTGTTTGATGTTGGCTACCGTCACGTTGTATTTGCGAGCGATGCCAAACAACGTCTCGCCTTTCTGCACTTCATGGTATCGCGGCCCTGTCGTGGCGGGGGTGGTTGGTTCGGGCGGCGCAGTCACCCAAATTTTGTCGCACACTTTTATTTGCGCGGGGTCTTGCAGCTTGTTCCACAACAAGAGCAATTTGCGGTCCACGTTGTAAGCGCGGGCAATTGAGGCAAGCGAATCGCCCGGCTGCACCACATGGTAGCCATAGCCGGGTGGGGTAGGGCAGTTGACCAAAG
The DNA here is from genome assembly GCA_026129545.1 of Saprospiraceae bacterium. Classification (NCBI taxonomy): domain Bacteria; kingdom Pseudomonadati; phylum Bacteroidota; class Saprospiria; order Saprospirales; family Saprospiraceae; species Saprospiraceae bacterium. The sequence continues at coordinate 838,216 of JAHCHX010000001.1, forward strand.
GCACGTTGCCACTCGTCTCAGTAGGTTTTGTGTGAAAAGTCTCTTTGTCAGGCTCGGCAAATGGGTTGTAAGGCTTGCCGTTTGGGTCGTTTGGGTTGGTAGCGTCGGTGGGCAAACGGGTGATGAAGGTGGCGGTTCCGTCTTCATTGTTTGCGGGTGTGTGGCATGTCGCGTAAATGTAATCGTCCAAGTTCATGCCGTTGACGCGCAGTAGGCGATAGATGTTTTGCTCCATTTCACTGCCATTGCGCCCCGTTCGGTCGCTGATGATGCCAATGCTCGGAATTACTTCCACATCTGCTCGCGGCGCATCGGGGCGGGTAGGCTCCAATCGGAAAGCGTATAGCTGCTGGCAGTCCTGTCCGCGTCGCCCCGTCAGATACACGGGCGATGCCACACCGGGGCGCGACAGGTTGCGGGCGTAGTTGATGCTCGCTGTGTCCATGACAAAATCATAGTTGGGAGAGCGGAAGGCGAAATAGGTGCCCGAGCGCGCGATGTAACCAGCGGACTCGACAGGATAGGAGTGAAATCCGTTTTGCACCTTGAACACCACATAAGCCAAACGCCCACCCGCGTTAATGTTGTCAATCAGCGTAGCGTTAATCTCGTCGTGCTGACACATCACGGCACCTGCGGGCAAGTAGGTCGTCTTGAGCGGGTCCTTGTTGCTAATGACAAAAAAATACAACTCGCTCGCCCCTTTCGGAATCGAGTACATCAGCAGGTTCTGCTCCGTGTAGGTGTATTGATATTCCAACTGGTTGGTACATTCGGGGTTAAACTGGATGTAGAGCGGTGATTGGGCATTCAGCGCCGACAACACCAAAAAAAAGGTTAGGAAAGTAAAGGTGGTTCGCCTCATACGATAATTTTTTTCAGGGCTAAAACGGTTTGAAGTGATTTTGATTTTTCCCAAAATTCGCTATTTTTTCAAAAAATGGAAATTCTGAAACGCTGTGCAAGATTAGGCCAAAATTTTCAAACAAGAGGCTGAAAATCAGTACAATAATAAAATTCATAAAAAAATTCACCCTCGAACGATTTTTTTTTCGTAAAAACTTGGCGTGTCAACCCCTCCCCGCCGGGAGGAGTTGACACGCCAAGTTTTTATTTTTTTTCAACAAATCCGTCACTCGGTGCGACAACATCACACGGCAGACCGTCAAGGCCAAGCAATTTTGCATAAAACAGCCCCATGATTTTGTCAGCCATGCGAACCAATCAGGAACATCCCAGCCAATATCGTCAACGCAAGGTTTTTTTGAACCAACGACGCTCGCAATCCTTTGAAAATCACACAAATCAATCAAGGGAATCCCTGCCTTGCCAATTGGCAGGTTCAAATCTTCTTTAATCTGGGTATAACTTTGCGCCATGAATAAAAGACCTCTCATCCTAGTCACGAACGACGACGGCATCGTCGCCCCCGGCATCCGAGTCTTGGTCGAAATCGCATCCGCCCTCGGCGATGTGGTAGTGGTAGCCCCTGACTCGCCCCAAAGCGGACAGGGACATGCCATCACCATCCACGACCCCCTGCGCCTGAAAAAAGTCAATCTTTTCCCGCCCGACGTGGAAGCGTGGGAATGTTCGGGCACTCCCGTGGACTGCGTAAAATTGGCCAAGCACGTCGTGCTCAAAGGCCGCAGTATTGACCTATGCGTGTCAGGCATCAACCACGGCAGCAACGCCTCCATCAACATCATCTACTCCGGCACGCTCTCAGCTGCCATGGAGGCCTCACTTGAAGGCATCAAGAGCATTGGGTTTTCACTCGACGATTTTAGTTTCGACGCAGACTTCAGCCCCTCCAAACCCTGGGTCAGGAAAGTAATGGAGCACGCCCTCCAACATCCCTTCAAACATGGCAACTTGCTGAATGTCAACATTCCCAAACTGCCTGCCGAACAAATTCGCGGCCTGCGGGTGTGCCGTCAGGCAGATGCGCGTTGGGTGGAAAAATTCATGGAAGGACGCGACCCCAGCGGCCAGCCATACTACTGGCTCACAGGCGAGTTCGTGAACGAAGACAATGCCGACGACACCGATATCTGGGCCTTGCAAAACGGATTCATCTCGGTGGTGCCTTCCATGCACGACCTGACGAACTACAAGGCCATGAAAGAGTTGAAAGTGCTGGAACACGGCACACCCGTCAGAGAAATGCCCTCGCTGGCATAAGTTTGTTATTTTCAAAACCACTCACTCCGTCATCTGTTTCGCCACAAAACGAACACAACACAATGGCTCACGCAAATCATACCCTTATCCATGCCCTCCGTGAAACCGCACAACGCCTCCGCGACGGAGCGCCGTACGCTTGGGGACATCACGGGCAGTGCAATTGTGGCAACCTCGCACAAGTCGCCACCGCTTTTTCTGCGGAAGAAATTCAGGCCTTTGCACTTGCCAGCGCCGGCGAATGGACAGAAATCGCCGAAAATCACTGTCAAATAACCGGGGCACCTGTTGATTTGATAGTACAAAAACTGATGGAACTTGGCCTTACGCCCACCGATATTCACCATCTCGAATATCTCGACGACCGAGCGGTGTTGCGGCACCTCCCCGGCGGATTCAGGTGGCTGCGACGCAACAGCCGCAAAGACGCGGTTGACTACTTCGAAGCCTTTGCGGATTTGCTCGAAAACAAAATGCTCGACATGATGGTGGAGCACAATCTCGCCGAGCTCACCGAAAAAGAATGCGCGGTGGAAATGGCCTAACCGCTACTTTTGCCCCCTCATTTTTCATGCAAGCACCATGTCAAGCATAATTCATACCCTTCAAAACACCGTCGCTCAGGCCGTTGAAAAACTCTATGGCGAAGCCACCGAACCCTCAAAAGTGCAGGTGAACAACACCCCGCCCGATTTCACGGGCGATTATTCGGTCGTTGTTTTCCCTTTTGTGAAAATTGCCAAAAAAGCGCCCGACGCGACGGCGGTCGAGATTGGCGAGTATTTGCAAAAAAATGTAGCGGAGGTAAAATCCTTCAACGTCGTCAAAGGCTTTTTGAACCTCGAAATCAGCGACACTTACTGGCAGCAATTCCTGCAATCCATTTCCGCGAACGCCGACTTTGGCCGCCAACCGCGCAACGGACGCAAGGTGATGGTCGAGTTCTCCTCTCCCAACACGAACAAGCCCCTGCATCTCGGCCACATTCGCAACATCCTGCTCGGCTGGTCCTGTTCGCGGATATTGGAAGCCGTTGGTTATGAGGTCATTAAAACCCAAATCGTCAACGACCGTGGCGTGGCAATCTGCAAAAGTATGCTCTCTTGGCAAAAATGGGGAGCCGGTAAAACACCCGAAAACACAGGCATCAAACCTGACCATTTCGTAGGCGATTGGTACGTCCTTTTCGAGCAAAAAACCAAAGCCGAGTACGACGCATGGCAACAAACCGAAGAGGCAAAACGCATTTTTGAAACAAAGAAAAAGCCCAACCAAGGAGAAAAAGAATTTTTCAAGGAATACAAAAACAAGTGGTTCAACGACCACTCCACGCTTGGGGCAGAAGTGCGCGAGATGCTCCTAAAATGGGAAGCCCACGCTCCCGACACCCTCGCGCTTTGGAAAAAAATGAATGGCTGGGTGTATGAGGGTTTTGAACAGACCTACAACGACTTGGGCGTCTCGTTCGACAAGCTCTATTACGAGAGCGACACTTATCTCCTCGGCAAAGACATCGTGGAAGAGGGCCTGTCGAAAGGCGTTTTTTTCAAAAAAGACGACGGCTCGGTGTGGGTTGACCTGACCGATGCCGGCCACGACCAAAAACTCGTCCTGCGCTCCGACGGCACCTCTGTCTATATCACGCAAGACCTCGGCACGGCGCAAATGCGCCACGCGGAACTGGGCTGCGAACGCTACGTCTATGTCGTGGCCGATGAGCAGAATTACCATTTCCAAGTCTTGTTCGAGATTCTAAAACGCCTTGGCGAGCCTTACGCCGAAGGGCTGCACCACCTTTCCTACGGCCTCGTGGAGCTGCCGACAGGCCGCATGAAAACCCGCGAAGGCACGGTGGTGGATGCCGACGACCTCATCGCCGAGGTCATACGCTTGGCCAACGAGCAGGCTTCGGAGCGTGGCGAGATAGAGGGCGTTTCGCCAGCAGAGCGGCAGGAAAACCTGCGCCGCGTGGGCATGGGGGCGCTCAAATTTTTCATCGTGAAAGTCCATCCGCACAAAAAGATGATATTCAACCCCGAAGAGTCGGTGGATTTGCAAGGACAGACGGGGCCTTACATCCAGTACAGTTACGTCCGCATCAACGGCCTCATGCAACGGGTTGAAAAAGAGAAAGTTGACTTGTCGAAGACTAGCGCCTACGGCGATATTCAGCCGCAGGAAAAGGAACTGCTTGTGGCTCTGCACGACTACCCGAACGTGGTGCTGAAAGCCGCCGAAGGGTACGACCCCTCGCTCGTCGCCAACTTCTGCTACGACTTGGCGAAGAAATACCACCGCTTTTGGCACGACCTTTCGATTTTCAATGCTGACACGGCAGAGGCAAAGGCGTTTCGCCTGACCTTGAGCCGTTCGGTGGGGCAAGTGTTGAAATCAGGAATGGGCTTGCTGGGGGTGGAGATGCCGGAGCGGATGTAAAAGAAACTCCTCGCAAAAGCGCAAAGACGCGTATTTTTTTGGGAACATCTGCCAAGGGGGGCTTCTCCACGCTTCCGCGAAAAAATCAAAAGAAAAACCGCGCCCCGATACCTCCACCCATATCGAAATTGGTGTCCGGTACGAGGTCGAGCCGTGGCGTGAGTTGAATAAAAATATCGAAGCGGTCAATCTCCACGTTCAGGCCAAAATTGCCGCTCAAGCCCACCACCGTTTCGTCGTCCTTATCCCGGCGGTTGCGCTCGCGCACACCCACATAGCCTCCCGGCCCGTAGTAAAAGTTGAATTTAGGGCTGGTGCTCAGCGGTTTGAAAAACAAACCATGCACGTTCACGAAAAAAAAATTGCGGTCGCGGTCACTGAAATCCCAAGCGAAAAGAAAGTCGAGTCGCATCGGCTTGGTGCCGCGAAAGTGAAGATTAAGCCCGGTGGGGTCGCCAGCCTGAAAGCCAACCCCGACGTTTTGCGCGTGCAGGGTGTTGAAAGACGCTAAAAGAATGAAACCACAAAAAAGCGGAAAAAGGAGGTTGTATTTTTTCATAATTGCCGGAATTTGCGCCGCAAAAGTAAACGCTGTTTGCTTGAGTGCCATTGTTGAACAACATTTCGGGAAGCGGATTCAAACGAATGTGTCTCCCACTCCAATCCACTCTGCTTTTTTGCCAAATAAATCTATCACACCACAATACAGTGCCTGCGGCACTGCCTCCGTTCCGCCATGTACTCAGATATCGAGATTGCTCAAAAAGCAACTTTGCAGAAAATCACACAGCTCGCAGAAGAAAAATTGGGAATCCCTGAAACAGCCCTCGAACCTTATGGTCGCTACAAAGCAAAAATTTCCCTCGATTATCTCGCCGCTCTTCCTCCGCGCCCCGACAGCAAATTGATTCTTATTTCAGCCATCAACCCAACGCCTGCCGGCGAGGGCAAGACACTCACCTGCATTGGTTTGGGCGACGCGCTCAACCGCATTGGCAAACAAACCGTCATCTGCCTGCGCGAGCCAAGCCTCGGCCCCGTATTCGGCATGAAAGGCGGCGCGGCAGGCGGTGGCTATTCACAGGTGGTGCCGATGGAGGATATTAATCTTCATTTCACGGGCGATTTCAACGCCATCGCACTGGCCAACAACCTGCTCGCGGCCTTGATAGACAATCACATCCACCACGGCAACGCGCTCGGCATTGACGTGCGCCGCATCACATGGAAAAGGGTGATGGACATGAACGACCGCGCCCTGCGCCGCATGGTGGTGAGTCTCGGCGGCACGGGCAACGGCTTTCCACGCGAAGACGGTTTCGACATCGTGGTGGCATCCGAAGTCATGGCTATTTTTTGCCTGGCCACTTCGTTGCAGGATTTGAAGGAACGCCTCGGCAACATCGTCGTGGCTTACACCCGCGACCAACAACCAGTGCGGGCACGCGACCTGAACGCGCACGGCGCCATGGCAGTCTTGCTCAAAGACGCGCTGCAACCGAACCTGGTGCAAACCCTCGAACACACGCCCGCTTTGCTGCACGGCGGCCCATTCGCCAACATCGCGCATGGCTGCAACTCCGTGCTGGCCACCAAAAACGCCCTCAAACTCGCCGACTATGTGGTGACGGAAGCTGGCTTTGGCGCTGATTTGGGCGCCGAAAAATTCATAGACATCAAGTGCCGAAAAAGCGGCCTGCGCCCGCACGCGGTCGTGATTGTCGCCACTGTTCGGGCGCTCAAATATCACGGTGGCGCCGATGCCGAGAACCTCAACCGGGAAGACTTCGTCGCGTTGGGCAAAGGCTTCGCCAACCTCGAACGCCATCTCTCCAACATCCAAGACCACTTCGGCCTTCCGTGCGTGGTGGCAATAAATCACTTTTTGCACGATACGGAGGCAGAAATCAATTTGCTGCTGGAACGCTTGGCAGCGCGAAACACCCCCGCCGTGTTGGGCCGACATTGGGCGGAGGGAGGCAAAGGAGCGGAAGAACTGGCTCGCCGCGTGGTGGAAACCGTCGAAAACACCCCCAGCGATTTCCGCTTTCTCTATCCCGACGAAATGCCCCTTTGGGAAAAAATGAAAACCATCGCCACAAAACTCTACGGCGCCTCCGACATTATCGCAGACCCGGATGTGTTGTCGAAAATCAAAAAAATAGAAGCGCAGGGCTACAAAAATTTGCCCATCTGTGTCGCCAAAACCCAGTACTCATTTTCCACCGACCCGAAACTGCGGGGCGCCCCAAGCGGCCATGTGGTCAAAATCCGCGAAGTGCGGCTGGCCGCAGGCGCCGAGTTTGTCGTGATGATTTGTGGCGACATCATGACCATGCCGGGGCTGCCGAAGGTGCCTTCGTCCGAGAAAATTGACATTGACGAGCATGGGAAGGTGATGGGGTTGTTTTGAGGAAGCGCTTGGCTTTCACGCAAAATCCGAAGCCTATCGAAAGTAAACACAATAAAAAGTTTTAAAGGCCAGACAATTTCAAGAGTTTTGCGAAAAAGTTTGAAATGCAAATCAACACAAGATTGATACTCGGAGACTCGGCCAAGGAGTTGAAAAAACTAAACGATAACTCCGTAGACCTGATTTTCACTTCTCCTCCCTATGCCGACCAACGCAAATCCACTTATGGCGGCATCACCCCAGAAGAGTACGTCAATTGGTTTTTGCCGATTGGAGAAGAGCTGCTGCGCGTGTTGAAACCCGACGGCACTTTCATCCTGAACATCAAAGAAAAAGTGTCAGAGGGCGAGCGAAGCACTTATGTTTTGGAGTTGATTTTAGAGATGCGCAAACAAGGTTGGCTCTGGACAGAAGAATTCATCTGGCATAAAAAAAACAGTTACCCCGGAAAATGGTCGAATCGCTTTCGCGACAGTTGGGAAAGACTCTTGCAATTCAACAAAAACCGGAAGTTCAATATGTATCAGGACGAAGTGCGTGTTCCGGTCGGCGATTGGGCAAAAGGGCGTCTGCGCAATTTGAGCGCGACCGACCAACGTCGCGACAACGCCAAAAACGGCAGCGGATTTGGCAAAAACGTCTCCAATTGGGTCGGCAGGGAGTTGGTATATCCCACCAACGTGCTCCATCTCGCCACCGAATGCAGCAACAAGAATCACAGCGCAGCCTTCCCAAGGGAACTGCCCGAATGGTTTATCAAACTTTTCACGAAAGAAGGCGACACGGTGCTTGACCCCTTTGCCGGCTCTGGCACGACCCTCGAAGTGGCACAGCAAATGCGCCGGCATAGTATCGGCATCGAAATCGTTCCCGAATACTTCCAAATGATGCAGCGACAAATCGAACCCGTCAATCTTTATCTCTTTGAACCTGAATCGGTATATGAATCCACTCCATCTAAGTGACGTAGTTGAGTACGTTGAAAAGAACATTCCTGTTTTCCACGAAAAAAGGCTCGACAGTCTTATCAGTTTAAAACTTACCGATGTTCTGAAAAGAAAAAACCCATACCTATTTAGGGCAAAAAATGTCGCTACCGCCGAACAGATAGTCCGCAACATCGTGGATGCCCATTTGTCATCACACGAAGAAACCATCTTTGGCGACTGGCTGGAGGGCCTTGCCATTTTCGTCAATCAAAAAGTGTATGACGGGCGAAAATCCGGCATCCCGGGGATTGATTTGGAAGTTGACAAAGACAATGTTCGATACATCGTTTCTATCAAGTCTGGCCCAAATTGGGGAAACAGCCGCCAATTGGAAAAACTGAAACAAGATTTCAAAAACGCGAAAAAGACACTTCGAACAAGCAATTCAAACCTGAACGTAGTGGCGGTCAATGGCTGCTGCTATGGACGTGACAACAAGCCTGACAAGGGCGATTATTTCAAATACTGCGGACAAAGATTCTGGGAGTTCATCTCTGGTGATAAAAGACTTTACCTCGACATTATCGAACCCATAGGCAACAAAGCGAAAGAAAGGAACGAGGCTTTTGATACTGCCTATGCCGCAAAAATCAACACTTTTACCAGAGAATTTTTATCAGAATTTTGCACTTCCACGGGCCAGATTGATTGGGAAAAAATTGTGCGGGTAAACGCTGCCGAAGACTTGGCTGAATTGCCTACGCCCGAAAATTTCTTGGAGGAAATAGTCGTCGAATACTTGAAGACAGATAAAAAGAAAAAGAAAAAAAACATCCTCACCCGCTTCCCCCCCGAACCCAACGGCTACCTGCACATCGGCCATGCCACGAGCATCTGCCTCAATTTCAACCTCGCGCTGAAATACGGCGGCAAAACCAACCTTCGCTTCGACGACACAAACCCCGTCACCGAAGACACCGAGTATGTGGACAGCATCATCGCCGACGTGCGCTGGCTGGGCTTCCAGCCCGCCAATATCTTCTACGCCTCCGACTATTTTCAACAACTCTACGAGTGGGCTAAAGTCTTGATTCGGAAAGGAAAAGCCTACGTCGATTTTTCCACTGCCGAAGAAATCGCTGCGCTGAAAGGCACACCGACCGAGCCGGGCAAAGACAGCCCTTATCGCAACACTTCGCCCGAAGAAAACCTCGCCTTGTTTGAAAAAATGAAATCGGGCGAATTCCCTGACGGCCATTGCGTGCTCCGCGCCAAAATTGACATGGCCTCGCCCAACATGATTATGCGCGACCCACTGCTCTACCGCATCAAACACGCGCACCACCACCGCACGGGCAACGACTGGTGCATCTACCCGATGTACGACTGGGCGCACGGCCAAAGCGACAGCATCGAGCATATCACGCACAGTATCTGCACCTTGGAATTCGTGCCGCACCGCGAACTCTATGACTGGTGCATCGAACAACTCGGCATTTTCCCCTCCAAACAATACGAATTCGCACGCCGCAATCTTTCCTACGCCGTCACGAGCAAACGCAAACTCAAGCAACTCGTGGAGGAAGGTCATGTGCGGGGTTGGGACGACCCGCGTATGCCCACCATTTCGGGCTTCCGCCGGCGCGGCTACACACCCGAGAGCATCCGCGAATTTTGCGACCGCATCGGCGTGGGCAAACGCGAGATGGTGGCCGATATGTCGCTGCTCGAATTTTGCATCCGCGAGCACCTGAACAAAATCGCGCTGCGTCGCTTCGCCGTACTCGCTCCGCTCAAAGTAGTGATTACCAACTACCCGGAAGGCCAAGTGGAGCATCTCGAGACAGAAAACAACCCCGAAGACCCGGACGCGGGCGGTCGGCCTATCGCCTTTTCCAGAGAAATTTTCATCGAACACGACGACTTCATGGAAAATCCGCCGCCCAAGTATTTCCGCCTCTCGCCCGGCGGCATGGTGCGGCTCAAATCGGCCTACATCATTCATTGCGACGAAGTATTGAAAGATGCGAACGGCAACATCACGGCCCTACATTGTTCCTACATCCCGGAAAGCCGCTCCGGCAACGACACCTCCGGCCTCAAAGTGAAGGGGGTGATTCACTGGCTTTCAGCGGCTACGGCCAAGACCGCCGAAGTGCGGCTCTACGACCGCCTTTTTCAAGTGGAAGACCCGGCAGCCGAAGAGGATTTCAAATCCACGCTCAACCCAAATTCACTGCAAATCATTGATAATGCGCTGATTGAGCCTGCGTTGGCAGAAGCGAAGGCAGGCGAAAAATTTCAGTTCACGCGATTGGGCTATTTCTGCGTTGACCCTGATTCGACGCCGGGAAAGCCTGTGTTCAACCGCACGGTTACGCTGAAAGACGCTTGGGCGAAGGAGATGAAGAAGGCCAACTGACGAACGAAGTCGTTGCGCAAAGGGAATCCATTATGCGCTATTTTTAGTCTAAACCGACTATTTCTACGCCGAAATGCCATAAGAGCTGCATCTTCGACTTGCTTTCTCTTTGGGGACACTAAACTTTCTACGATATGCTAAACCAATCAAAATTGCTTTTTTCTGCGGCTTTCTTAATGCTTTTTGCATTAACATCTCAAAGTCAAGCCCCCACTCCTTTCTGGAGTGAGGATTTTACCAATGGATTCCCTGCGGGTTGGACGACCACCGACGCATCTGGCCAAAACATTCTCTGGACATGGTGCCCAGACCCCTTGCTTGGGAACTCAAACGCTGGCTGCTCGCCCATTTTCAACGATGGCATCAATCTGCAAGAGCCTTTCAAAGCGACAACCAGCTCCACCGGATTCATGACTTTGGACTCGGACGAACCACTTGCGCTACCCCAAAATCACATATCTCGTCTCACTACTTCCGCTATTGACTGCTCGGGTAAAGACCAAGTATTCATCACCTTTCAGGCACATATCGGTGTTTATACGGTTTCTGCCGAATCTGGTGCCGTGCTGCGTGTCAGCTCGGATGGCACTAACTGGACCGAGTATGTTATTTTTCCCGGTCTGACCACAGGTGTGCGTTGGTCAAAAAACCCAGAAGAAATCGTCGTGGATATATCGTCTGTGGCTGCAGACAAGCCCACGGTTTATGTTCAGTGGCAGTGGACGGGCAACTGGGAGTATTTCTGGAATCTTGACGACGTGGAAATTTACGATGTGAACCCTACGGCGCGGTTCAATATTTCCATGACCAACTTTTTCTATCCTGCTTCCAGCTATGCTACACCTGCCTCGCAAATTGCGACCGACACATTTGGCTTCTTCGTCACCTTGTCGAACAAAGGATTGGAGCCAATGACCAATATCGTCGTAAAAGCGGCGGTGGAAAATACCCTGACCCAACAAGTTTTGTTTGAGGACAGTGTGGTGGTGGCTGTTCTTAATCCCGGCGTGGTTGATAGCGCCATCGATTTTTCAACCTTGTATGCGCCGGAGCTGCCGAAAGGGGAATATCTCATTCGATATGAGGTTTATGCAGATTCCATTGACTTGCGGCCTGACGACAATGTGGGCGGCAGCCCATTCATCGTGACTGATGAATACTTTGCAAAGGAGGACGAACCACAATCATATACTCGCACCGCTCAGGATATTGCTTGGAACGTTGGCAACTATTACCTCATGGGCAGTGGCACCAACGACAAATATCAAGCAACCAACGCCGTTTTTGCATTTTCGACCGACCCTGCTGAGTTGCTACTTACAGACGTAAAAGCTGCAGTTTACTTGTTCAAGGTAAACGACGACATAGCGCCTGATTTTTCCAATTTTGAAGTGAATTCTTTTCCCGGGAATAGTTTGGAATGGCTGGGTTTTGCCGATTACTCAGCGCCACCAACCATTACACCCGGACAACTTCAACAAGTGGAAATCATTGATTTTGAATCTGGTTTGCCGGGTGTTCCGCTGGAGACGGGGGGGCGTTACTTCCTCATGGTTGGCTATCCCGAAGAGGCTAAGCAGACCAACCATGCTTTCAACCGCAAAATCAAGTACTACAACACCATCAGCACGGTCATCTACACCAGCCAATGGTTTTTGGGTGGTTTTGGCGATGATTTTAGTGCTGTGGTGCGTATGTACATCAGCCTGCTCTCCACCACTGACGACAAGCCGCTGCCGGAGTCCGCGTTCAAAGTATTCCCCAACCCTGCAAGTGATATCCTCAATCTTGACCTCAATTTTGACCGGCCGACAGATGTCACCATCACAATTGCCGAATTGAGCGGTCGGGTTGTCAATATCGAAGACCGCCAAGGGGTCACAAACGAAATTCGGAAATTCAACCTCAACGGATTGGCGGCGGGCATTTACTTGGCGCGTATTGCTACAAAAGAAGGCTCGCGCACATTGAAGTTTATGGTGCAGAGATAAACCATCTCTACTCACGATTTTATTTTCAGGCGCGGGTCATCCCACTTTGATATGGGGTGGCCCGTGCCTGTTTAGCGGTTATTGGGCAAGATTTCGGTCTGCCTGTTCAAGTGCTTCAAAATCGCCTGCGCCGCTCTTTCCGAAGCCCCCCCCTGACCCAATCGCTCGCGCAATTCGGCATAGCCCGCCTGCAATTCCGCCGCTTTTTCAGGGTTCAAAATTTCGGCGAGACTGGTTTTTATATTCTCCCTATCCAATTCATCCTGAATCAGCTCTCGCACAAGCGGTCTGTCCATAATCAAATTGACCAGCGAGATATACTGGACATTGACCAATCTTTTTGCAATAAAAAAAGAAACCGGGCTTCCAGCGTAACACACCACCTCTGGCACGCCGAGCAGCGCCGCTTCCAGTGTGGAAGTGCCCGATTTCACCAACGCTGCTTTCGACTGCCGCAACAAGTTGTAGGTGTCTCCTTGCACGAGCCGCACGTTTGGATATTTTTCTAAAAAAGGTTGATAAAATTCAGCTTCCAATGATGAAGCGCCCGCGATGGCAAATTCGTGTTCGGGAAAGTCAACCGTGCTTTCCAACATTCGCGGCAAAATCCGCTGTACCTCTTGGCGGCGGCTGCCGGGAAGGAGGGTCACTAAGTTGTTCTTAGGGAGGGAGTGATTTGAAGTCACCCCTTCGCTATCTATTGCATCGAGCAAGGGATGACCGACGAACTCGACCTCGACACCGTATTTTTTGTAAAAATCAACCTCGAAAGGCAGGATGACCAGCATCTTGTCCACGTCGCGGCGAATATCGTGCACCCGCGAAGAGTGCCAAGCCCAGATTTGGGGGGAAATGTAGTAGATGACTTTTAGCCCCTGCTGTTTGGCCCATTTTGCGATGCGGAGATTGAAGCCGGGGTAATCTATCAGCACCAGTGCGTCGGGCTGTTCGGCAAGGATGTCTTTTTTGCAGAAATCAATATTGCGTAGGATGGTGCGCAGGTTTTTCGCCACTTCGAGAAAGCCCATGAAGGCAAGGTCGCGGTAGTGTTTGACCAGTTCGCCGCCAGCTGCCCGCATCAGGTCGCCTCCCCACACGCGGCATTGGACATCAGGTTTTTGCGCCTTCAAAGCCTTAATCAAATTGGAACCGTGCAAGTCGCCAGAGGCTTCGCCCGCGATGATGTAGAGTTTCATTTCTCCTCAATTTTTTGCCATCCTGTCGGAATCAGCCCATTCTGCAAGAACGCACCAATGGCGGACGTATTCCGACAAAGCGGCAACGGCAAAAGTATGCCTTGATTCGTCAAGATTTGTTAGATGTTCGTGATTGCTCTCCCTGATTTTGAATGAACCAAGACTTCATCCATGCTGAAAACTTGACAGCGCGAGGTGATTGACAAAACAAAAAAACAAAAGCGACGACCGCACAAAACGGTCGCCGCTGGTAAAATTTCGCAAGTACTGAGCGCGGGTCTTAAATCGTCATTTGACAATCATCCAAAGGGCGGTTGCCACTCCTTCCTTGCCTTGCAGCACCACGCGATAGCTCCCGGCAGGCAGATTGTTGGCATCGAGGCGCACGGTGTGCTCACCCGAAGGCAAGTCGCCCAGATGCTTTGTTTGCATCAAGGTGCCTTGAGCATTGAACACGGAAAGTTGGATGCTCTCGGGTTTTTCGAGACCAAAGAAAACCTGTGTAGCGTCGCGAGTGGGATTGGGACGGATGCTGAACGTGTTGAGCGCCAGCTCTTTGACGCTGACGAGTGCGGTCACGTTCACATTGTCAATATAAAGGTGGTTGCCATATCCGGTCTCGCCGACAAAACGAATCAACACTTGGTCGCTACCATTGAATTGGCTGATGTCAAAAGAGTTGTTCGCCCACTGGCTGGCAGTTGGGGTGAAGGCGCCCGTCTGGGGAGGCGCTGTGGACAAGCCGTCTTTGCCGTCGTGGAAAAGCGTCTGCCAAGTGGCACCGCAGTCGTTTGAAATCTGCACGCGCAAGCTGTCGAAAAATGTGCTGCTGTAGTATGCGTAAGCGTGGTCAAAAGTGAGTGTGGTCACGCCGTCTGCTTGGCTCAGGTCCAATTTGGGGGTTGTGAGCGTGGCAAGGCCTGTTGCATAGTCAAAGAAGTTGCAACGTGCCGAGCGAGTGCTGCTGGCACCACCGCCCGTAAACAATTTCCAGCCATGGGTGGCAGTGCCCACTGTGACACTTTCCGACGACCAACCAGCCGGAGGGAATGCCACCATTTGGAAACCTTGCTCAAACGGCGTGGAAGAAGGAGCGCCCAAGAGCGCCCTGATTTGGAGGGTAGAGACGGGGTTCACCATGTTCGTCTGGATGCCGTTGTTGGACGCAAGCGGCTCCACCGAGACGTTGACAAGGCCAGATTGAGTGATAGTCACTTCGGTAAGTGTGATGACCTCCGACTCGCCGGGGCCGAGGTCGCCCGTCCAAGAATAGTTGTTCCAAGCGCCGGTGCCCACACGCCAGCGCATCTCAGCCGAAGTGAGCGGCTCCGTGCTGGTGTTGGTCATGGTGAAAGAAGGCGAGACACCCGACTCGCAAGCGAAGCCGCTGGCGGAAGGAATCTTGATGCCCAAACCGGGGATGTCGCCTTTGGGGAAAGTGCGCTCGGACTGATACACTTCCTTGGTGGCATCATTTTGCAGCCATGCAGCCACGCACAGTTGGTTCAGGTCGTAGATGTTTCTCAAAGCCCAAGAGAACGAGTATTCTTTCACTTCTTCGGCCTCAAAGGCACCCGTTTCGGTGCCAGCCGAGTTGGGCAACATCTTGCGCATGATTTGGAAGAAATCTTTTTCTCCGTTGGAGCCGGGTGCTGTTTCAAAAAGAATCTCTTCTTCTAGCACCGCCACGCGCAGCCGCAGGTTGCCTGTCAACTCTTCATCGGATTTCACGGCGACCGTGATGTGGATAGTGTCGTAGGTAGCGTTGATTTCGTGGCTCAACTCAATCGTGACTGGTGTGAGGGTGTTGTATGCGGCCTGAATGGTGGCGGCATTGTAGGAGGTCATGGGAAATATCTCCAAGATGCCGTTTTGCCGTCCGTTGGGCACGCCTGTCACACCATAGTATTGTACGCGAGGCAACACTTCAGGTTGAGTTTGCTGGTTCATCGGGTCGAAACCGGGCCAGCTCGTCTGATATTTGATGGGCGTGAGATACTGCTCATTGGCTTTGACGGTGGCGTTAAAGGCAGGGTTTTGAGCGGCGCAAGGCCCACAAGAAGCGTTGGTGAATTCTTCAATGAGCACTCGGCGTTGATGTTGCGCGACGATAGGCAGTGCAAAAGCAAACGCAACGACGAAAAAAAGTAGTTTTTTCAACATAAGGCAGTAGTTTAAAATTTTGAAAAACGAGCAGCAAATGTAATTATAGGCTGTCGCCTGCAACGGATTTTAGACTAAAATATCTTGAACAGCCAATTTTAGCATCTGCTGGGTTTTCATCGGATGGCTCTGAGGAACTTCCATGTCAGGATTTTGTTTGAAGGGCGGTAATTTTGTGGCCGACCGTTCACCGTGTGCCGTAAACCGTGAATCTGATATGACTTTTGAACCGAAAGACGTTTTTCGTAAACTCGAGTTTGATAAAATCCTTGATTTGCTTGAAAGGGAGGCACTTACGCCCATGGCGGCGGAAGCGTTGCGACAGACTTTTCCAAAGACAAATTTTTCGGAAATAGACCTTGCCTTGCGCGAGACGCGCGAGTTCAAACTTGCCTTGGAAAAAAACGACCGATTCCCGTTGGAGTCGTTTCCCGATATCCGACCGGATTTGAAGATGCTCGAAATTGAAGGCTATACGTTGCAGGCAGAGTCGTTTCAGGGCATTTTGCGCATCTTGCAACTGATGCGCGACGTGTTCAAGTTTTTCTCCGCTGGGCCTAAAAAAGAGATTTATCCAAAACTTTACGACATCACCCGACCGCTTTCGTTCGATGAGGGCTTGATAAAATCTATCCATGCGGTATTCGACGAGAAGGGAGAGATTCGCCCCGATGCCTCGCCCGAGCTCATGCGTATTCGCCGCGAGATGCAGCAAAAAGTGAGGGAGTTGGATGCCCGTTTTCGTCAGATTATCCAAGAATGTCGTGCCAAAGGTTGGCTGTCCGACTCGCCCGAATCTTTCCGCAATGGTCGCCGCGTGCTCTCCGTGCCCAGCGAGCACAAGCGCAAAATCAGGGGCATCATCCACGACGAGTCCGACACGGGGCGCACGGCGTTCATCGAGCCGGAGGCCGTCATCGAAATCAACAACGACCTCTTCGACCTCGAGCACGACGAGCGCCGGGAGGTATTCCGCATCCTGCGTGACCTGAGCGAGACGATTCGCCCTTACAGCCCGATGATTCGGGGTTATCTGGAGACGCTGGTGCGGTTCGACGAAATACAGGCCAAAGCCAAGCTCGGCCTTTCCCTTCGCGCAGGGATGCCTGTTTTGAAAGAAAAACCAATCATCGCCATTCGGAAAGGCTATCACCCTTTGTTGTTTCTCAAAAACAAACCTTTGGGTAGAAAGACCGTGCCTTTCGATTTGCGATTGAACCCCGAAAATCACATTCTTATCCTTTCCGGTCCTAACGCGGGCGGCAAGTCGGTGGCCATGAAATCGGTCGGGCTGTTGCAACTCATGGTGCAGAGCGGCCTTCTTGTGCCAGTGCACGAATTGAGCGAGTTTGGCATTTTCAAGCAAATATTTGCCGATATCGGCGACCAGCAAAGCCTCGATGACGACCTTTCCACCTACTCCTCGCGCCTGCAAAACGCCCGTGTTTTTCTCGAAAAAGCAAATCCTCACACATTGGTGTTGATTGATGAAATGGGCAGCGGCACCGACCCCAAACCCGGCGGCGCTATCGCGGAAGCCATCTTGCGCCAATTGCACCGCAAGGGGGTATATGCTGTCATCACCACCCACTATTCCAATTTGAAAGTGTTTGCCTTTCGCAATCCCGGCATCCTGAACGGGAACATGCACTTCGACAAAGACACCCTTTCACCGACCTATGAGTTGAAGGTGGGACGCCCCGGCAGCTCCTACGCTTTTGAGATTGCCGAAAAAAGCGGCCTGCCGCGCGACATCATCGGATACGCTCGCAACCGTACTGGCTCCGAGACCGCAGTGGACGACATCTTGATTGAGCTGCAGCGCGAGAAGCAGGAATTGGAAGAAAAGCTGCAATCAGTCACTGAGAAAGAACAATCGCTCGAACGTCTCGTCAAGACTTACGACTCCATGCACCACGATTTGGAGGTGAAACGCAAGCAGCTTAAGCTGAATCAAAAAGAACACGAGCTGCGCGTCAGTGCCAATATCAACCGCGAGGTGGACAAGCTCATCAAGCAACTAAAAGAGGAAAAAAATCTCGAACGGGCTTTGGAGGTGTCGGCCAAGCTTCGGCAAGAGCGCAGCGACAAGGCTCGTCAGGTGGATGAGGTGAATGCAGAGGTGATTCGGCTGGAAGAAAAAGCGGTGCCTTCCGCATCGAGCAAGCCCTTGGCGGTGGGCGATTTTGTGCGATTGAGGGCTGGGGGAGCCATTGGTCGCGTTGAGGAAATAAAAGGACAAAAAGCGAGCCTCGCTATGGGAGGCATTCGTGTCACGGCTCACTTGCGTGACTTGCTTCCTGCTGCCGAGCCGATACAACAAACAGCCCACATCACAGCTACGGACTTGCAGCAGTCGGCAGCTTTCGATGCAAAAATTGACCTGCGAGGCATGAGCAAAGAGGAGGCTTTGCAGGTGCTGGAAAGATTCGTGGACAACGCACTGCTGGCCAACGCCAGCAACCTGCGTATCCTGCACGGCAAAGGCGACGGCGTGCTGCGCAAGGTGGTTCGACAAAAATTGCGCGAGTATGGCGGCAACATCTCCAACATTTACCATCCGCAACAAGAGGGGGGCGGCGAAGGCGTGACCATCGTGGAATTGGCTTGATGCGGCGCGTCAGCGAACCACGCTTATCGTGCCAGCCTTCTCAAACCGCGTTCCGTCCATGCGTTCCAACTCCATCCAATAGGTGTAGACCCCTACCTGCACGGTTTTCCCACGCCAAGTGCCGTCCCAGCCCTGCATTGGGTCATCAGGGATGAGGTCGTTTTTGTCGAACAAAATGCCACCCCATCGGTCGGCAATCAACATTCGGCGGACGATGGCCACGTCGTTGTCGGTGCTTATGAAAAAACGGTTGTTTGGAGAAGGCGCATCTGGGTTGAACACGTTGGGCGCATACACCCTGTCTTCATTGGCAACAAAAATTCGGATTTCATCGCTGGCCGTGCAGCCATTGGTGTCGGTAGCGATGAGGCGATAATAGGCAGTGCTGCTCAATTCAATGCAGGGCATGACGCAAAGCGAGTCTTGGCAGGGTGGGGCAGGTTGCCATTCAAGGCTTTGCGGCACAAGGCCAAACAGTGGCGTGATGCACACTGTGTCGCCCCGCGATACTTCCCTGTCCTCGCCCAAATAGACCCAGCCTTCGCGGAAGTCGAGGCTGAGGTACACCAACGAGTCGCAGCCGTTAGTGCCCGCACCCGGCAAAATTTCGAGACCAGCGCGATTCTCACGGTCGTACCGATGGCCATTGACGATTAAAAAATCATCGGCGCACAATGTGTCGGCGATAATGCTAAACGGGGGCACCAAGACATTCAGATTGATTCTTATGATACTGTCGCATCCTGCTGCGCCAGCGCCGCTTATCCTCTCCTCACCCGATGTGTTGAAAGCGTGATATGCTTTTCCATTGAAAAAAATCGTGTCGCCCTCACAGATGGTTGCTTCGTAGTCAAGTTCATTTGGGTAAAAACTCAGGTTCACCCGGATGATGCTGTCGCAGCCATTGGCCGCTCCGTCGTCCACGATTTCCTCCCCGAGAAAAAATTTGGAATGGTAAGCCCTTCCGTTCACCCACACGGTGTCGCCACCGCAAAGGCTTTGGGTTAATATGGTGATGGGGGGTTGGAAAAAAACCAAATTGACAAAAATGACGCTATCGTTGCCGCCGCTCGCCGCTCCGGGCAAAAAAACGGTGCCGCTCGGGTTGGACGCATCGAAAATTTGGTTGCCAATCAGCAAGGTCTGGTTGGAGCAAAAAGTGTCTCGATAATCGAAATAGGAGGTGTCTGCGATGGCGACCTGCGCTGCGACTGCCCCGTAGGGGGTCGCGGCGGCGATAAAGGTTGCCATTAGCCAAGTGATTGCGCTTCGAGGCATGGTAGTTTTCTCCGTTTAGTTTGAAAGAAGGAAGCCACAGAATCCCCCTTCGACTCTGTGGCTTCTGCTTAGCCGTTTTTCGAAACAAGGTGATTTTCGCCAAAAGGCATTATTTTCTTGTTTGCTCCAATTGCTGCAATCGCGCCTCAAATTTCTCCATTTGTTTGCGAAGCGCCTCGTTTTCGGATTTCAATGAGTCAATTTGTTGTTGCTGTTCCTGAATGGCTTTGATAGCGAGGATGCCAAAACCAGCGTAGTTGAGCGAAAGGTAGTTGGTCTGGCCGTCGCGGCCTTGACTTTCACCAACGAGCTCTGGGAACAAGGATTCCACCTCTTGGGCAATAAATCCGAGCGAGCGTTTTTTCATGTCTTGCTCAGCCGTGTAGTAGTATGAGACTGGCTGGAGCTGCATGATTTTGTTCAAAATGCCCATTGGAATGGCAGCAATTTCTTTTTTCAAACGTCTGTCGGAGGGCAAATAAAGCCCCGTCAAGGCGTTGAAAGTGCCAGCGGGCACACCAGCGCCGATTTGGTCGTTGTAGAGTACCAAGTTGCCGAGCGCGTTCACCTCAAAATCCCAGCGTCGGCCCAATTGATTTTCGAGCGACAAGGCAGCGTCTTTATCGCGCTGGAAAACTTTGACGGAAGATGGGCCGTTGTTGATGCCGTTCAGCCCGACGTTGCCCGTGCCGTTGGCTGCAAAAGCAGGGTTGAGGCCTAGGCTTGTGCCAGTGCCTCCATCAATGGTGAACAAAGATGTGGCTCCACCGCGTCCGGCCAAAGTCCAGCCTCCAGCTCCGCTGTTTTTCAGCAAAACGCGCGAGAAATCGGCGCTTGCCTGCTCTACGGTAAGTTGAGGTGTGGAAACCGAGCTTTTGATGCGCGCGTCGCCGTCCACGTCCAAGCGGAAGGCGGGCGATGCGACATTGATGCCTACATTGCCCTCTTTGGTCAACAATGCCGCGCCGCCTGCCGAGGTGAATACGCCTCCGGGGCCTACGCCGTTGTTTTGGCCAATGATGGCTGCCGAGCTGTTGCTGTTTTGGGCATATACACCTTCGCCATTGTCATTGTTGACTACTTGCAATTTGCCGGTCGTGCTGGTCATAGTGCCAATCAGCACGTTTTCAGTATTGGTATTGTAGATGTTGTTATTGTTCAATTTCCAGTTGGGGTCGCCTGTGCCGCCGCCAATTGTGCTGAGGTCCACTGTACTGCCAGAGCCAGATATTTCGAGTATGTTGCCGTTGAGGCTGAGGGTTTGCAGCTCGTTGGTCGGGTCGTCGTCGTCGTCCCCTGTGTTGTTGATGACGAAATTTGGAGCGTTGCCGGTGATGCTGATGCCTACGCCAGCGGTATAGTTGTCGCCATCGGGCAGCGTGACGGAGCCTCCGCCGTTGGAAAGGGTCAGTTGATTGCCCAAGATGCTCAATGTTTGCAGCTCGTTGGCGGGGTCGTTGTCGGTATCGCCCGTGTTGTTGATGGTGAAGTTGGGGGCGTTGCCCGTGATACTGATGCCTGTGCCAGCATTGTAATTGTTGCCGGCAGGTAGGGTGACGGTGCCGCCGCCGTTGGAGAGCGACAGGTTGTTGCCGTTGAGGCTGAGTGTTTGTAGTTCATTGGTTGGGTCCAAATCACCCGTGTTGTTGATGACAAAATTGGGCGATAAGCCGCTGATGCTGATGCCTGTGCCAGCGTTGTAAATATCGCCTGTGCCTCCCACCGCGTCGTTGCCGGGAAGCCAGTTGGTGCCATCGAATTTTAGCACTTGCCCGGCCACTGCTCCTTGTGGGGCTATTTCAAGCGGATTGCTGGCGGTGCCATCGCCGACAAGGCTTGTGCCAGTTTCCACGGTTTGAGTGCCCCAATTGTCGCCAGTGAATGTGGCGGGTACCCATGCGGAGCCGCTCCAGTGCAGCACTTGGCCAGCGGTGGCTCCTTGCTGAGAGAGGTTGAGCGGGCTGCCTGCGGTGCCATTGCCTGTGAGTGCGGGTGCGACCGCCACGGTTTGAGCGCCCCAGTCGTCGCCAGCATCGGCTGCCGGAGTCCAAGCAGAGCCGCTCCATTTTAGTACTTGGCCATTGGTGGCGCCTTGTTGGGCCAGATTCAATGGGCTGCCTGCGGTGCCGTTGCCAGTGAGTGCGGTTGCGACGACGGCGGTCTGTGCGCCCCAATTGTCGCCAGTTTCATTGCCTGGAAACCATGTGGAACCATTCCATTTCAGTATTTGGCCGCTTGTCGCGCCTTGCTGCGCAATCTTTAGCGGGGAAATGAGTGTGCCATCGCCAGTGAGTGTGGCATCGGTTTGCGCGACCTGCGTGCCCCAGTTGTCGCCGCCCGAGTTATCATTGGCAGGCGCCCATGTCGTTCCGTTCCATTTGAGTACTTGACCCACACCTGCGCTCATGTTGTTGAGTTTGTTTCCGGTGATGGAACCGTTGATGATATTGGTGGTGCCAACGGAGTTGTTGGCCAGTTCCAAGTTGGTGACGACGGCGGGTTTCAGTTGGAGGTTGGAGAATGGGCCAGAGAGGTCGCCGCCAGCCTGCGAGTTGGTGGTAATGTCGTCGAAGGGGTCGAGGTCGCCGTTGTTGATGACGGTGTAGGAATTGCCCGCCGCAACGATTGAGATGCCCGGCCCCGGCAGCACGGTGGTGTTGCCGACTGCATCGGCTGATGGAATCCATGCCGTGCCATTCCATTTGAGCACTTGGCCATTAGAGGCTCCCATATCGTTTAGTTTTGCGCTGGTGACGGCTCCATTGGCTATTTTGTTGCTCGTCACCGCGTTTGCTTTGATTTGCAAATTGGTGAAATTGCCGGTGATTTCGCCGTCAGCGATGCTTACGATGGTTATGTCGTCATTGGGGTTGGTGTCGCCCGTGTTTGTGATGGTGAAGTTTGGCGAGTTGCCAGTCACGGAGATGCCTGTTCCAGCGGTTATGCCGACCGTGGTGATACCAGCATCTGCTGCGGGAGCCCAAGTGGTGCCGTTCCATTTGAGGACTTGTCCGTTCGTGGCGCTCATGTTGTTGAGTTTTGCGCCCGTCACGGCTCCATTGGCTATTTCGTTGGTGCCCACTGCGTTTGCCTTGATTTGCAAATTGCTGAAAGGCCCGCTAACGTCGCCGTCTGCGATGCTGGAATTGGTTATGTCGTCGGTCGGGTCCACGTCGCCAGTATTGGTGATGACAAAGTTGGAGCCATTTTGCTGCACATTGATGCCAGCTGCTCCGGTGATGCCCACTGTGCCGGGCTGAACGACTGTCTTGAACACATCGGTCACGCGGCCTTGGGCATCTACCGTGATAACGGGGATTTCGGTGGCGCTACCGTAAATGCCGGGTGCGACCCCTGTATTGTTCAGACTAATGGTGCCAGAAGTTGTGATAGGCCCTCCTGTGAGTCCCGCTCCTGTGTTGATTTGAGTCACGGTGCCGCCGCCAGAGCCGGAGCCAACAATGTCGTCTTGAGGTATCCATTTTGTTCCGTCCCATTTCAACACTTGCCCCGTCGTGGCACCTTGTTGTGCGATGGAGAGCGGGTTGGCGGCAGTGCCATTGCCGCTCAGGGCAGGTCCAGTCACTACTGTTTGCGAGCCCCAGTTGTCGCCCCCGCCCCCACCAGTGGCTGTGCTTTGGGCATAGAGTGCATAAGGCACGCTCATGAGTTCGGAGGAGCCTAATTCGTCGAAGACGTTGGGAGAGGTCTCCAACGCCACAGTGAGGAATTTGGCGCCCCCCCCCCAGTTAATGGTGGAAAAGCTGCCTTGGAGCGGTGTGCCACCTTGCCCAATGACCAAATTGACAAGGCCAAACTCATTGGTCGAGATGGTCTGTTTTTCGGAGTAGGCTACTGGCCCATTGGGAGCGCCGCTGCGAATGGAAAAAAGTAGCACTACTGTCTGATTGGTGAGCGGTGCGCCGTTCACGTTTCTTACAATGCTTTGATAATTAAAACCTTGTGGGGTAAATTGTGCTGCAAGTGGAAGTGCGAGGCACAATGCCAATAGGAAAAAGAACAAACGACTTCTCATGGGAAAATCAGTTTAGGAAAAAAAAGAATCGTCAGTGTGAAGCAGGATTGTCTTCTGGTCAGAGGGAACGACAACCGAAGAAAGGGACAGGAAATGGGATTGACAAGGCAAAAGCTGCTTTGAGGAATCAAAGCCTTATGAATCGCACGGATGTCATTCCGAGGGTGGAAGGGTCCTGAAGATGCAAGATGTAGATGCCCGGCTGCCAAGCCGTGCAATCAAGTCGAGAGCCGTCGGGTTGGGTCAAGGGTTGGTTGGCCATCATGACCTGTCCGAGTAGGTTGACGACAGTGGCACGAAGCGCGGAGTCTTTTGTGTCTGAAAAACGTATGGTCAGCACATCTGTGGTCGGGTTGGGAAACACCTCGATATTCCAATCTGCCATGTCGGGGTTGTTGACGGAGACGGAGGTGGAAAGTTCCGGTTGGTGGAATCCCTGCGTTAGTTTGCGACTGTTGCCCGAAAGGGTGGTGATGAAAGGCTCTCCGACGGTGTAGCTGAAAGTAAGGCCGTTTTGAGTGCCTGTTTTGCCAGAGGCGCTGATGACTTGGATGGATGACTCGTAATCTTGTGCGTGGGATGCGCTGTATGAGGCAAGGCACAGGAATAGCGCGAGCTGTAGGTATCGGTTCATGGCAATGTGGATTGAAAAATTTGTTTCACAAAGGAACATATCTTTTCACACCATTGCGAAAAAAAATCGGGAGTGTCGTCTGTTTGTCAGTTTTGGAAAAGTCAAGGAGCTACCTCCGAAAGTCGGGGATAGCTCCTTTGAGAGATGCGTAAACAAAGCCAAAAATCGGTGACTTCGTCAATACTCATCCTCGTTGAAAAAGAAGTCGTCGTGGCGTGGGTAGTCGGGCCAGATGTCTTCAATGCCTTCATACATCTCGCCGTCGTCTTCCAATTCATCCAAGTTATCAATCACTTCGCTCGGTGCGCCAGAGCGAATGGCGTAGTCAATGAGTTCGTCTTTGGTAGCCGGCCAAGGAGCTTCTTCGAGATACGAGGCCAGTTCAAGTGTCCAATACATAGGTAATGTTGTTTTTTAAAAGTTCAGAGGCTTCTAAGAACAGACTTGCCGGGCGGCGGTTGCTTGTCGAGGTGATTTTTTTAAAGAATCAACATGGCATCGCCATAGCTGTAAAAGCGATATTCTTCTTTCACGGCCTGATTGTAAGCTTCCATGATGAGTTCGAAGCCGCCGAAGGCACAAATCATGATGAGCAGGCTTGACTTGGGCAAGTGAAAGTTGGTTATCATGCTGTTAGCGATGCTGAACTCGTAGGGCGGGTAGATGAATTTGTTGGTCCAACCTTCTACAGGCTTGAGCAGTTTTTCGGCAGAGACGGCGGTCTCAATGGAACGCATGACCGTGGTGCCTACCGCGCAAACTTTTTTTTCGGCAAGAATTCCTTTGTTGACGGTCTCTACGGCTTTCTGTGGGATATGGAAGTATTCGGCCTCCATTTTGTGTTTGGAGAGGTCTTCGACATCTATGGTGCGGAAAGTGCCGAGGCCGATGTGCAGCGTTAGCTCTGCGAAATTCACCCCTTTAAGTTCGAGGCGTTTCATCAGTTCGCGGCTAAAGTGCAGGCCTGCGGTTGGGGCCGCCACAGCGCCCATTTCTTTGGCAAAAATGGTTTGATAGCGTTCGCGGTCAATGGCTTCCGGCTCGCGCTCGATGTATTTGGGGAGAGGGGTGTTGCCGAGCTTGGAGAGTTCCCGCTGGAAATCATCCTCGCTTCCATCGAAAAGAAAACGTATCGTGCGGCCGCGGGATGTGGTGTTGTCCACCACCTCGGCCACGAGGGCATCGTTGCCGTTTTCGTCTTCAAAATAGAGCTTGTTGCCCACGCGAATCTTGCGGGCGGGGTCCACCAACACGTCCCAAAGGCGGGCGTCGTGGTTGAGTTCCCGAAGCAAAAAAACCTCGATTTTGGCTCCGGTTTTTTCTTTTTGGCCAAAAAGCCGGGCCGGGAAGACCTTGGTGTTGTTGAATATCATTACATCCCCATCGCCGAAGTAATTGAGGAGGTCTTTGAAAATTTTGTGCTCAATTTTGCCCGTGTTGCGATTGACCACCATAAGGCGGCTTTGGTCGCGCTCTTCGATGGGGTATTGAGCAATGAGTTCCTTGGGAAGGTTGAAATTGAACTGAGAAAGTTTGGTGCGCATCGTGAAATGTGGGAACAGGTTTATTGGCTGTTGGTTACTGATTGTTTAGACGCGAGTGCGTGCAAACGGTTCGCCAATGTTTTCCAGAAAAGACGGAGAGCAGGCTTTTTACGTTGCGTTTGCACCCATTTTCAGTAGTTTTTCCAAAAAATGGCTGCAAAAGTAAATTTTTTTGGCAAACGAAATTTTTTTAAAAAGGTTTGATTTGACAATTGGTTGGCTGGAGGCGGGGTGATTCGTGTTTTGTCGTGCTACAATTAACCTACCTTCAGCCAACCTGTCGCCAAATCATGCCATAGCCATAGCCTTTTCGGCCTTCTTCCGGTCGTTTTCGTTCAGGTGTACCTTGCGCAGGCGTATGCTCTTGGGTGTCACCTCCACGTATTCGTCTTCTTGAATGTATTCGAGCGCCTCTTCGAGCGTGAATCGGCGTGGAGGCGGCAGGGAAGCTTTGTCGTCGGCTCCCGAAGCTCGCATATTGGTCAATTTTTTTGTTTTGGTCACGTTCACCACAAGGTCGTTGGGGCGATTGTTTTCACCAATGACCTGCCCTTCGTACACTTCTTCTCCGGGTTCAACAAAGAATATGCCTCTATCTTGTAGGTTATCAAGCGAGTATGCAATGGCTGTGCCAGTCTCCATGACGATGAGGGAGCCGTTCTGACGGCCCGCGATTTCGCCTTTCCACGGCTCGTAGCCCTCAAAACGGTGGGTCATAATGGCTTCTCCTTGTGTGGCGGTGAGGATGTTGGAACGCAGCCCTATGATGCCGCGCGAGGGGATGTCGAATCGCAACAGAAAACGGTCGCCTTTAGGCTCCATGCTTTTCATCACGCCTTTGCGCCGGGTGACAAACTCGATGCATTTCCCGCTGGTTTCTTCGGGCACATCAATGGTGAGCTCTTCCACTGGTTCGCATTTCACGCCATTGATTTCCTTGATGATGACTTGGGGCTGCCCAATCTGCAATTCGTAGCCTTCTCTGCGCATGGTTTCTATAAGAATAGAAAGGTGCAACACACCACGCCCGAACACCATGAATGAGTCGGCGCTGCCAGTTTCCTCCATGCGCATGGCGAGATTTTTCTCTAGTTCTTTTTCTAGGCGCTCACGAACGTGACGGCTTGTGACAAATTTGCCCTCTTTGCCGAAAAACGGGGAGTCATTGATGGTGAACAACATGCTCATAGTTGGCTCGTCAATCGAAATCGGATCGAGTGCCTCTGGATTTTCATAGTCGGCGATGGTGTCGCCAATTTCAAACCCGTCCACGCCCACCACGGCACATATATCGCCTGCCTCCACCGTGGACACCTCTTTTTTGGCAAGCCCATCAAACACAAACAGTTGCTTTATGCGATGCTTTTGAATGGCGCCATCTTTCTTTACCAACGAAACGGGTTGGTTGGCCGACAATTTGCCGCGTGAGAGACGCCCCACAGCGATACGCCCGATGTAGTTGGAAAAATCGAGCGAGGTGACGAGCATTTGTGTTGTGCCATCAGACACTTTCGGCTCCGGGATGTATTTTATGATGTCGTCGAGCAAAACCGTGATGTCTTCGGTTTGCTTTTTCCAGTCGTGGCTCATCCAGCCTTGTTTTGCAGAGCCGAACACAACTGGAAAATCCAGTTGGTCTTCCGTGGCATCCAATGCAAACATGAGGTCGAAGACTTGCTCGTGCGCCCAGTCAGGATTACAGTTGGGCTTGTCCACTTTGTTGATGACCACCACAGGTTTTTTGCCCATTTGCAGTGCTTTTTGAAGCACAAAACGGGTTTGGGGCATTGGCCCTTCAAATGCGTCAACCAGTAGCAAGACACCATCAGCCATGTTGAGCACTCGCTCTACCTCGCCGCCAAAATCGGCGTGTCCCGGGGTGTCTATGACGTTGATTTTTATGCCCTTGTAGTTGATGGCGACATTTTTGGCAAAAATGGTGATGCCTCGTTCACGCTCTTGGTCGTTGTTGTCCAAAATGAGTTCGCCAGTCACTTCATGGTCTTTAAAAACCTTGGCGGCGTGAATCATTTTGTCCACGAGCGTAGTCTTGCCGTGGTCAACGTGGGCGATAATGGCGATGTTGCGAATGTTCATGATAGTGAGATGTACCCCTTGTTCAAAAGAGGCGCAAAGGTAAGTTTTTCCAAAACGGGAAAAAAGCGGATGCTGAACCGAAATTTGTTAACAATAGATGAAGTTTTTGCAATCATTTGGAAACGGGGGTGAAAGTTTGTGAAAAACAAAATTATATTTCCCAAAATAAACGATACTTTTGCACCTCTTGCGTGCCTAACACCGCCCGGCAGGCTGGTCTTTGCAATACCCTGTGCATGAAGGGAAGAACCAATTGAGAGCGCAGGTATCGAGATACTCACAGCTGCCGGGCTTTTTCTTTGATTCTGCTTCTCCATATGCCTGCCTGCCGCAGCTGTGTTTCCCGAAAAAAAGAGCCATCTCGACTCGCAAGCCGACGAGATGGCTCTATGTCTCTATAACTTCGTGCCGGTAGGTTTTGGGCACGGCTAAAAGCGCGATCTGCCCAAAATCAAGGAGGGCAATCATGGTCATCTGAAAAATCCTAGCGAATCAAGGTACAACGTGGGGCTTTCTCTTTGCGCTTTCAATTCCCTCCAGAAGAGCTCTTGGGGATTTTACTCGACCTAATATAGCCGTTCAAGTATAGAATGCTGCGGGCATTTGGACGCGAGTTATCGTATATCACGATTCCGGGCAGGGCAAACCCTGCTTTCCCACCACTATCGAATTCTACGCGAATCGTAGCCGATTGGCCGGGCATGAGCGGGTTCTTAGGGTATCGCAGCACAGTGCAGTCGCAGCTGGTTTTCACCTCCCGTATCACATAGGGGTGCTCTCCCGTGTTGGTCACTTTGAAAGAGTCCAACAGGATGTAACCTTCATGTATGTCGTCGAAAAATAGGGTGTCTGGCTCCCATCTGACGGTGGTTTTTTCGATGGATTGGGCTGTTATTTGACTAAAAGAGAGCCAAAAGAATAGTCCAAGGCTGATTTGAACCAAAGCTTTCATGGTCGCTAATGAATTTTTTGACAGGCAAATGTAGCATGGCTTGGGAGGCCATTTTTAGGATTTGAGTCGCTTTAACAACATTTTGGAACCATGCCGGGACAGTGCGGCGACCGAATGGGCAAAAAAAGGCGACCCTTTTGGGCCGCCTTGTGCGGGAAGCGGGAGTCGAACCCGCACACCATTACTGGCGTACGCCCCTGAAACGTATGCGTCTACCAGTTCCGCCATTCCCGCAGGAGCGGCGGCAAAGGTACTATCGTTTTCTTTTCGCGCAAGTCCTTTTTCTTTGCGGCCTCAATTTTTTGCAATGAAGTTTCTCATTATTCAAACCGCCTTCATCGGGGATGTGGTGTTGGCTACGCCGTTGGTGGAAAAATTGCGACGTTTTTTTCCCGATGCAGAGATTGATTTTTTGTTGCGCAAGGGCAATGAACGACTTTTGACTGGGCACCCACATCTTAGAAGGGTGTTGATTTGGGACAAAAAAAGGGGTAAGTACAAAGACGCTTGCCGATTGGTTCGATTCATGCGCCGAGAGCAATATGATTGGGTTGTCAATTGCCAACGATTTGCTGTTTCTGGGCTGATGACTATCTTGTCGGGGGCTAAAAACACAGCGGGTTTTGATAAAAACCCATTTTCTTTTTTGTTCTCTAGGCGATTGAAGCATCAATTTGGCACTGCACAAAAGCCAGTTCATGAGGTGCAGCGTAATCTTGATTTGATTGAGCACCTGACAGATAACTCGTTTGAAAGGCCTCGATTATATCCATCGGAGGTGGATTGCCAGAAGACAAAACAACTTTGCCCTGAGCGAAGATATGTCTGCATCGCCCCGACTTCTGTTTGGTTCACCAAGCAGTTCCCCGCACACAAATGGGTGGAGTTGATTAAGAAAATCCCTGACGGGGATGTTGTATTCCTATTGGGGGGCAAGGAGGATGTGGAGCCATGCGAGCAAATTCTTCAAATGTCTGAACATTCAGGGGTGGTTAATCTGGCCGGCAAACTCACTTTTCTCGAATCTGCGGCATTGATGCAAGGGGCTTCCATGAACTATGCCAATGATTCGGCACCTATACATATTGCTTCAGCGGTGAATGCGCCTATTGTTGAGGTATTCTGTTCCACAGTACCGAGATTTGGTTTCACGCCCTTGTCCGACGAGAGTTTCGTAATTGAGACAACGGAAAATCTCGACTGCCGCCCATGCGGCTTGCATGGCCGAAGCGGCTGCCCATTGGGGCATTTTCGCTGTGCGGAAAGCATTGGCATAGGGCGCTTCCCTGTCAAGTAAACGGTCTGTTTTCTGGGTAAGCGGCGGTTTTTCGCAAGGGAACGGCGGTTTTTGCAAAAAAAATTAGGGAAAAATCATTTTTCCAGACTTTGCATTCCACGCTAAGAAATATCAATTTATTTTCATCCAACAATGCGATTTCGTTGACAGGTTTTCAAAGAATGCAGGTTCATTTTATCACATTGAAAATGAAAAATCGGCGATTTTTCGCTCGTTTCCCCTAGGGCATGTATCTCTGAATGGATTTTTTCGTTCATATTTGCATCACGATTTGTTGCTCACCTGACGACAAATATGACCCGACCGAAAAATACTTACTCGCGCACAACAAGTTTTTCCCGGTATCTTGAAAAGAAAGTTGTTCGATGTTCATTTCAATCGAACAGTAGATTTGAAAACAAAAAGATTTGCTCCATATAAACTTGCTAAAAACCATTTGAGCAACTACTACGAGAAAACATAACCAGACCCCAATAAATCTCTTTGACAAGTAGGAGGCATTCATCTCAACAATGTGTGCCCGAAAAAAATAAAGCTCGCAAGAGCAAAGACAACCGAAGGCGGGGGCCCTCCGGTCCTTTCAAATGAGAAAGGGCGGAGGGCTGTTTTTTTTAAGCCATTCATGAAAAAAGGGCATACCCTACGCGGTATGCCCTTTTTTATGTTGTAAGGAGATTGGCGTGTTGTGACTATCGTACTGACGACAAACTGGTTTTGGATTCGAGATTTTTTTCCTGTTCCATGCGGCTTTTTTTGACTCGCCAAACGGCCTGAAACTGTGGTTTGCGTCCCTCGTTTGCTACCATCCAACAGTCGTCTTCCCATTGGGTGACGGATTCGTATTGTCGGGCTATCAGGAACTTGGGCAAGCGTTTGCGTTTTTGCTGACCATGCAAAAAATCACTTCCTTCAAAATCGCTAAAGAAGAAAACATTGGCCTTGGTATAGGGGAGAAGGCCCCATTTTTTGCCGATGATATAACCTGTTAGCGCCAATGTTTTGCCGTCGCGGCTCAGGGCGGCTCCCGTGACGACGCGGTTTTTTATGCAAATGCTGTCTCGCAGTTCCGCGACATAGTTGCCGGGCGTGGCAGGCAATACATAGTGTTTGGTGTAAAAATTTCCCTTGAAGTTGTTCTTGGAAAAAAGATGTAGGCTGTCGCGGAAGAAGACCATTGCCTCACAGTTGAAGTTCCAGTTTTTCTCATCGGTCGGCGCGAATTCCGTCTGGTCAGGATATTTGAACTGTATGCTATCGAGCGCGTGCGTGCTTGGGTTGTATCGAAAAATGCAGAGGTCTCGACGGGCATTGCGATTGTTGCCAAAGTCGCCGATATAAAGATTGCCTTGGTCGTCGGCGGCGAGGTCTTCCCAATCGCGATTGGGGATGGGCAGTCGGCGGGTCTCAATCAATTTTTTTGTAAAGGGGTCGAAGCGAAAGAGTTCGGGTGGGTTTTTACTGTCGTTGAGCATCCAGAGGTCGCCTGTGGGGGTGCGCACCATGCCTGATACTTCTTTGAGGGCTTCGGGTAAGGCGGTGCGGCGGGCAATCTTGCTTTGTTGAGAGATGAGCGAAGCGGGTAGTGTGAACGCGACCAACAAGAGCAGAAAATGTACGCTTGATTTCATAGCGGTGATGTTAGTGTGGATATTGCTTTGGAAACGCGCCATGTTAGCAACTGTCAAGCCAAAAAAACGCGAAGCGAGGGCGGTTTTTATCAAATGTCACAGGTCTGACATGAAAAAGCCCAAGGCGTATTGTGGGTGCCTCGGGCTTTTCCGATGAATCGTGTTTTTCAACCTATTGTTTCACAAAGCGAGTCGTCCAAACGGAATTGTCTTTTTCAAACTGAATCATGTAAACGCCATTGGGGAGGTGGCTTACTTGAATTTCTTGCCTCATCGAAGGATTTTCTACATTGAGCGCCATACTTCCTGTTGCTGAAAATATGCGTACGCGCTCGAATGGGATGTCTGTCATGACCAAAAGTCTGTTGCCTACTGGGTTGGGCATGAGTTGGACGTTGCGGCTAAAGTCTGCTTCTTTGGTGGCCACCAAGGTGCTGACATCATTGTTGTAGCGGGGCGCTATTTGATAGCCAGAGGTGTATGGAGCGGTTGGGTCAAACTGACCGCCGATGCCTGTGAGGTCGAAAGGTTGGGGCGGGGCTGGCTGGTTGAACAATTCAACGTCATTGTCAATGCGCACGGTGATGGTATCGAGTGGGTTGTCGTCAGATACTGCCTGTGCGCTAAAACCTGTTCCTTGACCTGTAGCCCATTGGACTGCGTCCACCAGACGCAGGTTGAGAATTTTGATAAGCCGCGATTCGGTGTCTTCTGTGTGCACAGTAACCACAAGAGGCGGCGAAAGTGTGTTGTTGGAGGAAAGGAGCGTGATTTGTTGGGGGATTATCTCCGTCAAACCATTGAATTGCTCTATGAATCCTCTTACTCGGATTTGGTCGCCCTCTTTGACGGTGTAGCCCAATGTGCTCGCAGCACTGAATACATTGATGCCTGCGGAGTTGGTGCCGTCAATTATGGTGAATTGAGAGCCGGTGACGCTGGCTCTTGTGTTGACACCATATACGATTCCTGTAAGTTCGCAGAACACGCCCGCGGAGTCGGCCACGCCGTTGGCATTCTCGGTTGTGACTTGTTCGATGGTGTAGTTCGGGTAGCAGGGTATTTTGAGCGACACTAAGGCTGAGTCGCAGGCGCTACCGTCGCACACTCGGTAGCGAAAGACATCATTTCCGCAAAAATCAAGGTTGGGTGTGTATGCGATGGAGTTGTTGGGATTGACGGTGGCGGTACCCGACGAAGGGGCTTGCGTGATGCTGACGGTGATGTTGGCTGGGTTGGGAATGGCATCATTGGCCAAGACATTCAGGTTGGTGGTCTGGTACTGGAGTGCCGTGAAGTTGTCGGGGTTGACCTTCAACACGGTCGCACAGTTGGAAGGGGCGCCCGGGTTTGCAAAAATTTGGTTTCCGTTGATGATGACTCCGGTTGGTGTGGTAGCCGCCTGCCAATTGGTAGCGATGCTATTGTCGGAGTTGGGGTCGCAAAGCACGATGGAAGGGCCGTTGCCAGCTGCGCCAGTGGGCCAAGGTGCCGAGCTTGAGTAAGTCACTTCGTCCACCACATTGGCATTTGCGTCGAGGAGGCGAATGGTCTCTCCGTTGTTGTTGAGGCCACCGCCTTCCCATTGAAGGGCCGACACGCCAAGTTGATTTTGCAATGCAGCAGCGTTTACGGCCGTAACGATGTACTGGTTGGGTGCCAGAGTAATGGCTGGGAATGTAAAGTTGACCCCAAAAAGCGACCAGTTTTCCATGTTGACTGGATTGTTGCTGTTGTTGTACAGTTCAATAAACTCCAGCGAATCGGTGCCGCTTTCAGGCGGGTTGTACATTATTTCGGTGATGACGATTTGGGCTTGGGATGCCATTAGGAAGGAGACGGAGCAAACAAAAGTCAGGATTGCTTTTTTCATGTTTAAGTTGTTTTGAAAAAAAATTTGCCCCAAAGGTAGGCAGATGACGGGAGTGTTGGCGGGCGAAGAGCGGCGATTCTCGTTTGGCTGTTGTAGCGGCTTAGTCCATCAAAATTTTTCCAACTCGTCATCCCCTCTGATTTTGTTTTAGAAAAACGGCTCTTGGGTGTTGTTCAAATGCGCTTCAAGCGTGTTTGCACTTGCTGAAAATGGAGAAAACTTAGCTGGAAGTTAACATGGCGTGTGTACTTTCGCCGTCGAATTTTTACTCTTTTTCACTAAATCCGTTACTTGTATGAATCATTTTACCTTCCGTAACCTGACGGCGTTTTCGGGTAAGGCGGTGATGCTATTGGCATTGCTTCTTTGCGGTCTGACGTCTTTTGCTCAGGTGACCACCTCGACCATTGTCGGTCTTGTGACCGATGGCAATGGCGAAGGGCTTATCGGCGCTACTGTGGTGGCGACGCACGTTCCTTCTGGCACTCGATATGGTACTGCCACCAACGCATTGGGTCGCTACACGCTTCCTGCTGTGCGGGTGGGTGGGCCGTTCACTGTCACTGTATCCTACACGGGCTTTGAGCCAGTCAGCCGTGAGGGTGTGTTCACCACGCTTGGCACTGCCGTGAGCGTTGACTTGGTCATGCGCGAGTCGAGTGCTGAATTGGGAGAAGTGACTATTACGGGCAGCCGTTCCGATGTATTCAGTTTCGACCGCACGGGGGCTGGCACCAACATCAAAAAGGGTGTTCTTGAGTCATTGCCTACCATCAGCCGTAGCATTCAGGATTTTACTCGCTTGACTCCTCAAAGCAACGGCAACAACTTGGCTGGTCGCAACAATCTTTACAACAACATCTCTATTGACGGTTCGCTGTTCAACAACAGCTTCGGCTTGGCTGGCACTGTCGGCGGACAGACGAACTCTCAGCCTATCAGCCTCGATGCGGTGGCTGAAATTCAAGTCAGCCTTGCCCCCTACGATGTGCGTGAGGCGGGTTTCACGGGCGGCGGCATCAACGCTGTGACGCGCTCGGGCGACAACGAGTTCAGAGGCTCGGTGTTTGGCTTTCTGCGTTCGGATGCCATGATTGGCTCGAAAGTGGACACGACTACGGTGAAAAATCTTGATTTGGACCAGAAGCAGTTCGGCTTCCGACTAGGCGGCCCGATTGTCAAAGACAAGATTTTCTTCTTTGTCAACGCTGAATTGGACCGTCGTACTGACCCCGGCTCCACATTCTTCGCCAATCGCGGCACTCCGGGCGACAACATCTCTGCCGTGTCAGCTGACTCGCTCGACCAGCTTAGCGACTTCTTGCGCCGCAATTTCAATTATGAGACTGGCCCTTATGAGGGATACAATTTCAAAACGGAGAGCGACAAGATACTGGCTAAGCTCGACTTCAACCTGAGTGAGCAACACAAGTTGGGCCTCCGTTACAATCGTCTGAGGTCGCTCCGCGAAATTCCGATTAGTAATAGCGGTGCGGTTGGTGGTCGTCAGCCCAACTCCGACCGTTTGCCTTTCAAAAACGCCAGCTATATTCAGAACAACAACCTCAACTCCTACAGCTTGGAGTTGAACAGCATTTTTGGTTCGAAGTTTTCCAACACTTTCATCGCAGGTTGGAACAGTTTCCGCGACTTCCGCGAAAGCGGTGGCGGTGTGTTCCCATTGGTGGATATTCTGAGCGGCTCCCCAGGCGGCACCACGCGCACCACTTTTGGCTATGAGCCGTTTACACCGAATAACCAACTCGACCAAGATGTGTATCAATTGACCAACAACTTCTCGATGTACTTGGGCAAACACACGGTCACGGTGGGCGGCAACTTCGAGTATTTCAAGTTCTCCAACGGTTTCACGCCGCGCTTTTACGGCGATTTCCGCTTTGCTTCTTTTGCTGATTTTTACAATAGCCTGCCGGCTGGCACCGCCACTCCTATTGGGGAAAGCACTGGCGCTGGCCGTCCTGTTCGCTACGAGCTGACCTATTCGGCAGTGGAAGGCGTGGCAGTGCCATTGGCCGAATTGGAAGTGGGGCAGATTGGTGCCTATTTGCAGGACGAGTTCCAAATAACCCGGCGTTTCAAGCTCACGGCTGGTCTTCGCGTGGATGTGCCTTATTATCCTAAAGATTTGGCACGCAATCCGCGTCTGGATACTTTGGTTTTTGCTGAAGGCAGAACAATTGACGTATCCAAGTTTGCGAAAGCTACTCCACTGTGGTCGCCTCGTCTTGGCTTCAACTACAACGTGCTGGGCAACGACGTGCTGCAAATTCGCGGTGGTACAGGCGTTTTCACGGGTCGTATTCCGTTCGTGTGGCTCTCGAACCAAGCCAGCAACAACGGCTTGCTCTTTGGCTCGCGTTTGGCAACGGGCAATGCCAACAACCCCTTTGTTGACTTCCCATTCAGCCCTGATGTGACCGCCTATATCCCGCAGCAGGCATCTGTGCCCGCTACCGTGCTCATCAACTCGACTGACCCGAACTTCAAATTCCCACAAGTGTGGCGCTCCAACTTGGCGGTTGACTGGAACGTGTTGAAAAGCGGCTATATCCTGACTGTGGAAGGTATGTATACCAAAGACGTGAACGCGATTTATCACCGCGACCTGAACTTCAGGCCTAAAAAAGGCCAGTTGGACTCACCCGGCGACAAGCGCGATATTTTCAACGGTAGCGCCGCAGCCAACCGCATCAATTCCAACATCACCAACGCCATCGAACTGACGAACACAAACCAGGGCTATTCCTACTTCACTACTGTGCAGTTGCAGAAGGAATTCGGTCGCGGATTCTTCGCATCCGCTGCATACACATACGGCGAGTCAAAGGATTTGACTTCCAATCTTAGCGCCATCGCAGCGACATCTTGGACTACGAACCAGATTCCGAACAGCCCGAACGAGCCTGTGTTGAGCTGGTCAAACTATGACCTTCGTCATCGTGTCTTGGCCTCCGCATCCTATCGTTTTGAATTGTTCAACCACATCGGTGTCACTTTGGCTGCCTTCTGGAACGCTCAGCGCGGCGGCTCGCTCTTCTCTGATGCAGCGGCCATCAGCCCCCCCAACACTCGTTATTCGTTCACCTACGGCGGCGACCTCAATGGCGATGGGATACAGGGCAACGACTTGATTTACATCCCGCGCGACAGAAACGACATCAACTTGGTGAGCCTCACCACAGGCGGTGTCACTTTCACGCCTGACGAGCAATGGACTGCCCTCAATGCCTTTATTGAGCAGGACGAATACCTGTCGGCCAATCGCGGTCGAGTAATGGAACGCAACGGCGGCGTGTTCCCGTGGTTCAACAAACTGGACATCCGTGGCGCTGTTGACCTGTTCACCAACGTGGGCGGCAAACAAAACAAATTGCAGTTCACTTGCGACATCCTGAACTTTGGCAATATGCTCAACCCTGAGTGGGGCGTGTTGAAAACCCTCCGCACGGCTAACCCAATTCAGTTCGCAGGCTACGAGACGGGCACCGATAAGCCTCGTTTCACGTTCAACCCGAACATCCGGCAGTCCTTCGTGACGGACACGGGTCTCACCTCTCGCTGGCAAATGCAGTTGGGCCTCCGCTACATCTTCAACTAAGCTCTTGTAGCGCCCTTACGCACAGATTGACACAATGCAAAACAGGCCATCCCGAATCATGGGATGGCCTGTGTTTTTTTATTGAACCAACGGCAAAGATGTTGGGTAGAGGGAAATTGAGCAGCGAAAGTGTTGTTATGCCTCGCGCCGAACCGTTTTTACCCCGCAGAAACGGAAGGCATATCGGCCATGCTCACAATCTGTTCGTTAAGCTGGTCGCTTTCAATCAATCCGTCGCGAAGGCGCACGATGCGGTGGGCGTGCATGGCGATGTCTTGTTCGTGTGTGACGAGAATTATCGTATTGCCTGCTTTGTGAATCTGCTCGAACAGCCCCATGATTTCGTAAGAGGTCTTGGTGTCGAGGTTGCCCGTCGGCTCGTCGGCCAAAATGATAGCCGGGTCGTTCACCAACGCGCGAGCGACCGCCACGCGCTGCCGCTGCCCCCCCGACAATTCGTTGGGCTTGTGCATCACGCGGTCGCCAAGGCCGACTGCTTCGAGGGTCTTTCGGGCCTTCTCGAGGCGCTCTTCTTTTCCAAAGCCTGCATACACAAGCGGAAGCGCCACATTTTCCAAGGCAGAGAGCCGGGGCAGAAGGTTGAAGGTTTGAAAAACGAAGCCGATTTGTTTGTTTCGCACTTCGGCC
The DNA here is from genome assembly GCA_026129545.1 of Saprospiraceae bacterium. Lineage (NCBI taxonomy): Bacteria > Pseudomonadati > Bacteroidota > Saprospiria > Saprospirales > Saprospiraceae > Saprospiraceae bacterium. Next base: position 876,167 of record JAHCHX010000001.1, read on the forward strand.
AATTCGCCGTCGTCCATGGTGCTGACCTCAATGCCGTTGAGCCAATACTCGCCTCCCGTGGGAGAGTCGAGGCAACCCACCAAGTTCATCAGCGTGGACTTGCCGCTGCCGGAAGGCCCCATGAGCGCGACGTATTCGTTCTTCTCGATTTCGAGGGTCACGGATTTGAGCGCCTCCACTTTTTCGGCACCCATGATGTAGGTTTTGTTGAGGTCTTTTATTGAAATAAGCATTTGCGTAATTGTTTGATAGCTTTTTTGAACGATGATAGGGCACGGAGAGCGTGGGCCGTAGGCAAATTCCTGTCTGCTTGGGCGGCCTATTTTTTCTTTCTAAAAATCAAGCCTGCCACCACGGCGCAAGCGCCTACTATCATGCCCGTGAGTTCCGTGACCAATTGGGGAAACAAAAATTTGACAATGATAGCCACTGCTACCGCGACTGCGAGTAGAATGGCCAACCAGAAAAAAAGCCCTTTACCTGTTGAAGATGCCATAACGCAAAAGAGTTTTAGTCGTGTGAATCAATCATTTTTGGCACCCTGAAGTAAGCCCCATCGTGCTTAGGCGCATTTTGCAAACATTCGCTTTGGGGCAGTTGATGAGCGATTTCGTCCTCTCTGAGCCGGGTTGTTTCGGCGTTCAGATAAATCAACGGCTCCACCGTATCGGTATCCAACGCGCGCAAAGTGTCCACCATGTCGAGGATGCGCTGGAGGTCGCCCGTCAGCTTTCGGCGCTCGGTGGCATCCAGTCGCAAGCGGGCCAGTTTTTCGAGCCTCGAAATAAGCGCATCGTCAATATGCATGGAAAAAGGATAGAAGTTTGTTGCTTGTTGTTCGTTGAAAGGGGGGCATGGCTCGTTGAAAGGAAATTGCGCTGTGCGCTGGTTTTTGATTTTTGAAAGAAAATGTTGGTAAAAAACGGGCAATGTTGGACAAACAACGAAACCCGTCATCTTACCTTCGCTGCGCACAAAAGTACAAAGATGAATTCAGGTTTGCCCTCTGACAAAACACTTATCAAACACGTCGCGCTAGCTGGTAACATTGGCGCTGGCAAAACAACGCTCTGCGAAATCCTAGCTCGTCATTTTGGATGGGATGTACACTACGAAGACACAGAGAACAACCCCTACCTCTCCGATTTTTATCTGGACATGAAACGCTGGTCGTTCAATCTTCAGGTGTTCTTCCTCTCCAGCCGCTACCAACAAATGCTGCGCATCCAGCAAGGCAACCGAACGGTGGTGCAAGACCGCACGATTTATGAGGATGCCTACATTTTTGCGCCCAATCTCGCCGACATGGGGCTGATGGAGCGCCGCGATTTTGAAAATTATACCACACTGTTTCAATCCATCATCTCGCAAATCAAAGCGCCCGACCTGCTTATCTACCTCAAGGCCAGCATTCCCACACTGGTGGAGCATATTCAAAGCCGGGGCCGCGACTACGAAGGCAGCATCAGCATCGAATACCTCAAACGCCTCAACGAACGCTACGACAACTGGATTGGCAACTACCACGAAGGCCGCTTGTTGGTCATCAATGTGGACCAATTTGACTTTTCCAACAATCAAGCCCACGCGGCCAACGTATTGGAAATGGTGCAAGCCGAGCTGCACGGCCTGTTCTGAATTTCCTGACGCACAAACTTTGAGGTTATGAACGTTGACACTCCCTCCGGGCTGCTTTTTCACACTTACAACAGCCTATTCTTGAGCCTACCCTTCAAAGGCATCCAACAAACGGGCACACACCTCGCGCTCTTTGCGGCACACTGCAAAGAAAAGTTTGAAGCAGGGGAAAGCCCCGTCGTCATCGTGGAGTCGTTTTGGGAAAGTTTCCCCAAAGAGGCGTCGGCTGAAAATGGGTTGATGGCGCTCCTGCTTTCCTTTGTGCAATACGCCGAACGCCAAGTCGTGCTGTTCGACTCCGTGGAGGATGCGCTGTTTGCTCAAACACACGACATGGGAGGCGTGGGGTCGTTGAAGCATCTGTTCACGCGCTTGGATTCGGTGCACTCAAAACAAAAACTGCTCGACAAAATTCGCAGCTACAGCCTTCGATTCGTTTTGACCGCTCACCCCACACAGTTTTATCCCGGCAAGGTGCTGGGCATCATCAATGACTTGGGCAAAGAGATACAAAGCCAGGATTTGGAACGTATCCGCCTGATGCTCATTCAGCTGGGGAAAACCTCTTTTCTCAATCGCGAAAAACCCACCCCCTACGATGAGGCCATCAGCCTCGGCTGGTACCTCGAAAATGTGCTTTACAGCACCCTGCCCGATGTCTTGTTCAGGCTCTTGAAAGGGCTGGGGCAGGATGTGCTCACGTTCGAAAACCCGCAACTGCTGGCACTTGGCTTCTGGCCGGGCGGCGACCGCGATGGCAACCCCTACGTCACTGCCGACATTACCGACTTGGTGGCTCAACGCCTGCGAGAGGGCACGCTCCGCTGCTACTACCGCGACATCCGGCAGCTTCGCCGACGATTGACTTTCCGCAGCGTGGAGGATTTCATCACCACCGCAGAAAGAAAAATCTATAACACGCTTTACAAACCCAATTCAGAGGAGGGGGCATTTTATCCCAATTGCGATGCGCTTTTGAGCGAGCTGGCTCAAGCTAGCGCGGCGCTGGAGAATGACCCCGATAGCGACAAGCTCGGCGATTTCAAAGACCGCCTCGACCGTTTCACGCTCAAAGTGAGAGTGTTCGGCTTTCATTTTGCCAGTCTCGATATTCGGCAAGATAGCCGCAAACACGGCGAAGTGTGGCATACGATTATGAAAACCAAAAACACGCGAGATGCCGACGAATATCAAAGCGGTGATGAGCCAACGAAGATTAACCGACTGCTGACGGCTCAATATCATCTCGACGAAAACGATTTTGCAGATTCGTTTGTGAAGGAAACAATCCGCTCGTTCCGCGTCATAGGAACCATACAGGCAAGAAATGGCGAGCTAGGCTGCCATCGTTACATCATCAGCAACTGTCAAAGTGCCCTGAACGTGATTGAGGTGCTTGCTCTGGCCAAACTCATCCTTCGCCCACACGTCCACGACCCTGTTCCCCTCGATGTCGTCCCGCTTTTCGAGACGATAGACGACCTGAAAGTTTGTGACGAAATCATGCGCACGCTTTACAGCAACCAGCACTACGCCAGCCATTTGGCGGCGCGGGGCAACATCCAACATATCATGCTCGGCTTCTCGGACGGCACCAAAGATGGGGGATACCTTCGAGCCAATTGGAGTATCTATCGCGCCAAGAAATCGCTCACACAGGTAAGCCGGGAGTTTGGCATCACCGCCATATTTTTTGATGGACGCGGGGGGCCACCGGGACGCGGCGGAGGCAACAACGCCAGCTACTATGCCGCGCAAGGCACCGATATTGAGAACCAAGCCATCCATGTGACGATACAGGGCCAAACGGTCAGCAGCACTTATGGTACGCGGGCATCGGCAGCCTACAACATCGAGCGACTACTGACGGCTGGGTTGGAAAATCATCTCTTCCCCAATGCGGAGCGAGTCCTTGACGAAGACGCTCGCCAGCTGCTCGACGAACTTGCCGACGAAGCTTACAAGGCTTATCTAAAACTGAAAAAACACCCGGAGTTTGTCGCCTATTTGGAAAATATGACCCCGCTGAAATGGTACGGCGATACCAACATTGCCAGTCGCCCCACCAAGCGAAAGGAAGAAGGGCATTTGAAGTTGGAGGATTTGCGAGCCATTCCGTTTGTGGGCGCTTGGGCGCAAATGAAGCAAAACGTGCCGGGCTACCACGGGGTGGGGGCTGCTATTCGGCAGCTTATGGAATCGAAAAAAGACGAGGTGCATCAGCTCTATCAACGCTCCCTCTTTTTCCGAACGCTGTTGGAGAACTCGATGCAGGCACTGTTGAAATCAAACTTCAACGTGACCCGGCATTTGCAAGACCACCCGCGATTTGGCGAGTTTTGGAAAATGCTGCAAGCTGAATATGTGCTGACCTGCGAAGTGCTTCAAGCACTTTCCGGCCAGAAACATTTGCTTGCCAACAACCCCCAATCGCGCAACAGCGTGCTGGCCCGCGAGGAAATTGTGTTGCCGCTCATCGCCATTCAACAGTTCGCATTACAAAAATTGCAGGATGACGCGCTGGGAATGGAAGAGGCCGAGACTTACAGAAAATTAGTGCTGCGCGCCATGTTTGGCATTATCAATGCGGCCCGCAATGCGGCGTAGGGGTTGAAAGGCCTACTTGGCCGCTTCGCTTGGCCGGGCAGGCCTTTCAACCCCTACGCCCCTTTACTCCTTCTTCCTTCCCGCCCTCACACGATTGACGAACGCATCGGCCAATGAGGGGTTGGCGGGCACTATCTCGTAAATTTCCCCATCGGGCATTTTGATTTGGGTCTCTTTGGCTTTCAGGCCGAGCAAGGCATCGTTGAAGCGTGTGCTGCTCGACACCACGTTGAGCGCACCCGCTTGGTAGCCAAAGAAATACCACAAGTCGGAAGAGGCCTTGATGTAAAGATAGAAACGGTCGTCTTTGCTGCTTGAGGGAGCGGCAGCAGTGGCGGCGCGTTCTTCCTCTTTTGTTTTCTTTTCCTTTTTGTCGCTTTTGCCGGATTCCTCTTCACCTTCCGTTTCTTCCTCTTCCTCGTCGGGGGTGCTGCTGGGCGAAGGCATCACAAAACCGCCGGGCATTTTGTATTCCACGAAGATGTTCAGCACTTTGCCGAACAACTCACCGTTGAGCGCCACGAGCGGTATGCGGTCTTCGAGGCTGAGAAACGATTGGTACTCGTCGTTCCAAATGACCGGGTGGCGTCCCAACACAAATGCGTACTTGTTGTCTTTTTTGGGCAAGATGATGAGGTTGTTGGTCAGGTTGGCGAGCATTTCCGGCAGCTCCTTGTCGTCGCTGATGAATTCGCTCACCGCAGGCTGGTAGAAGGTTGGGTTCGTGTTGTATATCGCGGCCGGGGCATCGAAGCTGGAGGCCTTGATGTCGTTGACCATTATTTCCATCAGCGCCTTCGGGATGGTTATTTCCACGCCTGTCATAAATTCTCCAGTCACGGTGTGGAACACGGAATCGGGCTTGTTGAAATCCGACTTGAGGCGCCCGGAAGTGGTCAGTTTCATGTATTTCAACTCGGAGCCGATGCTGAGTCGTCCTTCGCCCTGCACGATGCCCGTGCGGTTGTCAAAAATCATCTTGGCCCCGCGGAGGGTTGTCTCAGCCACTTTGGCAGAGTCGCCGTAGGTGAAGCGGTCGTTTTTGGCGTCGTATTTCAGCACGCCCGTGCAGTTGAGTATGGCGCGGTCAACGCGGTTGTAGGCGGGAAGCAAAATGCGTGGGTATAGCTCGCCTTGGTTGCGCGACAGATAGAAGCCTGTCACCAATGGGTTGCCTTCTTCGTCCTTTGCGCCCACGATACGGATGATGGGGTTGGTGCGGTCCACCTGCGCATTGATGCTGAACCAGTTTCTGCCCGGCAGCTTGTCGGCTTCCATTTTGGCGAAACCATTGAAGCGCAGGTTGCGCTGGTTGGCCTTGAGGATAATCTCGCCTTTGAACAAGGTTTTGACATCCATGCGGAAACTGTCCTCTGCCGTCACGTTGCCGCTGGCAGAAGTAAGCACGTTTTTGGTAGCGTTGCTGCCGGGGCCGCGGCGTTCGCCCACGATGTCGTTGAAGAACACTTCTTGGTTGTAGCCGAAGATGTTGTATTCGTAGTAGCCGGATGCCTTGTAGAGTTTTTTGCCAAGGATGTCCACCGTGGCGCGGTTGATGGTGTGATATTGGTTCACCGTGTCGGCCACGATGCGTGCGTTGGTGAGCTGTTTCATCTTGCCACCCGGCTCGATGATGATGTCCGCCGAATCGGGATAGATGTATGCATCGGCGGATTTGATGACCTCGTTGCCGCCTATGGTCAAGTAGTTGGTTTTCAGGTCGTAGAAGGCTGTTTTTCCCGTAAATGAAAGCGTGTCTTGGTCAGGGTCAATCGAGACGAAACTACCCGGTTTTTTCGGGTCTGCTTTGAATTCGATGGTTTTTTGCCGCATATCCCAAGTGAACTCGTTCATCGAGGTACGATACTGGTCGAGCGGCAGGGTAGTGGTGGCGTTTTCGGTGTTGGCCTTGAAGTGACCGATTTGTTTGTCGAAATCCAATTCGCCGTCAATGTTGCGCGAGTCGAAGGCAAAGCCCGCGCCATCCAGCGATTTGATTTGGAGGTCGGCTGTGTCGGCACTGGCTTGGAAAGGCCCGTAAGAAATGAGCTTGGAGGTAAGGATACCTTCCGACCACTCGAATACACCCGTGCCTTTCAGACCAGAAGGCGTGAGGATAAGGGTGCCTTTGTGGAAATAATTGGGTTTTTTGAACAACTCGAAGTCCTTGGCCTTGCTCTCCACATACATGGAGTCTTTGAATGGCAGCCAGTTCACCGACACGTTTTCGCCTTGCGCTTGTGGCACCTTCACCGCTCCCGCGCGGTCTTCCTCCATGAAGAATTTCCTGGCGGTGCCGGTCGTCTGTTTTGGGCGAAAAATCAAGTCTTCCGATTCGATGTTGGCGGTGAGGTATTCCAGCTTGCCCCGACCCAAAAAGCCTTTGTTGCTGAGGTCCAACTCGCCTGTGTAATTCCCTTTTTTGGAATAGGTGGGGTAGCCTGTGGGGGGCGTTTTGTGGACAAAGCCGAACGATTTGTCCTCGTCGCGCACCACGATGGTTTCTTTAAATGAGGGAAAAATGGTGGCCGGAAACATCTCGCCTTTGAACTTCAACTGCTCTTTGGTGTAGCTATCCAACCCATTGAAAGAGAAGGGGTCGAGCTTGAAATAAAAAGAGTCGCGGGTGTAAACGCCCTTCTGGATTTGAGGGTTGTCGTAAAACACGAACGAGTGCTTTTTAGCCTGCAAGGAAGGGAACATGGCGAGGTCTTCTTTGCCGGACTTGTTGTTGGGCGCGTCCACTAGCAGCACGCCCGACACCAGCTCCACAGTTGAGTTCATCGCGTTGGCAATTGGCTGGCCGTTTTTGTCCAAATCACCGGTGGGCAGGTAGAAGTCCATGTGGCGCACCGAGTCGAAGTTGATTTGGAATTGCTGGTATTTGAATTCCATATCCGACCCTTCGAAGAGCACCATGCCCGCGTACAGTCGCCCGCCAAAACGCATGTCTCTGTCTTTCAGCAGGGTAAATTCGTTGTTGTAAGGAATGAGCGCCACTTTTTGCCGGTTGCTGAGTTCGATTTTTTTCACGTCGCGCACATGGGTTTCTTTTGTCTTCAGGTCGAGGCGGGCGTTGGCGTTGGCACTGGTGGACTCGATGTTGATGCCGTCGTAGTCGCGCTTGCCTTGGCTGGCGAGGGCGTAGTGAATGAGTTTGTCGCGGAGCTCTATCTGGTGCCGGTCGAAGTAATAGTTGATGAAGCCCTCGCGCACCAGCTCGGCCAATAGGGTCTGGATGCTGGAGTAGTCGAATTTGGGATTGATGCGGCGCGCATACTCGTCGTCCGACACGAGCCGCCCGTTGTCCTCCTTGTCTTGGTCGCTTTCAAGCCAAGTGATGTAGAGCGTCGAGATGGGGTTTTGACTGGCGATGTGCTGCATTTTGTTGTAGTCCGCCATGTCGAAGTGGTTGCTGCTCTCGAAGGAGATTTTTTGTTCCACCCCTTTGCCCGTGCCGGCACGAGCACCGATTTCGAGCGAATCGCGGTTGAGATACCAAGCGATGCGGTCGGTGTTCAGGTTCATGTTGTAGAAGGAGGAAAAGAACGGGTTGCGTTCCGAGCCTTTGTTGCCGCGAGTCAAGCTGATGACCTGCGCCGGGATGTCATAGCGCAAGTCCACGGCAGGGTGGAAAAGGCTGTCCTCGTCCATGTACAGTTTGGCGTTTACGCCCTCTGCCACGATGTTCTGCTCGCGCTTGATGATGAATAGCGGCCCGGTGCCAAAGAACACTTTCTTCCGTTTCTTGTCATACACCGTCACTTGGGCAGGCTCGTTGCCCGAACCATACCCATAAAGCGAGCTGCCATGCAGGCGGAAACCCCCGAAGTACTCCACACCCTCGCCTATTTTTGTGATTTTCAATTTTTTATCAAAAGACTCAAAACGTGGAAACTGCGTGGCACCAGCCTTGTTGCCCACCACGATGTTGTGCTCAAATTTGCCGGCAATGCTGCCTCCCGGAAAATACAGCGGGTAGTACATCATGGCGCTGTCGCATTGGAACAAGGGCTTGATAGATTCCACCTTGTATTCGGTCAGTTTCACGAACACGCTCGAGTCCAGTCCGGCTTCTGCCCAAGTGACCTTTCCCCCGCTTCCGCGCCACAGGTTTTCAAAAGGCGAATAACTGCCCGACGTGTTGAAAATGATGATGGAGTCCTGTTTGCGCACCCCAATGAGGTCCACGTTTTCGCAGCGCATCTGTGGCTGCTTGTCGTTGTATTCAAAATGAAACTTGCCCCCCCTGATTTTCCAAGTCACGGAGCCGCCCTCGCCACTTTTGAGGGCGCGTTGCTCAAGGAAGTCCACCGAAAATTCGAGGAACTGGCTGATGGGCTTGGTACGTCCTTTTTCCACGCCTCCGATGGCTTCTTCGGCGAGGGTGTGCCAACGATTGAACAAGGTGGTGTCCGGGTCGCTCTTTGCAGCTGACACGGCGTTCACATAGTTTTTGAAATAGGGGAAAGGAGTGAGCTTGAAACCATCGACCAACAGGTTCGACATGGCGACGACGCGCCTCATGTCCTGCTCGCTGAACACGTTGGCCTTGAATTTTTTCTTGAAAACCGAAAAAGCCTCTTCCATGTCGGGACGCTTGGAGGCAGTCATGAATTGGCCCAATTTGTCCACGAATTCATTGGGGTTTTCCGGGAATTTGGATGCAGCCGGTGTTTGGGCCAGCAGGGTGCTGGGGAGCGCAAGCCCGAGGCCAATGGCGAGAACAACGATGGTGCGAAGTAAGGCGGAGTAGTATGAGTGTTTCATCCTCTAAACTTTTAAAAAATTCTTTTTCAGAGCATTTACCGAAATGCAGGGTTGATTCATTGAGCAGAGTGCCCTTGCCTCCATTGATGAGGGCAGGGCAATTTTGGTTTTTTTGACACTGTTCGATAAATTTTCATGGAGATGCCGACGGCTTTGGAACGTCTAAGAGTTGCCGAACTTGCGTGTCGCGGCAACTTTTTAACGGCTAAAATCAGGGCTTGGTGCAAAGATGCGTCATGTCGCTGAAAATTGGTTGGCCAAAGTGCGACGTTGCCGCCCAAAAAACATTTATCGGGGCAAAATCTGCCAACAAAGTATTTTTATACCCTCATTCCAATGTTGCTTAGATGTCATTTCGAGTGCAAACTCCTCTTTTTTAATCAGTTAAATCATTTCCCGATGGTTCAAAACGTACCTACTCATGAGAAAATTGATTCCCTTTTTGCTTACTGCATGGCCAATTGCAGAGGCCCCTGCCCAGTGTCCGTTTGTTCTTAATTGTCCGCAAGGAAGCCCCATCGTTTGCGACCAGTCGAACAACGAATCCACGCTCTGGAACGACGCGCCTTACACCTGGAGCACAGCGCTCCAAACGGCGGATTTGTATGAAGGTGCCGCTGATTTTGCCCTCAAAGTCCGGCCCTGCCCGGGCGGCGGCAACGTGAGTGTCTCATACCTGCTGCTGCTCGACCTCGACAACGACAATCTGCGCGAGACTGCTGTGACGAGCGACAATTTCCCCCCGCCGGGCGTAGTGTATTTTGACAACGCATTCAATCCCAACTACACTGGCGGCAACTTGCTCCAGTTCGACAAGCGCAACCTGCCTGATTCGCTCAAGTTTCGGTTTGCATTGGAAATCACCTACTCGTGGGATACGCTGATTGCTCATTTGCGCATGAAAACGGGGGATATTTTTGTGTCGCCCCGACTGCCGGAAGGCCGTCACCATCTTCTCTGGCGCGTGGAGCAGAATGGCATCGTGAAATACTGCGAGCACAGTTTCCGCATAAAAGATTGCCAGCCGCCAGACATTGAGTGCATGGCGGCGCTCACCTTAGAGCTGGATGCCTCCGGGAAACAAATTGTCTCTTTGGATGAGGTGCTGCTAAGCGCGGAAGACAATCTCACGCCGTCTTTCATGCTGGAGCCATCCATGCGAAAAGCGGGCGACGGTGCGGGATTCCCATTGGACTCTGCGGGCCAGCGCGTCATCAGTCTGACATACAACTGCGCGGAGCGAGGCGAACAGTCGGTGGAAGTGTGGGTGAGAGACCGCCTCGCCAATATATCGCAATGCCAAACCCTCGTCACAGTGGCTGACCCCAGCGGCGTGTGCGATATTCCACCCGTGTTGTGCGCGCGCACCTTTTGGGGAAACGATATGGTGTGGCCTGTCCAATATAAAATGTTGTGGGTGGATACCTCGCAACATCTTGTCACGCACATATTGCCTCAAAACTCGTCAAGCTGTGGTGTACTGACATTTGTGCCGCCAGCCACCGCGTTTTCGCTGGTCGCCGAATGTGACACCAATCCGCTCAATGGTCTCAGCACCTTCGATTTGTTGCTGATATCGCGGCATATCTTGGGCATTCAACCCTTCTCTTATCCTTGGCAATGGTTGGCTGCCGATGCGAACAAGAGCGGCTCCGTCACCACCTTCGACGTGGTGGAATTGCGGAAGCTCATTCTCGGCATTTACGATAAATTGCCGAACAATACCTCTTGGCGATTTTTTCCGGCGGACTGCGACTTCCCGCCCAATCCCTTCGCCACGCTGTGCTTGCCTCAATACTCTTACAACGCGCTGTCCATCTTGGATTTGCCTGCCGAACTGGCGTTCAATGCCGTGAAAACCGGCGACGTGAATGGCTCCGCCAGTCCTGATGCCGTGTCTTCCGCGGGGCTGGCCGAAGCACGCGACGAGCCTGCGCGTTTGGTGTTGCCCGACTGGGTATTGGAGGCAGGGGAAACCCGCGATGTCTCTATCCGATTGTCGGGGCTGCACACGTTGTCTGGGTTCCAGTTTGGGTTGTTTTGTGCTCCTGATGCCTTCCTCGTGGAGCAGGTGGTTCCGGGATGGTTGACTGGTTTGGATGAAGATGCCTTTGCCCAGCCCTCTCCGGGGACTTTGCGTTGCAGTTGGTTCAGCCCAACGCCGCAGCCTGTGTTTCCCGACGACGATGTGCTGGTGCTTCGACTGACGGCTTTGCGAACAGCGCGTTTGAGCGAGCATATCACGCTCCAGCAAGAAAAATTGAGCGCCGAGGCATATCATGCCGCCGACGCGCCGCGCCGGATAGAATTGTTTTTTGAAAAAGAAAATACTGCGCCGGAGCAGGGTGATGCCATCTTGTTGCCACAGCCCAACCCAACTCGTGGTGGGGCCTCGATTGGCTTGCGCTTGCAACGACCTGAACGGGTCTATCTGTCTCTAACTGATGCGGCTGGCCAAACCGTCTTCCGGCAGGAGACCATGCTCGAAAGCGGCGCTCATTGGCTGGATATTCCGGCAAATTCCTTACCATCGGAGGGTATTTATTGGTGGCGTGTCGGGTTTGGCGAAAATTACCGAGCGGGCAGACTTGTCAAGTATTGAGCAAGAATCTATATTGCGGCACCATTCTCGACGGCATGGTTGCGACGAGCGAGTGGAAGGGGATCAGACCTGTTTCGATTGCTCATTGTAGCCATGCCGATATTCTCAAACCGAATAGACTTGTGGCGGTGGAGGCCTTTGGCGAAGGGAAAGCCTTTTTCCGATTGGCTTCGTTAAATTTTTCGCCAAATATGCCCGATTTCGACTGTTTGCCAGTCGAAAAAATGACAATCCCCTTCACTCAAATCCCTCCACCGCAACAAGTCTAATACATCCTACAATCTCATGAGCAATTTTACTCGCCTACTCGCCGCTTTTCTTTTTTTCTCCCAACATCTTGCCGCGCAATGCCCCGTCGTGTTGGGTTGCCCCACAAACACCGACACCATCTGTATCCTCTCGGACAACAACCCTCAACTCTGGTCCGGTCCGCAATGGTGGGACCCCGTGCACCAAACCAACAACCTTGCGGAAGGCCCTGCGGATTTGCGCCTTCAGGTGTTGGACACTTGCGGGGGGGCATTCGTTCGCTATTTGCTTTTCCTCGACCTCGACGGCAACGGGTCTTTGGAAACAGTGATAGACAGCGACAACCCGCCACCCGCGTCCACCGTCCAATTCAACAATGCGGGCAGCCCGGGATACACGGGCGGCACATCGCGCGTCTTCGACGTGCGTCCGGTGGCACCCGAAGAAAAGTACCAATTCGCTTTGCGGCAAACCCTGCAAGGCGACACGTTGACTGCCGACATTCGATGGCTTACGGAGGACAAGCCTAATACCTTTCTTGTGCCCGACTTGCCCATTGGGAAACACCGCGTCGTATGGCTCATCGAATCGGGCGGCACTACGGACACTTGCGTCCGCGATATAGTGATACGCGACTGCAAACCGCCAGAAGTGCATTGTCTGATGGGATTGAGCGTGGCCATCATGCCAACGGGTTTGATTACATTGTGGGCACCGGATTTTCTCAACTATTCGATGGATAACGTGACTCCAAGCAACCGCATCGAAATTGGTATTCGCAAATTGGGCGATGGCACTGGTTTTCCCTTGAACGCACAAGGCTATCCAGAGTACCACGTTGTTTTTAATTGCTGTGATTTGGGCACTCAAGGTGTCGAACTGTGGGCACGTGACCAGGCAGGCAATGCAGGCTTTTGCATCACCTACATCACTGTGCAAGATAACGCGGGTGGTTGCGGTCCTTGTGGCGAATCCTTGACCGTTTGCGCGAAGACTTTTTGGGACAACTCCCTCATTTCGGATGTCGAGTTCAACATAGCAATCGGGGCGACGCAGTTGCTGATGAACTCCATGTCGAATGGATGCGTCACGACCTTGGGCTATTTGCAACCCGGCTCCTCATACACTGTGAGCGCGACCAAGGACCATTTGCCCTTGAACGGTGTGTCCACTTTTGATTTAGTACTGATTTCCAAACACATACTCGGCCTCGAGCCTTTCGACGCGCCGTGGAAAATGCTTGCCGCCGATGTCAACAACAGTGGCTCCATCACCACCTTCGATGTGGTGGAATTGCGCAAATTGATTTTGGGCCTCTACGACAAATTGCCCAACGCCCCCTCTTGGCGTTTCATCCCCGATGATTACGTGTTTCCGGTGCCGAGCAACCCATTCGCAGCCGCAGTCCCTGCCATTATCAGCGTGAGCAACTTTAACGGCGCATCACCTGTCGAACACACCTTTTTGGGCTACAAATTGGGCGACGTGAACGGTACTGCCATTCCTTCGGCCATCGCAGCACCCGCCGACGACCGCACGGCCACTTTTGTCACATTGCACGACCGTACTTTCAGCGCCGGCGAAACGTTCGACATCGTTTTGCGCACAGAAGAATCTGTCGCGTGGTTGGGCTTCCAGTTGGCCATGCGATTCGCTCCCGATGTGCTCATGGTGGAGAACGTGACCTCCGAAATCCTGAGGAGCTTTGACGAACACGCATGGGCGCAATCCGAACATGGCTTGCTGCACCTCAGTTGGTTCGATTTGCAACCGCAAGCATTGTCGCCCGGAGAGAGCATACTTAACATACAGCTGCGAGCTTTGGCACCCGGTCGGCTGAGCGAGGCCGTGTCGCTCTCCCAACAACGGCTCCGCTCCGAACGATATGCCGACGGGCAACCTACTCGTTCCTTGCAATTGGCCTTCTCTTCGCCAACGACGCACGACCCCAACGCGGCAACCCATGTGTTTGCGCCACAGCCAAACCCCACTTCGACAGGCGTGCGCATTCCCATGCGTTTGTCGCAAGCTCAATTGGTCCAAGTGGAATTGGCCGACCTATCGGGGAGATTGATGTATCAGCAAGAAATGATGCTCAGCGATGGCGCTCAATGGTTGGACTTGCCCGCGTCTGCGTTCTCTTCGGCAGGCGTGTATGTGTGGCGGGTGCGCGTGGGAGAGAAACTCGAATCGGGTAGGGTAGTGCGGTATTGATTGCATACCTTGATTCGCTAGGATTTGTCAGATGAATATGATTGATACCCCTGATTTTGAGCAAATTGAGATTGCCGCTATGCCCAAAACTTGGCGGCGCGAGGTATAAGAGACAATGACATCGGCAGCTACATGACACTAACAGTCATTTTTAGGATGTTTTTTCAGGTCGGGGTGTTATTCCGAGTGGGGTTTGCCTTGTTTGTGACGCTTGGTTTTTCAGCCTTGAAAGAGGCGAACGCCCAGTTTCCAAATCCAGTGGAATTGAATACTGGAATCAACACTCCGGTTGGCTCGTTGGATGCCAATTGGCTCGTCGCTTATGGCGACACGGCGAAAGCGACAAGCGCGTTCGTCCCGGCGAAAGTGGTGGGCAGATGCGATGCGAGTTGGCCTGTTGGTTCGCCACCTAGTGCCGACTGGATAACCTACGATTTTGGCTCCAACTGCCACCATGTCTCACAAGGATGTCTCGACCTGTATTTTCAGCGGGAAATCATCTTGCCAGCCACCAATGCCTGCGGGGTGCCGGTGGAAGAAAGCTTTTGCCTCAACATGGATTTTTTCGCGGACAACAGCGTGTATCAAGTTACTGTGAACGATGTCATCAATTTCCAGTACTACAACACGACGAATCCATACAACTATAATGGTGTGCTGCATTTGCAAAACATCGCGCTTTGCAAGGGCTGGACTGAGGGTGCCAATACCTTGCTCGTGCACACGAGAAGTTGCCCGACTGTTGCCGGGCTGCTGGCCATAGGGAAGCGTAGAAACACCCCGCCAAAGGATTTTTTGGGCAAAAACGTGGTCGCTTGCTCAGGTGAACCAGTCACATTGTCAAGCCCATTTGACCACACGATTTGGTTCGACGGCACAGTCGGAAAAACCAAAACCGTCACAAGTGCGGGTGACTATTGGGCAAAAATCATGGATTCGGAAGGCTGCGAAATCACGGACACCATCACGGTCACATATCCCGTCGAAAGTTATGTGCCCAACGCCTTCAGCCCCAACGACGACGGAGAAAATGACTGTTTTTCCCCCTTTTTCTCCGAAACAAACTTCGACACCTTCGAGCTCAGTATTTTTGACAGATGGGGCAATTTGGTGTTTCGCACCGAAAATGTCGCCGACTGCTGGGACGGGAAAAGCAAAGGCAAACCCTGTGCGCCGGGCGTGTACATCTACTTTATTTTCATAAAAAGCGGCCTTTGCGACCGAGTGCTGTTGTCAGGCGATTTGACCTTGTTCAAATGAAAGGCTCGTGTCCCCGGCAAAATGCCGAAAACGTGTGCTACTCAGGCGGCGATTTCAAATCACCGCCTCAATAAATACCTGAGCATCGCACGCTAAAGAAGTTCAACCCCTAATTCTCAAAAGACATCAATCTTGCTCATCTGAAAAATCTTGACGAATCATGGTGTTTTATACCCAACTTATTTATATCAAACCGGGGCACGAGGCCACTTTTCATCAGTTTGAAGACATCGCTTTGCCCCTGCTGGAAAGGTACAACGGAAAACTGCTACTGCGTTGCCGCCCTGACAAGGCGAGTTTTATCGAGACGAGCTATGGGCGGCCTTATGAAATTCATCTCGTCTCGTTTGAGTCACTGGAAGATTTTAAAAACTTTGCGAACAACCCCGACCGTCAATCTTATCTGCACTTGAAAGAAGCATCCGTTGAGCGGGTGGTGCTGATAGAGGGAAAAATGCTTTGAATAGAGTTGTTCCATACTTTGCGCCCTCAAGTTTATTCGGTAACACCATGTGCCTCACTCAAGCTCTAAATTTCTGGAGATGAATCATAAAAACACTCTCTGCTTTTTCATCCTTGCCTTTTTTTGCTGTGGCTTGTTGGTGGGGCAAACACGCATAGTGCTCAATGCAGACCTAGGCAAAGACACCATCAGCCGCCACATCTATGGGCATTTTTCCGAACACTTGGGGCGCTGCATCTACGGCGGGTTTTATGTCGGTGACACCTCCAAAATCCCTAACCGACACGGTGTGCGCACAGACGTGGCAGAGGCTTTGAAAAAACTAAAAGTACCCAACCTGCGCTGGCCGGGTGGTTGTTTTGCCGACACCTACCACTGGAAGGACGGCGTGGGCAATAAGGCGCAGCGCCCGACTATCGTCAACACTTGGTGGGGCGGCGTGACGGAGGACAACAGTTTCGGCACCCACGACTTCCTCGACATGTGCGAACTGATTGGCGCGGAACCTTATCTCGCTGGCAACGTCGGCAGCGGCACGGTGCAGGAACTCGCCGAATGGGTGCAGTACGTCAACTTCGAGGGAGAAAGCCCTATGTCAAAATGGCGCAGGCAGAACGGTCGAGACAAACCTTGGAACGTCAAATACTGGGGTGTCGGCAACGAAGCGTGGGGCTGCGGGGGCAATATGAAAGCAGAATGGTACGCCAACATTTATCGGCAGTACGCCACCTTTATGGCTGGCTGGTCAAAAGGAGGAATTTTGCGCATCGCCTCGGGTGCCAATTCTGACGACTATCACTGGACAGAAGTGCTCATGCGCGATATCCCGCACAATATGCTCGAAGGCGTGGCGCTGCACCATTATTCGGTCATTGATTGGTCGCCCGGCAAAAAAAGCTCGGCGACAACATTTAGTGAGCAGGAGTATTTCACCACGATGAAACGCGCCCTGCGCATGGAGGAGTTGGTGCAAAAACACAGCACCATCATGGACAAATACGACCCTGCCAAAAAAGTGGCGCTCGTGGTGGACGAGTGGGGCGGCTGGTATGAGGTGGAGCCGGGCACAAACGGTGCTTTTTTATACCAGCAAAACACCCTCCGAGATGCCATGATAGCGGGTGTCACCCTCAATATCTTCAACAACCACTGTGACCGGGTGCGCATGGCCAATCTCGCCCAGACTATCAATGTACTGCAAGCGGTCATATTGACCGAGGGAGAAAAAATGCTGCTCACACCAACCTACCATGTCATGGAAATGTATAACATACATCAAGAGGCGCTGCTGCTGCCGCTTCGCATTCACACATCTGATTACATCTTGGGCGACGAACGCCTACCAGCCGTTTCCGCTTCTGCTTCCCGCGACAAAGGCGGTATGACACACATTTCTTTGGTCAACATAGATGCCCATAAAACACAAGAAGTAACAATTGAACTGCGTGGTGGCAAGTTTTCCGACATCTCAGGCAGGATATTGAGCGGTGAGCGCCTACAAAACCACAATACATTCGACCATCCCGAAAAGGTGAAACCAGCGGTTTTCATGCAAGCGGCATTGAAAGAGAATGTGGCGACACTTAAAATGCCACCTTTTTCTGTGGTGGTGTTGAGCGTTCGATAGCAAAAAGGTTTTCTATGCAACTTTCACGACTTTGACAACATCATGAAAATCCTCCACACCCTCCTCTTTCTTCTTCCCCTCCAAACCCTATCCGCCCAAATCAACATCACTGGCTACAACCACGTCGCGTTGGCAGTGAAAGATATTCAAGAAAGCGCCAAGTTCTACGGTGAGTTTCTTGGCCTCGAAAAGGTCGAGG
This sequence comes from Saprospiraceae bacterium, assembly GCA_026129545.1. Classification (NCBI taxonomy): domain Bacteria; kingdom Pseudomonadati; phylum Bacteroidota; class Saprospiria; order Saprospirales; family Saprospiraceae; species Saprospiraceae bacterium. Next base: position 893,796 of record JAHCHX010000001.1, read on the forward strand.
TGCCAGAGCATTTGAAATCAATACGGGCGTGGTTCAAAATCGCACCGGGACAGGAATTGCACCTGCTCGCGGGGCGCACGTTCCCGGTGACGAACAATGACCCGAACCTTGCTCATTTCTCCTTCACCATACCCGATGCCGACCCAGTGGAGGGGTATTTGAAAGAGAAAAACTACCCATACCTTCGCCAAAAGCGATTCGATGGCGCTTCGCAAATCTACATCGCCGACCCGGATGGCTATTTCATCGAACTGAACGAGCCGAAAAGGTAGTGGTGTGCCCTGATGAACGCTTAAACCCCGCGCTTCCAAATTTTTTGGACATGGCTAAAGGCGCAATCTGCTCAAAATAAGGGATATAAATCAGGAGCATCTGACAAATCCTAGCGAATCAAGGTTTAAAACACCACACAATGACAAAGCCAACACTCCTTCTCTCCCTACTCCTCCTTCTGACCCTCCAGTCAACCGCCCAACTCCGCCTCGCCCGCCTCTTCACCGACCACGCCGTGTTGCAGCGCCAAAAACCGATACCCGTGTGGGGCTGGGCCAATCCGAACGAACAGGTAACAGTCGCTCTCGCTGGTCAAACCCAACAGGCAAAAGCCGACAAGTCAGGCAAGTGGCAGGTCAAATTTGCTCCGCTCGAAGCAGGCGGGCCGCACACGCTCACCGCCGAGACGATTTCCGGCAGGTTGATGCTTTCCGACCTACTCATCGGCGACGTGTGGCTCTGCTCCGGGCAGTCGAACATGGAATGGGCCGTGTCGCAATCGGCCAATTATGAGGAGGAAAAAAAGAACGCCGATTATCCGAAAATCCGCCATTTCAAGGTGGCGCATGAAGTCTCGTTGCAGCCCGAAGAAGATTTATCATCAGGCAGTTGGGAAGTGGCTTCAGCGGAGAAGGTCGGCTATTTCACCGCCGTCGGCTTCTTTTTCGCAAGAGAAATTTTTCAAAAAACGGGTGTCCCGATTGGTCTATTGAACTCCTCTTGGGGCGGCTCGCAAGTGGAAAGTTGGCTCAGCAAAGAAGCCATGTGCGGCTCCGACGTGTTGAAAGCCTACGGTGAAAACCTGCCAAAAAACTGGGAAGAGGCCGACCTGCATTTAGAACGCAACATCAAGAAAAAACTATTGGGGAATCCCTATGCCAATCCCTCGCTCGACGACGAAAAGAAATACCTCCAACCCGGCTACGACTTTTCCCACTGGCTCAAAGCCAGCCCCATGTGGCAATGGGACTGGAAAGGAATATGGGCTTGGCGCGGCAACGGATTCATGGCGCGGACGGTAGAAATCCCCGCCGAGATGACGAGCCAAATCACCACATTGGGGCTAGCCGAACAGTTCAGTTACAACGAAATTTACATCAACGGAAAACTCGCCGCTGCCGGACTGTTGAAAGGCACACGCCAGATTTTGCTCCCAGCCAATGCTTGGCAACCCGGCTCAAACAGCCTCATGGTCAAAATGAACAAAACCATTGAGCCTGAGTGGTTCGGCCTTGGACTCATGGGCTCTGAAAACGATTTGTACGTCAGCACACCCACCCAAAAAATCAGCCTCGCTGGCGACGACTGGCGGCTCATGCCTTCCTTCGCCGAGCCGCACACCTTTGCCCGTTCGAGCAACAACGTCGGCACGGCCATTTACAACGCCATGCTCGCGCCGCTCATCCCCTACGCCATTCGCGGGGCACTCTGGTATCAAGGCGAAACCAACGCTGGCCGCGCCTACGAATACCGCAAATCCTTCCCGCTCATGATTGAAGACTGGCGCAAACGCTGGGGCGAAGACTTCCCTTTTTATTTCGTGCAACTTTCCTCCTACGGCGCCTCACAAAACAGCAATCAGGGCAGCCCCTGGGCCGAACTCCGCGAAGCCCAAACCATGACCCTCCGCCTCCCGAACACGGGCATGGCCGTCACGACCGACATCGGCGACCCGAACGATATTCACCCGCGCAACAAGCAAGACGTGGGCAAACGATTGGCCGCCAATGCGTTGAAATTTGTGTACGGGCAAAACGTGCTGCACAGCGGCCCCATGTTCGAGTCCGTGCGTTTTGAAAACGACAGGGCGATTTTGTCTTTTAGGCATACCGGCAGTGGCCTCACCGTGAAAGACCAATATGGCTACCTCAAAGGCTTTGAAATCGCTGGCCCCGACCGCGTTTTTCACTATGCCAAAGCGGAAATAGAAGGAGATAAAGTCGTGGCACGCCACCCGAAAGGTTTGAAACCCGCCTCCGTGCGTTACGCTTGGGCCGACGCGCCGGAGGATGCCAACTTGTTCAATGCCGAAGGATTCCCGGCCTGCCCGTTCCGGACGGATGATTGGGAAGGAGTGACAGTGCGGGGGAGGTTTGAGTGAGCAGCCTCCCCTCATTTGTCATGTGCAAACATGAAAAAAGAGGGGAGGAACTGATTGGGGCTAATTCCAACTCACCATATCCGGCATATCCGCTATGATTTCGTAGAGGTCGCCTTTGTCGTACATCACTTGGCTCCACAACTGTCCGGGCTTGCTTTTGAAGATATAATTGGCATCCATCGGCGCCACCACCCATGAGCCGTACTCCATCTCCTCGCCCAGTTGCCCGCCCGTCCAGCCGGAATAGCCGACAAAAAAGCGGATGTTGTCAGGTGTGATGAGACCGTTGGTTATCAGAAACTTGAGCTTTTCGAAGTCGCCGCCCCACCACACGCCGTCGGCGACTTTCACGCTCTCCTCGAGCAAATCGCCGACGTTGTGGACGTAGTGCAGCGTGTCAGTTTGGACCGGGCCGCCGTAAAAAATATCAGCCTCGAAGGGTGGGAAATCGCTCACCAATTCATTCATCGTCATGTCAATACTTTTGTTCAAAATAAACCCTATGGTGCCCTCATCGTGGTGTTCGCAGAGCAACACGACCGCGCGGCGGAAATAGGGGTCTTGCATGAAGGGTTCGGCCAGCAAGATTTGGCCGCTTTTAATCAATGAATTTGCTGCCATGTTCGGAGTCTCTTACTTAATCGTTCGTCGGGGACGAAAGTAGTAGGCAGAAAGCTTTGGTGCAATAGGGGGCGCAATTATTTTGGCACGCGCATCAGAGGCCGTCGGTGGCCACGTCTTTGTTGATTTTCCGAATCAAGCCGCGCAGCACCGCACCAGCGCCCACTTCCACGAATTCCGTGATGCCGTTGGCTATCATATTCTCGATGGTTTGTGTCCACCGCACGGGTGCGGTAAGTTGCGCCACGAGGTTTTTGCGAATTTCCTCCGGGTCGGTCACGGGTCGTGCGTGCACGTTCTGATAGACCGGACATATAGGGCGGGCAAATTGGGTGGCGTTGATGGCCTGCTCCAGTTCGTCCTGCGCGGGTTGCATCAGGGGTGAGTGAAAGGCACCCCCTACTGGCAGTACCAGCACTCGTTTGGCCCCCGCCTCCGTGAGTTTGTTCACTGCGAGCTCAATGCCTTTGCGCGAGCCAGAAATGACCAACTGGCCAGGCGAGTTGTAATTGGCTGCCACCACCACTTCACCCTGAATGGTGCCGACCACGCGCTCCACCTCGGCATCCTCCATGCCAAGCACCGCTGCCATGGTGCTGTCCACCAGCTCACAGGCTTTTTGCATGGCAAATGCGCGTTGGCTCACCAAGCGCAGGGCATCCTCGAACGACAAGGCTCCCGAGGCCGCCAATGCCGTGAACTCGCCCAAAGAGTGGCCTGCCACCGCGTCGGGACGAAAAGTGCCCCCTACTATTTTCGCCCGCACGATGCTCTCCAAAAAGACAGCTGGTTGGGTGACTTTGGTTTGGGTCAAATCCTCTTTGGTGCCGTGAAACATGACATCCGTGATGCGCCAGCCCAATAGGTCATTGGCTTGCTCGAAAAGGTCTTTGGCTTGGGCGTTGGTCTCGTACAGTTCCTTGCCCATACCTTCGAATTGTGCTCCCTGACCGGGAAAAACATAAGCTCTCATTGAATGACAAATTGATTTACGATTTAGAAAAATAGTTGTTTGAGGGCCGACCAGAGTTGGCCTTTGCGGGTTTTGTCGGGTTCCAGCGCGGACAAGGCATCGGCAAAAAGCCATGTGGCGCCATAGAATGAAAAAGGAGTATAGGGGCGCATATTCAGCGTAAGGCCGAGTTGCGCGGGCGACAAACCGAAAACCAAAATGTGTTCGGGTTGTTTGTCCTTTATGTCCGTCGAAAATGTGACTGGCTCGCCGACGGGGATTTCCGCAAACAGCGTATCTTTCTCCAAATTTAGGTTGGCAGCCGCCAGCACCTTTCCAAGAAACTCCCGGTTGGCAGCGCCGTGTAGGGGTTCGGCCAAGGCAAGCACCCATATCCGGCAAGCGAACTGGCCTTTCGACAATTCTGCTGCGCGGCGCTCCGGCGCGATGAAAATCAAGTCGTTTTCAGCAAACATTTCTTTCGTTTTGGTGTGGGAACGCGAGAGGTGTCGTGTTCGTTTTTTGAGAAAAAAAAGTATTTTTGCAAAAATATGTTGCTTTTCGGAAATAAAAATTTTTCAAAAGCCATTTTTTTTTGTTTTTTTGAAATAAAATTTTTTTTGTTTGCCCCAAAGGTACTTAACTTTGTGCTGTCCAATCAAATGCTTTTCACCTTTGTCAATTTCCCACCACTATGGCTGTAAAGTATCCTATCAGTGTGACCCCAGCAACCCGTTCAAAGATTCACGAGGTTGATTTTTCCAACATCCCTTTCGGAAAAGTGATTTCCGACCATGTTTTCATCGTTGACTACGATGGTCAGAACTGGGTCAACCCGCGCATCGAGCCGTATCGCAATCTCGAAATCGCGCCTTCCAACTTGGCGCTCCACTACGGCCAGAGCATCTTTGAAGGTATGAAGGCCACCAAAATCAACGGCGTGCCCGTGCTTTTCAGAGCCGATATGCACGCCCGCAGGCTCAACGTATCCGCCGAACGGATGTGCATGCCCAATATGCCGGAAGACCTCTTCATGCAAGGGCTGAGAATGCTGGTCGAACTTGACAAAGACTGGATACCGGAAGATGACGACCACGCGCTCTACATACGTCCGTTGATGTTTGCCACCGATGAATACTTTGGTGTGCACGCTTCCGAGACCTATCGTTTCCTCATCTTCACCGGCCCGGTTGGCCCATACTATCCGAAGCCCGTCAAACTCTGGGTGGAAGAAGTGTTCACCCGTGCGGCACAGGGCGGCGTTGGGGAGGCCAAATGCGCAGGCAACTACGGTGCTTCGCTGCTCCCGGCCCAACGTGCAAAGAAAAACGGCTACGACCAAGTGATGTGGATGGATGCTGTGGAGAAAAAATATGTGCAAGAAGTGGGTACCATGAACCTCTTCTTTGTGATGGACGGCAAGGTTATCACACCTGCCACCACGGGCACCATCCTGCGGGGGGTCACGCGCGATACCATCATTACCTTGCTCAAAGATTGGGGCTACACAGTGGAAGACCGCCTCATCAGCATTGCTGAAATCGCGGATGCCTACTGGCGCGGCACCTTGCAAGAATGCTTCGGTGCCGGCACTGCTGCGGTGGTGAGCCATGTGAGCGACATCACTTGGCGCGACCGCCGGATGGATTTGCCGCCCGTGGATGCCGAGCACCGCCCCGTCGGCACCAAGCTCAAAAAATATATCAATCGCTTGCGCACTGGCTTGGAGCCGGACAAGTACAACTGGTTGCAATACTGCGAAAACACGGGCGTGACTGAATTAGCGATGGATAAGGAACTGGTGACCGTGTGACAAAACAACCTGTTCAATTTCAAAATAAACAATGCAGCCTCGCCCTCTCGGACGGGGCTGTTTTTTTCGAGAAAACACCCTTTTGCCAGCGCTATCCACCGGGGGCTTTTGATTCGTCCGACGAATGCGCAACACGACTAATCGACTTTCCATGAAAAAGGAATGGTTCGCGGAGTGGTTCGACTCTCCCTACTACTATATGCTCTACAAGAGCCGCGACGAACAAGAGGCTCAACAGACTCTCGACAATTTGCTCAAGGCACTCGACCTGCCACCGGGGGCGCAGATACTTGACTTGGCTTGCGGCAAAGGCCGTCACAGTCGTTATTTGGCGGCTCAGGGTTTTGTCGTGACGGGTTTGGATATTTCGGATTCAAGCATCACATTCGCCCGCCAGTTTGAGCACGAACGCCTGACCTTTTACCAGCACGATATGCGGCTTCCGTTCAGAATCAACTTCTACGATGCCATCGTGAATATGTTCACCAGTTTCGGTTATTTTCAGACTGACCACGACCATTTGCTGACTTTGAAAAACGTGCAGCGCGGGCTGAAGCCGGGGGGACTGTTCTTGCTCGACTATTTCAATGCCGATTGGGTGCGGCAACATCTCGTGCGGACGGAAACTAAACGGGTGGATAACATTGATTTTTTGCTGAAAAGAAACCTCCGGGGAGGGTATGTCTTCAAGACGGTGGAGTTTGCGACGGGTGGGCGCCTGTTCCGGTTTCGTGAGCAGGTGCGCTTGTTTCGGTTGCCTGATTTTGAGGTGTTATTCGCGGAGGCTGGCTTGAAATTGCTGCGCACTTATGGAGGGTACGACTTGAGCGAGTTTGATGCACGCTCGTCGCAGCGCCTGATTCTTATCGCACAAAAACCATTGATGTCTTGATTATGCTTCAAACCCTGCAACACTGGGACGCTGCCGCTTTTCAGTTCGTGAACGCCAGTCTTAGCAATCCGCTCTTTGACGCGGTGCTGCCCTTTTTTCGGGAAAAATGGTTTTGGGCACCGCTCTATCTTTTTCTGGCGGTGTTTGTTTGGCTCAATAGCGGAAATAAAAAATGGGCTATCATCTTGGGCATGGTGCTGGCCGCTGGGTTGGCTGACCTGACGAGCAGTCGTTTGGTGAAGCAAAATGTGCAGCGCCTGCGTCCGTGCAACGACCCGGCCATGGTGGAGCGCGTTGTTTTGCGCGTTTCCTGCGGTTCGGGCTATAGTTTCACTTCCTCTCACGCGGCCAATCATTTTGCGGTGGCGGTTTTTATCGTTGGCGTGTTTGGGTATGTGCGGCGCTGGGTGCGTCCGGTCGCTTTGGGTTGGGCAACCGCGATTGCTTTCTCTCAGGTATATGTCGGGGTGCATTATCCCGGCGACGTATTGTGCGGCGCGGCATTGGGTGGCCTGATTGGTTGGGCGGTGATGTGGTTGTTCGTGAAGCGAGTGAGGGGGGGGGAGAAAGGGGCATCGTAATGCGCTCTGCATACTCTCACCGAACCACCACTACCTTCCTGCTGCCCAGAAAGCGCCCGTCGTGCCACAGCTCCAGCCAGTAGAAGCCCGGCGACAAGTCTCGTGCCTGCACGCGCAGACCTTGCGTGGCAAGCACGGGAATGCCCTGCGCGTTGCGCAACACGGTGCGCCACGTCCCTTCGGCGCTCAGGCATTCGGGGCAATCCACCCAGATGAAGTCGCGGGCGGGATTGGGGCGAATGCTCCAAGCGGGCGAGTGGTCGGGCTGCGCGATGGAGGTGCCGAGTTGTACCAGCACGGTTTCCACGATTTGGCAGCCTGTGGTGGGGGTGATGGTGACGCTATAAGTGCCGGGTTGGGCGACGTTGATGGTCGGCGAGGTCTCGCCTGATGACCAGATGTAGGAGGCATTGGGTATGGTGGCATTTAGCGTGATATTTTGGCCGGGCGGCAGTTTGACGACTTGTCCGAGGTCAACGGAGGCGGAGAGCGAGCCGTCGTCGTGCCATTGTTGCAGTTGTTCGATGTTGGGTTTCACCAAGCCAAAAATATCAGGGCAGGGGTGGGGGATGTCGGGGTGCAGCGTGAACAAGGTGGAGACGCGGAAGGCGTCGCCAGCGGCGAAGGTGAAAGGCCCGTGCGACATGAGGGTGCGCCTATCCGCGTAAGCCAAATTGGCGGAGCACATCGTCCATCCCGTAGGGTTTGAAGGATTGTCTGGAAATACATGCGAAGTAGGGTTGGCACCATTAGGTTCGTATCCCATGCCACCAAAATTGAGGAAATTGCCATCCCTCCATTTCCCTTGCAAATAATGATAGAAATGAGCTGGGAGTTGAGGGTCAATCACGGGGGGGAAATTAATCAGTCCTGAGCTCAAATAACACATACTGTAGTCCATGCTGCGATTGATAAACGTCGCTGTTTGAACAGGTATGTTGCTTCCGAAACCAACAATACCTTGAAAACAAAGGGTGTCGTTGGCACTTTGGTTATAGACATAAAGGGTGTTTGCTTCAGGCAAGGAGCCAAAATGGTCGTCGTGGTAGCAGCCCAAGTCAAAGTCAATGAATAAACCAAAAAATGCGTTTTTATAGTTTTTGTCAAAACGGTTGACGAATTCGAATTCCGCCAACAATGATTTGTCAATCAATTCATTCTTTGTGCAATCGTAAGCATGCACAGAAGCAAAAACATCCAATCCCATAGATTTGCTTTCGGACCTATTGTGCTTGGTGCTATCGGTGAAAACCCACCAAGCCATCTGGTCGCCCTTGATGAGCGGGTAATCGCCGTCGTACACGTTGTAGATGCCATCGCTGTTGGCATCCACGAATGGGGCGGGAAACAAATCGGGAGGGGTGGTCACGGGAGTGAAATCGAGATTGTATTGGAGGTGCGGGTTGCCCTTGGCGGGCCAAGTAAGCACATCGAATGGCACAGGGTGGTTGAGAAACTGGTCGGTGCCGAAGTCGAGACGCAAGCGGTTGATTTCGGCACGGTTGGTCGCCCAAACACGCTCAAAATCACGCATCTGTGTCTTTGTCGTGCCGGGGCGAAAGTCTGAGTTGGGGAAGAAAAAATAATCATTTGCGGACGCAAACAGTGAATCGTTTTCATCCAAGGCCGCTATCCAAGGTGATGCAGCGAATATCGTCGCGGTATTATTGTCTTTCAACGACAAGAGGGTGGCATGGTTGCTTCGGTCGTAAAACAGACTGGCATTGGGCGGAAAAGTAGCCTGAATATTGTCCGTCTGGATTCTGCGTTCTTGAATCAGTATGCGCTCCTCTGTCGCAGCGGTGAATCCCATCCCATCGGTTTTGATGAGCCTAAATTCATTGGGCGCATACCCGCGCACCGCCACCACGAATCCCCCATCGCCTGACCGAGATACCTGTGCGCCTACGCCATGTATGAATGTTGTTCTCCACACTTCCCCGCCGTTGGCATCCAAGCGGATGAGCACAGCTTTTGAGCTGTCCGATTCGCCCGTCAAAACACTCCCGCCATTGTTGGTGGCGGCTATATCAAGAAATCTTTTGTCTGGTGTTTCTTTTTTCCAAATCTCTATTCCATTGTCATCCAATTTTGCAACAACGGCATGGCTATCGGACACCTGCCCACAAACAATGAACCCTCCTGAAACCACCGCAATCGAGTGTGTTCTATAATCGTATTTGTTTCTCCAGACCTCCTCACCATCCAGATTGAGCGCCACAAGTTGCTGGCTGGTATTTGACACAAGAAAGCCGTCGTTGTAAGGTAAAACGTGAACGACGCTCATATCCAACGGCCTGCTCCATTCCTCGACAAACCCGCCCCCCTCGGTATGTTTTATTTTTCGATAAAACTTGTTTGCAAATAGCAGATATGTGCTGTCGCTCATTGGAACCATAATGGGCCGTGTGCCTGTGGGAGCGGTGGAAGTGTCGGTATAAGAATAGGTGTTTGTTACCCCAACACCGGGGCGGTGTTCGACGATGGAATAGTCGGATGAGGGGGTGGAAGGGCACCTGCTAATCAGAAAATAAGGGTGTCCGTTGTTGGCTGCGCGTTTCTTGACAACGGATGTCCAATGCACGGCTGCGCCACTACCCGATGGTCTTTGCATATACCCTGTGACCACACCTGACTCATCAATCTGAAAAATTCTATCGTTGGTGCTCAATAGATATTGGACATCCTCTATATGCAGCCTGCAAAAACTGATATCGAGCGGTAGTGCCGGCCACAGGTTTTTATGCCAGACTTGTTGCGCCAAGAGATTGCACAATACCCAACACAAAAAAACCGAGAGTAGGATTGTTTTTTTCATAACCGGAGATTTTTTGCCCAAATATACTCCTCCCCCCGAAGCCCGTTGTGCAACCCATTTTTTTCCAAAAGTCAGGTTTCAAAGAGGTTGGTCTCATAATGTCGCTCACGGATTTTATGCGAGTGAATTGTGCAGATTGTCTGTGAACGGCGGCACGGCATAGTCTGTCAAAACAGGCACTGCCTTACTCGGCCCGCCCAAGCCGGCTTCCCTTGCCCTCCAACCAATCCACATACTCCGCCGACCCCAATCGAAACTTGAAGGGGACTGCCCCCCGTTTGGCCACGTCGTGTTCGATGCGGCAGAAAAACGGCAGCCGCTCAGCCGACCAACGCGGCAGAAATATGGGCGACCCCACGCCTTCGGTTTGATGGCTCTTTACATATCTCGACGGCAGCCTTTCCACGCTAAGGCGATATGCTACTATTGGTGTGTAGGTTGCTTCTCGCAGTGGAAACAAGTTTTTTTCGCCTAAAAAGGATTGGCTCATCCCCGTCTGACTCAAAAAGAGCAACACGCCAATCGCCCAGCCTTCCAACTTTTTAATTTTTTTTGGCGCCTTCATACAATTCAAATTTTTGAAAACTGCACTCCAACGCGCCGTTGAGCAAAGTGATTTTGCGACTGGGCCGCAACCCGACGTGTTTCAGCGCGTCGCGGTTCGACGAAATCAACCACGCATTCCAGCCTGCCCAGTGCCGCTTCAGTCGGTCGCCGATGCTTGCGTAAAAAGCCGCGACATCTTCCATCTTCAGGCGCTCGTCGTAAGGCGGATTGGTGATAAGGGCGCCTTGCGCCTCGGGGGGCATCAATTTCTCGAATGGCGTTTTTTCCACTCGCACCACGCTTTCCAGCCCTGCGGACAAGACGTTGATGGCTGTTGCGTTGCGGGCGCGCGCATCCTTGTCGGAAGCCCAGATGGGGAACTCAAACGCCTGCACGCGGCCATCGGCCTCTTTCTTGACTGTTTCCCAGAGTTTCCGATTGAAATCCGGCCATTTGAAAAAGCCGAACACCTCGCGCTTGTGCTGGGGTGGGGTATGGGTGGCTATCATGGCCGCCTCGATGGGCAGGGTGCCGCTGCCGCACATGGGGTCAACGAAAGCCCCCACGCCGTCCCAGCCAGAGAGCAATACCATGCCAGCTGCCAGCACCTCGTTGAGCGGAGCCTCCACTGTGTCGCGTCGGTAGTTGCGGCGGTGCAGCGAGTCGCCGCTGGCATCGAGCGAGATGTCGCAATGGGTGCCTTGTATGTGCACATTGACACGCAAGGTTGGGGCCACGGTGTTCACGTTGGGGCGGCGGTTGTATCGGTCCCTGAACTGGTCCACAATGGCATCCTTGGTGAGCAACCCGACGTACTGAGAATGGCGAAACGCCTCGCCTTGTGTCACGGCATCCACGGCCAAGGTGTCGTCCACGCGCATGAAGTCCGACCAGTCAATTTCACGAATGGCCTCGTAGTAATTGCGCTCGTTGTAGGCCGGGAAAGTGTGTATGGGCACCAAAATTCGCAAAGCGGTGCGGAGTTCATAGTTGGCGCGATAGAGCGTGCGCAGGTCGCCGTCGAAAGCGACTCCGCGCTTGAGTGGCCTGATGCCATTGGCACCGAGGGCGCGGAGCTCGTCGGCGAGCACGGGTTCGAGGTTGGCGAGTGTTTTGGCGATGTATTGTTGCATGGGTATGTGAAGGCTTGCGAATCAGTCAAGGCGAACTTTTCATAGGTTTGCAAAAAAATAACGCGATATGAAACGCCTTCCTTTTCTCCTTTGCGCAGTCCTGTTTTTTTCCTGCAAAGAAACTGCTCCTTCCGACAAAGAAAAAATCGAGCGCGTGCCAACTGACACCGTTGCTCCCGAATCAACATTGGCCGCCTTGGGCATCACGCTGCCCACGCCCTCCGCGCCAGTGGCGAACTACGTCAAATGTGTGCGCACGGGCAACCTGCTTTTCCTCGCTGGCGCAGGGCCGATGAAAGATGGCCAATACATCACTGGCAGGCTGGGGGCCGACTTGAGCATCGAACAGGGATATCAAGCGGCCCGTCTGACGGCCATCAATCAATTGGCTGTGCTTAAGGCCGAATTGGGCGACCTGCGCAAGGTCAGGCGTGTGGTGAAAGTGCTAGGCATGGTGCAATGCACCCCCGATTTCACTAACCAACCCGAAGTGGTCAATGGTTTTTCCGACCTCATGGTGGAGGTGTTCGGCGAGCGCGGCAAACACGCCCGCTCGGCAGTGGGTATGTCGGCTCTGCCGCGCGGCATGGCAGTGGAAGTGGAATTGGTGGTGGAGGTGGGGGAATGAATTTACTGTTTCACGACCCTCCCTGCGCCTACCTGTCGGCTGTCAGCGGCGAGTAATACCCAAAAATACACACCCGCCGCCCAGCCCTCCGTCCGCACCGCCACGCGCCCTGCCGCGCCCTGCAGGCGCGTCTCGTGGACGACGCGCCCGTACGGGTCGGTAAAGAAGAGCCGGCTCTCGCCCCTTGCCTGCGGCAGGCTGTACGAGAGGGTGAACCCATCAGTGGCGGGGTTGGGCCACACCTGCACCGTGTTTTTTTCGGTTGCGGGCAGCGGGTTGTTCACGCTCACCGTGGCCGTGCACGGCACCCCGGGGTTGTCGAGCGGTCCGAGGCGGTAGTTGGGGAAAGAAGGCATGGAGGCACCTGTTGGCGTCTGGAATTTGACCCCGCGCTGCTCCACATTGCAGGCCAGGCCCGGCTCGTCCGGTTTGTGGATGACATGATAGTAGCGGGTGTCGCCGCCAGCACAAATATAAATCTTGCAGTCAGGTCCCAGTTGACACTGCCAAAACATGGTGGGAAAGGGGTCTGCAAAGCCGTCCCATTCGGCCACGGTCGTCTGTGATGCGCTGATGTCGGGTGCCCATAAATCCAACTGGTATAAAAATTTGCGGCAGGATAAATATAAGTAGCGATTGTTGGGCGACACCGCGCATCCAATTTCTCCAACCAATTGATTGCCATAATCAAAGGATATGGTGTCAAACTGCGTAAACACCCCTGCCTCGCGGTCGAAGGAATAGACCATGACCGGGTCATATCTGTTTGTTCTATAAATCTTTTCGCCATCTGGCGAAGCCACAATTTGGCCTAAACTTTCTCCGGCAGGATTAGCCATGATGCCGATAGTCTGCTGGAAAGTGTCAACGATTCCCTCTTTAGCAAATTTAAATATGTAGAACACATTGCTGTTCCGCCGGGCGGTGATAAGCCACCAGTCTTTTCCATTCCCATGTTTTATAGCGCAAATCCCTCCTTGCGATAACGTATCGGACATACATTCCACGTTCTTGGCAATTACTTTTCCTTTGCCGTTATTTTGATTCATGTCCACTATTGAATAATATAATTTATCGAAAACTATATCAACAGGGTTGGAGTATATAATATACCTTTTATGAAACAGGTAGTATAGGCCGGATGTGTCGGGTTGCGGCAAAATGACGGAATTTTGTGGCCCCCCAGCATATCCGTCGTTGTATTGTACGCACCACAATGTGTGAGTGCTTCCGGGATTAATATTCTCGCCATTTTCCAAAGTCTCATTGTCAGCTCCGGCAATTTCACACCCGTTTGTGAAAAAAAGTAAATTTCCCGCACTATCGCAAATGCTGGAATTGGTGGTGTACATATTTTGTTTGCGGTAATTGTAAGTTGCCTTCACGGGGCTGAAATTGAAGTCTAGCAACGAGCCGCCGTAGGTAGTGTCGGATGACTGGTTGTCGTCGCCCGTTATCCATACGTAGTCGTGTTTTTGGGACTGCACAACATGGGATAGCGCCAGCAAGAATAGAATCGCACGAGTTCTCATAAAAAAAAACAAAAAGAGATAGCATACGTCATGGGAAACGTATGCTATCCCGAGTGAAACAATAGGCTTATCGGCTTATGATGAGTTTGCCGGAAAAGTTGTTTTCGCCAGGCACGGCATACCAGTAAACACCTGCCGGCAAGTTGCTTGTCGTTACCAAGACGCGACCGTGGCTCTCGGGCAAATTGATTGCCATCACGGCTTGCCCAAAGACGTTGAACAGCGCCAACCGCTGCCCCGAGTCGCTCAACCCGTTGTATTCGACCGTGAATACATCTTGGACGGGATTGGGAAACAGTTTCAGCGATTGGCCCGGGGGCGTTGTTTTTCTCCGGGTGTTGTCAGAGCGTTCCCCGCCGTAGCAATTGACGAAATCGTCGTAATTGTTGGGGTTCCTTTCTAACAAATTCAGCATCGCCCTCGCCCGCAGCACCGCTTCTCCATCGGAGAGGGGGCAAAGTTCGGCGATTGCCTCCAGCGACGCGATTTGGGCTGCGGTAAAGTCATAGTTGCCAATGGCGACTGTTTGCAAAAATATCTCGTTGACGGCTTTTTCGTTGGCTTGATAGGCGGCGCTCCCCGTCAGGCCGTTGTTTTGCGACAAAAGACTCGCTGCGGCTGAAGGGCGGGCTTCCTCGCTCATATCCCCCAATTGTCGAATGCCCACCTGCACCTCGGCATAGCCCGCGAGGCCGTTGGACTGAGCCTGCGTTATGAAGGCTGCAACATCTGCATTCGTGGGGTACGGGTTGCCTTCTTCCAAAACAAGTTCGTAAAAGCGCCTTTGCGCCAGCCAGTTATTTTCGGATTGATATTCGATACCCGTCAGTTCTCCTTTCACAATGCGTATGTCCAAGTCAAAATCCGTTGCCGCAGCGGGCAAAGGGCAAGCGGATGGCGGTAAACATTGGTAAGACAAGGCAGGGTCTTCAACATCTTCAAACCACAATTGAGGAAGCCAAGCGTTCGGCAAGAAATCAGGGTTTTCATTGGCGTCAACGGTGAACTTCGAGGTTTGGGCAGCGTTGTTCCCAGCCAACGCCTCGGTTCCTTCAAACTTGTTCCCCCGATGTACCTGAGGTCCCAGCACCGCATCCGTGCCGAGCAGCAGCCCTGTCGCTGCGTTGTTTTTCATGGTGTTGCCGGCCACGTCGGCCTTCGCCTTTCCCGCCAGCATGCCCTCGAAATGCAGCCCGCGCGCGGTGCCGTCGGCGGTGTTGCACAGGATGCTGCCGCGGGCGGGGTGGATGGCGTAGATGGCGGCGTTGTCGCCGCTGCCGGGGTTGGTTATGGTGTTGCAGTTGAGGGTGTTGCGGTCGCCGCCTTCCATGCGAGAGGCAGAGCCGCAGGGCGAAAAAAATGTGTTCACCTTGCTGTCATGTTTTAGCGTTGCACGATTATTTTTCCCGAAGATAAGCCTACATCATTGCTTGCGATGCTGAAAAAATACACACCCGCCGCCCAGCCCTCCGTCCGCACCGCCACGCGCCCTGCCGCGCCCTGCAAGCGCGTCTCGTGGACGACGCGCCCGTACGGGTCGGTAAAGAAGAGCCGGCTCTCGCCCCTTGCCTGCGGCAGGCTGTACGAGAGGGTGAACCCATCGGTGGCGGGGTTGGGCCACACCTGCACCGTGTTTTTTTCGGTTGCGGGCAGCGGGTTGTTCACGCTCACCGTGGCCGTGCACGGCACCCCGGGGTTGTCGAGCGGTCCGAGGCGGTAGTTGGGGAAAGAAGGCATGGAGGCACCGCTTCGTGCGGGTAACAAAAGGCCTCGTTGCTCAACATTGCATCCTGCCCCCTCTTCATCAGGATTGTGAATAACGTGAAAGTATTGGGTGTCTCCACCTGCAAGACCATATATCTTGCAATCGGGGGCAAGTTGTAGCTGGTAAAATAACGTTGGAAATGGGGTGGTGAATTCGTCCCACTCAGCTACGGTTGTCTGTGATGCGCTGATATCACTGGCCCAGGTATCCAATTGATATAAGAACTTTCGGCATCCTAAATATAAAAAACGGTTGTTGGGCGACACCGCGCACCCGATTTCTCCAACCAATTGATTGCCATAATCAAAGGATATGGTGTCAAACTGCGTAAACACCCCTGCCTCGCGGTCGAAGGAATAGACCATGACAGGATTGTAGCGATAGGTACGATACAGTTTGCTGCCATCCGGAGAGAAAACCATCTGACCAAACCCTTCTCCGTCTGGGTCTGGGAGTATGCCGATGGTCTGTTGGAAGGTGTCCACAATTCCCTGGCTCGTGAACCTAAAGATGTAAAACTGGTTGCTGTTGCGCCGGGGCGTGACGAGCCACCAATCCTTGCCGTTGGCGTGTTTGACAGCGGCTATTTCGCCGCGAGCCAAGGTATCGGACATCATCACCACGTTTTTGTCAATAACCCCGCCTTTGCCTCCGTTGTGGTTCATGTCAACGATAGTGTGGTAGAGTTTGTCACGAATGGCATTAGTTGGGTTGGAATACAACACAAACCGTTTGTGGAACAGATAGAACAGCCCCGCTGAATCTGGCACGGGCAATATGACAGAGTTGCCCGGCCCCCCAGCATATCCGTCGTTGTATTGCACGCACCACAAATCGTGGGCGTTTCCGGGGTTGATGCCGTTGCCGTTTTTCAGTATTTCGTCGTCGGCCCCGGCGACGACACAACCGTTGGTGTAAAAGAGCAGGTTGCCCGCGCTGTCGCAGATGCTTGAGTTGGTGGTGTACATATTGTGCTCGCGGTAATTATATTTCGCTTTAACGGGGTTGAAATTGAAGTCTAGCAACGAGCCGCCGTAGGTAGTGTCGGATGACTGGTTGTCGTCGCCCGTTATCCATACGTAGTCGTGTTTTTGGGACTGCACAACATGGGATAGCGCCAGCAAGAATAGAATCGCACGAGTTCTCATAAAAAAAACAAAAAGAGATAGCATACGTCATGGGAAACGTATGCTATCCCGAGTGAAACAATAGGCTTATCGGCTTATGATGAGTTTGCCGGAAAAGTTGTTTTCGCCAGGCACGGCATACCAGTAAACACCTGCCGGCAAGTTGCTTGTCGTTACCAAGACGCGACCGTGGCTCTCGGGCAAATTGATTGCCATCACGGCTTGCCCAAAGACGTTGAACAGCGCCAACCGCTGCCCCGAGTCGCTCAACCCGTTGTATTCGACCGTGAATACATCTTGGACGGGATTGGGAAACAGTTTCAGCGATTGGCCCGGGGGCGTTGTTTTTCTCCGGGTGTTGTCAGAGCGTTCCCCGCCGTAGCAATTGACGAAATCGTCGTAATTGTTGGGGTTCCTTTCTAACAAATTCAGCATCGCCCTCGCCCGCAGCACCGCTTCGCCGTCGGAGAGGGGGCAAAGTTCGGCGATTGCCTCCAGCGACGCGATTTGGGCTGCGGTGAAGTCATAGTTGCCAATGGCGACTGTTTGCAAAAATATCTCGTTGACGGCTTTTTCGTTGGCTTGATAGGCGGCGCTCCCCGTCAGGCCGTTGTTTTGCGACAAAAGACTCGCTGCGGCTGAAGGGCGGGCTTCCTCGCTCATATCCCCCAATTGTCGAATGCCCACTTGGACATTGGCATAGCCCGCGAGGCCGTTGGATTGTGCTTGGGATAGGCAGGCAGAGCCGTAGGGCGAAAAAAAAGTGTTCACGGTGCTGTCATGTTTTAGCGTTGCACGATTATTTTTCCCGAAGATAGGCCTACTTCATTGCTTGCGATGCTGAAAAAATACACACCCGCCGCCCAGCCCTCCGTCCGCACCGCCACGCGCCCTGCCGCGCCCTGCAAGCGCGTCTCGTGGACGACGCGCCCGTACGGGTCGGTGAGGATGAGCCGGCTCTCGCCCCTTGCTTGCGGCAGGCTGTACGAGAGGGTGAACTCATCGGTGGCCGGGTTGGGCCACACCTGCACCGTGTTTTTTTCGGTGGCGGGCAGCGGGTTGTTCACGCTCACCGTGGCCGTGCAAGGCACGCCGGGGTTGTCGAGCGGTCCAAGCCGGTAATTTGGGAAAGAAGGCATGGAAGCACCAGTTGGGGTTTGAAACTTTACTCCGCGCTGCTCCACGTTGCAGGCCAGACCCGGCTCGTCGGGGTCGTGGACGACGTGGTAATAACGGGTGTCACCACCAGCAAGACCATATATTTTACAATCAGGGGCCAATTGTAACTGATAAAACAAAGTTGGAAATGGAGTAGTAAAACCATCCCATTCAGCCACCGTGGTCTGTGACGCGCTGATATCACTGGCCCATGTATCCAATTGATATAAGAACTTTCGACATCCTAAGTATAAGAAACGGCTATCGGATGAGACCGCGCAGCCAATTTCTCCGACCAACTGGTTGCCATAATCAAAAGGGATGGTGTCAAACTGCGTAAATACACCCGCCTCTCGGTCGAAGGAATAGACCATGACAGGATTGTAGCGATAGGTACGGTACAGTTTGCTGCCATCCGGCGAAAATGCCATTTGGCCAAGCCCTTCTCCCTGCGGGTCCGGGAGGATGCCGAGGGTCTGTTGGAAAGTATCCACTATACCTTGGCTTGTAAACTTGAAGACGTAAAACTGGTTGCTGTTCCGCCGGGGCGTGACGAGCCACCAGTCCTTGCCGTTGGCGTGTTTGACGGCGGCTATTTCGCCTCGTGCCAAGGTATCGGACATCATTTCCACGTTCTTGGCTACCACCTTCCCTTTACCAAGATTCTGGTTCATGTCAACGACCGTGTAGTAAAATTTATCACGAATAGCAGTTGTTGGATTAGAATAAAGCGTAAAGCGCTTGTGGAAAAGGTAATAAAGTCCGTTTGAATCAGGAACGGGAAGTATGAGTGAATTTGCTGGGCCACCCGCATAACCAGTGCCGTATTGCTCACACCACAACGAGTGCGCATTACCCGGATTGATGCCCTCACCATTTTCCATAATTTCATCATCCGCCCCTGCGATAACACAACCATTCGTGTAAAAAAGCAGATTCCCGGCAGTGTCACAAATGCTGGAATTCGTGGTGCGTAAATTGTGTTCACGGTACCGGTAACTCGCCTTGGGAGGACTGAAGTTGAAATCCAGCAGCCCGCCGCCATGGGTTGTGTCCGTAGTTTGGTTGTCATCACCCATCACCCAAATATAATCCTCTTTTTGGGCTGTCGTCAGGAAGGGCGCCAGACAGAACCCGATAAGTAAAAAAATCTTCATGCTCGGCATATTGATGATTATGCCAGCCCCGCAACGCAGGTCACGGGGCTGGCATAAAAAGGTGAAAATCAATGTTGAATCAGGAATTTGCCGGCACCTGCTCCGGGTGCCACATACCAGTAAACACCACTGGGGATGCCCTGCAAAGACACCCGTACCGTCCCAACTCCTCCTCTCAGTGCCACTTCCCGCACGATTTGGCCCTGAGCATTGAATATCACGAATTGCATGTCAGCATTTTCAGCGTTCGAGTATTCAATGTTCAAGAGGTCATTAGCCGGGTTCGGATACACGCTCAATGCACTTTTTACTATCATCTTGTTGTTGTCAGTCCTCTCCCCGATCCCACAAATTGAAACGTCATCGTAGAAAACAGCGGAATTTTGCAGCACCTCAAGCATGGCCCGCGCCCGCAGCACCGCTTCGCCGTCGGAGAGGGGGCAGCTCTCTGCAATGCCTTGCAATACCGTGATTTGTGATTCGGAAAAGTCCGTATTGCCAAGGGCCAGGGTCTGCAAGAATATCTGGTTGACCGATTTTTCGTTGGCCTGATAGACGGCACTATCAGCCAAAATGCCGTTGAGTGCCAAGAGGTTCGCAGCGGTCGCCGCACGGTGGAGTTCCGTCATCGCGCCCAGCGAGCGAATGCCGACCTGCACATTGGCATAGCCCGCGATACCGTTGGTCTGGGCCTGTGAAAGGAAGCTGGAAACGTCCGAATTACCGGGATAGGGATTGCCCTCCTCCAACACCAGTTCATAAAACCTGCGCTGTGCCAGCCATTGGTTGGCAGCCTGATAGGTCGTGCCGCCAAGTTCCCCCTTCACAATTTTGATGTCCAGAGCATAATCGGACGCGATGGTGGGCAGGGGGCAAGCTGTCGGAGGCAGGCATTGATATGATAGGGCGGGGTCGGCAACATCTGAAAACCACAACTGCGGCAACCATACATTCGGTAAAAAATCAGGATTTTCATTGGCATCCACGGTAAACAATGAATGGTCGTCTGCCCCAGCACCTGCCATAGCCCCTACCTCTTCAAACTTATTCCCCCGGTGTGCCTGCGGCCCCAGCACCGCATCCGTGCCGAGCAGCAGCCCGGCGGCGGCGTTGTTTTTCATGGTGTTGCCGGCCACGTCGGCCTTCGCCTTTCCAGCCAGCATGCCCTCGAAATGCAGCCCGCGCGCGGTGCCGTCGGCAGTGTTGCACAGGATGCTGGCGCGGGCGGGGTGGATGGCGTAGATGCCTGAGTTGTCGCCGCTGCCGGGGTTGGTGACGATGTTGCAGTTGAGGGTGTTGCGGTCGCCGCCTTCCATGCGGATGCCGTAGGGGACGGCGGCCCCGTTGAGGTGCACGTAGTTGCGGGTGGCTCGGAGGCGGTTGGCCACGCCGACGTGGATGCCCGCCCCGCCGTCGTCCATCGTGACGGTGTTGCCAAGCAGGAAGCCCTCATACTGCGGGAACATCTCTTGGCCGCCCACCCCGATGCCGATGCCTTTGGCGCTGCCCATCATGCGCACGGTGTTGTACTCTATGTTCGACTGTCCCGAAAGCCCCGACTGGTAGAACGTGGAGATGCCCCTGTCGGAAGCGGTGATGTTGTTCCAGGCGATATAGTAAGGCTTGGAAATGCCGCCGTTGGCGATGATGCCGTTGGCGACCCCGAGCATGACACATTCCCAGAGCTGCACCCCCGTGTTGGTGGTCTGGATACCGGTGTGGCAATTGTTGAAAAGTACCGGGTGCCCCGCGGAAATAACGTTTCCGCGCACATCCAGCGAGCCGCCGGCGGCTTGGATGGCTTTGCCCGTGAAGGGAGCGTTGGCAAAGGCGCCGTAGCCGCTGGCCTGCGCGGTTTTTTCGATGTCTTGGAAAGAGGCGTTGCGCACGGTCAGGTCGGTGTTGTTGGAGATGATGCCATAGTGCAGGTTGAAAAACTCGTTGGCTTGCTCAAAGGAAGTGCCGAGCGAGACGTTGCCGGCGTTTTCGAGGTAGATGCCCGTGAAGCCTTTGCCGGTGGGGGCGGGGCTTTGGCCGCCGTAGGCTGTTTTTAGGCCGGTGGTGGTGCCGTATCGGTTGCCATTGAGGGTAAGGTTGAAATTGCCCGTGCCGGCGGGGTCGGTGCGGATGGCGAAGTTGTTGTTGAGCAGGTTGCTGTACTGAACTATGAGTTTGGAGCCTCTTTTGGCGAGGATGGCGGATTGGGCATCTTCGATGGTGGTCATGTCGCATATGAGTTCGGAACTGTATTCGACGGTGATGCCCTTCCACATATTGTCACAACCCCTGACATCCACATTTGTCATATCTGTCCTGTGATTGGAAACGGTTAAACCCACACCGGAGGCAAAAAGCAGCTTTTCATTGGTGCCGAAATCATAGGTACTCCCAAATGTTTCTTCGCCGTCCAGCTCTATGTCGGACAAAAAAATCATGGGATTGGTCAGTGACCATTGGTTTTTGTCGCTTACTTCTATAAATGGATATACGTTTTGGGTGACGCTGCTTACAGGGGTGCCAACGCTGTTCCCCGTGTAAACACGAAACTGAAAAAGTTGAGTGGAAGCATTGACACCTCCCAGATATCTGATTTTGAATCGAAACTCTTTTGTCTCGTTTGCCTCGAAGAAGTGCAACGTCTCGTTGTCTTCACAATCATTGGTAAAGGGATTTACGATGCGGAGCTCAACCCCTGTGTCTAAATTTTTGATGCAGTTGAAATCCAAGTCTGGGTCTATGACAAATTCCGAAAAACCGCTGAAATTATTGATAAATGCCCTGATGTTTCGATGATCTGCTTGACTGTTATTCCTCATCGTCACAGTGACCGTTACCTCATCACTAAATGCTTGACAATTTCTGACGGGATTGGGGTTGTCCAAGTCCAAAATGAACTCAACATTGTCTGGTGGCGGGCAAATGAAGTCTTCTGGCACTCCCGAAACAAAGTCTGCCCACAGAGCGCATCTGCACAAAGTGCACCCTAGGCCTTGTGAGAATACACCATTTTTAGAATCTGCTAGTGTCAGGTAATCGCAAGGGTTGAATTGGAAAAGATTGCCACCGTTTGGGCACATAAATGTTGCGGGCGAACAACTGTAACAAGAAGATGTCGCGTGTTTTAAGCCAATTACATGACCTATCTCATGCGCGATGATGTATGGAGGCGAAGTTGGTATAGGTCTAGAACAAATCGCTACGCCATTGTTGCCATGTCCGTTTGCTCCCAAAGCCCTTGAAAGTACAACTATCAAATCTTTATTGATGCAGGGAAATTGTTTCCTGAAGTCACTGTTGATGTCCTTAGCCCAATTTGAGACATTCCCTTTATAGCTGGGGGCCACATAGTTTATCGGGAAAAAAACCACGTTGAAATACAAAAAATAATTGTTGAATAAGTCATTGAGTTCATTAATCGCATCAAACACGTTTGGCGATGAGGCCGCTTTAGCGGCATGGATATTCCCGCCGAAGTAATCTATGTAGGTATCGTCCATCACCACTACTATGTTGCAGTATGAATCTCTAATAAGAGTTTGTCCCTGCTCGTTTTTTATGTAACATTGGCCCCAGTTTGTTGTGGGGGGAAACAAGAGCCATAAAACCAACAGCTGAATAGGCGAGAGGCGAGAGGCGAGAGGCGAAGATAACTAATCGTTGCATCTTAAAAAGGTGTTTAGATTGTGAACAATAAGGTCAAGAGGAGTGCATCAAAGTTATCCGTTCGGTCGGCAAAGTCCCCAGTGATTTTTTGTTAAATGTGTGAGTACGCCCTTTTTCAGGGTGAACGGTAGGGTTTTGCGAGAAAACGGTCTTTCGGCAAAATGAAAAAAGTGGTGGCTCCCATCGCGGGCGCCGGTGCCGAGGTTGCCCCTCAGGGCAAACGCATCAAAATGGCACAAACCTCGGAGAGGTCAAATGTTGGTAGAAACGCCCCATTTCCGCGGTGTTTACGACCCCAGCGGGGTCGAATGTTGGTGACCTGTTTGCTGCGATAGACATTTGACCTCTCCGAGGTCGTGATAATTATCACAAAAACACACCATTTCTACCAACATTTGACCTCTCCGAGGTCGGTTGTATTTTGATGCGTTTGCCCTGAGGTTGCCCCTCAATCGAAAATCGAATCAACCGAATGCCATCATTGAGCGTTCACCACCACCCTCTCCGGCTTGCTCCACACCCGCTGGTCGTTCGTGTAGTACAAAAATGCCTGACTTGCTGGCGCCTCGAAAGTGCCTGCCACATCCGCTCGGAGGTCGAGGTGCAGGGTGCGGGTTTCGTTCGCGCCGATTTTTTCAAAATGGAACACCGCGAAGCCGTCCCACAGCTCATAGAAATCGCACTGCTTTTCGTCCACGATTTTTTTCAACTGCCAAGGCTGGAGCGTGAGGCCGGCGGGGATGCCCAACACGAGCATCGGCGAGGCTTGGGGTTGTGCAGATTCGTTTTTGAGCGAGGCAGTAAGGCGCACCGTTTCGCCGATTTTGGCAATGTTTTGCCCCAAATTTGTTTGGAAGGAGATGGGGCAATCTTTCGCGTTGCGTGGCTGCCGCGAGGCGTATTTTATTTCCAAATCAAACGGAATCGCGGCTTTTGAATTTTCAAAAAACACTTCCACGCGCGGATTGCTGGATGTGAAAAACTGCTCCAAGTTTTTGATTTCCAGACGTTTCGCATCGCGGGTCGAATAGGGTTGCTCTGCCACGCGACGGCCATCCACCTGCACGACGATGGTGCCGTCTGCCGCCGACTGGTTGCCGATTTTGGCATACTCGACGAGGGCTTTCAGTGCCAGCACCGTGCTTTGGGTGCTGCCGTAGCCGTACTCGGTTTTGGACTTTATGAGATAGTCTATCGCCTTTTGCAGGGCGGTGTTTTTTTCGCCGGATTTCATCAAAGCGAGCGTGGCGAGTGCGGTCGTTTCGATTTGAAAACAATTGCCGTAGGCATGGAACACGGAATGTGAAGTGCCGGCCCAAGAGCCGTCGGCGGCTTGTTTGTCAAGTAGTTGTGTCAAAAGCACCTTGCCCTGTTTGTCTTTTGCCGCGAGCAAAGCGTTGGCAAGCAGAGCCAATTGGTAGGGGTCGCCACTTTTTTCCGTTTGCTGGCGGGCGTGTTCGATTTCGGCGGCGAATTGTGTTCCGTAACCAGCCTCGGCCACAGCCCAAGCGATGTAGGCATCCAGCACGCCGTCTTTTTTCCAGCCGTGCAGGCTTTGGGGGTTTACTTGCCAACTGCCCTTCCCGTCGCGGCGACTTGCAAGCCAAGTTACCGTCCTGTCTATCATCTTTTTGTCCACCGCAAACACCTTTGCCATGTCGGTGAATTCGAGAATGCCGTAGGCGGTCAGTCCCTCGTGCGCTGGGTCGCGGCCATACCAATCGAAGCCGCCGGATTTGCACTCGTAGGCCGTCAGTTTTTTGTAGCCGTCTTCGAGCAGGGTCATGGCGCGGCTTTCCACCTCGGGTTTGGCGGTGCCGGTTTGGCGCAGGAGGTCGAGTACGAGCAGGTTGGGGTAGTTGCTGCTGCTCACCTGCTCGAAACATCCTGACGGCTGGCGCAGCATCCGCTCCATACCTTTCAGCACGTCTTCGAGGGCGTTGGGATAGGCCGTGAGCGTGGCCGACACGGTGCCTTCCACTGGCTCGTGCAATCGGATGTTGAAAGCATTTTGGGCGGCGTTGCCAGAAGCGATTTGCTTGACCGGGAAACCTCGGTCGAGGGTGCGGACGGTGGTCTCGAAGGCGTCCAGCACGTTTTCGTCCGCAGAGAATTTTATGCTAACACTTTGATTTTCCGTTTTTTGCAAACCAATCACATACTCAGCGGTGATGGTTTTTGTTTCGCCGGGAGCGAGTTGGGCGTTTGCTTGAATTTCGTTTTTGGGAGAAAAATGTTCGGGAACGGCGATATTCAAATGCCCGCCTGCCGCATAATTTGTCTTGTTTGAAATGGCGATTTGCAATTTCAAAATATCCCCTGAGATGACAGAGGCGGGGACTTTCACGGCGATGCTGAGGGGTTTTTGGACAAAAAACTTTTGCTCCGTGCGGCCGGGTTGCCCCATTTCACCGATGCCTTCCAGCGTGGCGCGGAAGTTCGTGATGGCATCGGAGGTAAAGAATTCGACCTCGGCCTCGCCTTTTTTGTCGGTCTGGATATTCGGATTCCAGTAAAGGGTGCTACGGAAATCGCTGCGCTGTGCGGGCTGTTTTTGCGATTCGTATTTGGGCGCGTAGAAAGTACGCGCACGGCTGAAAGTTTGATTGCGATAGCGCCCCATGGAACTGGGTTTTTCTTCTTTTGCCCATGTGCTTCTGCTGGCGTAGGAGCGCGGTTGCAATTGGCTGCTGCTAAAGGCTTGGCCGCTTGCTGTTTTGTCAGGCTCGGTGAGCGGGATTTTAAAGTTGGTGACGGTAACTTCATTCATTGGCGCTTCCCCAGCCATGTCCGCTGGTGTGCCGCCCCTCATGATTTTCATTTCGTCATCCAATGCTGGCGGCGGCGCTCCTGTCACCCGAACGCCGTCTATGTAATACTCCGTCGCATCAGAGCGCGAGCTTTTGATTTTTATGTCATCGCGGGCTTTAGGCTTTGCTCCGGCGCTGGTGGCGACGATGGCGTTCGTTTTTTGAGTGGGCAGATTTCGGATTTGCTCGGAAGTGAGTGCGCTGGCGGGCATGGTTTTGTCTTGTTCTATAAGGGGTACGCTGTAAGAAACAACATTTACCTCGCTGAGCAGGGAGCCATTGCTCATTACGTCATCCAACACGGTGAATGTGCCTTTCAAAATTTTCACGCCAGTGGCTTTTCTTGTTGCGTAACCCGTGAATGAAATCTCCACATCATAGATGCCGGGGTCGAGCGGTTTCACGCGGTAATTGCCGTCGTAGTCGGTGATAGTGCCGCGTACCAACTCATTGCCTTTCAATACTTTCACCGTCGCGCCGATGAGCGGTTCGCCTGTGTCGTCCAGTATTTTGCCTTGCAAAAAAGCGTTCGCGGAGGTGTTTGGCAAATGGCGTATTGTGGGAGGGGCGACGTGGCGGCCACCTTTTTCGGACAACGCATAATTCGAGCCGTACTCATAGAGTGGATAATACACATCGCGCCCGTAGAGCAGGTGCGTATGTTTTTCGATGTCCACATTTTTGAACGAAAAACGGCCCTCCAAGTCGGTCGTCGCGCTGGGGCCTTTGGGATAAAGGGAGATTTTTGCCTGCGCGAGCGGCTTGCCATTTTTGCGAAACAACTGACCTTCTACCACCGTGCGCTCGCCCGGCTGTTGGTATGCAACGGGCTGGGCCTCCTGAATTTCCTTCCAATCAAAACGTCGCCAGCCCTGTGTCATCAGCAGGTAATCGAGCGCCTGTTCGGACTTGGGTTCGGCGGGGTCGAAATAGAAATTCGGCTCCTCGATGTTGCCTTTCACGTCTTGTTCGAGTAGGAGGCTGGCGAGCAGATGGCCCTGTTTATCGTTGGCGAAAGTGAGTTGGTTTTCGTCGGCGACGGCGAGGGAGAATTTGCCCTGCACGGGTCGCCCGGCATGGTCTGCCACGCGGATTTTCATCTTTACCTGTTCGCGGGGGAGGTATTTTTCCTTGTCGGGTCGGAGTTCGATTTTCAGCCCCCGGTCGCGGTTCACAAAAGCGAGGCGTTCGGCTTGTTCGGTTTTGTTTTGGTCAAACAAAGTAAAACGCGCGATGCCGACGGGCAGGTCTTTTGTGGGTACGACGACCTTTCCAGCCGTCGCCTTTGCGAGGTTTATTTCTTTGAAAAAGAACAATTTGTCCTGACTTTGGCCGACCAAATAGACCTTGCCGGGCTGGTTGGCGGCGACTTCAAAGGTCAGGCTCTGGGCGTTGCGCTCCTGAAGGCGCAGGGCGTATCCCGTGGTTTGAATTTCGGGCAATGCAAAAGTTTTTTCCGAAGAAAAAGGTTTGGTCAGTCGTGCTTCGTAATGCTCGCCGGGCTGCGGCACGAAGTCGAACGCGCCCATGCCGTCGTGGTAACTGCTAAACGCGGCAACTTGCTCGCCCCGGCTGTTCAGCACCGCGCCTTCCACGTCGGCGGGTTTGCCAAATTCGTTGGTGGCCTTGAATGCCATGCGGCACGGCAGGCTGGCGATGGCGTCGCCGCCTTCGGGGAAAAATTGGAGGTCAATTTTGTTCAGCACGAGCGGAATCGCCCGTGAGATGGCCTCCGTTTGGCCGCCGTGTTCGATTTGGATATTGAGCAAACCGTCGGCAGTTTCTATGTTGGACGGCAACTGAAAACGGACGTAGGCACGGCCATTCGCGTCGGTCAGGGCATCTCCGTCGGTGAATTGTTGCCCGCCGACAGCGGCGGTGAAACGCAACTTCTGGTTGGCAAGTGGCTTATTGTCAAGGCTGTGCGCGTCGAATCGGGCAATCGCCACGTCGCCGGGGCCGAAGGCTTTTCGCTCGAATTCGAGTTTGAGGTTTAGGTTGGGCAGCACCACTTTTTGGAGGGTGACGCTGCGCTCGAACACCTCGCTCGTGTTTTGCATCCAACGGGTGTAGGCCTTGATTTTGTAGAGGCCACCGGGCAGGTCTTTTGAAAATTCAAAATCGCCTGCCGTCGTGCCGTCGAAGGCGAGGTAGGTTTTTTTCTGCAAAACGGCGCCGCGTGGGTCGAGCAGTTCGACGTGCAGAATCTGACTTTGCAAGGAGGGCATGAGGTCGCCTGCGTTGCGGATGTAGGCGCCGAACCAGATGGTTTCTCCGGGTTGATACAGGGTGCGGTCGAGGTGGAGGTAGAGTTTTTCGGGGGCGGTTTCTTTCTGGCGGCGCTCAAGGTTGGCTTTCAAGTCTTTGAAAACGAGCGAGTCGCCAAAGACGAAGGGTTGGCGCTGTGCGTCAGAAATGGCGAATAATGTGAGCGGAAGATTTGGCTGGGTGCGGTAGTCCGCAGGGGATAGGCTTGCTGAAAGCAGCGCCAAAAGTAGCATCGTGATTGGGTGTAGCATAAAGAGGAAGATTTTTCAGGTCAGATGCGAGCCGAGAATAAAATTGCACAAATTACCCCTTGATTTGTTAGGATTTGTGAGATGACCATGATTGATGCCCCCGATTTTGAACAGATTGCGCTTTTGGCCATGCTCAGAACTTGACGGCGCGAGGTATATTTTCCGAAAAATAGTTCGGGTGTGCGGAGTACTGCCCGATCAGGGTGAATGCGCCGCTTGGGTGGGCGGAAGGCACATAAAAAAAACGAGCCACTCCGCAGTTTGGAGTGGCTCGTGGTAATTGGTTTTGGCGAAGGGTGTCATCACTCGCCAAACCACTTTTGATAGTCAACGCAAAGTGGTTTTGAACGGACGGCGCTCGCAATCCTTCGAAAATCACACAAATCAATCAAGGAAACCCCTGCCTTGCCAACGGGCAGGTTCAAATCCTCTTTAATCTGGGTAGAAATCGCTGGCTTTCTATAGCAAGCTCAAATCCACCACGATTGTCTTTTTGTACTTTTGACTGATGGTTTTTTGCGCGGCATCGGCGGATTTTTTATCAGCGAAAGGCCCTACGATGGCTTTGTAGGTTGGGTTATTCATCTCGTCGCGCTTCACATTCACTAACACCTTGCCGGGGTATTTTGCTTGCAATTCTCTGACGAAAGGCAACACGCCGTTGGCATCGCTGAGGGATACGATTTGGACACCGAAGCCCTTTTTTTGCGACTCCGCAATGTCCACCTTGAAAAGGTTGGAACTTGGTGCCACCTTCGCGGTCGGCGCGGCGTTCGTCTTAGTCGCCACTGAGTTGGAATGAGTGACGGGTGTGTCATTTGTTTGAGTGTTGGCGAATTGTGCGCGAGAAGCCGTATTGGCATTTACCCCTTTTGCTATTTGGTTGGGTTCTAGGGTGCGGAACGCTTCTGCTTCCAATTGGGCATCGTTGGTGAGGGCAGATTGGGCGGTCTCTACCACCTCGATTTTCACGCGGACGGAGCCTGCTTTTATCATGTCGAGTTCTTTGGCAGCGGCCATTGACACATCCACGATGTAGCCTTCCACAAATGGCCCCCGGTCGTTGACGCGCACCACGACGGATTTTTTGTTGTCGAGTCGGGTGACGCGAATTTTTGTGCCAAAGGCCATAGTTTTGTGCGAACAGGTGAGCGCGTCTTTGTTGTACTTTTCGCCACTAGCAGTGGGCCGCCCTTGAAATGAGTCAGCGTAATAGCCGCATTTCCCGATTTCGGTTTTGTTTTTCTGAGCGAGAGAGGGGAGAGGGGCTGCAATCAAGGCGAGGACACAGAGGCAGGAGATGGCAAATAAGGTTTGGCGCATCATAATTCTGAAGTTTAAAATGTTATTCGTTGTTGTCTGTTGATGCTCGTTAGAACGCCGACTTCTTGATTTTTTGTCAAATTGATGCCGACATTTTTCAAACATACTGAAAATCAGCCCAAAGCAACTTCCTTTTTATGAAAAAAACAAATGCGCTCGAACGCCAACGCGCTGTGTACATCGGTGGGGCGGCAGGTGTGCGGCAGGTGATTCCGTTCGATGGTGCCGCGCTGGAGCTCCGTGCCAAGGAGAAAATGAGCGCCGAAGCCTTTGCTTATATCGCGGGCGGCGCAGGGTTGGAGCGGACGATGGCTGCCAATTTGAGCGGCTTCGACCGTTGGCGCATCGTGCCTCGGATGTTGCGCAATGTGGAAGAACGCGACGCTTCCACTGATTTTTTTGGGAAAAAAATCCCCGCCCCGTTTTTCCTCGCACCGATAGGCGTGCTCGAAATGGCTCATCCTGAGGCTGATTTGGCGGTGGCGAAAGCTGCCGGCGCGTTCGGTGTTCCTTACATTTTTTCCAATCAAGCCTCCGTGTCGATGGAACAGTGCGCGGCTGCTATGGGCGATGCGCCGCATCTTTTCCAACTTTATTGGAGCCGCTCCAATGATTTGGTAGCCAGTTTTTTGCGTCGTGCGGAGGCTTGTGGTTGCTCTGCCGTTGTGGTCACGCTCGACACGACCATGCTCGGTTGGCGAACTCGCGACCTCGACTTGGCCACCTTGCCTTTTTTGAAAGGCATGGGCATCGCGCAGTACACTTCCGACCCGGTGTTCCAACGCCTGCTCGACGAGCCTGACCCCACGCCGCGCCCCAAAACGAAGGTGACTTGGGACGCGATTCGGACACTGCTGGCCTCTTCTCGCCGCTATCCGGGCGGTTTTTGGGACAACCTGCGCAGCGGGCGCGGGTTGGCGGCGGTGCGCAAGTTCACGCAGATTTATTCGCGCCCCAACATCACTTGGAGCGACCTGCCTTTCCTGCGCGAACACACTCAACTGCCCATTGTGCTAAAAGGCATCCTCCACCCCGATGATGCCAAAAAGGCATTGGACTATGGCGCGGATGGCATCTATGTGTCCAACCACGGCGGGCGGCAGGTGGATGGCTCGATTGGGGCCATCGAGGCATTGCCCAATGTATTGGAAGCCGTGCGTGGCAAGGTGCCGGTGCTGTTCGACAGCGGTATACGCGGCGGTGCGGATGCTTTCAAGGCGCTGGCGCTCGGCGCGACGGCGGTGGGCATTGGTCGTCCTTATTGCTATGCGCTGGCGGTGAACGGTCAGGCAGGCGTGGAGGAGTTGCTCGACAATTGGTTTTCGGATTTTGAACTCACTATGGGGCTGGCTGGCTGCAAAAACGTGGCGGAGGTACAGGCGGCAGGCACGGTGCAAGCAGTTTGACGGAGGTATGCACATCGTTATTTTCGACATAGGCAAGACCAACAAAAAATGCTTCGTGTTCGACGAGGACTATCGCATTGTCTTTGAAAAGAGCGAGCAATTGCCCGAAACAGTTGACGAGGATGGCGTTCCTTGCGAGGACGTGGTGTTGCTCTCCGACTGGGTCTGGAACACGTTTTTGACTCTCCTCGAAGACGAGCGTTTCGTGGTTTCGGGCGTGAATGTCACGACCTATGGCGCGAGCCTCGTCTATTTGTCTCATAAAGCCGCACAGGGGCCGTTGGAACGTCACACTGGGATAGAGTTGCCGCTCTACAATTATTTGAAACCTTTTCCCGAAAACTTGAAAACACGGTTTTTTGAAAAACACGGCGGCGAGGAAAAAATATCGCTCGAAACGGCTTCTCCCACGCTGGGCAGTCTCAATTCCGGCCTTCAACTCTACCGTTTGAAACATCAAAAACCGGATGACTTTCAAAAAGTCAAATATGCCCTGCACCTTCCTCAATACGTCGCGTCGCTGATTTCCAACGAGTATTTTTCAGACATCACGAGCATCGGTTGCCACACGATGCTTTGGGATTTTCAAAAGAACGATTACCACGAGTGGGTGAGACGGGAAGGCTTGGATGCGAAATTTCCTCCCCAAAAAGAATCAGACAGCGCCACTTGGGTGCCAATTCCGATTTCGGTCGGCGGGGAGTACCACGCTTTTTATGTAGGTGTTGGTCTTCACGATAGCTCTGCGGCACTGATTCCCTACCTCGCCAGTTTTCGGGAACCGTTTGTGTTGATTTCCACTGGCACTTGGAATATCTCGCTGAATCCGTTCAACGACAACCCTTTGACGTTCGAGGAACTGGCACTGGATTGCCTTTGCTACCTGACCTTTCAGGGAAAACCCGTGAAGGCATCGAGGCTTTTTGCCGGCCACGAGCACGAACAGGCGGTGAGACGCATCGCCGCGCAGTTCGGGGTGGCCGGGGATTTTTACGAGCGCGTTCGATTTTCCAAGTCAGAGGAGCAAGAAGAATTTTCGGAAAACTATATCGCCTTTATGCGGCAATTGGTTGAAAAACAGGTCTTTTCCACAAAATTGATTTTGACGGAAAATACCCGAAGGATATTCGTGGACGGAGGTTTTTCCAAAAACGAGATTTTTATGTCGTTGCTCGCTCGGGCATTTCCCGAAATGGAAGTTTTTGCGGCGGAAGTGCCCCAGGCGACGGCGCTCGGCGCGGCGCTGGCGATTCACCGTTTTTGGAACAAAAAACCACCGCCGCAAAACCTGATTGCCCTGAAAAGATATTGACCACCCTCTACCCTCTACCATGAACACTTCCTACAACTCAAATTTTCCATCCATCGAAGACCTCCGCAAGCGTGCGCGACGGCGCATCCCGCGTTTTGCTTTTGAATATCTGGACGGCGGCTGCAACGAGGATGTGAACCTGCACAAAAACACCGCCGAACTACGAGCGGTCGAATTGAAGCCGTTTTATTTGAGCAAACACGGGGTCACGGACATGAAGACCGAACTGTTTGGTCAAGTGTATGATGCGCCGTTCGGCATCGCGCCTGTCGGTTTGCAAGGTTTGATGTGGCCGGGCGCGCCTGAAATTTTGGCGAAATCCGCTTTTGAACACAATATCCCGTTCATTCTCAGCACCGTGACGACGGCGAGCATCGAGCGCATTGGTGAGCTGACGGAGGGAAAATTCTGGTACCAACTTTACCACCCCGCTGACAACACGATGCGCGACGACATCCTCGCTCGCGCCGAATCCGCTGGCTGCCAAGTGCTGGTCATCCTTTGCGACGTGCCCACGTTTGGCTACCGCCCACGCGACATCCGAAACGGCCTCGCTATGCCCCCCAAAATGACTATGCGCAATGTGTTGCAGATATTGGGAAAACCGCATTGGGCCATCCGAACCCTCCTGCACGGCCAGCCGCATTTTGCCACCATGAAAAAATATATGCCCAAGGGTCTCGACATCAAACAATTGGGGCTGTATATGAATCAGACTTTTTCTGGCCGACTCAACGAGGAAAAAATCGCCCCCATCCGCGACCGCTGGAAAGGAAAACTCGTCTTGAAAGGCGTGGCGAGCGAGCAGGACACCGAAATGGCCATCAAATTAGGACTCGACGGCATCATCGTGTCGAATCACGGCGGCAGGCAACTGGACGCGGGACAATCAACCATAAAATCTCTTGCGGACATTACACCCAAGTATGCGGGGCGGATTAAAATCATGATGGATAGCGGATTGCGCAGTGGCCCCGACATAGCGCGGGCTTTGGCAAGTGGTGCGGAGTTTGCGTTTTTGGGCAGAGCGTTCATGTACGGCGTGGTGGCGTTGGGGGAAAAAGGCGGGCAGCACACCATTTCGATTTTAAAAATCCAACTCAAGCAGGTGATGGAGCAAATCTGTTGCGAGCGTGTGAGCGACCTTCCCAAGCATTTGGTTTGATTTGATAAAAAAACGCAGAGGCGCAGAGTACCACACTACTGGGCAAATTCGGGAATTTTCAGAAAAGCGTGCCAAACCTTTCTATATGTTTTTTTACACGGCGAACGCTGCACTCAAAGGAGCGCAAGTTATTGAAAGCCAAAACTCTGTGACTCCGTGTCTCTGTGTTTTCTCATTGCCCGAATTGGGATGACACAGTTTTGTGGACACTCTCACATTCCCTGTTTACAACGGGACAAAAATTGTGATTCCTCAAACCTTCAAACCCTCCAACAACTACCCACCATGCAAATACAACTCGCTCGCACCGATGCCGACATTCGGAAATGTTGGCCAGTCATGAAACTACTTCGCCCACACTTGGAGGAGGAACGGTTCATCCCTTTGGTGAAAGAAATGCAGTCAGGGGGCTACGAACTGGCCTTTATCGAAGAAAATGGCATCGCAGCCGCAGCTATCGGCTACCGTCATCTTCAAAAACTCTTCGACGGCAAACAAATCTATGTGGACGACCTCACCACCCTTGAAGAGCATCGGGGCAAAGGCCACGCCGGGCGCTTGCTTGAACTTGTTTTTGACCTTGCCAAACAACGCGGCTGCGCTTGTGTCACGCTTGATTCCGGCGTGGGTACGCATCGCCAAGATGCCCACAAACTTTACCTTAACAAGGGCTTTTTCATCAGCAGCATGCACTTCACAAAGCGGTTGTAGGGTCGTGCAACGGCTCAATACCGTTCCCAAATCATCTCCAAAATCCGCTGCATCTCTTGCTTCCATGGCTCGTCGCTGCCCACAAAATGATTGTGCATAAAACTGAAAATCAGGGTTTTGCCGCGCTTGGTCGTCACATATCCGCTTAGGCAGTGCACCCCACTCATGCTGCCGGTCTTTGCAAAAACGTAGGGCTTGCCATCCTTGCCCTTGTACCAGCCTGCCACTGTGCCATGCACCCCGCCTGCCGGAAAAAGCGAACGCAACGGCTCGTGCGGCTGCTCTTTCCAGAGTTTCAACAGCACTTGCGCGAAGTCGCGTGGGCTTGCCAAATTGTACCTCGAAAGCCCGGACCCGTCCACCCAGCGCGGGCGCTGCGGAAGCGAGATGAGCACACTGTCGAGCATCCACCTAATTATGGTGTCTTGTTGGAGGACACCGAATTTTTGTCCTGCGCACACCAGCAGCATTTGCTCGGCGATGAAGTTGTCGCTTTGGTGCATCATTCGGCGCAGGACGGTGTCGAGGGGGGTGGAGTAAAGGGTGGGCCAACCATCCCCCGTGTTATAGACCTGCACTGTCGTAGGCAAAGATTCAGCGGGGTAATGCAATGTGTCCAACAACAAAGAGAGCGTTTTCGCATTGGCTTGCCACATCGGAATCTCCTTTGAAAAGCCCGGTTTGAAGTTGGACTCGCTGTAATAGGGCAATGATATGGTGTCGGAAAACGCTTGCCGAAAAATAGCGTTGCCGTCTATTTGGTCGTAGTCATCTCGTTGTTTCAAAAAAGATTTGAAAAAAGGAGGGCTAACCTCCCAATCGGAGGAGGTTTTGGTCAGGCGAGCCATATTGCCATACAGGGGCATTTCGGCCAGCTCGGGGGAATAACGTTCGTTGAAGTCATCCCATGCCCAGCCCGGGCCGAAGCGGTTTATCTTATGATGTCTGTAAAATAACCCCAGAAAACCGTTTTTTTTGAGCAACTCGAAGGGTGTCTGCCATGCCTCGAATTTAGGGTGCAAAAAAGTAGGGTCCCCCGTGCCGCTAATGAGCCAGCCAAGATACCAAACAGGGTCGCTTGATTCAGGGACAGGGGAATAGCGCAAAGCAGGCACCGAATCCCCCAGCACTTCCAGACAAGTCGCCAGCGTGAAAATCTTCGTGTTCGAGGCGGGAGTGAAATACTTGTCGCCGTTCACGTCGGCCAAAGTTTGTCCGCTTTGCGGGTCAAGCAAGGTGAAGCCGGTGAAAGCCCTGCTGAACACGGACGATTTTTCAACTTCCCTTTGGATTTTTCTGGAAAAACGGCGCTCGGCGTGGCGGGAAGTGGCGCAGGATGAAAGCACAAGCGCTAATCCTGCGGTTGCCGCGACAAGAGCGAACAAGGAACGACAACGCATCATTTTTTTTGAGCCGCAAGATATAACCCAGCCGTTTTTGGCTCGAATTTTATTCACCACAAAGACATCGTGCGCCAATTCAGCATCACGCACTACTTTTGCCGCCAAAATCAGCCAAGCCTTGGAAGTCAAAATCATCAACCAATCGCCACACCCTTTGCCTCAGTACGAGACGGCAGGCAGCGCCGGCATGGATTTGCGGGCACATCTTGTCGAACCCATCACGCTCCAACCGCTCGAAAGGGCGCTGGTGCCGACGGGTCTTTTTATCGAACTGCCCAATGGATTTGAGGCTCAGATTCGACCCCGGAGCGGGCTTGCCGCCAAACGCGGCCTCACGATGCTCAACTCGCCCGGCACGATTGACAGCGACTACCGCGGCGAAATCAAGTGCATCGTCGTCAACCTCTCCAACGAACCACAAACCATCGAACCCGGCGAGCGCGTGGCTCAAATGGTTATTGCGCGATACGAACAGATAACTTGGCTCAAAACCCAAACCTTGACGGAGACCGAACGCGGTACTGGTGGGTTTGGCAGCACGGGAAAAACATAGACACACCTTCTTGGCCACACTGTAATATCAGTCAACCTTCTGAATATGAAGATTATAATCCCCATGGCAGGTCGAGGCACCAGATTGCGTCCTCACACCCTCACAGTCCCCAAACCGCTCATCCCGGTAGCGGGCAAGCCCATTATCCAACGGTTGGTGGAGGATTTGGCCGAGGC
Organism: Saprospiraceae bacterium; assembly: GCA_026129545.1. NCBI lineage: Bacteria > Pseudomonadati > Bacteroidota > Saprospiria > Saprospirales > Saprospiraceae > Saprospiraceae bacterium. Next base: position 929,934 of record JAHCHX010000001.1, read on the forward strand.
CTACGGCAAAAAAATTGAGGAAATCGCGTTCATCGTGGGCGACTTTGGCCCGGAGGTGGAGCGGGAGTTGATGGGCATCGCTCATTCGCTGGGTGCCAAAGGCAAACTTTATCGGCAAGAAAAAGCCTTAGGAGTAGGGCACGCCATCTACTGTGCGTGGGAGAGCCTGAACGGCCCGTGCATGATTGCTTTTGCCGACACGCTTTTCAAGGCCAACTTCAAGTTCGACACCAGCGAGGAAGGGTTCATCTGGGTGCAGCGCGTGAAAGACCCCTCTTCCTTCGGAGTGGTGAAGTTGGACGAACAAGGCTACGTCACCGAATTTGCCGAAAAACCGGCCGCTTTCATCTCTGATTTGGCCATCGTCGGTATCTACTATTTCCGCGAGGGCGAAAATTTGCGCAAGGCGTTGCATCACATCATCTCCAACGAAATTCGAGAAAAAAACGAATTTCAACTCACCACGGCGCTCGAGATTTTGAAAAACGAGGGAGTGCGTTTTCGCACCGGGGAAATCGAAGAATGGCTCGACTGCGGCAACAAGGAAGCCATATTGCATTCCAACGAGCGAATGTTGGAGTTTCACCGCAACAATGGTTTGGTGTCGTCCAATGCGGTGATAGAAAACAGCGTCATCGTGCAGCCCTGTTTCGTGGGCGACCACGCCGTGATACGAAACGCCGTGATAGGCCCATACGTCAGTGTCGGGCATCATTCGGTGGTCGAAAACACCGTTATCACCAACAGCATCATCCAGAACAAATCTCAAATCAAAAATGCCGTGCTCGACTACTCAATGGTCGGCAATTCGAGCCGCTACATCGGCTCCCGCGACGAGTTGAATCTGGGCGACTATTCAAACTTTTCAAAGCGATGAGAAACCCGCGCATCGCGCAATTGTCAGTTGTATTTTGAAAATCCTCCTCCTGCGTTTCTCTTCCATCGGCGACATTGTGCTCACCAGCCCGGTGTCGCGTTGTTTGAAAAAGCAACTCGACGCGGAAGTGCATTTTTGCACCAAACGCGCCTTTGCCCCCATACTCCTGCCCAACCCGCACATTGCCCGGGTTTTTGCCTTTGAAAAAGAAGTGAGCGAGGTGATAAGTGATTTGAAAAAAGAACGGTACGACCTCGTGGTGGATTTGCACCACAACCTTCGCAGCCTCCGAACCAAACTCGCCTTGGGGCGCCCTTCGCGCGTGTTCGACAAACTGAACATGGAAAAGTGGCTGTTGGTCAATTTTAAAATAGACAGGTTGCCCCGAACGCACATCGTGCATCGCTACCTGCAAACGGTGGCGCATCTGGGGGTGCGCTACGACGGCGCAGGGCTCGACTATTTCATTCCGCCCGACGAGGAAGTGCATCTGGCAGATTGGTCGCCTTTGCTCAAAAAAGGGCGCTATGTTGCTTTTGTGCTGGGTGCCACGCACGCCACCAAGCGCCTGCCAACGGAAAAAATCGCAGAAATTTGTCGGCAAATAGACCAACCCATCGCACTGCTTGGAGGGAAGGCCGAGCAAGGCGTCGCCAATGGGATTGTTGGCCCAAATGTTGTCAACCTCTGCGGTCAACTCAATCTCCACCAATCGGCCTCCGTCGTGCGTCAAGCGGGAAAGGTGCTGACCCACGACACAGGCCTCATGCACATCGCGGCGGCGTTTCGCAAGGAAATCGTATCGGTGTGGGGCAACACGGTTCCAGCGTTCGGGATGTACCCTTTTTACCCAACCGGCGTGGATTTGAACACGTCTGTGGAAGTGTCGGGCTTGGCTTGTCGCCCTTGCTCCAAGATTGGGTTCGCTCGTTGCCCCCAAGGACATTTCAGGTGCATGAACGATATTTCGGCGGCAGCGATATCCGATAGATTGAAGATGATATAGCTCATTCTACCCTTCACGCTTTTGCCAGAAACGACCAAAAATACCTTTTTAACAAAAAGCATGACACGGCTTAGGTTTGGATTTCCAATTTTGCGCTACTTTTCGCCGAACAATTCTGCGCAAGTGATTTTAAATGTCGTTTTTGCAAGAAAGCGGATTTCAAAGCCAGCGCCCAAACAATAAACGCCATCCCTATTTTTCCGCTAAACATTCCGATTATGTACGTTAGAAAACTACTCTTTTCCTTTGTTGCTCTCCTCGGCTTGAACAGCCTGCTCGCGCAAGACATCCACTTTACCCAATTCGCCATGTCGCCCCTGACGATGAACCCCTCAATGGCGGGCAAGTTCGAAGGCACGCTCCGCATCGGCGGCATCTATCGCGGCCAATGGGCCAGCGTGGTCGGCGGCTCGAATAGCTTCAAAACCCCCGCTGTTTTTGCGGACGCGCCCATCATTCGCGGCATACGCAAGCAAGACTGGATTGGCGTGGGGCTTATGTTCTTCTCCGACAAGGCCGGCTCTGTCGGGCTGCGACACAACGCCGCCAAACTGGGTGCCACCTATCACCTCGCGTTGAGCAAAAAAAACAACACCATTTTGTCCATCGGCGGCCAATATGGTCGCGGCGGGCGGAAGTTGGGCGACGAGCGTTTTTATGAGGACGGCTACGACCCATCAGGGCAATATGTGCCAAGCCTGAGCAAAGAGGCCAACGTAGTGGACAACGCCAATTTCACGGATATTGACGCAGGCATCAACCTCTCCACGCAACTGAACAAACGCATGGATGTCAATTTCGGATTTGCCATGTACCATATCAATCAAGGCAAATACAGCCTTGCCGGCAGGTCGGACCCCAACGCTCCAGCCCCCACCAACCCGACAGCAGGAGACGCGAGAATCCCGCGTCGGAGCATATTCCATGGCCAACTCAACGCGGCCCTCGACGACCGTTGGAGCCTTAGCCCCTCCTTCCAATACATGACCATGAGCGGTGCCGACGAGATACAGGTGCAAGGCTTGGTGGGATACTTGTTCGACCCGGAAAAAGACCTCACCATCAATTTTGGCCTTGGCTACCGCCTGCGCGATGCCATTCAGGCGCTTGCGGGGATGAAGTATAAAGACCTCCGCGTTGGCCTTGCCTACGACATCAACACCTCCGACCTCAACGCAGCAAGCAATTATCGCGGCGGCTTCGAAATAGCGGCCAACTACATCGTGAAAATTTACAAGCCTTCGGTCATCAAGCCCAAAGTGTTGTGTCCGAGATTCTAATGGCTGAGATTGTCAAAGGGGCCTGCGGTTGACGGCTTTCGTCCGTTGGAAGGCTCTTGCCTCGCCCCTCAACAACGTTTTTAAAATCACACTATGATGAAAAAACAAATCATCCTCATAACCCTCTTATTTGCAACATCGGCGGCGCTTGTCGCGCAACCGCTCAACCGCTCCACGCCAGAAGCCAACTTGAAATCAGCCGAAAAGGCAGCCGCCAACGGCAACCCCTATGAGGCGCTCGAACTCTACAAAAAAGCACAAGACGATTTGAAAGACAAATCTCTTTCGGTCAAGATTGCCATGCTAGAGTACGAACTGCGCGACTACCTGCAAGCCGAGCGCGCGTTCAATCGCTTGGTGCTGCGCGACCGCAAAAACGAGTACGGCGAGTTGAAATACTGGTACGCCATGAGCCTCAAGCACAATGGGAAGTATTCTGAGGCCATCGAAATGTTCAATCAGTACATCAAAGACCCCGTGGCCACGCCCGAACTCGTGCAAGCAGCGCAGCGCGAAATCGCAGGTTGCGAAATCGGCAAAAAAGCCAAGCAGCCCGACAATTTGATAGTGGCCAACCTCGGCAAAAAGGCCAACAGCCCACAAACGGAAGCTTCGCCCTCATACAGCGGTGGCGAGCTCTACTATTCGTCGCTTCAATCAAAAGAAGTGATTGTGCTCGACGGAAAGCAAGGCGATTGGTTTGCGAAAATTTACACTGCCACCAAAAGCGGCAACGAGTTCGGCGCACCCACTGCCCTCGGCCAGCAGATCAACCGCGAAGAGTGGCATCAGGGCAACGTCAGCATCTCTCCCGACGGGCGCACCATGTATTTCACCCGCGTGCTGTTTGAGGAAGATGGTCAGCAACTCGCAGAAAGCAAAATCTACTACTCGCTAAAAGGCTCCGACGGTTGGGGCGCGGCCAAGGAAGTGAACGGCGTGAACGGCGACTATATCGCCAAGCATCCTTGCGAAGGCGAGCTGTTCGGCGAAAAAGTGTTGTTCTTCGTGGCCAATATGCCCGGCGGGCAAGGCGGTTTCGACATATACTACGCGCCCAAAAAACAAGACGGCGAATTTGGTTTTCCGGTCAACTTGGGCGAAGTCGTCAATACCGTAGGCGAAGAAGCCAGCCCCTTTTATCAGGACGGCAAACTGTGGTTCAGCAGCAACGGACGCCCCACCATCGGCGGGCTTGATGTGTTCGAAAGCCAGTGGAACGGCTCCGTGTGGAGCGAGCCAAAATGGATGCCGCTTGGCATCAATTCCAGCGTGGACGACCTGTTTTATACCCGTATGCCCGACGGCATGAGCGGCTACTTGGTCAGTAACCGCCCCGGCCCCAACAACCTAAAAAGCAAAACCTGCTGCGACGACATTTATAGCTGGGAAATCGAGCGCATCAAAGTCGAGCTGTTGGCCAAAACCATGCGCTTGCGTCGCAAAGGCGAGAAGGAAAACCAGCCCCTCAACGGTGCCACCGTTCAGGTATATGACGTGACGGAAAAAGACCCTGCCCGCGTGGATGAAAAAACCAACGCCAACGCCAACGAATTTCCCTTCACCCTCGCTCCCGACAAATCGTACCGCGTCATCGCCACCCGCGAAGGATACAAGCCCGACACGCTGGATTTCAACACGACAGGCGTGAAAAAAACAACCAGCATCGAGAAAAAACTACTCTTGCGCCTGCTGCGCGTAGAACCCGAGTACGACACCATCCGCATCAACGAGCCGATTCGCCTTGAATATATCTTGTACGATTTTGACAAAGCGGATATTCGCCCCGATGCGGAGCCTGATTTGCAATACCTGACGGACTTGATGAAAAAATACCCGGACATGAAAATCGAGCTCTCCTCCCACACCGACTCGCGTGGCCGGGATGATTACAACGAGCAACTCTCTCAGCGCCGCGCCGACAGCGCGAAGGCTTGGATTGTGGCAAAAGGCATCACCCCTGACCGCATCGTGGCAAAAGGATACGGCGAAAAACAACTCCTCAACGGCTGCTCCAACGGCGTGGAGTGCAGCGAGGAGCAGCATCAACTCAATCGCCGCACCGAGTTCAAAATCCTGTCCGGCCCTACCAGCATCATTATCGAAAAAGTCGAGAAACGCGAAAAGCCGCAAGGGCAAGCCCCCGGCGGCAAGCAAACTGTTCGCCCAGATTTTTTTTTCGGGAATTAAATAAAATCGAGTCGCAACAAAGCAGCATCGAAAGGAGCGGACAACCTTTTGGTGCTGCTTTTTTTGTGGCCCGGCTTGTCGTGCCGCACGACACCATCATGCCAGATTGGGACAACCCCGCAGATACGGAAGTCAGATTCGACCACGAAACATTAGTCTTTGGAAACGTGATGGAAGGCGACATGGTGGAAGCCGTTTTTGAGTTCACTAATGTCGGCCAACAATTGCTCGAAATAGAAATAGTGAGCGCCTGCGATTGCATGGAGATGGAATGGACACAAGAGGAAATACCTAATGGCCAAAGGGGATTTGTCGCCATCGTCCTCAACACAGCCGCCATGTCGGGCAAAATTTCCAAGGATATTGATATCGTTTTCAAAAATACGGACGCGGACGGCTACCCTTTGGTGAAGCGGGTGTATTTGGTGGGTGCGGTGGAGCCGAGGCATTAGCCTCAAAATCCCGGAATCCGGTCCAAGATTCTCCTCAGCGTATCGGGTCTGAAACCCGCGATGAAAGAGATGAACGAAATGCTCCCCGCGATGCGGTAATACTGTGCTTCCGTGGTATTGGTGAACGGTTGGTCCATCATCACAAACGCGCCAGCCATAAAGGCCATGTAGAACATGAACCCTGCGATGGAGCCGCCGAGTGCCTCGTCCTCCTTTCTGACGGGCTTTTCAAGGGCGGCCTCCAACTCTACCTTGCGCAGCAGACCCCGACACAAAGCGCCCATCAGCCCCGCGAGGATGGAGAGAAAAGCGATGTTGGTCGGAATCCAAGCCAACAAAATCAGAAAGAAGTCAGGCAGGTTGAAATTGTCGGAAAGCCCTTTGCGCAGCGGGTTTGTGTCTATGAAGGCGCCGAGGCAAAAAACAATGAGCCAAGCGACGACCACAAGCAGGGCAACAAGAATGCGAGCTAACATAGGCGGCGGATTGAGCGAAATTTGGTGCGCTCGTTTCGGGTTCAAAGTTACTTCCCTTCGTTTTTCAAACCCCCTTTTCTCAAAAAAATTAGCGACTGCGCTATTTTTGAGCCGAAAATCAATTCACCCATTTACAAAAACAAACCAGACGCACCTGCGTAGCGCACTTATTTCAAATGGCTAACAAAGAAACATTCATCTCGGAAATCCAGGCTGGCTACCATTTCAACGGCCCATCCATCGTGTTGGGAGGTGCCATGCTCAACGGCGAAGCAATCCCCAACCTTCAGGTCAAAGTCCCGCTGCGCACCATGAACCGCCACGGCCTCATCGCGGGCGCTACGGGTACCGGCAAAACCAAGACCCTGCAAGTCGTGGCGGAGCAGTTGGCCGCCAACGGTGTGCCGAGTCTGGTCATGGACATCAAGGGCGACCTTTCGGGAGTGGCTATGCCGGGCAGCGACAACCCCAAAATCACCGAGCGTTCGGGCAAAATCGGTGTCACTTGGCATCCTCATGGCAACACGGTGGAATTTCTCACGCTTTCCGGCGAACGCGGCGCACGGCTCCGGGCGACAGTGAGCGAGTTCGGCCCGGTCTTGTTCAGCCGCATTTTGGGGCTGAACGACACACAGGGTGGGGTAGTGTCGCTCGTGTTCAAATACGCCGACGACCGGGATTTGCCCCTGCTTGATTTGAAAGATTTCAAAAAAGTGCTTCAATACCTTGGCAACGAGGGCAAAGCAGAAATAGAGGCCGAGTACGGCCAGTTTAGTAGCGTGACGGCTGGCACCATCCTGCGCAAAGTGTTGGAACTGGAACAACAAGGCGCAGAAGTTTTCTTCGGCGAGCTATCCTTCGACGTGCAAGACCTCGTGCGCATGGATGAGAACGGACGTGGCATCATCAGCATCGTTCGCCTGACCGACATTCAGGACAGACCCAAGCTTTTCAGCACGTTCATGTTGCAGATGATGGCCGAAATCTACTCCTCGTTCCCTGAAGAAGGCGACGCTGACCAGCCGAAGCTATGCATCTTTATTGACGAGGCGCACCTTGTGTTTCAGGAAGCCTCTGCTGTGTTGCTCCAGCAAATCGAGACCATCGTCAAACTCATCCGCTCCAAAGGCGTGGGAGTTTTCTTCATCACCCAAAACCCCGCCGACGTGCCAGATAGTGTGCTGGCGCAATTGGGCTTGAAAATCCAGCACTCCCTTCGCGCTTTCACCGCCAAAGACCGCAAGGCCATCAAATTGGCCGCGCAGAACTACCCCATCACGAAATACTATCAGACGGAAGACCTGCTCACCAATCTGGGCACGGGGGAGGCCATCGTGAGCGTCCTCAACGAAAAAGGCATCCCGACCCCCTTGGCGCACACCCTTGTGCGCGCGCCCGAAAGCCGCATGGATGTGCTCACCCCTGTCGAGATTGACAACCTCATCACTCGGTCCGCATTGGCACGCAAGTACAATCAGGTCGTTGACCGCGAGAGTGCTTATGAGATATTGAATGAAAAAATCGCCGAGGCGCACAAAAATCAGCCTGTCAAACAACCCGCAGCCTCTTCCTCCACCAGCCGCCGACAGGAAAAAACGGCGGTGGAGCAGGTGTTGGGCAGCCCCGCCGCCCGCCAGATAGGCCGCACCGTGGCCGCAGAACTCACACGCGGCTTGCTCGGCGTATTGGGTCTGGGTGGCAGCACGAGCACACGCCGCAAAAAAACGGGGTGGTTCTAATAAATCGCCGTTCTGAAAAAATCATTGAGCGCTTTCCCCGCCTTGAAGTAGTCTGCCACAAAGTCGGGGAAGTCGCTTTGAAGCGCGTGTTCGGGAGCAAGCTCCGCCATGAAGTAGAATTGTTTGTTGGCCAAGAGTGGTTCAGACTTAGCAGCCTCCTTGAATTCGGGTGGCAACACCTTGTTGCGCTCTCCCCTGATGTTGCCGTATTTTTCCACGAAATTTTTCTCCAAAATCAAGGTGCGAAAGGTCTCCGGTGCCTGCATGATAGCCGTGCGCACTTTGCGAAGCGGCTCTTTGTCAAGGAAATACGCGCCACCACCGAGCCACAATGCGCCAAACTCAATGTGCATATAGTATCCCGGATACGACATGGCATCGGCGGTGGACTTGATGCCTTTGGGATTGAATGAAGCCGCCACATTCGTCTTGTAAGGGCTTTTGTCTTTGGAAAAACGGGTGTCGCGGTAGATGCGAAAAATACAATCCTTTGGCACGATGGGGCCGTAACCCGGCTCAAACGGCAAAACACGCTCGATGATAGCTGCCACCGTTGCCTCGAATGGTTTTTTCACCGTTGCCTCGTAGCGTTTTTTGTTTTTTTCAAACCAGTCGCGGTTGTTGTTCTGCGAGAGGTCGTAGAGGAATTGGAGGAAGTCGGCAGAAAGCATGGTTGTCAGCTGTGGTTATTCGCTCAAATCAGCAATTCTTTGTGAATCAAAGGTAGTGTTCTTCAAAAAAAATGAAGCCACCACATTTGTCCTCAAACATGGCGGTTTCATCGTCCCGGATTATCTCAGTATCAATCTATCGGCGCAGCCGAATCGTGAAGGTGTCGCCGTTGGAAGTGGTGAGCGTGGCGAAGCGGTCGCAGGTGCCGTTGCCAAAGTCGAGCGTCGAGTTCTTGTCATCGCGGGTAAACTGGATAACGCCTTCCGACACCCAGCGGCAAGTGGCTTTTTTGATGAGCGGCTGTGTGATGGTGGACGAAAAGACTACCCCGTTGCGATTGACACCCGAAGTGCTTCCTGTGGTGCTCCACACGTTGTCCAAATGCGTGGGGGTATTGCCGCCCTGAGCGAGGGTGCTGGTGTGCTGATGGTTCCAAGTGGTGGTGGTGCCATCGGAGTAAGTCAGCACCATGTTGGTGGCCTGTTTGGTGAACGACCAAAGGCCGTTGGCATCCTTGCCGTTGTTGGTCCATGACTTGGTGCCTTCCACTTTCACGTCGTCCACATAGAAGTTTTCAAACGTTTTGGTGCGTTGGGCGCCGGCGGTGAAGCGGTCGCCTGTTTGGGTGATGACAATTTTGCCCTTCAAGAGGTGCTGACCGTTGGGGCCGGCGCAACCATCCGTGCCGTAGTCAATGGTGATGGTGTTCGGCCAAGTTCCCCAAGGCTGGGAGAGCGTCACGACCGGGCAAGTGCCACCTCCGCCGCGTTCTTCTATGGCGACATCAACGGCGAAATCTATTTCTTCCGAAAAATCTTCTAGGGTGGCTATGTCTTCGGAAGTCGTGATGTCCGCGTCGTTGACTTTGGCATTGTCTGATTTTTCGCAAGCGTTGAAGAGGAGGATGCCCATGAAAAGGGCGCTGAGCAATAAAATGGACTTTTTCATTTTTTGAACCAGTTGTTGTGTTTGAAAGGTAAAGGTTGCAGGGGTCTATATCATTGACAATGAAACAAATAAGGTTCCGATGGTCTGCGCATCAACTGGGGCGAAACCCCACTTGCTTTTGTCAACCAATGAAAAACGGGAGCATAGACGGCGGGCAAAACGAAGGGTTTAAACAAGCGTGGCTTAAAGCTTCGTTAAAAGAAAATCTCTTGGGCCGTGCGGAAAGTGTTGGCATGGGCTTCCACGATGTCGGCGATGCGGGGGGAATAACCGCCGCCCATGCTCACGGCAACGGGGATGTGGTTTGTTTTGCAAAAAGACAGGACGATGCGGTCGCGCTCGCGGCAACCTTCGCGGCTTAGGTGGAGGCGGCCCAATTTGTCGGAAGCCAGCACATCCACGCCACTTTGATAAAAAATGAAGTCTGGTTGCACCCTGTCGGCGAGGCGTGGCAAGGCCTCGCGCAGCGTTTTTAGGTAAGGCCCATCTTCCATGCCATCGGGCAGCCCTATGTCGAGGTCGGAGGTTTCCTTGCGCAGGGGATAGTTGCGCTCTCCGTGCATTGAGAAGGTGAACACGCGCGGCTCGTTGCGGAAGATATGTGCCGTTCCGTTGCCCTGATGCACGTCCAAGTCCACTATGAGTATTTGTCGGGCCAGCCCGTGGTCGAGCAAGTAATTGGCTGCCACGGCTTGGTCATTGAAACAACAGAACCCCTCGCCGCGGTCGGCGAATGCGTGATGGGTGCCGCCTGCCACATTGAGTGCGCAGCCGTGTTGGAGGGCATATTGGGCGCACCGCACAGTGCCGTTGGAGATGTGCCGCCCGCGCTCCACGAATTTTTCATTGATGGGAAACCCGATGGCCCGGATTTCACGGTCTGAAAAGCTGACGGTGGTGAGTTTGTCCCAGTATTCTTTGGTGTGGGTTCGCAGCGCGACGGGTTCTGAGAGCGGGTCGGGATGGAAAAAGTTGTTGTTGGTCACGGTGCCCTCGTAGAGTAGTTGCTCGGGCAATAGCTCGTATTTGAGCATGGGGAACCGATGTCCCTCAGGCAGTTCGTATTTGTATATCGGCGACCAAGCGATTTTGAGCACTACTCAAATAGTTTTGTGTAATCGTTCTCGTCTTTTAATAGTTCTTTGGGCGGCTTGTTCAAATCTAGGGGCTTTTCCGCAGGTTTCTTGGTTTTTGCGGGGGGGGCGAGCAACGGGCTTTCTTTTTCCCATTGCTCTAGCATCCGAAGCCCTTCTTCCGCGAAGATGCCGTTTTGCAGGTCAATGGAAGCCATAAGGTTGCGGCTGGTATCCATGAATCGCTCCATTTCACCCACTTTGTTGCTCACATCGTCGGCCAGGGCTTCCAATGCTTGGTCGAACATGGCGCGTTGGTCGGGGTCGCCGCTGATAACACTCATGGCCGAGCGAATGGCCGAATGGCTGGCGTGAATCGCCTTGTATTCCTGCTCTTTCACCGCTACTTGGTCTTTGGTGTCGTCCAGTACGATTTCGGAGTTCTCATACATCTTTGCCAAGATGCGATAAAGCACCTCCATGCGCATATAGAGTTCCTCGTACTTGGCATTGGCTTCTTTCAACCGACCAGCCTTGCGAGCGGCGAGCGCCATATTCTTGTCGTCACCTTTTTTCTTGGCTTGCTCTGCCAGTGTCATGTTCTTTTTGATTTCGTCGGTGTTGGCATCCATGGTGCCTTTTAGTTGGCGCATCTGGCCACGCAGCGAACCGATTTGGCGACTCATCTTCTTCAAGGTGTCCTGCAAATCTTCGATGTATGATTTCAGAATCGAGATAGGGTCAATTTTTACAAAAAGACCCGTTATCCAGCGCATCACGGACTTGTATAGATACCACACGAGGTTGCGCAATTTGGGGTCGAGCACCACATAAATCAAGACTGCCAAAACAGCCAGCAGTCCCGCGAAATAAAGCGTGTTGGAAACCAATAGAACAAGTGCCGGCAGCAGGCTACTCAACAAAATGCCGCCGCCCACCACCATCCCCAGCAGGAACAGCGCACCCGTGATGCCCTCCGGGCGTTGCCAAAATGATTTTTGTTGCATAAGAACACAGTTGTGTGGCCACTACAAATACTTGTGCATATTCTCGATATCCTTGTCGATATGCAGCAAAACGGCTTTGTGAGTTTTTTCAAAGGCGGCTTTGGCCTTTTCGAGTTTTTCGCTCTCAAGTTTGGAGGCGGCCTCGGCTTGGTCAATCTGGTTGAGGTATCCGCCGATTTCGTCCTGAAGGCGAGCGATTTCCGCTTTGTGCCGCTCCACTTGGTCGCGCAGTCGCTTGGCTTCTTCCTGTCGGGCGGTTATTTTCACGGCGTTCTGGTTTTCGAGGGCTTTGTCGAACTGTTCCCTTTCTTTTTCCACAAGGTTGCGATAATAAGTGGCGGATTCGATGAGTTTTTCCTTCGTCACGCCCACGGTGGCTGCGGTGGTGAAGGCGCTTTTGTGCGCGGTGGGTTCGTCGAGTTTCATTTGCGAAAGGGCGACGACGGCGCGTTTGAACTCGTAATAGTCGAATCCGGGCAGATTGTTTTTCTCAATGGCGGAGGCTAAAAACTCAAGGCTTCGTTCGTCCAGCCCCTCTGCGGCAAAAAGCGATTTTGTTGTGACCATTTTTTTAGGTGGAATTGGATGGTAAAAGGTTTGAAAAAGATTGGTTGAGTTTGCATTTGCAAAAGTCTCATCGCAAATGAAGGCGAAAAAGAGGGCTTGGGGCGCGACGAGGGCAAAATTGCGACGAATATGCGAAATTAGCCGATGGAGCGCCCTCTTTTGCAAATTGCTTTTTTTCAAGTACGTTTGTCAGCGCAAAACCGACAACGCCATGACGCCAGTAAAGTTGAAAGTTTACATCTCGCACACACCTGACGACAAAAAAACGGTCAAGGAGCTGTACGATTTTCTGCGCCCGATGCATGACGAGGTGGATATTTGGTACAATGACCCGCCTCCGGCCCCTCGCCCGCTTTCGCTGCCCTGGGAATGGATTTCGTTGTTGCTTCCCATCTTCCAGCCCCGCGATTTTAGGGGTGAATACGCCAAAGTGAACCAGCGTCGCAAGGAACGCGCCCACATCTACCTGTTCATGACGAGTTACAAGTCGCTGAACGACCCACAAATACAAAACGACCTGCGCTTGGCCGCAGGCAGAAGAGTGGATGGCGATTGGCTCAGCCCACACATTTTTCCCGTCATACTCGCACCATCGCTTTGGAAAGAAAAATCGCCGCTGTCGAACTACGATATTCTTGGCCCAAAGAAAAAAACGCTGGTCGAAGTCAAGCCCATCGAGGAGGGATTCTACGAAATTGCCAAACAACTTTCCAAAGTTATCAAAGAGGCACAACGCGGTCTGGATGAGGCCAAATTTGCGCAAAGCCGTCTGGCGGCTCCCGACGGAACTGCGCTGCCAGCGGGTCAACAGGCGCAGCCGTATTTGGGCGACGAGGACGATTCGTTGGAATACCGGCCACCGTCCCAAGTGAATCCGCCCGAATGGCTTGGTTGGATGATTTGGTTCTTTCTTTTCATATCGCTCATGCGGGGCTTGCGCGGCGACTTGCCTCGAGCCACGGTGGGCCGCCAAGATGCCGAGCGGCCTGTTCCGACTTTGGAAACCGAATACCCGCGTGAGCAACCCATGCGTCCCGTGTTGGAAGACAAGCCGCTTCCGCCACCTGATTAAACATAAGAAATTCAGAAAGTTATGAAAAAACATCTCTGTGTGCCTGTGCTTGTCTTACTCCTTTTGACGGCCTGCCAAAACGACAATACCCCTACCGTCGCCAACACCCCCACTTCACATGGTCTTCGTCTCAGCGTTCAAAACGACCCTGAATGGGAATTTCAAAACCTGCGCATCTACCCCGTGTTGGCCGATGCCGCGCTACTCGAAAAGCACGCTGACTTGCGGCACTTGAAAACCCTCACGGAAGGAATGAAAACCCCCGGTTTTCGCATCACCGAACTCAAACAGTTCGGTCGCTCCGTCGAACCCCGCGTCAACGCACTCACTGTGCAAAACAAAAGCGAGGAGCCTATCTTCATCATGTCGGGTGATGTGGTGACGGGCGGCAACCAAGACCGCGTGATAGCGCAAGACCAAGTAGTGGTGGCTCGAACGGTGCGTAATATCGAGGTCTTTTGTGTGGAACAAGGCCGCTGGCACTTCGATGACCCTACCGCAACGGAGGATGAAAAGCGAATTTTTGCCTTCAAAGGGTATTACAACGTAGCCAGTCCGCAAGTGCGTGAGGCCGTGCAACGTACTGGGAATCAGGAAGAGGTGTGGAGTGCCGTCGCCAAAGTGACCTCATCCAACAGCGCCGTGTCCGGTACTAAAACATACGCCGCGCTCGAAACGGCTCAAGAGTACAAGGCCAAGCGCGACGCATACATTGGCTATTTCGACGGCAAGCCGGAGCACCTTACTAACATGGTAGGCATGGTGGTCGTTTGTGGCGACCGCGTGTTGGGCGTGGATATTTTTGGTCATCCCGACTTGTTCCGCCGCAAATTCGAGCCGCTGCTCCACGGCTACGCGACTGAAGCCATCGCTACCGCCGCCCCGCCCCGTGTCTCCGACAGCGAGTTGCAGCGCACGTTCGACAAAGTGGCTCGCTTGGCTGCACCCGATGCTGTTCCCAACGACGAGGCGGGCAAATTTGCTATGGGCGATGCGTGGGTGCATCTCTACAAGAAATGAAGATTGACTTTGCCATATAGATGTGAAGCCACAAAGGTTTCAAGAATCCAATTCTTGGAGCATTTGTGGCTTTGTGGCAATTACGCTGCACTAAGGCATTTTTTCCACAAATTTGTTGACCCTTGCCAAATCCGCCCCGATGGTGATGGGGCGCCATGTAGTTGCCAATATGGTAGCGGGCAAAAACATGGAGAGTGCGGTTTTGTCGAGTTGCTGCGGCTCCACCGCACGCAGACGGGCCAAATCAAGCGTGTCGTGCAGGGTGGTCACGAGGTCCTCCCATTGCCAAGCGCCATTGAAATTGGGCGGCGTGGCGAGCAGGATGGCTTGCGGAGGCTCTGCGTTCGGTTTGTCGAAGTGGAAAGCGATGCCGGTCGTTTCCGTTTCGGAAGGGATGATTTCCGTCCATTCGTCGAGTAGCAACCCGCATTGCGGTTGGTTTTTGTCAAAACCAGCCCCGGTGTAAATAGCTGTGTAGAGCAGGTGGTCGCGTTCCAATTTTTCGTTTGTGTCTGGCGGGAATTCCAAAGCTAACCACGGGACATCGGCCTCAAATGGAAACTGTGCCGGGTGTAGCGCTGGTGTCGTGGTGCTGAACGCCTCTGTCAGGAAAGTCAGGTTCTCCAAGTGGTGTATTTTCTCGCGCACCCTTGCCATGCCGTGAAGCCAATCGTCCACCGGAAATGCGTTTTTGAGTATAGCCTGCTGATAGTTAAGCAGTTGGGATGTGTTGTTGTGTGCTTTTTCCCATTCCTCCGCTTGAGTGCTTGGCGGGACGAATGAGGGCACCAACACAAATTCGTCCCCGAATATCGCTCGGGCAGCCTCCGTCAGGATTTGGACTTTTTTATCGGAGGCTGCTTGCGTGTCGTGTTCGTCCAGTTTGGATTGCACGCTTTCGATACGCTTGTCCAAATCGGCGATAAGCTGCTCCGTCCTTGTCCGAATATCTTCCGCAAGCACGACGATTGATTGCTCTATCTGATTTGCTTCGACCTCCTGCAAATCAAAGTTCTCTACAGGCAGCAAGGAGGTAAAGTCGGCCCAGACCTCGCTTAGGTTGGTCTTGGCAGTTTGTGTCAACAGTTGGAAGTCGTTTTTCCTTGCCTCGAACAATGCCTTTTTGGCCTCTATTTCCGCATATATCTGGATAGCGTTTTTGCCTGCGGTGTCCACGAAAGTGGTAGAGATGAGCAACTCCGCTTTTTGCAGCAGTTCGATGCGCTCCTGTTCGCCGGGCTGGATAGGCAAGTCTAAGAGCAAATCATCGTACTCCACCAATTTTTCCTCCCACCGTTGCGCGATTTCGGAGGCTTTTTTCAAAATGCTGCTGAAAATGGCGCCCTTGGTCTCATAAAAAATGCCATAGCCTGTTTGCGGCAAGCCATACAGGGAAATTGAACGCAGCGCCACGACGAGGTCGCCAAGATAGTTGTCAATGTTGGCGACTATGTTTGGCGTGTCAGGGCCGGGTTGGGGGAAAACCAAATCAAGTTGGTTGAGCAGCGGTTGAAGGCGCGTTGTTTTTTCGTTCGCCAAATCTGTCAGCAAAAAATCCACTCTGGTGCGTTGGAGTGCGATGCCGCCTTCATGTTCAGGCTTGGCCTCGGTTGGCAACGCCACGTCCGTGGAACGGAGCGGGCGCGAGCGCAACAACAAGGCTCGAAGGCTGCGCAGCATGGGCATTATTTCAAAAAAAGAAAAATGCCCTGCGTCACATTCGGTGTAAGTGATGTGCAAAGTCGAATCGGGGCGGGGGCTTGGCGCGGCGTTCCGAAAAACATATTCGCGGATGCGGTCTTCCAATTCCGTGCGCGTTTCCAAGCTGTCGGCGTTAATAATATACAGCAAATCAAGAGGTTGAAGCCCCAAATTGGCTTGCGTCACGAATATGGGGTTGGGATTTCCTTCGTATTCCACCTTGCAACTTATTTGTGCCGCTGGGGGCAGCGTGTCTTTTAGCCAATGGTGCATGGCAGGCTCGGCCTTGGCACGTGGGTTGTCGGAAGCCGCCGCGACGGCGGATGCGTCAAAATGAAGGGCGACCCGGTGCGTTAGGCCGATGCCGCTGCGCGGCGTCTGCACCACTTCCGGCACTGGCGGGAAAGTGGCTTGACTGTAAGCGTCGAGGGTGGCTGCCGCCCGGTCATAGTTGCCCAACACCACCTGATGCACGCCTTCCGCAATGGCGAGGTCAGCCAACGCATCGTAAATGTCGAGCAGGCGATTGATTTCGGCATTGATGATGTTTTGTTGGGCAATGGTAGCGGTTGGCAATTTGTTTGGCATGGGGAACCCGAAAGGATATGGCTTCACGGTGCCGTTGGGGTTTTTGACGTGGCGAATCAAATTCAGCCCATTGACCACGTTGCGGGCTTCGATGGCCTCGATGGACACATCGTCGGGCAAGTCTTCTGGGCGCGTGTAAAGCGGGAAAACGCGTCGAAGCGGGTAGATGAATTCATCACATTCCGCGAAGTTGTAGCGGTCGTGCAGCCCGCGCTCGAATTGATAGCCGAGCAAAGCGGCAAGGCTTTGGCCGTTGCGAATGCCTTCTATCATGCTCAGTGCAAGGCGCACGCGCTCGGAAGCGAGGTTGACTTTTAGCAGCTCTGGATGGGCGGGGGTGGCGTTGGCTATGTAGCCATTGCGCAAAATGGCTGCGGTGACGGCGTGGTTGACGGAGGGCGCATGGATGTAGCCTTCGTTTTTGTTGTCGCGCACAAGTTGTATGCGTTGGTTTTCAGGCACTTGTTTGTTGAAAATCTCGTCCAGTTTTGTGTCATTGGGGACGAAAGGGGTAAGTTTTTTTTGTTCTGAAACCACGTTTTCCAGCCATCCGTAAGCGCCCAAGTACACCCCTTTTCGGTGCAGCGAATCGTCGCCCAGCCCTTCGTCGTCGCCCAAACGAGCGTATCGCATGGAGGCGAGTTGGAAATGGACGAGGCCATTTATCCAAGCGTCGAGGCGGTAGGAGCAGCAGTCGAGATGCTCGGCCAAGAGGCGTTCGAGACGGGCGGTGGGTGTTTGGGTCAGGTGCTCGAGGGCTTTCAGTTGCTCGCTCAGATAACGGGTGCCAAACAGGTGGCTCAGGTTGAGCGTGATGTGTTCGGCGAGTGTTCGCGTGGGGTGGTCGGTGATTTGCTGGAAAGGGGTGTAGAGCAGTTGGTAGCGGCTTTGCTCTGCGGCGACTTGGCTGGGCGAGGCAGTGGTTACTGTCCCGATACTTGCTTTGGTATCTTGTATTTGGAAAAAATGCGGTTCGCTGCGGAAGATTTTTTTCTGTTCGTTGTTGAGGAGTTGGGCATCGTCGAGCACTCGAATCCCAGCGTCGTGGTAGCCGAGTTCGAGGGAGTGTTTGAGCAATATGTAAAGCAGCGCGTTGGGCCACTTGTTGTCCACGAAGCCGTCTTCCACACGCAATGTGTCGAACGATTGTGTCGCCCACTCGTGCAGCCATTCGATGTAATTGCGGCCATTGGTGGTGACGACGCGCAGTGCCTCCCATTCCGACATGGGGCCTTCTTGAATAATGGGGCCGTTCAGCCGATTAGGCTTTGTTTTGAAAAACAGGTCGAGCAATTTGGGCATTTCGTCGCTGCTATATCCCATGAGCTGTAGCTGCGTCATGGCCTGTTGCTGCATTTTGGCCGAGAGCGTTTTCCAGTTTATTTGGTACTTCCAAAGTTTGGCGATGTTGTCCATCTGTTTTTTGGTGTTGGCGTACCGCTGATAGAACTCCACTGAGGCGGGATGCAATCCTACCACATCCAGCAGGGCTTGATGCGGGTCGCCGGGATGGGCGGGGTCAACGCGGGCGACGTTTTTGGCAATTTCCTCCCACGTTTTCCGCAGGTGGTTCAACACGCCGCTATATTTCCAAAGCCAGTCTTTAAACTCGGTTTTGCGTTGTTTTTCCTGAAATTTTTTGGAATAATCAATGTAAGAAACCTTCTGGTCGCCATATATCCAGCCTATTTTGCTGTAAGCGGTGGTGGGCAATATGCCATAGGGCTGGCGACCGATGCGAATGCTGGGAATCATGCCGCGCCCGCTCACGAAATGGTTGAAAAACCAGCGCGTGTAGTAGATGTCGTCGTCGTTGAAAACGGGTTGCATGAGTGTGTCCATGAAATAGCCCAGCGTGGCTGACCAAAGGGCTGTGTTCATCGCACGGGCTTCGCATTGGTCGGTGTGCCCGGCGAGCGGCACTTGTTTGAGCCATGCGGTGTCAAGCCCAAGACATTCGGCAAACCATTGGCCGTCGCGTTTTTTGAAAAAATCCGCTTCTTCCTCGAATTGTGCTTTTCCTTTGAAAACGACCTCGAAACTTGCGTCCGCGTCGTCGTCGCGCGAGTAGGCTGAGTTGACCTCTTCCGTGTTGTTGGTGGGCGCACCCTGTGGCAAAAAAGCAAATCCAGAACGGCTGTAGTAGTGATGTTGGAGCAGTGCTTCCAACTCGGTTTTGCCCTCCGCAGCGTCGGCGCCAAGCCGCAACCCCAACACAAAAAGTCGGTCGAAACCAGCGGTGGCTTGTTGCGCCGTGATGTTCACGCGAAAGCCCATCCCTCGATTGACGGCTTCCTCAAAATCGAGCATCCACCGCAGCTCATCTCCGATGATAAGGTTGCCAAATTCGTCGAATTGAAACTGTGATTCCGTGTCGGCGGTCGGGTTGGGGCTTACATGGAAGGGCGCTTGCACGGGTGCGCTGATTTCTTCCAAGACCTTGTTCCCTTTCTGGAAGCCGAGCAGGACGAAGCGTTCGGGCAGCAGACTTGCCTGTGCGGCCTTCGCCCATGAGGTGGTTTTGGTTTCCAAGTCTTCATTTTTGGGCAAATACATAAAAAACACGCGCACGGTGGTGGTCGAATGGTCAAAGCCGTGCGCGGGTTTTTCCGTCAGGTTGTAAGGCTTGTATTGTTCCGCCAATGTCTCTGCTCTCGTTGTTCCCACGGCTGTTGCCAGCGCGGACCAAGCGGCGCTTGCTGTTGGTTCGTGGCCTGCCGATTCCCATACTGCAGACCAATAGGCTGCCAGCAGGGGGCGTTCTGTTGCTGCCAGATGTTCGTCGGCTGTCACCACGAGGACGAGTTCTCCCGGTGCTTTCGATGTCGGTTTTTGCTCCAATGTTGGGTCGCCCAATGCGTCGTCGGGGGAAACTGGGTTCAGCGGTCGGAAATGCTGCACAATCCACGTCGCTCGCCCGGAGCCATGGCTGGCCACCAAGCCGCGCCAAGCGGCGCGTTCCTCATCTTCCGCTCCTGCGGCGTGAAAGTATTCGCGCCAGAAGATGCCGGCGCTTTTGAGTTCGACCTCCGAGAGGGTTTCCTCAAATGTGTCCACCAGACATTCGTCGGGAAAAACCCGTACCCAAAGTTGGTGCTGGGTGGCCGCGCCTGCCACGCTTAGGGTCTTGAACCGTGTTTCCAAACGAAGCGGGAAGAGCAGAATAGGGATGTCGTCGTTGAGATGGGCTGCGTTTTGGCGCGGGTCGGTCCAGGTTTGCCAGAAATTGGGATAAAGGTTTGCCAGTTGATTTTTGAATGTCCCGAATGTCTTTTCCCGTTGTTTTTTCAGGCTCTCCAATTGCTGGCGCTTGCCCTCCAACTGCTGGCGTTGCTTCTGGTGTTCAGGCTCGTCGGGGTTGAACCAACGTCCCATCTCTCGCAACTGCGCGTTGACTTGTTTCAGTTGCTCTGACACGCGAAACAGTTCGCCCTCGGCTTGCGCAAAGGCGGCTCTTGTGTCGGACAGGTTTTTTCTTGTTTGCTGAAAATCAGACATTTGCTCAATAAGTTTTGAAGGTTCAAGCACCTGTTTTTGTTGGTGGGGCTGGGGGGCGGAAGGTCAGGGCAGCAGATTCTCTTTGGGCTTCAACATCTCGCTCGCGTGCACAGCCACCATCACGGGCACTTGGTAAAGGATATAGGCCAAATCGGCGGAGTCGGCTTCTTTGCGCCAACGGATGTTTTTGTCCTCGTTGTGCTGCAACAATTCCTCCTCGTATTCGGCTTGCGAGGTATCGGTGGGGGGGACGAGGTTGATGTTTGGGGTGGCGTTGGTGATTTGGAGAAAACCGCCTTCTGGCAAGCCGGGCGCGGCATCTTCCCAAGCAAGGTCGCTCCAAGTGCGCTTCACGGCATTGGGGCCGCCGATGTCAAGACCAAAGCGAGGTTCGCCGGGGCGCTCCTTGATGACGAAGAACCAACCTGCGTTATGTTCGGTAGGACTGCTGCCGTCGTTGCCCTTAGCCGCGTCGGAAGTAAGGTCAAAGCCAAAGAAGTATATGTCGGGGTCCACTTTGGCGCTGTATAGTGGTGTTTTCACTATGTCGCGTGGTGGGTTGTCCTCTTTGCCGTTGGGGATGTCGAACAGGTCGCGCTCTTTGGCTGGGTCGAAGCCGCCGGAGCCGTCGTTGTTTTTGGTCTGCCACTTGGCCTTGTGAGCGTAAATGACGGCGGTGGGATATTTTTTCAGCAATTCGCCGCGAATCACTAGCACGACTTCTTCCTCATTGGTGCCTCCTTGCTCGCGGTTGTCGTGCTCGCCGAGTTTGGAGGCACGCGGCCATTTGTGTATTTCAGGGATGTCTTTAAGCTTTTCGCCGAGCTTGCTCAGGTCTTCCCCATCCTCGGGCAGATAGGCGCTCACATCCCAGAATTGTCGGAAATAGCTGCCGCGTTGGTCGGTCGGATATTCTCGCCACAGCAACTCACGCGACATTTCGTGGTTGATGCCGACCATGTAAGCTTCTATGAACTTTTGGTTGGTTTGCAAAAGGGTGATGCTGTTTTGGGGTATCAGGTTGATGTTGGGCAAAAAATACTCATCGGAGAGTTTGACGAGCGGGTCGTACATCGGCTGGTCGAATTTGGGGTACTCCATGATTTCGTCAAACTTTTCGGGAACGAACCGAATGCGACCGGGCAGCAGGATGCGGTCGAGCACCAAGCGCGGGATGGTTTTGTCTGGATGAAGGCTTGCCAATGTTTCGGAAGCGACGAGCGATATGTCGAGCGGCACCTTGGGTGGCACAAAGGCTGCTTCTCTGGCTGCCACCTCCACCGCGTACATTTCCTTGAGGGCGATTTTGAAACGCAATGCTTCCGGGCTGTCGGAGGCTCCTGTTTGCGGGCGGAAGGGCTCATCTGGCTCCGTGATGCGAAAATCGGGGCTTTTCGGAGCCATGTCCACCCGTTCGGGGGTTTCGGTTCGCTCGGTGAAAATCTCTGGTTGGGCCAGCTGTCTCAATATCTCGTTCATCTTTCTCCACAAAAACACCAACCCCGCTACCACAGTCATGCCAAGCGCCATCCAAAAGGCGGCGGGTCTGAACAGCAAGAGCAGCACAAGCAACATGACCGCCAAGCCCAACGTGAGCAAGGGCAGCCATTTGTATTTTTTCAGCAAATCGGCCAGCCATTTGGGCTGTGGGTTGGGAGTGGTTTGCTCGATGAGCACCTGCTCGGTCGGTATGTCGGGTGTGATTTTAGGCGGAGCCGGCACGATTTCGCCTTTGTTGAGCCGCGTGACCAATGTAGCTGGCGCAATGTTTTTTGCCGCAAAAGGCAGTCGGGTCACGACGCGGGAGCGTGGCCGCAACACTTTTCGCATAGGTGGCGAAACGGCGACTGGTGGCACAAGGCTCATTTTTATTTGGTGAAAAACGGTGGCGTTTTGTACCAAAATACGCTTTTGCACGGGTGCGCTCAACAGGAACAGCTTGTCGGGGCGTTGGGTCAGGAGTGCTTGAAAATGCTTGGTATGCCACTGAAAGATTGCTTCTTGGCTCAATTGTGCCAGCCGGATGAGGCTGTTTGCTTTCACCACATCGCCCACTTGCTGCCAAGCTGCGTTCATGTACTCTTCTTGTTTTTCCTGAATGACTTTTGTGCCGAAACCCGCAGGTACCCTAAAACGAGGGTCGAGGTTGAGCTCGTGAATCCAGTTTTTTGGGTTGGCCACCGGGGAGCCGTTGGGTTGGTGCAGCAGGCGGTCCACGGCGGCGTGCCAGCGCCCATAGAGCGGCGGCGTGATGAGCGGGTCTGGGTCGAGTGGGTTGTCGGGGTCTGGAATGGGCTGTGGATTGGCACCTGGTTTTTGGTAGTCGTCGGCAAGGTTGGCGAATTGGGCGATGCCTTCGTTGATGGGCTGTGGGTAGTTGACCTTTAACCAATCTTCGTATTTGTAAAACTCGGCGGGGTTGCTTAGTGCCTCGTCTGGCACACGCAGGGCGCCACCGAGTTTGAGGATGCCGCCGAGTTCGCCGTTTGGGTCGAGGCCGGGAAGGTTCCAACCTGGTTGTTGCACATCCATGTCGCGCCGACCGACGCGCTCGTCGGCGGGTTGTGCTTTGAGCAGGCGCACGAGATACTCAAAGTCGCCCACCGTTCCCGTGCGGAAATACCATCGGTGATAGTAGGGGAATGTGGTTTGGTCGGGCTTTTGCCCCCAAGCATATTGTGAGGCGAAGTCTGGCTCGACCTCTAAACCCAAGCCTGCTTGTCGGCCACTTTCAAAGGAGGGAATCAAAAAGGCGTGGTAGGCGGCGGATGGCTTCAATTTGCGCGGGCAAAGGATGCGCGAATAACCAAAGTCGGGATTTTGTTTGAGTGCCGTGTCCAATTTTGGCAACACCGCCCCCATGTTTTCCGACAAAATCTCTTCCGGCGTGGCGGCTATGTCGCGGTTGACATGGACGTGCGCCCAAGCCCACAATTGTTCGGGCGGCAAAAACTTTGCGCTGGCATTTTGGACGGTAATGAATGGCAACGGCTTGTCTTTCAGGTTTTTACCCTCCTGAAACTCGCCCTCTTCCAGCACCACCAATGCCAGCCACGGGCGAAGCCGATGTGCTGGCTCGTTGGCTTTGCTGGGCGTGTAGCGCCACGGGAAATCCTCGTCGTAGAAATCAATATAGGGCAGGTAGTTGGCTTCAAAGTTGGTTATCCAATTGCGTGGTTCGTTCTTGATTATGGCGCGTGGGTCAATGCCCACCACGTCGCCAGGGCCGTAGAGTTCCACGTTTCTGGGGATGGTCGCCACGACGGGGGCGCCACCGTTGACGGCCTTGCCTTCCACTTCCAGTTGGAGATGGAAGGTGGCACGCAATTTCACGCTTGCATCTTGATCTGCCTGCGTCGTTTTGTTCGCCAGACCGACGCGCAAGTAGGGTAGAAAAGAATATGTGCCGATGGGTTTGTCCATTTTTTCTTGTTTGTTGTACTCCCGTGCGGTCCGGCCACCCGGAAGAGAAAGAAAGTTTTGTTCGCGCCTGTTTGCTCAGGTCTGCGAAGACGAGGAACGCGGGTCACACTGCTTCGTATTTCGGAATCACATGAAGCGATTCGTGCAAAGCGGGATTGAGGGTTATTTGTTGCTGTATGAATTGATTGGCCAGTGCCTCGCTGGCAAAACTGGTCGCTTCGGCGTTGAATGCCTTGTTGTTCTCGGTAAAGGCTACCACAAACCCCGTGTCTTGCACTTTGACCTTAGCTTCGTTGATGAATGGGTCAAGTTGGGATTTGTAATGGTTGGAAAGCGCTGATTTTGTGACAGCCGCACCATTGAGAAAATGACCGAAAAACTTGGCTGTGAATAATTTAAACCTCCTGCGGAATCGCTTGTAGTTGTTGTCAATGATGATTTGCTCATATCGAACCCGGCGTTTGGCCAACTTGGAAGCGCCCAATTGTTGCGCCCCTGCCGAGAGCAACACCCCTCCGTGCAGCGGGTCGAATGCCCGTTGCGAGAGCTTGTCGGCATCGCTCATTTTGAGGTATTGGGCTTTGGCAAACTGTTCGATGGTGTCTTGCACTTTCGTCAGCCCATTGGCGCCGAGTTTGAACTCGTTGGCATCCGAAGGTTTTTGGCTGCCCACCTTGTCAATTTTCAAATCAAAAGGCACGGCACGTTGGCTGATGCGCAAGGAGCCAAGCGGGTGCAACACCTGCGCGGTCTCGGCTTCCGACAATTTGCGCAGCGAAACGAGCAGGTTGTTCCCTACGGGCAGCTCCGCCTTCCAGTTTTCCAGTTTTTCCAACTCGGCAGTGATGAGCGGCATCACCTGCACTGGGGGCAGCGTGGTGTCCTCGCTGTCGCCCCAAGTGATGTCAAAGTCGGCAGACACATCAAAGAACAGCAGGCTGAGCGTGCCTGTGCCGTGCGCGCGCCATGGGGTGGGGCCTTCGAGCGCAAACCGCAGGCGGATGCTGAACAATCCAATGCCAAATACTTTGAGGGATACCGATGCCGATATTTCGATGATGAAGTAGAATGGGGAGAATTGGAACAAAGCGTCGAAGGCGAGGTGGCCGTCCACGCGTACTACGGAGAGGTTGACCCTTAGTTCTACTTTTGCCCCAAACTGCACCGTGTTGGACGTGACAGCAAAATAGCCTTCCACGCGAATGCGGCAAAAATCCGTGTTCAAGATATTGAGCGCCACGCGCTTGGGGCTGGGGAAGGGCAACGGTGGCGGGTTGAAACGCGGGTGGAAGCCACCAACGGAAACAACGAAATTGGAGTCTTCGCCCCAAGCCACCAACAAGCCCATTTCGCCTTCGATGGTGATGAACAGCACCCGCGACTCGAAGATGCTGGCAAAAAACCACAAGCGGTTTTTGTCAAATTCTATCGCGCCAATGAAATTGACTTGAATGAGAATCAAAGGCGCGTCTTCGGCAGGCAAGGCCACTTTCAGTATGCCCAGAATGGCGATGTTGCCCGGAATCTCAATGATGACGCCCAGCGAAACGCTTACCAGCGTAGGTGTGCCCCAGCCAATTTTCGCCATCGGCCCGATGAGGAATTTGCCCTCGTAAGGTGGGAAAATGGTGCGCAAATCACTTATGATGCGCGGCGCGTTTTCCACCGGATTTTGGGGGAACATGACGCTGTTGATGGCTCCCGTGCGCACGCCTTCGGCAAGGGCTTGCAGGTTCATGGTGCGATGGAGGCCAAGCAAGCCGCCCACACCCAACAAGGTGAAGCCGAATCCGAGTTGGATGCCGGTGCCAAATTCTGCCGTGATGATGAGCAGCAGCGAAAAGCCTTTCGAGCCATCGGGCATTTTGGTCGTGATAAGACCAATGGCCTTCACCGTGACAATTTGCAAGATGGACAATTCGAGCACACCGGCATATTCCTCGCGGTCGAAATCAAAATAGAGGTAGCCGCCTCCTTTCACCACTGCCAAATCAATGGAGAGACCGACCCCATTGGGGGGGCGAAATCCGAACCCGATGTCGAGGGGGCCGAGGTTGCCCTTGCCATTTGCAGGGAACTTCATCGGTATGGACACGCCAAGCTTGTCCACTACCGCTTTCAAGGGGCCGAGGTTGGCATTCAGCAAAACCGCCAAATCTGTCTTTATTGGCGCGTCTGTGCCAAAACCCACGATGACGTAAACCCCTTTGAGCTCTGCAATGCCCAAATTGATGTGGATGGGCAACAGCAGCTCGATGGCGCCACTCCCGACCAATTGAAGGCCAGTGGAAGGCATCCATGTGCCGACCAAGTCAAAATCTGCCTCCATCCCAAATCCCGACAACACTTGTTGCAAAAAGCCGTCTCCCTGACTGAGGTCAATGACCAACTTCCCGCCTTTGATTTCTATCTCCACGCTTGGCTCGGCCTCGGCGCGGTTGGTGGATGAATTCCATCGGGCATTGAAACCCAACGCGCCCCCAATGGATTTGCTCTCCAAGCGGCTGCCTCCGGTGGTGCCTATGAACATGACACGGCGGTCGCCGGGATATTCGGCTTTCAGCCCCAACAGTGCCTCAAATGTCAATTGGCCACTTGGTGGGGACATTTCCACTTCAAAGGGCGCACTTATTTTGCCCTGCACCCCTGCGTCGAAGGTGCCTTTCGATTTCAGCACCGCTTTCCAAGGGCCGACGAGGTCGAGCGTTTGGTTGGCCTCGAAAGCGGCTGGGATGCGCAGATCCAATTTCAAGCTGGGAGGGTTGGCTGTTGGGTCGGCTTGAAGGCTAAAATAATATGCTTCAAGGGTGTAGGGCTGGCTCCCGACTTTGTAGAGTTCGGCGGGGAAGCCGAAGCGGTCGAGCATGTTTTTCAATCGCTCCAGCATCAGCTTGCCGTCAAAATCATTTGCCCCGAATTTGTACTGGTCGCGGAGGTACTTGACGGGGTCGGTGCCGATGTCAATGATGCGTTGGAAATGAATCTCGCGTTTGCGGAACTCCGCTTGCAATTTGGTTGGGTCGGCAGGGAGCAGGTCGTTTTCGAGAATCCCCAACACGTTGAGCGAAGAGGCAAGCGTGGGAAGCCGCTTGTCCATGTACTCCACAGTCATGTAGTGCAGTATTTTGATGGCCAACTTTTCCCCGAACTGATTGATTTCTGCCACTTGTGCGGGCGTGAGTCCCACGCTTCCCGATGCGTTCTTGACGGCATTGCCCAGATTGCTCAGCGCATTGATGAGTTGAATGATTTTTTCCAGCAGGCTTTTCCCCGAAGAAATGATGCCGGAGACGTTTTCCGTGTCTATCGCATTGGCCAACGATTGCACGATGGGGGGCAAATCCCGCACAATGCCGGCGGGTGGCCCGAAGGCCGTTATCACGGACTGGTGTTGCGACAGCGCGGACGGCACGGACACCCCCAGCCGCTCCAAAATGTCGGGGCCGAGAATGTCGGCCAATGGTTCGAGTGCCTTACCTATCTCGCGGGCGATGATTTCGATAGTTCCGGGTGCGCTGGGCATAAGATTGAATTATGAAGATTAGGACGGTCAGGCGGCGGCGGAGGGGGTGGTTTTGTTCAACGGGTTCCCATTATCATCTCTTGTTCCTTAAATACTGACAGCAACTGTTTTAAACTGAATCCTTGGCTCAGCACCCAAACCCAGTCGTTCAAATGTTCTTCTATGTCGCGTATCAATATCTCGCTGCCGTATCTTTTTATGATGCCAATGATTTTGTGGGCGCGTTCGACGAGGCTGATGCCCTCTATTTCGATGGGTAAAGGCTGTTCGGGTCGGAAGGCGGACTGCATGCCCAAGCGAATGAGTGCGGGGCCGCCATTTCTATGCCACACGGTGGCCACTCGCTTGTTGGTGTTGATAAGTGCCCGCACCTCTTGAAAATGGCGCTTCACGAGGTCCTGATAAAATCTCGCCTTGGGAATGGCGAAAAACTCGTCGCGCAAAGCCGTCAGGCTCGCCTGGTCTGCCGTCATCCGAACAACCACTGGTTCGGCCGGCGGTGGGGTAGGGGCGCGGAAAGGTGCGGGTGGATTCGGGACGGCATCCACGGCTGCTTTCACATCCAGCTTGCCCCAGCCCCAGTTGTTGTTGGGCAAAGGCGGCACTTTGTCGTCATTGTCGGGCACATCGGTACGCGCCGTGTTTTTGAGGCTGTCGAGGATTTGTGTCCAGTCGAGGTCGTTGTTTTTTTGAAACATGAGGGCCGCCGCGCCTGCCACATGTGGCGTGGCCATGCTGGTGCCATTCATGTTTGTGTAGTAATCTTGACAACAATCACAGCAGCATATCGTGTCCCAGATATCATCGCTGCGGTATTTGTCGGTCGCAACCGAAGTGACGGCCACTCCGGGAGCGGAAATGTGCGGGCGGATGTTTTGCGAGTCTGGGACGGTGGTGTCGAGTGCGGGGCCTCGACTGGAAAAGCCTGCCAGTTGGCCTTTCCTGCTGCCTTCGGTAGCATAGGCTCCGACCACGATGACGTTTTTTCCAGAGGCATCTGGGCTGATGGTAGAGCGCGAGGAGATATGAATCGTTGCGTCGTCAGCTGTTGGTGCGTTGAATTTTATTCCTGCCTCACACCACGCATGAATGTCCGTGTCGGCACTGGTGTTGTTGCGCAGTCGGAGCGTCCAGACCCCGCTTGTGTTTTTGCCGTTGGCAGGTGGCGACAAGGTGATTTGGATGACGCTCGTTTCGTTGTTGCCATTGTCGAGCACTAGACCGTTGGTGCCGTTGTAATCCAGATTGGTTCTTGTGTTGCCCGGTGTCACCCACTGCCAGTCGGCGGCATTGAAAGTCCGGCCGGGAGGCTTGAGTGCCGCGTCCAGATGGTTGCCGTTATATCGCACCTCGAGCGACAATGTGTCGGCGTTGTCAAGCGGTATTTTGAAAAAAATGTCGGCAGTGTCGTTGTCTGGCACATAGCCATACACATGGCGTTTTCTGTCACCATCGTTGCTGGCGGCCTGAATAATGGCCATTTTGTTGGCATACTGGCCCACGATGGTCTCCACCCTTTGCTCTTCGATGCCGGAGCCATCCCGCGCGCCCAAGTCGCTGCCGAGGCTCAGGTTGATGACGCATGGGCGACCGTTGGCGCGGTCGAGTATGTACCGAATGGCGTTCAGCTTGGAATTGCCTGAACCAGCCGGCGCGCTAGGGTCGCCATCCGTGAGGCCAATCAGCCGAACGATGATGAACTCGGCTTCTGGCGCCACACCAATATATGTATATGCACCACAACACGCATCGCTTTGGGAACCATCGCCACCTGCTATGCCCGCCACGTGTGAGCCATGCCCATCGGTATCTTTGTGCCGCACGACAGAATAAGGGTTGCTGTTATCGAGTGCTTTTTTGATGGTTGGGCGGTTGGGGTTGCCCGCGTCTTCTCTCACATATTCCACCCCATAATTGAGCGTCACGCTGCCACCGGGCGTGTTGACGGTGCCGGGCGAGCTTTCGTGGGGCGGGACGGGGGTAAGCGTCTGGTCCCATATACTCAATATGCGTGACGAGTTGTCTGCCTTTCGGAAAGATTTGTGGACGTAGTCAATGCCAGTGTCAACTACCCCGATAATCACGTCCTTGCCTGTGTTTCCACTCCACACGTCACCGCTGCGGCTCCAGAGTTGATTGGCTTTGATGTCGGGGATGCTTTTGTCAAGCGCCTTTCTCCAATGTGGCGAGGGCGAGATGCGCACTATGTTCGGATGTGCCGCCAATGCTTCCAATTGGCTCAGCGCAATCACCCCATCGGCGAAAAAGCCGTCTTGCGCGACCACCCTCAGGCCCATCGTTATCAACGGTTCGAGACTGTCCTTAAACTCAAACTGAATTTCCACCTCCTCCGGCATGGTGGGTGCCTTGGCAAAGGACTCTAAGTCGCCTTCTTGTTTTTGCGCCCTTCGCATGAGCAGCAATTGATACTCGGCAGGCAGTTTTTTCATCAGTAAAAAAAGGATGACAGTGGAATAAAAATCACGCGACAAAAATGTCGTGTGTTCCTTTCAACAACTTGAATAGGGCTTCTCGAGCGGCAAAAGGGGAGAGCGATAAGGGGGAAGGGAGTGATAGCGCAGAAAACGATTTCGCTACATCCGCCATGTGGAGGAATGAGAAAATCGGTCGGGGATTGTTTGTCATTGGAGAGCAGATTAAAGGAACGGTGAACAAATTTATTGGGCGCGACAAAAGTAAATGCTTCTCGCAAACACCCAAATTTCGCAGACGATTTTAACGCGCATTAGAGTGATATTTTTCAAAAAAAACTAAGAGGGGACTTGCGCTCGTAGAATTAAAAGTCAAATAACTCAAAACCGTTTGCCGGCATCGCAAAAACCACCACATTTGCTCCTCAAAACAGGTCGCCCGGAGCGAACTGTCGAAAAGTTGAATGCAAGACCGTCTCATACACCGCTTAAAAGAACAAGACCGCACGGCCGTTGGCGAGCTCTACGACGCTTATGGGGGCGCTTTGTTTGGCGTGGTGCTGCGTATCGTGCAGTCGAGGGAACTGGCGGAGCAGGTGTTGCAGGATACGTTTGTGAAAGCATGGCGCAACGGCGCGAGTTACGACCCCGCCAAAGGTCGTCTGTTCACTTGGTTGCTCAACATCGCTCGCAACACAGCCATAGATGCCACTCGCACGGCGCATTTCCAACACTACAAGAAAACCGACTCGCTCGACCACCTCGTACATAAACCCGGTGGCGAAACCATCAACCCCGAGCACGTCGGGGTGCGAGAGGTGGTGAGTCGCCTCGACGAAAAATACAAGTCGCTGATTGACTTGGTGTATTTCAAGGGTTACACTCAGGAGGAGGTGGCAGAAGAGACAGGCATACCGCTTGGCACGGTGAAAACCCGCTTGCGCTATGCCATTCAGGAACTTAGAAAACTTTTTGGCGAAAACGTCGCGGCAGTCGCTTTGCTGGCGGCTGTTATTTTGAATAAATGATTGCAACCGACGATACTGCCTCATCGAGGGGGTATTTGTTAGGATATATATGACAATGGACATCAAATCTTTCATCCAATCGGGTTTGCTTGAAGCGTATTTGCTTGGGCAATGCACACCCGAAGAGCGTGCGCTGGTGGAGCGTATGGTGGCCGAGCATGCCGAGGTGCGTGCCGAAATGGCCATCATCGAAATGGCGCTCGAAGGCTACGCGGCAGCCAATGCCGTGCCGCCTCCTGCATGGATGAAAGGCCGCATCCTCGAACGCATCGAGGCCGAAGCGCCTCCCACCGTCGAAAGGTCGCCAGCGCCCAGTCGCGTTTCGCTTCGCATCTTTCAGGCGCTGGCTTTGGGGCTTGTCTTGCTCGCTGGTTTTTTGTTTTTCCAACAAAAAAATCTGACTTCTGAAAAAACGGCGCTCGAAGGCCGCCTAGCCGAGCTGCAGCGACAAATAGATGACTGCGCCGAACGCGGGTTGCAAATGGAAAAACTTCAACAGGTCAACAACCTGCTCCGCGACCGCGGCACGCGCAACGTGCCGCTGGGCAACACCGAAAACCCATCGCTCGCCGGCCTCGCTTTTCTCAATGCCTCCCGATGCGAGGTCGCCATTGACCTAAATAGCCTGCCCGCTCCCGAACAGGGTAAGTATATGCAGTTTTGGTCCATCGTGGATGGCAAGCCCGTCAGCATGGGCATGGTGGATTTACAGGCTTCCGGCGGGTGGCAACTGATTGCGTGCCAACCCAACGCCGTAGCACTTGCCATTTCTTTGGAGGACAATCCGAATGGCAACCCAACTCCTACCCAAGTGCTGCTGGTGGGCGGCATCCCGGCAGGGTAGTTTTTGTCCTGACAAACAACTCTCGATGATTCCCGATATGTTTGCGCGGCAATGAGGCACCTCTTTTCCGGCAATATCGGCACCACGCGGGCACTCCAACTGTTTCAGTTGATGCGCCTCGCCTCGGTCATCCTGACGAGCATCCTGCTGGCCAAGAGTGGCCTCTCCACCGCCGAAATCGGCACTTATGAGATGTTGCTGTACATCGGCACAAGCATGACTTTTTTTTGGGTCAATGGCCTGTTGATGGGGATGTCGCCTGTGTACGCCTCTTTGGGCGATACCGACCGCAAAGCATTTGTTTTCAACAACTTTTTGGTGTTTTGCGGCATTGCTTTCGCCGTGTTTCTCCTTCTTTTTTTCGGGGAAAAAATGTTGACCCCGCTACTCACCGGACAGGCTGAGGTGCCATATTTTCGATTGTTTTCGCTCTACCTGCTCTTGCACTTGCCCACTTTGCCAGTCGAGTATATTTATCTGTTGAAAGAAAAGCCCCGTCATATTGTTGTCTGGGGAATGGCCACCTTCGGCCTGCATGTAGTGGCGCTCTATCTACCTGTGTGGTTAGGCTATGGCTTGCGCGGAGGCTTTATGGCGCTTATCTTGTTAAGTGTTTTGAAATTGCTTTGGACCCTGCGGCTGGTGCTCGTGTCGGGCAGTATGCAGTGGCGTAGCGACCTTGTGCGGCACTATTTGGGATTCTCCGCTCCGCTGACACTCAATGTGCTGGTGGGCAACTTCATCATCCTTTTCGATGCTTGGCTGGTGGGCTGGCACTTCAAGGATGAGACCACATTTGCTATATTTCGCTACGGCTCGCGCGAATTTCCATTGGCTACGGCACTTGCCTCCGCGCTGGCTACGTCGGCCATACCTCTCTTGGCCGACGATTTTTCGAGCGGGCTTGCTTTGCTCAAAAGCCAAGCGCGACAATTGATGCACTTAGTCTTTCCGCTTACGCTGGCGCTTTTGTTTCTATCTCAACCCTTGTTTCCGTGGGTGTTCAATCCCGATTTTGCGGCGAGCGCCCCACTGTTCAACATCTATTTGCTCATCACGGCCAGCCGCGTGTTGTTGCCCAATGCCATTGTGTTGGCAAAAGGAGACCCTCATCTCGTTTTGGGAGTTGGGTTTGTGGAGTTGCTCGTAAAAATTGCGCTTGGTTTGTTTTTCATTCAGCATTGGGGGTTGGTCGGTGTGGCATGGTCAGCGGTGCTGGCCTTCTGGGTGGAAAAGCTGGGTTTGATGTGGCTATTAAGGAAAAAATATGGGCTACATATCGAGCAATGGCTCGATATCCGTTGGTATTTGGTTTATGTGTCATTGCTGTGTGTGGCATATATGGCCACTATTTTGTGAGACACTGACAGGATTTCCGATATTTGCCAGACACACAAGCTTTCTTCCATGAAAAGACTGGCCCTTCTCCTCGCGCTCATCTGTTCACTCACAGGACTGGTTGCGCAGAACCCCGCTTGGCAATCTCTCTTCGACGGCAAAACGCTATCCGGCTGGAAACTACTCGGCGGCAAGGCTCGCTACGAAGTGAAAGACGGCGCTATCGTCGGCACGGCGGTGGCTGGCACACCAAATTCATTTTTGAGCACCGAAAAAACCTACGGCAATTTCATTTTTGAATGCGAAGTCAACGTGGATGAAGGCCTTAACTCCGGCATCCAGTTTCGCAGCTTGTCAACGCCCGACGTTGAAAATGGTCGCGTACATGGCTACCAAATGGAAATTGACGCGACCGACCGCGCGTTTTCCGGCGGCATCTACGACGAAGCCCGGCGCGGCTGGCTCTATGTGCCGGAACTCAACCCCACCGGCCAAACGGCATTTCGCCGCAACAACGCCTGGAACCTCTACCGCATAGAGGCCATCGGCCATTCGTTGCGCACCTTCATCAACGGCGTGGAGGTGGCGCACGTCATAGACGACATGACCACAGAAGGCTTTTTCAGTCTGCAAGTCCACAGCATCGGCAGCAAGGAAGAGGAGGGAAAACAAGTGCGCTGGCGCAACATCCGCATCCAAACTACCAGCCTGAAACCTTCGCCGCCGGGCAATATCCGCGTGGTCAATTTGCTCCCGAACGACCTTTCGGAAGCAGAAAAGTCATTGGGATTCAAACTCTTGTGGGACGGAAAAACAACCAATGGCTGGCGCGGGGCTTACAAAAACTCTTTCCCTTCGGTAGGTTGGGAAATCAAAGACGGCGAACTGCGGGTGGTCAAAAGCGCGGGCGTGGAATCGGCCAACGGCGGCGATATTCTCACGTTGGAACAATTCGGGGCCTTCGAGTTGGTGTTTGATTTTAATTACTCGGAAGGCGCGAATTCGGGCATCAAATACTTCGTGCGCGAACTGCTGCAATACACCCACGAGTTTCAGCCCGGCCAAACGATGACTGTCCCGGCAGAACACGCTCAAAAAGGCTCAGCCATCGGCCTCGAATTTCAAATCCTTGACGACGACCGTCACCCCGATGCCAAACTCGGCGCGGCAGGCAATCGCACCCTCGCCTCGCTCTACGACCTCATTCCCGCTGATAAAACAGGCCACCGCAGCCGCGCCGTGCGAAAACCCGGCGAGTGGAATCAAGGCCGCATCATTGTATATCCTGACAACCGTGTGGAGCATTATTTGAATGGCTTCAAGATGCTCGAATACCAACGGCTTTCTCCGTTATTCAATTCCCTTGTGGAGCGCAGCAAATTCGTCGTGTGGGGCAAGCAGTTTGCCTCCGCGCCGAAAGGCCCCATTTTGCTGCAGGACCATGGAGACGCGGTTCGGTTTCGGAGTATTAAGATTAGGGAATTGAAAAATTGAACACAGAGACACGGAGGCGCAGAGTTTTAAAATCTCCGTGTCTCTGTACCTCTGTGTTTTAAACACAAATAAAATGAAACGACGCACATTTATCAAAACCACCGCAACAGCGGGCATCGCCATGAGTTTTTCAGCCAAAAGTTACGCCCGCATCATCGGCTCCAACGACCGGGTGCGCGTGGGCGTGGTTGGTTTTTCCGACCGCTTCAAAAACGATTTGCTCCCGGCTTTCAACCGCCACAAGGGGGAACTGAACTTCGAAATCGTCGCTATGTCCGACATCTGGAAACTGCGCCGCGAGGAGGGTTTGGCTTTTTTGAAAGAAAAAGCAAATCCCGGCACGGTCGCGTTCCGCAACAACGAAGAGATGTACGCCGCCCGCGCCACCGACGCGGTCATCATCTCGACGGCTGATTTCCAACACGCGCTGCACACTATTGAGGCGTTGAAAGCAGGGCAGGACTGCTACACTGAAAAACCTTTGGCAGAAACAATGGCCGACAACCGGGCTGTTTTGAAAGCGGTCAGGGAGTCAGGCAAAATCGTGCAAATCGGCTCGCAGCGCCGCAGCGGACCGAATTATCACGCCGCTGCCGAGTTCATCCAGCAAGGAAAATTCGGCCCCATCGTCATGGTCGAACTGATGTGGAACGTCAATCAGCCCGGTCGCTGGCGCCGCCCCGCGCTCGTGGCGCAGTGCAAGGAGGAGGATTTGGACTGGAAACGCTACCTGCTCAACCGCCCTACCGAGGCCTTCGACCCGCGCAAGTATTTGGAATACAGGCTGTTTTGGCCGTACTCGTCGGGCATTCCGGGGCAATGGATGAGCCACCAGATTGACACGGTCCATTGGTTCAGCGGGCTTCCGCACCC
The DNA here is from genome assembly GCA_026129545.1 of Saprospiraceae bacterium. Taxonomy (NCBI): domain Bacteria; kingdom Pseudomonadati; phylum Bacteroidota; class Saprospiria; order Saprospirales; family Saprospiraceae; species Saprospiraceae bacterium. The sequence continues at coordinate 965,055 of JAHCHX010000001.1, forward strand.
GCGCTCCGCGGTGGCCAACGGCGGCATTTACCAGTGGAAAGACGGTCGCAGCAATCCCGACACGCTCACCATTGTGTTCGACTACGGCCCGCTCGACGACCCGACTTCGGGTTTTCAAGTGGTGTTCACTAGCCGATTCTCGAACTCCGCCGGCGACGTGAAAGAACTCTACTATTCCAATGGGGGCATGATAAATCTCGACACGAATGAAATCACCTCGACGGGCGGCCTCGTGGAATACCACGCCAAGGCGATGGGTATGAAACCCAATCTGCTGGAGCCGCAAAAACTCGAAGGATTCAAGGTGGAAACTTCGGCCAGCACAGGCGGCGACCCGCTCACCTCCGCCCACGTCCGCAACTGGCTCGATTGTGTGCGCAGCCGCCAGCAGCCCAATGCACCCATAGAGGCGGGCTACCAGCATTCTATAGCCAATATCATGGCTTTGGCAGCTTACCGCACAGGGCTGCGGGTGACGTTTGATGAGAAAAAACAAGAGGTGCTGGCGGGAGGGAAGGTTTTTAATTACTGAGAACTCTTTTGCCAATAATTGGTTGATGTTCTTTAAAATACACCCCGGCCGAAAGCCGCACGGTTCATCTTTCAAAACAAAACTTACAAACAATGAAACCAATTCTCTCCTTTCTGCTTGCACTATGTGCGTTTTGCGCCACCTCCCAAAAAACAACCCTTATCAACAATGTTCAGATTTTCAACGGTACGGACGAAAAACTCACTCTCGGGAATGTGTTGATACAAGGCGACACCATCGCCAAAATATCCACCGCGCCCATCCCGACCAACAGAAGCGCCAATGTGACCATCATAGATGGGAAAGGCAAATTTCTGATGCCGGGACTGATTGATGCCCACTGGCACGCCATGATGGCGGCTATGCCCAAAATGGAACTGATGACCGCCGATATTGGCTACATCTATTTGGTGGCGGGCAGGGAAGCCAATCAAACCCTGCTTCGCGGTTTTACCACTGTCCGCGATGTGGGTGGCCCCAGCTTTGCTTTGAAAACTGCCATTGATAGAGAAATCGTCACCGGCCCGCGCATCTATCCTTCGGGCGCCATGATTTCTCAGACGGGCGGTCACGGCGATTTTCGCATGCCTTGGGATGTGCCGGCAGCCAATTCCGCTCAGTTGAGCCGCGCCGAGATATACAACGTCGGCATCATAGCGGACGGCCCGTCGGCGGTGCTTCAGCGCGCACGCGAACAGCTGATGCTTGGTGCCTCGCAGCTGAAGCTGGCTGCTGGCGGCGGCGTATCTTCCAGTTACGACCCGATAGATGTGAGCCAATATACCGAAACCGAATTTCGCGCCGCCGTCGAAGCCGCTGAAAATTGGGGCACTTATGTCACCGTGCACGCCTACACACCTCGCTCCATGCAGATGGCTATTCGCAGTGGCGTGAAGTGCATAGAACATGGGCAATTGATGGACGAGGAGACCGCAAAAATGCTCGCCGAAAAGGGCGTGTGGCTCAGTATGCAGCCCTTCCTCGACAATGAGTTTGCCAATAAGCAACCCACGCCGGAGGGACAGGCCAAAAAACTATTGGTGAGCACTGGCACAGACAATGCCTACAAACTTGCCAAGAAATACAAAATCAAAACCGCTTGGGGTACCGATATGCTGTTCAATCCCGCCATGACACCCAAGCAGGGGGCTATCTTGGCAACCATGTCCCAGTGGTACACACCCTTCGAGGTGCTGAAAATGGCGACGGCCGACAATGCCGAATTGTTGACCCTGTCTGGCCCTCGAAACCCGTATCCCAAAAAGTTGGGCGTGCTGGAAGAAGGTGCCTATGCGGACATGATTTTGGTGGACGGCAACCCTCTCCAGAACCTCAACTTGGTCGCTGACCCCGAAAAGAACTTTGTCTTGATTATGAAAAACGGGGTGATATACAAAAACACCATTCGCTAGCCAGTAAGCGCCGTAGCGGTATTGGTTGCAAAATCAGGCATACCTAAAAGAAAAACGGGTGCCCGCAAACACGCGGGCACCCGTTCTTATCACCTATCTTATCCAAAAAAAGGGGTTAATTCGCCGTAATAAAGCAATCGGCATCAATGTGGATTAAACGACAACCTCCTTGCTGAAGCGCAATGGGAACTTGGTTGTTACCTGCGTCCAGCACAAATTGAGCACCGTTGGGGGCAGAGATGGAAATCGAGATGGGCGTGTTCAGCGAGAGGTTGATGTTGCCGCCCATTGCCACTTCCACGCCCATGAATGCTTGCAACCCGCCACAGGGCACACAAGCCTGCTGGTTGGTGTTGGTGCCGCAAATGACGAGAGGCGTGTTGGTCATGGGATTGCTGGTCAGGAGGCAGGTGGATGTGGTGCTGTTGCGTTCCTCGATACTCGTGACGGTGTCGACCGGAATCAGTTCATCTTGCCTGTCCGGCTTGCTGCAAAAAGTAAAAACAACCGCTAAGGCGAGGACACAATTGATGAAAATCAGTTTTTTCATGATGAAACAAGTTTAAAAGTGAAATAAGAAAGATTGACAGAAGAGATTTCATTCGCCAACGAATCAAAGCTCTGAAAGCAAAGGTGTGTCCTTTCCTTTGCGGCATAAAAGGACAGTTTGATCGCTTTGTACCAGAAAAAAGCGGGGGGGGCAACCGTGAAACTTCGCCAGAGTGAAACTTGGAAAACCGCTATTGGGGGTCAAAAAGGGACAGCGGCAGCCTTAAAAATTAGACAGAAACGAGCAGTTATTCTGAAAGAAGGCCTCGCGGGATGCTTAAATTACCCTACTTCCCTTGCCTTTTCCAACAGCCAAGCCCGCTCTGCCACGAGATGTTTGCGCTCGATTCGTTCCACCAACCGTGCCGAACGAGTTTTGTCTTTTATGGGCGACTGACTGAGCTGGTGCAGGAAGTTGACAAAATTGATGTGCATTGTTTTTTGGTCGGGCGCAATGGTTTTCGAGCCTGTTCGCTCGATGAATTTTCGGAAGGCATCAATCTTGTATGGCAGCAAATCCGATTTTAGTTCATAATAGTTTTTCAGTTCTAGTCGCCGCACTATATGGTGATAGTGAGAGGCAGAGGGTGCATCGGGCAAAAGAGATAAAGACTCTTCGAAGTTTCCTTCCGCGAAAAGACATTGAGCCATGTTAAGGTGATAGAAAAACTGCTCCTCGTCACCTCCGATAATTGAATGCTTATACTTCTCTGTAAATTCTTTTGCCCATGCATATTCTTTTGCTCGGGTGGCAATTTGTACTATGTTGAGATATACAAGAGGAGTCAATTCTCCATTGGTAAAAAAATAACCTCGTTGTAAGTTGTCTATATGGATATTGTGAAGAATGGGTATAAACTCTAAATGCCCACCGTTGATAAGTAATGTACAAATACTGCGCAAATAAGCATAGAATTGGGCTATTGTTTCAAAAGAAAGGTTGTCTGCTTTGCCGTGCAACAACTGCATAAATTCGAAGAACTCCTCGCTCGAAGGTAGATTCTGACGCAATATGCTATTGATGCTCTTCGAAATTTGAAGTAGTACACTTTCTTCTTCCCAGAATTTCACGGATATGTTTTCCCATTGCAAATCTGGCAGTTGAGGCGCTTTTTGTTGAAGTAGATAGCGATTAATCAGTTCGGTTCGGTAGTTATGGTAATAGAGTTCCAAACTATAAATTAGGTTTGGGATATTTAAATCGCCTTTTAATTGATTGAGAAAGCTTTCTCTTTGGTGTTCCTCTTCCGCAATCAGGAAGTTGGAATGATATCGTTCCAGTGAATCAAGGTTTTCAGTATTGGTTTGGTTTTTTAGTTTTGCCAACACCTGTGTGGAGCGTTCGGTCAACCCGCGCTCTCGCAACCAAGCAGCCCAGTCAACCTGTTGCCGTATTTCGTTGCTTTCTGAAAAATACCGGCTGTTCAGCGCGTACACCCGCAGGAGTTTATTTAGGGCGGCCATCAATTTTTCCAACTTGCCGGGAATTATGTTTGGGTCGGAAAAAACCTGATGATATACTTTTTCCTTGGTCAATAATTCCTCTGAAAAATCAGGCGCGGCATCCAAAATGACCTGATATAGACGCGCCAATTCGGGGACATTCCCTCCTTTGTTGAAATAAGGCGATGCCAAAAAGAGGACTACTTCTTGCCGTTCGATGGGATTTAATGCTTTGATGACTTCCAGTAGGTAGCTATTGGTCATAAATGACACGTCGGAATGAGCGGGCAAAAGTGTCCAATTTTTTTTGAATCCCCCACCTATAACTTCACGGTAGTTTCTCACGTCACTTTTAAATCCTTCTTTATGTGCAAAAAAAACATCCTATTGCTGCTTTTGGCTTTCTCGCCCTTTTTCGTTTTTGGTAATGGCTCTTCACCTTTAAGGAACTTTGGGGAGGCCGCTTTTAATCTTAACGACACTTGTGATTTGCCCGCTCCTACCAATTTCCAAGTGGTGGCAATCGGGGCCAATTGGGCGAGATTAACTTGGACTCCTCAGGCCTCAGTGTCGCATCGCGTAAGAACCTATAAAGCAGTTGGGAATATCTTAATTAGCGATACCGTGATGACAGCGGCTCAGATTCCAGACCTGACGTTGATAGGACTCGAATCAGGCACCGTGTATTTTTCTACTATCAACCCTATTTGCCCTGATGGTACCGATGGGAAATATCAATCTTTTTCGGGGCTTTGGGAAACCATTATTGCCGACCTAATAGTCGCTGGCATTCAAGAGTCGAGCAACAACCCCACATGTAATCTTGTAAATGTTGGGCAGTATTGTGAGTTTCCCATTGATGGCAGCAGAAGCATCTTTAAAGTCCGCTACATAAGTAGTGGCGCGGGCAGATTCTTCAACGTGAGAAAAGTGTTCAGTCCGAAAGAAAAATTAAGGGGTATTGTAGATTCGCCGACAGGGGTGTTTTATTTTAGGATTGACGGCCAAGTTCCTACGGCACAAGGTGTGGAGGGTGTCTCTTTTCAGGTTTTTGTAAATGGCAATAATAGCCCTATTGCAACCTTTGAATTGAGCGAACACAACCCTTTTGGTACTGGTACGATTGGCAGATTGACCTTGACACACATAGCCTCAGGCTATGAGATTGTGAGGTTGACATCACTTCCCAACGGGCTGTCTGGCCCACCATCATCAGGCGCTGCCGATAGGGGGGATGATGCGTCTGTTGTTCGACAATCGGCTACCGCCTCGCCCAACCCCTTCTCCGAATCGTTGCAGGTGACGATGGGGCGGGCTATCGAGGGAAAAGTGTGCCTGCGGCTCTATAGTCTTGAAGGTCAAATGGTGCGGGAGCAGCAATTTGATGCTGGTCAGGAACGCTTTGCGTTGTCCACTGCGGGGCTGTCGGCGGGTTTCTATCTGTTGCGCATTGAAGCGGATGGGAAATCGCAGACGCTGAAAGTCATAAAGTCAGAGTAAAACAAACCACTCGAAACGCATTTCTCAACACGGCTCCGAGCAATCGGGACCGTGTTTTTTTGTTTTTATGGGACTGCGAAGCCTCATGCTTTTATCCACTCTTTGCCAAGTGTGGGTTCACGATAAAGGCCTCTCGGTTTTTCACAAAATGCTTGGGTCGAATGCCCGTAAGTGTGTTGAAGTCACGAATGAAATGGGCTTGATCTGCGTAGCCGCATTCGTAAGACAGGTGGGTAAGTTTGAGTGAAGGGTTGTTTTCGAGCAAACGGTGTGCTTCGTTGAGGCGGGCTATGCGCATATAGAATTTTGGGCTGACCCCTACTTTCTGCTTAAACGAACGCTCCAGCTGCCGCGAACTGACATAAACCTGCTTTGCCAGTTCTTCTATGCGGATGAACCCTTTTGATTGTCGAATGATTTCTGCGGCTTTGTTGATGTAAGATTCTTCGTGGAAGTGTTGTCGCTCCAATTGCCACAAAAGATATTGCTCGGTTAATGCGAGCATTTCAGACAAACTTTCTGTGTGCCTCAGCTGCTCGCAGTAGATATGGAATGATTGGCCGAGGACGCTGCTCACGTCGTCGAAAGTGTCGCCGAACTCGGCAGCGGGAACCCCAAAGATGTCGCTGAAACTTTCCGGCTTGAATCGGATACCGAATACCCGCACATAATCGCTGAATTGCACTTGATATGGATGTGAATGCAGCCCGATGAGTGTGTAAGCGGGCGACGGATTCCAAAGGCTATTTTTGAACAGGTGGCAATGCAGGTCGGACAGATGCACCACCAGTTCCACATAGCCATTGGGCAACACTTTTTGTCGGAGCATCCCGTCGCCATTTATGTTGAATTCGCCTCTCCAAAAAAACTCCACGAAAGGCTGGAGTGGTTTGCAAGGGACGAACTCGTGCGTCTGGATATTCATTTTCAGTTTTTTTCCAATTTCACAAACCATCCAGACTTGCGGCGGGCCTTTGGGGTTGCACTACCTGAGCTTTTTCAAAAAAAAACAGCCTCTGGCGAACAACACCAGAGGCTAATCCAGACATGGGTTTTTGATATTACTGGGCAAATACTTGCGCCGTGCTCACCGTGTTTGTCCCAATAGGCAACCAATCTTGGTCGAAGGTAGCGACGATGTGGTTGGCGCCGCCAAAAAAGCCGAGGACTTTTGCCTTGGTGGCACCAATGTTGCGCAAATCGTGTGGCACCATCACTGGCACCAAGGCCATTTCTCCTTGGGTGAGTATGCCTTTCTCTTCACCGACTGAGGCTTCCACCGTGCCTTCCAAGATGAGCAGCAACTCTTCGGCGCTGTCGGTGTGTCTGCCGAGTTTTTTGCCGGGTTCCAGCTCGAAGTAGACCGTCGCGGTATGCTGGGTGCCATGAGCGCCCAACATCGGAAAGGTGGAGCGGCAGTGTTGTTGGTTGTCGGATTTTCCAGTGAACTCGGAGAGCTCCAATGCATTCAGATTGACTGTAGTCATAGCGTTATTGTGTTTTTTAGTTGAGAAATGAATGAAAAACGCTGCAAAGGAACGGGGGCTGAAAGGGCAAAAATTGAAGAAATCCGACATCATGGGCTTGTGTGCCACCGTGCAGGCTGTTTATTGCACCATCGCGCCTCCGGTTTTTAGTTCAAAAGCCTGCATCGCGCCGCTATTGTTGCCTATCAAGAAAATTGTTTTTCCATGAGCCGATTTGAGCAGTTTCAGGCTGCGGGCGTCTTTGTTTGCCCAAAAACCTGATTGAGAGGCAGGCATGGGCTTGAAGTTGCCTTTGCCTATGTTGAGCATCACAAGACCATTGCCTGCCGTGATGGGGCCCGTTTCAACCTGTTGCCCATAGTCGTTGCCCACCAATATGAGGTCGGGCCTGCCGTCGCCATTTAAGTCGGCAGCAAGGAGGGATTGGGTAGGGGCTATTTGGGCTTCATTCGGCAGGGGTTTCAAGATGAATTTTCCCCCCTTGTTTTCAAAATAACAGGTGGTGAGCGTGTTGGCATGGAAACGTTTGGCGGCGTTGAGTTCGGAGCGCGGATAGAGGTCTTCCATGGCCGAATATGCGTAAGGCGCGTTGCGCACGAATTTTTTCTTCAAGGGGGGGAGTTGCTTGAGCAGCACTTCTCGCAGCGCGAGGGGATATTCCTTGCCGCCTTGTGTGTAGCCCATGAGCGGGTCGAGGCTGCCATTGCTGTCAAAATCTTTTGCGTACACAAAAAGTGGCGTTTCGGGTGAGGCTGTGAGTCGTGTGTTCAGCCCCAAGTTGCCAGCCACCAAATCGAGGTCGCCGTCGCCATCGAAGTCGGCGGCCACGAGGCTTCTCCATATTCCTTGCGTTTGGTCGAGGCCGAATGTGGCGGTCGCGTCCTCGAACCTTCCGCCGTTGTATTTAAAAATCGTAATGGGCAGCCATTCTCCTGCGACGACCATTTCGGGGCGGTTGTCGCCGTCGAGGTCGGCAAAAAGCAGGTCGCGCACCATGCCACAGTAGGCAAAGGCTGGCGCGACTTGTGCGGTCACGTTGGTAAATATGCCTTTGTCATTTCTCAAAACATAACTTGTCGGCGTGAGTGGCCAAGAGCCGGGTGTGCACCAGCCGCCGAGAAAAATGTCGAGGTCGCCGTCGGCATCGTAGTCGAAAGCAACGACGGTGCCGCCGCTGTCCGTTATGGCGGGAATGGCTGGTGGGGCGGCGCGTGAAAAATGGCCTTTTCCGTCGTTGAGATAGAGTCGAGGTTGGTAAGCGGGGCTACCCCCTTGGGCGCTATTCCCCCCGCTGGCCACGAACAAATCGAGGTCGCCATCGCCGTCCGCGTCAAACAAGACCATGCCTGTGTCCTCATGTGCTTTGTCGGCCTCCCAGGTTGCTTGGGAGGTTTTGGAAAATTGTCCATTCGCGTTTTGCAAATACAAGGCACCGGCAAACCCGGTGGCGCCACCGATATAGAAGTCGTCCAAGCCGTCCCCATTCACATCGCCGACAGCCATTTCTGGGCCGGGCAACGACAAGCGCCAAGGCAATAGGCGTTCGTGGTCAAAATCTTCATAAGGGTCCTCTTTGTGGACAAAGTCAAGTCCCTTGTTGCCGCTTATTTCGGAGAAAAATTGATTTTGCGGGCGCTCTATGGGGGGCAGTTTGCCGGGTTTTGCGTCGGTGACATGGAGGGTCAGTCGTTGGTTGGCAGGTTGGTTTTGCAGGGTGATGAGTTTGTTGCCGGGCGGGAATAGCACCTCTATTTTGTCAATAGTGGTGAGGTTGCCCAAGCCAAAATGCATCAGGGGCTGGTTGGAAGAAAAGAAGCCTCGCGCGGGCGTGAGCTCCTGCTGCCACATTTTGTCGCCCGCGGTGATGCGGGCGATGGTGTTGAAAGCCGAAGGGTTGCCGGGGGTGCCTTTGAAGGAGAGTTGCAGCCAAGCGCCTTTTTTGTTGTCGGCAGCGGTATTTCGATAGAGGAGGGCTTCGCTTTCAATGTTGTTGACAATCAAGTCGAGGTCGCCGTCACCATCAAGGTCGGCATAGGCGGCCCCATTGGAAAATGTTTTGTCGGTGAATCCCCAAGCGATGGTTGTGTTTTCAAATGTGAGGTCTCCCTTGTTTCGGTAGGCATAGTTGCGCAGCGGCACCGAGGGAATCAAGTTGAGATATTCATAAATAGTCTTGAACACACTTGGCCCGATGCCACCGTGTTTGCGCTGAATGGAGTCGTCGGTGAACTGCACATAGTCGAGGTCCGTCACGTCGCGGCGATACCCATTGGTGATGAACAGGTCTGGCCAACCGTCTTGGTCGAAGTCCTGTCCGAGCACGCTCCAGCTCCAATCGGTCTGAAAAACACCTGCCATGCACCCTGCCTCGCTAAAAGTCGGCAGTTTGCCTCCGCCTCCGTCGCCGTTGTTGATTTGCAACACGTTGCGCATCATTTGGTGGCCGTAGTCGTAACTCAGAAGCGTCTTGTAGCGGTCGGTTTTCATGATGGTGCTCAGTGTTTTTTGTCGCTGATAATCTTCTGCCAACATATCCAGCGCAATCAGGTCGGGGAATCCATCCAGATTGATGTCAGGTGCGTCGGTGCCCATCGTGTGGTTCGATTGGTGCCTGAAGATTTTTTCGGCATGGTCGGTGAAGGTGCCATTTCGGTTGTTGATGTAAAGGAAGTCCGGCTCGATGTAGTCATTGGCGACGAGCAGGTCGGGCCAGCCGTCGTGGTTCCAGTCCAATGCAAGGCTGCTAAGTCCGAAAGCGATATTCTCGACACCTGCCGATTGGGTCACGTCCGTAAATGTCCCGTTGCCGTTGTTGCGAAACAGGCGGTCGGAATCGAATTCGGTGTGCGGTTTTTTGTTGCGCACTATTTTGCCGTCCGGTTGTTGTACCAAATCCATGCGATGGGCCAATTGGAAGTCTGTGGGATAGTTCACTACATACAAGTCAAGGTCGCCGTCGAGGTCATAATCGAAGAAGTTGGCGCAGTTGCTGGCTGAAGGGTCATCTACTTTATATGCTTTGGCGCTTTCGGTAAATGTGTTGTTCTGATTGTTGATAAACAGGAGGTTGCGACGTTGCTCGTTGGGCTGGAGACCGCCCCGGCACACATATATGTCTTCCCAGCCGTCGCCGTTCACGTCGGCGATAGCGACTCCGGTTTTGAACCCTTCTGCCGCTGCGACTCCCGCCGCGTCGGTGATGTCGCGGAATTTGAAGTGGCCTTCGTTTAGGTAAAGCCCGCAGCGTCCGGTGGTGCTGGTGAAGAACAGGTCAGGCAGGCCGTCGTTGTTCACGTCAATCACGCCGACCCCGCCACCGTTGTAAAAGTTGGGGTTGAGAATGATGTTGTTGGCAAAATCCTCTTTCGCCTCGGTCATGAAGCGGATGTTGCTTTGAGCGGAAGGGACTTTTTGAAAAAGCGCGTCGGGAGGGGGAGTGGCATCGTCGTGCGCAGATATTGAGGGTTGCGACTTGTTTTTTTCGCAACAATATGCTCCGAAAAACGCGTATGCAAAGAGTATGAACGCGATTGTATTTGCCTTGAAGGTTGAAATTTCCATGAGCGGAGGAAGTTGTTCAGGAGCAAAGGTATGCTTCGTGTTGCCAAACTTTGGCTCATGTTTCCAACGGGCAGGCAGGCTTTCAAAAAACTTGTCAGTCAATTAGGGGCGTGTGGCCAAACTTTATCTTGCCAATGCAGTTTTTGATGCCATGAAAAAAATAATCGTTGCCGTTGCCGGGTCTTCCGGCTCTATTTATGCGAAGGTGTTGCTCGACAAATTGGCTGGGCTGCAAGGCCAGTGGAGTGCCGTGGGGGTGGTGCTTTCCGACAATGCGAAAATCAATTGGGAACTGGAAATCGGCTCCTCTGATTTTACTCGATACCCCTTTCAATTTTACGAAAAAAACGACTTCTACGCACCATTTGCCTCAGGCTCTGCCCGATATGACACCATGATTGTCTGCCCGTGTTCGATGGGGATGTTGGCCCGCATCGCCACAGGCATTAGCAATGACCTTGTGACTCGTGCCGCTGATGTGGTGCTGAAAGAGCGTCGCCGCCTCATCCTCGTCACCCGCGACACGCCGCTTAGCCTGATTCACATCAACAACATGAAGTCCGTGACGGAAGCTGGCGGTATCATCTGCCCAGCCAGTCCGTCTTTTTATTCCAAACCAACTGATTTGGAGGCCATCGCGGCCACAGTAGTGGACAGGGTGTTGGATTTGGCAGGATTCGGATTGGAGAGTTTCCGTTGGGGGGAAACGGAATAACACAGTCTTCTGAAAAATCTTGGCAAGTCAAGTCAGGGTATAAAAACAGCCCCGCCTGTGCAGAGCAGACGGGGCATTGGTCTCATTCGTGGTGTTTAACCGCCTCTTTATTGTCTTTGTGGCGCAGCCTTGCCTCTGGGCTTGTTGGCTCGTTTTTCTTGCCTTTGCTGGCTTTTTTGCTTGTGTTCTGCCTTTTTCTTTTCGCGGTATTCGTCATACTTGGCGGCTTGCTCAGGTGTCATCACTGATTTGTACGCCTTGATGCGTTCTTCCCGCATTTGCTGCGCGTTTTCTTTGTTTGCCTCGCGGGAGGCTTTGGCCTTGGCCGCAAAATCCTCATCAATTTTGTTGAGTTTGGCTTTTTGCTCGTCGGAAAGATTCAATTCCTTGGCGAGTTCGTCCGCGTTGCTTTGGCGGCGCTCAGCCATGTTGGCTCTGGCATCTTTTGAGGGTGATGGCTTTTCGGTCTGAGCGTGCAGCGCCACGAAAGAAAACAAAGCCAATAGGAGCGAGGGGAGCGATTTGAACAAGATTCGTAGTTTCATGTCTGAAAAAATTCCCTTTTTTTGAGAAGGAACGGCCGTTAGACCATTCGATGTGCCGAGGGTTTCATTGCCCAAATCTTAAACGGGTGTTAATGGGTTACGGCTATGCTCGGTTTGTAAGAGGTGTCATCTTTTGAGGAACAAAAAAGGTGACATCTCGACCAGTTTTTGAGATGTCACCCCTCCATTCTTATAGGATGACACCTCAAAGCCCGACAAAGCGAGAATCGCTGAATGGGTTATTGGCTGAATTTGGTCAGTTCTGTCCGGCTTTCCACATTTCCTTTCTTGTCGTAGTTGATTGATTTCACCATGCCCACTGCTTGAGAATACCAGTATTCGGTGCGATAGGTGCGAGTGCCCAACATTTTGAATTCAAAATCGTAGCTGATTTTCAGGCACTTGTATGTGCCGGCCGGGGTGGTCACGTTTTCCTCTGCTTCCACCTTGCGGTTCTTGATGTAGTATTTGTTGTTCATGATTTGCAGGCCGCCCATCCGAACGGTCAGTTCCATCTCGCTATCAGGCAACGACTGGCCGGGCTTCATATCCGCGGGGAATATCAAATCGTTGCTTTTGATTTCCATCTGCATATCGGGCGACTGACCTGCATTTTGTTGGGGAGGCACGAGCGAGCGCATATCCATGTAAATCACCCCCTCGTGGCATTTGATGGGGAAAACGTTGCTGTACAGGTCTTTGCCTTTCTCGTTGACGGCGGAGGCGCCGATGGTGGCAATGAGCGTATCGGCGTTTTCCGTCAGGCTGGTCACTTTTTGGGTCGTCACCATTTCGGCTTTGCCTTTTTTGTCGTAGTTGGTGTATTCAAGGGTAATGCCTTCTTTGAAGTAGTCGTACAATTCGACACATTTCTGCGCGGTGGCCAGCATGGGGATTAGGAGCAGTGAAAAAAGAGGGATAGATTTTCTCATGGCGTTGTATATGTTTGTTTTATGTGAAAAAATCGGGTTTGAGTGCGGGGATGTCACAGGCGGGCCACCACGGTCAGATTGCCTTTTACTTGTTGGTTCATGGCTACTTCGATTTTGGCGTTCAATGGCAAGAACAAGTCCACGCGGGAGCCGAATTTGATAAAACCCATGTCTTGGCCTTGCCGCACTTGGTCGCCTTCTTGGACATACCATTTGATGCGCTTGGCCAAGGCTCCCGCAATTTGGCGCATCAGTATCTTGCCTTTGCCCATGTCATACACGACGGTGGTGCGCTCGTTTTCGGTGCTGCTTTTGGGATGCCAAGCCACCAGATATTTGCCCGGGTGATAACGAAAATAATTGACCACTCCGCTCACCGGGTTTCGATTGACGTGTACGTTGAACGGAGACATGAAAATGGAAACTTGCAGGCGCTTTTCCTTGAAGTATTCGGCTTCGTAGACTTCCTCTATGACGCATATTCGTCCATCCGCTGGCGCATAGACGATGCTGTTGTCAGCGACCATTATCTCGCGCACGGGGTTTCTAAAAAATTGAAGCACAATCAGATAAAAAACGACCGATAGCGCCAGAAAAATCCAGAACGCCATCGGGAGAAACTTCCAGAACGTCAGGTTCAGCACGACCAAGGCCACCAATACGGTCAATAGGATGGTGCGGCCCTCTTTGTGGATTCGATAAAGCATTTGCGCTGTATTGTTGAGAAGGATAGGCGTGGTTTTTTTGAACGAGGCAAAATTAGATAATTTTTGAGCCTTGCCTTTTGGGTTTTCTACCTTTGCGGGCATAAAAAATCGGGTGGCGCGCATTTTTTTCCCAGCAAAAGGAACGCGCCGACTATCAAGCGACGATAACACAAATCCTCAACTCAACAAATTCACTCACAACATGAAGGTAGCAGTTGTCGGTGCCACCGGGTTGGTTGGCTCGAAAATGTTGCAAGTGCTCGAAGAGCGCAATTTCCCAGTCACCAAACTTTTTCCGGTCGCCAGCGAGCGTTCGGTAGGCAAGACAGTCAAATTTCGCGGCAAAAGATACAAGATAATCGGCTTGGAAGCGGCGGTGGCCAAAAAGCCCGACGTAGCCATTTTCTCAGCTGGTGGCAGCGTTTCGAAGGAATGGGCACCGAAGTTTGCGGAGCAAGGCACGGTCGTCATTGACAATTCCTCGGCGTGGCGCATGGACCCCGAAAAGAAACTGGTGGTACCGGAGGTGAATGCCCAAGTGTTGACGAAAAAAGACAAAATCATCGCCAACCCGAACTGCTCCACCATTCAAATGGTGGTGGCGCTCAAGCCTTTGCACGATAAGTACAAAATCAAGCGCGTGGTGGTCAGCACCTACCAAAGCGTCACCGGCACAGGCGTGAAGGCCGTTGACCAGTTGATGAGCGAGCGCAAGGGCAAGCCCGGCACACGCGCCTATCCTTACCAAATTGACCTCAATTTGTTGCCTCACATTGATGTGTTTACCGAAAATGGCTACACCAAGGAAGAGATGAAGATGGTGAACGAAACCAAAAAAATCATGGGCGACGATTCGATTCGGGTCACTGCCACCACAGTGCGTGTGCCAGTCATTGGCGGGCACTCGGAGTCGGTCAACGTCGAATTTGAGCGCGACTTCGACTTGGACGAAGTGCGCCGCATCCTATCTCACGCGCCGGGCGTGGTGCTGACGGACAACCCTGCCGAACTGCAATACCCCATGCCGCTCTTTGCCCACGACAAAGATGATGTCTTTGTGGGACGATTGCGCCGCGACGAAAGCCAACCCAATACCCTGAATATGTGGGTGGTGTCCGATAATTTGCGAAAAGGGGCTGCTACCAATGCCGTTCAAATCGCAGAATACTTGCTCGCACAGGGGATTTTGAAATTAAAAGTGAAAAAAACTGCGACTGCGGCATAATTTTGCCGCCGATTGCCAAACCAACTCAAGGCCAAAAGCCAACAGTTACAGCCAACAGCAAGAAATGAAGAACAAAGTAGTAGTTTGGGGAACCAACGCCGACGACGAAAAAATCCTGATTGCTCTGGAACTTAAAGCAGATAACAGCAAAGTAATGCTTTACACGTTCCCATTAGCCATTGCCACCGATGACTTCGTGAACAAAATAATGAACCAGTGGCGCAGTGGGAAAGAAGTGGCCTTTCCAGAAGGTCACACCGCCATCGAACGTCCGCTCAGCATCACCGAAACGCTTTTGCCCGACGACATCAAAACAGACCGGACAGACATTGTCTCTCGAGCACAGACCGAGTGGCAGTTTGCCGTACTATCCTCCAAACTCCACGAAACCTACCAACAAGAGCTGGCAGAGTTCAAAGAAAAAATCGAGGCATTGACCTCCTACGACAACAAAATTTTTCAAGGGCTGAGGTCATTCTGGGACAAAGTGCAAACCCAAAGCCGGGAACGCAATCTTTACCGCGAGCATGCCGACAATTTGCGCGACAATATCAATGCACTTTTTGAGGAGTTGAAAAAAATCCGCTCGCGCGTCAATAGCGAGTTCGCGGCCGCATCTCAATCTGTGTTCGACGAGTTCAACAAAACATTGACCGACATCGAAGCCCGCATAGAGGCTGGTGGCCAAAGAATCAATAGTGTGTTGGAAGAACTCAAACAGTTGCAGCGCCGCTACCGCGACGTGCAGATGACCAACGAACACCGCAACCAACTGTGGAATCGCTTGGATGCCGCATTCAAAAAAGCGAAAAACCGCAAATTCGGACCGTCGGTCAACGAAGTCTCATTGGTCGAGCGCAATGCTCGCCGCATCGCCGGCCTCAACGAGGCCATCAAGCGCATGGCGGACAATGTGCGGCGCGACGAGGAAGAGCTCGCTTTCCAGCACAAAAAGGTAAACACAAGCGAGGGGCAGCTCGAGGCGCAAATACGCATCGCCAAAATCAAAATGATTGAAGACCGCTTGGCATCCAAGCGCGAGAAATTGGCGGAACTCACCCAAGTGCGCGACGATGTGCAGCGCCAGCTGGAGTTGGCAAAGGACAAAGAGGCCCGTAAGGCAGAAAAAGATGAGGAGCGGAAAAAAATCGAAGCGGCCAAAGAAAAGGCAAAATCTGAAATCGCCGCGCAAATCAAGACAAGGCCCAATGCCCCCTCAACCACGGAAGAAACGGGCGAATTTATTGAAGCAGCAGGCACTGTGCTCGGCGATGTTTTGATGGATGCGCTCGATTCAGTCAAAGCCGTAGCCTCTGTGGCGATGGAAAAGGCGGAAGACATCGCAGATGAGGTGATGAAAAAAGCCTCCGACGTGGTGGAAGATGTTTTGGAAGCGGTGAAAAAAGGAAACGAAGAAGCTGATGCCGATAAAAAGGCTGGCATCATCATAGACGACGTGGTTCACAAGTCTGTCGGCGACGAGTTGGAGAGCGCGAAGGGCATCATAGACGACGTGGTTCACAAGTCTGTCGGCGACGAGTTGGAGAGCGCGAAGGGCATCATAGACGACGTGGTTCACAAGTCTGTCGGCGACGAGTTGGAGAGCGCGAAGGGTATCATAGACGACGTGGTTCACAAGTCTGTCGGCGACGAGTTGGAGAGCGCGAAGGGCATCATAGACGACGTGGTTCACAAGTCTGTCGGCGATGAGTTGGAGAGCGCGAAGGGCATCATAGACGACGTGGTTCACAAGTCTGTCGGTGATGAGTTGGAGAGCGCGAAGACCGTCGTCGAAGAGGATGCAGCCGAAAAGAAGCCGAAAGCCAAGCGCACCAAAAAAACGGATGCCTGATTGGGAATCCTTGATTCATAAAAAAACGCCCAGTAAGCTTTGTGCATACTGGGCGTTTCCTTTTTTACTCATTAGCCTTCCACACCCTCAAAACGTTCTCGTGACATATCTTTTTGATATCCTGTCGGGAATACCCCCGTCGCAGCAATTCGGCGAGCAGGTTCGGATACATACTCACATCCGCCAAATCGGGTGGCAACGCGAGACCCACGCCATCAAAGTCGCCACCCAGCCCTACAAAGTCTATCCCGACCAAGTTTTTGACATGGTCAATATGGTCTGCCACATCGCGGACCGTTATGCCGCCAAGCACCAGTTGTTGTCGCATGAAAGCGCGGCCCTCTGGCGACTTCTCGGACAGCCCTTTTTTCTTCAATGCTTCCTCTGCATTCTTGAAAACCTCTCTGGCGCGGGTGCTCAAGAAATAGTGGCTAAATGGCACTTGAATCACCCCGTTAGTTTGCGCGATGGCCTTGATGAGCGTGTCCGGCAGGTTGCGCTCAAAGTTGGGCGTGAAATGGCGGCAGGCTGAATGCGTGGCGATGAGTGGTTTTTTCGATATTTTCAAAATATCCCAAATCGCATCATCCGAAAGGTGGCTGACATCCACCATGATGCCCACGCGGTTCATTTCTCGCACCACCTCGCGGCCATACTCGCTCAGGCCGCCGTGGGTTCTGAGCGTGTCGTAGGAGGAGTCGCAAATTTGATTGTCGCGGCTATGTGCCAGCGTGACATAGCGAATGCCGCGCTGGTGAAAATAAGCCACGTCGGCGAGCGTCTCGATGGGCGAGCCGTTTTCCATGCCCATTGGAAGCGACACGATGCCCTTTTTAAAATTGCGCAGCACGTCGTTGGCATTTGTTGCAAGCGCAAACCTATCAGGGTAGTCTCTTCCCATCGCATAGACCACATCTATCAATGAATCGGCCACTTGTTTAGAGCGTCCCGGTTCTGCTTGATAGCGAGCAGGTATGTATATTGACATGAAAGCGCCATAAAGCCCGCCCTTTTTTGCCCTTTCAAAATCAAAGTCACCTGCTGGATTTTTCAAGGCAAACGCGGTGTAGCCGGGTTTGTGCCATTTCCCAGTTTCCACCAAATGCCATGGAAAATCTATATGGGTGTCCACCACCGGGGTGTCGGCGAGTATTTTTTGGGCTTGACGCAAATGCTTGTCGGTGGCGCAGGCCGCAAACGCAAATAGTGCAAACAGCAAAAAGAATTGACGCAACATAGTCCGTTTTTTGCTGCAAAATAAAATGTTGTTGCCACACCGCTCTGCTTTTTTGAGATAGAGCGCATTTGGCATCATAAAAAAAGAGCCATCCCTGTAAGGTGGGATGGCTCTTCCTATTCGTAAAACCGGGGCCTGCAACTATCGAACCACTGTCACGTCGCCGCGATAGGTCAACACCTTGCCGTCAAGGAATTTGACCTCCATGACATACACAAACACCGCAGGATTGACATATTGCCCCCTATATCGCCCATCCCAACCTTGAGCCAACACATCGGGGTTGGGGTAAAAGTCGTTGCGTTCATACATCAGCGTGCCCCAGCGGTCATAGACCCGCATATAGTTGACTTTTTCCACGCCCAATCCAACGATGGGGTAGAAGAAATCGTTTTCGCCACCCGTGTTGCCCGGTTTGAAAACGTTGGGCACATAGACGTTGCGGTTGGGGTCCACTTCGATAAGGATAGAGCCAGTACCCGAACAGCCGTTTGCGTCAAAGACCGTCAGGGTGTATGTTTGATTGTTGAAAGAGTTGACATAAGGCCGCAAGTCAAACGGATTTCGAAGCAAATCAGCAGGCGACCATACAAAAGTGTCCAATGCCGGGCCTGAAATAATCGGTTTGAGTTGGTATAGAGTATCACCCAATTCAATTTCCCAAGTCGGCGGGTTGAATTCCACCAATATCGGTGCAGGCTCTTGCACATTGATGACCTCGGTGAATTCACAATTGAAGCGGTCATAGTAGGTGATGAAATGCTCCCCACCACCAATTGAGACAGGGAAACTGGGTGGCAAAAGCACCCCAAAGTCAACGCTGAACTGATAAGGCCCGCCAGAGCCGCCGAAAATGGTGTCAATGAAGAGGGTGGTCTCATCGCCAAAGCACAACAGCGATTCCAAAGGCAGATATTGCCCCTGTACGGGCGGCGGGTCGGTGATGACCATGTTTTGCAGCACACCAGTGCATCCTTTCGGGTCGGTCACGGTGACAGCGTAAACACCCGCCTTTAAGCCTCCTTCATTTTGCATATTGCCCACGGTCATGCTGTCTTGGTCAACCCACTGATAAGTGTATCCGCCGGGGTTGCCACCGGTGACAATCACGCCCAATCGGCCATCGTCACCACCAAAACATTTTACATTCTCGGTTTCCGCGCCGTTTTGCAAAACAATGATTTCGTCGGGTTGACCCACTTCGGCTGTAAACACTCCGGTACACCCTTTATTGTCAGTAATCGTGACATTGTATTCTTGCGCCACAAGCCCAGTAGCGGTGGCGCTCGTCGAACCGCTTTCCCAAATGTAGGTGAACGGTCCGCCGTTGCCGCCTGCGCCGTTCACGACGGCTTGGCCGTCGTCGCCGCCGAAACAAGTGGTGGGAATGGTGTAGAGCGTGTCGAAAGCCACAGCGGGTGGTCCCGGGATAACGATGGTGTCTGTTCCGAAGCAGTTGTTCGGGTCAATGGCAATCACATTCACCGTGTCGGCGCAAAGGTTATTGCGCATGGAGCCCAAGCCTCCATCCGACCACACGAAATTGAAGTCAGCAGTCGTGCCATCAGCGTAAGTTACGGTTGGAATCACACTGCCATCGCAAACGCCGAAGCAAGAGGTTGGCATGGGAGTGCCAAAAGTGACGATGATTTCGGGTGGCTGGCCCAAAGTGAAGGTGCCCACCAATGTGCAGCCCTCCAAATCGGTTACTGTGACCGTGTAGTCTCCGGCGGGGATGTTGATAAGGGTAGAAGTGCCTTGCCCCAATGAATCGGCGTTCCAGAGATACTGATAAGCTGGGTTGCCATCCATCACACCTACACTTATGATACCGTCGGAGTAGCCAAAGCAGGCAGGTTCGGTGAAGCTCGTGTCGGAGAAAGACATGGGCGTGACGGGAGCCAAAGTGAAAGTGTCGGAAGTCGTGCACCCTTGATTGTCCATGATGGTCACGATATAGGTGTCGCCCGGCAAGCCTGAAATGGTAGAGGTGTTCCCAACAAGTTGTCCGTCAAGGGTTTGCCAAGTGTATGTTACCCCTGTTGGAGAGGCCACGGTGATGCTGCCATCGCTGCCGCATTTTACGGGCAAAGAGTCAACCTGCGTGATGACAGGGGGAGGTGGCAATTCCAAGGTGAAGAACAATGAGTCCACACAACCATTCAAGTCGGTTGCCGTCACAGAATAATCGCCCGGAGAGAGATTGGCAATAGAGCTGCCGCTTGCTCCGGTACTCCATAGATAAGTGTAGCCATTGGGGAAGCCATTGCCGCCAAAGCCCTGCACCGTTAGCGCACCATTATTCTGGAACGTACAGGTGGGTATCTGGTACACCGTCGTGTCGAGAAAGAAAGCCTCCGGCGAAAAAACCTCCACCGTAATGGTATCCAAGCATCCAATCGCATCAATGGCGAGCACCCTGTAAATGCCAGCAGGCAGGTCATCATAGCAAGATTCGGTAGGACTGACCGTGTTTTGCTGAAATCCAATCGGTTGCCAAAAGAAAGAGTAATTGGGGGTAGCGGATGCGGGGGTTTCCACCACACGCACACAAATAGACCCCGTGTTGTCGCCGAAACAATTAGTAAATATAGGTGTGGTGCTGGTCACTTGCAAATCCACGTTTCGGGCGGTGGTCACATCTATCTCGCGGGTGACAGAGCAACCATTCGCATCGGTGATAGTGACGAAATAAGTGCAGTCGTTTAGCCCATCTATTTGCACCGTGCTGCTTTGCCCAGAAGACCATTGGGCTGGCGGGTCGCTCACATTGCACACATACTCCCAATTGTATAGGTACTCCATGCCGGGAAAAGGCGTGCCACCAAGCGGGGTGAGCGTAATGGCACCATCGTTGACACCAGAACAGGTAGTGGGTGTGATGAGCAAATTAGCATTCGGAATGATAAGATTCTGCGGTTGGTCGAGTGTGCCAGTGGCAAAAGCCGTGCAGCCAGAATTGGTCTCGGTCACGGTCACGGAATACACACCTGCTGATGCGTTGTTGAAAACCGGGACACTGCCAGCAGGGTTAGGTGGCGACCATGTGAAGGTGAAATTAGGCCCCGGGTTAGGTACTGCCGAACCATTCAAAGAGACAATGGCCGTCACGATACCATCCGTGAGGCTAAAACAAGTAGGCCGCTTGGTGTTTTCCAACGAAGCACCAATGATGGGAACATCCACGACGAGCGTATCGCATACCTCTACGTTGTTGGCATCAGTCACGCATACCTCCCAAGAACCACTTTGAACCCCCGTTCGGGTGAACGATGCCCCAGCGGCGAGGATGTTGCCTGAATAGGTCGGCCCAGTCCCCAAACTTCTGATAATCACATCATAAGGGGCAGTGCCGCCAGTAGCCGTCACCCGAATAGAGGCATCGCCGAAGCAGGTAGGGTTTATGACCTCTGCCGAAATAGTCAACGGCAAAAAATCCACGCAAACCTGACCGGGTATGGCAGTCAAGGCTACCGTGTTGCCAGTCGCGTTTTCTATGTTCACACCCGTCGGGCTGCTCGTCACGGTAAGGGGCGAGCAAGAACCCAATGGGCCAATGACATTGAAGCAAACCTCGACCAAAGTATTTCCGTTGGGTATGTTGATGACCTTGCCCAAATCAGACTGGTTGTAAATCACAAAACCCAGTCTCCCTTGGTTGGTCAATTGTATGTTCAAGTTGTTGAGGTCGAAAACAGAGCCGATTGAGTCGCTCGGATTTTGCACACCGTTATATTCAAGTATGGTCGGGTCCCAATTGATGGAAAAAGAAGCGCCCACCACCTGAAAATTCTGAACGGTCAGCGGGATACAGATTTGAGAGTTGGGAGGGGAAATGGTGTCGGGCTGGGCAATAGTGGCGTTGTCGCTCGGATTGCAACCTGACATATTTATCTGGAACGTGTGGCCGCAGCTTTTTCCATCTTCGATAGTGACGGTATAAATGCCGGGCTGCGACACAGAGAAAAACACGTCCGCGTTATTGCCTATCTGGCTGCTGCTGTTGTGAATCAACGCCTTCACGGTCGGGTCGCTTGCCAATGAAATATCAATGGTGTAGCGCGAACTGGGGTTCCACTGTGGCAGGCCACCGCTGACGCGGAACTTGCCGAGGCAGTCATTCCCAAAGTTGTTGGACACGCCACTCTCCTTGATGGCATTCAAATACACCACCTGAAAAGCAGCAGCGATGTTGACGTTGACACAAGGGCCGGGCGGCGCCCCCACTATGCTGCTTTCATACGTCTGGTTGGGGTCAAAGTTGTCAACCGTGATGGGTGCGAAGAAGAAAGAAACAGGTTGGCCACCGTTGAAGGTGTTTTGCAAAAGGCCGTTGTTTAGGAAGGTGATATTACCGTTGGGCTGTCCAAAGGCAAAAACTGGGTTGCCAGTCGAGCCTATCAAGAAACAAGGCTCATTGGCCAGCAAGGTTTGGTAACTGTCGCCAGCCACAGTTGGTTTGCAGGTGTAAAAGGCCCAAGCAATACCCGGCGGCGTGGCAGGCACGGGGTCGCCAGCCAGATTAAAATCGCCATTGTGAATGATAGAGATTTGGTCGCCTTCACACAGGTAAATCGTGTCAAGAGAAGTGTCGTTGCTTTGCCCGACGAAGGGGCCAAGCGTGAAAGTGCCTGCGGCATTGCATGGCGCATCGGGCGTTAGCGAGACGGCAGTTGGGTCGAATTGAAAAGGAGCAACTGAGATTACCTGAGGAACCTGGGCGTGAACAAGTGCAGCTGTGCCAATGAAGCACACGACGAGCAGGATTAGAAACTTGTGCATTGCGTGAGTAAAAAATTTTAACAAAGGTTGATGGATATGTTCGAGAAAACGGGATTTGAAAAAACAAGTGCATGATGCAGATTGGGGGATTCATGCTGTCTGCGGCGGGCGGTTTTAACACTTGTTGGGGGAAGGAAAGGGATTATTGCGCAACCAGTTCCGGGACAGTGGGCGCAAAAGTAGGGAAGAACCGTCTCTCCAACATATTGATGCAAAATAAATGTTTAAAAAAAGCCGCCGTCCGGTAGTCGCCCCAAAACGCGACCTTAACTTTTTTTATTGCCGAACCGGCGGCTCCCATACTTTGCCTTGAAGAACCACCGTCTCAACAAGATTGCTGCCAAAAGAATATGGCACGACGGCTAACGACGAAATCGGGGCGGAAATGAACACATTTGCCATTTTCCCGACAGCAATGCTGCCAAGCTCAGTTTCCAGTTCCATGGCCTTTGCCCCATTGAGGGTAGCGGCATGGATGGCTTCTTCCGGCAACATCTTCATTTTGATGCAAGCCAACGACACCACGAACGACATTTTTCCAGACGGGGAAGACCCCGGGTTGTAGTCGCTTGCCAATACGACGGGCAAACCTGCGTCTATCATTTTTCGTGCGGGCGAGTAGGGGATGCCGAGAAAAAACGCACAGGAAGGCAGTAGGGTGGGGAGTGTGTCGCCTTGTTTCAAAGCCTCGATTTCGGCATCGCCTGTGTACTCAAGGTGGTCAACCGAAATAGCGCGATTGGCCACTCCCGCTTGCACTCCGCCTGTGTATCCCAATTCATTGGCGTGTATCTTCGGCTTTAGTCCATAGCGCCAGCCAGCCTGTAGTATTTGTTCCGTTTCCGCAGGGCTGAAAAAGCCCTTGTCGCAAAAAACGTCGCAGTAGTCAGCCAGTCCCTCAGCCGCCACTTGCGGTAGCATTTCATTGACAATCACGTCAATGTAGGCTTGTCTGCGTTCTTTGTACTCAAGCGGAACGGCGTGCGCACCCAAAAACGTGGCTTTTATCGGTATCGGGCTGACCGCTTTAAGGCGGCGTATCACCCTGAGCATTTTGAGCTCGCTTTCCACCGTAAGCCCGTATCCGCTTTTTATCTCAATGGCCCCCGTGCCGTAGCCAATCACCTCGTGAAGCCGTCGCAAGGCGCTTTCAAACAAGTCGTCCTCCGGAGCGGCTTGAAGTCGCCGTGCTGAATTGAGAATGCCGCCGCCACGCTGGGCAATTTCCTCGTAAGAAAGACCGCGAATCCGGCCCACAAATTCCTCTTCTCGGCTGGCGGCATAGACGATGTGCGTGTGTGAATCGCACCAACTTGGGAAGACCAATCGCCCCCTTGCGTCTAGTACCTGTTCGGCTCTTTCAGGACATTCCGACATGGGGCCAAACCGGGCGATCCGCCCATTTTCAATGAGCAAAAAAGCATTGTGCAACAAGGGAAGCTCGGCCATGTCGGCACCTTTCACCAAGCGGCGAGGGTTTTGCTCTGCCAACACAAGGGTTTTGATATTGCGGATAAGAAGAGACATCATCGAATATACTTTGTATCGCCCCGGTTGGTTGGGCGCGGGGCAAAACTATCTACTTTTGCGGCCTATCCGTTTTATTTTGCCATGTAATACCTCGCTTTGCAAAGTTTTTTGACATGGCTATAATCACATTCTGCTCAAAATCACGGACATCAATCGTATTAAGGTGTAAAATGAAAAAAAGCCCACTTTGTCTTTTCTCGCTTGTCGTGTTTTTGCTGCTCGCCTGCAAAACAGAAAAGCCCTGCAAATACAAACCTTCACCCATCTTCGAGTCGGGACTGCCTCATATTCTTCAATATAATTTTGAGGTGGAGGGCCGATATTCCCTTGAGAGTCTTTTGCTTGATACCAACGTCTTGCTGGAAATACATCAGGACATATGTACGGAAACCCGACAAGAATACCGATTTGCGGTACAGGGTGATTACAGTAAGCACCCCGACACGCTTTGGCTCAAAGAAGCCACTCGACAATTGGTGTTTCTCAGCTCGTTTTCTCCAAAACAGGCACCGCTTCGTGCTTGGGCAGATGTCATAGAGGCAAATCGAAGAGAGATGAGGCTTGGGGAAGACCACGAAGTGGAACCCGGGGTTTTTGTGCGCGTTGACCGAGTGGTTGGCACAGAGCAAAGCACCTTGTTGCTTGTTTTTTCGCAAAAATGAGGCAGCAAGATTTCACTTTCCCTCTAACGCCTTTCCAAACGAGACGCGATGTTGTTTTTCAAAACGCGCAGCCCCTCGTTCAGGTCGGGCGATACTCGAAGGCGTAGCACCAGTGCTCCCAAAAGCAGCACATAAGCGCCAGAACGCAGCGCAATATCGAGCAGTGGAAAACCAGTGTGAGGAATGAGCTGCGCCAATCCGAAAGCACCCAATGCCATCCCTGCCGCCAGCACGGCTTGGCGCGTGTAGGGGAAAAGCCTGAATTTGAGCCAAATCAACACCATGTTGACGACATTGTAACAAACAACGGACACCAGCGTGGCAATGGCGGCCCCGTTCATGCCAATGCGGGGGATGAGCCAAAGATTGAGCGCCACATTGGCCACAGCCAACACCCCCAAGGAAAGCAACGACCACAGGTAATAGCGCGAGTAATAGACAATATAGTTGTTCAGCCCGGCACTCATGTCCACAATGCGCGACAAACCGATGAGGCACAAAACATACTTGCCCGCAGCCACTTCCTCTCCGTTCGGAACAATTTGAAAAAGACTGTCAACCGATATCCAGACCGCCCCAAAAAGCAGCAACCCCGCCACCAACAAATTGATACACACCTTTTTGTAAAGCCCCTCCAACTCAGGGCGATTGCCTTCGGCCACATATTTCGCCACCGACGACACGCTGGCCGAAAACAAACTTTTGGTCGGAATATCAATGGCGGCTGCGATGTAGGCGGCGATTGAATATATCCCCGCAGCATTCAACGTGCCCACCGAACCCACCATGAACACGTCAATCTTGGAAGCCATTTGCATGGCAAAGCCGCCCAAAGCGCCAAAGCCGACAAATTGCCACAATTCCTTGCGCAAGACCGGCGACAAAAAAGACCAATCGGGCTGAATATACCACTCGCCAAGCCTGCGCAAATAAAAAACCATGCCGCCCGTGATAAAGACCCACAGCAGCAGCAACCCCCCAAGCGCGGCCTCCAACGACAGCCATTCTTGCCAAACAGCAATGAGCAGCAGCGGCAAGCCTACTTTTGGGAAAAAATCAATAAGCAGGGACGGAACGACGATGCGCTTGAAATTGAATGAATACTGCCCCATTACCGACACCGTCACATACAGCGCAGCCAAAGGCACCGAGAGCCACAGGTATTGCGACAGCAGCGCCGAGCCTCCTCTCGCCTTTGCTGCCAGACTCTCGGACAACGGTCCCCAAAAAAGGCTTGCCACTCCCACAAACAGCAATATACCTGCCGCGCACATCATCAACAAGAGCGGCAAAAAACCGTGATGCCCCGATGCCTTATTTTCAAAACGAGGAAAAAACCGAATGGCGACCGTATTGGCCCCCAAGGAAAGCAGCGGTAGCCCTATCATCCCAACCGAGAGCAGCACTTGCGCCAATCCGTACGCCTCCAAGGCATGAGGATACACGAACAAAGTGCTGAACGCACCAATAATCAACCCCGTGAAGTTGACGATAGAATGTTTCAGGCTTTGCCGCCGGATGACTCCCATGTTGGAAAATGGAAAAATAAACGATGCCTATCACCGCCAAGTTTTAGGCATAGATGTAATCGCAATCTGCTCAAAATCAGGGAGAGCAATCATGCCCATCTGACAAATCTTAGCGAATCAAGTTAGAAAACGCCGCCTCGGAATCGGAAGACTTCAAAGTTGGGTTCTTTTTTCTTTTTACAAGACGCACGGCACGGCGTTACTCCGCGATAGCAAGGCGTTTTACCAACGCTCCCCGTTCGTTGCGGAGCGAGACGATAAAAATCCCCGTGTTGAGCCTTTCCGTTGCAATGTTGATGCGGTTGTCGCCGGGAGAAAGTCGAACGTTTTGAGACTGGCACAGCCGACCTGCCGCATCGTGTACCGCGAGCACAGCCTCAATGTACTCATCGGAGGATACATTCAATACCGCTGGCAGCCCGCCCGAAACGGGGTTGGGCGATAGTTCAGCCACGGCCACACGCTCCAAGTCATTGGTGGATGTCAGGTTCTTGGTTTTGAAAACACCTATTTGGGCATTGGTGTTGGGTTGGCACACATCCCACTCGCTATATGCCCGCACCCGCCACAAAATGTCCCGATTGTTGGGGATGCCACCCGTGACCGTCACGGAGGTAGTGTTGTAGTGGACTTGATTATACATTTTGGGGTTGAAATTGGGCGCCAACCCGATTTCAAGGTTGTACATGGTGGCACCCGGCACCGTATCCCATGTAAAAGTGATTTCCTTGAAATGCACAGTCTGAGAGTCCACAGGGCTGATGAGATGCACCGTTGCGTTGTCATCAATTTCGGGCAGTGGGTCAAAAATTTGCAAATACTGCGAATGTTCAAAGTAGATGTTGGAACGCATGGCCTCTATCTGCTCGGGGGTGAACCGGGAAGCGCAAGCATCATAAGCATAGCCCATGATAAGCGTCGCGTCGGAGCGGAACTGTACCCCGTCGGGGTCGCGTTGGATGACGATGCTTTGTTGCTCGCTGTTGCAAGGCCAGCGATAGTTCAGATAGTCCGGTCGCGTGTCGCAAAAGCCATCTGCGGAAAAGTAGCAATTTGAGGTGTCCGTTTTTTCCACTGGGTGGCCATATATTTCAGCGGGGGCGGGTTGAGTGTAGTTCCAAGAAAAACCCTCCCAGCCCACAAATGGGTGCGGCAACGACAAATGATGGCCAGCCTCATGCGCCCATACCGTGTTGCCGGGGCCGGAGCAATTGACCCCAATCACAATCGCGTCTTGCCAAGCATAGCCGCAGTTGCCCGCAGGGTTCGACACCACAAACACATTCATTCGATTGGGCAACCTATTGGCATTTATCATTTCGTCGCCGCCCGGAAAGTATTGGTGGTCGTTCCACGCGCTGTTGTTGTGATAGCGCACGGGGTCGCCCGGCATCAAATAAAAACGAATCCGGCCTTCGGCAAACTGAGCGTTCATCTCGCACACCGCCCGCAAGGCTTGGTCCATTTTGTAGTGTCCTGTTCCAAAACTGGTGCCTACCAAATGTATGGTGATGGGGACGTACAGCCACGCCGTGTCATTGTCGCCACGGGCTTGGGTGATGTTCGCCCTGTTTGCTTGATACCATTCAAGCCACGGTGATTTCCCGGTATAGCCACAGCCCGTGCCGGTCTCGGAAATTGGATGTTGCGCAAATGCATCTTTCGACAAGAGATTGACCAGCAACAACAAAAGTGCGGGGTAAAGTTTGATTCGCATTGAACACAGAGTAGGTTTGAATAGTTGGACGGGAAATTTGGGTACAGGTGTTTGTTCGCGAGGCAAATGTCTGCTTTCGCCGCCACATTTCAACAAAGTCAGTTGAGACAAGCGCCAAACCGCGACATTTTTTTATGAAATATCATTTTTTACTCATCGCGCAACAACAAACGGCAGTGTTTTCACCCCTCCTTCATGCAGCACCACCAAACGATAGGTGCCTGCGGGCCAAGAAGCGGATGGCAGATGAAGCAGCGTTCTGTCACTTCCGACCAACTGATTTGACTGCCAAACGATACGCCCCATCGAATCATGCACCGAGTACTGAACCGATTGGTGCAGCCAACCCAAAGGCGTCTCCATCGTGAGCGGCTGACCCGCCGTAAGCAGCGTCGGGTAACAGCGCCAGCCTTCGGCATCGGGTGCCGAGGTGGATACGATGACTGCCGATTTGAAAGTAGCCGAAGGGCTGAGCGTGGTGCAGACATACCAATCGTTGAAAGGGCGCACACGCCAGTAGTAGTTCTGATTGGCTACCAAATTGCCCAAGACCCAAGTAGTGTCGGATGTCACCACATCCAATTCCCGAATACTGAAGTTGGAAAAGCGCGACAGCTGCACCACATAGCGCGTTGCGTTGGGCACCGACGACCATTGCAGCACCGTGCCCACCGTGGGCGACAGCTGCCCCCCGATAGGAGCGAGCAAAGTGGGCGTGTCCTCAATGTCGCCTTGTGGCTGCTCGTTCGTCAGCCAATCGGGTTTTTTGTTCAGCAAGGCAGCACGCATAATCGTGATTTGCTCGTCGGAGAATCGGTTGGCGCATTTGTCGAAGGAGTAAGACATGAACAACGTTCCATCCGAGAAGAAGGTCGCGCCAGTAGGGTCTTTCTGCTGCACCAAGCTCTTCCCCTGATTGTCACAATCCCAACGGTAACTCAGATAATCTGGCTTGGTGTCGCAAATCAAGTCCGCCGCGACGGCGCAATTGCTCCCGTCCACATACTCCACCAATGCTGTGTCGAGCGGGGCCGGGATTTGCGTGTCAATCGTGTCGTGGAAGTAGGTATAGTCGTATGTCAAGGTGTCAGGCGTTGGGTTGGCGAAGCTGTACACCTTGCCTTCCCAACCTATGAAAGGGTGGGGCAGCGACAGGTTGTGCCCCACCTCATGTGCCCAAGTGTGGTCGTTTGGCCCCGAGCAGCCATGAGACATCGCCACGCCCGCGTAAGGCAAATTGTAACCACAATTGCCCGCCACGTTCGCGGCAAAATAACTATTGAGCGCCCCTGCCACATTGTTGGTCAGCATCATGTCAATGCCCTGCGGGATGGTTTGGTGCTGATACCACCCCGTGTTGTTAATCAAATTCCATTCGTTTTTGAAATACAGTCGAATCCGCGTGTCGGCGAAATCGAGGTTGAGGCGACAAAAAGCATCCAGCAATTGGCCGGGCGAAAAACGCCCCGTACCGTTGTCGCGAGCCAACAAGTGAATTTGAACCCCCAATTTTAGCGTGTCCGACGAACGCTCCTCGACGAACTGCTCCGGGTACGCAAGGTATTCCAACAGGAACGGGTCGAGGCCGGGCGGCGTGCCGCACGGCGCGAGTTCGTGTTTGCCGGGTTCCTGAGCAAGAGCGGGAAAAAAGCCCATCAAAAGGGCCAAAAGCGGAAAAAAGCGCATAGTCTATCATCAAAAATTGTGTGCTGCAAACATAGCCTTTTTATCAAGCATCCCACACGCACGAATCGAACAATGCCATTCATGTCCTTTTGAACACTCTCCCGAACAAATCCCCATAGCCTCAAAAACTTCCCCGCGCAAAACCTTTGAACCCTTGTCTCCCCCCAACTATCTTTGCCGCCATCCCCATCCATCAGACAATCATAAATCGCAAAGTCTTGCTCGGCAATCGTAAATCGTAAATCCAAAATCGTAAATCAAACAAATGTCAACCGGAAAAACGCTCCTCACCCGCGAACGCTTCGCGCTCACCCTCGAACGGCTCTGTCACCAGCTGCTCGAGGATTGGGACGATTTTTCCAACGCCTGCATCGTCGGCATCCAGCCGCGTGGCACCCTGCTCTCCAATCGAGTCCACGAACGCCTGACACAGCTCACCGGCAACCAATCCATTGAATACGGAAAACTCGACATCACCTTTTTTCGCGACGACTTCCGCATGACCGACACGCCCCTCACCCCACACCCCAACGAAATTGATTTTCTCGTAGGAGGAAAACGTGTGTTGCTGATTGACGACGTGCTCTACACCGGGCGCACCATCTCCGCGGCGCTGGCAGCCTTGCAGCACTATGGCCGACCAGACGCGGTGGAACTGCTCGTGCTCGTGGACAGACGCTTCAACCGGGAATTGCCCATTCAACCCGACTATTTCGGCATCGCCGTGGATGCGCTCGACGAGGCTTACATAAAAGTGCGTTGGCAAGAAACACACGGCGACGACGAGATTTTGCTTTTTGAAAACAAACCAAAATAGAGACTCAACTTCCCGAAAGTTTTCAACTTTCGGAAAGTTTGACTCACGATGCCCCTGAAACCCTGAAACCTTGCAACCTGCTCTATGCTCTCCACACGCCACCTCATCGGCATCAAAAACATCACCGAAGACGACATTCGGCTCATCTTCGAGACGGCGGACAATTTCAAAGAAGTCATCAACCGCCCCATCAAAAAAGTGCCAAGCCTGCGCGACATCACGGTGGCCAATCTTTTTTTTGAAAGCAGCACACGCACCCGCGTCTCCTTCGAACTCGCCGAACGCCGCCTCAGCGCCGACATCGTCAACTTCACCGCCTCCTCATCCAGCGTCAGCAAAGGCGAGACCCTGCTCGACACGGTGAACAACATCCTCTCCATGAAAGTGGACATGGTGGTGATGCGCCACCCCGCGCCCGGTGCCTGTGTCTATCTCAGCACCCGCATCCCCGCCAACATCATCAACGCGGGCGACGGCACGCACGAACACCCCACCCAAGCCCTGCTCGACGCATTCTCCATCCGCGAAAAACTCGGCGACGTGGCAGGCAAAAAAATCGCCATCATAGGCGACATCCTGCACAGCCGTGTGGCGCTAAGCAATGTTTTTTGTCTGAAAAAACTCGGAGCAAAAGTCCGCGTGTGCGGCCCCCCGACCCTCATCCCCAAACACTATGGCGCACTCGGCGTCGAAATCAGCCACAACGTGCGCGACACCCTGCGCTGGTGCGACGTGGCCAACGTGCTGCGCATTCAACTTGAACGTCAGGACATCAAATACTTCCCCAGCCTCCGCGAATACCACCAATACTTCGGTATCACACGGCAAATGCTCGACGAACTCGACCGCGAAATCGTGGTGATGCACCCCGGCCCCATCAATCGCGGCGTGGAACTCAGCTCCGACGTGGCCGACAGCCCGCACAGCATCATCCTCCAACAAGTGGAAAACGGCGTGGCCGTGCGCATGGCCGTTTTGTATCTGCTGGCAGGGCAGCGGTAAGGATTGCGTCTTTTTCCCAATTCCCGTGTCTTATGAATCACGAAGACTTTTCCGATGAACGAGATTCAAAACATTTGGGCAGAATTTCACCGCGCATTGAAGGGCTTGATTGTAAAAACGGTGAAAGACCCCAACGATGCGGACGATATTTTGCAAGACATTTTTCTGAAAATAATGCTCCACTCAGACAAAATCGAGCGAGCCGACAATCTGCGCCACTACCTCTATGGCATTGCCCGCAACGCAACGCAAGATTATTTCAGGAAAAAAAACGCGCCGATTGCCGAGCCGCAATTGGAAGAAACGATGCCAGCAGAAGAACCCGCACGTTCACTGAATACCGCAATCGCCGAATGCTGCGTGCGCAACTTTGTCGCGCAACTACCCGACAAATACCGGGAAGCCCTGATTCTGACCGAGTTCGAGGCACTTTCGCAAAAAGAACTGGCACGAAGGCTGGGCATTTCCTACTCGGGCGCAAAATCGCGCGTGCAACGCGGCAAGGAAAAATTGAAAGAACTGATTGTTGATTGTTGCGCCTACGAAAGCGACCGCTATGGCAACCTGCTTGACACAGGCAAAAAAAATTGCAGTTGCTGAAACCTCGCCTTTGCGTCTTTTCACAACCGCTCTCGTCTTCTTGGCACATACGATTTTGTTTGTGCAACCATTCAATTCTATTTTCAA
Organism: Saprospiraceae bacterium; assembly: GCA_026129545.1. Classification (NCBI taxonomy): domain Bacteria; kingdom Pseudomonadati; phylum Bacteroidota; class Saprospiria; order Saprospirales; family Saprospiraceae; species Saprospiraceae bacterium. Next base: position 997,164 of record JAHCHX010000001.1, read on the forward strand.
TGAAGAAAGGCGCAATCATCGCTTTGTTCGCTCTCGCGGCCACGGCCGCCATCATCGCAGGCAAACCCGCCGCCACCCCGACCACGGCCTGTTGCAACCAATCGCAATGCGACCCCGGTAGCTGCGACGAGCCTTGCGAACCGTTCTGCTGCGAATGACGAAAGGCGGGGTTCGGGGCGCTTGCCGCCCTGCGCTCCGCTTCTTTCATGTCTCACAGTCTTTCCTGTCATCTGGTAAGGCGGATTTGCAAATCCGCCTTACTGCTTAAGTTAATGCACAGATTTATTTCACACAACGACACGTCAACACTACGATTCTATTTTTATGATAATCAACTCTTTGTGTCGTTGTGTCGTCGCTTCACAGGACTTACAGGATTTACAGGTTCAATGAGGCGGCTTCGCTGCGAAAAATCCTGTAAATCTTGTAAATCCTGTCAAAATTTGTAAAAACTTAGTCAGCCTTCAAGCGCAGAGGACTCGGTTGACAGGCTTATAGGTTTTTGACAGGATTTACAGGTTCAATGAGGCGGCTTCGCCGCGAAAAATCCTGTAAATCTTGTAAATCCTGTCAAAAATTGAATGTCCGCTGTCCTGCCTAAGTTTTTACCAAAATTCAATGTCTGTAATCCTGCCTAAGTTTTTATCAAATTTCAATCAACATGAAAATCCTCTATGTCTTTCCGCATCCCGACGACGAATCGTTCGGGCCCGGCGGAGCCATTCACAAGCAAGTTCAGGAAGGAAACCAAGTTTTTTTGCTCACACTCACCAAAGGCGGCGCTACCAAAGTGCGGCATCAACTCAGATTGACCATCGAGGAAATGGGTGAGGTGAGAGTGCGGGAAATGCAAAAAGTGAAACAAACGCTCGGCATTGCCGAAATGAAAATACTGGACTATCCCGACGGGGGGCTGGCGAAAATTGACCCTATCGAACTCGAAAAAGAAGTGAAAAGTTGGATTACAACCTTTCGCCCCGATGTGGTGGTCACATACCCCGTGCACGGCGGCAGCGGGCACCACGACCACATCGCCCTCCATCATGCGGTGAAACGGTTGTTCTTCGAAAAAGCAAACGGACCCCGCTTTTGGCGCCGGTTGGCACTGTTCACAGTCGTGGACACAGGCTTGCCCATGTTCCTCGAAGGCGGCATCCCGAGGGTGACGTGGACAAAACCGGAAGACATCGCGGTGACCGTCGAATTGGGCGAGGAAAATATCGAAGCCATGAAAAACGCCCTAAGCTGCTACGAAACCTATCAGGAAATGGTCAAAACGACCAACGTCGTCGAGCGAATCGGCAGCCGCACCCATTTTGAACTGGTGAACGAGCAGCCCCCTCACCTGCTTGCTTCGCTCACAGAAGCCCTGGAAAACTGCCCCGAAGACTGCTGCACAGCCCCCGACAACCATTGCTCGCGTGCTGGGCGCGCCGGTTGTTGCTGAATGCTCCGGCAGACGGAAAACGACATCCTAATTTCCCAAAACTTCCCCAATCTTTGCCCCGCCATGCCACCCACCCAAATCTACTCCGGCCCCCGCCGGGTCCGCAAAGCCTACTGGACGGCAGCGGTCGTCATGCTCAGTTACTTCTGGCTGAGCCTGCGGAGCAAATTTTTCGGCCAAGCGTACTATGAAAAACATATCCTCGCGCTGCACCTCCGCAACGCCGAACGGGTGAAAACCGCCATTCTCGCCCTGAACGGGCTGTTCATCAAAATCGGCCAGTTATTGTCCATTTTGAGCAATTTTTTGCCCGAAGAATTTCAAAAACCGCTGGCAGCGTTGCAGGACAAAATCCCGCCCCGCCCCTTCGACCAAGTCCGCGAGCGCATCGAGCGAGAGCTCGGCCAGCCGCCGGAAGCCTTATTCGCCCGCTTCGACGAGATGCCTTTGGCCGCCGCCTCCATCGGTCAGGCGCATCGCGCCCAACTCCACGACGGCACCGAGGTGGTGGTGAAAGTGCAGCACGCCGACATCGAGGAAATCGCCCGCATTGACCTCGAAATCATGCGGCGGCTCACGGCGTTCATCTCCTTTTTCTTCCACATCAAGGGCATGGGCTTCCTGTACACGCAGGTGCGCAAGATGATAGAGGAAGAACTCGATTTTGCCAGCGAAGCCTGCTACATGACCCAAATCGCGGCGAACCTCCCCGCCAGCGAACGGGTTTTTGTGCCGGAAGTCCACCCGGCCTTTTCCACCACGCGGGTGCTGACGACGACTTTTTACGAAGGGGTGAAAATCTCCGAACTCGGCCAGTTGGATGCATGGAAAACTGACCGCCGCGACCTGGCTGTCAGGCTGTTGCGCGTTTATTGCAAAATGCTGCTTCAAGACGGCATCTACCACGCCGACCCGCACCCGGGCAATATCTTGGTGCAAAAAGATGGGACAATCGTGCTGCTGGACTTTGGTGCCACAGGCGAACTCAGCCCCGCCATGCGGGAAGGCATCCCCCAACTCATAGAGGCGGCGGTGAAAAAAGACACCTCCGGCATGGTGGATGCCTTTCGCACCATGGGCTTCCTCGCCGAAGGGCGGGAGGCCACCTTGATGGCCGAGCAAATGATATCCGCCATGCAGCATTTCCTGCAAAACGAGGTCCAACTTGACGGGCTTAACTTCAAGGACATCAAAATCAAACCCTTCGACAACAGCCTTTTTCGCCTCATACAGGACATTGGCCTTGGCGGCATCTCCGGCACTGTGCAGGTGCCGAAAGACTGGGTGCTGCTCAACCGGATGCTCACGCTCTTGCTCGGCCTTTGCAACACGCTCGACCCCAAACTCAACCCGCTCGACGTGGTGCGCCCTTACGCGAAAGACTTTGTGCTCGGTCAGCGCGGCGATTTCGTGACCCTCATCCGCAAATACCTGCAAGGCTCCATCGTCAATGCACTGTCGCTGCCCGACGAGTTGCGCCATGTATTGCAAAAAGCCCGGCAGGGGAAAATAGAGACGCTCAACCCTGACGTGCGCGACAGTGCGCGACTGCTGTATCTGGTGATTCAGCAGGTGTTGTTTGCCATCTTGGGTGTGGTTGCCGGGGCTTATGGCTGGTGGTTGAGGCAGCAAGGCGACCACGGCTCTGCCACCTATACTTTTGTTGCAGCAGGCTTGTGCGCGTTTTTGATGCTGCTCGGAATGCAGAAAGGAGAGCGGTTGTGGCGGCGCATGCAGCGGTGAGGTCGTTTTGTGTTCAGACAGTATTTCAAAAAAAACATGAGCCACCCCGAACGTTCGGCGATGACTCATGTTTTTTTGTCCCAATCCAAATCACGCTTACTTCTTGCGTGCTGCCCGCACGAGGAGGTAGGCCAATGTGGCAAAAAATGCCACGCCGAGCAACTCGTACCCGCCCGGCCCCAAGACTTTGACCATGTTTTCCTCCAAGTTGACTTTGGGCAGCCAGCCTTGCCCGGTTTCGTAGGATGCCTCTTTGGCCTGCCAGAGCGCCACGACCAATCCCATGAGCGCGCCGCCAGCCACCAAGCCTGTGGCAAAAAGACTGCCCTTGCCCAATTCGGAGTCTTCCACCGTCTCGCCCTTGCGTTTGGCGAGCCAGTCCGTCAGCCCTTTCAGCACGCCACCAATCCATATAGGCAGCGTGGTGGCGAGCGGCAGATACAGCCCGACTGCAAAGGAGAGCGATTTCACGCTGCACAGTTCCATGGTGATGGCAATGAAGATGCCGACCAGCACGAATTGCCAATCGAGGTTGAAGGAGAGCAAGCCTTTGATGAGCGTCGCCATCAGGGTGGCCTGTGGCGCGTTGAATTTTTCACCGATGGCGTGTTCGATGCCTTGTGCGCGGAGCTCGGCGGTCGGCGTGTCGAGATATTGTACCGTGAAACCGATGATGAGCGATGAAAAAACAACCCCAATGAAGAGCGCCAACTGCTGATAGCGCGGCGTGGCGCCCACGAGGTAGCCTGTTTTCAAGTCCTGCGACGTGGCTCCTGCGTTGGCAGCGGCTATGCAAATCATGCCACCGACCACGAGCGCCATTGGCTCGTAGAATTTGCCCGTCCAGCCCACGCCGATGAACACGAGGGCAGTGCCCATGATGGTGGCGATGGTCATGCCGGAGATGGGGTTGTTGCTGCTGCCAATGATGCCCACGATGCGGCTGGAAACGGTGACGAAGAAAAATCCAAAAATGATGACCAGCACCCCGATGAGGAGTTTACTCAGGATGTTTTCGCCCGGCACATTGGGCAGCACCGCCATCAGCAACACCAAGGCGAGGCTGCCAAAACCGACCACTTTGAGCGATAGGTCGTCCTCCGTGCGCGAGACGGCGGCAGTCTTGTCGCGATTGCGCAAATCGCCGATGCTTTCTTTGAAAGAGGAGACGATGGTGGGCAGGGTTTTGATGAGCGTGATAAACCCCGCCCCGGCCACCGCGCCGGCACCGATTTGGCGGACATAGGCGCGGTAAACAGCTTCCGAAAGGTCGGTCATGGTGCGGGTGACAGGGTCCCAGCCGAATCGGGCGTTGGGTTGCGAGAGGTCAAGCAGGCCGAGTTTGGCGAGCTGAGCCGCGATTACTTCGGGTGGCACGAGGGTGGCCAGCAAGGGAATCAGGCCGAGCCAAGCCAACACGCCCCCCGCCACCAACACGCCTGCGATGCGCGGGCCGATGATGTAGCCTACGCCGAGGTATTCCGGCGTGATTTCGCCGCTCACCCGTGCCGCTGGGAGGTATTTGTTGGCAATGTGGGTGCTCCACGTCGGCACTTCCGCGATGACGTGCAGCACTTTTTGCAGCAAGGCATACAAGAAAGCAAAGCCCAAGCCGAGGTAGGCCGTTCGGGCATAGTCTCCCCCTTTTTCGCCCGCTATGAGCACGCTGGCGCAGGCCGTGCCTTCGGGGTAGGGGAGGTTGGCGTGTTCTTTCACGATGAGCGAGCGCCGCAGCGGAATCATCATCAAGACACCCAGTATGCCCCCGAATATGGCGAGCATCAGAATCGTCCAGTAGTTGAAAAAGCCCTTGCCGATGCCGTCGCTGAGAAACAAAAACGCGGGCAGTGTGAAGACCACCCCCGCCGCGACCGATTCGCCCGCAGAGCCGGCGGTCTGAATGATGTTGTTTTCCAGAATGGTGGTTTTCAGAAACCGTCGGCCCAGCGAAATGGCGAGCACGGCGATAGGGATGGAAGCCGAAACGGTCAGCCCTGCCTTCAAGGCGAGATATACCGTGGCTGCGCCAAACAGGATGCCGAACACGGCTCCCAGCACGCAGGCTCGCAAGGTGAATTCCTTGACCGAAGTATTCTCCGGGGCGATGTAGGGCTTGAATTCAGGTGTGTTGGATTGTTCCATGAATAGATAGGTGTGTTTCGTTGTGGAGGACTTAATGGCAACACGAAGCGCGAAAGGTAGAAATTTTTGAAAGCAAGCCAACGTCCTTGCAAAAGTCCAGTGTTAAACTTTGGCGCTCGCCCCTATTTTTCGGACTTCGGTCGTTTTCGGGATTTATTTACATCTCGCGCTGCCAAGTTTTCAACATGGAAAAAAGCGCAATCCGCTCAAAATCAAGAAGAACAATTATGGCTACCCGACAAATCTTGTCGAATCAAGGTATAAAACAAGGCAACTGCGAGATGAGAATCTCTACCTTTGCCCAAATTTTTAAGCACATGAAAAAACGGTTACTTTACTCCCTGCTCCCTTCGCCAGTCGCGGCATTGACCATTGTGTTCCTTTTAGGCACGCTCATTCCCAAAACATATTCGCAAGACAAGCATTTCTCCCAATTCTACGCTTCCCCGATGGTTTTGAACCCCGCGCTCACCGGGGCTTTTGATGGAAAATACAGGGTGTCGGCCATTTATCGGGACCAATGGCGCCAAGTGCTCGACAATCCCATCACCACCTTTGCGGTAGCTTCCGACCTGCGTTTGAGAGCGCCCAGCAAAAAAGTCACGGAGGATGCTTTTGGCTTGGGTCTCATGTTCTTCACCGACAAGGTGAGCGTGGTGGATTTCAGCACGACCCAAATTGCCGTCTCGATGGCTTATCACAAATCGCTTGGCTCCAGCAACACGCAGTTCCTGACTTTGGGGGTGCAAGGGGGGCTTACGCAGCGCAATGTCAACTACGGTTCGCTCAACTTTCATGACCAATTCGACGGGGTGAATGGCTACACCATGGGCACTGGCGAGGAGTTGCCTGAAAACAACTTCTCTTATTCCGACCTCAATGTGGGGTTGAACTACATGGCTCAAGTGGGCCGTGAAGGGCGCATTTTTGCGGGTGTTGGCATGCACCATGCCACCCAGCCGCGTGTATCTTTCTATGGCAACACTGGCGAAGGCGGCAGGTTGTACCGGAAACTATCCGCGCAGCTGGCTGCCAATATCCCTTTGGATAGGGAGAACAATGTGGGCTTTTTGCCTCGTTTTTTGATAGCCCGCCAAGGCCCGCACACCGAAATCAACACAGGCACCAACTTCCGCATTGCGGTGGGTCAATACGGCAGCACGGCACTGCATGTGGGCAGTTGGGGGCGCTTTGTGCGCAACAACGACGGCCCCGGCTTCGATTCGGTGGTGGCGCTTGTGGGCTTGGAGTTCAGCAACGTGCTGATAGGCTTGAGCTACGACCTGAACCTGCGGGCCATTCAGGCCAAGCAACGGCAGGGCGCGTTCGAGATTTCGGTGGCTTATTTGGGCGAGTATGAGAATGAGGAAGTTTTGTGTCCAAAGTTTTGAGCAGGTTCCTACGCTTCGCGCCACTAGGTTTTGTGCAGGGCAAAGACGTAATCTGCTCAAAATCGCGGTCATCAATCATGCTCATCTGATAAATCCTATCGAATCAATGTGTATTTTTGCCTGACACTTTTTTTCAAAATAAAAGAAGCCATGCGTACCATTCAGTCTCTCCTTTCCGAGTACGGCGAGAGCCATCAAAACCCCACCAACAAACTGGTGCATTGGGTTTGTGTGCCTGTCATTTTTTTCTGTGTGGTGGGTCTTCTGTACAGCGTCAAATTGGGTGTAAACATTCTGCCCAATATGCCGCTCAATTTGGCCATCGTCGCGTTGGCACTGACCATTCTGTATTACGTCAGGCTATCCCCCACGTTGGCCATCGGCATGACGCTTTTTTCGCTGCTGTGTCTGTGGCTTTGCCGGGTGATTGAAGCGAGCGGTGCCTCGTTGTGGCAAGTCAGCCTCATCTTGTTCGTGCTGGCGTGGGTCGGCCAATTCTGGGGGCACAAAATCGAGGGCAAAAAGCCATCTTTTTTGAAAGATGTCCAATTCCTCATGATTGGCCCTGCTTGGCTGATGAGCTTCATCTATGAGCGGGCGGGCATCAAAGTTTAAGGGAGAGCATTTGCTCTTTGTGTGTCAGTTGGCTCGCGGCGCCTTTGCGCTGCGCATCTCTTGTATGATGACCACCCCTCCGGCGAGTGCCCCCAGCATGGTGGTGGACAAACGATAAAAAACAGTGTAAACGAGCAACAAGGATGCGGGCATCAAGGCGCTCATCAGCCATATCGTGGAGACCTCTGCCAACCCGGACGCGCCTGGGGTCGGGGCAAAATAGAGCAGCAGCATCTGAATCACCTGAACGCACAAAAACACGTCGAAAGGTACCTCTATGCCCATCGCTCGCACGATGACGTAGCCTATGAGGTATTTGTTGAAATAAAGCAGGCAGGTGGCCAGAAATGCGGATGAAATGCCCAACTTGTTCTGTTGCAAGATGCTGCGAAATCCGTCGTTGAAACGCCGCGATTCCGTGCCGGCTTTTTCGAGCGCCCGCTCCTTCTTTTCTTTTTTTATGGGCAAAATGCTCAGCACCGCCCTAATGAGAGATATGCCAGTTTGCGGGAAAAACAAGACCATCAAGGTGAGGGAAACCACCGTGGTTATCACGCCAAAGCCAGTTCGGAAAACCACGCCGAAATTTTCGCCAAACAAGTTATCCGGCAAATAAGCTAGGGCCGCAAGGCTTGAGAGCAAGAAAAAGAGCAGGGTTGCCACATAGTTGACCATAGACACCAAAAGGCTGTTGGTCACGCTTGCTCCTTTTTTCCACAAAACATAAAGTTGCGCGGGCGCGCCGCCTGTCTGGAAGGGGGTGGCTGCTCCCATGAACATATTGGCCCAGTTGGAGCGCATACAATCCCACTGCGAGATGAAAGGTAGTTGTTTCCCGTTGAAAAACAGGCGATAACGAAAGCCGCCCAGCCAGTAGTCCAAGCCGATGAGAGGCAGCAAGCCAATCCAAAAGCGCCAGTCGAGCCGGGCGGTCAACTCACCCAGACCGGCTGGGCGCTTCCACCATATCCCCAGCAATGTGCCCGCCAAGGAGCACAACACGAAAATCTGAATGCCATACAAAATCGTTTTTTGCGAAGGCAGCAAAGGGGTGTCAGCAGAGCGATTCTCCATCGGTGTTGTGCAAGGTCGGCTTGCCCGACCATTTTAGGACAGTGTTGAAAATGTCGGTCGTGCGGGCAGGGCGTGAGTCCCAGCCGGTTTGATTGTAGATGAGCGGCACCATAATGTGTTCGCGGTGCAGCGAGCCATGCGAGCCGTGGTGTTCCGGCCACTCCCATACCTCGCGCAGGTCGTACCCCTTTTTGGAAGTCACGATGAAGTCGCCTGTGCGGGTGCATGAGAACACTTGCTCGATTTGCACGAGTGCATCGGGGTACTGAGTGTCGAAGGTGGCAGCGAGGCTTTCGGCTCTATTCAGCGGGGTGTTCAAGAGACCCAACCCCAGCGGGTCGCCCGTTTGAGGCACATAATTGAGGCCATTTTCATGCTTGACGATGTGGGCTTCTCCGGCTGCCGAGCCTATGGCGAAAGTATTTGCGTCGTGTCGCCATGTGACGAAATCCACCTCTTCCCGTGCGAGCAGCTCTTGCCAGACATCGCCCAATCGCCGCTGTATTTCTTCGCCATACATCGGGTGTCCGTTGCCATTCTGCAAACAATACACTTGCCCTGCCGCATTGCCAGAAATCATGACAGACATCTTTGGGTTTTGTGTCCAAACCACCGGATATTCCAGTGTCTTGATACGACGACGTTTGAAAAAATGCGCCAAATCAAGATGGGTATGCGTTTCTGTCAGTCCGTGGTCGGAAATCAGAATTGTCAGCGTGTCGTCCCATCTGCCTTGTTTTTTTAGTTTTTCCACTGCCTGTCCGATGCTGTAATCCAGATATTTGTAAGCCCGAATCGTGTTGTCGTGGCGCGGATGATGCAAATGCGAGTTAGAGTCGACGCCCGGAAAAACGACGAACATGAATTCCGGTCTTTGTTCAAGGCCGAGCATGAGATGTTGATGGGAAGCCTCGTCCACTTTGCTCCATTTGTGGCTGAAATGCGCGCGCATGTAGAGACCCGGCTTCACTTTTTTGGTAAGGTCGTGGCCATTGGGCAGCCCACGAGTTATCATGGAAAAGATATTGAATGGCCGCTCGAACAGCTCGTGGAGTGTTGGCCGCTCTTTAGGCAGGTCGTCGTTGAAATAGGACGCTTCGTAACCACAATAGCTGCGAAAGCTACTGCGCCCCCAACGCCTTTGATGAAACTCGGCCTTGTCGAGCCATCGAATGCCGGGTATGTTGCTGGTGCCGGGAAAAGTGCCAGTCAGAAAAGGCAGATAGGCTGGGCCGGTAGTGGATGGGAAACAAGAAGTGGCTGTGCGAAAAGTGCCACGAGATAGAATTTCTTTTTGGATATTGGGCAAATCACCCGATTCCAAAAGTTCCTGCATCACATCCGGGCGGGCACCGTCAATAAGGAAGATGATTGCTAACGGTTTTTTCAAAATGTTACCTTAATGTAAAGTTCGGCGCAAAGTAAGCAGACTTTGGATTTTGCTGCCTCGTCGCACATTCATTCGTACCTTTCGCCCACAAATTCTGTTCGCATGACCCGCCTCTCCTTGTTTTTCTTCTTCTTCGGTATTTGTTCTCATGTTGCGTTGGCTCAGGTGTTTGAGCCAGTTTTTCCCGAGTATGTGGGCGAGGAGCTGCGTGATAGTCTGGCCGCTCGATTTCGACCTGCCTCTGTGCTGGACTACGCAAATGCCCGCGACACCCTCTTTGCCAAAGTGCTTGCCGTGGATGACGACACGTTGCGCTGCATTTACTCTGGCCACAAGCTTTATCTTGACCCCACTCAAGACCCGACGCAGTATGTTTACTTGAATGGCAGCAGCCTCGGCATGAACACCGAACACGCATATCCGCAAAGTAAGGGGGCTTCAAAAGGCAATCCGCGAAGCGATATGCACCATCTGTTCCCGGCCCGCATCCCCGTCAATGAGGCGCGTGGCAACGCTCCTTATGCCGAAATACCTGATGCGCTCACACAAAAGTGGTTTCGCGGCACGCAAATTCTATTCAGCGTACCTACCTCCCACATTGATGAATACACAGAATCGAGGAGTGGTGCTTTTGAGCCACGCGAATCTGTAAAAGGCGATGTGGCTCGGGCGGTGTTTTATTTCTACACGGTGTATCGTGGTCAGGCGAATGCCGCTGACCCAAATTTCTTTGAATCCCAGCGACTCACCCTTTGTCAGTGGAACGAACAAGACCCACCCGATTCGGCAGAATTGGTGAAAACATGGCGCATCGCCACCTATCAGGATGGAAAGCCCAACCCGTTTGTGCTTGATTGCACCTTGGCACATCGGTGTTGGTGCCCCGATGTGCCGACGACTTGCACTATGCTTTCTATAGAAGAGCGTCCAGCTGATTTGCTCGTGCCGCGTTTGTCGCCAAATCCGTTTAATGGGCAAGGGAAATTGCAGGCCTATTTGCCATTCGATGGCCGCTTGGACATCGTATTTCGCTCCATGTTGGGAAAAGAAGTGGCAAAGTGGGTGGTGCCCAATGCTTCAGCGGGTGCTTTTGAGTTTGATGTGGAAATACCCCCTACCGCTAGGGCGCAGATGGGCATCATGGAGATCCATTTGACAGACGGCCAAAGGATTGCAAAGGGGGTTGTCAGGGTGGTCGGTTGGTAAGTGTCGCATAGTCCACGCCTAACGAAATCCCGCATTTATTTTTTCGAGCGCTTCGCTGCCGGGGCAAAGTTCTTTTTCGCCCAGCGCGTTCAGCGGTTTTTTTACCGTGTTCAAAATATGGTGCAAGTCAGGCGCGTGGGTATCAATAAAAATCAGCCCGGTCAGTATTTCGCCTGTCGTTTTGGCCTCATAAAGCTTGTTCATGGCCGAATGGCGGTCGAGCGGGTTCCAGTCTTTTGCCAACTTGCTCAATTGAATCACCGAGCCATCGTGCAGTGGCACGGTGACGGAGTTTCCCTCATCGTAGCGGGTAGTGATTTCTGTCATAATCGGCACAAAATCAATGGCTCCCGTCGTTTCGATGTGTTCCCGTGTGTAGTCGTACGACTTGGTGGAGCCGGGGTTGTTGTTAAAAGTGACGCAAGGCGAAATCACGTCAATCAGCGCAAAACCCGGGTGCGACATCGCGGCTTTGATGAGTGGAATCAACTGCTCTTTGTCGCCGGAAAAACTGCGGGCAATGAAGGTCGCGCCCAATTCCAGCGCCAGCCCGGCCATGTCAATGGCTTGGTACATATTGGCCGCGCCCGATTTGCTGACCGAACCCACGTCCGCCGTTGCCGAATCCTGTCCTTTTGTGAGGCCGTAGCAGCCGTTGTTCATAATGATATAGGTGACGTTCAGGTTGCGGCGAATCGCGTGGACGAACTGCCCCATCCCGATGGAAGCCGAGTCGCCGTCGCCCGACACGCCGATGTAGAGCAGGTCGCGGTTGGCGAGGTTGGCACCCGTGGCGACGGAGGGCATCCGCCCGTGTACCGAGTTGAAACCATGCGAGTTAGCCAAAAAATAAGTCGGCGTTTTCGACGAGCAGCCGATGCCAGAGAGCTTGGCTACCTTATGCGGCTCGACGGCCATTTCAAAACAAGCCTGTATGATGGCGCCGCTCACCGAGTCGTGGCCACAGCCTGCGCAAAGCGTGGAGAGCGCCCCTTCGTAGAACTTTTTGGTGTAGCCCAGCGCGTTTTTGGGCGAATCGGGGTGACGGAACGTGGGTCGGACGAATGTCATAATTTATTGTGGATGTGGGTATTCGTGGATTTGGTGAGTTGGAATTCAGATTTAACACAGAGGCGCGGAGCACACAGAGTTAAAAATAAAATCTCTGTGTCCTCCGTGTCTCTGTGTTTGAAATTATTACTCCTCCACTTCCGAATCACTCGGAGGCGCGGCCTCATGTTCTGCAAAAGCGGGCGACAGTTTTCCCAACAGGCTTTTGTAAATCTGCTGGCGAATCGTTTCCGCCGTGATGGGGAAGCCATCGTAGTTGAGAATGGGCACCAATTTGGTCGGGTTGACATCCAATTCGTTCATCAACAGGGTTCTGAATTGCGCGTCGCGGTTTTGCTCCACCACATAGACGCGCTCGTGTTGTCGAATGAATTTTCTGACATCCTCGTTGAAAGGAAACGCCTTGATGCGCATCGCATCGAGCGTGATGCCTTGTTCGGCCAACAACTCCTGCGCTTCCAATGCTGCGTAAGTAGTGGTGCCAAAGAAAATCACGCCGAATGCATTCTGTTTCTCTTCTTGATAAAATTCAGGGCCTGGCACATATTGTTTGGTGGTCTCCCATTTCTTCAACAGCCTGTCCACGTTGCGGACGTATGCGGCACCCTCTTCGGTGTAAGTGGCATACTCGTCGCGCGAAGTGCCGCGAGTGAAAAAAGAGCCTTTCGTGGGGTGGGTGCCGGGGATGGTGCGCCAAGTGATGCCGTCACCGTCAACGTCCAAGTAGCGTCCGTAGCGTTCGCCCATGTTTTCCAACTCTTCTGCTGTCAGCACTTTGCCTCGGTCGTACACGCGGCTGTCATCCCATTCGAGCGGGGGTGACATATTGTCGTTCATGCCGAGGTCGAGGTCGGTCATCACGATGACGGGTGTTTGCAGGCGTTCGGCTAAGTCGAAGGCATCCGCCGTGAAGTCGAAACACTCTTTCGGGGTGCTGGGGAACAGCAAAACCTGCTTGGTGTCGCCGTGCGAAGCATACGCAGCCGACAGAATATCAGACTGTTGTGTTCGCGTGGGCATTCCGGTGGAGGGGCCGCTGCGCTGCACGTCAATCAGCACCGTCGGGATTTCGGCAAAATATGCCAGTCCCAAAAACTCGCTCATCAGCGACACGCCAGGGCCGCTAGTGGCCGTGAACGAGCGCGCGCCGTTCCAGTTCGCGCCGATGACGACGCCGATGGCGGCCAGTTCGTCCTCTGCCTGCACGATAGCGAATTTGTTTTGCCCCGTTTCCGGGTCCACGCGGAGTTTTTTGGCGTATTTGCCAAAAGCATCGGCCAGGGAGGTGGAAGGCGTGATGGGATACCAGGCCAGCACCGTCGCGCCGGCATAGACCGCGCCGAGGCCGCAAGCCGTGTTGCCGTCGAGCATTATCCAGTCACCCACCTTGTCGCGGCGTTCGAGCCGGAGGCCGAGCGGGCATTGGAAATGTTCTTTGGCGTATTGGAAACCCATGTCCAAAGCCTCGAAGTTGGCGGTGACGAGTTTTTCTTTGCCTTTGAATTTTTCCGTTATAATGCCGTGCAACACAGGCACTTCGATGTCGAGCAAAGCCGCGAGCGTACCCACATACACCATGTTTTTCAGCAACTGGCGCTGGCGCGGGTCGGCGAATTTGTCCATGCACATCTGCATCATCGGCACGCCGAGGTAGTGGATGTCGTCGCGGATGAATTCCTTGTGCAGTTCCTTCGTGTTGTCGTAGATGAAGTAGCCCTTGGGCCGCACGGCTGCGATGTCTTTGGGCATACTTTGCGGGTTCACGCAGACCATAATGTCTATGCCTTCGCGGCGGCCGAGATAGCCTTTTTCGCTGACGCGCACCTCGTACCATGTGGGCAAACCCTGAATGTTCGACGGAAAAATGTTTTTGGGCGACACGGGGATACCCATGCGGAAAATGGCTTTGGCGAACATATCGTTCGCGCTGGCCGAGCCGGTGCCGTTGACGTTGGCGAAACGGACTACGAAGTCGTTGAGTGCGGTGAGGTGATTATTGGTGGCCATTTTATTTTTGGTTTGCAATCAAGTCCTTTATTTTAGTCATTGTCAACCAAGGTCTTTTTCGATGAATCATTTTATGACAATTTGAACAGAGTAAGGCAATGTCTTCAATCTGTGTTTGTGTTTGTTCGTTTTCAATCTCACTTAATGGCAGGGTATGATGTGCTTCAATGTAATCTTCTCCGACCTTACCGTATACTTGTTGGAAATCAAAGCCACAAATCTGGCAAAACAATCTTCCATTTTTTCTTTTATACCTCGCGCCGCCAAGTTTTCAGCATCGTCTAGGGTAACGTTTACTAAACTTTTGAAGTTTAGTAAACGTGATCTCATCCTTCCAACCATGCTGAAAACTTGGCGGCACGAGGTATAAACTCTTTCTTCGCCAATCTTGCAACTCTAATTAAAAATGCCCCTTCGTATGGTTTTTCGTTCGCCCACTGATGAAAACTAGAAATACTTTCACCCTCAATAAGTATCTATTCGACGGCATACTTTGGTTGAAAAAGTGTTTCACTTGCAAGGATATACCTCGCGCCGCCAAGTTTTCAGCATCGTCTAGGGTAACGTTTACTAAACTTTTGAAGTTTAGTAAACGTGATCTCATCCTTCCAACCATGCTGAAAACTTGGCGGCACGAGGTATAATTAGTCTCAGATTTTTTGCTTCTTGAATGGTCATAGTTTTATTATTTTGCCGTTGTTGGCATCCCGCCAATCAACACTTCGCGTGAGTGGCGGGGTATAATTCACACAGGATTCACCAGAACCAGCCCTTGTATGTGTGAAACATCATTGATATTGCGGGTGTTAAGTTCGAGGTTATTCAGCAAAGCGGTCGCTGCTACGATTGAATCTCCCAAGGACATTTTCTTTGATTGCCGCAGCAGAATGGCTTGGTCGAGCACATCAGTCGTGACCCATTGACCAAAGTTTTTTACAAAAATAGGCTGTGTTTGAGATTGTTTTTTGCCGTTGTTGGCGTCCCGCCGACAATACTTCGCGTGAGTGGCCGCGCGTGGTTTCAGGTTTTTCAGGGCAAGAATTTCAAACTGCCTGCAAGCGCAACACTTCCACGTCCACGCCTTTTTCCATCGCTTGTTTCACTTCGGCTTCCACTCGCAGGGCGGTTTCTGTCGAGAGAAAATAATGCCCGCAGTGGTCGCACACCCGAGCAGGCACGTCGCGGATGGCGATGAAAAAGTTGCCCTTTTCATGCGTCACGGTCACTTTGCCGGGGTGGAGGCTGCCTTTATTGCACATTACACAGGTTGTCATAGTTTTAATTTTTTCTGGTTTTGAAATCTTCGTTCCAAACGGCTGGGTCAGGGACATACACCGTGACCAGCCAACATTCCTCTGTCACTTCGTCTCTTGCTACCACAACGTGGAGCGGTTCCCCTTTCGAGAAACCCAAGAGCAAAAAGCACGGATGAGGTTTTGTGTCAGTGTATTTCGCAATAACCTCGCCGCGCTTTACAACTTCGATTGCATCTGCCAAGTTCAATCCTCTGTCGAGGGATTTTTTCAAGGCATGGCGCGATATTTCGATGTTTTCACAGTGCATGGTTATTTTGCTTTAGGCTAAACACAGTTTTTTCGACTCTTAAACACCTGCTGCGCCACCACCAAACACATCCCAAATGTAATCGAAACATCCGCAGCGTTGAAAATCCCTGTTCGGAAAAAGCCAAATTGGATGAACATGAAATCCGTCACGGAGCCGTACACAATCCGGTCGAAGATGTTGCCAATGCCGCCGCCCACCATGCAACAAAGTCCGAAAATCGCCCACTTGCCGGGGTTGTGCGCGAAAAGCCAAAAGAACATCATCAGTAAAGTCACCGAAGGTATTGCCGTGAGCAACAGGCTTTTGGCCAGCGGCGACAGTGAATCGCCAAGACTGAGAAACGCGCCGGAATTTTCCACTTTTGTCAATACGACGTGTTCGCCCAAAACTTGGATGTCTTCATGGTCTTCAAGGTTTTCCCGGACGACCGCCTTGGAGATTTGGTCGCAACCGATGTTAACGGAAACGACTAAAATAATAGCGGCGTAATGGAGTATTTTGTTGATTTTCATGTACTTGACTTTTTTAGAAAGGACATTACGCATACTCCAACTCTCCCGCCTTCGCCACGCTGTACAGATACTTCTGCATATCCCAGGCCGCCGTCGGGCAACGCTCGGCGCAAAGGCCGCAGTGGAGGCACACGTTTTCGTCTTTCACCATCACGCGCTTGGTCGGCAGTTCGTCGGACACATAAAGGTCTTGGGAAAGTTCGTGTGCCGGGGCACTGAGTCGGGTGCGCAAGTCGGCTTCTTCGCCATTTTCGGTAAACGTGATGCAAGCCGTCGGGCAGATATCCACGCAGGCGTCGCACTCGATGCAGCGATTGGTGGTGAAAACGGTCTGCACGTCGCAGTTCAGGCAGCGTTGGGCTTCCTTAAAACCCATTTCTTTGTCAAAACCCAGTTCGACTTCCATCCGGCGGTCTTTCAGCGTTTTGGATTTATCGGCGTGGGGAACTTTGAACCTCAAATCGGGCGCAACCGCGCTGTCGTACATCCATTCGTGGATGCCCATTTTCTGGTGAATCAGGTTGGTACGCGGAGCGGGACGCGCCATGATGAGGTCTTCGCCCTGACAAAAAAGGTCAATCGAAACGGCGGCCTGATGGCCTTGCGCAACGGCAGTGATGACGTTTTTCGGCCCCATTGCTGAGTCGCCGCCAAAGAAAACTTCCGGGCGCGTGGACTGGAAAGTCGTTTTGTCCAAAACCGGGACCTCCCACTTATCGAACTGAATTCCTAAATCCCGTTCAATCCAGGGAAAAGCATTTTCCTGACCGACAGCAATCAGAACATCGTCGGCTTCAAAAAACACGTCGGGTTCGCCGCTTGGCACGAGCGAGCGGCGGCCGTTTTCGTCGTACACGGCTTTTACTTTTTCAAATTTCATCCCTACCAATTTGCCGTTTTCCACGACAAATTCTTTCGGAACGTGATTCTCGTAAATCGGAATGTCTTCATGCACAGCGTCTTCGATTTCCCACGGCGAGGCTTTCATTTCCTTGCGCGGGCTGCGTACGACGACTTTCACATCTTCGCCGCCGAGCCGCCGTGAGGTGCGGCAGCAGTCCATCGCCGTGTTGCCGCCGCCGAGTACGATGACTTTTTTACCTATTTTATTGGTGTGCTCGAAAGCGACGTTTGCCAAAAACTCGATGCCGATTTGGATGTTCGATGCGCCTTCTTTTCTGCCGGGCAGGTCGGCCAAGTCGCGCCCACGCGGTGCGCCTGTGCCGACGAAAATCGCATCGTAACCCATGCCCAGCATCTCGCGCATACTGGAAACGTAGGTCTTGAAATGGGTGTGGATGCCCATGTCCAAGATGAACCCAACTTCTTCATCCAGTACCTCTTGGGGCAAACGAAACGATGGAATCTGGCTGCGCATCATGCCGCCGCCGAGCTCCTGTTCGTCGTACAGATGGATTTCGTAGCCCAACGGCGCGAGGTCGCGGGCGACGGTGAGCGAGGCCGGGCCGCCGCCGATGAGGGCGATTTTTTTGCCGTTGGGTGGAAACGGGCCTTGCGGCATGAGCGATTTGACCTCGCCTTTGAAGTCAGCGGCCACGCGCTTGAGCCGGCAGATGGCGACTGGCTCTTCTTCCACGCGACCGCGTCGGCAGGCGGGCTCGCAGGGGCGGTCGCAGGTGCGACCCAACACGCCAGGGAAGACGTTGGATTCCCAATTTATCATGTACGCCTCGGTGTAGCGTTCAGCAGCGATGAGCCGGATGTATTCCGGCACAGGCGTATGCGCTGGGCAAGCATACTGGCAATCAACGACTTTGTGAAAGTATTCCGGGTCTTTTATGTTGGTCGGCTGCATGACGACGGGTTTGTTTTTATGGATAGGATTTACACGATTGACGGGTTTTTGATTTTTGAAATCCGGGCGGGTAAATATATGCCGACGTTTATTATTCCAACCAATAAAGATGCGGGGTAAAAATTTTCAAAGGCTCGTTTTGGCAGTATGACGTTTTGGCGACAAATCGCGCAAGTTGGTAAGTTTATGGTCGTAATGGTTTTTCCGAAAATCCATCCGGGCGAATAAGCGTACCTTCGCCCAGCTTTTCCACTCAGCCAAGACACTTTTCTGCAAATAAACACCTATGATTGAACTACTTACCCAATTTTTGGACTTCATCCGACACCTCGACGTTCACCTCGAAAACATCATGCGGGAGTACGAACTCGCCACTTACCTGATATTGGCCCTGATTATTTTTTGCGAAACGGGGCTTGTGGTCACGCCGTTTCTTCCGGGCGATTCGCTGCTATTTGCGGCGGGGGCGATAACCGCCAAAACCGGTATCCTGAACGTGTGGCTGCTGATACCGCTCCTTTTTATGGCGGCTATTCTGGGCGACAATACCAATTATTTTTTCGGACGGTTTCTTGGTGACAAGGTGTTTACACGCGACTATTGGTTTTTGAAGCGGAAATACATTGACAAGACGCAGGAATTTTACGAAAAATATGGTGGGAGAACACTGGTGATAGCGCGGTTTGTGCCGATAGTGCGCACGTTCGCGCCCTTTGTGGCGGGCGTTGGCAAGATGGAGTATCGCCGTTTCATTGGCTATTGTATCGGCGGTGGTATTCTGTGGGTCACAAGCCTTACGCTGGCTGGCTACTTTTTTGGTCAGATACCGATTGTGAAGAACAATTTTGAAATTGTGGTATTCGGCATTATCGGCATTTCGGTGCTCCCGATAATTGTGGAGTTCGCACGAGCAAAGTTTGGCAAAAAAGAATGAGCATGATTGATGTTTTTGATTTCATAAATGGATTGAGATTTCAATCATGCTGAAAAATGTGGTGAGGCTAAGAATATGGCCGCCAAATACATAAGTCAAGGAGCAGGAATCCCTTGATAGATTTTTCTGCAAATCTTTTGAATAGCAAGTGCCAGATTGTCGGTATCTTTTCCTTTGGTCATTATAGTGATGAGATAGGGCTTGTCGCTCATATAGACAATGCCTGACTCATGTAGCTCATAGTCATGGCCAAAATTTCTCCATTCTCCGAATTTATGCCACATTTTGGTGCCAGCTGGAAAACCTTTGACAAATCCTTCTTGGAAATCGCAGTTGCTCAACAAGTCCGCGGCATAGTCGGCATAACTAGGTGATATAGTGGAAGCATTGAAGATGGCATTGAAAAAAACCGAGTACTCTCTAACGGTCATAGTGAATTGAATGTCGTCTTCAATAGGCTCTGGCAGGCCGAATTCCGCAAACATCCTTTTCAGAAGCTTATTGTCGAATCGGCTGGCCAATAGCCATGTTGCATGATTGTCTGAGTGCGCTATCATGTAATAGAGCAGCTCATGCACAGTGTATTTCTTGCCGGGTTCTATTGATTTAGAGCTATAGTATTGTGGGGTGATGGGAGTGTTGGGTGGCTCATATAGCCATTGTTGCTTGAACAGTTCGGGATTGGTTTCCGCGATGCGCAGATACCCCAACAGCAATGCCACTTTCATCAAAGAGGCAGGATGATAACGCTCGCTTTTGTTTAGCGAGGTCCACTCCCCACGGTCGAATTCCTTTATGAATATGGAAGCCTGAGTGATTTGTTGAACGGCTTTCAGGCTATCCACCAATTTTTTCAATTCACCTCTTAGTGGGGCAAATGCCTCTGCTTTGTTAGCGGTCTCTACGAGCAACAATGGTTGAACATTGCGAAATCCTTGCACCCGACTTATGTTGTATTCGGTATTGGAATTCTGGGGTGTCGGCTTTTTACCCATTGCGTTTTGCAAAGTGTAAAGCGCTGTGCCCCCCAGCAAAAAAGCGGCAATAATATAGACAAAGAGTTTTTGGTTGGTGGTTCGTTCTGATTGAGTTGGCTGCATAGAGCGAGGTGTATGAAGTAGTCTGTGTTGGCAGCGCTCTAAACGAAGGGTGTGTCTTGAAGGTTGCGATGCCTACAAGACCAAATTCTTTTTTGCCAAAAAAAGCAATTTGCGCAAATGAGAGGAGTTGGTGCTTTTTTGTCAGTCGATAGCGACAGAGTCTCGCCTCTTTAGGCGTTGCGCCCCATGCAGTTCAGGTCTTCAAATGCCTGTTTCAGGCGGGCTACAAACGATTTTTCGCCTTCCCGCAGCCATACTCGTGGGTCGTAGTGTTTTTTGTTGGGTTTGTCGGCTCCGTCTGGGTTGCCGATTTGCGCTTGCAGATAGCCACTTTTCGCCTCATAATAGCTGCGGATGCCGTCCCAAAAGGCCCACTGCATATCGGTGTCAATGTTCATCTTAATGGCGCCGTATTCGATGGCTTCTCTGATTTCGGATTGTGAGGAGCCGGAGCCGCCGTGAAAGACAAAGTTGACTGGTGTCTTGTCGTTCAGGCCGTATTTTTCCCGTATGTAATCTTGCGAGTTTTTCAGGATGACAGGCTGCAATTTGACGTTGCCGGGTTTGTAAACCCCGTGCACATTGCCGAACGCGGCAGCAACGGTGAAATTGGGGCTTATTTTTTTCAGATGCTCGTAAGCATATGCTACTTCTTCCGGTTGGGTGTAGAGACGCGACGAATCCACATCGGTGTTGTCCACTCCGTCTTCTTCTCCGCCTGTCACGCCCAACTCGATTTCAAGCGTCATGCCCATTTTCGACATTCTTGCGAGATATTTGGAGGAGATTTCGATGTTTTCGTGAAGTGGTTCTTCCGAAAGGTCGAGCATGTGACTGCTGTAAAGCGGGTAGCCATTTTTTTCATAAAATTTTTCACCCGCGTCGAGCAGGCCATCCACCCAAGTGATGATGTTCAATGCGCAGTGGTCGGTGTGCAAAATGACCGGCACGCGATATGCCTCGGCCATCGCGTGTACATGTTGCGCCCCTGAAATGCCACCGAGTATGGAGGCTTTGTTGCCTTCGTTGGAGAGGCCTTTGCCGGCGAAAAAGGCTGCCCCTCCGTGTGAAAATTGGATAATGACTGGGCTATTGACCGCTGCCGCAGTTTCGAGTACGGCATTTACGGAGTTGGTGCCGATGACGTTGACAGCGGGCAGCGCAAAGTTGTGTTCGTTGGCATAATTGAAAAGGTCTGTGACTTCTTGTCCATGAAGGACTCCCGGGCGAAAACGGCTCATAATAAAAAAGTGGTTGGTTTGACGATTTTGGTTGATTGTCTTTTGGGTGTTGGGTGTTCGGGCGCAAATAAAGCACTACTGGTCAAAGAGGGATTCCACGAAGGCTCTTTTGTTGAAAATTTGTAGTTTGTCAATGCTTTCTCCCACTCCGATATACTTGATGGGTATCTTGAACTGATCGCTGATGCTGATGGCTACCCCGCCTTTAGCGGTGCCATCAAGTTTGGTGAGCGCGAGGCAAGTGATGGGAGCCACCTCGGTGAATTGCTTGGCCTGCTCTTGTGCGTTCTGGCCGGTTGAAGCATCGAGGACGAGCAGCACATCGTGTGGGGCACCGGGCAGCTTTTTCTCGATGGAGCGGTGAATTTTGCCCAGCTCCTGCATCAGGTGTGTTTTGTTGTGCAGGCGTCCGGCAGTATCAATAATGGCCACGTCACAACCGTTCT
Source organism: Saprospiraceae bacterium (assembly GCA_026129545.1). Taxonomy (NCBI): domain Bacteria; kingdom Pseudomonadati; phylum Bacteroidota; class Saprospiria; order Saprospirales; family Saprospiraceae; species Saprospiraceae bacterium. The sequence continues at coordinate 1,018,865 of JAHCHX010000001.1, forward strand.
CGACGGCATAGTTGGTGGTTTCGTAAGCCACCGCGGCAGGGTCGGCGTTCATGCCTTTTGAGTAAAAGTCACAGCCTGTGCGGTCGGCCCATATCTTGAGTTGGTCAACTGCGGCAGCGCGAAATGTGTCGGCGGCACCCAACACGACTTTGTGTCCTTTTTGCTTGAATTGGTATGCTAATTTACCAATGGTGGTGGTTTTGCCGACACCGTTGACACCTATCACAAGTAGTATGTACGGTTTTTTCCCGACGGGAATATCGAAGTCATCGGCATCTTCTGTGTTGTTTTCGGACAATAGCCGCACGATTTCGTCTCGAAGAATGGCGTTGAGTTCCGCGGTGTTGATGTACTTGTCACGAGCGACCCTTGCCTCTATGCGTTCGATGATTTTCACGGTGGTGTCAAGCCCTACATCGCTACTGATGAGCACGTTTTCCAGTTCATCAAGTATCTCCACGTCCACCGTACTTTTGCCGGCTACGGCGCGAGATAGTTTGTCAAAAAAACCTTCTTTGGTTTTCTCAAGACCCTTGTCGAGGTCTTCTTTTTTTTCGCGGTTAAAAAATTTGTCAAAAAAGCCCATGAAAGAGGTTAGTGGGTTTGAAAATACTCATGTCGGTAGGGTTTGTCTTCCAATCAAATCAAAGCTCACTGTGGGTGCGTCGCACCGATTCTATGAGCGTCGCTCTTTTTCGGCGCGACACCTCCACTGTCTCTCCCGTTTCGAGCACCAAATACCCACCTTCGCCCTTGATGTAGGTGCGGATGAAGTTCATGTTGACGATATGCTTTTTGTGCACACGGACGAAGCTCAGGGCTGACAGGGTGTCCTCGAAGGCTTTGATGGTGCGGGTTGCGGTGATGCGTTCGCCGTTTTTGATGATGAAGTGTGTGTAGTTGTCCTCTGCTTCGAGGCGGACGATGTCGCGGAGCGGGACAAAATGGATGCCGTCGAGGCCGGAGATGCCAATTTTATCAAAAGCATTGGGGGCATTGGGATTGTAATTCTGCCTGAGCACTTCCATGCGTTGCTTGGTGGCAGCGTTGCGACGGCGGATACGGCTCACAGCTTTGATTAGTTCTTCACCGTCAATAGGTTTTACGACGTAGTGAATGGCGGCAAACTCGAAAGCCCTTAGCGCATATTTATCGAAAGCTGTCACGAAAATGATGTCGAAGGGTATTTCGTCGAATTGCTGCAAGGCTTGGAAAACCAAGCCGTCCGGCAAGTTGATATCGAGAAAGGCCACGTCGTACTTCGTGTCGTTGTCTTCAGAGGCCAATCGGAGCAAGTCGGCATTCGAACCGCCGGTGGCCATCACTTCCACATCGGGGCAGTATTTGGCAAGCTGGTTTTGGAGGTTTTCCAAACCTTCCGGTTCGTCTTCGATGAGGAGCGCCCTTGTTGTCATGATAAGTGGTTTCGCTTTAATGAACAGAAATGCAAAAGTCTGACTTTATCGCAAAAAAATAAGGTTTGAGGTAATTTTACCTCAAACCTTACTCATCGCCCGCGTCGCTTATCGGTATATTAGCCGATTGAAAGCTTTTTCTTTCTTCTCAATACTCCCTGATTTTCAGGCGCATGCCAACTTTCAAGGTTTCCAAATCGTTGAGTTTCTTGATGCTCGCGGCGCTGGTTGCGTATTGTCGTGCTATATCTTCCAATGATTCGTTGCGCTGCACGGTGTGATATTGGAATTCGCCCTTTCGTGGCGAATCTTCCAACGACACGATAATCGGGGGCGGCACGTTCGTTCGTTCGGGTGGGGTAGTGGTGGTGGTGGGGCGGGTTGCTCCCTCATTTTTCTTTGGCTTGGCTGCGCTCGTGTTTTGCACAGGAGCCTCGACGCGACCGGAGGTGTGCTTCTGTACATATACTGGATGCAAGATTTTGAGGCTCTGTCCATTATACACATAGTTGGAACTCAGATTGTTCCATGCTTTTAAATGGTCAGCGTTGCAACCCAGTTTTTGCGCGACAGTCTCGATATGGTCGGGCTGCTGAACGCTGATGAAACGCTGCCAGTAGCGGCCATCCCCAAGGTCCGAATTGACATAATTATCCTTGCTTTCCAATGAGTAGGTGCGGCTGCCAAGCGAGTTGAGATAGCGGACGAATGCAGGCATGACGCGCTCCGGCAGTATCACATAATGCCCGGCGGCAGTAGGCGGCACATAATCGCGGCGGAAGCCGGGATTCAGGGTCTTCACGGTCTGATAGTCAATGCCTGTAGCGTCGGCAATATCACGGAACGACATACCCTCGTACACCTTAATATAGTTGGTAAGTTGTTCGTCGTAGTCAGGCTCATAAGGCACAAGCCCGTGCGAGGTGTAGTAATTGCAGATGTAGGTGGCGGCGATGAATGCTGGCACATAATTCCGGGTCTCTTGCGGGAGGTAATTCAGGATAGACCAGAAGTTGCGACTGTGCGCCCTTTTGATGGCGGCGTTTACGCGGCCTTGCCCACTGTTGTAGGCTGCCAGGGCCAAAGCCCAGTCATTGTAAAGATTGTAAAGGTCTCTCAAATGGCGGGCGGCGGCATCGGTGCTTTTCACTGGGTCGCTGCGGTCTTCCACGACGCTGCTCGTGTGAAGGCCGTATTGTGCGCCAGTAGCTGGCATGAATTGCCACAGACCTGTCGCGCCAACTCTCGAGACTGCATGAGGATTGAGCGCGGATTCTACGACAGCCAGATATTTCAGGTCAGCGGGCAAGCCATATTCTTTCAGTTTTTGCTCAAAAAGAGGAAAGTATGTGAGGCGCTTGCCGAGCATTGTGCGGGTTTTTTCGGTTTTCACCTGCACATAAGTCCTGATGTAGCCCTTCACCACGGGGTGTGATTTCAATTCCACGCAGCTGGAAAGGTAAGAAAGTCGCTCGCGCAGTTCCGCTTCGGTGGGCAAGGGAAGAACGCCTTTTGCCACAAGGGATTCCGAAATGTCTGCAGGTTCTTCCAACCCCGCATCCTGAATCACGTCAACGGTCGTTTGGGCATAAAGAGGTAGGCATGAAACGGTCAAAAACAGGGTCAACCAGCGTAAAACAGGGTTTCTCAACTGCATCTTGTACTCAAATTTGAAGTTTAGAAAAAACAAAAATTACACAGAAATAAAAATGACGAGGCGGAAAACGCCCATTGCCAATTTTTATTCTTTAAAGGGGGAAGGGTGGCTGTTTTGCCGTGTTTTTCGTGCTTTTCGGGAAAGAAGTTGCAAAAGTCGTGCTTCTTTGCGGGTAATTGCGCATTTCAAGTGTTAAAATAAAAATTCGTTTGCAAAATATGCTTGCCAACGACATTGCACATTTGCGGAATTTCCGCGCCAGACGATGGAAATCGCATCAAATAAACGGCACAATTTTGACACTTTCAGTGCAGAATACATCTTTTTTGCAAAATTTAATTTTGAAGCAGAAAAAGTTGGCATCACCGATTGTTTTCTGCCAAACGTGCGTACTTTTGCGCGGCTTTTTAGAGACTGGGCGCTCAATGGTTCCGAAAAAATCGGCCAAATGCGGAAAACAAGCGCCTCCAACCAAACATCATTCTGTTCAATGGCTAATATCGGTCGTATCAAACAAATTATCGGTGCTGTCGTGGATGTTGACTTCAGCGGCCCCGACAGCAAACTGCCTGAAATTCTCAGCGCCCTCGAAATCACCCGTCCCGACGGCTCCAAGCTCGTGCTCGAAGTGCAGCGTCACCTCGGCGAGGATGGCGTGCGCACCATTGCAATGGACTCCACCGATGGCCTCATGCGTGGCATCGAGTGTGTTGACACGGGCGCTCCCATCGCCATGCCTGTTGGTGAGGAAGTGCGCGGTCGCTTGTTCAACGTGGTGGGAGAAGCAATAGATGGCATCGGCGAAGTGAAAAAAGGCAAAAACGCCTATGTGATTCACCGCAAGCCCCCTGCTTATGAGGACCTTTCGACCGAAAGGGAAATCCTTTACACAGGCATCAAGGTCATTGACCTTATCGAGCCTTATGCCAAAGGCGGCAAGATTGGCCTTTTTGGCGGTGCAGGTGTGGGCAAGACGGTGTTGATTATGGAGCTCATCAACAACATCGCGAAAGCGTATGACGGTATGTCGGTTTTTGCTGGCGTGGGCGAACGCACTCGCGAGGGCAACGACCTCTTGCGCGAAATGATTGAATCCAATGTAATCAAATATGGCGATGCCTTCAAGCATTCGATGGAAGAAGGCGGTTGGGATTTGAGCAAGGTGGATAAGGCTGAACTTGCCAAATCGCAGGCAACCCTTGTCTTTGGCCAAATGAACGAGCCGCCCGGCGCTCGTGCGCGTGTGGCACTTTCCGGTCTCACGATGGCTGAGTACTTCCGCGACGGCGATTTGAGCGACCCCGCCGGTGGACGCGACATTCTCTTTTTCGTGGACAACATTTTCCGCTTCACGCAAGCGGGTTCGGAAGTGTCCGCATTGCTCGGGCGTATGCCCTCAGCCGTGGGCTATCAGCCCACGTTGGCTACCGAAATGGGTATCATGCAAGAGCGCATCACCTCCACCAAGCGTGGCTCCATCACTTCCGTGCAGGCCGTGTATGTGCCAGCGGACGACTTGACCGACCCCGCGCCAGCAACGACCTTCGCTCACTTGGATGCCACGACGGTGTTGAGCCGAAAAATTGCCTCGCTCGGCATTTACCCTGCTGTGGACCCGCTTGACTCAACCTCTCGCATCCTTGACCCAAAAATCATTGGCGACGAGCACTACAATTGCGCTCAGCGTGTAAAGGCGATATTGCAGCGTTACAATGAATTGCAGGACATCATCGCTATCCTTGGCATGGAGGAGCTCTCCGATGAGGACAAACTCGTGGTAAGCCGCGCCCGTCGTGTGCAGCGTTTCTTGTCGCAGCCGTTCCATGTCGCGGAGCAATTCACGGGCTTGAAGGGCGTATTGGTGCCGATTGATGAGACGATTCGCGGCTTCAACATGATTATGGACGGCGAGTTGGATGAATATCCCGAAGCTGCCTTCAACCTTGTTGGCACCATTGATGATGCCATCGCGAAGGGCAAGAAAATGTTGGAAGAAGCATCAAAATAACAGCTGTGAAAATGGCGGGCGAAAAGGACTTCGTTAGCGAGACACTAAGGGGAGTGGCTGCATGAAGCCGGATTTAATTGCCCAACAATTCACACTCATTCCACCAAATCCGCAGCAACATGAATTTAGTTATCTTGAGTCCTGAAAGAGAGATTTTTTCTGGAGAAGTGAAATCGGTGAAGGTTCCGGGTAGTGCCGGGCAATTCGAGATTTTGAAAAATCACGCTCCGATAGTTTCTTCGTTGGCCAAAGGTGAAGTGCGCGTCCTGAAAGGCAATGGCGAAAAAATGACCTTTAATGTGGAGGGCGGCTTCGTTGAAATGCTAAACAATGAGGTTTCGTTGTTGGTGTCGGGTGTGGCCACTTCCGAAGAGGCGTGATTGATTTCTGCTTTAAGGGCAATAATAAAAAGAGCCAACGCTGTCCTGAAACGGCGTTGGCTCTGTGTTTGTGGGCATATAGGGTTAGGTTATTTTTCGTCGTTGCCAAACAGGTAGGCGACCGAAAGGCTTGCCACATTGTTTTTTGCGTGCCATTTGCCCCCGTTGTCAGCGGCAAAATCCACCGCTTTTTTGGGCAGCACGTTGGCTAATCCCAAGTTGTAGGACAAAGAAAGCCTCACCCCCACGAGCTCGTAGCCCATTTCAAATCCGAGGCCATAGTCAAGTTTGGTAAGGTCGTCGTTGATTTCGTCGCCAAATTTCAATTTCTCCGAGCCGCTGCTTGAGGAGCCGTTTGAGGTGGTCTTGATTTTCACGTTTCCACCGACGGCGTAACCGATATAAGGCCCTGCTCCCATGTAAAGGCCTTCGGCGCGAAACGCGAAAGACAAAGGCAGCTGCAAATACATGGGCATCAGTTTTCGGGTGCGGGTGAATGGCACGTTCAGCACCTCCCCCCTGAATTCCCGTTCGGAGCCTTTCACGTTCAGATGCAGGCCTGTGCCGATTCCAAATTTGCTGCTTAGCCAGAACTCTGTCACAAAGCCAGCGTGATAAGTTGGCAGCCATTTGGTTTCCAGTCGGGTGGCAACTCCCTGCACCTCGATTAACCCCAAGACATTCTGATAGTCAAAACTCAGCGGCATATCTGCCAAGCTAACACCCGCCTTCACGCCAAACCGCGTTTGCCCTGCGACATTGGATATGGCGCAGCAGAGAGACAGGAGTAGTGCCAAACAAAGGGAAAGGGTCTTTTCCATGGTTGAGTTCATGCACTGTTTAGCGGCGCAATTCAATGGTCTTTACCTGATTGGTGCCATCGGTGGATTTCCACACCTGCTGACTTTTTTTGTTCGTGATGACTATCCAAGATTTTGAGATGATGGAGCCTTCCTCTCTCAGCACCACGATGTTTTCCGTGTTGCTCCAGCGGAAATCGTATCGGCCGGCGCTATTGCGGCTGCCAGATGTGAGGTTGTCGAATATGCTGGCGTTTTCGAGGCTTCCAGTACCGTTTTTATTGAAGGTGATGGAGCCAAAATCGGTCACGGAGGCAGAGGCAGAGCGAGTGTTGGGGCGCTCCACATCATAATTGGCGACTTGCCAGGTGCCGCGAAGCCGCTTGGAAAATTGTTTGGTTGGGCTGGCGCAGCTGCTGGCCAGCATTGCAAAAGCAAACAAAAGAACAGGTGTGATTTTTTTCATGTTGATGACAGTTTTGTAACGATGGCAAACCTACGCGAAAAAGCGCGTTTCCGCATTACTGTGTTCAAAAAATGTGATTGGGCGAAAGGGCAGTCAAAGCAGGTCAAACAAGTTGTTCACACCCGGAATCCGAGAGAAGATAAACCCCTCCGCGTAAGGTGCTTGAATAGACCGCCCATATACTTTTGCCTTGGCCTCCAAGTATTCAAGAAAATCTTTGCCAGAGATGGGGGTGTTGGGTTCCGTGTTGTGGGGGTCATAAAATTGTGAGCGATAGGCGAGTATGGCCGCTTTTTTTTGTTCGAGGAACGGCGTGATGTCCACCACGAAATCTGGTTGCAAATTGATGTCTTGAATATAGTGATATACTGCCTTGGGCCGCCATTTTTGTTGCTTTTCCCCTTCGTCGTCGAAAGTTTCTATTTTTTCCAAACCAGCATAAAAACAAGCATCGGTCTCCAATTTGGCAGAGCGGCCGTGGTCGGGGTGGCGGTCTTCGGGGGCATTGCAAAGCACAATTTCGGGGCGACAATCCCGAATGACGCGCACAATTTTCAACCAGTGTTCTGGCGTGTGCGTGAAAAATCCGTCGGGGATGTCGAGCGTTTTGCGAAAGGCGGCCCCCAACACTTTGGCAGCTTGGGCTGCTTCTTGAAGTCGGATGGCGGCTGTGCCGCGTGTGCCTAATTCGCCTTGGCTTAGGTCAAGTATGCCAAATGTCTTTCCCAAAGCGGCGTGATGCAGCAAAGTGCCTGCCGCACAGAGCTCCACATCGTCGGGGTGGATGCCGATAGCTAGAATGTCAATTTTTTGTGTCATGGTCTGAAGTGTCAACGTGGTCGGGGGTGCTTACATTTGCGAGGCAAAAACAACTAAAAAATGGAACAAAATCCATCCAACAACGAAAATGCGGCGCGATTGCTCTCCGAGCAGCAAAACCAAATCGAGGCACTCGAACAGGCATTGGCGGCTATGGAACGACGGGCCAAGAGCTTCGAGGATGACTGGTCGTCGCTTTACGACCAAAACCGCGACCTGCGCAACGAAAACCACCGATTGCAGCACGACTACGAAACGCTCCGAATTCAAAAAGGGGGCTTTGGGTTCAAAATGCTGATGCTGTCAGGTTTGGGCGGTTTTGTCACGGCATTGGTGCTGTGCTTTGTTTATTTAAAATTGAAGCCAAAAGAACCTCATGTAGTGGCGTTCAGGCAATTTCAACGGGAAAATCAAATCGGTTTTGAGCTGGCAATCGGCAATGGTCAGTTTGAGGAAGTGGAGCAGGCGTTGGAAAAAAGCCTGGAACGGCCAGAGTTCAAATCCATCCAGCCTCAGCTTATTTTTATCCACGAAATCGTCAGCGCCTCTAAGCGTCGGTGCCAGTGAGTTTTATCCAGCCCACGAGCAAATAGGGCATTTTTCCGGCTGATGCCCCCTTGCCGGGCAATACTGGCGACCGAAGAAGATGATTTGCAAATGCAGTTTGTTCCAAGTGTTTTTGGGAAAAATCATTTTCAGGTCGCGCTCGGTTTGTTCCACGCTTTTCCCGTTGCTAAGTCCCCAACGAGCGGCCAAACGATGAATATGGGTGTCAACTGGAAACGCCGGATGCCCAAATGCCTGCGACATCACCACCGATGCGGTTTTGTGACCCACTCCGGGGAGCGCCTCCAGCGCCTCAAAGCTTTCCGGGACTTTGCCGCCGTGTTTCTCCACGATAATTTTCGACAATCCGCTAATCGCCTTTGATTTCGCCGGGGAAAGGCCACAAGGTTTGATAATCTCTTGTATCTCTTCCGTCGGGAGCCGAGCCATGTCTGTCGGGTTGTCGGCACGGGCAAACAAGAGGGGGGTGATTTGATTGACCCGTTCGTCCGTGCATTGCGCCGACAACACTACCGCCACCAGCAAAGTGAATGCATCTTCATGTCGAAGCGGGATGGGTGTTTCGGGGTACAAGTCGTCGAGAATTTCTTGGATACGCACAGCCTTGGCCTTGACGGTGGGAGACAGGCGCTTCTTGACGGCTGGGGCTTTTGTCGCCATGTTTTTTAAAAATTTTCAAAGGTGGTATCAAAGCTCGCCGGGGCACCGCTAACGGTTGTGGTGTATTTGACCCTGAGCTTGGAGGCGTTCAGCTCCACGATTTCCGCATCAAAATTGTAGCCACTGCTGGCGACCACCAATCGCGTGTCGTTCTGGGTCAGCAGCCAAGTACCCGTCGTTTGTTGAGGCGCGCTGGAATTGCATTTGGTCGCTCCCTCATCTGTGATGAGTGTGCCCCCGGCTTGAAATATGAAAAAGTTGTCGCGCTCACATCCGGGCAGCATGGCCAACGCGTCCACTGTTTGGTTGATGGTGCCGACGGTGATGGTCGCGGTAGAGGCTATTGCCCTCCACCTGCCGTTGGTGAGTGCATTGTTGGGGGCATCGGTGCTGTCTTTTTTACACGCGACGAACGCCTGCGCCGACAGGAGCGCAAGCAACAAAAAAATCGGTTTTCTCATTGAAAAATGACTTTTGATTAGTGATGCGTATGAGGGAGTGAAATTTTTTGGCGTTCCCCCATGCGCGCGTTAATGTCTAAAATGTCGAACGCTGGTCATGGCCATTGCCATGCCGAACTTGTTGCAAGCATCAATGGATTCTTGGTCGCGCACGGAGCCTCCCGGCTGAATGACGGCCGTGATGCCTGCCTCATGCGCGATTTCGACGCAATCGGGGAAAGGAAAAAACGCATCAGAGGCCATCACGGCGCCTTTCAAATCGAAGCCAAACGATTTTGCCTTGGCAATCGCTTGTCGCAACGCATCCACCCGGCTGGGCTGACCGCAGCCCATGCCAATGAGTTGTCGTTCTTTTACGAGCGCGATGGCATTTGACTTGAGGTGCTTCACGCACTTGACGGCGAAGATAAGCTCGCCCACCTCTTTGGCGGTGAGTTTTCGCTCGGTCACGGTTCTCAAATCCGCCTCGGTTTCGGTCTTCAAATCGGTATCCTGCTCCACCACGCCGTTCAGGAGGCTGCGGAAAGAACGTTTTGGTACTTCAAAGCTTTTGATTTTCAACAGAATGCGCTGTTCTTTTTTTCGGAGCAGCTCCAAAGCCGCAGGCTCGAAGTCTGGGGCAATCAGCACCTCGTAAAATAGTTTGTTGATGTCTTCCGCTGTCTGCAAATCCACCGTTGAGTTGGTGATGAAGATGCCTCCAAAGGCGGAAGTGGGGTCGCAGGCCAGGGCCGCCTGCCAGGCTTCGGGCAATGTGTGCCTGCGTGCCACCCCGCAGGCGTTGGTGTGTTTGAGAATGGCGAAGCAGGGTTTGCCGACTTGAAATTCGCGCATCAGCAGTACCGCCGCGTCTATGTCCACGAGGTTGTTGTAGGAAATTGCTTTGCCGCCAAGTTTGTCAAAAATCTTTTCAAAATCGCCGAAGAACACTCCGTTCTGGTGTGGGTTTTCGCCATAGCGCAAAATGTCTGAGCGGTGTATCGAGTGTTTGAAAGAAATATCGGCGGTGCCTTCGTTGAACCAGTTGAATATAGCGATATCGTAGTTGGATGTGACCTTGAAGGCACGCCGCGCAAGTTCTCGGCGCTCGAGGGCTGAAAACTCGCCTGCCTGCTCATGAAGCAAGTCCAGAAACATCTTGTATTCTTCTTTGGACCCTACCACGACCACGTCTTTCCAGTTTTTTGCTGCTGCTCTGATGAGTGACACGCCGCCTATGTCGATTTTTTCGATGATTTCTGCCGGGTCGTTGGAGGTGGCGACGGTCTCCTCGAAAGGATATAGGTCCACGATAACACAGTCGAGCTCCGGTATTTTATATTCCTCCAATTGCGCCAAATGTGCCGCCTCGCGTCGGGCAAGCAACCCGCCGAACACTGCCGGGTGCAGCGTTTTGACACGGCCATCGAGAATGCTTGGGTAGCCGGTGAGCGACTCTACCGAAGTGACGGGAATGCCTAATTTTTGGATATATGATTGAGTGCCGCCTGTGCTGTAAAGTTGGACTCCAAGTTCATGTAAGCGGCGGATGATGGGTTCGAGTCCGTCTTTGGAATAAACGGAAATAAGGGCTGAACGGATTTGCATGCAGGTTTTGAATGTTCGTGATTAAGCTGAATGCCTATCTAATATAAACAAGGCAAGTCGCAAAGGTAGCAGGGTGCGACGGATTGGCGGAAGGATTTGAAGAGTGTTTGAAGTTGTAAGAAGATTTTTCGCGGTCAGGAAATCCAATGCATGGTCGGGTTCGTAAATATCGAGCATCGAACAAAATTTTTCTGAACGTGCAAAACACATTGAAATCATCTGTCACCGCCTTATGCCTTTTCTTGGTGTCTCATCTCTGTGCGCACAACGGCTCTATCAACGGCCAAGTAATTGAAAATGCCTCAGGGCTTGCCCTGCCGGGTGCTGTGGTGCGGATAGAACCGGGAGGTCAGTATGTTGCCACCAATGCGTTGGGTTTTTTCAGCTTTGTCAACGTGGCGGCGGGCGGCTATACCCTTACTGTCAATTATGTGGGTTATGAGACAAAGACGGTGAGCGATGTCAATGTTCGAGACAGCGAAACCACCACGATTCGGATTGACCTTGATTTTGCGCCCGTCAATCTGCAAGACGTGGAAATCAAAACTCGGGTGAGCGACCCATTTCAAAACATCAGCGCAGTGGATATGCGCACTCGCCCCATCACCAACTCACAGGACATCTTGCGGCTTGTGCCGGGGCTTTTTATCGCTCAGCACGCCGGTGGTGGCAAAGCGGAGCAAATATTTTTGCGCGGTTTTGACATCGACCATGGCACCGATATCAATTTGACAGTGGATGGGATGCCTGTCAATATGGTGAGTCACGCTCACGGTCAAGGGTACTCGGATTTGCACTTCGTCATACCCGAAATTATTAGCAACGTAGAGTTCAAGAAAGGCCCCTACTATGCGGACGCGGGCAATTTCGCCACGGCGGGTTTGGCGCGTTTCGAGACGGCCGATGCCTTGCCCAATAGTTTTATCAAGACGGAGGTCGGGCAGTTTGCCACGGCAAGATTTGTCGGTGCGTTCGACCTGTTGGGCAGGAATGCGGCTCGCCGCAATCAGCACGCTTATGTGGCATCCGAAGTTTTTTACTCGGATGGTTATTTTGATAGCCCCCAAAATTTTCATCGGCTGAATCTTTTTGGCAAATACAACACTCAATTTGATGACGGTCAACAAGTTACTTTTTCTGCCTCCGCTTTTCAGAGCAAGTGGGATGCCTCCGGTCAAATACCGGTCCGTGCAGTGGAAACCGGGCTGATTGGATATTTTGGAGCAATTGATGACAATGAAGGAGGCATCACTAGCCGGTACAACCTCAACTTTGAGCACCTCAAAAACTTGAAAAACAACGGTTTGATAAAAAACCAGATTTTTTACACGGATTATGCCTTTGAGCTTTACTCCAACTTTACTTTTTTCCTGGAAGAACCTGACAAAGGAGATGAGATAAGGCAAAAAGAGCGTCGTCGCATATTTGGTTACAACGGCGCGCTTCAAAAAGAGGGCAGTCTGTCCGGCAAACGGCTTGTTTCGGAAATCGGCTTTTTTTTCCGCAACGACGATGTGAGCGACAACGAATTGTCGCGCACTTTTCAGCGCAGCTTCACCCAATACCCAATTGCTTTGGGCAACGTGAACGAGACAAATACAGGCGCTTTTGTTTCGGCCACATGGGAAATTCTGCCTAATCTGAGTCTCGACGCAGGAGGCCGTTTCGACCTTTTCCAATTTCAATACGAGAATAAGTTGGATTCTGTCTATGCGCCACAGCGCGTGAATGCGAGTTTGGCCAGCCCAAAACTCAACCTCTACTATGACCTCAGCAAAAGGGTCAGGCTCTATATCAACAGCGGTTATGGTTTTCACTCCAACGACGCACGCGTGGTGGCGCCCCAAGCAGGCCGGCAAATTTTGCCGAGAGCACTGGGGGTGGATGTGGGAGCTGTGTTTAAGCCGCTACCTTCCATGCTATTCAATCTGGCGGGTTGGCATCTCGACCTCGAACAAGAGTTTGTCTATGTAGGCGATGCGGGCATTGTGGAGCCGGGCGGCAAAACTGCTCGTTATGGGGTGGACATATCTGCTCGAATCCAGTGGCTGAGGCACTTCTTTATTGATGCCGACGTGACCTACTCGCACGCTCGCGCGACTGATGAGCCGGAAGGCAACCGGTTTATACCGCTCGCTCCGCGATGGACGGGTACAGGCGGCTTGGCATGGGACAAAGGCAAGGGTGTTTTTGGCAGCTTGCGTTTTCGCTATCTGGGCGACCGCCCTGCCAACGAAGACAACAGCCTTGTAGCCAAGGGCTATTTCCTGCTCGACGCGGTGGGCGGGTGGAGAAGGGGCGGCTGCGAGCTGGGATTTTCGATACAGAACCTGATGAACTCTCGATGGAAAGAAGCACAGTTCGAAACCGAGTCGCGTCTGCGCGATGAGCTGGAGCCTGTTGCCGAAATCCACTTCACGCCCGGTACCCCATTTTTTGCGAGAGGGTATGTGCAGTTCTCGTTTTGACCCACAACTCAACTATCTTTTTTATCACACAATAAAATCTTTTTCACCATGCCAAACAATAGACGATTCAGGTTTCTTGGCGCTTTGCTATTTGCATGCTGGTCATACCTTGCCATGGCCTCAAGCCATCGAGAAGCTCCCCTAATTGCCAACGACCCGCTAGCCGACAACACAGACCTATATGCTTTTCGAAGCCCCGACAATCCCAACACCATCACCATCATAGCCAATTACATCCCGGCGGAGCTGCCTTTTGGCGGTCCCAACTACAATACTTTCGGGGAGAACATCCGCTATGAGATTCACATTGACAACGATGTCACAAAATTTGGCGACGAGATTACCTATCGGTTCACCTTCAGCCGCGTGAATGAAGACCCGACCACCTTTTTCAACATCCGCCTTGGGCAGCGCAACCTTCGGACGCGCTACACCTGTGAGCGTTCGATTGATGGCGGCAAAACTTGGCAAGTCATTGTGAGCAACGGGGATGTGCCGCCTCCAAACATCGGGCCTCGCTCCATACAAAGTGGCGTAGGATTGGGCGCTTTTGATTACGATGAGCTCATCAATCAAGCTATCGTGACTGCGACTACGGGAGAAAAAGTGTTTTGTGGTCCTGCCGACGACCCGTTTTTCGTGGATCTAGGAGGCGTGTTCGACTTGGGCAACCTGCCTCGCCAAGATGGCCCTAGCCGCGACGGGCTTGGACGCTACAACGTCCACAGCATTTGTCTGCAAATACCGATTGCCACCTTGCTCAAGTCTGGTGCCCCGGCACAGCCAATCAGCATCCTTGACCCGGACTATGTGATTGGTGTGTGGGCCTCGGCTAGCCGACGCGCCACTCGCACACTTGGAAATGATGGCACGCTAAGCGAAACAGGGGATTGGGTGCAGGTATCTCGCCTCGGCATGCCGCTCACCAACGAGGTAATCATCCCGACCTGTTTCAAAGACTACTGGAACTCGCTCACTGCTTATGAGGATATCTTCGACAAGTTTCTCGACCAATACTTCTGGAACCCCGAGCTTGCGCTTTACATGGACGACCGCTTCTTCGGCACAGCAGTACCCGCTTTCGGCCCGCTGCGCATCCAGACCAATTCTTTGGGGGCATTCGACTTTGGCTACAAGAAGGATGGGCTATTTGGCCTAAAAGGAAACCCCGCCTTGGCAGGGACGGCTCTGGATGATGCTGTTTTTGGAAGCCTTCTTCTTCCAGGTCCCAATAGTGCCCGCTCGGTGGATTTGTGGCCGATTTTTCATACGGGCGTTCCCAACGTGCGCCCATATCAATTGGCAACTGGCAAGAACGGGAACCCGCTCGCGGAAGGCAAACCCTTCATACACAACTTTTTACCCAATTCAGCCGATATGCTTCGACTGAACATGGCAACCCCGGTGACACCGCGCAACGACCCTGCTTTTAGCCCACTTGGCATCATACAAGCGGCGGTACTTGGTCTGACAGACCCCACTTACAACTCAAGCACCGATTTACAGTTCATCCCAAACATGGATGGGTTCCCCAACGGTCGTCGCTTGGAGGATGACGTGACGCTCATAGAACTACAAGCTGTCAGCGGCATAGCATTGGCTGCTATCGGGCTTTGGTACGACGATTTTGTGCCGGGGGAAAGCCCAGTGACTCAGAACCTGCTCAACGTGTTGACTTATCGAACAGGCGTAAACCAAAACGACAGGCCTTTCAAGCCCACTTTCCCATATATCGCTTCCCCTTGGAGCGGGCAAGAACCGGACTGAACCGTTGTCAACACAATCATCTCTCATCACCGAGTGTGTCAAACTATCACTCAGTAAAGGCATGGATAGTTTGATGCTCCAAACCGTTTAAAATAAAATTTGCAATGAAATACTTAGCAAAAATAACCATCGCCACAGCTCTGTTCGTGCTGATGACATTCCAATTTGCCGTGGCATCCAGCCATCGCGAGGCGCCGCTCATCGCTGACGACCCGCTTGCGGACAACACCGATGTATATGCTTTCCGCAGCCCCGACAACCCCAACACGATTACCATCATTGCCAATTATGTACCCTTGCAACTGCCACAAGGCGGTCCGAACTACTACTTTTTTGGCGAAAACATCCGCTACGAAATCCACATTGACAACAACATCGCCACTCCCGGTGACGATATTATCTATCGCTTCACATTCAAAAACGTGTATGAAGACCCTACCACGTTTTTTAGCGTGCGGCTTGGTTTGCGAAACAACCGCACTACCTATACTCTTGAAAGAAGCACGGATGGCGGCGCCACATTCCAAACCTTGGTACAAGATGGCTTCGTGCCGCCCTCCAATATCGGCAAGCGTTCCATCGAGAGCCCGGTTGGCCTGAACACGACCTACGATGCGCTTATCAATAAAGCCATACGCACCCTGCCGACTGGCGAGAAGATTTACTGTGGCTCTGCCGACGACCCTTTCTTTGTTGATTTGGGAGGAGCGTTCGACCTCGGCGATTTGCCAAGACAAAATGGGAAGCCTCGAGACGGCGTTGCTTGCTTCAACACGAGCACCATCGCTATTCAGGTACCCATCGCTAATTTGCTAAAGGCGGGTGCACCGCTGCAACCAACCAGCATACTTGACTCTGACTACGTCATCGGTGTATGGGCATCGGCCAGCAGGCCAGCCACTCGCACTTTAAAGAAATACGGGCAAATCGAAACCTCTGGCGATTGGGTGCAAGTGTCAAGGCTGGGCATGCCGCTGACCAATGAAGTGGTGATTCCGATTGGCTGGAAAGACCTCTGGAACTCGCTCTCGCCATACGTGGAAATCAACGACCAAAACTTGGATGGCTTTTTCTACAATCCCGAACTGGCACTTTACATGGACGATTCACTGTTCGGAGCTGCTGTGCCAGCATTTGCTAAACTGCGAATTCAGCGCAACGCTCTGGGCGCGTTCGATTTTGGGAATGGCAACGATGGTTTGTTTGGCCTCAAGGGCAACCCCGCTCTGGCTGGCACGGCACTGGATGATGCAGTATTTGGCACGTTGCTTTTGCCCGGACCCGCCAAGCCTCGCTCGGTGGACTTGTGGCCAATTTTCCATACTGGAGTACCCAATCTGGCACCCTACCAATTGGCGACGGGTAAGAACGGCAACCCTCTCGCACCGGGCAAACCATTCATCAACAACTTCCTGCCAAACGGAGGTGATATGCTCCGCTTGAACATGGCCGTACCCGTGACACCGCGCAACGACCCTAGCTTTAGCTCGCTCGGCCTCATCCAAGCTGCGGTGCTGGGCCTGACCGACCCAACATACAACACTACCGCCGATTTGCAGTTCATCCCGAACATGGATGGCTTTCCAAACGGCCGCCGTTTGGAAGACGATGTCACCCGTATAGAACTGCAAGCAGTTAGCGGTATCGCTCTGGCTGCAATAGGGCTTTGGTACGATGATTTTGTGCCCGGAGGCTCTCCCGTGACTCAACAGCTGCTCAATGTATTGACTTACACAACAGGGATTGACACCAACGATGCGCCATTCAAAACCTCTTTCCCCTATGTGGCGGCCCCGTGGCCGGGCGACGGCGACTGTGGCGGTACGCTGGCCGATGATGCTCGCCCCGTCAAGCAAGTGGCGGATGTACGGGGCGGAAGCAGTTTGCTGGGTTTGCAACCAGCGCAGGCAGTAATGTCGAGCGCTCCCAACCCCTTTCGAGAAAACACCACGCTCAGCCTGCACGTCGCTTCCCCGGCCAAAATACAAGTGGTGATACATGATGCGAATGGTCGTCTTGTCCGCACGGTGCTGAACGAGCAAAAGGCTGCGGGCGACTACAAGTTCGACGTGTCCATGTCCAACCTGCCTACGGGTCAATACTTTGCATCGGTGGTGGCAAATGGCAAGGTCGTACAGGCATTAAAGTTGTCAAAAGCCCGCGAATGAGTATTTGAAATCCTCACAAGAATGGTTGCGTTTCAAATTGTCGCCTTTTGTAACCCGGAATGGCATTCAGGTAGTTGCCGCGATGCCATTCCGCCACACATTTGGCGACAATTTGAAACGCAACCACAAGAGGCGTTTTACAAGCCTGTCTCACATTGGCGCTGGTTTTTAGTTAAAGGTTGAGAGGGTGCCATGAGTTGCCAAACAGGCTTGTGAAATGTCTTTTCCTCCAATTTAGTGGTCATTTACCGGAAGTGACAACTGAACACTAATGCCCGCATCCTCCACCGATATAGTCAACGCAAAGTGGTTTTGAACAAACGTTGCTCGCAATCCTTTGAAAATCACCAAATCAATCAAGGAAATCTTCAAATCCTCTTTAATCTGGGTATAACACATTTTTCAAAAAAAACGACCATGCGAATCCCAACCCTCATCGAATTTTCATTTGCCGCAAGCCTGCTTTGCATCGCTTGTTCCCAGTTTGGAGGCACAAACTCCGCAAAAACCAATTTGACTCCCGAAGAAATTGCAGCCTCTATCCCTCCGCTGCTTGACCGCAACGAAACGCTCCGGTTGGGAAAAGAATGGGACAACGTGCAAAATATCTATGGCGCACAACGACAAGCCATTATTGCCAACCCGACGGCACTTGAGCCAAGACTGAAGCTAGCTGAGCTGTTCATACAGGAAGCTCGCGTCACGGGCGAACACCCGCACTACTACCCGGCGGCGCTCAAAATGTTGGACGAAGTATTGGCGCAAATACCTCAGGATGATATTGCCAAAATGAAAATTGAGCAAAAAGACCTGCTTTTTCGCTCTTTGTCTGCTAAAGCAGGGGTGCAACTATCCTTGCATGATTTTTCCAGCGCCCTCGCAACAGCCAACAAGGCTGTGCAAATCAACCCCTACAACGCCCAGATTTACGGAGCTTTGGTCGATGCACATGTGGAGCTTGGCAATTATGCCAAGGCCGTCGAAATGGCAGACAAAATGGTGAGCATTCGGCCTGATTTGCGCTCCTATTCCCGCGTCTCTTATCTTAGAGAGATTCACGGCGACGTGCCGGGTGCCGTCGAGGCGCTTGTCATGGCCGTCAAGGCGGGTTTCCCCGGCCAAGAAGCCACCGCTTGGGCGAGGCTGACGCTTGGCAACATTCACAAGACATACGGCGATTGGAAAAAAGCCGAGACACAGTATCAGATGATTTTGCTCGAAAGAGAGAACTATCCTTTTGCCCTCGCAATGCTCGCAGAAGTGGAAATGCAAAAGAAGCAATACGACAAGGCCGAAGAACTGTTGAAAAAAGCGTGTGATATTGCCCCCGAAGTTAGTTTTTATGAAACGTTGGCCGCGCTATATCGCGAAACCGGACGCATAGAGGAATATCAGGCACTCGCATCGCAAATTCTTGAAATGATGCAAGAAGACACTGACAAAGGACACAACATGAGCATGGAAATGGCTGAGTTTCATTTGGAGTTGCAACCAGATTATGACAAAGCCTTGCGATTGGCTTTAAGCGAATACAACAAGCGTCCCGCAAACATTGACGTAAATCGGTTGCTGGCCAGAATATATTTGGCGAAAAAAGACAGTGTCAAAGCCAAAGAGCATCTCGTCAAAGCTGCCGCGACCGATTCGAAGCATCCAGAATTGATGAAACTAAAAAAAATGTTGGGCAGTTAATTTGGCGAATCGCATTGGCCTCGCTTACCTTTGCGACCCATTCGGATAGGTGGGTGAGTGGCTTAAACCACCGGTTTGCTAAACCGACGTACGGGTAAACCTGTACCGCGGGTTCGAATCCCGCCCTATCCGCATCGTTTGCCCGCTATCCTGCGGGCTTTTTTTCGGGATGTAGCGCAGTCCGGTAGCGCACCTGCTTTGGGAGCAGGGGGTCCCAGGTTCGAATCCTGGTATCCCGACACTGAAAATCAAGGAGTTATGAACGAAAGTTTGTAACTCCTTTTTTATTTGCAAGCAATTTGCAAGCAGAATTCGGTTTCTTTTGGGCTTATTTGATGTAGAAAAAATTTTTTAAATTTTTTTCCACATACCTTGCTTTCAGCGATTTTTTTGGCTCGCCCTACTCCACTTCGCAATTTGTTTTTACATTTCGGCGATGCCAGAATTCGGTAACCGCCTTGATGTTATTTGCCTTGAGTCCGAAGCGTTCTACGCTTTGGTGGAGGAAGTTGTGAACCGCCTCAAAGAAAAAAACGGCATCGAGCAGGAGAAATGGATAAATGATGAGGAAGCAATGAAACTTCTCCACATCAGTTCCAAGACAACCCTACAACGCTACCGCGATGAAGGGCTTATCCGCTTCTCACAACCAAGCCGAAAACTGATCCTTTATGACCGCAATTCCATTTTGGATTTCTTAAACACTAAGGCAAAAGATACTTTCTGATGGCAAACGCAGTAATTCAAAAGGCTTTCAATGCAGGGTATCTGATTGAGAAATACCTGCCCCAACTCTCCAAAATGCTTGTAAAAGGGTTTCAGGATAAAACCAGCCCGTTTGCTGAAGGCTATATCGCCGGAAGCAAGGAAATGATCGCAGAGCGTTCTCGTGGCAAGTCCAAGTTCTTGGAAAAACTCAAGGAAAATTTCGGTGAGCCTACGAAAAGAAAGCCCAGCCGCGACCGCGACGATAAGGAAATGGATATTGATATTTGAAATGCCGAAATTGAACACGTGAAGTTTGGTAGGGGTTGCCTGTCAGTTTCAAAATATCCACTTGTTTCCAAAATCATTTTTTCTTTCAGCCCGCAACCCACTTCAAATTTCTTGACAAGCCGTTCCCTCTGCTTAAAAGTTGCTATAAAGCAATTTTAAGAGCGGAAAATGTCGGAAATCACCCCAATAGAAAAGCGTCTCCAAGACTCGGCTTATCAACTGATTTTAAAAAAGGGCACGATCAAAGACGCCGTTTTTCAACACAGCGTCCTCTGCCAAACCTTCCTCCCTTACCGAAATCCTGGCACTGATGTCCGCATTTGGAAGCAGAAACAAGGCAATGTTAGCCTTGCCATTCAAGCGAGCGAAACCTTCAATCCTGAGAAAGACGATTTTGAATTTATCGGGCTGCCCTACGGCCCGAAAGCCCGCCTGATCCTCGCCCATATCAACAGCGAGGCAATCCGAACCCAGTCCAAAGCCATCAATGTAGAAGACAGTATGACCGCCTTTATCAAATGTATCGGCCTCAATACTGACGGCAGAACTATCAATGAGGTTAAAAACCAACTCAGAAAAATCACCTCCTCAACTTTGAGTCTTGGCTATTCCGACAATGAAAAAGGTGTCCAGGTTGACTTGAAAATCGTCAAGGCATTTGATCTCTGGTTCCCAAAAGATGAGCGGCAAAGGGTTTTATGGCCGACAACCGTCCAACTAACGGACGACTACTTCAACAGTTTGATAAACCACGCCATACCGCTTGATGAGCGCGCTCTTGCTGCTCTTTCTCACAGTGCAATGGCATTGGATATTTACGCTTGGCTTGTGCAAAGGCTTCACCGCATCAACCCCAAAGGGCCGCAATTCCTCACTTGGAAGGCACTTAAAGAGCAATTCGGCAGGGGTTACAACCAGATGTATAAGTTCAAACAGATATTCAGGAAAACCCTTTCTCTTGCCAGAACCCAATACCCGCAGGCAAATATCTTTGAAGATAAAAACGAAGGTTTTTGGCTTCATCACTCCCCTTCCCCAATTGAGAAAAAAACCTTTATCAGTTTGGGGCAGCAATCCGCGTGAACACGCATTGCGTGAAGTTTGGTAGGTTTTTTCAATAAACACCGGCAAAACCACGTGAAGTTTGGTATGATTACCCCAAAATCCGCGTGAAGTTTGGTATGAAACAGGATGACAATTCGTGAAGTTTGGTATAATTATCAAAATCCGCACGTGAAGTTTGGTATAATCGGGCTTTTCACCACGCCACCACGTGAAGTTTGGTAGGCAAAATCCGTGAAGTTTGGTAGGTTTTCACGTGAAGTTTGGTAGCGAAACCACGTGAAGTTTGGTTGACAACCCTATATATACAAATAAACAATAACTATCCTTTAAGCACCTACCCTCCGCGAACTTCGTTCGCTCCTCCCAATGCCGAAGGCGTAAGCCTTCGGCATTGCCTAAAATTGAGTTCGCTTCGCTCACAAATCATAAAAATGCTTACTGAAAGAATTTGCTGTCTGAAAGAAAGACTTGTTGCGTAAACGCACAAGTCGGTAAAAAATCAGATGGACATTTACCCAAATGGGCAAATGCCTTCTTGCCCTTATCCCCATTTGACTATACGCTCCTTTCAAAAACAAGAGCGTATGATAATTGCAGTAACAAATTTGAAAGGCGGCGTCGGCAAATCCACTATTGCCAGAAATCTGGCGGCGTATTTTATCAAGCAGGGCGTCAAAACCTGCATCATTGATACCGACCTTGAGCAAAGAACCACCTGCGACTGGCAGGAAAGAAGAGAGAGCGAAATGCGTATTCCGGTTTTTCCGATGACCACCGTTCAGGCTCTTCCCAAAGATGTTGAAACACACGAGCAAGACGGCTACCAAATCATCATCATTGACGGCGTTCCGCAAATGGATCAGGTTGCCACCCGAACAATGCTCATCAGTGATATTCTTCTCATCCCCATCACACCAAGCATTGATGACCTCAAATCCTTTGAAAGATTTTTAACCCGTCTTGAAGAAGTAAAAATCCACCGTGAAAACATCCCGACATTTTTAGTCCTCAACAAATTCAGCGGGCGAGTTAATGAAGATAAAGAAGTCCGCTCCGCTCTCAAATTATTTTCGGAAAGCGGTATAAAACCGCTTAAATCCACACTTGGCGACAGGGTTGCACACCGCCGCGCCAGCAAATACGGCCTGACTGCTTATGAGTGGGAAGATGAGCGCGCTAAAACGGAAGTCGCCGATTTATGTAAGGAACTTGAAACAATAATAAAACACTCAACCCCCAGGAGGAAAAATGTCAAACCCAAAAAGAAAATCAATCGCTGATCTGATTTCGAAAAAGCCTCTTTCCCGCAAACCTTCAAGTGTGGAGATTGACCAAATCACCAAAAAAATTCACGAACCTGCACAGATAAAGGAAACCGCAAAGCCCCTGCCCTTGCCCGTCGCAGAAAAAGTAAAACGGATTTCAGTCAACGCGCCCGTGTCTCTTTACTTAAAGGCAAAAACCAAATCCACAATGCAGGATCAAACATTGATGGCTTACATCATTCGCCTCATCGAAGAAGATGTAAAAAACTGAAAATACTCAAATGCGCAGATGCGTAAATACGCTTTAGCGTAAATTTGCTAATCCGCACTTAACCAATTAAGTAAATGGTTAAATGAACTCAACCCAAGCGAAAAAAATCCCTTTGCAAGAGATACTTGCCAAACTTGGTTTGCAGGCGGTCAAATCATTTAAAGGCGGGGAAGAACTTGCCTTTCTCTCTCCATTCAGGAAAGAGAAAGAGGCAAGCCTTTTCGTCAATATCCGCAAAAATGTCTGGTATGATTTCGGCGACATTGGCGGTAATGCACTGGATTTTGTAATCCGTTACCGAAATACTGATGTCAGGGGCGCACTTGAATTTTTGGAGCAGATGTTTGGCAGAAATTGGACACCGCCGCCAACGCCTGAAAAGCCGGAGAAACAAGAGCAGGAAAGGGAAGAGTTTTTTCTTTTAGAAAGCATAACTCCATTCGGCACAAGCGCAAACTCGCTTGTCGCCTATATTACGGAGGCGCGCAAAATAAATCTTGAAATCGCTAAGGCGTATTTGAAGGAAGTCCGGTACTCCAATCGGGAGAATGGCAAGAAATATTTTGCAGTCGGTTTTGAAAACATCTCCGGCGGATATGAAATCCGTAACCCGTTCTTTAAATCTTCTCTGGGTGAAAAAGATATGAGTTTCATCAAAGGAAACGGGGCAGGGGGCGAAATAATGATTTTCGAAGGGTTTATGGATTTTCTTTCAAAACTCACCCTTGAGAATGTTCCTTCGCTTTCTGCCGACGCGCTTATTCTCAACTCTGTTTCCTATACCGAAAAGGCCATTCTCTTTGTCCGTGAAAAGGGCTATCAAAAAATCTTGGGCTTTTTTGATAATGACAAGGCAGGGAATGACGCCAGTGAAAAATTCAAATCCGAGTTCGGTGATTTATTTTTTGATATGCGCTTTGATTATCAAGAATTTAAGGATTTGAACGAGTTTCTAATATCCATTTAATTATCCAATTATACCCAATTACTCAAATTCCCAAATGAGTGTTTGGTCATTTGCCCAAATCCGTAAATAGCCAAAAGAGGTTTTTAATCCCCTCGAATTCGAGGGGATAATCTACAAAAAAGACGGCAGAGCATTCGCCCTACCGTCAGAAATATAACCCCAAAAAACCTAAGGTAAAGGTAAGATAAACAAGGGGCGTAAAGCAAATTCTAATATGACTTTTTCTTTCAGTTAGCAAGCGGGGCTTCGCCCCCGTTCGTGTCAAGCGGTGTCCCCAATCTTCCTCCGCGCCAACCTTCGGTTTCCGCTCCGTGCAGACTGGGTGATTCCCCTCCGCTTTCCCTTGCTCCTGTTTCGCTCCGTTCACATTCGCGCCGGTGTCACTCGCACCCCCATTCTCATTTCATTCGCTCACCGAAGTTCGCTCTCTTCACTCCTCGCCGGAGGGCAGAAGGTTAACGGCACTTTTTAGTGGCGTTACCTTAATAACCAAAACAAAGAGGATAATATGATTGATAAAATAAAACTCCAAGCGGAACTCAAAAACTTCACAGGCTCAGAGCAGGTTTTTTACAACCCGCTTTTTCGCAAATTCAGATATACCGAAGGTGTGAAGTATCTGGCGCAAGAAGCCAATTGTTACTGGTTGCTTGATTACATATTCAGCAATCAGCACAGCAAGACACTTCAACAAACACCTTTTCAAGTCTGGAGTTTGAATGCCAAAGATAACACTGCAACTATCACCGTTGAAGATGGAAACAAAAATCAGGTAAAATTCTTCAAGTTGGAGTTTACCGATTTCCCGCTTGAGCAAATTGACCTCTGGTTTATTGAGGGCACTTTGATACTCCCAAGCGAGTATTGAAAGGAATGAGGGCAGGGGTTTCCTGCCCTCAAATTTTTCGGGGCTTTGCCCCGTCTTTTTTTGGTGAATAAAGCAGGAATCTTTTTGGGCTTCGCCCCCGTTCGTGTCAAGCGGTGTCCCCAATCTTCCTCCGCATCAAGCCTTCGGTTTTCGCTCCGTGCAGACTGGGTGATTCCCCTCCGCTTTCCCTTTGCGTCTTGCTTGTTCCGTTTCACTGCACTGTGCTTGCCGCGCCGGTGACACTCTCACCCCCATACTCATTCGGTCGCTTCACCGCCAAAGGCGGTTTGCTTTTTTCCTCATTCCTCGCCGGAGGGCAGAAGGGTAACGGCACTTTGATAGTGGCGTTACCGCTTAATAATCCAAACCATGAGGTTTTATGAAAAACAAAATGAATCTAATCGATGTCATCAGGCAGGCAGTTCTTACCGATGAAGAGTCAAGCAGCAAACAAGTTTCTTGGCTTGAAAAAGCCTATCAAGAAGGCGATTGCGATGCGCTTCTGATCGCAATTTGCGGCTATTCAATGCCGACACTCCGCGAAATGGCTAACGGCAAGGCGGGGGTATAACATGAAAAAATTAGTTACATCAGACTTTGCAGAATTCGGAAAAAGGGAAAGAAAACTTGGCGAACAACTTTTAAATGCATGGAACGAACAGGGCTTACCTGAAGATTTTCGTGAAGACAAAGTCGTTCTTCTTCTAAACCCTCATTCAGGAAATGTCTTTTTGACCAATTCTGATTATCAGGTTGCCATGATGAACGGAGACAGGCTTGAAAGTTTCTACACCGATTTTAAAACAGGTGAAGAAGGCTTCAAAGATGAACTTTCAGAAGAAGCACTTGAAAGACTCAACCTAAAGTGATAATTACAGGGGGAGCAATCCCCCTTTTTACCCATTAACCAAAGGAGTATTTATGGCTACAAACTGCAAAATAGAACTAAACGGGTTTTTAGGTGCAGACCCGAAATCCATTTCCAAAAACGGCAAAACATTTATCGCGCTCCGCGTTGCTACAACAGATAGTTACCCCGTGAAAGATGAAAAGACCGGTGAAATCAAATGGAAGGATAAAGAAACAGTATGGCACGATGTTCTTGTATTCCGCCCCAACGCCGCGCACTTCGCGCGCGACCTGAAAAAGGGCGATGCTGTTACCATCAGCGCCTCACTTGGCTATAAAACGTTCAAGGATGAGAGCGGGAACACCAAACGCCAGGCAAGTATCATTGCGAATTACCTTGAAAAGGTCGAATATAATCGCCAGGATGAACTCTCCTTTGATGAAATTAACACGGCTATCTCTCAAGCCGCATAAACCGTTTAGTAATTTTTCTTTTAGATAGCGGGCGGGAAGGGCATTATTCTATCTCCCCCCGCTCCTTTACCTCAATCCCTTCAACAAAAACCGTCTCATCTTCAGTATCCATACCGGAACTATCTTCTCGCACCCAAGTCAGGCGATTTTGAAGCAGATAGGCGAAAATAGCCTCCAAACCTCGCCCTTTTATCAAAATCACCGCGCTTGAGACAAAAATCTCAATTCCGCCGCTTGGGTCAAATTCCGCACGGGTCATATAAGAATAGGGAAGGGCTGAACGCCTGCCGTCGCGGGTGCGAAGTTCAAACATCAGGGCGCGACCGTTTTCCTGCCGGTCAAACCCGAAATATTTGCCTTCCTCTTCCGCTTGCTCGGTCTGAGCGCGGAGTTTTTCAACGAAGGATGTTTTTAACGGCTGATTCATCTGCGAACAATTACTTGTTTGACATTTTGAGTTATCGCCCTTGCTCTTTCATAATGCACTCTCGCAAGGGTTGCAAGCCTGCTGACCAATTTTTGCTGCGCCGGAAGGCTTTGTCTTGCCAGAACGTCTTTCCCGAAGGCTCTTTTCTGCTGTTCGGCTTTTTGCGCCACTTCGGAAGCGGTTGCCCTGGCCGAACTTTTGCCAACCGCCTCTTTCAACTCCTGCTTGTTGTCGGTGAAGATTGAAATTTCACCTTTTCCCCTGGAAACGGAAACATAAAATTGCTCTTTTGACCCCGCCCGCGCCGAGAACGAACTTTGCGCAATCAGAACCTTATCCACAGTTTTGCCCTGCGATGAATGCGAGGTCGTTGCATATCCATAAGTGAAATTCCTGAAATCCTTGCCGATGATAACCGCCGCTTTGCTCTGGTCAGGGCGGGCGATGATGTTGCCGGAAGAGTCAAACCCCGAAACGGTCATAATATTCCCGTTATTCATCCGCTTCTTATTCTCTGAAAACCCATTTTGAGTAATCCTGATGCGGTCGCCTTTGCTTAGATTGATTTCCGTTTTTTCAAACACTGAAAACTTTTTTCTTTCAGCCAGCGGCAAGACGGAAACCTCCCCCTTGCCGTTCCGAATTTGAATATTTCCCTTTTCGTCCTTGCCGACCACATCAAAAATGCTTCCGCGCATAAAACCTTTGGCGTTCTGGTGAAACTGCACGGATTGCCCCGCCCGATAAAAAGCAACCTCCTGTTTCTGTGCCTCAGTCGGTGAAAGGTTCTTTTGAATGGTGAAGGTGTTTTCTTTTTCAGCCAGTAAAGGCGTCCCGTCAAACAACTTCGTTTTTTTGAGTTCCGCCCGAATATGCGCCGTTACCTGCTCGCCCTCAATATGGGTCGGCGCCACTACCAGCACCGATTTTTTGCTCTTCGCATCTGCCGCATATTCTTTTGCAAGCGCAGCATATCGCTCTTTAGGGTCGGCTATTTCCTGAATCGCGCCCATTTTTTCCAAGCCGTCAAAGGCTTGTGCCTGCTTCCCTTCGGAAATCTGCTTCACCACCTGTTTGTAGTCGGCGCGATTTCTTTGCCGCTGGATCTCCGTAACGCGGGCAGGTTTGATTTTGGATTTTTCCAAGATGATGCGGAGCGCATCACCGCGCTCAACGCTGTTGTGTTGGCGCGTGTCGCCGGTGAGTATCAGGCGGGCGTTTTGGCTCTTTGCAATTTCCAAAATCTGACCGGCTTGCTTGTTGCCAAGCAACCCCGCTTCATCTACCCACAGCACTTGGTTTTTCAGTTGCGTTTGCAACTCCTTGTCTTGGAGAAGCCTTGCCACAGTGTCGGCTTTTTCAAAACCTTCGGATTGCAAAACCCCGCGCGATGCTTCTGCCGAAGGCGCAAAGGCAAACACTTTTTTTCCGGCACTTTCACAACCTTGATTTATTTCCTTCATCAAAGTTGTTTTGCCGGTTCCGGCTCCGCCTTCAATCACGATGACCCTGTCATTGGAGGCAAGGGCGTGTTTCACCGCCTTTTGCTGTTCCTCATTCAGTGCCGGATTTTGGATTTCGTAGCCTTTATTAATAGGTGCAAGTTTTCCCTTGTCGGAAACGGTCATTTCAACCAACTGCCGCTCTTCTTTCACCGCCTCTTTGGTCGTGAGCACAGTGCCGTCTTTTGTCGCTACCGTAAACATCTCTTTTTCTTTCAGCCCATAGGCTTTTATCACTTCCGCAGGGGTGCAATCGCCGTAGGATCGTCGCATTGCGTCGCGCAGCACTTCCCGCTCACCGGCGACGGACTTTCGCTCCAAGCAATGTTCCAGTGCCATATTTACTGCTTTGTCCGCTTGGGCTTCCATATCCGGCACTTGGGATTTTTCAAATCCTTTTTTCCCGACCTCTCCGATAACTGCTTTTTCTCTTTCAGTCAGCCGACCGCTCCATTCGGTGCGCAGTTCGTCCAGTGTCAGGTTTTCAATTTTACTGCTTCGGGTTTTGGCACCAAGTCCGTCTTTTACTTTGGCATCGGTGATGCCTTTTTCGGCGGCGATAGTTTCAACTTCCTGAGTGCGGTTGGAGAATTTTTCAATCGTGTCGCGGTTAATTCCGGCAATCTCCCACCCTTTTTCAGTTCGTTCAATTCCGTAGCCCGCTTCTTTCAGTTTGGAGGAAAAAGCGGAATGAAAATAAGCCTCAAAAAAGGCGGCGTCTCGCTTTATGGTGGCAAATTCACCGGCTTTCCATTTATCTTCAACCTGGTCGTAAGTGGCGTTAAAAGTGAAGCAATGCGCGTGCAAATGTGGGTCAGGAATACCGTCAACAGGTCGTGCAGTGGTATGGATAAATTCGCCGTAAATCAGGTTGCCGGTATCACGATTGTCATTTTGTCCATTTACCCGAACGCGCGCCTGCATATTTTTTTCAAGTTCGGTCATTGTTTCCTGAACGCTATCCCGAAAAGCAGACATTATATTTTCATCCTGATTGAGACTGTAGCAGATGGAAACTGATTTCGGTGCGTGAAAATTTAGGTCATATCCGACTCGTCTATTTTCAATATTTCGGGCAGTTAATTGTTCACCGGTTTCAGGGTTAATATTGTCGCAAAGTGAGGCAAATTGTTCTTTATCAACCTTACCATTTAGACCGAGTAATGTTGCGCCTTTGCCATGCCATAAACCGATTATCTCCTGAGAATTTTCCTTTGCGTAATAATCCTCTTTTGATAATCCTTGTGAATAATATGACTTTGCTCCGGCTGAACTTGCGTTTACTATAACCCTTAGCATAGTGTTTTTGATAGTAATTAATTTTTTTACAGACATCTCTCCTTAGCAGAGCCTAAGGCAAAGGAAGTAGTAAAAAAGACTATGCGCAAGGGGTGAAAACTATATTGGTTCTATCTGTTGTAATATGGTTTCATTTGGTTTGTTAAAGTTTTTGAAAAAGAAAAAAGTCTAAAAAGAGGTTAATTTATTTTGTCGTTTTAGGTGAATTGCTATATCATTGCGAAGCGATTTTTAGTTGCGTTTCTGCAATCAGATTTTCCAGTTTAAAATCTCCGATTAGTTCGTTGCCAAAGTCATCTTCGTAAGTTTCACGGAAGTAGTCTCTGGATTTTTGATACCACTCATTTGCTTCTTTCATTTGACCAGAATGATAGCAGAGTTCCCCAATGACATATAGCAAAGTCCCAAAACCATATTGCGGTAAAACTTCGGGGTCGTTTGAGGCTACCATAATTAAATACCGCTTGGCTTGCTCGTAATCTAAAGGCACGCCGCTTCCTTGATAATATGCGTCGGCAATTTTAACCTGAGCAACAGGGTCGCCTTCATCGGCTCTTTTTTTCAAAGGGAGCAATTCAGCGTCAATCAACATAAATTCCCAATATTCTCTCCCCACAAAAATACCATATCAAAAACCACCGTAAATTGCAACCGTTTGCTAACCAACATTTCACGCCATGAACGAAGAAGAAAAAAAGGACATTAGCGACCCCCGAATCAACTACCGCACTGATTGGGCTGAAACGCACGGCGAAAGGAGGGAACCTGCAAATGAAAAATCCAACCAGGCAAAAGGCGAAAAGATTGAACGAGTGAGAGATGCTGACGGAGGTAAAGTAAAGTCAGTAGAACAAATCTTGCAGGAGGGTAAAAAGCAAGAAGGGAAACTCTTCAAAGAACGGATTGGCAAGGCTGAAACCTTGAAACCGCCTAAGGAAGTGATGACAGATAAACTTGTTGAACAGAATAAGGGTGTGCCTTCTGAACCTAAAAAGAAAACACAGGCTTTGTTTCATGGCGATAAAGACCTCCATCTCAAATCTACTACTGCTCTTACTGACCCCGAAACCGCAAAGCAAAATCTTAAAGACGCATCAAAAGCCAAAAACTTCGGAAAAGAAACCCCGCCCTCAAGGGGCGGCGGTTTTCGCGGCGGAGGCTCGCCGATGATGAGAGAGCCGGATGAAATCTTGAAGGAGAAGCATAAAAACACGAACCCAGAGGACATACTTTCCCAAAAAGATAAAAAGCCTGCCGTTACCCTGCCCCAACAAAAGCAGGAATCACAGCCACAGCAAGCAAAACACAAGTCATCTTTTATGGCTTCTTTAGATGCCAAAATTCAGGAGCAGGTGGGTAAACAGGATAAGGCTCAACCGGAAAAGCCAGTTGCCGAAAAACCAGTTCCGAAGCGCGAAGGCATTATTTCAAAAATTGAGAAAAAAGTTGACGCAGTAAAAAAAGCCACCGCCGAACAACCTAAGCCCAAAGCCCCCAAAACCGAAATCGCAAAAGTCGCTCCCAAGCCCATAATAAAAGGTAGGTAGTATGGATGAATATCTCAACAAGATAATTGCCGAATTTCCGAAAGGCTCAAAAGATGTCTGGACTGTTGATGATGCCATGAAAGGTGTCTCAATCCTGGGGGGAACAGGTAGCGGAAAGACATCCGCTTCTGGTCGCGCTCTTGCGCTTAAATACCTCGAAGAAGGTTGGGGCGGGGTTGTTCTTTGCGCAAAAACTGATGAAGCCGAACTCTGGAAGAAATACTGTGAAGAAAAAGGTAGAACAAACGACCTGATCGTTTTTGAAAAGGGCGCAGCCCATAAAGAAGGCGCATTTGCAGGACAATTGATGGTTTTTAACCCGATTGATTATGAATTGAAACGGCCAGGTGAGGGCGCGGGTGAAACTCAGAATATCACTAATATTTTTATGAATATCTACCGCATGGGAAATCGAGTTGCGGGCGAGGGAGAGGGAGGCGGCAAAGAAGAAAGATTTTGGGATATGGCATTAAAAAGATGCCTAAACCGTGTGATTGAACTTTTAAAACTTGCCGATAAGCCGTTGAGTTTTAAAAATATGGTTCAAGTCCTTTCCTCCTGTGCAAATGTAAATTCAGAAATTTTTGCCCAGGAAATAGCATCAGAAAGGAGCGCAGAATCTCAAGATGACGAAAATTTTTGCCTTAAATGCTTAATTGATGCTTATCAGAAAGTTCAAAGAAAATTTGAAGATGATGCGGTAGATGCAGTCGAAACGGAAAGCGCCTTTGAAATGGTTTATCGTTATTTCACCAGTGATTTCAACGCGCTTGGTGACAAAACCCGCTCAACTGTTACTGAAAGTTTTATGGGGTTGGCAGAGCCTTTTTTGGCAGGGCTTCTATCCAAACACTTCGCAGGCGAAACCAATGTTTTTCCCGAATGGAGTTTTGATGATGATCCCCGCAAGGGAAGACCGGAGAGCAAAAAGATTTTCATTCTGAACTTTTCAGTCAAAGAGTTTTTGGATATGGGCATTATTGCCCAGTGTGTTTTTAAACTTATGTTTCAGCAAGCGGCAGAACGGCGGGATGTGGGAAAACATCCAATTCCGGTCTTTTTATGGGCGGATGAAGTTCAGTTATTCGTTAACCCTTACGACCAAATATTTTTAACCACTGCACGCTCTAAACGTGTTGCAACCGTATTTTTGACGCAGAATATCTCAAACTACCTCGCCGTAATGGGCGCAGGTATGGAGTCAAAGGCGAAGGTTGACAGTCTGCTTGGCAATCTCTCAACCAAGATTTTCCACGCCAATATGGATGCCGAAACCAATGAATATGCCAGCAGGCTTATCGGCAATGCCCTACTTCCCGCCGGTAGTGAAAGCCGTCAAATCAGCAAGTTCAGGCCTGATGATAACAGGAGTGTGGGCGAAGCAATGGTCATTCAGCCGCAGGTTTTTCCAAGAGAATTTACCGTCTTAAAATCCGGTGGTAAGGAAAATGATTTCAAGGTAGAGGCGATTATGTTGGTTGCTAACCGACTTTGGTCAAACAACACTAATTACAGGCTTGTAACTTTCACTCAATCATTTGCCAAATAACATGAAAAATCGAGATGAATTCTCAGAAAGGATGGCGGGCTTCCTGGGGTCTTTGATAGTGGGTAAGGATAAACTCACATGGGTTATACTCGCTATGCTCGCCTTTGTCGGTGAGGAGGCAGTTCAAGTTATCTTTCGCCGAAATTTTGGCCCCGGAGGGTTAAGCGGTCTGCGCATTGTGGTTTGCTTCATCCTTTTTGAACTTATTGCCGTTATTTTCTTTCTACTAAACCTGTATGCAGACGGCTCATCTAAAATCATCGGCAGTCCCGAAAGTTTTGCTTGGGCAGGGGTATTTTATTTCATTCTTGGTTTTATCGTTCTCCGTAATGGATTGAAAGGAATTGCCAAAGCACGAAACTCCAACCGACCTTATAAATTTGTCGGTGAAAGTGCCGTCCTCTCTTTCCTTAAAAAAGACGGATGGAGCGAAAATAAAATTCAGAATCTTGCAGAGCCAATTTTAACTTTGGCGGTTGGAATATTTCTCTCATTTATCAATATCCTTTGGGGCATTCCGATTATCTACTGCGCCCTTTCAGTCTGGGCTTGCATGGTGATGGATGCCATTTTTCTTGAAACTCCCGAACCTCAAACAACTAACCGTCGGTCTGACGACAGGGACTCTGCTGATTTCAACTAAACCATACTACAACTTTTATTATGGTCAGAACCATCCTTTTTGTCCTTCTCCTCCTTATTTTGTTCATAGGCGGGCCATTATTTTATTTTAGGGATGATCTTGAACTTCCTTCTTTTTTGTCTGTGGGTTCAAAGGTGTCGCCCTATCACGAATGGGAAGAAATTTTGCTTGGCAAATGGGATTTTTATGGAAAATGGAAGTCCCCAACGCTTGGCATTTGGACTTTTGAAGGCGATGTTGAATTTTTTGCCAAGGATAGTTTTCAAAGACGCGTAACAATAAAACACTATAATAGCGATAGTAAAGATGACGATTATTTATATTTTTTGCAAGGAGGGAGCATAAGTGGTCATTTTGTTGTTGACACTATCAAAGGCAACTGGAAAGAAATTGTCAGTGATTGTGATTTATTGCCGCCTTCTATAGTAGGATATTCATACAAAGATTTCGACGCTTGTTATAAATATTATAGTGTAGGTAACGGATGGTTTTTTGGCAACTACCAGAGCAAGGAAGTAAGTTCTACAATTGTAAAATTCAACAGGGATAAGATAGTAACTAAAGAGAGCCGCTTTTCAGATGATTTCAAACAAATATATACCTTTAGACGAAAAAAAGATTAAAATTAACTCTCGTTAACCTCTTTTTAATCTTTTTATGGTAAATTAATATAAACAAATAAGGGAGCAATTATGGTTGATTTTTTCAAATGTCAAGGTTTGCAACAACAAATGCAATATGGTCCGGATAAAGATAGAGATGGTGTACCTGACTCCCTTGACAAATGGCCTGGAAAAAATGATGAAAAAGCAAAAAAAGATGCAATCCAGAATGTTGCTGGTGTATTAGTCGGAGAATACTACCAAGATAAAGAGGAATTTGAAAAGAACCACCCATTGATAAAAGAGATGCAGGATGAACTTGTCAGGCTTGGATATGACCTAGGCACATCTGGCAAAGATAAGAACGGGGTAGATGGCGCTATAGGGGCAAAAACCATTATGGCAATTCACAATTTTGAACAAGACCACGCTAATGAAGTCAAAGCCGCGGCCTCAATTCAGGAATCTATAAAGAAAGGCTGGAAAAAATAACCTCTAACATAGTGACGTAAAATCTCAGAAAACCTTCAACTCCATTCGTTTTTTATCTTATTAACTGATCATAAATGAGTAATAATAAGGGAGGCAATGAAAACCTCGAATGGCTCTTATTGGGTTTGCTTATTGCATTCCCAATAATTGGGCTATTTTGGGGTGGTATTTATACTTATAATAAATTTGACAACATAATAGTAATAATTATTGGAGCACTATTTGGTGGATTCATTGGATTGCTTTTGGGTTACCATATCGCAATTAGATTAGAGTCGTTTTTTGAAGTACGTGCAGAAAATGCAAGAAGAACCTACAAAAGCAATAAATCGCAAGAAGAAAAAAGTCAGTCATCATCTAATTCAGCAGGAACGAACAAATCAGGCGATTCTAAAAAAAGCACAGATGATTCACAGAATGATAACCGGAAAGACTATTCAGGTTCATCGAGTTCTTCGAGTGGCAAGCAACAATCACAAGAAAAGAAAGATTCAACGAATACTTGGAGCGCAAACAGCACCAATCTTTATCAAAAATACTATACCTTGCTTGAATCCCGCCCGCAAGACGATTTTGATGCAATAAAACGAAATTACCGCCGACTTGTGAGAGAGTTTCATCCTGACCACTTGGGAACAAACGCATCGGATGCAATGCACAAATACGCCAAAGAAATGAGCCAGAAGATTAACGAAGCCTATGAAATAATAAAGAAACAGCGCGGCATTAAGTAGAGACAAATAGAAAAATAACGATAAATTCAGGGGCTTCCCTCATTGGGTCAGGCTGTCCGAGACTTCGCCTTCACTCCGGTCATTCTGACGCCTCGCTTGCACTCGGCTCTCTCCCATCCTTAAGCCGTTAAACCCTCTTTCTTTCAGTCGGCAAGCCGCTTTTTAAAGGCAAAAAATTTCCTCTCCCGCAAAGGCCACGCTCTTTTTCAGTTTCCCTCATCCCCCCCTAAAATGTCACGGTTTATTGCTTTGACTTGCAGTCGGCAAAAACCGCCGCCATTTCAGGACTCCAAGGGGCAATCGGCAAACTGATGGGTTCGCTTTGGGTGTGTGCCTACGCTCGTGCTTTATCGCCTTTAATTGCTTTCCTCTTAACCTTCGGTATTTCCTCCTCCCTTTTCGCTTCGAAATCTACAGCCTCGCTCCGTGCTACGGCAAGGGTCACTCCTTAGGTCGTTGCACAACCGATTTTTTTGCCTGTTCCGGTCGGGTTTCACCCGAAGGCAAGCCTCAAAATAATAGTCCGCGCCCCCTTGCCTTCGCCTCCGCTCCGCTTGTCCACGATTGCTTCACAAAAGGGAGGATACCTCAGTTAAGAGCATAAAAGGCTACCAAGCCATCAGCCCAAACGAGGCAACCCTCCGCTCCCGAAATGAGGGAGTTTCCTTGTTATGAGAAATTGAAAATCAAGCGATTATGAAAAATCCAAAATTTTGGCAAGTATCGGAGGTTCAGGTAAGTTACAAAAGTCATTTGCCATCGGCAGACCTTCCGCAAATCAATTCTTCCCACGATGCTGAAAACATCCTTCGGCAGAACTGGAGCGACGACATTGATTTTTTAGAAGAGTTTGTCGTCCTCTTCTTGAACAAAGCCAATCGGGTAAAAGGGCTTTTTCGTGCCTCTCGTGGCGGCACTTGCGGCACTGTGGTAGATGCCAAAATCGTCTTTGCATCAGCCATTAAAGCAATGGCCGCAGGTATCATCGTCGCCCACAATCACCCTTCCGGCAGTCTCATTCCAAGCCAGGCGGATATATCACTCACGCGCAAACTCCGCAGTGCAGGGGAAACGCTCGATGTCCCAGTGTTAGACCACATCATTCTTGCCCCCTATAACGGCTACTACTCCTTTGCCGATGAAGGCGGGCTTTAGTTGCTACCCAACATAACATTTACATCCTTCCGCTTTAAATTTTACCACTATGCAGACCGCAACCGCAACAGCCCAACCCACAACCACTACCCAAACCACAGGCCGAGACCTTTACCGCGATGTAACCGATAGAATTATTGGGATGATTGAAAAAGGTGTAGCGCCCTGGCGCAGAACTTGGAGCACTTACGGCTTAGCCCGCAATTACGCAACCAAGCACATTTACACGGGGATAAATATGATCCTGATGAACAACACGGAACACCCCGTTCCTTATTTTATGACCTTCAATCAGATACAGGAACGCGGTGCGCAAATCCGCAAAGGCGCAAAAGCGCAAATGGTCATTTACTTCAATGTGTATTACAAAGATGCCAACGACCGGAACCTGACCAAGTTTGAAGCACGGGTAAGAGCCGACAGAGGCGAGGAAATACAGGTTTTGAAGTTCATCAAATATTACAATGTTTTCAATATCGCTGACATTGAAGGGATTGAGTTTGAAATCCCCGAAATGGAACTCAAACCCAACGAGAAAATTGAGAAATGCGAAAACATCATTGAGAATATGCCGAACCGCCCAGAGTTACGGAGCATTGACGGCAACCGCGCTTTTTACTCCCCCTCACACGATTTTGTAAATATGCCCGCCATCGAGCAGTTTGAGACGGCAGAGGATTACTACGCAACCTATTTTCACGAAGAAATCCACGCCACCGGACACGCCAAGCGTTTGAAAAGAGAGGAAGTGATGAACCCGCAGAAATACGGAAGCCAGCCTTACAGCCGTGAAGAACTGGTTGCTGAAATGGGTGCTTCTTTCCTTTGCGCTGTCTGTCAGATTGATTTTGACGGCATTACCGAAAACTCCGCCGCCTATCTTGCAGGGTGGTTAAACATTCTGAAAGCAGACAGCAAGTTTATTTTCAAAGCCGCCGCCGAAGCGCAAAAAGCCGCCGACTACATCCTGAACCGCAAACCGGCAAACGACGAAAAAGAATAACCGCCGAACTAATGCCGGCCCAAAACATTAAATCCCCTGCAACGGTCTCCCGTTCGCAGAGGATTTTTATTTGTTTTAAAAATAGTCAGAATTGTTTTAAAAAAATCGCCCGCCTATGGGCGGGAAAAGCGGCAAAATCTGCACCGTTCTCTCCGACTGAAAAACTTCTGAAAGTTATTCAGTGATTATAATATTAATCATTGATTTTCTCACAGATACCATCCCGATATTTGAAGGTAACACCTTTCTTCGGTATTTTCATCTTGTTTCCACCATCTAGCAAGAGATACTCTTACTAAAGTATCTTTCTCAATTACTTCGACAGGGGGCGCAAATCCTACATATGGAATAGTTCTTTTTGAAAAAGTTATTCCCATAAAAGACGAAAGAGCATATTGGTATCTCACTTTCTCTTTGAAATCATCTCTAGTTAAATCCTTGTCAGGTATCCAAAAACCAACACTATTGGCTGGAATGCCTGAATTATGAGCAATATACCCACTCCCTCTATCCGTAAATTGTAACATTCCATCAAATAAAGAATCAGGTCCCCCGCGCCAGATTACAATATCATTATTAGTGTTGAAAAATTCAGATAAGTTATCTTGATCACTTAAATAAACCTTTTTGCTCACAAGTACATCCTCTATATGAGGGTTTCTTAAACTCCTTCTGGCTGTATAATCAATATCCCATATTTCTCCAACTTCAAAATCAGTGTCAACGGGTTGATTGCTTCCATCTGAGGTAAGCAATCTTATTGACTGATTATTAGTTAAATCAAGTGCCCCAACACAAGCGGCATTTTGCATATGAGTTTTTGAGACAATAAGTGCCTTCATAGGTCAATTACTTTTAAGTCTAACTCATTTTTTAATTTCAATGCAACTAAATGGCGGTGACAGGCTAAAGGTGACTGCTCAACGCAAAATAGTACTATTCGATGAGCCTTTGGTGTTAGGGTTTGGACAAATGCTTTTGAGTCAAAGTTTGACAGGCAAAGGTCATTATATGACTTTACAAAAAGTGAGCCGAGTTCAGTTCGTGTTCTTTTTTTTTGGTTATTTTGTTTATCTGCCAATTGTTGTTGCCTTCTTATTTCAATCGGTGGCGCTAATTCTTTAATGTGAAAATAATTTATCCCCAGTTCTTTAAGGTGGGTTTGTAACCTTTGGCTATTCACAAAGGCATAAGCGCTTCCCCTTACCGCTCTGCGCTGACGAATGTCACAAAATGTATCAATTTTGTTATCAAGTAGTTTTTTAAAAAATACTTCTTCTGTGCTACCGTAGACACCGATGGTAAATATCTCAATATGATTCATCATTTTGAGGGTCTTGCTTTTTGTACGATTTTCGTGAAGTGAAAAAATTATTAAAAATCTCATACTGCCCATTCGTAAGCAGGGATACTACCTTTTCTTGAGATTTAATTTCCCCATCTTCATCAATGTGAAACATAGGGATTCCCAAATCGTTTGTTAACGTCTCTCCAATTAATTTACTTCTATGGCAATCTTGTGGTTTCATCTCGCTACACATTAAAACTACACGACAGTTCTTATCAAAGGCAGTTTTTAATCGCTTTATTCCTTGTTGATAAAAATCTTTTTCTTGAATTTTTTTATAGTCAACCTTCCCCTCCGTATAACAACTATCATCATCAGGCTGTCCTCCTAAGAGGTCTCCCATAAAAACATATCTTATTTTACGTAAATTGAGTTGGTATTCCAAAGGTGCTTTAGAAAATTCAGGTTTAAATTTTGAAAATGGCTTCGACCGAACGTCTATTAGGTAGTCGATTTGATAATTTTCAAGCAGGCTTGAGAACTGTTCAAATGTTCTTTCGCCATACCCAATTGTGTATATACCTTCAATGTTCATTTCCAATTCAATTTGATCTGAATTAACCCAAAATAGAGAGCCTAATTAGTTTGGCAAAGCCAAATTTACTACCTTAAGCGAAAAACAAGGCAAAAAAACCACCGTTTTTTTACTCCTGCCGTTCCCTGCCCCCTCACCTCTCCTTTTTTCTTTCAGTCAGTAGAAAAAACTCGTTTACAAAATCAAAGTTTACTTTATCGTGTCCGCTACCGTTTTTTTACTCCAAACACCTCGCCAAATGAAAATCGGATACGCCAGAGTTTCCACCCGCGACCAAAATTTAGACCTGCAAATTGATGCGCTCAAAAAAGCCGGTTGCGCAGATACCTATATTTATATGGAGCAAATCACCGGCGCGACACGGGAACGCCCCGAACTCCAAAAACTACTCACTCAAATTCGGAAAGGCGATGTGGTGGTGATTTGGAAACTTGACCGGCTTGGTCGGTCGCTTGCAGACCTGGTGCATTTGGTAAATGAAATTCAGGACAAAGGTGCAGGCTTGCAATCACTTCACGACAACATTGATACCACCACCCCGCAGGGTAAACTTACCTTTCATATCTTCGCGGCAATTGCAGAGTTTGAGCGAGAAATAATCCGTGAGCGGACAAAAGCGGGGCTTGCATCGGCGCGCGCCAGAGGGCGCAAAGGCGGCAGACCAAAAGGGCTTTCTCCTTCTGCCAAAATCAAAGCCGCCGCCGCCATCTCGCTCTACCAGCAAAAAAAGTCGGTATCCGAGATTTGTAAAACCCTTGCCGTCTCGAAGAAGACTTTTTACAAGTATCTCCGAGCCTAAAGCGAAGGGAGAATTGGGATTACTTTTTCAGGTGTAGTGATATATTAGCGTTCAATGGCATAATTATTAGAGGATTAAATGACAACAGCCCAAAAACTGATTCCCGTCAGCAATGACACGGAAGAATTCATCAAAGAACATTCTTACATCAAGCGCAAACTCAAATCCGCAGGAATGAACCACATCCAGCATAACCAGATTGTAAACTTTATCTGGAGTATCGCCGACGACGTATTACGTGACGTGTACACACGCGGGAAATACCGTGACATTGTCCTTCCTTTCACGGTTCTCCGCAGGCTTGATGCCTTGTTAGAGCCAACTAAGGAGCAGGTGTTTGAGATGCACCGAAAACTGAACGAACTCAAAATTGATAACCAAGCCCCGCAACTACGCAAGGTTTCGGGCTTCCCCTTTTACAATACTTCGCCCTTCACTTTCAAAAAATTACTCGGTGAGCCTGGCAACATTCGGCAGAACCTTGAAAACTATCTTGACGGTTTCAGCAGTAACGTTCAGGACATCATCAGTAAATTCAAACTCCGCAACCAACTCGATACGTTAGAGGAAGCGAATATCACCTACCCGCTCATTGAGAAATTCTGCTCCACGCAAATCAACTTAAGCCCCGATCCGGTGATGGATAAAGCCGGAAATACCATTCACGAAGGTCTTTCCAATCTTGCAATGGGCTATGTTTTTGAAGAACTCATCCGCAGGTTCAACGAGGAAAACAACGAAGAAGCCGGTGAGCACTTTACCCCGCGCGAGATCATCAAACTGATGACCCACATCATTTTCGAACCGATAAAGAGAAAAATCAAAGACGGTACTTACCTGATTTACGACCCCGCTTGCGGCAGTGGCGGTATGCTTACTGAGTCCGAAGAGTTCGCTTTGGAACTTAATCCCAATGCAACCTTCCATTTATACGGGCAGGAAGTCAACCCCGAAACTTACGCCATTTGCAAGGCAGATATGCTCATCAAAGGGGAAGACCCCGAAAAAATCGCTTTCGGCTCAACCCTCTCAAACGACGGTTTCCCGCGCCTCAAGTTTGACTTTATGCTCTCCAATCCTCCTTACGGCAAAACCTGGAAGATTGACCAAGACGCCATCATTGACGGCAAGAAAAATGAGATAATTGACGCCCGCTTTAAAGTGGGTGTTCCGCGTGTGTCCGACGGGCAATTACTGTTCCTGATGAATATGGTTTCAAAAATGAAAACCGACTCCGAACTGGGCAGTCGCATTGCATCCGTTCACAACGGTTCTTCGCTTTTCACCGGCGACGCCGGACAAGGCGAAAGTGAAATCCGTCGCCACTTCCTTGAGAATGACTTGGTGGAAGCCATCATTCAACTGCCGAACGGTATGTTTTACAACACCGGCATTTCCACTTACATTTGGATACTCTCCAATAAAAAAGAAGCGAAGCGCAAAGGCAAAATCCAGTTGATTAACGCCGGAGAGATTTACCGCAAGATGCGCAAAAGCCTTGGGCAAAAATCCAATGAACTTGCCGACGAACACATCCGCCAAATCACCGATGCTTATCTGGATTTTAAAGAAACCGCCATTTCCCGCATTTTTGACAACGCCGATTTCGGCTACTACAAAATCACGGTTGACCGTCCGTTCCGCCTTTCGTGGCAACTGAGTGAGGAGCGCATTAAGGAAAGCGAGCATTTTGCAATTCTGCAACCTGTTTTAAAGTCGCTCCAAAAGCAGTTAGGGAATGAGCCGCAAAATGATTTCAATATCCTGCTTTCCGCTTTGGAAAAGCATCTCAAAAAGGAAGATGTGAAATGGAAGGCGAAAGAGAAAAAAGCCTTTTTGGACGCAATAACTTGGCGGGACGAAGAAGCCAAACCCGTCGTGAAAAAACAGGAAAAAGACGGCACGATTATTTACGAACCGGATAGCGAACTCCGTGATACGGAGAACGTCCCGCTCAAAGACGACATTGAAGAATATTTCAAACGCGAAGTCTTGCCCCACGTGCCGGATGCCTGGATAGACCACGAAAAAACTGCGATTGGTTATGAAATCACTTTCACCAAGATTTTTTACCAATACCAACCGCTTCGAAGCCTTGAAGAAATTACCCGCGACATCCTCGCACTGGAAGAAGAAACCGAAGGTCTAATCAAAGAAATCATTGAATAACTTTTATGAGTCAGACAATTTCCACATTTGACAGCACAAAAGAGCCGTTAGCAGATTTGCTGAAAGCCATTCACAACGGAAAAATTCAACTTCCCGATTTTCAACGAGGTTGGGTATGGGATGATTACCACATTGTTAGCCTTCTCGGTAGTCTCGGAACGGCATATCCTATCGGGGCAATAATGGTGTTGGAAACAGGTAATCCTGATGTGAAATTCAAAACCAGATTGATAGAAGGGGTGCAAGGAAGTTCAGAAAAGGAAGCCGAACGATTAATACTTGATGGTCAGCAAAGGCTCACTTCTCTTTATCAATCTTTGTTTAGCAACGCGCCTGTTAAAACTCGTGATAGCCGTGGAAACGAAATTGATCGGCTTTATTACATTGATATTAGAAAATCACTTGATCGCAACTATGATCTAGAAGAAGCAGTCCTTAGCCTTCCTCCTTCTAAACAGGTAGTAAATTTTCGTAATGAAGTGCAGGAAGATTATTCCACTCAGCAGTTGGAATGGAAACACGAAGTTTTCCCACTTAATATTGTATTTGATGTGAATCGTTGGAACACTTGGCAGACAGGCTATTTACAGGCAGAAGGAAATGAAAAAATGTTGGAGCGTTTGAATCGCTGGAATCAATTTTTTGGAAAGGTTTTGCAAGCCATTCAACAATATAATGTTCCTGTAATAAAACTGAACAAGGAAACTCCCAAAGCGGCAATCTGTCAGGTATTTGAAAAAGTCAACACTGGCGGAGTTTCTCTTACCGTTTTTGAATTGCTTACCGCCACATTCGCAATTGACGATTTCAACCTAAGGGATGATTGGACAGCACGAACCAAGAAGTTTAAAGAACAAGCCGTTCTGAAAAACCTTCCTAATGATAATTTTTTACAGGGGAATACTCTGTTAACTTCGTACACACGCAGGTTTGCGGCAGAATTCAACAAAGTAAAAGAGGAGGAGTTGCCAGCCGTAACCTGTAAACGAAAAGATATTCTCCGTCTTGAACTTGAAGATTATACAACTTGGGCGGAGAAACTTCAGCAAGGATTTATCAACACTGCCAAGTTCTTGCATACCCAGAATATCTTTAGTGATCGTGATATTCCCTATTCGTCTCAACTTGTCCCATTAGCCGTCATTCTAGTTTTAGCAGGCGATAAGATGGATAACGACGGCATACGTAGCAAAGTCAAACGATGGTTTTGGTGTGGCGTTCTTGGCGAACTTTACGGTAGTGCTACTGAAACCCGTTTTGCAAAAGATGTTTACGAAGTAATGAAATGGATAAATGGAGGCGAAGAACCGTCAACAGTGAAAGAAGCAAATTTTTATCCTTCCCGATTACTCAGTTTAAGAAGCAGGGGCAGTGCCGCATACAAAGGTATTTATGCTTTGATGATGCAAACTGGCTCGCTAGATTTCCGTTCCGGCGAAGCAATTAACTCAATCACTTATTTTGAGGAAGCCGTAGATATTCATCACATCTTTCCCAAAAAATGGTGCACGGATAACAATATTGAGTCCAAAATTTACGACAGCATCATTAATAAAACGCCTATATCCTACAAAACCAACAGGAAAATTGGCGGACACGCCCCAAGTATTTACCTTGAAAAATTGAGAAGTGAGAACAACGACCATCCAGACCCTTTAACTCGCCAACGAGAAATACTCTCTACTCATACTGTCCAAGCAGATCATTTGCAGTCTGATGATTTCACTCAATTTTACAACTTGCGTGCAAAGGCTATTCTTGCAATGATAAGCAACGCAATGGGTAAACCAGTGAATCTCGAAGCCGGAAAAGAAATATTAGACCTATGAGAAAGCCGTATCCTAAATATAAACCTACTCCTATCATTTGGCTCTCTCAAGTACCGGAGCACTGGAACATATTTCGTTTCAAATCATTACTCAAATCTGAAACTAACGGAGTATGGGGCGATGACCCTAAAGGCGATGAAAATGATATTTTATGTTTACGTGTAGCAGATTTTGACAGGGACTTTGAAGTGCTGAGCCAAGAAAACAACACTGTGAGAAATGTCTCTCCGAGAGATTATGAAAACCGCAAACTTATGGACGGCGACTTATTAATCGAAAAATCAGGGGGAGGAGAATTATTGCCTATTGGCAGAGTAGGTATTTATTCTTGGGAAGAAAAAAGGGCCGTTTGTTCAAATTTTATGGCGAGGCTTAAACCCCAATTACGTTACACCAATACAAGATTTCTTTTTTATTTGTTCAAAGCATCGTATGTCTTCCGACTTAATTTGTTGGCGATAAAGCAAACTACCGGAATTCAAAATTTAGATACAGCAAATTTTTTTAATCTTAAAATCTCTGTCCCTCCACTCCCCGAACAAACCCAAATCGCCAAGTTCCTCGACTACAAATGCGCCCTCATCGACACCGCCATCCAAAAGAAAACCCGCCTCATTGAACTGCTCAAAGAGCAAAAACAAGCCATCATCAACCGCGCTGTAACACGCGGGCTTAATCCTGATGCTCCAATGAAAGACTCGGGCATTGAGTGGCTTGGGAAAATTCCGGAACATTGGAAGGTTACAAAATTCAGAAGAATTATTAATAAGATTGAGCAAGGCTGGAGTCCATTCTGTGAAGGTAGAGAAGCAGATGTTGAAGAATGGGGAATTATGAAAGTGGGTTGTGTCAATCAAATTGAGTTTAATCCTTTAGAAAATAAAGCATTGCCAAAAAACCTAAAGCCAAAGGAAGATTATGAATTGCATAAAGGCGACTTACTTATGTCACGGGCTAATACGAAAGAGTTACTTGGTAGTATTTCAGTAGTTGGGGATATTAGGCCAAAATTAATGCTGTGCGATAAACTTTATAGAATTCACACTATCTCAGATATTGATAAGGAATTTTTAGTGTTTTTACTCAGAGCATTGCCATCAAGAAGGCAAATCGAGGAATTTGCTACTGGAGCAAGTAGTTCAATGCAGAATATCTCACAAGCAAAAATTCTCAGACTTTGGCTTGCCTTACCAAACACTGATGAACAAATTGAGATTAGAAACTTCATAAAAAATGAAAGTAAGGGGATTGATGTTACCATTTCTCGCATTGAGCAGGAAATTGAACTGATAAAAGAATACAAAACCGCCTTGATTGCCGAAGCCGTAACGGGTAAGATTGATGTAAGGGAATGGAAACCGAAATCCAAAATCACCAACCAGGTTGAAA
Organism: Saprospiraceae bacterium; assembly: GCA_026129545.1. NCBI lineage: Bacteria > Pseudomonadati > Bacteroidota > Saprospiria > Saprospirales > Saprospiraceae > Saprospiraceae bacterium. Next base: position 1,063,557 of record JAHCHX010000001.1, read on the forward strand.
ATGTTGCAAACCTCTGATACTTCCGAAAAGGGCTTGGAAGCCATCATCGAAACGCACCTCGCCGAAGTTGCAGGTTATCACCGTGCCTACTCCAATGAGTATGACCGCGACCTTTGCATCAACCGCAGGCATTTGTTCAAGTTTTTGAAAGAAACCCAGCCCGAGAAATATGAGACCATTTTGAAACGCGGGGAAGAAACCTTCCTAAAACGCCTTGCGGAACAAATCCGCAAGCGTGGCGTCATTGATGTGCTCCGCAAAGGCATCAAAGATTTAGACCTTACCGTCAACCTGTATTACAAAAAGCCCACTTCTACGCTCAATAAACGCGCCATCCGCGATTACCAAACCAACCTTTTCGCCGTTTGTCGGCAACTCTTTTTCAGTAGTGATAACCGGAAATCGCTCGATATGGTGATTTTCCTGAACGGCTTGCCGCTCATCACTTTTGAACTCAAAAACCACTACACCGGCCAGAATGTTAAAAATGCCATAAAGCAATATCAGGACGACCGCGACCCGAAAGAACCTGTTTTTGCCTTCAAGCGGATGATGGTACATTTTGCCGTTGACCCTGATCTGGTGTATATGACCACCAAATTAGAAGGCAAAAACACCTTCTTTCTTCCCTTCAACAAAGGCTTTAACAACGGCGCAGGCAACCCGCCCAATCCCAACGGCTTAAAGTCGGATTACCTTTGGAAGGAAATCCTCACCAAAGAAAGCCTCTCTAATATCCTTGAAAATTTCGCGCAGGTAGTGGAAGAAAAAGACGAAGATACCGGCAGGGTAAAAGAGAAATTGATTTTTCCGCGCTACCACCAACTTCGCGTGGTTTCCCGCATCTTGGAAGATGCTAAAGGCAAGGGCATCGGGCAACGTTATCTCATTCAACATTCCGCCGGTTCAGGAAAATCCAATTCCATCACCTGGCTTGCTCACCTGCTTACCGAATTGCACAATGAGCAAAACGAAAACATTTTTGACTCTGTCATAGTGGTAACAGACAGGCGCGTGCTCGATAAACAGATAAGGGATAACATCAAGCAATTTGCCCAGGTCAAAGGCGTGGTAGAGGCAATCACCGAAGGAAGCAAGCAACTCAAACTTGCACTTGAGGAAGGCAAAAAAATCATCATTACCACCATTCAGAAGTTCCCGCACGTTGTGAAGGAAATCGGTGAACTCGGCGCCAAGAAATTCGCCATTATCATTGATGAAGCCCACAGCAGTCAAAGCGGGGAAACAGCCGCCAAGATGAATCTTACATTGGCTACCAAGCCGTTAGCCGATCAGTCGGTCGCACTTGCCGCCGAACCGGAGGTTGCTTATCAGGAAGACCCCGAGGAAACCTACGACACGGAAGACCTCATCAACGCCATCATCGAGCAACGCAAGATGCTCAAAAACGCCAGTTACTTTGCTTTTACGGCTACACCTAAAAACAAAACGCTGGAGGTTTTCGGTATCCCTCAACCGGACGGCACTTTTCGGGAGTTTGATTTATACTCGATGAAGCAAGCCATTGAGGAGGAATTTATCCTTGATGTTCTCCAAAACTACACCACCTACCAATCCTATTACAAACTCAACAAAGCGGTTGAAGAGAACCCGCTTTTTGATACGAAAAAAGCCCAAAAGAAACTCAAAGCCTACGTCGAAAGCCATCCTTTTTCTATCAAGGAAAAGGCAAAAGTGATGATAGATCACTTCCAAAGCGAAGTTCAAAATCAGATAAACCGGCAGGCAAAAGCAATGGTGGTGACTAAATCAATCGCCAATGCCATTCAGTATTACTTCGCCTTCAAAGAGTATTTGCGGGAGATACATTCGCCTTACAAAGTTATCGTCGCTTTCTCCGGTAAAAAGACCGTTGACGGTCAGGAGTACGACGAAGCCAAACTAAACGGCTTCTCAAGCAACGACATTCCCAAAGAGTTCAAAAAAATAGAATATCGCTTTCTGATTGTTGCCAATAAATTCCAGACGGGTTTTGACCAACCCCTGCTCCACACGATGTATGTGGATAAGAAGTTGCGGGATGTGCAGGCAGTTCAAACCCTTTCCCGTTTGAACCGTGCCTTCAAACCTTGGAAAGCCGACACGTTCGTTCTTGATTTTTTCAACTCCGTTGATGACATCAAAGAGGCTTTCAACCCGTATTACACTACCACGATTTTGAGCGAAGGCACTGATGCCAACAAACTCAATGATCTGCAAGACGCGCTCGACAATGCCCAAGTGTATAATGAGGGCAATGTGATTGCCTTCACCGATTTGTACTTTAAAGGTGCGGAACGCACCGAACTTGACCCCATTATTGATGTCTGCAAACTCAATTACGACACGGATTTATCCGAGGAGCAACAAGTGGATTTTCTGGTGCGGGCAAAATCCTTTACCCGCACTTATGCTTTTCTTTCGAAAATCCTTTCGTTCAACAATGCCTACTGGGAGCGCCTTTACTGGTTCTTGAAATTTCTCACTCCCAAACTCAAACCTAAAGAAGAGGAAGACTTGGCAAAAGGCATTTTGACAGCAGTTGACCTGGACAGTTACCGCCTGAGCCGCGTTACTACCGATGATATTAAACTCGCCGGCGCAGGCGAACTAACCCCTACTCCGCCGACGATGCGCGGCAGTAAGGGCGAGCCGGAACTGGACGAACTGGAAGCCATTGTTCGCATCTTCAACGAACGGTTCGGCAATATTGACTGGATAAAAGACGATAAAATCAGGAAGGTGATGTTCGAGGAAATCCCCGACCAACTTGCAGGCGATGAGGATACGATGCGGAAAATAATAAACTCCGACCGTCAGAACGCCAAAATCACATCGGACGAAAAAACTACTGATGTGGTAATGGATTTTATGACGACCAGCACCGATTTTTACAAAATGTTTATGGATAACCCCGACTTCAAACGCCAGTATTTGGAGTTCATATTTGATAAACTTTGGAAGCAGGCGAATAACCAGAGACAAGCAGGCATATAGTTTTTAAAATTGCCCCAACGATGAAAAAAGAAGTTAAACACCTTTATAACAAGGCTATTGAATCCCTCATTCTTAGTGTAGAAATCTTTAACCGTCCGAGTGACTCTGGCCGAGTGCACGGGGTATTGATATTTATGGATCACTCTTTCGAAATGTTACTGAAATCCGGCATTCTTCATAAAGGAGGACAGATTAGAGATAAAAGGAAAAGTGAGACTATTGGTTTTTCAATGTGCGTAAAGAGGGCGTTAAGTGAAGGGGCAATTCGTTTCTTAAGTGAAGGGGAATCCTTAACATTAAATACTATAAATAGTCTAAGGGATGCGGCACAACACCACGTTTTGGAAATGTCAGAACAGCATCTCTACTTCCACGCTCAAGCAGGTTTGACGCTTTTTCGTGATTTGGCTCTACGATTATTCAACGATAACCTTAGGGAAAGAATACCAAGTAGAGTCTTGCCTTTATCAACTATACCTCCTACTGAAATCCAAGAATTTTTTTCAAATGAGGTTGAGGATATACGAAGGCTTTTACAACCTCGAAGTCGGAAGTCATTAGAAGCCTCAGAAAGATTGCGTGGACTTGCGATAATGGAGAATACAACACAAGGGGTTGATACACAACCTTCAAATTCTACACTAAATAAAATCATCAAAAGGCTTAAATCCGGTGATGATTGGGCAGAGATTTTCCCAGGGGTAGCAACTTTAACTTTTACTGCTGAAGGCTATGGCCCTTCGCTTGACCTACGAATTGTAAAGCAAGGCGGTATTCCAGTTCAGGTTGTTCCAGAAGATACAGCCGGTGTTCAAGTGGCCTTAAAGAGGGTCAACGAATTAGATTTTTACAATTTTAGTAGGAATGAATTGGCAGATAAAATGGGTTTATCAGGGCCTAAAACTTCTGCGGCCATAGAATATTTCAAAATCAAAGAAGACCCCGAATGCTATAAATCTATTAAAATCGGGAAATCTAAGTTTGACAGGTATTCTCCTAAGACCATAAAGTCAATTCAAGTGGGTCTTGAAAAGGAAGATATTGAACAAGTTTGGGGAAATTATAGTGGGAAGAGAAAGACAAGATAAAAACTGCAAATTAAGCATCCTCGATATTTACCTTCCAACAATCACTTCAACCGAAAAGGAAATATCTTTAATGGTTCGATTGCCATTGAGGTCGTAAAAGTTTTGATTCGTTTTACTTTTACTGAAAGGGTCGTAAACGTAACAGATTAAGTGTTTAAGCCATTTACATTCATAGTATGACTCAATGTCATTTTTAAGTTGTTCAATATAGTCTTTTTCGTTGCTGTCAGTCTCCTTAATCATTTTGACCTCTATAAGAATTCCTTCCTCTCTAATAATCAAATCAATTTTATTAGATTTAACTCCAACTCTAGGGGTTGGGTCTTCCTCTTTTAACTTGGGAAAAATTGACTTGAGTATAAGGTATAGCAAATCCTGAACATCATATTCATCATTTATCTTGAATGGCTCGTGCCCTTTTCTTCTGTCTCCTTTTATTTTTTTTACAGCATCGTCAAAATTATTTAACACCTCAACAACTAGTGTTTTAGCGTCCTTTTCCAAATACTGAGTTTTTACTATTGATTGGGTTGTCAAATATTTCTCCAAATCTTCTAGTATAAGTAAATCAATAATATCATTTCCGTCTTTTAAGAATTTATGTAAGGATTCCTTTAAATTTTCCTCCGGAAAATCAGTGCCATTTAAATATGCAAGTAGAATCCAAGCAGGATCGTTTTCAACGACTCCTAATGCTTTTATAAAGGCATCACTATATTCAGGCAAACATTGCGCAATCAAGTATTTATTCTTGATTGAAGTACTCTTGAACTTATTTTCAATCTGCTCTTGTAGCCTTTTACCTGATGCCAGATGTATTCCTATCAACTTATAAATATTATCCGAAAAACTAAATCCTTTGGTTGGTTTTTTTGAAATAGTTACATTTATTACGGTTTCATCAACGGGTAAGTTTTTAAATCCCCTCACTGCAATTGCTTCCTCTTCCGCTAGATTAAAATCAAGTTTTGAAAGTTTACTTTTATCTCTGACAAAATAGTAAACAAGCGACCGGAGGTTCAATTCCTCAACCAGTCGAGATTTTAAGGCGTCTATTTCTGATTTCAAATAAACCATAATTTATCGCTAACGTATTTCAATCTGTCATAATCCCAATTTGGGACTTTACATAATTTTTCTGCCATAGATGCCATTAGGGAGGGATACATCAATGTTACGGTTTTTTTAGAAGGATTATAACTTCTGTGAGATAAGTTTGAAAACCAATACACTTGTTTAGCCAAGTAGAAAAGGTCGGTAAAGCCATTTGAACGTTTATCTAATTCAATTTTGAGAGGTAATGAACTTTCTGGGACGAAGTGTAAAAGAGCAGTATGTGAATCAAGTTTAATCAAAGAGCCTTTTTTAATTGTTGCTTTCCCGTCATCATTGTAAAGTCTGAAATTATGACCATAGCCAAGATGAAGGAGAGCAAAATCGAATTTAAAACTATTTAACCGCCTTGTAACATTCTCGATTGCTTTTATTTCGTTATCAGCACCGGCGCTCTTATAGAGATGAAAAATGAGCCTGAATGATTCTTTTGTATTTATATTTTTAGTAATCACTTCATAAAGTTGATTGTAAAGGTATTCTTCAAGGTTTTGTGCATAGTTATCAAAAGTTGATAAGGGAGCACAATCACCAACGATATATCGTCCATCTGCGTGAAATATCTGAGCAATCCCGAGCACAGTTTTTCCGTCGGCTCTGATAGTAGAACCAATACCTATAACCAGTTCATCTTTTCTTTTTTCTTCTTTTTCAATTGTCCAAGCCGTTCCTCCGATTTTTGCGTAAATATTTAGTGTAATATTACTAAGTACAAGAGGGTGTATTTTCTTCTTTATTGTTTCTGCCTGTACATCTTGAGTAGGAATGCCAGACCCTAATAGTTTAGCCTTACAAAAATGATACGGTGATATTGCAGGGGGGAGTTTTTCGTGATCTTGATTTACTATAATCAAGAAGAGGTCGCAATTTTTGGATACACTTGAGGCATCTTGGTATATGCCTTTTTCATAAGATGGTAAGGATGTGTCCGCAATTTTAAATAAGTGAAATTGCAAATTTTTCAAATGCAAATCTGCTTTTAACACTTCTTCTAATCTATTCAAAAAGCCTTCTGTAACTCCTTCATATTCGGCTGGGTATAATACTCCAATGTTTACCTGCTTATCTTCGAACATTCCATAAGACGATGGCTTATAAGTTCGCACCATATCATTATAAAAACGCATTCGTTTGGTATCCGTCGTTCCTCCATAAAAGTATCGCAAGGGGGAGAAGAGTTGCTCTGAGCGAACTCTATCAAAAGGCAAATACCTCCAATTAAAATCTTTCACCTTAACTCTGGAAGGAAGATAGATTTTATCCTTACGCTTTTGAAGCCAATCTGAGAAATTTTTTATGATGATAAAAGTGGATGTAGATTTCTCCAACTCCGTCGTTTTCGTTTCGAAAAAACTTTGAGTCCCAGTAGCCTCAAGAAAATAATATCTTGAAGAAACATCAGGAATCACAGTTTCACCGTCCTCTGCAATTTTCAAGTGGCCAATATCAATTCCCTTCCTTAGAAAGTCATTTACTTTCCAGTCAAATTTGAATTTTAGGCTACTTGCTAATGTAAAACCGTGATAGATAGTTTCGCCAGGCGTAAAAAAATAAGGATTGAAAGTTACTTGCCTATTTGCAATTAAACCTGGAATACGACCTTCTAAGGCATCATTTGGAGAGGTTAATTCCCAAGTATGGCTATGGTTATTTTTATGAAGTCTGTAATCCTTGAGGGTTGCCATCGCCCCCACAATCGAGATTTCTATTATTTTGGAAACAATATGTGGATGTTCCCTTCTGTTGATCCAGATTTTTTTTCCTATTGGGTTAGGCTGAACATCTGTCGCGGATTTTTCCCAGAAAAATATATTTTCTCCTCTTCTATAAAAGGCAAAATCGGGGTTACTTGCCCTCAATTCAAGATAAGCCTCTTTTGTTGGATAATTTTCATAAGGAAGAGTCCAGATTTCAAAATTATCATTGGAGAGTTCGCATTGGATGAAGTTTAAAAACAATCCACTCATCGGTAATCAAGATTAATATTTCGTAAGGAGTTTGAAGCACAAAAGTACAAAAATCAAGCCACAAGCAAAATTTAGCAACTATTTGTTGGATTGATAACAGGGAAGGGTTTTACTCGTTTGCCCATCTATGCAAACACTCATCTGCTCATTTGCGCAAACTCACTTCACCCACAAATCTTCACTCTGCCAGTTCGTGTGCATCCCAAGTGCGTGAATATCCACCGTCGGATATTTGGCCACCAGTCCCGCAAGTTTGGAAGTGAAATGATGCCCAGGGCTTACCACATCGAGCAGGTATTTCATACAACACAGATGCACATATAATTTATGGTGCTCGGTAACGGGTGGCACAAGTTTCAGCCACGGCGCGGGTGGCTTCGGCAGTAACTTCGGTCGGCCAGGCAGGTTCTTGTTCCATAACCTTCCGTGATGGGCGCAAATATTTCGGATTTGAGAAATGGATTGCAACCAACTTTGAAGGTAAGTGTGGTTCACCGTGTTCAATTCACCGGCAATCAAATCCTTTGATTTCAGTGAAGGAAGCAAATTCGCGTAAAGTTTGGAAAGGGTCGTAAAACTCGCTACTTCCAAAGTTTTCCAAGCAGGCGGTCTCCTCGTATCGGTGTGATATTTCAGGTAGTGTTCTTTGATGAAAGTATCTTTCGATTGTTGCAGTTCCCGATCAATCGAAAGGAGGCAATCCGAATGATTTATCCGATTTTTGAAATGCACTGCATCCTCAAACCACCAGGGGTTTATCTCGTGTGAGAGGTGGTAAATCAGTCGGGTACGAAGCCCGATCTCAATGCGCTCAATCACATCGAAAAGTAAAACCCTGAGTTCCCGATCAAAATTGTAAAGCGCGATGACATTTTCAAACCGGCTTCCGGCTTTGAAAATATGGTTAATCTTGTCCGCTTGCAGAGGCCACCAGTAACCCGCCAAGCGGTAGTAACTGATGTTGGACAAAAAACTCTCCGCTTCCGCGACATCGGAAATAATCATCCCCCTTTTTTGAAGAAGGCGGATTTGATCTTGAATAGTAGTGGCCGGTTTAGTGTATCGCATAGGTCAAAAAAAAATACCCTCTTGAAAATGTATTTAAACACTCTCAAGAGGGTATCACGAATTTTTAGCAGGTGCTATAAAAAAACAAGACTCGCCCTGGGACGCTGATCTGACGGGTAGCGTGGCGAGTACTGTTGGCGCAAAGATAGCACAATTTTTCATTTCAGTCAAGTTCTTGACAAAATAGCCTTCAAAAAGCCTTTGGGGGTGCGCAAACGCGCGTTTGCTTATTCTCTCATTTAGGCATTTGCGCAAATGGTCATTTGCCTAAATGCCTAAATCCCCTTCCCTCTTCAAACTTTAGTCCTTAGACAAAAACTGCCGCATTTGTCGCACCGCCTCCAACCTTACCCTGTTATCTTCAACCGATTGAGTAACAGTTTTGTGAGGCGGCTTCCCTTCCCCTTTCCGCCGCTCTTCCTTTTCAAGGGAAGCCGCATATCGTTCCTTAAATCTCATTTCAAGCCTCGCAAGGTTGCGCTCGGTGAAAGGGTCGCCCTTGTCCAACCGAACGCCATAAAAAACCGCTTTGGAACTAATCAATTCTTCAACATCTACCGCCCGTTTTACAACGGGCGAAACGCCTTTCCCAAGTCGGCGCCATTCAATTCCTGCTCCTGAAAGCCAAGTTCCCTGCTCTCATTTTCTCTTTCAGTCAACCCCACTTCCTGCTTTTCCGGCAACTCCCTCACAGTCTCCCCGACCGGAAGTCCTTTGACAAACCGCTCAAATTCATTTCTCGCTATGTAGAAATTCCGCAATTCCTGCCATTGCGCCTGATTTTGGTAGAGTTCCATTTGCGTTGCAAATGTGGTCTCCCGCAAAATCATAATCTCAATCACCCACCCGATGAGCATCAGGGTAGAAACCGAGATCGTCCAGGAAAGCCCGTAAGGAAGCATCACCAAAACTGCTTCGCAAAGCGAGAGAATGAGCAAAGCAGTCGCAGCAATTATCCCGAAGGAAAATTTGCTTTGTATTCGCGCAGGGTTCAGTTGGAAAAAGAACACCAAAGTCCCCCTGCCCGCTTGAATGGCAAGCGGGACGAGGAACGCGGCAATCTTAAACCCGATGCTTTCCGCATCTTGTGCGTGAAATATCCCCATAATCAGGGCAGATATGAGGTAAGTGCCGATGAGAAGCCCAAAGGAAAGTAGCGGCAAAACACGGCGCATTTGCCGCACCGCCCGCTCAAAATCGTGATTGATGAGAGTATGTTCCATAGGAGCAATTTTTACTCAATGATAAGCGTGTGATATTTGTCCAAAACTTCCTTGTCAAAGGAATCAAGGTAAACTTGCGTTACCTCTTCGGAAGAGTGTCCCAATGCTTCGCTGATAACAGCCGTCGGCACACCTTTATATTTAGCGATGGTTGCGTATGAATGCCTTGCGACATAACTGGTGAGCGTAGCCTCAATGCCGCATAACTCGCCGATCTCCTTGAGTCGGCGGTTAAACTGGCGCAACTCGTCCCGAACATTCATCAGTTGCCGTTTTGGGTCGTCCGACTTGATGACATTCAGAATAAAGTCGCCTTTCTTCTTCCCTTGCAGGTATTTGTCCAGTATCGCTTGCAGGGGCGCAGAGATGGGAATGGAGTGAAGCCGTCCGGTCTTTTGCCTCTTATATTCAATTCGTCCGCCGGTGATGTTCCGGACTTGCAGAAAAGCCAGATCGACGAAAGACGCTCCCATCAGGTAAAAACTAAGGAGGAAGTAATCTTTGGCGCGCGCCTGCCGTTCGGTTTTCGGCTGGAACTGCTTGATGAGTTCAAGGTCAGCCCCTGAAATAGCCCGCTTACGGGTAGATTCCCCCTTGATCCTGTAATCAGTGAAGGGGTAATAATCTTTGGAAATCAGTTTTTGCTTGATGGCGCGGTTATACAATGCCCTGAGCGTCCGCAGGCTGACACTCAACCCATTCGCGGAATTGCCTTTGGAGAGATACCAAGCCTCGTATTTTTTCAGCCAGGTATAAGTAATCTGCTTCATCGGGAAGTCCCTGCCCTTCACAAAGTTGAGGACACTCCTGAGCATCGTGTCATAAACCCGTGCATTGCCGAATTTTTTGGCATCTTGAAGTTCAGCAATCATCGCTTCACCGAAAGCGAGGGTCATCGTCTCGGTGCTCTTTTGGGTAACATAGTTTTTGAGTTCCTCCAAAGTGAGGGTATCCAACTTGCCCTCGTCTTGAAGCCGGATGAGAACATCCTGCACCTTTTGCTTATCTTTGCTCAGGAGCGCGTTAAAGCGGGCGATATTCTCAATTGTCCGGCAGGAAGATTTTACCTTCTGCCCCTTCTCGTCCCAATCTTTTGCAGAGAGGTTATGACCGAGACTCAAATCAAAAGGTTTGCGGTTGTGAACAACCCGAAGTTTGAGGGGATAAACATCCCCCTTCTTCTTGTAACGAGTGTCGAGAATGATGTTTGCAGAGATCATAGTTTGAAAGACCCGCTTGCAAATTTGCAAGCCATTTGCAAGCAAATATAGGTTCTTTCCGACACCTTATGAAATCATCGCAAAAAATTAGTACTGATAATCAGCCAGTTAAAACCAAATGAAACCAGATAAAACCAGATTGGTGACGCTTTGGGAGCAGGGGGTCCCAGGTTCGAATCCTGGTATCCCGACAAGAGGCCACCTTTCGGTGGCTTTTTTTGTTTGTGCCATGGGTGGAGGCCTTTGCGATTTGGCCGAAACCCCCGAAATGACCGTGCCTGCCGTTTTGAACGAACGGCGCTTGCAATCCTTTGGAAATCATGCAAATGGCTAAAAGCCGCAATCTGCTCAAAATCACGGAGAGCAATCATGGTGAACTGACAAATCCTAGCAAATCAAGGTATAAAATGGGGGTGTTTTAGTTGTGTTTGGCAAAAAATAATTGTCGAGCCAAGTCACAACTTATCGTCGAAGTATTGAGATTTGTGCCATGACTATCCGCCTACTGCTTTTCACGCTTTTCTTCAATTGTATGTCTCTCTCCGCTCAAACCGACTCGCCGTTCGAGGCCGAAATCCGCGCATTCGAGCAGTCGGACATGATTAGCAAACCCGCCAAGGGCCAAATCCTTTTGTACGGCAGCTCCACCATGGCAATGTGGAATTCGTTTCAGCAGGATTTGGCTGGCTATCCGGTCATTAACAGAGGTTTTGGCGGCTCGCAGATGTCGGATGCGATTCTTTATTTCGACCGGGTGGTGGTGCCGTTGGAGCCGTCGTGGATATTGCTCTATGAAGGCGACAATGATTTGACGAATGGGAAAAAGACACCGCGACGGATATTTAAGGATTTTAAAATTTTTATGAAACAGGTGAAGCGTAAGTTGCCCCAGACAAAAGTTGCCGTATTTTCGCTGCGTCCGAGCATTGCTCGTGAGACCACGATGCCACAGCAGCGAAAAGTGAACAGGCGCTTCAAAAGGTATGCTTGCTGGCATCGAAAGCGAGTGTTTTTTATTGATGCCACGAATCCGCTTCTTACTCCCGACAGAAGGCCAAACCCCGAATTTTTGCATGAAGACCAATTGCATCTGAATGCCAAAGGATATGAGGTGTGGACGAAGGTGACACTTGATTTTTTGCAAAAAAAGGTAGCGAAAGCAATAGCGGATGCCCCCTGACGCCCTTCTCTGTGATGCTAATCGGGGAGAAGACAGTCTAGCAATATCCTTTAATTCAACTTTCATTGCGTATGTCCCACCATCCGATTGCCCGCCGGGATTTCTTCCAACATATTGTCGCCTTCTCAGAGGGGAACAAAATCGAACAGGTGCCCGCTGAACAGGCAGACATCGCTGCCGAGATGTTTCCATCGGGAGAGCTCACCATATCCGGTGGCTTAAATCCGTACGCAGGCACATGGGGCAAAGAACAGGCCGCGCACCTATTGCGCCGCGTCACTTTTGGGGTGAAAAAGTCGCAGCTGGACCAACTTGTGGCAATAGGCAGCGCGTCAGCAGCTGTGGATGCCGTGCTGGACGTGCCACAAACGCCCCCCCTGCCACCTGTCAACAACTACAATAGCGCAAACTTTACCGACCCAGCCGTCTCGACGGGTCAAACTTGGGTGAATGCCATGTACAATGTGGAAGCGGAGGGCTATCGCATTGAATCGTGGCGAGGCTGGTGGCTCGACCGCATGCTGCACAGCGGGGCGGATATCCAAGAAAAGATGACCTTGTTTTGGCACAATCATTTCGCCACGCGCACGGAGGCCGCTTTTTGGGGGCGAGCTTCTTACCTGCACAATGCGACCCTTCGGCAACACGCTTTGGGCAATTTCAAAACGCTGGTGAAGGCCGTCACGCTCGACCCGTGTATGTTGATATTTCTCAACGGTTTTCTCAATCACAAGTCTGCGCCTGATGAAAACTACGCGCGTGAATTGCAAGAGCTATTCACCATCGGAAAAGATTCCAACAACACTTACACCGAAGAAGACGTGGAAGCTGCGGCAAGAGTGCTCACGGGTTGGCGCATCAATTTCCTGAACGCCACTACCTATTTGGATGTGAACGCGCATGATACTGGCAACAAGTCTTTTTCGAGCTATTACAACAACACGGTGATTCAAGGCAGCACCAACGCCGAGCAAGAGCTGGATGCCATGTTGGATATGATTTTCAAAAAGGAAGAAGTGGCAAAATTTGTCTGCCGAAAAGTTTACCGTTTTTTCATTTACTATAAAATTGACGCGACGGTGGAAGCGGAGGTAATCGAGCCGTTGGCAGAGATTTTTAGGAACAATAATTATGAAATCCGACCAATGATGGAAGCATTGTTGAAAAGCGAGCACTTTTTCGACGCATACAACAAAGGCTGCTTCATAAAAACACCGCTTGACCTCGCATTGGGTGTCTTGCGCAATTTTGACAAATCGCTGCCAGCGCCAACGCCCTACGATGAGTTTGTGCTGCGCCTCCAAATCAATTATTTCTGCAACAATCTTCAAATGTTGCCCGGCGACCCTCCCAACGTGGCCGGGTGGCCTGCCTTTCGCCAAGCACCTGCTTTTTATCGAACTTGGATAAATGGCGACACCATGCGCAACAGAAACATTTTCTCTGATTTGTTCTCTTTCGCCGTCTTGCTCGGTTTTGGAGACTTGCAACTCGACCACATTGCCATGGCATCGCAGTCGTCGAACCCAAGCGACCCCAATCAGCTCGTTGACGACACGCTTCGTATCATGTTGCCTATGGCGATTTCGCAAGAAAAAAAGCAGCTGCTTAAAAGCATCCTGCTCTCTGGCCAAGCAAACGATTTCTACTGGACTGCCGCTTGGCTGACATATTTGGCTAATCCGAACAACCCAATGGCTTATGAAGCCGTGTGGTTTCGTCTCGCCAATCTTCACAAATACATCATGAATTTGGCCGAGTATCAACTTGCTTGATGTGAAGACTTGCCCGCAGGATTTTGTCGAAAATGTTCGCCTAACTTGCTCAATTTTAAAACTATGAAAAGAAGAAACTTCCTTAGATACAGCGGCGCAGCGGCAGCATGGGCCAGTTTTCGATTGAACGGCTTCTCCATAAACCCTGCTCCGCGCCTTCCCTTTTTGCGAGCATTGGAAGATGGCGGCAACCCCAACAACAGAGTGCTGGTGCTCATTCAGCTCATCGGCGGCAACGATGGGCTGAATACCTTCATTCCATTAGACCAATACAGCAAACTGGCGAGCGCTCGCGCCAGCTTGCTCATCCCAGAAAACAATGTGCTAAAAATAACCGGCACTGCCACCGCCGGTTTTCATCCCTCCATGCCGGGCATCCGAAATATGTACGACAACGGCTTGGTGTCAGTCGTGCAAAATGTTGGCTATCCAAACCAAGACTACTCGCACTTTCGTTCCACCGACATTTGGATGTCTGCCTCCGAAGCGGACGAGTTGGTAGAAACCGGGTGGTTGGGGCGCTACCAGCAAAACCTGCATCCAGATTTCCCGGATGGCTATCCCAATGCCGAAAATCCCGACCCGTTGGCCATACAAATAGGCTCGGTGGTTTCTCTGGCGCTCATGGGCAGCACTGCTCCTGTGGGCATGGCTATTGCCGACCCAACGGCATACTACCAGTTTGTGAACGACTTGGTGGAGCCAGCCCCCGACACTCCATACGGGCAGGAGCTGAAGTTCATCCGTCTCGTGGCGCAGCAGGCCCAAGTCTATTACCAGTCCGTCAAAGGGGCTGCGGATGTGGGGCAAAACCTATCGTCGCTCTACCCGTCGCAAGGCGAAAACTTTCTGGCCGACCAACTGCGCATCGTGGCACAACTAATTAGCGGAGGGCTACAGACACCTATTTATATCGTCACTCTTGATGGTTTTGACACGCATAGCGCACAAATAGACAGCACGTTTGGCCCCTTGGAGGGGATGCACGCCAACTTGTTGCGCATGGTGTCGGAAGCGGTTGCCGCATTTCAGGACGACTTGCGGCTGCTTGGCTTGGACGACCGCGTGGCAGGTATGACATTCTCCGAATTTGGCCGCACGATTGCCTCCAACGCCAGCTTCGGCACCGACCATGGCGCTGCAGCCCCCCTTTTTGTCTTTGGAAAAAACGTGATTCCGGGCATCATCGGCAACAACCCCCAAATACCGAACAACCCTCATCTGTCAGCCGACCTGCCCATGCAATACGATTTCCGTGCGGTCTATGCCAGCACCTTGAAAGATTGGTTTGGTGTCACAAACCCCGAAAACGTTTTGGGCGACCAATTCCCCATTTTGCCCATTTTCAAATCAGGTGTCAGCAGCGTGACCGCTGTCGCCACCCCTCAGGTGCAAGCATCCAATTTTCCCAACCCTTTTCACCATACGACGACTTTCACGTTCACCAGCGAAGGGGGGCAAGTGACCATCAATCTGATAGATATATCGGGCAGGGTGTTGCAAAACATCACAGAAGGCACATACCCGGCAGGCACGCATCGAGTGACGTTCAGCCGCTCCCGCGACCTTCCTCCCGGTCATTACTTTTATCAGGTAAAGGTGAACGGCGTCACGGTGACGAAAAAGCTGGTGGTGATGTGAGCCGCGCTCCATCTTTTTTTTGAACTCCATCGCAAATTCGCTTAGGTTTGCCGTGTCCAAGTCCAGCCATATTTTTCCAAACCACACATTTCGCAGGAAAAAAATACTGATTGTCAATGAAAAACCTCCTCATCATCGGGGCTGGGCGTTCTGCCACGGCACTCATCAAATACGTCCTCGAACAAGCACGTCAACACGACTTTTTCATCACGTTGGCCGATGCCGACCTTGAAATGGCGCGTCGCAAAATCAACGACCACCCCAAAGGTCGTGCGATTTGGCTCGATGCCTCCAAAACCAACGACCGCCGCGACATTATCAGCCGGCATGACGTGGTCGTGTCGCTCCTGCCACCACAAATGCACCTCGAAGTAGCCCAAGATTGCATTTCGCTGGGCAAGCATATGGTGACGGCCAGTTATGTCAGCAAACAGGTGTTCCGGCTGGGCGACGAAGCCCGCCAGAGAGCACTCGTGTTCATGAACGAGCTCGGCCTCGACCCAGGCATTGACCACATGAGCGCCATGCAACGCATCCACAAAATCAAGGCAGAAGGTGGTAAAATAACCGCCTTTTATTCCTATACGGGCGGGTTGGTCGCGCCAGAGAGTGACGATAACCCCTGGCATTACAAGTTCAGCTGGAACCCGCGCAACGTCGTGCTGGCAGGTCAGGGAACGGCACAGTTTCTTGAGGATGGTAAGCTTAAATATATCCCATACCGTCGTTTGTTCCGCCAGTATCGGCTGGTTGATATTCCCGACATGGGACAATGGGAAGTATATGCCAACCGCGATTCCTTACTCTACAAAGATGCGTATGGCCTTCAAGACATCAGGACGCTTTTTCGCGGCACTATCCGACATCGCGGCTTTTGCGATGCGTGGAACGCGCTCGTGCGCATCGGCCTGACGGATGCCACATTCCCTATCGTTGACAGCGACCAACTCACCTACCACGACCTCATGGAGGCATTTCTCGGCATTAGCCAGCATACGGGTTCGGTCAAAGAGCGCATCGCAAAACTAATTGAGGTAGAACCCGATAGCGAGGTGGTTCAGAAGTTGGAATGGCTCGGCCTGTTCAGCAAACGCCGCATCAAAGTCAAAAACGCCACACCTTCCTTGATACTGGAAAATTTGCTCTTGGAAAAATGGGCACTTCAGCCCGATGAAAAGGACATGGTCATCATGCAGCATGTGTTCGAGTACGAACAGCAGCGAAAAAAGCGCAAACTGACCTCCACGCTCATTATGAAGGGCGAAAACGGCATAGAGACCGCCATGTCGCGCCTCGTCGGGCTGCCACTGGGTATTTTTGTGAAACTACTGATGCTCGGTAAAATATCCACCACAGGAGTCAGCATACCCACCATGCCCGAAGTGTATGAGCCTGTGATGCAGGAATTGGAAGAATACGGGGTCAAGTTTATCGAGCAGGAAGAATGAAGGACGGGCTGACGGTTTTGCTGGTTAGCGAGGTGGCACCATTTGTTCGAAGAGCGCAATCAAGGTGCGGTTCAGGTTATTGATGGCGAGCGGCAAGTTCCACCGCTCTCGGTTGCGTGCTTCCACGAAATTGGAAATGCTTCGAACTTCGAGGAACGGAATTTTTGCCGACAGGCAAGCGAAAAAAAACGCAGCGCCTTCCATGCTTTCCAATTGAGCATCGGGGTACTTTGCTCGAATAGCATCAATGGAGGGCGGAAACCCATGCACCTTGTTGACCGAAAGCCCGTGTGCGGCGGGCAAGAAACCGGCCTGTTCGCTTGCGCGATTCCACAATCTGTTTTTTGAAAAGGGTGGGGTATCCTTCTCCATCAAGCCCAACTCGAACAAATCCGTAAAGCGGCCATCGGCTTCTTCCACGCCGAGGTCGCCAAAACGCTCGCTGACGACATTCAGCACATCGCCCAGGCGAAGGTCTTTGTCCAGCGCACCGGCAATGCCGGCGTTGATGGACAATCCGGGCTGGTTGATTGCCAAAAATTGACCCACATGAAAAGCGGTGGCTGCCAGCCCAACACCCGTCACCAATGGGAACACGCTTAGCCCGTTATTTTCAAAAATGCCGCCATCGGTGACTTGGAAGTGTTCTTCCAGCCAATTCAAGGTGGGAGCAATCTCGAAAATAGTGGCGGAAACAAGCAGAATGCGCATTACTTCTATGGATTTCTCGTAAACAATCAGAATTGAAGCGGTACAGGTTTGTTGCTCAAAATGCCTTCTATGCGCTCATTCACCTCGGCGGTCAGCTTCTGCACGACCTCCAAACTTCCAAGCGTCTCTTCCAGTTGCTCGGGCCGCGAAGCACCCAGAATGGCAGTGCTCACATTTGGGTTTTGCACGCACCACGCAACAGCGAGCATGGGGAGCGAAGCCCCAATATCTTTTGCAAGGCCATCCAATGCCCGCACTTGTTCGATGTGGGCGGGGGTAAGATTGCGCTCTTTTAGCCACTCGAACCCCTCCAGCGTGAGGCGCGAACCACTTGGGAACTGCTCCAAGTATTTGCCCGTCAACACGCCAGATGCCAACGGCGACCAAATAGTGGTACCCAGCCCTACCGTTTTGTAAATCTGCGAAAACTCGACTTCTACCTTGTGCCGATGGAACATATTGTACTGCGGCTGCTCCATGACGGGGCCAATCAGACGGTTTTCGCGGGCGACCATGTGGGCCTCCATGATTTCCTGTGCGCTCCATTCCGAAGTGCCCCAATACAGTATTTTCCCTTGCGCAATGAGGTGATTCATCGCCCACACCGTCTCCTCTATGGGCGTGTTTTTGTCTGGGCGATGACAGAAATACAGGTCAATGTATTCCACCTGCAACCGACGAAGACTGGCATGGCACGCCTCAAAGATATGCTTGCGACTCAGGCCAGTCTGATTGGGCTTTTTGCCCCCATCGCCCCAAAACACCTTGGAAGAAACGAGCCACGAGCTGCGCTCCCATTTCATCTTTTTCAGGATTTGCCCCATCACGATTTCACTTTGCCCGCGAGCATATATTTCGGCATTGTCGAAAAAATTCACCCCTTGCTCGTAAGCAATTGCCATGAGGCGTTCGGCAGTTCGGTCTTCGATTTGTTTTCCAAACGTAATCCACGAGCCCAACGAAAGCACGCTCACCTGCAAGCCGGATTTTCCGAGTCTTCTGTATTCCATATTTTGACAACGATAAAAGATGAAAAAAAGACGTTGAAGATGACGAATGACGAATTTTGCATCATCCGAACATTCAACATTCAAATATCCAAACAATGATTGCAAAAACGCCCAACCCGCCCTATTACGCCGTTATTTTTTCTTCCGTTCGCACACAGATTGACGAAGGATATGGTCAGATGGCCGAACAGATGCTCCAACTTGCCGCCCAACAACCCGGGTTTCTGGGTGCCGAATCGGCACGCAACGAGGTCGGCATCACCGTTTCATATTGGGAAAGTTTGGAGGCGATTCGGCATTGGAAAGCGCATGCCGAGCATTTGGTGGCCCAAAAGCTTGGCCGAGAAAAATGGTATAGTGCCTACAAAACGCGCATCTGCCGAGTGGAGAGAGATTACGGGATGGGGACATGAAGCGCCAAGTTTTTTTCTAAAACAAGTTCAAGTAGTAGTATGCCACCCAAGCAAACGCCAAAAGGGTGGTGGCTATCACCACGCCCCGCATGGCCAAATCCCAACGCCGTTTGCGGAAGAGGTTCATGGGAAACAAATTGAGCGCAAGCGCAATGACGAGGCTGGTGCGTTCGCGGAAATTGGGCGTGAAGCCCTCCCCACTCGCACCACCAAGCGCGGCGAGGAGCTTGAATATGTTGAAAATAAGAATGGCTCCCAGAATGGGCAACACCAAGCCAACGAACAGACCCGTCCAAATTTTATTTTGGTTCAGCATAATCTCAAAATTGATGGTTCAAAGTTCCGAGAGACAGTTTCATAAGGGGGCATTCGGAAAAAGAACGGAGGGCGCATCAAGTCCTTTGATACACCCTCCGCAAAAGTAATACACAGAGGCGAAGGCCGGGCGATGACCATCTGACAACTTTCTTTTTTCCTTTCTTGATAGGAAAAACAAGATTGGCAGGTTTTGGAAACAACACAAGCAACCCTGCAAATCCTGTCAACCTTAACAAAAAAAAATCTCGGTAGAAACCCGTCAAGCATTGCAGTCCCAGCCTCAATACATCTCCACCCCGCCGAAATGAAATGCAGATTCGATGGCTGCGTTTTCGTCGCTATCGGAGCCATGCACCGCATTTTCGCCCACGCTGGTGGCATAGCGAGCGCGAATGGTGCCGGGAGCGGCATTGGCGGGGTTGGTTGCTCCGATGAGGGTGCGGAAATCTTCCACGGCATTTTCTTTTTCCAAAATAGCTGCCACGATGGGGCCGCTGCTCATAAATTCGCAGAGCTCCCCATAAAATGGACGCTCGCGGTGAACGGCGTAAAATTCACCCGCTTTTTCAAGGCTGAGCTTGGTCAATTTCATGGCCACGATGCGAAAGCCCGCGGCGTTTATCATCTGGAGAATGTTGCCGATATTGCCAGCGCGCACAGCGTCAGGCTTAATCATGGTAAATGTGCGGTTTCCTGCCATTACAAACAATTGTGAGTGATGAATGATGGATTTGATGAAAGCCGCGCAAAGGTAGAGCAAGATTTTATTTCAAATGAGGGGCAAAAAAAGGTTTTCAGAAAAATAATATCTGGTTGACCCGCAATTCAAGTCGGAACAACGTACTTTTGCCCGCCTTTTTGAAAGGCTTTGTCAAAAATCGGGCGTTGGGCTATCAAGTTCTTTCAAAAAGATACACTTGTTTGCCAACTTCAAACCTCTTTGATGGAGATTCCAGCAAAACTGAAGCAACTGCTTCATCATCCACAGAATGTAGCCATCCTATCGCACCGCAATCCCGACGGCGATGCGATAGGCAGCAGTCTTGCCATGCGGCACTATTTGGAGCAATATGGCCACACCGTTCATGTGTTGTTTCCATCCGAATTTCCAGAAGAGTTTGAAGTGATGCCGGGTGCCGACGATATTTTGGTGTGGGACATCCACACAGAGGAATGCAAGCACGTCCTGACCAAGAAAAACCTGTTCATCTATCTCGATTTCAACCAGTTGAGCCGAATAGACAAGTTGGGCGACTTCATGAAGAACTTGCCCGGCGAACGCATTTTGATTGACCATCACCTCTATCCAGACCCGATGGCCGACTATATCTTTAGTGAGCCAGAGGCAAGCAGCACCTGTGAGATGGTGTATCGGTTCATCGTCGGCATGGGGGACGGGCAGAAGCTCAACCCGACCGTTGGCGAGTGTATCTTCACAGGTCTGGTGACCGACACAGGTTCTTTTCGCCACGCCACCAATCCGCTCGTGTATCGGATAGCAGCCGACTTGGTGGAACGCGGCGTGGACGACACTGCGGTGCAAGACATGATTTTCAATTCCCAAAAGGAGAAAAATCTGCGTTTGCTAGGCCATTGCCTCTCCAACCGTTTCGAGTATTACCCCGAGTTTCGGACGGCGCTGATATGGCTCTCGAAGAAAGACTATGAGCAATTCAACATTCAGCGCGGCGACGCAGAGGGCATCGTCAATTACCTGCTGACCATCAGAGACGTGCGGCTCGCTGCCTTCATCCACAATCAACCGACGGTGGTGAAACTGAGCCTGCGCTCCAAAGGCGACCTCGACGTGCAGGAAATTTGCAAAAAACATTTTAACGGCGGCGGACACAAAAATGCCTCAGGCGCTTACTCGCACGACAGCCTCAAAGCAACCATCGAAAAATTCAAGAGCCTATTGCCGCTCTACAAGGAGCAATTGCTGAAAAATTAAAGACTTTAAATTACACAACCCCGAATCTCAACAATCTCAACAATTTGGCACATCACTCATTTATTTTCAAGAAAATGCGTACATTTTTGATGTTGGCTCTCGCAGCCATTTTTCTCTCTCAAATCGCCTGCAAACAAGATGGCACCACGACGGAACATGGCTTCCGCTACGTCAACCACACCAATAAAGGCGGCGAAAAACCCCAACCCGGCCAAACGGTATTGTTCCACTTCGAGGCATACATCGGCGACTCGCTCATGGGCAGCACCCGCGTCAACTTCGGTGGCCCCCGTGAATACGAACTACCCGCAGCCGACAAGCTCCCGCAGCGCGTCCCAGCTGTTTACGATGCACTTTTGCTCTCAGGGGTAGGCGATAGCGTCACCATCTATGAGAAAATAGACTCGTTTTTGCAGCAGTTTGTCCCCAAGTCGCTACAAACCGAAAAAGAGGTCCGCTACGAAATCGTCTTGGAGAAAATCGTGTCTCAAGAGGAAGTCCAGCAGAAAATGGCCGAAGCGCAACAGCGGGCTATGGAAGCGCAAAAAGCTGGAGAGGAAGCCATCACTCGTGCCCCCGGCGTGGCCACTATGGTGAAAGCCACCGCTGCCGACTATCGTGCTGGCAAATTGAAAAGCAAACTCACCACCACACCTTCCGGCTTGAAAATACTCACGGTGGACAAGGGCAGCGGCTCCCCCATCAAGCAAGGCGAACCCGTCAAAACACACTATTATGGCGTGCTGACCAACGGCACCATGTTCGACAACTCTTTTGAACGCGGCCAGCCCCTGCCGTTCAGTGCAGGTGTTGGGCAGATGATTCCGGGCTTCGACGAAGGGGTGCTCACGCTCAACCACGGCGGCAAAGCCTATTTGTTCATCCCGTCCAATCTTGCCTACGGCGAAAACGGCCAAGGCTCCATACCACCCAACGCAGAGCTGGTTTTCTACATCGAGGTATTGTAAGAAAATGGGGATTTGTTGATTTGGCTGTTTGAAATAACTCGGTCTCCCTGTCAACAAATCCCCAAACCAACCACACCATCAAAAATTTTTGCCATGACTATCGAACAACTTAAAGAGTTGAAGGATAAGCTGGCGGTCTTAAGGAGGTATCTTTGACGTGGACAACCGCGCCAGAGAAGTCGAAGACCTGACCAGCCAAACCCTCGACCCCACATTTTGGAACGACCCCAAACGCGCCGAAGCCATTCAGCGCAAAATCGGTCTCAACAAGAAATGGCTCGATGAATACGCCAGCCTCGCCCGAGAGGTGGACGACCTCGAAGGCCTTTATGAGTTTCAGAAAGAAGGACTTGCCGACGAATCGGAGGTGGATGCCCAGTTTGCCAAAGCCACCCAGATTTTGGCGGATGCCGAATTCCGCAGCACGCTCAATCAAAAAGAGGACTCCATGAACGCCGTGCTCAACATCAACGCGGGCGCGGGCGGCACGGAGGCCTGTGACTGGTCGGCCATGCTGCTGCGGATGTATAAGATGTGGGCCGAAAAATCAGGCTTCAAAGTCATTGAACTCTTTGAGCAGGACGGCGACGAGGCTGGCATCAAATCGGCGAGTATCGAGATTCGAGGCGACTACGCCTACGGCTGGCTAAAAGGCGAGAACGGGGTGCACCGCCTTGTGCGCATCAGCCCGTTCAATGCACAGGGCAAGCGCCAGACCTCGTTTTCCTCCGTGTTCGTCTATCCGCTCATCGAAGACGACGAAATCGAAGTGAAAATCAGTCCAGACGACTTGAAATGGGACGTTTTTCGCGCATCCGGCGCAGGTGGGCAGCACGTCAACCGGACGGAATCCGCCGTGCGCGTCACGCACATCCCGACGGGCATCGTGGCCGAATGTCAGCAAGACCGCAGCCAGCACCGCAACCGCGAGATTGCGATGACTTTGCTGAAAAGCCGCCTCTATGAGGTCGAGCTGCGCAAGCGCCAAGCCGAGAAAGACAAAATCGAAGCAGGCAAAAGCAAAATAGAGTGGGGGAGCCAAATCCGCTCCTATGTGCTCGACGACCGCTGGGTGAAAGACCTCCGCTCCGGCCATAAGGTGCACAACCCCGACGCTGTGCTCGATGGAGACCTTGACGGCTTCCTCAAAGCATATTTGATGTGGGAACGGAACCCGACGGCGGTGGAAGTGGAGGATTGATGATTTTCGCGGTGCGACTTGCGATTTTATACCTTGATTCGGTAGGATTTGTCAGATGACCATGATTGCTCTCCGTGATTTTGAACAGATTGTGATTGCGGCCATGCCCAAAACCTAACGGCGCGAAGTATAACTCGCCCGGCAGCATTAGAGGCTGTCGGGCGAGTTTGTTTCTTATAAGGCCAATCCGACGCGAAAGCTGCTTGTGAATCTTACAGGAGATTCCTTTGCGGTATAGTCCTTTCCGTCCTGAACTCCTTTTCTGCGCTGTGGGCCACCGACTACGCCAAGGTTCAGGTCAATAAATCCATTTTTGAAAAAACGGTATTGAATGCCGCAGAGTGGGCCGATATTCCAAGCGTTTTTCGTGTCCTCAAAATAAGTTATTGTATTTCCCGCAACCTGCGTGCGCTCTTCGTTGCTATGCTCAAATGCGGTTTGCAAAGCGATGTATGGCCCTGAAAGATTGTTTCCCGACTTTCCGGTGGCGATGCGTTTTTTCAAATTGAAATAAAATCGGGGCTGAACGTGGCCGCCAAAACCCCAGCCGGAAAAATTGTATTCAGAAACATATTGAGTGCTGACCTCTTGACGCATGCCGGCATACCCCAGCAATTCGACGGAAAATGGAGACTGTCCCAATTTTCGCTCATAAGCGAGGGATGCCGCGCCTTTCAAGTTGTCCTTGTCTGCGATTCGCAAGAGATTGTAAAGGTCAATTTTTAGCATCTGTACCTCGTCGCGAAAGCATCGCAGGGCATCGCAATAGGCTAAATCTTGTTTTTCGTCTTTCGGCTTGAAAGTGGCCAAGCCGAAAGAAAACTGTGTGTTGGCGTAAAGGTCCCAGTGCGCACGTTGCTGCAAAGTTGCTTGGTCAAATCCATCCGAATACCGGGCGCCGATGCCGAAGCTGACTTCGGAAAAACCCCTCCGAAACAACCGGCGTTGCCACCCCCAGCGCAAAGCCATCGTGAGTTGGTCGGAAGCGAGGCGAGCCTCTTCACCGCTGAGGTTTGTGCCATAATGGGTATATGCAAGTTGCAAACCGAGATAGTTTCCACTGAAATTATTGGCGCTGCGGCCTTCCCTTACGCCCTTACCCATTTGATAATACCAGCGTGGTTGCAGATTGAGCTGATAGACAAAAACCCTTAAACTTCGCGGCACCGCTGGCAAATCGTCGGGAAAAGGAGGCGGCAGGATGAGCGGGAAAGTGTCGTAGCGATTGATAAGCCCTAACCCCAGCCCCAACTGTATCGAAAATGAAGGCGACAATTTGTGTTCGACGCTGGCTGCACCTGCCAAATCACCATTGTCGGATTCGCCTAAAATGTACCATTTGAATGCCCAACGAGCTGGCACCATGGTGCCGAATACTCGGTCATACTCATCGCCAAAACGTTGTTTTTCAAACGCACCTACTTCTTGACTGACGGTGATGAAAGTGGTATCATTGGTCTGACCCGACAGCGTAACGCAGGTTAGAAAAGCGGAAAAAGTCAGTACGGTATGTCTCATGGATTTCTCAAATTTTGTATTGATTTAAAAAGCCAATCCGATGCGCAGTGCGCTAAGCAGGTAAATCAAGGTTCGTACTTTCGGTTGGGAGGATGATTTGTCGTTGCCGATAGAGGCCCCAAAATTCAGGTCAACAAAGCCGTTGTCAAATATGCGGTGCTGGATTCCCCACAGCAACCCCGCGCTTTTCCGATTGAAAGTTGCTGCCTGTTTGCTTGTCGTTCCGTCGCTATTTTGGGTTGTATATTGGGTGTTGCTTTGATTCAAGTCAACTTGCCCTGCAAAGTATGCCCCTGACAGGTTGTTGCCGGATTTCCCGGTCGCAATGCGGCGTTTCAACCCGTAGTAGTAGCGACCCTGCAAATGCCCCCCTACGCCTATTGTGTTTGATTTAAAGGTTCTGTTGAGGGGTGAATTATTATACCCATCATACTCGAAGCTATAGTAGCTACCGTCCAACCTTATTTGCCCCTCAATAGAAAAAGGAGATTCGCCCAATTTTTGCTCAACAGCCACCCGCAGGGAGCCTTGTATTCTGTCCAGAGTGGCGGCACGGAAAAGATTGAACAAATCAATTTTAAACATTCGTTTCTCCTCTCTAAAACACTGGAAAACATTACAATAGGCCGCCTTGTCTGTCATCTCTGGTTTGGGGCTTGTCAAAGCAAACCCTACTCCCAGCCGGGCGTCGGTATAGATGCCGACACGGCCTCTGTAAAAAACTGTCTGGGGGTATTCTCTGAAGCCTATGCCATACGATATGTCAAAATAGCCATATCGGAATAACCGTCTTTGTATTCCAAATCGGGCGCTAACACCGTGATATATGCTTTGAGGCAGTGTTGCATCGCTTTTGCGAATCCTTATGTCCTGTGCCCATTCGAGACCGAGATAATTGCCGCTGAAATTGTTGGCGCTCCGCCCATCGAGGATGCGTCTTCGCATATCAAAATACCAACGCGACTCTGCCCGAAATCGGTGAGCGACAAATGTCAGGTCTCCGCCATCAAACAAACTGCTATTCATACTGAATCCCAGCTCGTAAGAAGCATTGATTGAGATGGCTTGGCTGAGTTTATATTCAGCATCGAGCCGCAGTCCCCTTTCGTCAACTGGGAACATACTGCCTGCGTCCCATTTGAATATCCATCGAGCTGGTTGATGAGTGCCGAACACATAATCATAGCGGTCAATGAAACGCTGTTTTTCAAAACGAGTGGTGTCTTGGCCGATGCTGACAAATGTGGTGTCATTTGATTGGCCGAAAGCGATTGCACAAGTGGCTGTGGTGATGAGAATGATGAGGATGATTTTTATGAAAATTTGATTTTGTGCTCTATTTTTCAAAAAGCCAACCCGACGCGCAGGCCTCCTGTAATTTCAAAAGAGCGTGTCTCGTAGATGTGTTTTTTGCCGTCTTTAATACCGTCCTGATGTTCTGGGCCACCGACAAATGCGAGGTTTAGGTCAATAAATCCAGTCTTGAAAATCCGGTATTGAAGCCCCCACATTGGCCCCATTTTCAAATAATCCACCGTGCCGTCAAAGTCGGATTTGAAGCCCCTGTCACTGTCAGTGCGCTTTTCCGTGTTTCGCTCAATTGCGGTATGCAGGGCGATATAAGCGCCGGAAAGATTGTTGCCAGATTTGCCCTTGGCAATGCGTTTTTTGAGACTGTAATAAAAGCGAGGTTGGATATGCCCACCAAATCCCCAGCCTGAATAGCCGTATTTGTAATTCTCGCCGGCGGCCACCTCTTCTTTTCGCGCCTTCACAAACCCTAACAACTCAACAGAAAATGGCGACTGCCCAAGTTTTCTCTCCCACGCGAGCGAGGCTTTCCCTCTCAAATTGTTTTTGTCTCTGATTTTCACAAGGTTGTACAGGTCAATCTTGAACATTTGGTTTTCTTCCCGGAAACAGCGGAGCACGTCACAATACTCCAAAGCCTTCTTTTCTGCTTTTGGTCTATAAAGTGCCAATCCGAGAGAAAACTGCGTGTTGGCAAAAAAATCCCAATAACTGCGCTGACCTAATACCCTCTCGTCGAACCCGCCGGAGCGCCGCGCACCGACACCAAAACTGACATCCATGAAGCCGTGCCGGAAAAGACGCCGCTGCAAGCCCCAGCGCAAAGCCGCCGTCGCTTGGTCGGAAGCAAAACGCGCCTCCTCACCGCTCAAACCCGGTCCGAAAGTGGTGTAGGCCAACTCCAGCCCGAAGTAGTTGCCGCTGAAATTGTTGGCGCTCAAACCTGCTCTCATGCGCCGCGCCATGTCGTAGTACCAACGTGACTGAACGCCAAAACGGTGGATGGCCATTGATGTGCTTAGCGGGAAATAGAACACTGTATCGAGGTCGGGAAAAGGCACAAGCGGCGAGAGGGAATCGTAGCGGTTGGTTCCGCTCAATCCATAAGCGAATTGCAGCGAAAAAGCGGGCGATAGTTTGTGTTCGATGCCCAAATTCAACGCAGTGCCTATCTCGTAGCCGCCCGTCAAATCCCAGCGGAACATCCACCGTGCGGGATCCATCGTGCGGAACACCTCGTCGTACCTGTCCATGAAGCGCGGGCTTTGATGGGTCGAGATTTCTTCGCCATAGAACAAAAAAGTAGTGTCTTTCGTCTGGCCAAACAGGGCGGCACAGGTGAGCAAGGTGGCAAAAAGCGAGGCAATTCTTTTCATAAAATTTTTATTTTGCTCAACGGGTCATATTGTTTCTATTTGATAACGATGTTTCCGAACGTGGTCTCCACAACCATGCGGGGTCGGTTGTTGCCCTGATGAATGGACGCTTGTTTCGCGTTGATACCTGCGCCTGCGTCAAGGCGGAGGCTGAGCGGCATGGTCAGTTCGCCGTGGGTGGCTTTGAGGTCGAAATTGTGGCGATATGGCTGTGGCATTTCCACCGTCACATCGCCTTTGGAGGCTTGCACGCTCACGTTGCCCGTTTGGGCGGCAGCCTCTATTTGCACCTTGCCGTATTCGCTGCGAATGGTGCAGTCATTGCCAAGCCCCGTGAGCGATATATCGGCACGTTTGGCATCAATCTGTACTGGGCCAGTTAGTTGGCTGCCGTCCACGTTGCCGTAGCGGCTGTCCACCTCCACTTTGCCGCTGAGTTGGAGCAGCGTGAAAGCGCAAAACTCACCGGTGAGCACCACTTTCGCGGCGATTTTTTCCAGCCGGGCGCTGCCGAATTTATTGGTGAGCGTGGTCGGGCAATCCGCCGGTACGGTCACTGTCAGTTTTGCTTTCAGGTTGGAAGCCGGCAATGCCGCGCCCGAAGGCAAGCCGATGTAAGCGCGGATAAATATTTTTTTCCCGATGGTGGAAGTCACGAATTTCCAAGCCTTCAAATCCTGCGTGGCGCTGTCGAGTTGGGGGTGGCGGGCGGACAATTCTGCTTTCACACGCACCGAATTTTGGCCTGCTGGGGCGGTCTCTATCTCGATGTCCGCCTTTTCGCAGTTGATTTCTACCGCGTAGCCGGGTTTCCACGGCACGGTTTTTTGCACCGTTTTGGTCACGACTTGGAGCGTAGTTTGGGCCGCCGCTTTACCTGCCGCGAGCAGCAGAATGAGCAGCAATGTTTGGATTTTCATGCTTTAAATGATTGAAAATCAGTTTTTAAATCAAGGACATTATTTGTCGGAGCAATCCCGAACGCTCGCGCTCGATGCGGACGAGCTGGGCGACAAGGCTTGGGTCGTCGCCGTATTGGCCGAGTGCCTGACGCAGGGACTCTTTGGCTTCGGTAAGTGCGTCCAACTCGGATTTCAGGGTTTTGAATTCAGGCTCTTCGCATACTGGGGCGCGGGATTGGCAAAGTGTCTGCACGAGTTCGAAGGCCGTGTCCTCTTTTTCCTGCACGGAAGCTCGGATTTGTTCGTCCAATCTTGCTTGCGAAACCACGATTCGTTCCGCGCCGACATTGCCAGTTTTGAAAAACCACCACGCGCTCAACAAAACCAAAGCGAGGGCAGCGGCTGCCATGAGCCGCCGGAAAATCGCGAGGCGCAGCATTGGCCTCGTCGTTGGGTTTCGCTCCAACGCCGTCTCAAGATTTTCCCAAACCTGTGCGGGCGGCTCGTATTTCGGCAAAGTCCGCGCAGCCGCCGAAAGTTGCTCCTCCGCGTTGAGCGATTCCTCCAACGCATCCCAGAGTCCGGCAGGCGGCTCATATTGGGGCAGGCGTTGTATGGCCTGTTGCAAGGTGTTGTGGTTCAATTCTTTCATATCAGCGTGAGGGTTTGGCGCAAGCGTTTTTTGGCGTAAAAAAGTTGGGATTTGGAGGTGCCTTCGGAAATGCCGAGCATATCGCCGATTTCTTTGTGGGAAAAACCTTCGATTTCGGCCAACACGAACACTGCACGGTAGCCTTCGGGTAGCGCCTGAATGGCATGTTCCAAATACTCGACATCCAAGTCGGTGCCCCAATCCCAATTGACCGTTTCGTGGTGTGGTTCGAGCGACTCAAAACGGATGCGGCGGCGGCGCAATTCGCCGAGCGCCGTGCGCACCACGATGGTTTTTATCCACGCGCCGAGCGTGCTTTTTCCCTGAAAATCAGCAAGATGACGGAACACCTGTAAAAAGGCATCCTGCAACACTTCTGCTGCGGTGTCGAAGTCGCCCGTGACCCGGTAGGCCAAGGTGTACATCGCGTTTTTGTAGCGTTCGTACAGCTGCCGTTGGGCGTTGCGGTCGTTGGCTAAGCATTGCTGGATGAGGTCGCGCTCGTGCATGGGTGACTGTTCGTCTTTTCGGCAGTTGTTTGCTTTAAAGAGGGGCAGGCGGCACAGCGACGTTGTATGGGGGGGGCGATTTTTTTACGTTTCCAAGAAATACATCTCAATTTCTCCCTTGTATTTGGCGCTTACTCTGCCGCGCTGTTCGAATTTGTAGCGTCCGTTGACGAGCCTCCAAGTGGATTCGGACACGTTGATGCGGCCTTTTTCGCCGCTGCTTTCAAGTCGGGCAGCGATGTTCACGTCGTCGCCCCAGATGTCGAAGGCAAACTTGGTGTTGCCAACCACGCCTGCGATGACCGAGCCGCTGTGTATGCCGATGCGCACATCGAAAGATGTTTTTTGGGCTGCTGTGCGTTTTTCTTTTTCCTGACTGATGAAATCAAGGATTTCGATGGCCGCTTGCAAGGCTTGGAGGGCGTGGTTGGCATTGGGCACGGGCAGGCCCGTGACGGCGAGATAGGCATCGCCGATAGTCTTGATTTTTTCCACGCCATGTCGGCTGAAGATGGTGTCAATCGCTTGAAAATAGTAGTCCAGCTCTTCAATCAATTGCTCCGGCGACATTTGCTCGGCGATTTTGGTGAACTCCACGATGTCGAGAAATATCATGCTCACTTGGTCGAAGCGGCGAGGCTGCACTTTGCCGTGTTGCTTCAGCTCTTCCGCGATTTCGTCGGGCAGTATGTTGAGCAAAAGGCGCTCGGACTTTTCTTTTTCCTCATTCAGCTCTTTGGTGCGCACTCGTACTTTTTCCTCCAATTGTTCATTGGCTTGCTGGAGGTCGAGCAATAGGCTGGCGTTGTGTTTTTGCAAATAATACTTCTCCACCGCCATATCGAGTGTGTGCTTCAGCTCGGGTTGGTCCCATGGTTTGGTGAGATAGCGGTAGATGTTGCAGATGTTGATGGCGCTCACGATGGTTTCTACGTCGCTGTAGCCTGTCAGGATGATGCGCACGTTTTCCACGGTGGGTGGTATTTTGCAAAACAATTCGACACCGGTGCACATGGGCATCCGTTGGTCGCAAATCAACACTGGGACTTCCTCGCTTTTGAGAATATCGAGTGCCTCATCGGGGGATGTGGTGGTCAATACGTTGAAATCCCGGCGAAAAGCGGATCTGAAAACGATGAGGTTGTCTTCCTCGTCGTCCACATACAGCACAGTGGGTTTTTCTGGTATGTTCATACAGTCGAATGATTCGATTTTTGAAGATTGGTTTACCGGACAAGGGGAGTGGACGGGGTTGGGTTGAGAACCGCCTATGTTAAGGTCAGCAGGTATAGAGGCGCTTTGTTCGGTCGTGCGTGAAGAGCGGGGTGTGAGGGGCGATTGTTTCTCTTGGACGAGCTCAGCCGGACAAATCTAAACGCCTTGTGTAACCGGTAGTGTAATCACAAAGGTAGCGCCTTTGCCTTGTTCGTTGTTCGCGTAAACTGCGCGTGCCGGACTTTCCACCGAGATGCTGCCTTTGTGCTCTTCGATGATGCTGTAGCTGATGCTCAACCCCAACCCTGTGCCTTCCCCAACGGGCTTGGTGGTGAAAAACGGTTCAAACAAGCGGCGTTTCACTTCTTCGCTCATGCCCTTGCCCGTGTCGGAGATGATGATTTCAACCGCATTGTTTTCTTTCAAAAAATTGGTTTCCAATGTGATGGTGCCGCGCTCCTCTATTGCTTGCAAGGCATTGTTGATGATGTTGAGGAAGACTTGGTTGATTTTGCCGGCGGCACATTCCACCAGTGGCAACTCGCCGTATCGCCTCACTACTTCGGCTTTTTTCTTGATTTGGCTTTGCAGTATTTCGAGCGTGGAGTCAAGCCCCTCGTGTATGTCCACGGCTTTCAGCTCGCCCTCGTCGAGGCGGCTGAAGTTTCGCAGACTCTTGACAATGCCGATGGTGCGGTCCACACCTTTTTGAATGCTTTTGAAAAGGGTATCGCTGTCTTCGAAGATTTCAAGGATTTGCTGTCGGCGCTGTTTTTCGGAGAGTTGTTGGGCCACTTTGTCTGTGTCGGCGTTGGGGTTGAGATAAGTATCCATGACCTCTTTGACTTCCTCGAAGTTGCGCACCAAATTGCGTACGCCGACGGAGACAAAGTTGATAGGGTTGTTGATTTCGTGTGCGATGCCCGCTGTCAGTTGGCCCAGCGATGCCATTTTTTCGCTCTCCACTAATTTGGCTTGAGCCATTTTTAGTTCGGTGAGCGATTTTTCGAGGGCATCTTTCTGCCGCATCACTTCGGCGGTGCGCTCGGCCACTTTTTGTTCGAGACGCTCATATTGAAGGGCGTTTTCGAGCGATACTGCCACTTGCCCAGACAGGAGTTTCATGATTTGCACGCGCTGTTCGGTGAAGACTCCCGTGCTGAGTTTGTTTTCCAAGTATAAAATGCCGATTATCTTACCCTGATTGATGACTGGCAGGCAGAGCACGGAACGCGGGTTGTTTTTCTGTGCCACAGGGTCGCTGGAAAAGCGGGTGTCTTGCTGTATATCACCGATTACCAAGTCCTCGCGCGTGCGTGCCACATATTGAATCACGGATTCCGGCACGAGCTCGTTGCCATGGAGCGGGGCGGAAGCGGGTTCGTGCGATGTGACTGCGCTCTCAGTGGCGTTTTTGGGTTCTTTTTCTTCTTCCACCGAGCCTTTTGCTTCGAGTTGCCACTGGCCGTTGCGTTCTATAATGAGGTAGCCGTTTTGAGCGCCTGCGTTTTCGACGACGACGTGCATGAGCTTGG
This sequence comes from Saprospiraceae bacterium, assembly GCA_026129545.1. Classification (NCBI taxonomy): domain Bacteria; kingdom Pseudomonadati; phylum Bacteroidota; class Saprospiria; order Saprospirales; family Saprospiraceae; species Saprospiraceae bacterium. Next base: position 1,095,867 of record JAHCHX010000001.1, read on the forward strand.
ACATGAGCTTGTCCAGATGGATTTCGCCGGAGATGGCGAGCGCGGCTTTTGTGAGCGAGAGCATATCGAGCTCGTCGCTGCTATGGCTGCCGGAGCGGGAGGAGTAGGTGTCGCTGGTGGTGGTTGTAGGGGCTTTCAAGCCGTGTTGCTGGTCGAGTTGGTTTACTTTGGCCACTGCGCCCCATTTTTGGTAGAGACGGCGGGCTTCGAGCAAGTACTGACGGCTTTGCTCGGGTGCCGAAGCCGCCAGAAAACGAGCGTAGAGTTCGTTTGCTATGGCCTCCTCGTTGGTGAAGCCATGAGCGTTGGCAGTGGCGATGGCATTTTTGTAGAGTATGCTGGCCTCCCTTGCGTTGCCTTTGAGGCGCTGGATTTCGGCATCCACCAGATGTTGTTTGGCCAAGTTGTTCGCGGGGCCGCTTTTGGCAAATTTCTTTATTAATCTCAGTGTTTTTTGGGCTTTTTTGATGAGTTGCTGTCTTTTTGCGGGAGTTTTTTCGGCGGTGCGTAGCAGCGTGAGCGCGTAGAAATGATGAATGGCCATCACATGCGGGGTGGCTAATACCGCGTCGAGCAGTTTCACGCATTTTTCACCGTTTTCCAATGCTTCCTCTGTTTCGTCGAAGAGGTAACTGAGCATCATCCGGCACAGGTAATAGACGCACAGCCCGCTTAAATCTTTGCCTTGGATTTGCCGCTCTGTCTCGGTCGTCTCGTCGTAGTGGGGGCCAAGAAAACGGGCGCTTATTTGGTTTTCGTCGAGCAGGTTGGCCACCGCCTGTTGGGGTATGTTTAGCCAGACGATGCTGGTGTTCTGTTTGATTTTGTGCAGAGCTGCCACATAAGCATCCATTTCTGCTTTTACGGATGGGAGTGGCAGTTCCCCCATGTAGAGTTTGTCAAAGCAATAATTGAAAATCGCGTAAGAGCCATAGGTGAAGTCGCCGTTTTCCAGTCCTTTCTGGTAAGCGTTCAAAAGCCCGTCGAGGCAATGTCTGAAATGCACGCGCCATTGAAGGATAAAGCCCGAATGGACGAAATGCACCCGCGAATAGACGGCAGTACCATTCAATTTTTCGAGCACCCGAACGGCGATATCTCCAAACTTTTGTCCTTCATCGAATTCAAGGGTGCTGCCGCACATCACCAACCCGTAGGTGGCGTAGGCAAATGCCGATTGGATGTGGTTGCCGTACTTGACGGAAAGGCTGACTTGTTTGAAAACGACGAGGGGGAAAAGGTCGGGTTTGGCAAAATAGGAGGCAGATGCGGTATAGGGAAGGATTTCCATGATGGCCGTCGCTTTGGGGTCGGTCATGTTGGGCTGCCCCACCAATTGGTCGGCGGACTTTCCGCGCAGGCGCAATTTTGTTTCAATCAAACTTTTGACGATGTGCAGTTTGCTTGGTTTGCTGGGAAATTTCACCCCCAGCAATTCCAGCACTTCCAGACAGGTGCTCAAGGCCTCTCCATTGCGGGTCAGAGAAAGATAGCCCTGTATCTTGATGCTGTATGCTTTGACTTTGTGGAGCAGCTCGGCGGCATGGTCGAACACCACGCCCGTGAGCCGCACCATGCTGTCGAAGTCGCCGCTGAGATAGGCAGCTTCCGCGCTCTCGTTGTGGAGCTCGAGCGTGAGGTCGTAGTATCGCTGCCATGCGTCGGGTGGTAGCAAGTTGGTGCCGGTGGAGAGGTATTTCCATGCTGGCTCGTGGGCGGCGGAGTTTTTAGCCCGCTTGCCAGCCATGAGGTTGAGTGTGGCAAGTTGATTTCTTTCGGCTTCTTCTTCAATGAGCTGTATGCCGGCGTTGAATTGGTTGGCTACCTCAAACAGCCTTTCGCGCTTTTCTTCTTCTGAGAAATGACCGAGCATGAGCCGCCCGATTTTCAGGTGCAAGGCTTGTTTGTCCGAATCGGGAATGAGGTCGTAGGCGGCCTGTTGCACACGGTCGTGCAAAAATCGGTATTCTACTGGCGTGCCCGAATCGGCGGCATCTGGTATTTCGGCCACGCGGTAGGCGTTGCCAACGGGCACTATCAGCCCTTCCAAGATGGCGGGTCGCAAATCTTTCGCCGTGAGGTGAAGCGGTTTTTCATAGACGGTGGCAAGGGTGTGCAGGTCGAACTTGTTGCCGATGCAGGCAGCGTATTGGCAAAGGCGCTGGGCTTTTTCGTCGAGCAGGCGGATTTTGCCGCTCATCAGTTCCACTACGTTGTCGGTGATGTCGCGGAGTTTTATTTTTTCCAAATCCCAATACCAACGGTGCTCCGCGTGGTCGAACACAAACAGTTTTTCTTGATGGAGCGACTTCAAGAACTCGTTGACAAAGAAGGGGTTGCCACCAGTTTTTTCCAAAATCAATTTGGACAACTCGGCGGTTTCGCCGGGCGGGCAGTGCAGCGTGTCGGCGATGATTTGGCTGATGTGTGCGAATTGGAGGGGAGCGAGCGTGATTTCTTTGATTGGGACAAATTGCGCTTTCAGGCTTTCAAAGGTCTTTATGAGCGGGTGCGCGGCATTCACCTCATTGTCGCGGTAGGCGCAAATGAACAACAGATGGGCCGTTTCCTTGTCGGCCATGAGCAGTTCGAGCAGCTTCAGCGACGGAATGTCGGCCCATTGCATATCGTCAACGAAAAACACAAGCGGATGCGCTGGCTTGGTGAAGGTGCTGACGAACTGCAAAAATGCGAGGTTGAATCGGTTTTGCGACTCGGACGGTGGCAGCACGACGGGGGCTGGTTGTTTGCCGATGATGAGTTCCAACTCTGGCAATACCTCGGCGATGACACCCGCATTAGACCCCAGCGCGTTCAGGAGTTTTTCTTTCCAAGCGGCTATGGAGGCATCGCTCTCGGAAAGCAATTGGCGAATCAGGCCGCCGAATGCCTCGATGCCCGCGCTGTACGGCGCGTCGCGGTTGAACTGGTCAAATTTTCCGTGAATAAAATAGCCGCGCTGCGCCACCACAGGTTTGTGGATTTCTTCGATGAGTTTTGTTTTGCCGATGCCCGAAAAGCCCGACACGGTGAGCAGCACCGCGTCGCCTTGCGCGGCCTCGTCGAAAGCATCGAGCAGGAATTCCGTCTCCCATTCGCGCCCGTAGAGTTTTTGAGGAATCAAAAACCGGTCGGACACGTCGTTTTCTCCCAACGGGAAAGGCTCGATGCTGCCTGCTCGTTGCCATTGCAAGGCGCATTTTTCCAAATCGGCTTTCAGCCCTTTCAAGCTTTGGTAGCGCGATTCGGGGGATTTTTCGAGCAATTTCAGCACTAGTTCCGACAAAACAACTGGCACGGTGGGGTTGGCTTCTGTCGGCGAAATAGGCATCCGCGCGAGATGCGCATGGACCAACACTGCCGCATCGCCTGATGGGAAAGGCGGCGTGCCGGTGAGCAATTCGTAGAAGGTGGCACCGAGCGAATAAAGGTCGGAGCGGTAGTCAATCGGGCGGTTCATGCGTCCGGTCTGTTCGGGCGAGATGTAGTGCAAAGAGCCTTCCAACTCGCTGTGACTGACGATGCCTACGGTTTCGTTGGTCAGCAGGGTAGCGATGCCGAAGTCTATCAGCCGAACATCCTTTTGCTTTGGGTCCACCAAGATATTGTCGGGCTTGATGTCTTTATGGATGATGTTGCGGTGGTGGAGTTCGGCCAGCATTTCTGTCAGCCGGATGGCTATCGGGAAAAAGGAGTCGAGCGGCAGCGGTTTTTTGCCTGCGATTTGGCTCAAGGCCATGCCGCCAAAGTCTTCCATCACCAAGGCTGCCCCACTTGTGAACTCGTGCAGTTCGAGCGTTCTGACCGCGCCTTCAAAATCAAGTTGCCGGGCAATGTCGTATTCCCGGCGCAGCTTTGCCATTTCCCGCGTATCGGAAAACTCGCCCGTGCAAATTTTCAAAATCACGGCTTGCCCGTCTCGCAGCCGCATGGCACGGCAGACGGTGCGACGCTCATCCGACAGAAGGGTGTCTTTTATGTCAAAATCCGGGACAACTATCATTGGTATGGATTGATGAAGTTTGCCTTAATATTGGATGCTCCTCGCTATCTGGTCGAGCGGGATGTAGTTGAAGACCGTCAGGCTCTTTTCTGTCTTGTGCAAATCTTTCAAAAACTGCTCGTTCAGTTCGCGGAGGGAGGCTTCGTGGGGTTTGTTGAAGTTGTAGCGCACGTCTTTGAGCAAAGTCACGTTGCGAGCCACGAAGAACATTTGTCGTTCGTATTTGTGTTTGAAAATGTCCCACCAAGTTACCATGGCCTTGCGGTCGAGCGGCGGGATGTTTTTGCTTGTGGGCGGCGGGACGCGGATGCAGAACGGCATGTGGTTGATGTTGATGGTGCTGTAGTTGTAGTGGTCTGCCGCGTGGCCGATTGACAAGTCCCACACGATACTGGAAATCGCCTTGGCCAAAATATTCTCCTCCTCGTAGTTGCGAAATTTCACGCCTGAGTTGGTACTGACGAATATTTCGTGGCCGGCGGGAAATTTTGGCACCCAATGTTTGACATAATCAGCCCAAACCATGATGTCCTCGTATTCCTTTTCAGGAATCTGTTCAACGATTTTGTGTATAAATCCATTGATGACATCGTAATATGCCATCAAAAATGTGCCGTAATCGGAGTGGAAAAAGCGTGGTTCCATCTGATACTCGTACATCGGGTAGGATGGGTTGAAGATGAGGTTCCCCTGTGCGTCTTCCGATGGGTCGTTGAGCATCCCGTGATACCCATACAGGAAGAGCGTCATCAATCCGTTGGCATCGGAGGGCAACGCCGCGTAGGGCATGTTGTGGGGGTTCTGGACGGGTGAGTTTTTGGAATTCAACACGTTGTGATTCAATTCCAACGAGAGCTCGAGGTGCGGCAACAGCAGTCGAAGCAGCACACTGTCTTTTGGCAGTGCGGATTTTGTGATGGCGTTGATGCTGTCGTAAGGAAAATGCAAATTGGCGTGTGCCGACAGCGAAATGCGCAAGCTGGCACCCTGCATCACGAAATACTTGGCAAGTTCCCAAGCATTGCCGTCTTCCGGCGTGAGCATCAGTTTGTTTTCGGGAAAATAAATGGCGACCGCCTTGCGCTTGCCGTTCACCAGCGGTCCTTTGAACAATGCAATTGTCGGCTCCACATATACGCCCGGGTAGGTCATCTTTTTCAAATCTTTGACCAATGTGAAATCCGAAACCCACCACGACTGGTTTGGCTCTTTTTTCATGAACTCGGCAAAGTAGCGGAGTTTTTCGTTTTGTGGGCATTTTGAGCGTTCCGGCTCGTTCAACTCGTTAGAGATAAACTTGCTCAGCGCCGAGTGCGTGATGTATTCTTCGTACTGTTCGTCGGAGAGTGGCTCCAACGAGCGATGCGTCCACGCATACCAAGCAGCGACGGGCCAATAGGTCAGCACGGTGCGGGTGTAGCGCAAGCCAGTGGTGCGGTTCCAGTGGCGGATTTCGTTTTTGGGAATATGCACCACGCCGGGCGCAAAGCCAAAGGGGTGGGCGGGTTGTGGTTGGGGCCAAGGGCCGCGACGCTCGTAGAGGTAGTCCGATTGTGGCCTGACGTTGGGAAGTTTGTAGCCTGATGACTTCATGGATGCTGCGTTAATGCCGTCTTGTTTAATATTGTGCGAACATGCAGCGTGTTAGACGAATCGTTCCAAGCGATTATCAATGGCAAAGAAAGGCAAAGCAAAGGCGATTTTGCGAAAGAAATGTTTGGGCGGAAAAACTTGAGTAGAAGGTTGATGGAAGAAGGCTGATTCCATATCCATTGAATACAAGGCAAGTCTTTCAGCTCTCTACCTTCCGCCCTCTGCCTAAGTTTTTACATTTGGGCGGGAAAATATTGTTCGGTTCGGACTGGCCGCGTACATACACTTCGCGCCGCCAATTTTTGAGCATGACTACAGCCGCAATCCGCTCAAAATCACGGAGAGCAATCATATTAATCTGACAAACCCTAACGCGAATCAAGGCATAAATCTAAGCGAGCTCCATCTCCATTGCGGAATACTCGGCCTCAATTTCTTCCAAGATGGCGAAAAGTGTTTCTGGCTGCATTTCTGTGACCAGACGTGCGCGGTAAGGCTTGATGTTGGGCAAATCCCGGAAATAAGGCGCGTAATGGCGACGCATCTCCAAAACGCCGAGTTTGGGGCCTTTCCAATCGAGGCTGTCGCGAAGGTGCTGGCGCGCTGCCCGAACGCGCTCTTCAACAGTGGGTGGCGGGAGTATTTCGCCTGCGGAAAAGTAGTGTTTGATTTCGCGGAATATCCACGGATAACCTATGCTGGCTCGCCCAATCATGATGCCATCCACCCCAAACCTGTTTCTGTAATCCAGCGCCTTTTGCGGGCTGTCCACATCGCCATTGCCAAAGATGGGGATGTGGATGCGTGGGTTCTCCTTCACTTTGGCGATCCACGACCAATTGGCCTCACCTTTATACATCTGCGAGCGGGTGCGGGCGTGAATGCTCAGCGCCTGAATGCCCACGTCTTGAAGGCGTTCGGATACTTCCTGGATATTGATGGTGGCATCATCCCAGCCGAGGCGGGTTTTCACGGTGACGGGGCGTTTGGTGCTTTTCACGACGGCCTCCGTCAGTTTTACCATGAGCGGCACATCGCGGAGCAAGCCAGCCCCGGCCATGCGACAGGCCACTTTTGCCACCGGGCAGCCAAAATTGATGTCAATCACATCGGGGTTCTTGGCTTCTATGATTTCGGCTGCCTCGAGCATGCTTTCCAACTGGCCACCAAAATACTGGATACCGATGGGGCGCTCGTAGTCGAAAATTTCGAGTTTCTGCAAAGTGTTTTTGGCTTCATGCACCAAGCCGTCGGCACTGATGAACTCTGTGTAAACCATATCCGCGCCCTGCTCTTTGCACAGCTTGCGGAAAGGCGGGTCGCTCACATCTTCCATAGGGGCGAGCAGGAGTGGAAATTCGCCCAGCTCGACGTTGCCGATTTTGACCATGGCGCAAAGTTAGGGTATTACAGAAGCCTCATAAGAAAGGATTTTATCAAAAAACGTAAAAACTTGGGGCAGCGGATATTGAATTTTGACAGGATTGACAAGGTTTATAGGATTTTTGGCGGCGAAACCACCTCATCCAACCTGCAAATTTTGCAGCTCCTGTCAAAAACATGTAAGCCTGCCAGCCGAGCCCTCTGTGCTTGGAGGCTGACTAAGTTTCTGCGAATTTTTCACAAAATGCAACACCAAGCCTGACTTGTCTGGAATGAAATCCCAATTGTGTGCGCAGGCTCTCAGCGCAAGAGCGTCACGTCTCCTTTTTTGGGTGGTTGCAAGGCTCCGTCGCCTCGTTGCCAGCGAATGTAATAGACATAGACATCGCTGGGCAAGTCCTTGCCGTCGTTGGTCTTGCCATTCCATACGGCATTGGTGTCGGTGCTGCTGAACACTTTGTTTCCCCATCTGTCGTAGATGCTCATCTCCAATATGGTGGCGGAGCCTTCCAAAATTTTCATTCGGAACACATCATTCACGCTGTCGCCATTGGGCGAAAAAGCATTGGGCACAATCACTAAGGGTTGCACCAATTGGAAGTTGATTTGCACCATTTGCATGCAGCCATTGGGAGATGTGGCGATGAGTTTGTAGAAAATCGTGGTGTCGCTCGTGGAGGGCGAGGTGACGACGGTTTCTGTATTGCCTATTGGGGTAAGGCCGTTTTCGAGCCACTGAAACTGGAAATTCGAGAGGTTCTGCGAAGGTGCCACCACCGCTCGCAGGGAAATGGGGGCGCCGATGTTGATGCGGTTGGTGTCGGGATTGGCAGCAATGTTCAGAGTAAAGTTGGGGACTGCGGTGACTTGCACCGCTGCTTCCAATGTGCAGCCGTCGCCGTAGGTGTAAACCACATCGTAGGTGGTTGTCTGCGATGGCGATACCGTGATGGATGGAGTGGTTTGGCCTGACGACCACAGGTATTCGCCCGACAAGGAGCCGTTGGCGGTCAATGTCACGCTTTCGCCCGCGCAAAGATTTTGGTTGGGCGATATGGTCAAAGTGGCGTTATAGACAACGACGTTCACCGAAGTGTTGATGGTGCAATTGCCCAAAGTGGCGGTAAGGTTGTAGCGGGTAGTTTGGTTCGGCGACACGGGAGGCGGAGTGGCTCCGTTGAAAGTGAAGCCCGGCGGGGTAGAGGTCCAAGTGTAAGTAGCGCCGGGAGTTGCGATGTTGTTGAGCGTCACGCTCTCGCCGGGGCAGAGTTCCGTGTCGTTGGGAAAAGCAATGTCTGGCCCCATGCCATCTACCGTGACCGTGATTTGGCGAGTGATTTGGCAATTGTTGGCAGTATAGGTGACGGTATAGGTTGTGGTGGCGTTTGGTCGCACCTCGATGGCCTGTCCCGTTTGTCCTGTGCTCCACACATAAGTGCCGGGCACCGACCCCGAGGCAGTAAGTAGCACGGGGAAATTGCGGCATACGGTGGTGTCGTTTGATACGGTGAGCTGGACATTGACGAGTGTAAGGGTCACTTGCCCCTGCGCAGGGCAGCCATTGTTGGCTGTCACAAAATAGGTGGTTGTCGGCAAAGTAGGTGTCACAACGGGCTGCGGGTTGGTCGTCGGGGCAAACGCAGGATCGGTCGAAGTCCAATTGTAAGTGGCTGAGGGGTCGAATGCCTGATTGAGCAATACCGGCTGCCCGATGCAAATCTGCGTATTGGCGGGGAATTGAATGATGGGCAAGGGGCGGATGTTTACCACGGCGGTGGCGCTCGTGGGGCAGCCTTGAAACTCACCTTTCACTGTGTATGTCGTGGAGGCGCTCGGAGTGGCAATGGGACTGTTGCAGGTAGTGCAACTCAAGCTTTCGGCGGGCGACCACTCTATGTTGGTCACTCCTGGGGTAAAAGTTGTATTGAGTATGACGCTCTGACCGGGGCAAATGATGGTGTCGGGGGTGGCAAACATTTCCGCGGGAGGTATCACTTTCACGAATGCTTCCGAGGTGTCCACGCAGGTGCCGTTTCGGGTGATACGTTGGTAAAGCGTGGTGGTGTCGGGTTGCACCACCATGTTGTAAAGACTATCGGGGGTGAGTTGGCCTGCTGCGGGTATCCACTCGAATCGAATGTTGGGGTATTCAAAGGGCTCAAACAAGTTTGACACGAGTGTCACTTGCGAGCCGAAACATATCGTGGTGTCGGATGGCTGAATGTTTAAGTCTGGTGGCAAACTATCTACTTGTACAAAAACGTAGCGGGTTCGGATGCACCCGGGTACGGTCGCAGAGGCAGAATAAAGCGTTGGTACAGATGGTGTTGCGATGGCGCTTAGCCCATTGGGAGTGACTTGCAGACTGCTCAGCGGCGCCCACGTCACCACGCCGCCGGGCGGGGTAAGCGTGGCTTGGATGGTGAGTGGCACTCCTTTACAAGTTTGCACCGTGTCGGGTTGGTTGAGTTGCAGTTCAAAGTTGATGACCGTGACTTGTACCGCGCGATTCACGATGCAGCCGGGATTGCTGGCTGTCAGTATGTAGGTGGTTGTTTGTTGCGGCGTGGCGACAGGGTTGGCGACGGTGGCTGTGTCCAAGGTGCCGTTGTTGGGTGTCCATGAATAATTGGTATTGGGTTCGGGCACAGTATTGGCAAGGCGCACGCTCTCGCCGATGCAGATGGCTGTGTCGCCCTGCACTGCTAGTACGGGTTGTTGGAACACCGTTATTTTCACGCTATCGGTGGAAGGGAAAGGACAGGTCGGGTTGACCGCCACCAAGTAATAGGTCGTGGTTTGCAATGGTGCCACCGACGGGTTGGGCAAGGAGGAGATAAACCCGGGCGGCACAGAGCTCCATTGGTAAAAGGTATTGGGGAAACCCGGCCCACCGAGGTTGGTTGACTGACCTGCACAAAGCACTTTGTTGGGGCTGATGGTGTATTGCGGTTGTTGCCCATTCACCACTGTGATGGTTATCGTGTCGCTCTGCGTGCATTGAGGTGTTTGCAACGTGGCGATGTATGTGTAAACCCCAGTTGTCAGCCCTGTCACCATTGGGGAAGGGCAATTGTAACAGCTAAGTCCTGCCGGTCCGGTCCAAGTGTAGTTGCCCAATTGTGGGCCATTTTTATTCAACTGAAAAGAGGCGTTGTTACAAACCGTGATGTTGGGTCCAAGGTTGAAATCGCAGGGTTGAGAAAAAGCGACTGCCCAACACAGTAAGAGAAGCAGGGTAAAATAAGGTCTCATGTAAATGAATTTAATCGGCTTGAAAAACTTGGGAAATCAAAATATAGAGTGCTTGACTTTCGCCGCCCGAAATTCCGGCTTCGGTGGGCTTTTACCAAAGGAATTGAGAAATTTTGCCGAACAGCGACAGAAGAAAAGGCTACTCGGCGAGCCGCCGAACCCGGCATGAATTGTGCCGAAAAACTGCTGCTATCCGACAAAGCAAGCCGCGCTAAGCCCCTAATTCCAATTGCTCTTTCACGAGGTGGAAATAAGCCCCGCGTCGTTCGGTCAAAACTTGGTGCGTCCCTTGTTCCACTATTTCGCCTTTCTCCAACACGATGATGTTGTCCGCGTTGCGAACGGTACTCAGTCGGTGTGCGATGATGAAGACTGTTTTGTTGCGAAAAGCATGTTCCAGATTGTGCATGATGACCCGCTCGTTGAAGGCATCCAAGGCATTGGTAGCCTCGTCGAAAAAGATATACTGCGGGTCTTTGTAAATGGCACGGGCGATGAGCAGCCGCTGTTTTTGGCCTTGGCTAAGCCCCACGCCGTCTTGCCCTATCTTGGTGTTGTAGCCCAAAGGCAAGTTTTCCACGAACAATTGGATATTGGCCACCTTGGCGGCGTAGAGCAATCGCCGACGGTCAATGTGTTCCTCGCCCAAGGCGATGTTGCGGGCAATGGTGTCGGAGAAAATAAAACCATCCTGCATCACTACCCCGCAGCGGTCGCGCCAGAGCTGATTGTTGATGTTGGAAAGGTTGATGTCGCCCAGCCTGACTTGGCCTTCCGTGGGCTGGTAAAAGTTGAGCAGCAGTTTCATCAACGTTGTTTTGCCGCTGCCGCTCGTGCCGACAATGGCGGTGGTTTTTCCCTCTCTGATGAATAGATTGATGTTTTTCAAAACCCACGGGTCGTAAGGCCCTCCATAGCGGAACGAGACGTTGTGCAGCGAGAGGTCGCCATTCGAGGGCAACACCGTTACTTTTGGATAATCGGTCGGCTCCTCGTCGGGGCGCAGATGGATTTCGTTCATCCGCTCGAGGCTGATTTTAGCCTCTTGTGCAGCGAGGATGAACTGCACGAGCGACTCCAAGGGAGCGTTCATGTGGCCGATGATGTATTGCACGGCGAGCATCATGCCCAACGTCATGTGACCCTCGATGACCGCGTGCGCGGCCATCACCGAAATGAGGATGTTTTTCCCTTCGTTGATGAACGCCGCGCCTGCTCGCTGGAATTGGTCGGTGGCTAGGTATTGGACGTTGACTCGAAACAGCCGCGCCTGAATGCGCTCCCACGACCAGCGTTTCTGCCGCTCGGCATTGTGGAGCTTGATTTCCTGCATACCGTTCACCATTTGGATAAGGGTGTTTTGGTTTTCGGCCATCTGCTCGAAACGTCGGTAGTCGAGTGCCCGGCGGCGCTGTAGGAAAATGGCAATCCAGCCGAAATAGAACAAAGCGGCAAAGAAAAAAACAAAGAAAATCGGCGGATAGTAGAAGGCTAGCACAACACCGAACACCGCCAAGCTGACTATCGAAAACAAGGTGACCAAAGAGGAGGAGGTGAGAAACCGTTCTACGCGCTCGTTGTCGTAAATGCGTTGCAAGAGGTCGCCCGTCATTTTGGAGTCGAAAAACGACATGGGCAATTTCATCAACTTAATCAGGAAGTCCGACACCAGGTTGATGTTGACCCGTGTGCCAATATGTAGCAATATCCACCCCCTGATGAACTCAACCGCTACTTGGCTGACGAACAACATGCCCTGCGCGGCCAGTATGAGATAGACGAAATTCAGGTCCTCCAGCTGAACCCCCTTGTCCACCAATGCCTGCATCAAAAAGGGAAATGCCAGCTGGATGAGGCTGCCCAGCAGCAGCCCGAAAAAAAGCTGTCTGAGCAGCTTTTGGTGTTGCGACAGATACGTCCAGAGAAAACCCAAGCTCGAGCGATTGGCTTTTTCTCCCTCGCGGCTAAAAAAGTCGGGGGTTGTTTCGAGCAAGAGTAGAATGCCCTGTGGCTCCGTGTTGACCACATCGCTAATCCAGCCATCGAGAAATTCTTGCTCGCTCAGTTCGATTTTTCCCGCTGCGGGGTCTGCCACATAGACTTTTCCGTTGGCGATTCGGTAAACCACCACGAAATGGTTTTGCTTCCAATGCGCAATGCACGGCAATGGGATGTTGTCTTGAAGGCGGCCAAACCCCGTTTTTGCGCCCAACGTGCGAAACCCGATTTTCTCCGCGGCATCCGATATGCCCATCAACGATACTCCCTCGCGGTCGAGGTAAGAGAGGTCGCGCAAGTACTCCAACGAATAATGCCTGTTGTAATACTTGGCCACCATGCGCAGGCATGCTACCCCACAATCGGAGGCATCTAACTGTTTGTAGAATGGGAAGTTGTCGGAGAACATTGTTCAGCTTGCGAGGGCAAATGTATCTCTAATCAAGGAATCGCCAGTCGTGTCTTCTCCAAAAACGCCGCATCCACCGTGATGAGCAAGCTTTGGAAAAGATAGTTGAGCTCTACCTGAAATTTTCGCTTGCCCTGCACCTTCACGATACGTCCTTTCAAGCCCATGAGATTGCCCGCCGCGATTTCCACCCAATCGCCCTCGCTCAGGCCTCCCGGCACGGCTTCCATGTCAAGCCCATCCTCAAGCGTGATGCGTTTCAACAAATCTATTTCCGATTCGGGAATGGCGATGAGGTTCTTGCTGAACTTGACAAAACCGGCCACGTTTTCGGTCTCCAACACAGGCACATACTGCTCCTTCGTGATTTTCACAAAGATATACGCATTGATAAGCGGTTTTTCTACCCAACGTGTGCTCCGGGTGTAGCGCCGCACGAGGCGCTGCAAGGGAACCCATGCGTGAATGCCTTTTTTTGCCAGCATGCGCTGCACGAATTTCTCGCTTTTGGAACGGGTATGCACCGCAAACCACCGTGGCTCAGAATCGTGCAGGTGGTTAGTTGCGACTGGCGACGAACGTTGATGGGCAGTTGACATAATTTGGGGGCAAATTTGGGGAAAAACGGTGACACTTACACCGCCTGCCGTAGCGCCTCCATGTCGTTTCCGGTCAATGCCGCCAAATTGCGCGTGATTTTTTCCGGCTCCCAATCCCACCATTTTACCTCCAACAATGCTTGGATATGCTCTTCCGAAAATCGTTTGCGAATCTCGCGGGCAGGGTTGCCACCGACGATGGTGTACGGTTCCACATCTTTGACGACCACTGAGCAAGAGCCAATCACCGCGCCATCACCGATTTTTACCCCCGGCATAATGACAGCGTTGTAACCGAGCCAAACATCATTGCCGATGACCGTGTTGCCTTTGGTAGGGTAGATGCGGCCTTCCATCGCATTTTCCCAACCATGACCGAAAATGTCAAAGGGATAAGTCGAAAAACCCTCGATATGGTGGTTCGCGCCGTTCATAATAAAAGTGACACCGGAAGCGATGGCGCAAAACTTTCCGATGATGAGTCGGTCGCCCGTGAAGTCAAAAAGGTATTTCACGTTTTTTTCAAAATTGGCAACATCCTCAAAATCATCATAGTAGGTGTAGTCGCCGACTTGGATGAGGGGATTCTTGACCAGATTTTTTAAAAAACACAGGCGTTCGTAGCCAGCAAGTGGGAAATGAGTGTGAGGACTTGGACCTGTCATAATTTGTGTGGGTTTTGAAATGGTTGACCGAACATTGCTTAAAAAGGTGGCGGGTGACAGCGGCTATTTTCCCACTGCGCACACGCACCTGAATCCCAGCCAAGGCATGGCCCTGTCGTACCGGATTTCGTTTTTCACTCGACTTTCTTCAAGTGTATTCGCATAACTGCCGCCTTTTGCCACGCCTTGCTCGGCTACCATTTCGGCGACGTTCCCAATCAAATTGTGAAAGCCATAGCGGTTTGGCGAGCCAGTGTTGCGCGGAAGGCCAAAGGTCGCGCTTGGGTCGGTGTTGGCCGGCAGGGTTTCTTTTGTGACCACTTTGTGATGGCCCTTTTTGTCTCGAAGAGATATGTAGCCAAAGGGGTGTTCTTCCGCATTCAGCCCGGCGGTGGCGGCATATTCCCACTCGGCGACGCTCGGCAGGCGATAACGAAAGCGCTGCGGCATGGCGGTCTTTTCTGGTGGCGTGGCACACACGGCTTCACGCACGCGCTCGGTGCGCCACTGGCAGTAGGCCACAGCTTGCTCATGACTGATGCCAGTGATGGGGTAGTCGTCATATCGCGTTGCTCGGAAGTAGGTTTCATGTTGTGGCTCATTTGACAGGTCGTGATGGGTAAGCCAGAATGCGCTGTCGGGAAGTGCGGCAAGATATTCCGGCGAACCCGTGCCATGTTGCCGAACGAGCCACCCGACGTATTCCCGCCAATCTGCGTTTGTCAGCTCGTATTGGTCGAGCCAAAGACTGTCGCGCAGAAAAATGGTGCCGGGCAACCCCTTTTGAATAGGGCGCGGGTGGTCTGGATTGTTGTGGAGCGCGGTGCAGGCCGATAGCGCTACCCACGAAAACACGGTGAAACGAAGCAGCATATTTGGAAGTGGTTTCAAAGGTGTGCTATTACAACAAAGCAACTGCGCCATTTTTCAATTGGTATCGCTCCTTGCTCTCTGGGCAAACGGCTTCGCCTTTTTCATCAAAATGAAGCCGCATTCCTCGCCGACTCACCCAACCCAGATGGCGGGCGGGGTTGCCCACCACCAGCGCATAATCCGGCACATCCTTCGTCACCACCGCGCCCGCGCCAATGAGGCAATAGGCGCCCAGCGTCACGCCGCAAATCACGGTGGCGTTTGCGCCAATGCTGGCGCCTTTTTTCACCAATGTCGTGCGAAACTCTTCTTTTCGTTCCAAAAAACTGCGCGGGTTGATGACATTGGTAAAAACCATGCTCGGTCCCAAAAAGGTATCGTCCTCGCAAATGACCCCCGTGTAAATTGAGACGTTGTTTTGCACCTTCACATTGTTGCCAAGTTTGACGCGGGGGGCCACCATCACGTTTTGCCCAAGAATGCACTTTTTGCCCATTTCACTGTTGGGCATGACGTGGCAAAAATGCCAGATTTTGGAGCCTTCGCCGATGATGGCGCCATCGTCAATGACTGCGGTGGGGTGCGCGTAGTAGTCCATTTTGAAAATAAGGTGTTTCGTTAAAAGTCAAGGTTTGCATTCCAGAGGTTCATGCGGATTCCGAGGCCAAAAATCTGGGTTTTCAAATCGCGGCCATCGTCGGCACTGTCTTTTTTGCGGTACAAAAATTTCAAATCCACAAACAGGTTGTGATACATCATCCACGAGGCGTCGAAGCCAAAAATGTCAATGTTGGCAGCGATGCCTTGCCCCGTGAAGTTGCCATAGTCCAGCACCCGGTTTTGGTTGCTAATCATCGGGTTGGCCCCCCAGTTTTCGGTGCTGGTATTGTCCCCTGTTTTGGCGTGGATGTAGCGTGCCGCAAGGCTTAGTCGGGGCAAGGGTTGCCACCGCGCCATACAGATGATTTCTTTGAAATTGGACAACAAAGGATGCGCCAAAGGCTGGTTGTAATGCGTGTAAGCGTTGAGCGAATCGGCGTGAGAGTATGTAAATGGCCGCACCAAGTTGTATTCCAACTGCAAATCAAGATGGTCGGCCCCAAACGCATTGATATATTTCACACCCGATTGAAAGCCGTATTTGTTGCCCCACCAGCCTTTTTCCTCAGGCTTGACGAGCGCGGAAAACAAAAACTCGTCGAGCACAAATTGGCCGTACACTTGAAAGCGGTCGAGAATATTCCATCGCGCGTCGAAGCCTACCAGCACGTTGTCGGGACTTCCGAGCATGCCCTCCACTGTGCGGTAAAGGATGAGCGGATTGAGGTATTGCAACTCGAACTGTTGGCTGCGGTTGAACACCGTTGCCTCAAACAACCCGACCGAGAGTTTGGGGGTGATACGGTAGTTCAGGTAGTGTGCCGCGACATATTTTTTGGGGATGCGGATATTGTTGCCCAAGTCATTGGCGCCGATTGGGCTAAGTTCCTGTAACAGGGTTTGGTAGTGAAAGCGCCAAACGCGAGTGTTCAATTTGAGGTAAAAAGCGTAATTGTTCGCGTCTGAAAGAAAAAGGGAACGATGGCCATTGCCAATGAAATGTTTTCCATGACCCAACTGAACGCCGATATGCTTCGTGGCCTTGAAGGACAGGTACCCGACGGCTTGGTTGAAGTCGTAGGCATTGGTCACGTCGAGCACGCGCGGGTTGTAACGCTTGAAGTTTCCGGCATAGGGTATCGCGTTGAATTCCTCCACACGCTCCGTCACATAGTTGGGAAAACGCGCCTGAGTTTCCACTACGTTGGTGTAAAAAAACACCTTGTCGTCCACCGAGCCACGCACCTCGAGGCCACGTTGATTCACAAATAAAAGTTCGGGGTCGCCTGCTTGCTCGCCGATATGGAAATTGAAGAGTGGGTTGACACGCATCCTGAAATCCTTTGTGTTCACCTCAAAAAAATTGGCCGGTGTCTTGTAAAACACTCCAAAAACTCCTTTTTCGTTGCGCGAAAACAAATGACTGTCTTCTGGCAAGCAATCAGTGTTGTCGTTGAAAATGTATTGCAAGTCGGCGCGGTCGCGGCGACTTAGTTTGTGCGCGAGCGAGTCCAATGCAAGGGCATAGTCCACTGCATCCTGTCTGGGAAATAATTTGAGTTCCGGGTGAATGGGGCTTTCCACCCCGCTCGAAATGTCGAGCCGGTCGAGGATGTGATAGGCGGGGGCGTGCAGCGGTATTCCAGAAGATTGAGAAAAAAGAAGGAGCGGGGAAAAGAGCAGTAGCCCCGCGTTTGCAAAATCTCGGAGGTTGGAAGAACGCGACGAGAGGATTTGGGTAAAGTATCTGAACATGGGTTGGTCACTGTGAAATGAAATTCCGAAACACCTCGCGCCACTCGGCCCAAAAGTAGGTGTTCCAAGATGAATTGTGCCAAAGCAACACAAACTCGCCGCCGTGCCGCTCCACCTCTCGGCGAAGGTTTTGGAGTTTTTCAAACGCCGTTTCGGGCGTGTATTTGCGATAGAGCGCCAGCGTCACGTCCATAGCGATGAGCGGTTTTTCCTTCAAATTCAACATTTCGTGCGTCAAAAAATTGAACACGGGGAACTCCTGACAAATGCCGCAGCGAAAACCTTCGGCTTCCGGGTAGCCCAATGTGGAATCCCAAGCCATGCCCGCATCTTCCCAAACTTGCCAAGTCTCGGGCGCAAAAAATCGAAGGTAATGCTGCCGCCCCGTCGTCACAGGGGTAGGCGAGAGCGCCCGAAGCGAGGCCAGTTCTTTTTGGAAAATTTCCTGATTTTCGGAAGCCTCCACGGAAGGATGGAAGCCGACGACGTGGCCGCGCGCCGCAATTTTTTGGAGCAAATTTTTTACAAACGGATGTTCCAAAGAGTACCAGCAGTCGCTCGTAGGCGGGCGTTTTCCCAAAAAATTGAAATGCCCTGTGAGGTCGTTTTTTTCAAAAAGCGCCAGCCACTCGTCGAACACGTCGTAAGGGTCGCGTTTTTGAAAAAAATAGTTTTTGAGCCAAAAAGCCGCCTCGCCAAAGTCGCCCCGTTTGAAAATGCTGCCCGCCAAAGTTTTCAAACGGTCGCCTGCCGACCACCACAGGCGAGGATGGTCAACGTCGCAGGTGACGGTCAGTTTGAACTCCCGATTCGGTCGTGGCGGCTGCCAGCCTAATCGAGCGAACATTTGCCAGAGCAATTCGGCATACTCGTTCACCACCGGGCGGTCGAGAAAACCGGCCTTGAAAGCCAGCGATGCCGCAGCGGGGAAGCGCCCGTGTTGGTCGCGCTCTTTCGACACGAATTCCTCCCAACGTGTGAGCATGAAAAAGGCGGAGGCAAAAACGTCGAGGCCGCAACGTGCTTCTTTTTCATTGAAAACGAAATGATTCGTTCCAAAAATGGGAGTCAGCAAGCTGCCGTCGAAAGGCGAGGGAAAAGTCGGCGCATCAGTTGGCACGTTTTCGGGGCGGAGGCAGGCGCCTTCTTTTTGACTTGAAAAAAAATGGTCTTCGACGACGATTTCTCTGCCGTTCGGCAGCCGCAGGCGATAGTTTTTTTCTTCTGAAAAAACGACGCGGTATTCCAGCCCCAGCAACTCGTGGAAGAGGACGTGGAAGCAGTATTGTTTTTCGGGTTGTGACCTGTCGTTGGCAGCGATATGAAGCATGCTTGGGGAGGAGTTGCTATGACAGGTTGAGTTCGAGCGATTTCAAAAGAAGTTGTGCGCGATGTTCGTCGCTCACGCCCTCCCAAGTTTTCGTCAGTATTTCGTAAGCGTCGGCAGTTAATTGAACAGGTATTGCCAACTCATTTTTACTGGAAGGCAAAATGCTCTGTTCCGTCAATTGTGAGGCGAGCTTGACGATAGCCTCGCTGACAGCGATCTTGTCCAAACTGCCTATTGTCTGCTTGAGCAGTTTGGCGGTGGATGCCGCAACCCAAATTTGTATAGTGTCCGAGCCTATGCGCTCTCCTTGCACACGGAAATAATAAAGATTTGGGTCGGAGGGCGGGGGGACATCGAAATAAGGTTGGATTTTCACACCGGCGCTGGTTGTTACTGAAAACCTCTTTTTGTCAGTATCCTTCTCAAATATCCACAGGCTTTTGCTACTTTTTCGTGCGCCTTTTGCGGTCGTTTCATTCCATTCTGCATAAAAATGTTCTGGCAGCGGGGCTTGAAGTGCCTCTTCGAAGTATAGAAACTCAGACAAGGAATCTTCCCATAATAGCCAGCCAGTACGCATATCCGGCTTTTTGTTGGAGGCAGCCGTTGCCACTTTTTGTCTTCTCAACTCAATAAGTTCCGCATATTGCCTGAACACCTCAATCATTGCTTTTTCAGCGGGTTGTGTTGTATCTGAAATCCGAATAGAGCGCGTGGCTGCCGGGTGCATCATAGTAGTGCCGCAAACGGATTTTATAGGTCTGCCATTCAATCCACTACATCTCAAAAGTTTGTGTTCTACCCCCAAGCCATTGTAGTTAATATCTATGTGCAGGTTGCTCCACCCTGCCAATGGGATATTTTTCGCTAAACTGTACACCTCGCCCCAATCTCCCTCCTCAAGTTTTCGCCCCATCATTTGCGTCACTTTGGTAGCCAAAAGCAATTTGGCTTGTTTAAATTCTGTTTCTGAAAAGACGGGCAAGGCTTTTATATGACTACGGCTTTTTTTCATGGTTATTTTCTATGATTTTTTCAGCCGCCGTTCTGAAAGTGCTGAAATCGGTAAGTTGATGTCCTTTCAAAAGGCCAAATCCTATCCATTCGCTGAACAGCGTCCGATAATCGGCTTCGCTGTCGCGGGAGACGTGGAGGAATATGGTCACGGGCAAATCACCAGTCCTATGCTTAAAAAATTGAGCGATTGATTTTTGCCAAGAAAGTTTTTCGGATGTTGTTTGAATTGATTCATGGGCAACAGGCTTGCGGCAGTGCAAAACCAAGTCGCTCCCAGCTGTATTTTCGTTGACAAATTGCTTGAACGTCCCATGTTGTTTGTCAAAAATGTTGATTTGCTCTGGAACAAATCCTGCTTGGCGCACTGCTTGGTTGATTGCATCCCAAACTTTGCCGGAGGAGTTCATAAATACCAGCAACATCCAATGCCCCGGTCGGAGTACACGATAACATTCTGAAAGGCTATCTGTCATCAGATGCTGATATTCTTCCAATCCTTTGCCCTGTGCGCGGTTGACAATGGCTTCGGAGGTGTTGTCGGTATATTCGCCAAGCCACGACTCCCACAAAATATTCATTTCGGAATAATTGATATTGGCACCAAAAGGGGGGTCTGTAAATATAAAATCAACGGAATTGTCGGGAAGATAATCCAGTTGGGTGGCCGAATTGCAAACGACGACTTTGTTGCCTTGATAATGTTGCATCGTCGTTTGAAGGTGGTCGAGAATATTGGCTGCTTTTCTTTCAAAAGTAACAAAAACATTGGCCTCATTGAAAATGAAAGGGACGTTGAAGCGTGCTGTATTGCCGCTGCCGCCCCAAAATCGAAATTCGGAGAGTCTTGTGACGCGCTGATAAAGGGAAGTGAAAACAAAAGCGAGCATGGATGCCAGTTGCCTGTCTTCGAGCCTGTGTATTTCCTTCCAAAGATGACTAAGCGCGGATAGATTGCGTTTGGTGTAAAATTTATCAATGGTGTCAAAACCATGCCGCTTGGGTTGGCTGAGGTTAATGCCATCGGGGATATAGGTTTGGGGATAAAATCCTTCTTCCAAGGGCGGGTTTGCCTCAATTTGCTCCACGCGCAAAATGTCCCTTGCGCTCAAAGGATGTTCGCGCTGCACTTTGTCGCAACACTTATAGCCCAACATGACCGGCTCAGCGTTTTTTCGAGAAAGTCGGCTTTTTTTCAACAACTTGCCACAGTCTGGGCAGGGAAATTCGCTCAATATTTTATGCTCCCGAACATTGGAACCGTACTGGCGGCAATGGTCCCAGAGTCGAAATTTGCTTTTACAATGTGGACATTCCACTTGGTATGACCAAACGGTATAAAGGATTTCGGTTTGTTTTCCACACTCTCTGCACTCTGTGCCGTAAAGGTCTTTTCTTAACTGTTTCAGTTCTGTCAACACGGATTTGATTGCTTTGGCAAAATCCGTGTTTGAAACACGTTCCGTAAAATTGTGTGCAATGAAACAGGCTGCGGGAGAAAGTTCGTTCAACACTATATCCATGCCAGCAACAAGAGCCGCAACACCCGTCATGCCGCTACCGCCAAAGGGGTCAAGCACTAACCCTCCTTGTGGCAGATAATACTTCAAAAACTCAACAATCCCTTGTGGCGGGACTTTCGTGTGATAGGTGTGCGCGTCGTAAGTGTAGGTGTTTTTGCCTGCCGATGTACCGTTTTTTGCTGGCGAATTTGCGGTAAGAGCGGGTGCATTATGAGAGTGAAGGATTTGTTCAAGTACTTTTTCTCCATTGTCAAAAAACCGACCTGATTTTATTCTCAATAACACCGACGTGCCGGGCGACACTTTTTTTGCAATTGGGGTTTCGGGGGCGAAAAGGTTGAGTTGCCCGTTATTGCGCAAAACCAGCCGAGAAGAGCCGTGGGAAGCAATTATCTTCAGATGTTGAGTTTGCCCGGCGATTTTGTCCATGATTGGAATGATTTTGAGCAAAGGTATTGATTCCTCTCTGTGAAAAATCATTCATCCTTCATCATTTCCAACACCCGCTCCGCCGCCGTTTCGCCCACTGCCAGCGAAGCGGTGGCTGCCGGGCTGGGCGCGTTGCAAACGTTGACGATGCGCGAGCGCGTGAGGATGAGAAAATCGTCGAGCAGGTTGCCCGCGTGGTCGCAGGCCATAGCGCGCACGCCGCTTCTTCCGGGAATTATATCCTCCGCCGATATTTCCGGCACAAGACGCTGCAACGCGAAGACAAAATGACGCTTCGAGTAAGACCGCTTCATCTCCGCCCAGCCGTCGCGCCAGTATCGGCGGGCGATTTTTCGGAAGCCGGGATAGGAGAGCGTCTCCGTTAGCTCTGTGATGTTCAAATCCCAACGCGAGTACCCTTCGCGGCGGAAGGCGAGCACGGCATTCGGGCCAGCCTCGATGCCGCCATGTATCATGCGAGTGAAATGCACGCCGAGAAAGGGGAAGTTAGGATTGGGTACGGGGTATATCAGGTTGCGGACGAGGTGTTCGCGCTCGGGTTTTAACTCGTAATACTCACCGCGAAAAGGAAGGATTTGCAGGTCGGGTTTTTCGCCGGTCAGTGTGGCGATTTTGTCGGAATAGAGGCCTGCGCAATTCACAAATATTTTTCCTGCGAATACTTGATTTTCTGTTTGGACGAAGACTTCAGTGCTTTGTGCTCGTACGGCCTTCACTTTTTGCTCCGTAAAAATCTCTCCGCCGTTTTTTTGAAAAATCTCCGCGTATTTCCGCGCCACTTCGCCGTAGTCCACGATGCCTGCTTGCGGCACCCAAACGGCCTCCACCGCCCGAACGTGCGGCTCTATTTCGCGGGCTTCGGCGGCGCTGATTTTGCGAATGCCGCGAAGGCCGTTCTCAATTCCTCGTCGGTAGATTTTGTCCAGCCGCTCGCGTTCGTCCTCCGCTGTGGCAACGATGATTTTGCCGCAAATCTCGAACGGAACGCCATTTTCCCTGCAAAATTGGAGCAAAAGGTCGTAGCCACGTTTGCAGTTGGTGGCGCGTAGGCTCCCCGGCTTGTAATAGATGCCGCTGTGAATCACCCCACTGTTGCGGCTGCTTTGGTGGGCGGCCACACGGCTTTCCTTTTCAAGGATGGCGATGCGCAGTCGGGGATTGCTGCGCTGCAATTGGAGGGCGGTGGCCAGCCCAACGATGCCGCCACCGGCAATAACAATATCGTGTGGGTGCATGGTGATGGCGGCAAACTTACGATTGATATTTTTAGCAGATGCAGCGGAATGTCGAGCACTATCTTTTTCGGGCGCAACTAAATATCAATGTACGGCTATCTTTGCCGCCGCCAAACACATAAATTGCAATGAGAAATCTCCTTAGTTTCTTCTTTTTAATCGCTCTATCTGTCTCATTATCAGCCCAAACAGGAACCAAATCTGCTGTCAGGGGATATGTTTACGACAAGGAAACCACACAGCCCGTCGGCTTCGCCACAGTGCGCGTCGAAGGTGCCAGCCTTGGCACCATCTCTGATGTGAATGGTTTTTTTTCAGTGCCCGAAGTGCCGCCGGGCGAATACCAATTGGTCGTGTCGCTCACTGGCTATGATACTTACACGGCAAACATCACCGTGAAACGTGGTGAGATTTTGTTTCAAAACATTTACATCGTCGAGAGCGGGCAGCGATTGGGCGAAATCCTCATCAGCGGGAAAAAGGAGCAGGCAAAGGCCGACATTCAAATCTCCAAATTGCAGGTGACGCCCAAACAAATCCGTTCGTTGCCGTCAGCGGGTGGTCAGTCCGACATCGCTCAATACCTCACCGTGTTGCCGGGCGTGATTTTCACGGGCGACCAAGGCGGCCAACTGTACATTCGCGGCGGTTCGCCCGTGCAGAACCGTATCTTGCTCGATGGGATGACGATTTACAACCCCTTTCACAGCATTGGCTTCTTCTCCGTGTTCGAGACCGAGCTGATTCGCAACGTGGACGTCCTTACGGGTGGTTTTAATGCCGATTATGGCGGTCGAATCTCGGCCATCGTGGACGTAAAAACCCGCGAGGGCAACCGAAAACGCCTCTCTGGGTTGGCCTCGGTCAGTCCTTATCAGGCACGTGCGATTGTGGAAGGCCCCATTGTTCCTCTCAAAGAAGAGGGAGGGAGCAGCATTTCTTTTGTGCTGACTGGCAAACAGGCGCTCATCAATCAGTTTGATAAAACCCTCTATCCTTATGTCAATGACTCCATTGGCATCCCCTTCGACTACCGAGATATGTACGGCAAACTGTCGCTCCTGACTGGCAACGGCAGCAAACTCAACATTTTTGGATTCAGTTACGACGATGGCGTGAACTTCCCAATCGCGGACTATGGGTGGAACAGTGCTGGCGGTGGCATGGACTTTACTGTGGTGCCGACCAATTCGAGCACGATTATCAATGGCGTGTTCACCTTTTCCCGATACGACACACGCATCGAAGAGGCAGACCGCCTTCCCCGCAAGAGCGGCATTTCGGGTTATTACGGGGGGTTGAATTTTACCAACTATGGTCGCAACAACGAGTTGGAGTACGGGATAGAGTTGACTGGCTTCAATACTGTTTTTGAGTTTATCAACTTTCGCGGGCTAACCATCGGTCAGGATGAAAACACTACTGAAATCAGCGGCTATATGCGTTGGAAACGCAAGATTGGCCCCTTGGTTATTGAGCCGGGCTTCCGTCTCCAATACTACCAGTCGCTCAACTATTCCTCCCCGGAGCCGCGTTTGGGCTTGAAATACAACGTCACCGACAACCTGCGCTTTAAGGCCGCAGGTGGCTTGTACTCGCAAAACCTGCTTTCCACCATCAACGAGCGAGATGTCGTCAACTTGTTTGTCGGGTTTCTCTCTGGCCCAGAGGAGGCGATTTTGAAGCCCAATTCCAACGAACGGGCCAGCAATCGCATCCAGACCTCCGTGCATGGCGTGGCAGGTTTTGAAGTGGATGTAACGAAGAATTTTGACCTCAATGTGGAAGGCTACTACAAAAAATTCACCCAACTCATCGCCCTCAATCGCAACAAGCAAGACCCGACCGACCCCAACTTTGTCACTGAAACAGGTGATGCTTATGGTCTTGACGTATCCATGAAGATAGAGTGGAAGCGAGCATACCTGTGGGGCGCATACTCACTCGGTTTCGTCACTCGCAATGATGGCGAACAGACCTATCCGCCCGTGTTTGACCGCCGACACAACCTCAATTTTGTAGGCACTTATCAGATGGGCCGCAAAAAAGAGTGGGAACTGGGTGCTCGCTGGAATTTTGGCTCTGGTTTCCCCTTCACTCTTACGCAAGGCTTCTACAGCTCCTTCGATTTCAAAGATGGCATCGGCAGCGACATCCTGACGGGCAACCCCGATTTGGGCATCGTTTATGACCGAGTGCGCAACGGTGGACGTCTTCCCTACTACCACCGTCTCGACCTCTCGGCGAAACGTATATTCAGGTTCTCGAAATACAGCAACCTCGAAATCACGGCTTCTTGCACCAACGTTTACGACCGCGACAATATCTTTTATTTCGACCGGGTACGTTACCAAAGAGTGAACCAACTGCCCATCATCCCTGCCCTGAGTGTGACGTACCAATTTTAAGAGCCTAAAAATGAACGACTCAGCGGCCTCCTTCAAGCTCACTCAGTATTCGCACGGCGCAGGGTGCGGCTGCAAAATCGCGCCCAACGTACTTGACAATATTTTGAAAAGCAGTGCCGCCAAGCAGCATTTCCCGCAATTGCTGGTGGGCAACGAAGCACGCGACGACGCGGCGGTGCTCGACTTGGGCGATGGTACGGCTGTGGTGAGCACCACCGATTTTTTTATGCCCATTGTGGACGACGCGGAAGATTTTGGTCGCATCGCTTCCGTCAACGCTATCAGTGATGTCTATGCGATGGGCGGCACCCCCTTGTTGGCCATCGCCATTTTGGGTTGGCCTGTCAATCTGCTTCCCCCAGAGGTAGCCAGCGAGGTGATAGAAGGCGCACGGAAGGCTTGTGCCGAGGCCGGGATTCCGCTGGCCGGCGGCCATAGTATTGATAGCCCGGAACCTATATTTGGATTGGCGGTGACCGGGCGCTTGAAAATCGAGCATTTGAAAAAAAATGGCGGCGCCACACCCGGTTGTCAGCTATTTTTGACCAAGCCGCTTGGAGTTGGCATTCTGACAACCGCGCAAAAAAAGGGGAGCCTCAAGCCGGAACACACCCATATTGCACCCGACAGCATGAAGCAATTGAACAGGGTGGGGGAGCGGTTCGGGTTGTTCTCGTTCGTGAGAGCCATGACGGATGTGACGGGATTCGGGCTGCTGGGGCACCTCGCCGAAATGTGCGAAGCCAGCGACGCGAGCGCCATCATCCATTTTGAAGATGTGCCTACTATTGACCGCGACATCCTTGATTTTTATTTGGAACAAAAGTGTGTGCCGGGCGGCACCACGCGCAACTGGGACAGCTACGGCCATAAAATAGCAGGAGCCGACGAGTACAGACGAAAGATATTGGCAGACCCTCAGACAAGTGGCGGGCTTTTGGTGGCGGTGGAGCCGGGTTTTGAATCCGAGTTTCAAAAAATAGCGCGTGAAGAGGGCTACTCGCTGCGTCCATTCGGCTTTTTTATCGAACGCCAGGATATTTTGATAACCGTCGTTTGAAAGGTGCCCCAACCCTTTGCGTTGGATTGACTGTCTTTTACGGTATCGTCTCACAAAATTTGTTCGGCTATGACCAAAGCAGCTTATTTGATACCGTTTCTGTTTGTGCCCCTCTTTTCCGCCTGCGACAAAGGCGCGACT
The DNA here is from genome assembly GCA_026129545.1 of Saprospiraceae bacterium. Classification (NCBI taxonomy): domain Bacteria; kingdom Pseudomonadati; phylum Bacteroidota; class Saprospiria; order Saprospirales; family Saprospiraceae; species Saprospiraceae bacterium. The sequence goes on from JAHCHX010000001.1 coordinate 1,122,161, forward strand.
GCCATCATCAAAGAACCCATCCCGGTAGATAAGGTGGAAAAAATCGCTGAGATGAATCAAGTGCTCGGTTGGAATATCTTCAAGCAAGAGCAGCTCGCCAAGCCGGGACAAAACGTCCTGATTTCTCCTTTCAGCATTCAAACGGCGCTCACCATGGCTACCAATGGCGCGCAAGGGGTCACACTCGGTGAAATGTTGTCCTTGATGGGCTGCGAGAACTGTGCGGTCAATGACTTGAATCCGCTGCACCGCGACCTCACCCAATTGTTGAGCAAACAGAGCGGCTCCCCCACGCTCACGGTCGCCAACCGTTATTTCCACGATGCCGCACGGATTAACGTAAAGCCCCCTTTTCTGGACGCGCTATCGGCACATTACAGCTGCGGCGACCAAAAACTCAATTTTGACAACGAACAGGCGGCCCTCGACCAAATCAACAATTGGGTGAAAAACAGCACAAACGGGAAAATCCCTCAAATTTTGGAGCGCATCACGGCGTTGGATGTGGCTTTTCTCATCAACGCAATCCACTTCAAAGCCGACTGGGCGACGGGTTTTGCCCCTCAACTTACCACCCAAAAGGCGTTCACAAAAGCGGATGGCTCACAGACGCAAGTTGATTTTGTGAACGCCGACCGCGATTTCACTTTTGCGCAAACGGCGCTTTTCAACCTCGTGGATATCCCCTTCAAAGATTCCACTTTTAGTGTCAGTTTTATACAGCCAACCACCGCGAACACCGATGCCAACTGGCATCTGAACATCACGCCGTCGTCTTGGAAAGGCATGTATGAAGCGGCACAATACGGGCGAGCAATGGTGTTTTTCCCTAAACTTAAACTGGCGTACGACAACGACCTCATTCAGAGCCTTAAACATCTCGGTATGAAGGCGGCTTTTTCCGACCGGGATGCCGACTTCACGTTGATGGGCACTGCCGTCAAAAACATCTTTATCAACCAAATCAAGCACAAAGCTGTGTTGGAGATAGACGAGAAAGGTGCGGAAGGGGCTGCGGTCACGTCCATAGGTTTTGGCATCACCTCAGTGCCTCCTACTTTTTGGTTCAATCGTCCTTTTGTGCTCGTGTTGCGGCATATCCCGACCAACACGATGGTTTTCGTGAGCTATGTGGCTGACCCAAGCTAATCATCAAACGAGCGAGGGTTGACATGATTCAAGGGGCGTTTTAAATCATGTCAACCCTCGATTGACGGGGCGCGTGTCATTTGACCTACTTTCCTCCCGCCCCCTTTTTCTTCTCTTCCTGAAATTTTATCACCATCTCCATTACCTCCGAGAGTTGTTCGGCACCAATGCGTTTGGAGAGTATTTCGTGTTTGCGGTCGAGGATAAAAATTTGCGGGGTCGTCTGCACGTCGTAGAGTGATTTGTAACGGCTGCGCAGATAGGGGTCGCTAAAAGTCATGAATAAATCATCGCTGAATTCCTTCTCTTCCACACCTTTCCAACATTGGTCGTTCACCTTTTCAAGGGTGTTGGAGTCCTCTTTTGCCGTGACGACTGCCGTACAGACCGAAAATACCTTCACGCCTCGGTTTTTGAATTTTTGTGCAAACTCGACGATATGAGGCGCTGCCTTTTTGCAGTGCCCGCAATCGGGTGCCCAGAAAAACAAGACGGTGTAATCGGCATCCACGTCCCAGAGGCTGTGCGGTTTGTTGTTGCGGTCCATGACGGTGAAATTGGGCGCGATTTTGCCGATGAGTATGGGTTCCAGCCGGCTGGCGTTGTCGCATATTTTCTCCACGTCCTCTTTTTTCGTCCAGTCGGCTTGACCGGAGCAATAATACTTCTTGGCGATGTGGACATAGCAAGCGTCAAAGCCGACAAGGTTGGATTTGGCGTAGTGGTTGAGGAAATGGATGAGATAGAACTTGTAGTTTTCCTTGGATTCTTTCATTTTCTCCATCAGGAAATCTATCGCTAAATTGATACTGTCGGGGTGCTGAGGCACCATTTTGTTCACATATTGTTCCAAGCGGGGATGTAGCACGGGACTGCGCAGCAAACATGGGTCGGCAAGGTCAATGTTGTCAAAAAAATGCGCTCGGTACCAATAGTACCTTTTGCGTTGCAGTTCCTGCGGGTCGTTGTCCGTGAATTCGGGCAGCTCTGGCTCTATGCTCGATTTCACGATTTTGGCAGAAATGGAAGAGGGGTTTTTGGCTATCAGGTCTGACTGATATTTTTTCACTGCTTTATCTAGTTCCATCAGTTTCGCGGCCAGACGAGTGGAGTCGGCCACATTGCCGTTGGTGCGGCCAATCTGTGCCCGCAAACTGTCGGCATCGGGTCGCATTTTGTTGAGGAACCGCAAATAGTCATAGAACACCTCGTTGTCCTTCGAGCCATTTACTTTCATTTTCGTGACGGCATCCTTTGCGTCGGTGGTAAGCGAAAAATCTTGGTCGTCGGAAGGAATCAAGACTTGAATGAAGGAATTGTCGGGCTTCAGGACGAGCAAATAAACCCCGCAGGGCAGCAAAGTGTCGGCTTGAAATGTAAACCACCCGTCGGCCCCCACCTCTATGGTGTCTTTCACATACTGCTTCTCGCCATAATGAAAGCCAAGCGTGAGGATTTTTTCCGGGTAGTTGTCAAGCTTGACGCGGATTTTGTAGCCTCCGCCATTTGCCCATAGTGTTGAAGATGAAATGAATGCAAGAAAGATAACAATGAAAATGCGTTTCATTCGAAAATGTATTTTGAAATCGGTAGTTTTGTTAGGCGCTCGAACCAGCGAAACGCTTGAACTGAAAACAAGGTTCGAGCGGACAGCGCCGAATGACGCGCAAATATCCTTCGACGCGGTAAGGGTGAGTGGGCTTTTTGGAAATGTTAACACGGCTGACAGTCAACCGTGCGCAGAACCGTGCGCAGTCAACCGTGCGCAGTCACAAATCATACTGTTTGATTTTTCGATAAAGCGTTCGCTCGCTGATTTTGAGCTCCTCGGCCGCTTCTTTCCGGCGGCCTTTATATTTGGCGAGGGCGCGTTTGATGGCCTCTTTTTCAATCTCGTCCATAGCGAGGGGAGCATCCTCGATGTCGCTTTTGTCATAAGGGCTGGCCCCCGATATTCTGCCAGATTCGATGATGATGGGTGTCACGCGCTCTTGGTCGAGGGGCTGGTAGATAGCCGCTGGCTCGTCGCGGTCGTTGTCTTGCGGGTAATTGATGGTTGGGTAAGAAGAAGGCAGCTGCCGCACTGTGCTCAAATCCGGCATCCTGAGGTTGTTGCTTTTCACCAGTTCGAAGAACATCGTCTTCAAGTCGTTGAGGTCGTTTTTCATGTCGAAAAGCACCTTGTAAAGTAGGTCGCGCTCTTGAAAATCGCCCCCATGCGTGGCCGAAAATCCGTTGCCCTGAGAAGGCACGGGCAAGTTGCGGGCAAACAGTTGGGGCATGGTGCGCAACAGTGCCTCTGCGGTGACGAGGCGCTCCTCCGAGAGCACGGACAGCTGCTCGGCCACGTTTTTCAACTCGCGCACATTGCCGGGCCAACGATAATTCTGCAACACCTGCTCGGCGCGCTCGTCGAGGCGGATGGATTGCATTCGGTATTTTTCGGCAAAATCGTAAGCGAATTTGCGGAACAAAACGGGGATGTCGTCGCGTCGGTCTTGCAGCGACGGCACTTTGATGGGCACCGTGCTGAGGCGGTAGTAAAGGTCTTCGCGGAATTTGCCTTTGCGGACGCGCTCTTGCAAATCCACATTGGTGGCGGCGATGACGCGCACATCGGTTTTCATCACTTTGCTCGCGCCGACACGGATGAACTCGCCCGATTCGAGCACCCGCAAGAGGTATGCCTGCGTGTCGAGCGGCATCTCGCTGATTTCGTCGAGGAAAATCGTGCCGTTGTTGACGGTTTCAAAGTAGCCCTTGCGGTCGCTCACTGCACCGGTGAACGAGCCTTTTTCGTGGCCGAACAATTCAGAGTTTATCGTTCCTTCTGGAATAGCGCCGCAGTTGATGGCGATGAATTCGTTGTGCTTACGCGCTGAGAGCGAGTGGATGATTTTGGAAAAAACTTCTTTGCCCACGCCGCTCTCGCCGATGATGAGCACGGTGAGGTCGGTCGGCGCGACACGGACGGCCGTTTCGAGCGCGGCATCGAGCAGGTGCGAGGTACCGACGATGCCGAATCGGGATTTTATGGATTGGAGGTTGGTGGACATTTAAGTTGGCACTACAATTTTGTATTGGGCAATTTTCCTTCTTGAGATTCTTTGATTCAGAAATATTTTTGTCACCTCTGATTTTGAACGAGATTTTTGAAGCAGTCCCGCCATCCTAAGACCTGTAACCTCTTTGTCGTAAATATCTCGATCTGAAGTATTCATAGCTCTAAACATATCTTCTGGAGCGATTTCCTCTCCTTGCATCCCAAGAAGGACAATCTTTTTTTGATTGCTTGTCAAATTGTATTTTGAAAACAAGTTCAAGAACTCTTGTTGTTTAGGCGTATAAATAGGTCTATTAAAGAGTTTAACTGTAAACCAGTTAGTGTTTGAATACAATTCTGGTGGCTTACGGTCAAGATCACTCATGAGCGTGAAAATGCGTTTCATGCCCTCCCCTAATTCGCGCATGAACTTTGAAACATTGAGGGTGTAGGCAATTTTGGAATTGCGAGATTCGTGGCGATTATCGAGGGCATATAAATCTTCGATTCTTAGTGTCGAAAGGAGGGCGCCTGGGCTTTTGATTTCAAGCCTATCATCAAATATATAAACTTCAATGCCATTGCTATTACTGTAATCACGGTGAGCTAAAGCATTTAGCAAAGCTTCTCGGCAAGCATCTTCCGGGTAAGAATATCTTTGTTCAAATTTTCCACCTGCGCCGAACTCAGTTTTTTGCGCTAAGAAAGGTCGTAAACCTTCCCATCCTTTAGAAGCCAGCTCGTAAATGTTCCCAGCGACAGTTTCGTCACTTACAACATTGTATTTTTCACCGGGTAACAGTTCATTGCCATTCACTTTCAAAATTCTAACTTGACTTCTTGGGTGCCATCTTGAAACATCTCTGGCAAATAAAAGAACGGCGGCACGTCTTAACCGAAGCCCACTAACTGAATATTCTGCCAGACCCAACTGCTGGAGATATTTTTCAGCAGTCATTCCTTTAAGATAATTATTTGCGAGGCTTTGTATCAGAGGGATATCTAAATCATTAATAGTTGCTCCGTCGACAAATTGCCGGTCATATTCTCTTGACAACACCTCCTGCCTTTCAAATTGCAATCTGCTGATTTTTGCGGGTACCGTTCTTTTGTCTTTTCTAATCACTGCTCTCCCATCACGAAGTTGGTATATTTCGGTAGCGCCTTTCTCAACTTGGAAAAACAATACAGTCTCGTCTTGGATTTGAATTTTTTGTGCATAAATCATTGGGAGATTTTGTCCTTCAAAGACGTGCGAATGCGGAGCATTTAGCATTTGTTGAACTTCCTCTTCCGTGTGAGGAATGCCAGTAACAGTCATATCGTCTTCAACTCCAATGAGCAATTCTCCACCATCAGCATTTGCAAAGGCCACTAATCCTTCGGCAATATCTTGACAAATGTGTTTAGCCAATCGAGGTTTCTTGCTTCCGGGCTTCCCTTCCCATGCAGATTTAAACTCTCTGAAGTCACTCTCACCTACGAGAATTGAGTTTTTTATTCGTTCTTGAAGAATCAGTATGTCGCTCATACTTTGTTTTGAATTTTGGCTTACACGATTTCCCCCAACAACGTCGCACTCGTCGCCTCCTTCACCCGCACCAGCGCGTAGTCGCCAGGCTTCAAACCCTCTTTTTTCGGGAACACGACCATCTTGTTCTGGGTGTTGCGCCCGCAAAAGTCGAGAGCGGATTTGCGGCTGTTTCCTTCTATTAAAACCTTGAACGTCTTGCCGATGTCGGCCTGATTGTGGCGCAGCGACACAGCGTTTTGCACACGGATGATTTCTTGCAAGCGGCGTTTTTTCACTTCTTCCGGGATGTCGTCGGCGTACTTGCGGGCGGCGAGTGTGCCGGGGCGTTCGGAGTAGAAAAACATATAAGACATCGAGAAGTTCGCCCACTCCACGATGCTGAGCGTGTCCTGATGTTCTTCCTCCGTTTCGGAGCAAAAGCCCGTGATGATGTCGCTCGACACGGCGGCCTCCGGCAGGATGCGGCGGATGGCGCGGATGCGAGCTTCGTACCAGGGGCGGTCGTAGGTGCGGTTCATCATTTCCAGCACGCGCGAGTTGCCCGACTGCACCGGCAGGTGGATGTACTTGCAGATGTTTTCGTATTTCGCCATCGTGTGCAACACCTCGTCGGTCATGTCTTTCGGGTGGCTGGTGCTGAACCGGACGCGCAGGCTCGGATGAATTAAAGCCGTCATTTCCAGCAAGTTGGCGAAATTGACGCGCTCGCCTGTTTCGGGGTTTTCCCACTTGTAGGAGTCCACATTCTGCCCCAAAAGCGTGACTTCGCGGTAGCCGTTTTCAAACAAATTTGTTGCCTCTGCCACGATGCTGAAGGGGTCGCGCGAACGCTCGCGCCCGCGTGTGAACGGCACGACGCAGAACGAACACATGTTGTCGCAGCCGCGCATGATGCTGATGAAGGCTGTGATGCCGTTCGATTCGAGGCGCACGGGGCTGATGTCGGCGTAAGTTTCTTCGCGGCTGAGCAGGACGTTGACCATGCGGTTGCCGTCTTCCGCGCCGCCAATGAGGTTGGGCAGGTCGCGGTAAGCGTCGGGGCCGACCACGATGTCCACGAGTTTTTCTTCTTCCAAAAACTTCTTTTTCAGCCGCTCGGCCATGCAGCCCAACACACCGACCACCGTGCCGGGACGTTGATTTTTAATCGTTTCAAAAAAACGGAGGCGTTTGCGGACGGTCTCTTCGGCTTTCTCGCGGATGGAGCAAGTGTTTATCAAAATCAAATCGCTCTCCTCCACGTTGCGGGTAGGGGAATAGCCGATTTCGCTCAGGATGGAAGCCACGATTTCGGAGTCGCTGAAATTCATCTGGCAGCCGTAACTCTCGATGTAAAAGCGTTTCCCGCCCGGCACAGTCGTCTCTTGCCAGTGTTCTTTGAAGAGGACGTTGCCTTGCTTTGCCTCGTCAATCGTTTTGATTCCTTCCAATGTCGGGTTGCTGTCGTACATATCTTGTGCGCCGGGATGGTATTCCGGCTTCTAAATTTGAGTATTTCAACTGGAATGATATTCCGGTATGCAAGGTGCAATGAGGCCGCAAAGGTAGGGTTTTTGCGAATGAAAAATGACAAAATGTCAGATGCGCAAAAACGAAACAGCCTGCCTTGCGTAAGCAAAACAGGCTGTGTGTGTGGGGGTTTGAAAAGACCTAAATGACCACCAACAAGACTTTGATGGTGATTTTCAAGACCTCTCCGACGATTTCGTCAAATTTTGCTTTGGAAATGGCCACCTCGGACAGCAACTCAATCTTCATTTGAGCATAGCGGCCTTTCATCAGGAATTCAAAATCTTCCTTGCTGATTTTCTCATCAGCCAACATCTCGGCGTAACGGGCGGCATCTTCTTTTAGGCTTTGGTGCAATCGGGCGGCGGCCTCTTCATATTGGCCTCTGCGTCTTTTGACAAATTCACTCACTACGCCCACTACTTGATTGTCCAAGTTGTCGAGTGCATCTTTGATACTTTTTGATTTTGATTTACTAGCCATTGTTCAATTTTTTTGATGGAACGGAAGTGTGGAGGCAATCACGTGCTAGGTTATTTTCTCTTGGCCATTTCTGCTTTTTTGATGGCATCGAGGCTTTTTCCGACTTGCCCCACCGCTTCCTTCACATAGTCCTTGTCGAGGATTCCTTTTTCTTTCCAACGGTTGAAAAACGGCGCGGCCAACTCATCGTTGAGCACTTGCCAAGACTTTGCGATTTCCGTGTTTTTCTTCTGACCGGCGGCATGGCTGGCAGCGCCGCTCAAATCGCTCAGGAGTTTCGTGACAGAGTCGGCGTGCTTGCCATAAGGCTCTATGGCTTTGCCCATCAATTGGGTGAGTTGCCCGCCGATGTTGGTGATGTTGTCAAGGCCGATTTGGTCGAAACGCGCCGCACAGGATTGCATGGTGCTTGTCACGCTGAACAAAACAAGGCCGAAGGAAAGTAGCAAGGCGTTTGGCTTCAAAGAGCGCAGAAAAGTTCTCATAATTAGTGTTTTTTCAATTGTGAAAGTGATGCACAAATGAACGATGAAAGTAGATGCTTTTGCCTATGTGCCTTCCGAAATTTTTTCCAAGGCGTGTTCAATCAATTGACGCACCGTTTGCTCAGGATTTCGGCTGAATGTTCCCGACGGGCGGTTGGCTAGTATTGCGTTCAGCGACACCGCCCGATGCCCCAATAAGTTTGCCAATCCATAGATGCCCGCAGTCTCCATTTCAAGATTTACTATTTTTTCACGTTGGTACTCAAATGCTTGTAGCAAGTCGAGATAATTGGGCTGTCTGAGTGGCGCCCTCAATCGGCGGCCTTGCGGGCCGTAAAATCCTGAATTGGTGGCAGTGATGCCGTGATGAAAACCTTGCGAAAAACAGCGCAACAAATCCGGGTTGCCCTCTGAAAAATAGGGGCTGACCGGGAAGTCCCATTGTTCGGTGGCGTGTTCTCTCAAGGCGGTCACCAATGGGTGGTTTTGCATGGCTGGCGCTTGATAAAACTGCATCAGCCCGTCCAGCCCCAAACCTCCCGACGATGCGACCCATGAATCAACGGGTACTTCTTCTTGCAAACTGCCAGCCGTGCCGATTCTGATAAAAGTGAGTGATGTCGGGCGGGGCTTAGGCACACGGTTCTCCAAGTCAATGTTGAACAAGGCATCCAATTCGTTCAGCACAATGTCCACATTGTCGGTGCCTATGCCCGTGCTGACCACCGAAAGACGCTGTTTGCCGAGCCAGCCAGTGTGGGTCACAAATTCGCGCTTGCGGGCGCGGTGTTCCACGCGGTCGAAATAGCGGCTCACTTTGGCCACCCGTTCCGGGTCGCCGACGGTGATGACGAGCGGCGCTACCTGCTCGGGGTGCAGATGCAGGTGATAGATGCTGCCGTCGCGGTTGAGGATGAGTTCGGAGGATTTCATGTTCATGTGCCAAAGGTATCCCTTGATTTACTAGAATTTGCCAGTTCACCATGATTGATGGTCATGATTTTGAACAGATTGCACTTTTAGCCATGTCCAAAATATGACGGCACGAGGCATAAAACACAACTCATGGCATCCGTGGTTTTTCCGATACTCCGGCAAAATTATCTTTACCAATTTTTGCCTTTCAAATAAAAAAAGGAACAATGACCTTTGCGCAACATAAATAGCCATGGTCACAAAAGAACACATCGCCGACCGTTTCCGAACCCTCCAAGACGACATCTGCCGCCAACTCGAATCCGCCGAAGGCGGGGGCGGCAAGTTTTTGGAAGACAACTGGCTCCGCCCGGAGGGTGGGGGAGGGCGTAGCCGGGTCATCGAAGGAAAAATCATTGAGAAAGGCGGGGTCATGTTCAGCGCGGTGCATGGGCCGCTGCCCGAGGCTGTGGCAAAGAGTATGCAATTGCCGCCAACCGAGTTTTTTGCGACGGGCGTGAGCATCGTGCTGCATCCGCACAGCCCGATGGCTCCTATCATCCATAAAAATGTGCGCTATTTCGAGACTGGCACCGGGCGATGGTGGTTTGGCGGGGGCATTGACCTGACGCCACATTATATTGTGGAGGACGATGCCCGGTTTTTTCACCAGCAATTGAAAAATACTTGCGCTCGCTTTCATCCCGCGTTCTACCCTGATTTTAAGCAGCAGGCCGATGACTATTTTTTTCTGAAACACCGCCAAGAAACGCGCGGGGTGGGCGGCATCTTTTTCGACTACTTGGATGAAAAATGCGGTCTTTCGCAGGATAAACTTTTCGAGTTTGCGGTGGCTGTGGGCGAGACGTTCGCCCCGACGTACACAGAATTGTTGCGTCGCGCACAAAATCGTCCGTGGGGTGAGCGCGAAAAACGCTGGCAGATGCTTCGACGCGGTCGCTATGTGGAGTTCAATTTGGTGTGGGACAGAGGCACAAAATTCGGCCTCGAAACCAACGGTCGGGTAGAGTCCATCCTGATGAGCATGCCGCCGGTGGCGCATTGGGCGTACAATTTCAAACCGGAGCCGGGCAGCCCTGAGGCTGCGACGTTGAACCTGCTCAAGAAAGGCATTGATTGGTTGTGAGCAGGGTTTACGCCTTGTGCTGCCATGAACATCTGATAAGTCCGAGAGAATCAGGGCATAAAAAACAAGATGCTCCCGTCCTGTCATACATTTGCACAAAGTGATTTTGCCCATGAAAAAGAAAAACGACAATTCGCTTCAAGAGGCCATGCAGGATATGCTCAGGGAATTTCGCCTGAAGCCGCAGCTGGACGAGACGCGCGTGAAAATGCTTTGGGAAAAACTCATGGGCAAGACGATTGCGACTTACACTTCCAATATATCCGTGCGCAAAAACGTGCTGCACCTCACCATCCTTTCCGCGCCGCTCAAGCACGAGCTTTCTTACTCGAAGGACAAAATAAAAAGCCTGCTCAACGAAGAAATGGGGGAGGAGTACATCAAGGATGTGGTGATACGGTAAGGGTGGTTGCGTACTTTAAGTTATCGTAAAGTTTCGCAGCTTCATGCTCGATAGCCTGTCATCTGCCCGAATTTTGCGCTCGAGCATGAGACCCGGCGAACGCATCATCCCTTTCTCGAAAAAAGACAAACGCCTGATAGCAAGCAAATTGCGGGCGAAACTACTCTGGATGGGGGTGTATGCCCTTTCTGTTGCAGTGCTGATGGTCGCATTTTGGGTCTCGTGTTTGCAGTCTTCCCTTTGGGTTTTGGCAGTCATATCCGTGCTCAGTCTTGTGCTGGCAAGTACTTTTTTTTTACTCGAAAAACACCCTCGACTTGCGCTGCGATTGCTGCGCGATTTGGATGCTGGCAAAAAACGTGTGATATCCGGGAAGGTGGAAAAAGTTCATTTCAAACAAGAGGGGACGCGCCCACTTGAACAGATTTACGAAATCGGGGCGTATCGCTTTGAGTTGGGAGAACTATCGCCTGTGCTTAAAAAGTTTCGGCAGGTGATGCCGGGACAAGTAGTCGAAGTGCACCAGTGCCTTCATTCGGGTGTCATCTTGCAGTTGGAAGTGTTGGGCGAATAAAACAAATGCCCCGCCCCGGTGCGTGCGGGGCGGGGCAAGTCGCATAAAGCCGGAGTGCGTCACTCAGCCTTCCTCGCCTTCTTCGCCCTCCTCTTCCCCTTCGTTTTCTTCCTCTATTTCATCCTCCTCTGCCTCTTCTTCGCTTTCCGTTTCTTCTTCCTCCGGCTCATCTTCGTTGAGTAAAGCGGTGGTGGTTTCGACAGAAGTCTCGTCGGAGCTCAGGCCGATTTCTTGCACATCGAGTGTTTCTTCAAATTGCATGGTGTGGCGATTTTTAATGTTTGAAAATGGTGAACTTGCCATGCAAAGGAAGATTCTAAACGAGTGTCGTCGTAGAAAGGGGCAGCTAAGTTGTCATTAAGAAAAAGGCGCTTTGGTTCACTCAAAATTTACCTGTGCTTTTCGCAAAATTCTTGTCACAAGCCACGTCGGATTTTAATCTGAAAAGACTGGTTTGGCGCTGCACTATTTCTCGTCTTCCTCTTCTTCCTCGTAGCCCATTTCTTCTTCCTCATCGTCGAACAAATCGTCGTCGAACTCGTCTTCATCGCCCATGTCGAAGTCTTCGTCGTCTTCCGAAAATTCCTCAAAATCATCCTCGTCGTAGTCGTCCATAAACTCCTCGTCGTCTTCGCCCTCTTCGTAAGGCTCATCGAGTTCATCGTCGTATCCTGCGGAAAAGCTGGATGGTTGAGGCTGTGAAGAGAGGCTTGTCAAGGAGCCTTCTTCGGTTTGAAAAAGTGGCAGGGTTTGCATAGCAGATAAGGATTTTAAGTAGATGATGTGATGGGTGGCAATATCGAAGCACAAAGAAAAGAGATGGGAGAAATTTTTGTCCCAGATTTTTTCACTTGAACTGTATCGCCTTCACGGGCGCGATTTTCGACACCAAAAATGAAGGCAATATCAGAAAGAGCAGCGTGACCGCCAAGGTACCTACATTTACCCCCAACACCGCCAACCAATTGATTTTCACTGGCGCATAAGAAAGGTAGTAATCGGCTTCGTTGAGGGTGATGAAACGAAATTTTTCTTGCAAATAACAAAATCCAAGTCCCAGCAAATTGCCCCAGAACATCCCCGTCAAAGTGATGACGGCGGCGTAGTACAGGAAAATGCGCCGAATGCGGCGGTTGGTTTCGCCCAGCGCCTTCAAGACACCAATCATGGTGGTGCGTTCCAGCACCAGCACCAACAGCGCGGTGACCATGTTGATAATCGCCACTGCAAGCATGAGCCCCAGAATAACCACCTCGTTCAAATCCTGCAATTGCAACCATTCGAAGATGGCGGGGAACTTGGAGCGGATGCTGACGCAAAGCAAGTCGGGCGGCAGCACCTCTGAGTAGATGTATTCGTTGTAAAGGTCGAGGTCGCGCAAATCGTCAAGCCAAATTTCAAAACCCGCCACTTGCCCCTCCGTCCAGCCGAGCAGTTCCTGTGTTTGGCGAATGTCGCAGATGGCAAATTTTCGGTCATACTCTTCCAAGCCTGTTTTGTAGATGCCGCATATTTGAAAGCGGCGGCGCAGCTGTTCCCCTCCTTTCACAAAATGGACGATAAATCGGTCGCCCACGCCTACCTGCAATCGGTCTGCGGTTTGTCTGCTGATGATGATGTCGCGTGAGACCGTGTCGCCCAAAGCAATCGGTTGGCCTTCCTGCAAATAAGGCATCAAGTTGTTCCAGTCAAAATCCTGCCCGATGCCTTTGAGGATGATGCCTTCCATCGCCGTTTTTGTGCGGATGATGCCGGGCTTGTGGGCAAATGCTTGAATGTGGCGAATGCCGCCACGCGAACGCTTCTCTACTTCGCGGCCCGTCGGCATTCCCCAGACCTGCGCCTCCTCGAAATAATCTATGCTCCTGACCGTGTCTAACGACGGATAAAAATCTTGGTCGCGCTCGATGGGCACTGGCTCAAAGGACAGCGAGTAGGCCGTGTCGGAAATATGGATGTGTCCCCAGAACTCAAAAATCTTTCGGCTGATTTCGTGCTTGAACCCCGCGATAAGCGCCGTTGCCGCTATCATCACGGCCACGCTGAGCGCCACCGCCGCCTGTGCGATGCGTATGATGACGCGAGAGAAATTGTTTTCTCCAGAAAATGCGATGCGACGGGCAATGAAGAAGGGAAGGTTCAAAATGCGGAGGTTGGTTATTGGTTATCAGTGACGGGCATGGGTTTGTTAGCTCTGTTGAGGCGATAGCCAGCTTCCAAGACGAGGAGCATGGAACGTTCGTTGGAAGCATACGACAAGCGGGATACTTTCGTCAACGCAAATTCCAAACGGGTAGAAAAAGAGAACCTATCCCAAAAATACACGGTGGTTTCGACGGGCAGCACCAACACGACAGGTTGGAGGGATTTATTGGTGAAATTCAATTCTTTTTTCTCGCCCAAAATCTTTGCCTTCCCATAGTCCGATTTCGCCAAAATAACGCTTTGAAGTCCCAAGCCAGCCCCCACGTCCAGCCAGTCCGCGACCGAGTATCGAGGAATGCCTAAGGCTGAAAGGTTGAGGTTGGTGGCGATGCCGATGACCGCGCCATAAGCAAAACCATTCTCGTCAAGGACGATGGCCGGCTCATCGTAGTAGCGCGAGCGCGAGATGTTGAGTTGGACCTTCAAATCCCATTTGCTTTTGAGTGTGTTGGTCCACGACACGCTGCCGCCAAACCCGCCGAGCAGCACCCCGCGCCCTTCTGTGCTCGAATACCACAGAATCGGGTAGTAGCCTTTTTCGGGGGCATTGATGGGGTAATACTCGTTGACATTAAGATGGATGCGCCATGATTGTGCTTTAATGGCGCATAAGCAATTGAGAACAAAGAAGATAAAAATCGAGAGTCGCCTTATCATGGGATGAGGTTGAGGATTTCTTCTTTGTAACGTTGATTGTCAACGAGGACTTCCAAGTAATAAATACCGTCTTCGTCCAGTTGGTAAGCAGCTGTTTCCTGTGGAAGCAAAGTCGCCGTTTGCAGGGTTTTTCCATTGCGGTCGTAGAGCGTCACGTTGGCAAAGGTGGTGACAGCCGGATTCAAGGAAACTCGCACGACACCGAAACTGGGATTCGGATAAACAGAGAACGGCGGTACCGACACCGCTTCAATTTCTTTGTTGCAACTGCCAGACAGGAGCAGGGCGATGATGAAGGGGAATAGTTTTTGGCGCATGGCTGATTTTTTTGCAAGGCAAACCTACATGAAAATTCACATTCAAGATTTGTGCAAAAATAGGACAAACGTGCCCAATGATTTTTTAAAGGGGGTATCCACAGAGAAAACAATCCAATGCTCTTTTCGTGGGGCGTTGCTTTTTTAATTTTGCCCCTCGCTTTTGAAACTTTTGATTCTGTAATAAAATTCTTGAAAGCCGAAAGCGAGCGTTTTGTCACCAACTCCTTTTATCCCTTTTTCCAGACTATGGATTTCATTTCCGAACTCAAATGGCGCGGCCTCATCCACGACGTCACGCCCGGCATTGAAGAACACCTCAAAAGCGGCACCGTGCGCGGCTACATCGGCTTCGACCCCACCGCGCCCTCGCTCACCATCGGCAACTACGTCCAAATCATGCTGCTCACCTTCCTCCAGCGTGCAGGCCACCAACCCGTCGCGCTCATGGGCGGCGCCACCGGGCGCATCGGCGACCCCAGCGGCAAGGACGCGGAGCGCGAACTCAAAAGCTACGACGAACTTGACCGCAACACCGCACGTCAGGTAGAGCAAATAAAAAAACTGCTCGACTTCTCTCCTGCCAAACCCAATCACGCACTGCTGCTCAACAACCTCGAATTCTGGCAAAACATGACCGTGCTCGAATTTCTGCGCGACGTGGGCAAATACCTCACAGTCAATTACATGATGTCGAAAGAGAGTGTTCAGCGCAGATTGGAGACGGGCATCTCGTTCACCGAGTTCAGCTACCAACTTTTGCAAGGCTACGACTACGTTTTGCTCCACAGAAAATATGACATCACCTTGCAAATGGGCGGTTCCGACCAGTTTGGCAACATCACCGCCGGGGTGGAACTCGGGCGCAAAATTGACGATGCCAAACTGCACGCCCTCACCACACCTTTGCTCACCAAGGCCGACGGCACCAAGTTTGGCAAAAGCACGGCGGGCAATATCTGGCTCGACCCGAACCTGACCAGCCCCTACCGTTTTTACCAATTTTGGCTCAACGCCGACGACCGCGACCTGCCAAAGTTCCTGCGCTATTTTTCCCTAAAATCGAAAGAGGAAATCGAGGCCTTGGAGGCCAATGCCAGCCCGCAAGACATCAAGCGCGTTTTTGCCGAGGAAATCACCGTGCGCCTACATGGCCAAGCAGAGTACGAATCCGTGCTCGCGGTTTCAAAACTGTTGTTTGACCCAAAGGCCGATGCCGGCACCTTAAGCAGCCTCGACGCTCGCACATTGGCGCAAGTAGCAGAGGAAATTCCCGCGCCACAGGTGCCGCTCGCGGTCGTTCAAAATGGCGCGAACATCCTCGATTTTTTGTCTGAAAACACCGCCATCCTTCCCAGCCGCAGCGAAGCCAAAAAGGCGATTCAGAACAATGCCGTCTCCATCAACAAACAGAAAATCAGCGATTTGAACACCATGATATCCTCGAAGGATTTGCTGCACGGAAAATATGTAATGGTAGAAAACGGGAAGAAGAACAAGTTTTTGGTGGAGGTCGGCTAAGGGCATTGTCTTGATGACTTTTTCCGCATCGCCCAACCTTTTCGTGGGGCTGTCCTGTCTTTCTGCGCAAAACCCGGTGCAACAACTCACCATGTTCACTCAACTGTTTTGCGATGAAACACAAATCACTCTTTCCACTTGCCATTTTGGGGCTTTTGTTCACCGTTGTGATGGGCAGCTGCCTCCGCGACAAATGTGAATCGAGCCGCACCTATGTTCGCTTCGACCCGATTTACAAAACATCCACGGAAGTGCGCGTGGGTATCAGCACCCAAGCACCGCGTGCACTGCGCAACCCCGGCAAAATCTACTTGCTCGGTCAGTACCTGTTCATCAACGAGCGCAACGAAGGCATCCACGTCATTGACAACAGCAACCCCGCCAACCCTCAGAACTTGTTTTTCTGGAACATACCCGGCAACGTGGATATAGCCATCAAAGACAAGTACCTCTATGCCGACCAATACGTTGATTTGCTCACCATAGACATCAGCGATTTGCAAAATCCCCAATTGGTGTGTCGCTCACAGGATGCGTTCCAATTGTATGGTTTCGACCCCCAACTCGGCTATCTCGTGGACTATTTGCAGACCGAAATCACGGAGGATGTTTCCTGCGACGTGGCGCAATGGGGCAGCCCTTGGTTCAGAAGGGGGGATGTGCTTTTCGTAAATTCAACCATGATGGACAACGCCGGCGCCAATCCGCCGCTCGCCTCGGCAGGCATAGGGGGTTCTTATGCTCGTTTTGGCCTTGTTGACCAATACCTCTACACCATAGACAACACCACTTTGCGCACATGGGCGGTCGGCAGCGCCTGCCCAAGCCGCCTCGATTCCGTCCAAGTCGGATGGAACATAGAAACGCTTTTCCCATGGAAAGACCGCCTCTTCATCGGCTCGCAGACGGGGGTGTTTGTTTTCAACAACTCCAACCCGCAGCGGCCCGTGTTGGAAAACCGTTTTGAACACGTCACCGGATGCGACCCTGTGGTCTGCGACGACGAAAATGCCTACGTCACCATCCACGCAGGCACCACTTGCAACGGCACCTTCAACCAGTTGGACGTGCTCGACATCAGAAACCTGCCCGCCGTGTCGTTGCGCAAAACGTACCCGATGACCGAACCCAAAGGTTTGGCCGTCACGAACGAACACTTGTATCTCTGCGATGCCGGGTTGAAAATTTTTGACAAAACAAACCCGCTCGACCTAAAATTGAAGAGCCACCTTAAAAACATCAAGACCTATGATGTCATCTCGTTGGGGGCAGGCCAATTGCTCGTCATCGGCGAGGGTGGTTTCTACCAGTTTGACACAAGCGACCCGTCGAATCCTCGCCAAGTGAGCCATATACCCGTGCAAAAATGACGAACGAGATGCAAAGGCAATTTTCGGTTCTTTTTTTCTGTCTTTTTTGCTGCGCCAATTATTTGTTGGCGCAGCAAAATGGGCTTCAATGTCACGATGTCGTCTATTTGAGCAATGGCTCCAAATTTCAAGGCCGAATCACCCAATATGCGCCCGACGGTTCGCTTGAAATAACTACTTGGAATGGACTTGAGATAAGTATCCCGAGCGAGACCGTTAGGCGAATCGTGCAAAATTGCAAAAAGGGGAAAAGCACAACATCATACGATTTCAAAGAACAAGGGCTGTACAACGCCACGCGCTTGGGCACGCTCATCGGTCGGTCGTATCGTGGCGAAAACACGCTTGGCTTCACTTTGAGTCACACCATCGGGTGGATGTTTCGTCGCAAACTCGGCGTTGGCGTAGGGGTAGGCGTAGAAACATTCAACATGGATTCAGGCGAACCAGCCACCTACCCCGTGTTCGTCGAGGCGCGAGGCTATTTGCAAGCCAAAAGGACCACTCCATTCTGGTCGGTGGGGGCGGGATGGGCTTTGGCTGGCAGCCACACCACTTCAAACTGGGGGCGTGAGGAAAGCTGGAGCGGCGGTTGGCTGGCCAAGGGACAGCTCGGCTATCGCTTGGGCAACCATTTCGCCCTCTTTGGTGGTCTATGCGTTCAGAAAAAAACAAGGAACTGGCAGTCCTTCTGGAGCAACGACCGAGGCAAAGACCGCATCTCACACCACAGATTCGAATTGGGTCTCGGCATCATCTTGTAAACGAGCCAATTGCAGGGGGCATGACTACTCCTCAACGCGGCCATGCCACCCCAACAAACACAACCTCCAAAAACCAATAGCCAACACGCACACGAAACATGAGCCTTTTCGGGAAAAAAAACTACACGGAACAGGAGTTGGTGGAAGGCTGCACGCGCAACGAGCGCCGTGCGCAAGAGACCCTCTATCGTCGTTTTTTCCCGGAAATGATGCGCATGACCCGCAAATACACCCGCGACGACGATACCGCCATTGAGATAGTCAACAACGGGATGCTCCGTGTTTTCAAAAAAATCCACACGTTCGCCTTCAAAGGAAGCCTCGAAGGATGGGTGCGTCGCTTGGTGTATCACAGCATGGCCGATTATTTCCGCGACAACGCCCGATACCTGCATTTCCTCGTGTTGGAGGAACACGATAGCGCAGTGCCCGAAAGGGGGCATGAGACATTTTACGAGGAAGACATCCTGCGCGCCGTGCAGGCGTTGCCACCCGTGTCGCAAGAGGTATTTCGACTCTATGCCATAGAAGGTTACTCCCATGCCGAGATTGCCGAAAACCTGGAAATCAGTGAAGGCACCTCCAAATGGCATCTGAGCACGGCCCGACAAAAACTGCGCGAGATGCTGAGCATCCAATACCCCTCTTTCAACCAACGACTAAATACTGCGACATGAAGAATAATTTTGACCATAAACTGACCGACTTGGGCTGGAAGTCCATGCGACGCTTGCTCGACCGCGAGATGCCGGAGCAGCCTCGGCGCCGAAGGTTCGCGTGGTGGATTTTTGCGCTGCTCCTGCTCCCGTTGTCGGGGGTTGGCGGATGGTGGTGGTGGTCGCAACCGACGCAAACCGAGACAACAAATCCACCCAAAACAAACGAGTCGAATCCAACAGTAACAGAACCTGTGGTAAAGGCGGCACCCTCCATAAGGGCAAAAGACTCCCATGTTGCAGCTCGGAACGACGCGGAAGAAAGCCGCCGCGAATCCAAGCGTGATGTGCCACTCTCGCGTATCAGTCGTGTTCCGGCACTTGGCGATAGGTTGATTGTTGAGTACAACAATCAAGGCAGAGACTGGCTCGCAAACAAGGAAAGCAGCAATGCCGCAAATTCGAGCGAGCGCCTCCCCCTTAATATCCATGCAGAGGCTACCCCTGAATCACGCGGCACTTCTGATGCCGAAGCGCCGATGGAAACCCCAATGTCTGAACCCACAAGCATTATCAGCGACAACACTATAATCAGCCCTGATGAAGCCCCCCATACAATCGCCGATATTGCACAACCCGAAACAACCTCGCTCTCGCCGACCTCAACAACTACTACTCTTGCCCCTCCTCCATTGACAAATAAAGCGGCGCAACCCAGCCGCTGGTCACTCGGACTTACCACAAGTGCGGCTACCAATAAGTTTACGGCCCTCAACGGCTTTGCGGCGGGCGCAGCTTTGAACTGGCAGTTTGCGCAAAAATGGGGATTGCGGAGTGGGTTGCAGTATGCCTATTATCGGATTGCCGAATCGGAACGCCCTGTCATCAGTCTGACGGCAGGGGATTACGCCAGAGCTACTGGCGATTTTAGCGTGATTCTCGACAACACTCCCGTGAGCAACTCGAATCTCGACCCCAAAGCACTATCGGTCTATGTATCGGTGGAGCGGCTGCATCGTTTGGAAGCGCCATTGTTGGCGTATTGGCAGCCAATACGCCCACTAAGGGTTATGGCTGGGCTTTTGTTTTCTTACACACTCAATGCCCAAACCTCGGATGAAAGCATTGCGAACAATAAGGTGTATGTAGCATCCTCCTCCTCGGCCAAAAGCAGATTGAACGGGATAGCCTCCAAAAACTTGAAGCATTTGCAGGCACAATGGCAGTCTGGCATTGGCCTGTGCTTGGGCAAACATTTGGAATTGGGCCTTTCATACCGGTTTTCTATCAGCGGCAACGCTACCTACGAGGCAGCATTTCAGGATAATCAATTAGGGCATTCTGATTTGTCTGAAAAATTGAAAAACAACAATAGAATCCCAAGCAGTTTTCTTCTCTCTGGCATCTGGTTTTTTTGATTATACTTCATTTCGTTTGAAGCAAATGAACAAGGGCGGGTGTGGCAACTCGCCCTTTGTTTTTTGGCTCTTCGTGACTTTTACATGGGCCTAATTGAAATAAAGCACTCATCTCATCTATCATCTTGTAACCCCCGAACTTTAGTCGGGGGATTAAGCATCTCTGCCCATCACATCTATCTTCTTTGCAAAAACATCGCATCTTCAAGATGTTGTAGTTGTGATGTCATGTAAAGAAGATAGATGTGGTTAGTGGGTATTCCTGACCGCTCGTTGAAACGAACGGTTTCAAGATGAAAGATGTGTGTTGTGTTTGTCCACATGAAGTCACGAAGAGCCTGTTTTTTTATAGCGGAAGGCAATAGTGGTGTGCACGCATAGTCAACGTGCAAAAGCGTTCGCTTCGCCCCAATGCAATACGATGCCAAGCGAAGGGTAGGCGGTTAGGTCGTAAGGGGCTACCAAAAGAAAATTGTGGGCCAGTTCAATCCACAAATTTTTGTAAGCCCTCATCTCCAACGAAAATCCGAGATTAGGCATGGACTGCCCCGATTTTTTTACAGCGCCAGTTATGCCAACATCTTCCGTCAGGAAATGATTGCCCCAGTAGTTGCCCAATTCGGCAGAAAAGGCCCAACGGCGTTTCTCGCCGCGCGGAACCATAAAATAATATCGGGCAAAACCACCGCCGAGCCACGTTTGCACAACGGGAAGGTTATTTGCTTTTGACCAAAAAAAACGACTTTGAACCCCAACAAAAATTCGCTTGGTCAATCCCACTGCTCCTCTTTGATTCCACGCTAACAGCCAGAAACGCTGGCCTTCAGGGTCGTTCCAGCCGGGATTTCCGTTTATTGATGTTCCCACTAAAAACTGTTTGCCCAGATAATTGGGTTTTTGCGCAAATAGCACGCTCCCAAAGAAGCAAGCGATTAGGAATGGCACAAGGAAGAGACGGTTACAGGACATGGTGCGATAAAATTATCAGTGGATGGAGATTACTTTTTGGACAAATTTTCCTTTAGCGTTTTGAAAGTGCAAGAAAAACACCCCACCAGAGGGTAAAGTCAATTCCTCACCATCACACACATTCTGGCCAAGCAACAGCCGCCCATTGACATCGCTCAGGATGATCGAGCCTTGCAGACCTCCGGTGTTCAATCGCACAATATTTGAAGTTGTGGGGTTGGGAAAAACAGTAATTAATGTATTTGATTCAGTATGCTCAAAAACAGATACGGTTCCCTTAATAGTAAGTTTCATCACAAATTCGTACTCTGCCGAAACACTACCAAGCACATAGAGCGTCGAATCATTGGCAAAAGCCCCATCTTCTATGCCTAGCCCAAATTGATTGGGAATACCATCAAAATACCATTCCCAATTTCGCTCGCCATTTAATGGGTCGAACTGCCCAATATAAATCTGGCTGTTATCTACATTTTCCTGAAAATGATAACCCACAACGTATAAATACCCACCCTGGACCAAGAGATTTTGTCCGACATGAAACCCTTCAGGTCCCAATTCTTTTTCAAAAATAAAGCTTCCATCGGATTTTAGTTTTATCAAACTGTTATCGTGACCCGAAAAAAAGATATTGTCATCATTGTCTATCCATAGAGCCTGAATATCGTTATTTTCCAAGTCGAAGTTTTGAGTCCAAAGTGGGATGCCGCTCATTTTGTCGAATTTTACGATGCTACATGGCCCCAAGAAATTGGTTAGAGCAAGCACCGCATTGCCCGCTTTATCAAGTGCTGATGTGTAGGAAATTATCGGGACTTGCGAAGTTGGAAATGCAAAAGGTTGGTTCTGACGAATGATGTCGCCATTGCGGTCAAATACAAAGTAGCCAACAGCAGAGGAGACGAATGGCCCGGAAAAATTGAATAAGGAATAACTTAGCAATATCTCGTCATCTCTTTCCGAAATTTTATACGGTGCGTTTGAGGCATAATCATCAAAGAGAAAGGCTTTTCTCCACAAAGTAATTCCATTTGAGGTCATTTTGGCAAAAATCATAGAGTCGGCAACCGCTTGCGACCCGGCGAAATAAAAACAAGAATCTACCTTGCTGTAGTAGGACACCAAAAGATAGTCAACTGGAATAGAGATTTGACCAGTCAGGTCTCCTTCCGAGTTCAACACTTCCATAAAAGATTGAAGGGCATCTTCATCTGTGAGCGAAACACCTATTTTCTCGTCAAATAAATGAATATTTGAGGATAGGATATTCGTCGGGGCAGTTGTGACATTCGTAGTCCATTCCCGATTTATTTGCTGCGAAGATGTGGTAAGCCAAGTGCAAAGACACAAAATAATACAGTAGATACATTTTTTCATGTTCGAGCGCAATTTTGGCAAAGATAAGCTGCCATGACAACTTATATCATGGCAACTTGTCTTAATTATTACGGATTTTTCGTTTCCCAAGAAGTGTAAGAAGAAATCTTGTTGTCCCACGCACCATAAATATTCACAAAAGGTGTGAACACATCTCCTTTCACCGTAATAGTAGTAGGGAATGAGGCATTAGGGTTGGGTATTGGTTTTTTATAGTGCCATTTATCCCATGCTGACAAATGTCCGTACTTGTAGTTTGAAAGACAAGTCATAACATCTGGTTTCCATGAAGACAATTTGTTGTTGTTCCACAATATTCTAGCATCTGAAACTGCGTTGCCGCCAAATTTTGTATGAGCTGGAAAATTAGTCTCTGAATAACCTTGCCAAAAATAGACAGCGTAGCAGATGAAATTTAGTTCGTTAGGGTCATCAAGTTCCTCTTTGATTAATCTTTGCACCAAACTATCATACCATTCAGGGATGGTCTCAATAGAGTTTGTGTCAATTTGATTTAATCCTGCGCTATCGGCAACAAATGCGAGGCGTTCGGACACATATATTGCTTTGGAAATTTTAAAACCAAGCGAATCGCCCCAATGGACGTAGCCTGCCTTGCTACTGAAAAGATGATGGGAATAATAATTTTCGGTAGTGGTGGGTTCAAAAATAATGTGTTCGTAAACACCTGCTTCTGCAAGCTTATTTTCATAGGAAGTCTGCGAGCTAATAGTCCCATCTATGTAGTAGACATGAACTTCAGTTAATTCACTACGAAGGTGGGCCTCACCATTTTCGAATAATTTGTGGTGAAATGTGTTTGAGTCATTAGCATCTTTTTTGCATCTTACTAGAAGAGGCAATGCCATTACTAAAATAGCCATCCTGTCTGAATTGTTGATTTGAGATAACTTTGCAAGAAAAAGTCATGTACAAAGATTTAGATGATTTGATAAGACACTCCTCGAAAGGAGCAGAAATCAAGCGAGGGATAGCGGTGAAGCAAGATTTGGCGGGTAAAAGTCGAAAATTGATAGCCGAAATTTTGTCAGTGACAGAAGCATTTGTCAGCAAATGGCGGATCATTTATGATGAATACGGTGTAAACGGCCTATTGTCGGCGCATCGGGGGGCAAGGCCGAGGGCTTTTTTGTCAGAAGAAAAAAAAGCCTTGGTACTGGCTCATATTCGTTCGCACCCGGTTTTCAGTTTTTCAGATTTGGTGTCGTATCTTCAAAAAGAACACGGGGTGTCGTATAAATCGAGTCAGTCGTATTATGATTTGCTGCACGAAGCGGGGATGAGTTGGCACAAAAGCCAGAAAACCAACCCCAAGCGCGACGAACAGCAAGTTCAAGAAAGGCGTACCGCGATAAAAAAAACTTCAGAAAGAACGAAAACCTATCAAAAAAGGCGAAACAGTAGTGCTTTTTGAGGACGAATGTCATTTGAAACACGGGGACGCAACGGGATATGTTTGGGGCAAAAAAGGAGAGAGAATACCCGTTCCGATGCAGAATGAAAGACACAGCAAGACTTTCTATGGCGCCCTGGATTTGTTCAGCCGAGACTTTCACCTCCATCCCTTTGACTGGGCAAACATGGAAAATACCGTCCAGTTCTTGCGATGGCTTTTAGAAGAAAAATACCCAAATGCCAAACGCATTTTCATCATCTGGGATGGCGCAAGTTTTCACACTGGACATTTGGTCAGAGATTTTTTAAACACCGTCAATCAAGGCTTGAAAAAAAGCAAATGGAAAATACATTGCTTGCTTTTTGCCTCAAATGCCCCCGATCAAAACCCAGTGGAAGATTGCTGGCTCAAAGCGAAAAACTATATCAGAAAACATATCTTCGAAAATCAAACATTCCCTCAAATTGTTCAATCCTTTAAAAATGCCTTCAAGGAACTCTCTTTTGACTTCAACAAATTACAATGGTATTTTTAATCAACAAATCACGCAGGATGGCTAAAGGATTGTCAGAAGAAAATTGTTTTTCATAAATCTGAAGAAATTTTATATTGAAAAGTTGTGTAAAATACTCTGGATTTCTGGAGCGAAACGTGTTCTGCGCATTTGCAGATTCAAAATTGATACAAACTCTGATAGATTCTGATAGCTGTAAAGCATAAAATCGCCCTCTCACGAAATTTATTCCTTTTAGATATAAAGTGCCATTTTTAGCGAATTGAGTACTCAGTCGTTTTCTGGTTTAAACAAATAGCAAAATGATAATATTTCACCATATCAAATACTTTTCCCAAATTGTACGAAAAAATCTTCTGCTTCATGGATGACTCTCTCCAAAACGAGCTGCGTAAAAAAATGCGCGAATTGCGCGATTTGTGCGGCTACTCCCAAAAAGACATAGCGAATGCCATGGAAATTACACAGCCTTCTTATTTCAAAATAGAGAATGGCAGGATTAAGATAGCCTTCAGCCATATTGTTGGCTATGCCGAACTTCTTTGCGTCACACCGACTGAGTTTATCTCGCTCTCGGTAGAGGATCTCGCAGCGCGTATCAAGCGGAAATCGCTTTAGTGCCACTACGCTCATCGGCCAATGACCGGACGCGTCACTATATAGAAATATGCCCAACCTCAATTTTGAATAATCTCCATACGTTTGTTGGAGAAACAAGGTGTTATTACCGTTCACCCCCTGAAAATGTCAGTATAAAACGCAAAATGAAAGAGCAACCCGACAAACTCCCCGAAACGGAAATCGAAGCAGAAACTCCTCTACCCGAACCTTCGGAAATCTCCTTTGCCGAAGCCAGCGTCAGTAAACGCTACGACGATGTTTTTCAAGTAGTTGTGCCCGACGAAGTCGCTGTGGTGCGTTGGCGCGAGGGGGCCTACGAATTCGTGTGTCGCAATGCGGTGACTTTGCGGGTGCAGGTGTTGGCGGCTGGCATCGTCCGTTTGCGATATTCGCCGGATGGCGTGTTTGCGCCGGATTTTTCCTACGCCCTCGCCCCCGATTTTCAGCCCGAAAAAGTGACAGTGACTTTGAACGAGACCGACAACGAGTTTCTTTTGGTGTCGGAGCTGCTGCAAGTGGTAGTGTCAAAAACAGGATTGGCAGTCAAATTTTACAACCTCGACGACCAAACCATTTGTGAGGATGAGGCGGGATTTTCGGCCAAGCGCACCATCCTGCGCGGCTGGTGCGAGGTGAAAATGGAGAAAAAATGCCACCGCAAAGAGGTCTTTTTTGGCCTTGGCGATAAGACCTGCGGAACCAATCTGGCAGGCCAAAAATTCGAGAACTGGTGCACGGACTCGTATGCTTTTGGGCGGGAAACCAATCCGCTCTACCGAGCCGTGCCTTTCTACTATTCGCTGCATCAAGGACTTGCCTACGGTATTTTTTTCGACAACACTTTTCGGACTCACTTCGACTTTGACTCGGAAGAAACGGGAGTTGTCGCGTTCTCAGCCGAAGGCGGCGAACTGAACTATTATTTCATTTACGGCCCCTCATTGCTCGAAGTCAGTCGTGGATATGCACACCTGACTGGCACGCACGAACTGCCACCAATGTGGGCGCTCGGTTTCCATCAGTGTCGCTGGAGTTATTATCCCGATAGCCGGGTGCGCGACATCGCCCGCGAGTTCCGCGAGCGCGAAATCCCCTGCGACGCGATTTACCTCGATATTGACTACATGGAAGGCTTCCGGGTGTTTACTTGGGATGCGGCGCGTTTTCCAGCGCCAAAACAGCTTATACAAGATTTGCGAGAACAAGGTTTTCAAACGGTTTTGATGATTGACCCCGGCATCAAGGAAGACCCGGAGTATGCCGTTTACAAGGAGGGTTTGGAAAAAGAAATGTTTGTGAAAATGATAGACGGCGATGTGGCCAAGTCCCCTGTGTGGCCGGGGTTTTGCGCGTTTCCCGATTACACAAACCCCGCCGTGCGCGAATGGTGGGGCCAATTGCACGAAGACTTGTACCAAAACCTCGGCGTGAGTGGTTTTTGGAACGACATGAACGAGCCTGCGGTGTTCCATGTTCATCACAAAACGCTGCCCGACAACGTGTTGCACCACTACGACGGCTACCCGTGCAGTCATAGAAAAGCGCACAACATCTATGGCCAACAAATGAACAGGGCCTCTTGGGAAGGCTTCAAACACTTGCAACCGGAAAAGCGCCCTTACTTGCTTACCCGCGCGACCTATTCTGGCGGACAACGCTTCGCTGCTGTCTGGACTGGCGACAACTACTCTAATTGGGAACACCTGCAAATCGCCAACATACAGTGCCAACGACTCTCCATTTCCGGTTTTTCATTTTGCGGCACGGACATAGGCGGCTTCGCTGGGAGCGCCGATGGCGAGTTGTTTGTGCGCTGGCTGCAACTGGCGGTTTTTCACCCACTGATGCGCGTCCACAGCATGGGGCAACACGCGAGCGGTGACACGCTTCCGGCTGACGAGGCCGAACTGGCCGACCCTGCGTTGCACACGCTTGACCAAGAGCCTTGGTCATTCGGGGAAAAATGGACGGATTTGGCCAAGAAAGCCATCGAACTTCGCTATTGCTTGTTGCCATCTTTGTACACCGCGATGTGGTTGCACACGCTCGATGGCACGCCAGTTATTCGCCACCTCGCCTTTGCCGATGCCCAAGATGCTCGATTTTGGGAGCAGGAGCGCGACTTTCTTTTTGGCGAGCACCTGTTGGTCAGCCCAATCATCCAGCCAAAAACACAGCGGCAAGGCGTGTATCTTCCAAAAGGCAACTGGTATTATTTCTGGACGGGCCAACCGGGCAACGGGGAAGTGTTTGTCAACGTGATGCCCGAACAAATTCCGTTTTTTGTTCGGGAGGGAGCCGTGTTGCCCGTCTATCCCGTGCGCCAGTGGACCGGAGAAAAACCCGTGGACGAGCTAACCCTCTATGTCTATTACAAAAATGGCCTTGAAACCAGCCATTTGTATGAGGACGCGGGCGAGGGCTATGGCTACCGCGAGGGCAATTTCAGCTTGAAGATATTCGAGACAGATGGAAACAATGGCTTGTTCACGCTGCGCCAGCGCAAAGAGGGAGCTTACAGGCCTTCTTATGAAAAAGTAAAAATCTACTTGGTAGGCTTTCCTGTGTTTGTCAAACAATGCACGGTAGATGGCTCCGAAATGCCTATCAAGGAAATTAGACTGCGCGACCGTTCGCTATACACCCTCACGGTAGCGCCTGACTTCGAACGAATTGAGTGGAAAAGTTAAAGGTCAGGCATTTTTTTTCGGCACAGGGTCGTGCATCGGGTGGTCGCTCCACGGATGACAGCGCCCAACGCGCTTGATACCGAGGTACAGTCCTTTGAAAATGCCCCATTCCTGAATGGCCTCAATCATGTAAGTCGAGCAGGTAGGCTGATAGCGGCATTTAGGCCCCAAGAGTGGCGAGAGGGTGTATTGGTAGAGCCGAATCGGGAGGATGAGGAGTTGTTTGAGCAGCCACATGGGTTTGTTCGTTCACATTGCAAACTTATACCCCACGCCCCTTATGGAGTGAAAAAAGCGCGGACTTTTTGCATCTTCTTCGAAATATTTGCGGAAGGCGAGAATAAAGTTGTCAATGGTGCGGGTGCTGGGGAACACATCGTAGCCCCACACGGCTTGCAGGATTTGGTTGCGACTGACGACTTCGTTTTTGCGTTCCACGAGGAGTTTGAGGAGCATAGCCTCTTTCTTGGTCAACATGATGCTGTCGCCGCGGAAGGTGGTGGCCTCAAAAGTCTCGAAGTTGACTTTGTTGTTGCCGAATTCAAACACGCCGAGCGATTCGCCTTTCACGCGCTGGCTTCGTTGGAGCAATTTGCGCACGCGCAGCAGCAGCTCCTCCAAGTTGAACGGCTTGGTGAGGTAGTCATCAGCGCCTTTTTTTAGACCGGTGACGCGGTCTTGCGCCATGTCCTTGGCAGTCAGCAGAAGAATTGGGGTGGCGGTGTTGGTCAGGCGCACTTGCTCGGTGATGGTGAAGCCGTCCACGTCGGGCAACATCACGTCGAGCAGGAGCAGGTCGAAATGTTGGCCACCGATGAGGTCGAGGGCTTTGCGGCCGTTGGCGGTGCTGACGACTTCGTAGCCATCGAGTTCGAGATTGAGGCGGAGGGCTTCGCGGATGGATTCTTCGTCTTCTACAAGGAGGATTCGCATGGGAAAAGGAAGGATAAGGTGCTTCTAACCCAACTTATCGCTTCGTTTTTGCCAAATCTGCGAGTCGCGTTTTTCGTGCAGAATGGCGAAGACGATGATGCGCAAGTTGGGTTCGTCCACTATAAAATAAACTTTGTAGGGAAATTGTTTGACAAAGGCGAAGCGGCGGTTTTCGTATAGAAACCTTTGTCTTTCGGGAAATTGCTCGATGGACTCAAAGATTTCTGCCAAGCGAACTGAAAAATCGAACCCCAAACCTAACTTCTGCTCTTCGTACCAAGCTACGGCATTTTCGTAGTCTGCTCCGGCTTCATCTGAAATCTCGATGGTGTACATGAGTCAGTTTTTAGGCCAGTTGTATTTTGTTGCTGTTTCGGCCTGTACTTCCTTCCATGTTTTGCGATTTTTTTGTTGCGAGGCGGCCTGTGCGCGATTTTCCAAAAATGCTTTTCCAGCCTCCGTCAATTCGTGCTTTGTCAGAAATCCGGCCTCATCTTCCTCCGAAAGGAGTTGCGCGGAGATGCCCAATCTTTCGAGCAGGTCAACCAAAAATTTCATTTCTTCAGCTGACTTCGGTGTGACGACGAGAGAACCCATGAGCGTTTTTTGTTGCAAATTTAAAAGAAATAATCTGGCAGACAAAAATACAAAAAGCAGCAGCAAGTACGGTGAACTTTCAGTTCGCCATTGCCCGGTAGGGCAAAAAATACCGCGCTGGGATGTCGTGTTTTGATATTGTCAACATCCAAGCGCGGCAACTTTTCCGCCTTTGGCAGAATATCGAACTGGAAAGTTCGACCTACATTTCAATCCATTTCCAAATCAATATCCACCTTTTCATGCCACGGCAGCCCGTCCTTGTTTAGCCGCTCCATGAAGGGGTCGGGGTTGAACTCTTCGACGTTGAACACGCCTTTGCCCGCCCATTTTCCTTCCAGAATCATGCGCGCGCCAATCATCGCCGGCACGCCGGTGGTGTAACTCACGGCCTGTGTGCCAGTTTCTTTGTAAGCGTCCACATGCGAGCAGTTGTTCCAGACGTAGTAAGTGCGGGTTTTGCCGTCTTTCACGCCTTTGATGCGGCAACCGATGCTGGTGTAACCTGTGTAATTTTCGCCCAACTCTTCCGGCGCGGGCAACACGGCTTTTAGAAATTCAAGCGGAATAACATCCACGCCCTTGTATTTTACTGGCTCGATGCCCGCCATGCCGATGTTTTGAATCACGCGCAGGTGCGTCAGGTATTCTTGGCCGAAGGTCATCCAGAAGCGGGCGCGGCGGAGCGTCGGGAAGTTTTTGACAAGGCTTTCAAGTTCTTCGTGATAAATGAGATAGGAGCGTTTCGGGCCGATTTCGGGGTAGTTGATGTCTTTCCAAATTTCGTGCGGCTCGGTTTCTACCCATTGGCCGTCCTGCCAGTATTTGCCTTTTTGCGTCACCTCGCGGATGTTGATTTCGGGGTTGAAATTGGTGGCGAAGGCCTTGCCGTGGCTGCCCGCGTTGGCATCCACGATGTCGAGTTCGTGTATTTCGTCGAAGTAATGTTTGGCGGCGTAGGCCGTGAAAACGCTCGTCACGCCGGGGTCGAAGCCACAACCGAGCAGGGCGAGAATGCCCTTGTTTTTGTAGCGGTCTTGGTAAGCCCATTGCCATGAATACTCGAACTTCGCCACGTCTTTCGGTTCGTAGTTCGCCGTGTCCATGTAGTTTACGCCTGTTTCGAGGCAAGCGTCCATGATGGGCAAATCTTGGTAGGGTAGGGCGACGTTTATGACGAGTTCGGGTTGGAATTGGCGGATGAGCGCCACCGTTTCGGCTACGTTGTCGGCATCGAGGCGGGCGGTTTCGATTTTTTTGCCGCCGTATTTTTGAAAAATTGCGTCGGCGATGACATCGCATTTCGACTTGGTGCGCGAGGCGAGCATGATGTCGCCGAACACGTCGCGGTGCTGGGCGCATTTGTAGGCGACCACGCGGCCTACGCCGCCCGCGCCGATAATCAAGACTTTTGACATTAGTTGCTAAATGTTAATTGCTGACTGTTTTGTTTTGGGCAAAAGTAGCGAGAATGTCTATTTTTGAGCGGCAAAGTTGCGCTGTGGATTTTCCAACATATTGAAGTGCAAAACCAACAACGAGCAATGCACCAGAAATCGCTCCCTGTTTTCCGCGACATCGCGTTCAACCCGAACTACATCGAGGAGTACATCCCGATGCAGGCGCTGCACACGATGGTGTTTGACCGTTTTTGTGAGGATGGTTGGGTCTATTGGGCCGACTTGATATTTCGCCGCAACCATTGGGAATGGCGCGGCATCCCCTGTCGGGTGGTGATGTTGCGTATCCGGCTCAAAGGTTTTGAGTTCAGCAAGAGCCAGCGCAAATGCCTCCGTCGAAATGAGGACTTGACCGTGTCGCGCCGGGCGATTCAAATCACATCCGCGCACGAAGAGTTGTTCGAGCAACACGCCCGCCGCTTTGCCTACAATCGCCCAATGAGCATCTATGGCTTTTTTAGTTTTTTCAGCAGTATCATGCCGTGCTTTGGGGTGCAGTTCGATATTTTGAAAAACAGAAAACTGCTAGCGACCAGTTTTTTTCACATTGGTCGCAGGAGCGTGGCGGGCAATTATGGCATCTACGACCTGAACGAGGCGCAGCGAAGTCTCGGCACCTTCACGATGTTGAAAGAAATCGAGTTGGCTATGGAAGCAGGACGCGAGTATTACTATCCCGGATTTGTATATGACTTGCCGAGCGAGTTCGACTACAAACTTAATTTCAATAACTTGGAATACTACGACTGGTGGGGCAACTGGTATCCGCTCGAACGGCTGCCCGTGCGCGACTGGCGCGAGCATTGGGCGGTGGGGCCGCCGCTGGATTATGGGGCGGATGACAACATGATAATGGAATGACAGCCTCGAATGGCCTAACCGATACACACAAAAACATTTATTTATGAAACAATTCATTCTTTTTTTCGCGCTTTTCTCCCTGTTGTCCGCTTGTCAAAAAAGCAGCCCATTCGATATGCCACTGCCCATCAACAATCACATCCGTTTTGATGCACTTGAAGTTGGGCAGACTGCTCAATACATCGGGCTAAACGGGAGCGCCTATTTTTTTGAAAACATGTCCTTTAAACACTCCGACGACACGCTCCGGCTCGAAATCGTTGACAAGGATGCCAAAGGCTACAAGGTTGCAGAGTCGTTGCACTACGTCAGTTATGTGCATCCTTGACTGAATGTGTGGAAAGACAGTGTGTGCCATTACTACCTGCTTGTGTCGAACGACACTTTGCGAGTAAGCCCTGTCAACTCCGGGGAGTCTTTGCATTCTAGGATTTTTTCTCATCAAATTTCTCAAACAGGCCTTCCATTAGCCAAAATCACCTCGCCTAAGGTCGAGATTTTAGGCTGGAAAACGAGTTTTCCCAAGTGTGAATGTCGCCAGCAGGGTTTTGCCGAAAACTACGACTTGTTCGGGCAGACATATTCTCAACTGAACGTCATCGTGGAAAATACCGCCATGGCTTGGGATGGGGATGGCGAAACATACGTTTTTGCCAAGTCTCACGGCATTGTTCGCTTTTCCACATACACGCCATGGACGGGGGAAGGGTACGGCTGGGATTTGCTGCCGAAATGAACCAAAATTTCAGGGGTTGTTTTCCTTGTCTGTCTGCCTCATGGGTGATAGATAAGGTAAACAACCCCTGAAAACATCGGTCAATAACGCACGCGCAAGGCAATGCGCCGATAGGCGCTCAGCGCACCGGGAGGCATGAATACCACCGAGCCACCGTAGGTCATCACTGTTTCCGCGATTTCATCAATGATGTCGTCCACCACGCCCGGCGCGTTCGGGTCGCTATGTGGCACGAGCGCGTCGCCGTCAATGGCGGCAGGCTGAAAGAAATCCTTTTCCACATAGAGCGTGTCGGCACGTCCCTCTTGTGCGGCGCGGTAAATATCGGAGAGGTCATCGAGCAGTTTTTGGTCGCTCTGTGCCTGTTCGATTTCCACTAAGGCCGTCTCGTGGCGCTTTTTGTTGTATTCGCGCACCACTTCACTGGTCTTCTTGATGATTTCATGCGTAGAGGTATCGTCGTAGTTACCCACGATGTCGCCGACAATCCATTCGTTCTTGTCCGCTATCTCACGGTAGTAGGAAATGTTGCGTTCGGCACCTGCCAACACCACAGGCAGCGGCTCGGCCTTGTAGTAGTTTTGGAACTCTTTGTCAACGCGATTGAAAAACTCCTTGGAAAAGTTGTCCTGCACGTTGCCCATTGATTTTTGAAGGTTGTCGGTTGTATACACCGTGCCGTTCACGAAGGGGAATTTGGACTGCTCCGAGAACTCCTTCACGATGCGGTCGTTGACGGCTTGTAGCAACCGCGCTTTGCTGTGGCTGATGCAAAGCACATAGTAATGTTCGGTTTGTTGAAGGGCGCGCATGAGGTCGCGCGTGGCGAAGTTGGTGTCAATAATCACGCGGTCTTCCACAGCTACTGGGAGTTTGATGGCCTCGCTGATTTCGGCGGTAGCGAAGAGTGCCAGACTATCGAGATTGTAATTGTGGTCAATCTCCGACTCCAGTTTGCGCAGTCTCTCCATGATGGGCCACACGGTGCGCTTGTCGTAGGCCTCAAACAGGCGGGTCTCGGCCTCCGTGATGAGGTTTTTCAGCGTCACGGCATCTTGCTTGTTGTCTGGGTGTGTGCGGTGGGTGTTGAGCAGGATGCTGACAGCCGGGTCTGCCTGCACGAGTTTGAGTTGTTTTAGTTTGTTCTTGAGCATAACGTAGGTTTATGATTCAATGAAAAGATGTTGGCGGCACAGTAAATTTGGTCAAGCCAAAGCGCCCAACGATTTTAGCGTATCGCGCAAATGGCTGGCTCCTTGAAAATGGATGCCGCGTATCCCGACGGCTTCCGCACCTTCCACGTTTTTGAGGCTATCGTCAATAAAAACCGCTTGCGAAGGGTTCACCTCGTAGCGGCGGAGCAATATCTCATAAATATCGGCAAACGGCTTGCGCGTCTTCTCATCACCCGACACGACGATGCCCTCAAACCAATGGAGGAAGTTATATCTCGACAGCGCGACGGGAAATGTCTCGCCACTCCAATTGGTCAGTGCTAGCAAGCGATGCTGTTGGCGAGCGCGGAGTTCGCTCAACAAATCCACCGTCTCGTGAATCGGCCCTCCGAGCATTTCTTCCCAACGTCCGTAATAGGCCCTTATTTCGGGTTCCCAATCGGGGTGTTCGCGCACGAGCAACTCGGTGGCCAAAGCAAGAGGCCGCCCGGCATCTTGCTCCACATTCCAATCGTGCGTACAGATATTTTCAAAAAAATAGCGTCGCCGTGCCTCATCTGGGATAACCTCCCGGAAAACGTATTCGGGATTCCAGTCAATAAGTACGCCGCCGAGGTCAAAAATGATGGTGTCGAGCATTGCGGGTTGAATGAGTTGAATGGGTTGAATAAGTCGGGTGGCCTTCCCGGCAAGCGAAGCGGGCGGGGTTGAAGGGCTTGGCCGGGAAAGCCCTTCAACCCCGCCTCACACATTGAATCGGAAGTGCATGATGTCACCGTCCTGCACCACATATTCTTTCCCTTCGACGGCCATTTTGCCCGCCTCTTTCACTTTAGCTTCCGAGCCAAGTGCCACAAAATCATTGTATTTGATGACCTCGGCGCGAATGAAGCCTTTTTCAAAATCGGAGTGTATCACCCCCGCCGCTTCTGGGGCCTTGGCGCCTCGGCGCACCGTCCAAGCACGCACTTCTTTTTCGCCGGCAGTGAAGTAAGTGATGAGGTTGAGCAATTTATACGCCGAACGAATGAGTTTGTTCACGCCCGGCTCTGCAAGCCCCATCATTTCGAGAAATTCCTGACGCTCTTCGGGGGTGTCCATCTCGGCGATTTGTGCTTCTATGCCAGCGCAGATTAGGATGACCTCCGCGTTTTCGGCAGCCACCATTTTTTTGAATGCTTCCGTGTGCGCATTGCCCGATTCGATGGCGCTTTCGTCCACGTTGCACACATATAGCACGGGTTTGGCGGTGAGTAATGCCAAATCGCGGACAATGAGTGTTTTGCCGTCCTCATCCAAGTCGGCGAGCAGCTCGCGTGCCACCCGACCAGTCTCCAAATGGGCTTTTACTTTTGTCAGTATCTCAAGGGCTTTGAGGTCGTCTTTGTTGCCTGCTTTGGCGGCACGCGACACCTTGTCTATGCGTTTTTCGATGGTTTCGAGGTCTTTGAGGCCCAATTCGAGGTCAATGATTTCTTTGTCGCGCACGGGGTTCACGGAGCCATCCACATGCACCACGTTGTCATCGTCAAAACAACGCACCACATGCACGATGGCATCTACTTCGCGTATGTTTGCCAGAAATTGGTTGCCAAGCCCCTCGCCCTTGCTCGCGCCTTTGATGAGGCCAGCGATATCGAGTATTTCCACGGTGGTGGGCACCACTCGTTGGGGGCTCACCAATTCGGCCAATTTGTCCAATCGCTGGTCAGGCACGGTGATGATGCCCAGATTGGGGTCTTTGGTGGCAAAAGGGTAGTTCGCCGCCAATGCCTTGCCGCTGGTGAGGGCGTTGAAAAGGGTTGATTTTCCGACGTTGGGCAGGCCAACGATGCCGCATTGCAGAGCCATTAATTGTAGGGAATTAAAGTCATAAAAGCAATTGGGGTCATTTTTAAAAATGCGGTAATGACTTCTCTGTCGGTTTCAATTACCACCATGACCTTACTCAAAAACGGGCGCAAAGGTAGGAAAAGCAGCTGCGAAATTTTTGGCCAAAACAAAGTTTTCGTTGGCACATCCTCTTCGCCAACCATCAAGAATATACCTCGCGCCGCCAAGTTTTGGACATGGCTGTAATCGCAATCTGCTCAAAATCAGGGGCGCTTATTACCGCGTCCGCAAACATATTCAAGTCGCTGTAATCGCAATCTGCTCAAAATCAGGGTCATCAATCATGGTGAACTGACAAATCTTAGCAAATCAAGGTATAAAACAGGCACGTTCTACTCAATGAATCGAACTCAGCATCTGCAACGCCTTCAAAACGAAGTGTTTGACCTCTGCATCATTGGCGGCGGCGCGTCGGGCGCTGGTTGCGCGCTTGATGCCGCACTGCGCGGCCTCAAAGTGGCGCTGCTGGAAAAAACCGATTTTGCGGCAGAAACTTCCTCTCGAAGCACCAAACTCGTGCATGGGGGGGTGCGCTATCTGGAGCAGGCTTTCAAACGGTTTGATTTCGCGCAGCTCAAACAAGTGCGGCATGGGTTGGAAGAGCGCCACATCGTGTTGCGCAATGCCCCCCATCTGGCTCGCCCCTTGACGCTGCTGACCCCTGTGTTTGGTTGGCTGGAGGGCTTTTATTTTTCCGTTGGGCTGAGGCTGTACGACTGGTTCGCATCAGGCAAAGACGCTTTGCCGCGGAGCCGTTGGCTTGGCAGGATGGAGGCGTTGAGCCGCATGAGCGGATTGACGAAGCGGATTCACAGTGCGGTGCTGTATTATGATGGCCAATTGGACGACGCTCGTTATTGCCTCGCACTGGCACAAAGTGCGGCCCATGCGGGTGCAGCTCTGGCCAATCACTTGGAAGTGATTGGTTTTCAAAAAGATGAAAAGGAAAAACTAGCTTCGGCTCAGGTGTTGGACCGACTTTCTGGTGAACGCTTTGGGGTGAAGGCTCAGTTGTTTTTGAATTGTGCAGGCCCTTTCGCCGATTCCATTCGCCAGTTGGCCAATCCGACGCTTGGCTCCCGCATTCGCCCGTCCAAAGGGGTGCATCTCGTGTTGCCGCACAGCGTGCTTTCCAGCGACGATGCCTTGCTCATTCCCAAAACCCCAGATGGAAGAGTAGTTTTTGCCATTCCGTTTGAAGGCCAGTTGTTGCTCGGCACCACCGACGACGACTATGCGGATTTGGGAAAAGAACCCCTATTGGAAGCACCCGAAGTTGATTTTTTGCTGCAAACACTGGAGCCGTTTTTAGAAGAAAAAGTCGAAAAAACACAAGTCAAGGCTGGATTCGGCGGATTAAGGCCGCTGCTGGCATCCCCGGCCAAAAGCGGCACAAAATCCCTCGTTCGTGACCATGAGGTGGAACACGACCTGACCTCGAATCTGCTCAGCCTGTTGGGCGGAAAATGGACGACTTATCGCCTCATGGCTCGCGATGCCGTTGACAGGGTGTGCGGACTGTTGCAACACGAAGCACCGTGCCGCACCGAAACGCACCTGCTCGTCGGAGCGCAGGGATGGGACGCAAACTATTGGCAGAACATTCAACGAGATTATGGCCTCGACGCAGATGTTTGCCAACATTTGGCGAACAAGTATGGCACAAGGGCGAGCAAATTGGGGGATTTGACGAAACAAGACCCACGTTTGGGTGAACGGCTATTGAACGGACGGCCATACATCAAGGCCGAGGTGGTTTATGCCGCGCAAGAGGAAATGGCGTGTGCTTTGCGAGATTTTTTGGCACGACGCATTCGATTGGAAACGACCGATTGGCAAGCCGCCATGGAAGCCGCGCCCACAGTGGCCTATTTGATGGGAAACGAGCTTGGGTGGACATCGGCGCAACAACGGGCGGCAGTGGATGAGTATGTGGGGCAAATTCAAGTGCTTCGCCGACGGGCATCTGGCGAATAATTTTTCTCGATTTTAAGAATGGAGCGCGGAGAGGTTGTTTTACCTTTCGCCCTTCTCAACAAACCTGTTTTACCAACCCACCTTGTTTATGACCAACAACAAAAATTTCGCATACCTCTCCGATTTGCACTACGAACACCAGCTGTGGCGCAACGAACTGAATTTTTACAAAGAGGAACTCAATATCCTTGAGCATCGCTTGGAGGAAATAGTCTCAAAAAACACCAACAACGAAGTGGAGGCTGGGGTCGAATCATTTCAAAATCGCTTCGACCTCCAACGCGACCACATCAACATCCTGCGCAACAGTATCAAAAAACACGAGCATGGGCTGGCCGGATTTGCTCAGGAACACCCTATCGCTGTTGACCATGTGCACTTCAAGGACCACAGCGAGATTCGTGAAAAAATGGACCGTTTCCGCGAATTGTATCTCGAAATGAAAAACGAATTCAATCGCTTTGCCGTCAAGTGGTTGTGATTAAATCTTTTGCGAAATGCTCAATTTTATCGCCGAGCTATTTGGCACAGCACTCCTTATTCTGTTAGGCAATGGCGTGGTGGCAGGCGTGGTGCTCAAAGGCACCAAAAACGAAAACGCGGGTTGGCTCGTCATCACCATAGGATGGGCG
This sequence comes from Saprospiraceae bacterium, assembly GCA_026129545.1. Lineage (NCBI taxonomy): Bacteria > Pseudomonadati > Bacteroidota > Saprospiria > Saprospirales > Saprospiraceae > Saprospiraceae bacterium. The sequence goes on from JAHCHX010000001.1 coordinate 1,160,163, forward strand.
TTGGGTGTCACCTTTGCCGTGTATGCTTTTGGCAATGCCAGCGGCGCACACATCAACCCTGCCGTCACGCTGGCCTTAGCCGCAACAGGCCAATTCGATTGGGCCAAAGTGCCTCTCTATGTGACGGGTCAAATGCTTGGGGCCATCCTCGGGGCCACACTTGTTTGGTTGCATTATTTCCCCCACTGGAGCCGCACGACCGACCAAGCGGCCAAACTTGCTGTCTTTTGCACCGCTCCTGCCGTACGCCATAAGCCCGCTAATTTTTTCAGCGAATTTCTTGGCACATTCGTCCTGCTTTTTGGGCTTTCCGCGCTGGGTGTCAACGAGTTTTCGCAGGGTTTGAAGCCATTGGCGGTGGGTGCGCTCATCGTTGCGATTGGCCTCTCTTTGGGCGGCACCACGGGCTGGGCCATCAATCCTGCCCGCGACTTGGGGCCGCGCATCGCCCACGCGCTGTTGCCGATCCAAGGGAAAGGAGGCTCGGATTGGGGCTACGCATGGATTCCTGTGATGGCACCGATTCTGGGCGGGATTTGCGGGGCGGCGGCATATCAGGCATTGTTGGGAGGATAGGTACGCACCCAAAGAAATTTGCCCTAGAATCTCGGCTCATGTTCCCAACTAACCGAGAGGTTGTTTTAAGAGGTTTTTCTGACAGGGCAGACGGGATACAGGGTTATTTTTGTTTTCAAAACCTGCCAATCCTGTCAACAAGTTGCCCCCACAAAAAAAACTTGAAGCATGGACAAGAGCATACTCGACCGAATATACGCCCAAACGGGCATTCCCGAACTTGTCGAAATTTTAAGCAATCGCCTCTCCTCGTCCGATTTAACTTCCCTTTTGTTGGCTGTTTTTTCAAAAAAAACCAAGCAAGTCACCGCAGCCGATTTGCTAAGCGCCTATCAGCAAAATCGCTTTGTGCGACCAGCGCCAGTGGATGCAGTCTCATTCATGGAATTTTCGCTCGACTGGCTAAGGACGGCGCAAGCAAATGGTTTTCAACCGCTTGAACTCTCGCCCGTAAGTCCTCTTGGCACTTGCTCGGTCGTGGCGACAGCGCATCAGGACAAAATACTCAGCGCGCTACGCGGCACGGAAGTGGTGGCCGACGCGACCAATGTGCTGGCTTTAGAAAGCGTTGTGCGGCGACAAGCGCAAGGCTTCCCGTCAGCGCCGACGCACTTCAGCGTGGCGCATCGCCATGTGCGAGCGCAGGAAGTTCCGAAAGTGCCGGGATTTAGCGCCCATTTCAGCATTTTAGGCTTGACTTCTGCCGGGCGCGACACGGGCGGTTTTGATTTTGAGAAAGAAAACCTGTGGCGGCAGGCAAAGTTTTACAAAACTTATTTTGAAGAAAAACTCGGTCTATCGCCAGTCAAGATTCGCTTCAAAAGCCTCGACACATATGGCGAGGAAAATCGTTTGTTCCAAGCTGTCTTGTCTTTTTTGCAAAAAACAGAACCCAGCTGGCAAATAGAAGTTATTGATAGCAAACAAGTTGAGCAAGAATACTATCGGCGTTTGCAGTTCAAAGTCGTCATTCCCGGTTTCGGCGGCCAAGAAATTGAAATCGCCGACGGTGGTTTCACTGATTGGACGCAACGACTGAGCGGCAACCGAAAGGAGCGGTTGCTGATTAGCGGCATGGGGCTGGAGTTGCTGTACAGAATGATGGGCAATACAATTTGAGAGGCTTCAAAGTTTTCCTTCTGGCAATCGGTTGGCCTTGATGCCCTCGACCTGTTTGGGTGAAAAGGGCGGTATCAGCAAGTCGGGCGTTTCGTGATAGCACCTGAATAAATCGGCGATAAAATGGAGCCGGTCGGGCAAATCAGCCCAGTCCACTGCGCCTGTGTCGCGCAAGCTGTCGGGCGAGGTGTCAATTCGTTCCAGCAAAGCAACCAAGTCAGGGTTGTTCAATTGTTTCAGCATGGAAGGAAACCCCGCTTTCAAATCATCGCCGAGTCGCAGTCGCAGCCCGTTGGGAAAGCCAAGCACCATCATCCGGTCGGTGAGAAACAAGCGAATACGCTGCCGCACGATGGTAAAAACCCGTTCGATTGCCCTATCCAGTGCCGTGGGCCGCCCGATAAAGCGCATGACCAGCAAGCCATAATATACAATCCAACTGCGGTTAGGGAAAAACGCGGTGACAAGACGGTACAAAAACGGACGAGGCTCTATCACCGATGATTCGAGCGCCGCCGCAATTTCCGGTTGCAGGCGCGTTTGTTCGTGAAAGCCAATTTCGAGATTCGCCAGCAAAATCAGTTCGGCCCTTGTTTTGGCATCCGGCTCGAAAAACGCCTGATAATACCGCGAAAAAGCCTGACGCAGGTATTGTTGGCCATCGGGCGGGTCGCCGGGCCGCAAGGCTTCACAAAAACGGTCTATATTATCGTCATCAAAAGTTGAGTCATCCACGCAAGTGGAGACAAAACGGGCGAACTCGCGCCCAATCTCCGCATACACCTTTTGGTTGCCTCGTGCCACTGCTACGCTGGCCCGTTCCATTGCGGCAGTGGGGTCCAACGCCTCCCACACTATTTGGCGAACGCTTCCCTTTTTCTGTTTCACGCCTTTCAGTCGAATGATTTCTTCTATTTCGACAATGGCCTGCTCAATGATGGGTGTTTTCATCAAGTTGGCCTCCAACGCCTGTGTAACATCTTCACGGCGAATTGTTTGACCAGCCTGTTTGGAAGCCCATGTCGCAAACGTGCACCAATTTGCGCACGGGCCAGTACGCTTCACCATAGCTGCGGACAACTCGTGATAACTTTGCGTGATTTGCAAATTGCGGACAGCGGGGTTTTCTAGCGCCGCAATTCGCTCGACTTCGGCGATAGGGGTGAATTGTTCCATTGTGGATAAATTTGTGGGTCAAACATACATTGACTTCCCGTACTTTCAGAAAGTTGGCATCTTTTGGAAAGTTTGAGTAAACGTCGTTTGGTTTTCAGTTTTTGAGTGACATTTACCCAAAGAAAAAATAACCCGAACCAACAACGGGCAACCAGCAACTTAACAACAATAAATGAACTACATCCTCGCCATTGACCAAGGCACCACCTCCACCCGCGCCATTGTGTTTGACAAGCAAGGCAATACGATTGCTGTGGCGCAACAGGAAATCACGCAGTATTTTCCCAAGCCCGGTTGGGTAGAACACAATGCGCTCGAAATCTGGGAAACCGTGCAGGCAACCGTGCGCGAGGTCGTAGGCAAGGTTGGCGCGGCCAACATAGCTGCCATTGGCATCACCAATCAGCGCGAGACGACCGTTGTGTGGGACAAACGCACGGGAAAACCCGTCTATAACGCCATCGTGTGGCAAAGCCGCCAGACGGTTGATATTTGCGAGGCATTGAAAGCCAAAGGCTTAGACCCAGAGGTCCGCTATAAAACTGGCCTGTTGATAGATGCCTATTTTTCCGGCACCAAAATCAAATGGCTTCTCGACAATGTGCCCGGCGTGCAGGCCGATGCCTTTGCGGGCAATCTGCTATTTGGCACCATTGACACTTGGGTGCTCTGGAACCTTACCGAAGAGCGCACCCACGCCACCGACTACACCAATGCCTCGCGCACCATGCTCTACAACATCCGCGAGCTCGATTGGGACGACGAGTTGCTCGCGTCATTCGACATCCCAAAGTCCATGCTGCCAAAAGTGATGGACTCGTCGGGCATTTTTGGGTACGCCAAGTCGGAGATTATGGGCATCGAGGATATTCCAGTATGTGGAATTGCTGGTGACCAGCAAGCCGCCCTGTACGGTCAAGGCTGCTTCGCCGAAGGCATGGCAAAAAACACTTACGGCACAGGGTGTTTCATGCTGATGAACACGGGGGCGAAGGCGGTGGCATCCAAAAATGGCTTGCTGACGACCATTGCTTGGGGGCTGAATGGGGAAGTGAAATACGCGCTCGAAGGCTCGATTTTCGTGGCAGGCTCAGCAGTAAAATGGATGCGCGACACGGTCGAACTAGTTGCCGATGTAGCGGAAACGGAACACCATGCGCTGAGCCTGTCGTCGTCAGAAGGCGTATATGTAGTGCCGGCTTTTGTTGGCCTCGGCACCCCTTATTGGGATTCGGAGGTGCGCGGCGCAATATTTGGCCTGACACGGGGAAGCAGCCGTTCGCACTTGATTCGCGCCACGTTGGAAAGTGTGGCTTACCAGACCAAAGATGTGCTTGACGTGATGGAGCGCGACTCGGGCATTCAACTCAAAACCCTGCGCGTGGACGGCGGCATGGTGCGCAACAATTTTTTGATGCAGTTTCAGAGTGACATACTTGGCGCAAATGTGGAACGCCCGGTGGTGCAGGAAACTACTGCCCTCGGCGCTGCTTACCTTGCTGGCCTTGCCGTCGGCTATTGGAAAGATGAAGCAGACATCGCAACAAACTGGCAACTCGACCGCTCGTTTAAGCCGCTAATGCCTCAAGATGACGCATCTCGTCTCTATCGAGGCTGGCAAAAAGCGGTGGAGGCCGCGAGGGTTTTTATACCTTGATTCGCTAGGATTTGTCAGATGCCATGATTGATGCCCCTGATTTTGAACAGATTGCGCTTTTATCCATGCCCAAAACATGGCGGCGCGGAGTATAAATTGTGAGCATGAACATCGAACAAAAACTTGAACCCTTTGCTAATCGTCTCGCCAAAATGCACAAGCACCTTGGCAAATGGGCGCGGCGACAAGGCATCACCTGTTATAGAGTTTATGACAACGACATTCCTGGCACACCGCTGGCGATTGATATTTACGAAAATATCGTGCATGTGGCGGAGTATGCCCGCGACCACGGCATGGAGCCTACTGAACACGCCGCTTGGCTCGATGGCTGCTTGAGAGTGGTCAGCGAGGTGCTTGGCGTCTCATCCGAATTGATTTATCTGAAATTTCGCCAGCGGCAAAAAGGGCTTCGCCAATACGAACGGTTTTCGCGTGTTGGCTCCGAGTATATCGTCCGCGAAAACGGACTTCGTTTTTTGATAAAACCCGCGGACTACCTTGATGTCGGGCTTTTTCTCGACCATCGCAACACCCGCCTTATGGTGCAACAAGAGGCCGCTGGGAAACGGGTGCTGAATCTTTTTGCTTACACTGGTTCGTTCACCGTGTATGCGGCGGCGGGTGGTGCGTCAGAGACGTTGACCATAGACATGAGCAACACTTACCTTGAATGGGCGGACCGCAATTTGTCGCTCAACAATTTTTCGGACAAGAAACACCGCTTGCTACAAGCCGACGTGTTGGCTTGGCTCGAACAGCCGCCCGGCGAACTGTTCGACCTCATCATTGTCGACCCTCCCACTTTCTCGAACAGCAAACGCATGGACGACACGCTCGACATCCAACGAGACCATGTGATGTTGCTCAACCGAACGCTCCGTTTTTGTGCGCCGGGAGGGACGGTGTATTTTTCCACCAACTACCGCCGTTTCAAGATTTGGGAGGAAGAAATTCGCGCTTCGGCAATAAAGGACATTTCCAAACAAACGGTGCCGGAGGATTTTAGGAACAAGAAGATTCATCAAAGTTTCAAGATTCTGAAATGAGGTCAATGCCCCAGCATACTCCCCGGAATCTCTTGCCGCTCCTTTCCTAACGGTGCGTATCGAACTTTGAGGCCGTATCCTCCCCCCACATTGTAATAGATGAGCTTGAACTTATGCCATCCTTTCTGGAGGTTGACCAACCCTGTCTTTTCTTCCATGCCATGGTCTCCATCGTTATCCACCACAATCTCATTGTCAATATACAGCACGCTTCCGTCGTCTGATTCTGTCCAGAATTGGTATCCACCCGTCTCGGGGATATTGATGTAGCCATTCCAGACCATACCGCATTTTGAAGAGACGCACAATGGGTGCAGCGAGAAATCAGGGGCGACTCCGCTCGTTTCCACAAAACCATTTTGCACATTTTCGGAAGTATATTTTTCGCGGGTAGTCATCAGTGCCATGCTCAGTCCGGGTTGGGGAGCCATCACAAACTGTACACTTGGCTTTTGAGCATAAAGCAGCACTTCCGCTGAGGCATCGTTGCTCTCGAGCAATCCTGTTTTGTAAGCCTTGGCCCGCACCACGCACTCTTTGGTTGGTGAGAAAGGTTTTTCAAAAGCAGCCGAGCTGGGCTTGGGGTCGGAGCCGTCGGTTGTGTAGCGAATAGTGACACCGGTCGCGGAGGAACCGATTTGCACGGTAGGAGCCATCGTTGAAGGGTCATAGTTTACGGTGATTTGTGGTTTTGGCACGAAAGCGCCAAAGTTGGCGATTTTGACCGCGAAGGCGTGGGGCGATTTGATTTTGTTGGGATTGTATTCTGGCAAAAAAACAGTCGTCTTGCCGGGCGAGTTTTCCCAACGCAGTTTTTCCTTGGTTGCCAGAAAAGTCACTTCTGTTCCTGCTGGCAACTGCAAGTCTTTCAAAACCAACTTTTTGTCGTCGGGATATTTTGGCAAAACGGCATAGAGCGCATTCGATTTTGGGTTGTAGGTAAAAAAGACCTCTTTCACTGCGAAACCGGGAGCGGGGTCAATAGTTTGCTTAAGTAGCGCATCGCCAGAGGTCTTCCAGCCGTCCACAAGTTCGGCTTTCCAGTCGCGGCGCCCCTCGCTCCACTGGCAAGGAGTGCGCCAGCGGCGCGTCCCGTAAATGGCTTCGCCATTGATGCTGAGCCATTGGCCGATATCAAGCAATCGTTCTTGCATGATAGGCGGAATCATGCCATGCCCATCCGGTCCGATATCGAGCAAGAAATTGCCGCCCCGTGAGGCTTTGTCCACGAGGTGCAGCACGAGCGATTGCGTCGAATTGTAGTCCCATGCGTTCTCTGCGCGGTTGTACCCATACGAAAATCCCATGCCTCGGCTTTCCTCCCACGCATGGTCTTCAAAGTCCAAATCTGGCTGGTATTCGGGAGTGTAAATGCCGCCATGATGAAATCTGACACCACTTCCCCAGCGGTCGTTGGCCACCACACGGTCGCGCACAGGGCTGTTGGTATAGAGCCATGCGAGAAACTGCGGCGATTGCCATACATCGGGCGTGGCATCCCAATCACCATCCGACCACACCACCCAGGGTTGATATTTGTTCACCAATTCATAAAGCTGCGGCATGGCGTGTTCGCGGGCGTATCGCGCTTGGTCGGATTTCCAGAGGGGATTGAACCACTCGTATAGTGAAAAATAAAAGCCGGGCTTCACGCTCGTTTTGCGCAGCGCGGAGAACAAGTCGCCCACAAGGTCGCGCTTGGGGCCTCGCACATCGCTGCTCCACGGAAAGCCCCATGTGGCGGAAGCTTGTTCGTTGGGCCAAAGGCAGTAGCCATCGTGATGTTTTGAAGTCAGCACGACATACCGGGCGCCTGCTTTCTCAAACAACCGTGCCCATTCGTCAGGCTCCCAAAGGCTGGCGTGGAAATCGTCGGCAAGGTCATAGTAGGTGCGTGAGCCAAAGTTCTTTTGGTGGAAATCGCGGATTTTGCCGTCGTGCAAATTTTTTTCCAATGAGTTTTGATACCACTCGGCATAGTTGCCCAACGTCGTGTAGGCTGGCACGGAATACACTCCCCAGTGTATAAAGATGCCAAATTTGGCATCAAGCCACCACTCTGGCGTGGGGCGACTGTCGAGCGACGACCAATCCGGCGTGTACACAGGGGCTTGTGCGGCGAGAAAGAGAGCGAGGGGGACGAAGAATAGCAGCGTAAAAAATGAGCGAAGCATAGGCGAAGCAAATTGATGAGTTGATTCGGACAAATGTAAACAAATTTGTCCCATGAAAAGGCTTTCCGAAATCTGGATTTACCCCATCAAATCTTTGGGAGGCATCTCCCTGCCAACGGCCAAAGTGCAGCCTCGCGGCCTACAATACGACCGCCGATGGATGCTGGTGGACGGAGCAGGGCGATTTGTCAGCCAGCGCGAGCTCCCCCATATGGCGCTGCTCGGCACTTCCATCGAACCACCGCACTTATGTGTCTTTGTCAGAGAGAATCCCCTTGAAAAAATCAATGTGCCATTAGAGGTTCCGATAAATGAACCGGAAAAAATGCGGGTCGAAGTGTGGGGCGACAAGTGTTGGGCCAATATGTTGCCGCAAGAGATAAATAATTGGTTTTCAGAAAAATTGAAACAAAACCTCCGGTTGGTTTTTATGCCCGACACCACCCGTCGTTGGGCCGACGGGCGTTACGCCCCCAAAGGCCAACACGTCAGTTTTGCCGATGGGTTTCCCTTTTTAGTGATAGGCCAATCCTCGCTCGACGACCTCAACCGCCGCCTTGCGCAGCCGCTGCCGATGAATCGTTTCAGGCCCAATTTTGTCTTCACGGGTGGCGAGCCTTTTGAGGAAGATGCCTGGGCTGATTTCACCATCAGAGATGTGCCTTTCAGGGGCGTAAAACCATGCGGGCGATGTGTCATCACCACAACCGACCAAACGACAGGCATCCGAGCTGCGGAGCCATTGAAGACCTTGTCCACTTTTCGCAAGGTAGGCAACAAAATTTTGTTTGGTCAAAATGCAGTGTGGGTAGGGGAGGGGGACGCATGGGTGCGGGTAGGCGACGCGCTACATTGTTGAACAATTTTTCGGCACAACCTTTCGCTGAATTAAACTTTCCGTACTTTTGCCCGCCTTTTTGAAAAGGAAAGTTTTAAACCTTGTAATTTTTTGAACTGAACAATGGCAAAACGCAAAGTCTCTCCGGCGGTTGAGGAAGTAACGGTGCAAGAAGTGAATGCTAATCCTGCGCAAAAGATTTGGGAAAAATATCCGAACCTGCTACCCTATACATTGGGTGCCATCGCTGTGCTGATTGGCGGCTGGTGGCTCTACAAAAGCATGATAGTGGCTCCCAAGCAAAAAGAAGCGGTGGCTGCCATGTGGCACGCCCAACAGATGTTCGAGCGCGATTCGTTTCGCTTGGCACTCGAAGACCCCGGTGGTGGCTTCGATGGTTTCCTCACCCTTGCCGACAAATTCAGCGGCACTCCCGCCGGCAACTCTGCCAACTACTATGCCGGCATTTGTTACCTTCAAATGGGCGATTTCGACAACGCCATCAAGTATCTCAAGAAGTTCGATGGCGAAGGGAATCTTTTGCCAGCCATGAAGCACGGGGCGCTTGGGGATGCGTATTCCGAAAAAGAGGACTACGGTGCCGCGCTGAAACATTACCAAAAAGCGGTGGATGCCACTGACCATGATTTGTTGGCAGGTTATTATCTGAAAAAACTCGCGCTGCTAAATGAGTATCAAGGCAACAAGGATGCCGCGTTGAAAGCTTTCGAGCGTCTTCGTCGTGACTATCCCAACCAGTCGTCCTCTGATTGGCGCGATGTCGAAAAATACATTTATCGCCTCGGCGGGAAGTAATAGAGCGCAAAAAGGTGGGTATTAGAGCGCCAGCCCGCTCGAATATTGGACAAGCCGTGAATCGTCATGTAACCGACGGTTCACGGCTTTTTTGTTTGCAATTGAAAATCAATACAAAAGAAATGGAGCCATTTTCAAAAAGTGTTTACATTTGCCCCGTCCCTCTCTCAAAAGATAGTCTCTCCACTTCAGCTCATTGTGGCAATAAGGGTGTTTTTCATCCGTTTTTGCCTTGAATGAGCAGGTTTTGCCATTCAATTATTCCATTACTGCGGCAAAACCCAACGTTCACACAAACAGTAACTTTTAAAACCACTGCTATGAGCACTATTTTTCGCGCAGGGTGGTTGGCCTTCGCGCTTGTGTGCGCGGCCAACGTGATTTTGGCCCAAGCCTCTATTTCCGAAGACCTTCAACGCGCCAACAAGCAATTCGACCTCCAAGCCTACAATCTCGCGCTCAAAACCTACAAGCAAGTGCTGGACAAAGATGCCAACAACGGCCAAGCACTTGCACGCATTGCCGAATGTTATGTTCAACTGAACCAACCGGAAGCCTCACTCGACTGGTATCGCCGGGCGGTAGAGCAACGCGAGCCAAACTCCGATGTTCAGTTGCGCTATGGTAGGGCTTTGATGATGCGTGGCGACTACGACAACGCCAAGCGCCAATTTTTAGAGTACGCTGCTCTCAATGACAATGCAAACGAAGTGGGTCGCCACTTCGCCAATATGTGCGATTTTGCCATCAGAACAGCTAAAAAAACGCCCGACTACATCGCTCGCAACGAGGCCATCAACACTTCGTCCTCCGATTTTGGCCCGTCGTTCTATAACAATCGCGTGGTGTATAGCTCCTCCCGGACGGATATCGTTCGCAAAACGCAATCAAAACCTTCCTCCGACTGGACTGGAGGCTCGGCCAACCAGTTGTTTGTGACACAGCGCAATCCCGAAAACGGCTCCTTGCAAAAACCTGATTTTTTTCGCAACGACTTGCAAAACAGTTACAACGAAAGCCCAGTGAGTTTTTCCACTGATGGCAAAAAGGTGGCGTTTTGCAGAAATACATTTGTCAACGGTGCGCGTCAACTCGCCGAAAAAGGCTCGAACATGAGCCTTTACATCGCCGACGTGGTCAATGGAGAGTGGGTCAACGTCAAGCCGTTCCCATACAACGGCACTGATTTTTCCACTGGCTTTCCTTGTTTGATTGGCACCGGAAACTCCCTGTTGTTTGCATCGAACAACCCCGCCACCACCACTGGTGGAAAAGGATGGGATATTTACCTTTCTCAATTCGTCAATGGCGAATGGAGTACCCCTCGCAACTTGGGAGCGCCCGTGAACACTCCCGGCAATGAAGTGACACCTTATTATGACGGAACGGATTTGTATTTCTCCTCCGATTGGCACAATGGATTGGGCGGGCTTGATGTGTTCCGCGCCGAAGTAGCCAAAGAAAGCGTCAAAAACGTTTATCATCTCGGGCCGGGCATCAACTCCTCTTACGACGACTATGGCTTTATCTACAATAGCCAAAACAAGGTGGGCTACCTGACCAGCACGCGCCCCGGCGGGCGCGGCAATGAAGATATATGGCAAATAACCTACAATGGCAGCGGCATCGCAGCGGCTTCGACCAACACGCCAGCTTCTGCTAACTCGTTGTCTGATGTGCTCTCTGGCCGAGCTTCGAGAACTACCGCGCCAACCCCACAGACATACAATGCGTTGTCTGGTCAGCCTGATGCCTCCGCCACCTCTATCCAAAGCTATTACTTGCTCGTGACCGATGCTTTTGGAAAACCACTTCCCGGCGTTGACGTGGATATGCTGGAATGTGGAGGCGACAAGGGCCAGACGGATTCAGAGGGCAAATTCTATTTTTCACCCTCTGCCCAAGCGCCCAACTGCTTTTTTGACTTGAGCAAGAATGGTTACGAAGGCTCTCGAGTGGAGGTGCGGGAATACGGAAAGCACAATCTCACCGTCTCCCTTTCCAACGACAAGCGCCAAGAATTTAGCGGTGTTGTGTTGGATGCTCGCACGAGGCAGCCATTGAGTAGCGTCACCGTTGATTTTGTTGACAAAGGCAAAACCATCCGCACACAAACCGACCAAAATGGTGGTTATACACTTGATTTGGTGCCGGGTGTCACATACAACATCGAGTACTCGCGCTATGGCTACAAATCCGCCAAAATGCAGATGCGCCCAACGGTATCGCCATTGGGCAACAGACTTACAGAAGTAACGCTCGCGACGGAAACGAGCGGAGCTACCGCCGCCAACAGCACCGTCACGCCGCCCCCCACCAGCGCTTCCACTCCCACGCAATTCACAAATCCCGCAGCACAGTCCACCCCAACACAATTCAGCAACCCTGCCGCAGGGAACCAACCCGCTCCAACACCCGTGCAACACAGCACGACGACGAGCCGGACAACGAACCCTGCTGCCGCCCCCACCTCACAACCCGCACCTACCACGTTGCTAACGGCCAAACAAGGGCAACCGGAAACGCCTTCTCAAACCCAGCAAGAGTTCAACGGGTATTCTGTGCAACTCTCAGCCACGCCTGCCAACACAACGGAGACCGACTCAAGAAAATACGAGACACTCTCAAAACATGGGAATGTTTACACAAAATTGGAGGACGGCAAGAACAAAGTGCGACTCGGTATTTTCCCGACAAAAGAAGAGGCACAAAAGGTATTGAAGGATGTCAATAACAACCCGCAATTCAAAGGCGCTTTCATCGTGGCTGAGCGCGGAGCTGACAAAAGTCTTATTTTGGGCAAACAGCAGAGCACGACAGCTTCGCCAGTCCAGTATAGCACCCCGACTGCCAGTGCCGCAAGAGGCATTACCCCCGCCAACACTACCAGCGCCGCAGCCGCAAAGGCGTCAGTATGCTATGCCATCCAATTAGAACCAGCTGCCTCAGGCAAGTCAATTGCTGTGAAAAACTACTCAAGTGTGACCGACCTTGGCAATGTGTACGGGAAAATGGACAATGGCGTTGTCAGAATGCGCTTGGGCGTTTGGTCTGACTACGACGACGCGGAGGAGGCACTTGACAAGGTGAAGCAAAAAGGCTTCAAGGATGCCCTCATCGTGACGGAAAAATCAACCGACGAAAGCATCCAAGAATATCACATTAAAAAAGCCGCTCCCGGCGCGACGACCAATGTCGCCCCTGTTCAACATACTACCGCTTCAAAACCGAAGGCCAACGACGGCTCTAAGTACTACGTCCGTCTTTGCGCCTTGTCGGACCCCAGCAAATTCGATGCAAAAAAATTGGAAGGCTCAGGGGTCAACGGTAGCGTGGAAAAGTGGCCGGTTGGCAATAGTGGCCTCACGGCCATCGTGCTCGCGGGATACTCCAACCTCGAAGCTGCCGAGCGCGATAAAGACAAGGTGCGAACCAATGGCTTCCCCGAGGCTTATGTGGTCCGGGAGTTGAACGGAACTGTCACAAGAATCAAGTAAGCAGTTTCATGCAGGGGAACAAAAAAAGGGATACTCATTCGAGTGTCCCTTTTTTGTTCCCCTGCATGGTTCGTTCGCTATGGCGGAATACCTTATGGTTTGGAGGTCAATACCGTGCTTTGCCGATTCTTCTCACCCTGTGCACGATAGCTCGAAACACTATCCACCCGTGCGCCAGTAGGGTCAACGGCAGGCCAAAATGCGAGCGCATCACGATAAACCGGTCGCGGAGGCTTTGTCGGTGGCGCTGCTTCGAAATGCCTCCCATCAGGTAGTCGGTGGTGATGAAACCCGTGTAGAGGTTTTCACGACTCTTTTTCAAGATTTTGATGCACCAATCATAGTCGGCGCAGAGGTTGTTTTCAATAAGGGGCGGTGCTATGGAGCGACGCGGTATGAAGGATTGGTGCACCACCAACATTCCGCCGAGAAAGTCGCGCCAACGGAGCTGCGCGGGAAGTTTGCGGGTACTGAGCTCGCTCATGGTGCCAACCGGTCGGCGCGATGCGTCCACGAGCATGGTTTCGCCGTAGAGCACATCGGTTTGGGGAGTGACGAGCGCCGCCATTTTTTCCAGCACATCTGGCGCATGGATGTGGTCGCCACAATTGAGACACCACACGAAATCGCCCGTAGCCACACGCATTCCTTTGTTCATGGCATCATACAGCCCCTTGTCTGGCTCTGACATCCAATGCACGTTGGGCATCGTTTCGGCGAATTCCTGTATGACTTTCAATGAGTTGTCTTTGGAAGCACCGTCCACGAAGATGTATTCGATATGCGGATACGTCTGCCGTCGCACACTTTCCATCGTGCCGGGCAGGTCGGCCTCGCCGTTGTAAACGACGGTGATGACGGAGAAGGTTATTGGTTGTTCGTTGCTGGTTGCTGGTTGTTCGTTGCTCGTTGCTGGTTGTTCGTTGCTGGTTGCTGGTTGTTCGTTGCTGGTTGCTGGTTGTTCGTTGCTCGTTGCTGGTTGTTCGTTGCTCGTTGCTGGTTGTTCGTTGCTGGTTGCTGGTTGTTCGTTGCTCGTTGCTGGTTGCTCGTTGCTGGTTGTTCGTTGCTGGTTGCTCGTTGCTCGTTGTTCGTTGCTCGTTGCTGGTTGCTCGTTGCTGGTTGCTGGTTGCTTGTTCAAGGTGCGATTGGCATTTTTGAATGAACGGCAAATGTACGGCAGAATGATGTTCCGAAAAATCCACCCGTCCTACGGCTCTAAGCCGTAGGACGGGTGACCGCTTACTGCTTCACGAACTTCTTGAAATACAGGGGCTTGCCGCCGACATCGCAACCTATGAGCAAATACAACCCGGCGGGCAAAAACTCGATGTCGAGGCGAGCAACGCTGTTCCCAAGCACCGTTCCATTCGCCATTTTCAAACTGCCCGCAGCATCTAAGATTTTGAAGCTCAAATCCGAAAAGAGGCGGTTTTCGATTTGCAGAAAATCGCTGGCGGGATTCGGCTGAACACGAACGCGTTTCAATGGTGGCTCATCAGTTGATGTGATATACCTCGTGCCGCCAAGTTTTCAGCATGGTTGGAAGGATGAGATCACGTTTACTAAACTTCAAAAGTTTAGTAAACGTTACCCTAGACGATGCTGAAAACTTGGCGGCGCGAGGTATAAGACCATTTGAAGAATAATCTCGCTGCCTTAATAGGTGTTGCTTGAAATATCTTTTACGCGCAGCGCCTAAAAACCTGTTATTTTCCCGCAAAATTCTGAAATGTTCTTATTTGCAGCAGGCATTATATTGAGTTTGCTCGGTTCTTTGCCGCCGGGTATCATTAGCCTTTCTGTGGCGCAAACCGCAATAGAACGAGGGTTTCTCGCTGCCATGTTGTTGGCAGTGGGGGCGGCAGGCGCGGAATTTTTTCAGGCGTGGGCAGCGGTGGCGCTAACGGATTGGTTTTTAAGCGAGCCGACGGCTGAGCGGTGGTTCAAATGGGCAGCCACGCCTGTTTTTTTCAGCTTGGGGGTTTACTTTCTTTTTATTGCAAAAAATCCCAAAACACGCGGTGTGGCGGTGGCAGTCTCGGCAGCGAAACAACTGGGAAAGGGTGTTTTATTGAGCCTTTTCAATCTCTTGGCCGTGCCCTATTGGTTCGTTTACGTCGGCTCCTTGAGGGTTTCGGGTTGGTGGGAGACCGAAAGCCTCACGTCAACGCTTGTGTTCTCGACAGGCGTGACGGTGGGCACCACTGGGGCTTTGGCTTTGTATGCTTGGCTGGGGCAGCTCATGGTGCAGCGCTCGGAGATAGCGGCTCGTCATGCAAACAGAGTCATTGGGTTGATTTTTTTGGGCTTAGGGACACAGCTGTTATACTCGCTTTTGCAGCCCTAACGCACAACCACTACTCTCGCTCGGTAACCGTCGGCCATGACGGAGTAAACCCCATTGCTCGCCCCTGTTAGGTCGAGAATGGCCTCCAATTCGTTTGCCCCAAGTCGTTTTTCCAAAATAAGTTTTCCTCTGCGGCTAAACACTTTTATGTCCATGGCGGAAGCGCCGTGCGCAGGGTGTTTTTTGAATTTAAAAACTCCCTTGCTGGGGTTGGGCGAAATACCCCACGAACGTGGAGAGGAGGTGTCAGGCAGCAAAGTTTGTTTTAAAACAAAGGCGAAGTTCCTTTCTATGTGCTCGCCCTCTTTCAGGGTGAAGATGTCGGAATAGCCCGCCTCATCCAGCCCGAAGCCAGGCAACAATATCTGACTGCTCAGAGGGGGCAATATGTAAAGTTGGTATTCGCCCGAAAGAAGGTGGGTGACTTCGAATCGGCCTTGCGCATCGGTGGTGGCTGCCCCAACGACGTTGTTCGCTTTGTGCAACAGAACAACTGCGGCTTTTTCCAAGAATGGCTCTGTGGGGTCAACCATGTTGTTTCGCAGAGAGTCGAGCCATACAAAACCGCTTATCTTGTTGAAAATCTGTCCTTTGGGTGGATGCAATTGTGATTTGGGTACAATACCCTTCGGCAGTCGGCTACTGCCCCACGAAAGATGCGCCGTAGCGCCCCCGCTTGCTTCAAAATACTCCATACGGACAGGGTAGCGGTGGCCACCTTCGAGAAAAATGGTGCCGCTGTGTTCCGTTTTCGGCTGGTTGGTCCATTGGTCAATCAGCAAAGAGTCATTGACCCACAGTCGCACCCCGTCATCTGTGAAGGCGTAGAAGGTAAGGGTGTCGTCGAAAAAAGGCACGATGTCGCCCGTCCAACGCACGGCAAAAAAATCGTCCGGCACATAGCCTGTTGCTGGCGATTCGATGCCCCATTCAAAGAAGATAGTGGTGTCTATGCGTGTTAACAAAAGTTCTCCATCAAAACCAGCGTAGTAATCATTTATTTTGAAATACTCACCATAGAGGCCTTTACCATTAGAGCGCCGGTATGTTTTGTACTCGGCTTCTATCAATGTTCCGTTTTCTTCCGGGGTCACAAAGGAGAATAAGGTGTGTTTATTTCCATTGTGCCACTGATTGAAAAGCAATATAGAATCGCCTCTAAATTGAATAACGGGTACTGTTGCGTTGCGCTGCATTCCCACCACGCTCAAAAATGTGTATGGAGATAGTCCTTTCAGGCCATCCACGTTTACTTCTATATCCGAAGGTTCTGTTGCGACGGTTATTTCAGATTTATGTGGAAGGACATCTTTCCATATAGTGTTTGACAGTCCCATGCTATCTTTTGCTGTCAAATATACTCGATACCACACATTGTCGGATGGTTCGCCCTCGTCCGACACGATGTAGCTGCCTTCTGTAAGGCCGTTGGTGGGCTGAATGGCTGGGTGAGTGTGGTTGTCATGGTGGAAGTCAATTTTCCACGTCAGCGCAGTGGGGGAAAGGATGCCTTCTTCCGCGTCGTCGGCATAGCCTGAGAATGGGATTTCTTCGCCGGCGCGGTACAGGAATTTGGATTCGGGCAAGGTGATAACCGGGAAGGGGCGCGTGTTGGTGGTGACGCGCAGAAGGGCTGCTGCCGATGTGTCGCTGCTAATACTATTGCTGACAATGCAACGATATGCGGCTGCGCTGTCTTGCAATTGCACGTTTTCAAGAACCAGCGTATTGGAGACTTCGCCAAACAGGGGTTTCCCGTTTTTTTGCCACTGATATTCCAATGGTTTTTGTCCTAACGCAAGCACCTCGAATCTCACCGTGTCACCTACCGTATAGAGGCCGCCTTTGGGATGCGAATAGACGAATGGGGCATTGCTGCCTGTGTAGGCTATTCGCCACAGGCTTCCATTATTGCTGGCTGTATTGTCTTCTTCTGAACCGCCCCCTATGCCAGCACGCGCCAGATAATAAAAATCGCCTTGTGGACTAATGCGGATAGAAACAGGGCGGCTTGCATTAGTGAGTAAATTTTGTTCTCGTTGTCCGGTCAATGGATTTAACACGCCTATGTAACTTGCACAATAATCTGCAAAAAAGAAGCGCCCTTTATATTTGTCTGGGAAAGCGCCGCCTGTTATCGGATAGAATGCAGCACCTACTACCGCACAGCCAAACACATGATGGTAAGCATATAGAGGGTCTTGATAGTTATCCGGCATTGGCGCGTCGCCCTTTTTGCCTTCCACAGTGGGGAAACCATAATCTTTTCCCGCCAGCACCTCGTTGATTTCTTCCCAAACGTCTGTTCCCACATCGCAAAGGAATATGCGACCAGTTTCGGGCTGTACGGCCATGGAAAATGGGTTGCGAAGCCCGGTGGCAAATACGGATTTGTATTTCCCATCCACTATTTCATAAAAGGGGTTGTCATCTGGAATAGAGCCATCGGGGTTGAGACGGAGTATTTTGCCTGAATCGTTGTTGGGGTCGTTGGGTGGGTTAATAGAGCCATTTTCTCCAATAGCGACATAGAGCTTTCCGTCATTGCCAAATACCATAGCGCCACCATGATGCACCGAGCTGACTTTGGCATCGCACTCATACAGCACCTCCTCACTTCCGGGCACCACATAATAGCCCTGTGAACGAACCCTCGACACGCGATTGTGTGCGCCTCCCGGCACGGTATAATAAAGATAGACGAATGGAGAATCGGGATAGTCCGGGTGGAGCGTTATGTGACCCAAACCGCGTTCGTTGTAATCGTCCACAGCCAACTCCATGAAAGGGTCGGGCAGCATCTTTCCATCCTCGACCAATCTAATCGTGCCATTTTTTTCGGTGATGAAAACCAGCCCATTCGGCGCTATGGCCATGTCTGTGGGGTTCAATTCATCCGCGATTTTGTATTGCACAAAACCAAAGGGCAGTTGAGAGGAAGCCGTTGTTGGAATAAAAAGAGCAATGAAAGCGGAAAGCGGTAAAAGGTGTTTCATGTGCGTTGACGGTTGGTGTATTGCGAAATTAGAAAAAAACAAGTGCCTTAAGACGCATTTCTATTGTTTTGGTCTGTTTTTGTCAAAAAAGGAACAAAAAAAAGCGCGAGCCACGCTGAAAATCAGAGCAGCTCGCGCTTGTGGTGGAAGAAGCGGTTTATTTACTTTTTGAAATAGGAGGAGGCGTTTTTCCCGCCGTTTCTGACGGTTTCAAGGCGTTTTTTGAACTCAAGAGAGAGTTCATCCTCCTTGCGGGCGTAGATTTCGTTCAATGCAATGAGGGTGTTCATATCGTTCGGGTCGAGGCTTTCCGCTTTTTGAAAGTAGGGGAGCGACTGGTCGAACAAGGACATGACCTCGTCGCGTGCGGCTTGCAGTTTTTTCAGGCCTGCGGTGGAATAGTCCTCCGGCATTGCGTTCATCTCTTGCGTGCGCACGGCTGCTTTGTTGTAGTAGAGTGCCCCAAGCGAATAGACAGCATCCACGTTTTTTGGGTCTTTTTCTGTAGCCTGCGTGTAGTAAGTTTTTGCTTCTTCGAAGTACTCATTGGCCTTGGCCGTGTTTTTCTCCTTCGACATCGTTTGGTAGAGATTGTCGTACACGTTGCCAAGCGTGACGTAGAGGCCGATGTTGCTCGGCTCTTTTTCGATGGCTTGTTTAAGGCTGCCTGTCAATTCGTCGAGCTTGCCTTTTTTCAGATATGCGTTGATTTCGGAAAAGAGCAGCCCGGTGTCTTCTGGATATTTGGTGCGGCCTTCGGTGAGTATTTTCTGGGCGCCATCCTCGTCGCCCATCTCAAGTTTGAGGGTGTATATGCCATCATAAACCGCTGGCTTGGCCTTTCCTTTGGCGTACAGGCTGTTGTAGTATTTCAATGCGTCCTCGTTGCGCTTGGCTTGCTGTGCCGCGAGCGCGGTGGTGTAAACCATGTTTTCGTACTGGTCGGGGTCGTCAAGCACGCTTTTTTGGCTGCTTGCTTTGAGTATCTCATGTGCTTGAAGTGATGCCTCGAACGATGCGAATGCTTTGTCGAATTGGCCCGCTTCATACTTTGACACGCCGATATTGATAAGGTGGCCTTCCACTTGGCCGAGGCCTTTCACCGCATCGCTCTTTTCATATTTTTTGGCGGTCGGGTTGTTGAAGGCGTTTTTGTAGCCCATGAATGCCTCCAAGGCATCGTTGTCGCCACTGAGGGGGGCATTGGGGTCAACCATGCGCCGAGCCATGTCGCGCTGGAGCATGGTGTTGTACACGTCTCCTTTGGTGAGCCATGCCGAGGCTTGTGCTTGGCCTTCGGGCGTTTGTAGTGCTTGGTCAATTTTTTGTTTGGCCTCCTCCAACTTGGCAGCATTGGTGTTTGGGTCAATGTTGTAAGTGGTGAGGGCTTTGCTTGCTTGTTTGGCGAGTTTTCCGCCGTCGTCCTGTGCTTGGGCGATACCATGAAGCAGCAACAGGCATGATAGTGAGAAAAGGACTTTTTTCATCGTTTTCAACAAAAATTAAGTTTTGAAAAATCGTTTTGTAAAGACGGGTTTAGGGATAAAAGATTTTAAACGGGTGGTTAAAGATAGCCGTTCTCGATTTGTAAAGAGGTGTCATCTTTTGAGGAACGAAAAAGGTGACACCTCGGCCTGTTTTTGAGGTGTCACCTCTCCATGCTTCCGGGATGACACCTCAGAACCCGACAAAGCGAGAATCGCTGGGTTAAAGACGATTAACTCATTCTTCGGAGGGGGATTCTTGGCCATTGCTGTTTTCCACTTCTGCCGATGCCACTACCGCCACGTCGGCAATGTCGTCGCCCTCGTCGAGGCGGATGAGTTTCACGCCTTGTGTGGCGCGACCCATCACGCGCAATTCGTCAGCAGCTGTACGGATGGTGACACCTGATGTGGTCGTAATCATCAGGTCATCAGAATCGGTCACGGTTTTGATGGCAACGAGGTGGCCTGTTTTGCTGGTCACGTTCATCGTTTTGATACCCTTTCCTCCGCGCCCTTGCGTGCGGTACTCATCCAATGCCGAGCGTTTGCCCATGCCTTTTTCGGAGACGACCAGAATGGTGGAGGCGGCATCGGCAGGGTCAATGCAGACCATGCCTACCACCACGTCGTCGTTCGATACCGAAATGCCGCGCACCCCGGCAGCGGTGCGTCCCATTGGGCGCACGTCTTGCTCGTTGAAGCGGATGGCTTTGCCGCTTTGCACGGCGAGGATAATCTCGTTCTTGCCGTTGGTCAGCTTGGCCTCAATCAGCGCGTCGCCTTCATTGATTTCAATAGCATTGATGCCGCCTTGTCGGGGTCTGGAATATGCTTCCAAAAGGGTTTTTTTGATTTGACCGCGCTTGGTGCAAAACACGATGTAGTGATTGTTGATAAACGCCTCGTCGTCGAGTTTTTTCACTATGATGAAAGCACGAATTTTATCCTCTTTGGGGATGTTCAGCAGGTTCTGAATCACGCGGCCTTGGCCCACTCTTGTGCCTTCCGGGATTTCGTACACCTTTAGCCAAAAACAGCGGCCACTTTCTGTGAAAAGCAGCAGGGTGTTGTGATTGGTGGCGGTGAACATGTGTTCCACAAAATCCTCGTCGCGGGTGCGAACGCCTTGAGCGCCACGTCCCCCTCGGCCTTGGGCGCGATATTCTGAAATAGGTGTCCGCTTGATGTAGCCTGCGTGGCTAATGGTAATCACAACCTCCTCGTCCTCAATCAAATCCTCCATGTTGATTTCTGCCTCGTCTATCTCGATGGCGGTGCGCCGTTCGTCGCCGAAACGCTCTCTGATTTCCAACGTTTCGGATTTGATGATGCCGCGCCGCAAACCTTCATCGGCCAGAATTGCTTTCAGCTCGGCGATTTTTTTCATCAATTCTTCATATTCCAGCTTCACTTTGTCGCGCTCCAATCCCGTGAGCTGCTGAAGACGCATGGCAAGGATCGCTTTGGCCTGTATTTCGGTGAGGCCGAATTGAGCCATCAGCCCTTCGCGGGCTTCATCTGCATCTTTGGAGGCGCGAATGAGCGCAATGACTTCATCCAGATGGTCGAGTGCGATGAGCAACCCTTCGAGGATATGGGCGCGCTCCTCTGCTTTGCGGAGCTCGTATTGGGTGCGGCGGATAATGACGTCAAGGCGGAATTTGATGAACTCGTCAATCTGCTCCTTCAAGTTCAGGGTTCGAGGCCGCCCGTTCACCAAAGCGATATTGTTGATGCCGTAAGAGGTTTGGAGCGGGGTCAATTTGAAGAGCTGGCTAAGCACCACGTTGGCCGCCGCGTCGCGTTTGATTTCGATGACCATGCGCACTCCCTCTCGGTTGGAAGTGTCGTAAGCATCAGAAATGCCGAGAATCTTTTTCTCATTGACCAATTCCGCGATTTTGGCGAGCAACAGTGCCTTGTTAACTTGATATGGCACCTCAGTCACGATGATGCTTTCTCGCCCCTTGTCGTCCACTTCAATTTCGGTTTTGGCACGCACGACCACGCGTCCGCGCCCCGTGCGATAGCCTTCTTTCACTCCGCTGAGGCCATATATAATGCCACCTGTGGGGAAGTCGGGGGCCTTCACATAGTGCATCAATTCTTCGACATCAATATCAGGATTGTCCACTGCCGCAATGATGGCATCGCACACTTCGGTAAGATTGTGGGGCATCATGTTGGTGGCCATGCCTACCGCGATGCCCGATGCCCCGTTGACGAGCAGATTGGGGAATTTGGTGGGCATGACGCTCGGCTCTTCGAGCGAGTCGTCGAAGTTGAGTTGAAAATCAACGGTTTCTTTGTCAATGTCGCCCACGATTTCATCGGCTACGCGGCGGAGGCGGGCTTCCGTGTAACGCATGGCTGCCGGGGAGTCGCCGTCCATAGAGCCAAAGTTGCCTTGCCCATCAACGAGTGGATAACGAAGGCTCCACTCCTGTGCCATACGCACCATCGTGTCGTACACGGAGCCGTCGCCGTGTGGGTGATATTTGCCAAGCACTTCACCGACGATACGGGCGGATTTTTTGTAAGGCTTATTGTAGCTAAGCCCTAGGTCCAGCATGCCGTAAAGAACGCGGCGATGCACGGGCTTGAGGCCGTCGCGCACATCGGGCAGGGCGCGGCTGACAATCACGGACATGGAATAGTCAATGTACGCGACTTTGAGTTCTTCTTCGATGTTGATGGAAATGATTCTCGAATCTTGCATCTCTTGCGTTTGGCGGCGGACGATTGGCGGTGAACGGGTCGTTGAGAGTTGGGAAATTTGAGCGTTTGAGTGTCACATTCATCAACCGTCCGCCCTGAACCGTTCACCGTTGAAAAGGTGCGCGAAGGTACGAAGATTGGAGATTTTTAAAGTTTCCTTACCTGATAATTTGCGAGGACATTGCTAACGGCAGAGCAAACCGAGCGATATACGTCACCTGTTTGACAAATCTTCGATTTTCGTTTGGAAGGTCGACAAGCGGCTCTACTTTTGAGAAACTTTTTTCTCTCCGCTTAATCTTTTGCCCTCCTTATCCCTTTGGCAGCACCGTGCTGCATCCATGAGCATTATCATATCCTATTGAGGCCGATTCGCACATCTTGTTGGCTTGGGCAAATGCCCATGCGCGATGTGCGCTAATGCGCTTTTTGCCGATTACACATTCAAGTTGGGTTCTTCCGATTCGCTCCCTTCCAACCTCCTCTTTGAGGGAGCGGGGGGCAATGGTTGTTTTGTTTGTATTAATGTGCTTCGGCATTCATTTAACCTTTTCAATCTTTTACCAAAATCTTTTTCACTTATGAGGAGTTTGACAAATCTTCATTCAACGGTGAGGCGAAGGCTAACGCTTCTTTCGTTTTTGCTGTTGGCAACGGCGTTTGTCTGTTTGAATGCCCAAACAGCAAATACTTATGTGTTCACCACGTCAACGGGGGCAACACTTGACCCCATGGCTGGCGCTGCGGTAGCAGTAGGTCCAAATGTGGACGACACGCCATCTGGATTGTTGGACATTGGGTTTAACTTCGTTTATGAAACGACTACCTACACCCAATTTTCAGTTTCACCGGATGGTTTCATCAAACTGGGAGCGCCAGCTGCCGTTTCCCAATTTACAAATAGTATTGTAAGCACCACAAACATCCCCAAACTCTTCCCGTTTTGGGACGACTTGGCTACTGGCACCACAGGCAGCGTTTCTTATGTGGTCACTGGTAGTGCTCCGAACAGGGTGTTGAAGATTCAGTGGTTTGTGACTATCCCACGAAACACTGTCGGTGCTGCAAACAGTACTATGCAAGCTTGGTTGTACGAAACGACTAACGTAATTGAGTTCCGTTTTGAAAACGTTGGTGGCGCGACTGCCTCGGCATCAGTAGGTATCAACGGCACTACTGCAACCAATTTTCACAGCATAACCACCACAACACACACGACTAGCACCGTAACTGCGAACAACGCCAACACTGCATGGCCCGGTGTTGGCAGGATGTATACTTTCACGCCACCTGCTCAGTGCGCTGGCACACCAGATGGCGGTGTAACGCAGTCTTCTGCCAATCCTGCTTGTTCGGGCGTGAACTTTACCCTTAGCTTAAGCGGCAACACGCAAGGCTTGGGCATCACCTACCAATGGCAGTCGTCCTCCGATGGAGTGAACTTCTCCAATATCGGGGGTGCCACTTCTTCCACGTTGACAATAAATCAGACAACGGCTACTTGGTATCATTGTGTGGTAACTTGCACCAATAGTGGATTGTCGGCCAACTCTACGGATTTGTTTATTGACATGGCATTGCCCACACAATGCTACTGCACACCGATTTATACCTCCGGGTGCGGCTCCAGCGACCGTATTGACAAAGTTACTTTTGGCGCATTGGTAAATCCCGCAGTGGGCAACTCAGGTTGCACCAACGGGAGCGCGTTGGGCTACACGCAATACCTTTCTGGATTGCCGATTCCCAACCTCGCAATCGGGCAGACCTATCCCATCAGTGTATTGGTAGGCCCGGGTGGCACCGAACACGTCAGAATCTTCATTGACTTCAACCAAGATGGCGACTTCTTCGATGCCGGGGAGGATACCTATATTGGTTCGGGCAATGGCGTTACCATCAACGGTAATATCACGGTGCCTGCTGGTGCCCTGACTGGTCAGACGCGCATGCGAGTGCGTGTGGTGTTCAACACTAGTGTATTCGGCCCTTGTACCAGCCATAGCTTCGGCGAAGCAGAGGATTACCTAGTGAACATTGTGGCGCCGCCTTCCTGCCTTGCAGGGCCTAACTCGCCAGCGAATGGCAGCTCGGATTGCCCCGGTGCCACCACGCTCTCTTGGCCTGTAGCTCCTAATGCAACGAGCTACGATGTGTATTTCGGCAATTCGCCCAATCCGCCTTTGGTAGCAAACACGGCAGGCACTACATATAATGCAGGTACGCTGGGTTTGGGCACATACTACTGGAAAATAGTGCCGAAAAACGACGCGGGCGAAGCTACTGGCTGCCCAGAATGGTCTTTCTCCAAGGCGGACGGCCAAGCACCCGTCATCACGAATTGTGGCAGCGACCAAACGCTGTTTGCGAACGCAAACTGCCAAGCCACTTTAGGTAATTATACTGGCAACGTCACCTATATGGACAACTGCCCAGGTGCCGCCAATGTGACGCAAAGCCCGATAGCAGGCACGACCATTTCGAGCAATACGATAGTCACGTTCACGGTGACTGACCTTGCTGGAAACTCTGCCCAGTGCTCTATCAATGTGTTCCTGCAAGACGATTCCGCACCGACCATCAACTGCCCTTCGGTAGTGGAAGTGGGTACTTCGAGCTCTTCTTGCGATGGCATTGCCACATTCAATGTGACTGCCACGGACAACTGCGATAACAACGTGCAAATCACACAGACTAGCGGCCCAGCAAGTGGTTCTGTCTTCCCATTGGGCACCACTACTGTTAGCTTCAGCGCACAGGATGACTCGGGGAATAGCGCCAATTGCTCATTCAACGTTGTTGTTTCCGACGACGATGCACCCGTTATTTCAGTTTGCCCACCGGATGTTTCTGTTTCAACGGATGATAATTGCGAGGCTATCACGGCAGATTATACTGGCCTGGTGGTAGCAAGCGACAACTGCGACCCCAACCCAATCGTCACGCAAGACCCTCCTCCGGGTGGCGTGAGCGCAGGTTTTTTGACCATTGTTATGACCGTGACTGACAACGCAGGCAATGCAACGACTTGCTCGTTCCAAACAACTGCCGACGACGACATTCCACCTACGATTTCTTGCCCCGGGGCCCAGTATTTTGATGCGGATGATGATTGCCAAACACCCCTTCCAGATTTCACTGACCTTGCAAATGCAAGCGACAACTGTGGCGGTTTCATCGTGACGCAAAGCCCTGCTCCCGGCACGGAGGTTGGTTTTGGCCAAACACTAGTCACCCTTACTGTGTCAGATGGCCCCGGTCTTACGGCATCTTGCGTCATGGAAGCATACGCTGTGGATGTCACGCCGCCCGTCCTGACCTGCCCGGACAACATCGTGGTTGACACCGACCCGAACACCTGCACAGCAGTTGTGATGTTCATGTGTGCTGTTGCTCCAGACAACTGCTCCGGCTCCGCAAACCCTGAGCAGAATCTAGGTCTTCCCGCCGGCTCGGCCTTCCCGCTTGGCGTGAACGTGGTTGGATTCCAAGCCACTGATGCATCTGGCAACACGGCATACTGCACCTTCACCATCACGGTGGTGGACAACGACCCGCCGTATCTCTCTTGCCCATTTGACATCGTTGTTGACACCGACCCAGGCCTCTGCTCCGCAGTAGTCAATTGGTCAACCCCGACGACACACGACAACTGCGGCGACCCGACCCTGGCGCAAACCGGAGGTCTGCCAAACGGCTCTGCTTTCCCGAAAGGTGTGTCGGTCATCTCTTACTCGTCCACCGACGACGCAGGGAACGTGACCACTTGCAGCTTCAGCATCACAGTGGAAGACAACGAGTTGCCTGTCATCACTTGCCCGGCCAACATCGTGGTGGGCAACACCCTGAACCAGTGCGGTGCCATCGTGAACTACCCCGCCCCGACGTTCAGTGACAACTGCCCAGGTGCCAGCATCGTGCTGGTGAGCGGCCTTCCGAGCGGCTCCTTCTTCCCAGTGGGAACCACCACCAATGTCTGGCGCGTCACCGATGCTTCCGGCAACTCCGCGACCTGTAGCTTCACCGTGACGGTGAACGACGTACAGCCGCCTACCATCACATGCCCGGCTAACATCGTTCGCAACAACGACCCCAATCAGTGTGGGGCAATCGTGACCTACGCGACTCCGACATTCAGCGACAACTGCCCGGGTGTTACTATTGAGCAAATCGCCGGCTTGCCAAGTGGCTCTTTCTTCCCGGTAGGCACTACCACCAACGTGTTCAAGGCTACCGACGCAGCGGGCAATATGTCCACCTGTAGCTTCACCGTGACGGTGAACGACGTACAGCCGCCCGTGTTCAACAATTGCCCCGGCAACATTACGGTGTCTAATGACCCTGGCGTATGCGGCGCGGTCGTCACTTGGCCAAAAATCACGGCTTCCGACAACTGCCCGGGCGTGGTGGTCACTTTTGTGAGCGGCATGGCAAGCGGCGCCCTGTTCGACGTGGGCATCACGACGGTCATCTACAAAGCCACCGATGCATCCGGCAACATGGCAACTTGCAGCTTCAACGTCATTGTGCTTGACAACGAAGACCCGTCCATCACTTGCCCAGCCAACATCGTGCGCAACAATGACTGGAACAAATGCTCTGCCACCGTAACCTTCTTGGGAACACCTGTCACTGCCGACAATTGCGGCGTGGCGAGCGTGACCAACAATGCTGTTGGCAACGTGTATCCGGTTGGTGTGACCACCGTCACATGGACCGTGGTTGACGGAGCGGGCAACGATGCCACTTGCCAGCAGACCATCACAGTGATTGACTACCAGCCGCCGCACGTTGTGTGCCCAGCGGACATATACACGGTAAACGACCCGAACCTGCCCTGTCAGGCCTATGTGGAATACGAAGCAACTGCTACTGACAACTGCCCCGGCGTAGTCATCACTTACAGTGAATGGCCACCCTCCGACAACGGCTACTTCTCCATCGGTACCACGATGGTGATGGTAACAGCCACCGACGCGGCTGGCAACGAGGACAACTGTATGTTCAACATCGTGGTCAGCCCAGCCCCAGAGATTTGCAACGGCCTCGACGACGACTGCGACGGCTTCATTGACGAGGACGACGACGCTTGGAAACAAGTGGACAAGCAATTGGCCAGCAACGGCAAGGCAGGCGACCTTTATGGCAACAGCGTAGCCGTGTATGGTAATTATGCAGTAGTCGGCGCGAAAAACGCCGATGGCAAAGGTCAGAACTCAGGCATGGCTTATGTGCTTTACAGCAACGAGGTCAGCCCTGACGACTGGCAGGAAGTCGCCGTGCTCGACCCATCGGGCGTGAAGGCCGACGACAACTTTGGCGCAAGTGTGGCCATCCACTCCGACCTCATCGTGGTGGGTGCGCCCAACGACGACGACCTTGGCACAGATGCTGGCGCCGCCTACGTTTTTGCGAGAAACAGCAATGGCGTATGGAACATGGTCACAAAAATCAGGGCATCTGATGGCTTTGCGGGCGACAACTTCGGCACTGCCGTCAGCATAAGCGGCGACCGGATACTCGTGGGCGCAAGCCTGAACGACGAGAAGGGCCAGAACGCTGGTGCGGCTTACCTCTTTGGCCGCCATGTTGGTGGTACCAACAACTGGGGCGAGATGACCAAAATCACCGCCAATGGCCTTCAAGCAGGCGATATGTTTGGAGCAAGCCTCAAAATTGACGGTGACTATGCCATCATAGGCGCACACCTCGACGACGCAAAAGGCACGAACGCTGGCGCGGCATACATCTTCCACAAAGACCAAGGCGGCGCGAACGCTTGGGGCGAAGCGAAGAAACTGACGGCCAACGACGGCAAGAGCCTCGACAACTTCGGCAACAGCGTGAGCATCAGCGGCGACCATGTCATCGTAGGCGCTCCGCTCCACGACCTGCGCGGCTCGAACGCTGGCGCAGCCTACGTCTTCGAACGCAATCACGGCGGCCTCAACAACTGGGGCCAAGTGTCCCGCCTGCTCGCCGACGACGGCGCGGCCCACCATCAGTTGGGCTACGCGGTGGCGGTCAACGGCAACTACGCAGTGGCTGGCGCACGCTTCAACAACCACAAAGGCTCCAACTCCGGCGCCATCTATGTGTGGCAGCGTCAGGTCAACGGCGTTTGGGAAAACGTGGCCAAACTGTTTGATTATCAAGGCGACAAGAACGACCAGTTCGGTACTTCGCTCGACGTGTTCAACCGCGTCATCATCGTCGGCGCACTGCGCGACGATGTGGCTGGCAAGGCCGACCAAGGCTCGGTGAGCTTCTTCTCTGCTGGCTGCGACGACGACGATAAAGGCTTCATCGGCAACCCGTCGGACAACGTGGTGCCGGGCGTGAAAAAGGTTGGCGCATTTGAGGTGCGAGCCTTCCCGCAGCCCTTTAGCGACGTGCTGAACATCGAGGTCAACATGAAATCTGCCGCCGACACGCGCGTGGTGGTGTGGAACGCCTACGGTCAGGAAGTGGCTACCATCCACAACGGCGTGCTCGAGGGTACGACCATCCTGCGCTGGAACGCCGAGGGCATCGCCTCCGGTGCATACTTCCTGCGCGTGGAGGCTGACAACGAGACGGATGTGAGGTCCATTCTCCTCGTTCGTTGATTCCGCTCGGTTTTGGCCCCAAAAAACTTGGCCGCTCTCCTTCCGGGAGGGCGGCCTTTTTTATGCCTTGATTTGCCAGGATTTGTCAAACGCCCATGACTGATGTTCTTGATTTTGAGCATATTGTGCTTTTAGTCACGCCCAAAACTTGACGGCGCGAAGCATATTTCATAATTTGCTCGTTATTTCACCCCCTAAAATAACTTATCATGAAACAATACCCTCTTTTGCTATGGGCGCTGCTTATGCTCCTTAGTGCCTGCAAACAAAAAAACAGTTCCAACTCAAACACCTCAATTGTTGTGCAACCATCTGTTTTTAAACCAGAACAATACACTGCCCCACGCCCCGAGCAAAAACCCAAAACCCTCACCACGCCATGGGGTGACACGCGCTTTGACGAATACTATTGGCTCAACGAACGCGACAACCCCGCCGTGACAGCGTATCTGGAGGCTGAAAACCGCTACGCGGATTCAGTGCTTTCGCCGGTAAAAGGGCTTCGTGAAAAATTGTTTGCCGAATTAAAAGCCCGCATCAAGGAAGATGACTCGTCAGTGCCGTATTTTAAAAATGGCTACTGGTATCTCACCCGCTTCGAAGCAGGCAAAGAGTACCCTGTTTTTTGTCGAAAAAAAGAAACGCTGGAAGCCACAGAGGAAATTCTCGTGGACGTGAACGAGCTCGCAAAAGGCAAACCCTATTGCCAAGTGGGTGCCCTGAGAATCAGCCCCGACAACCGACTCATCGCCTATTCGGTGGATTATTCGGGGCGCAACCTTTTCAAGATTTTTTTCAAAAATTTGGAAAACGGTGAAGTGCTTGCCGATTCATTTGACATCGGAGGCGTCTTTCACTGGGCCAACGACTCCAAAACTATTCTCTACGACACCAAAGACAAAATCACTTTGCGAAACGACAAAATCTGGCGACACCAACTCGGCACCGACCACAAAAAAGACGTGTTGATGTACGAGGAAAAAGACGTGACACAATATGCCTATCTCGGCAAATCGAAATCGGAACAGTATTTTTTCATCAATTCCGCCTACACCCAGACGGTGGAAGTGCATTATTTGGACGCCAACAACCCAACAGGACAGTTCAAATCGGTACGCCCCCGCGAGCGAGATTTTTTCTACACGCTCGAACATCATGCAGACAAGTTCATCATCCGCACCAACTGGAACGCCAAGAACTTTCGCATCATGGAAGCCCCCGTTGGCGACCCTCGCCGCGAAAATTGGGTGGATGTGTTGCCGCACCGCGACGATATTTTGATTAGCGATTTCACGGTGTTTAAAAATCATCTCGTGACGGAGGAGCGAAAAGGGGGATTGGGACAGATTCACATCGTCCGTTGGGCCGACAAGGCTGACCACTACATCGAAACTGGCGAGCCGACCTATGGCTGTGGGCTGGAAAACAACCCCGAATTTGACACCCAAACGCTGCGCTATGTCTTCAATTCGATGAAAACACCCGCCACCGTGATTGACTACGATATGGAAACCCGCGCTAAGACGGTAAAAAAGGTGATGCCTGTGCTCGGTGGTTTTGACTCCAACAACTACGAAACGGAGTTTGTATGGGCCACCGCCCGCGACGGGGTGAAGGTGCCTATTTCTATTCTCTACAAAAAAGGCTTCAAACGCGACGGCTCCGCACCATGCCACCTCACAGGCTATGGCAGCTACGGATATTCTTATGACCCTTACTTCAACCGCGACAAAATCAGCCTTGTGGACAGAGGCTTTGTGGTCGCGATTGCCCACATACGCGGAGGCATGGAAATGGGCTACCAATGGTACGAAAACGGTAAGATGTTCAACAAAATGAACACTTTCACGGACTTCATTGACTGCGCCGAGCATCTGGCGAAAGAAAAATACACTTCGTCCGACAGGCTTTTTGCCGAAGGACGCTCGGCGGGCGGCTTGCTCATGGGCGCTGTGGCGAATCTGCGCCCAGACTTGTTCAAAGGCATCATCTCCGGCGTGCCGTTTGTGGATGTCGTGACCACTATGAGCGACGAGAGCATTCCGTTGACCACTGGCGAATACACGGAATGGGGCAACCCCAACATCAAGGAGCAATATGAGTATATGCTGTCCTACTCGCCCTATGACAACCTAAAGAAAGCAAACTATCCCAACCTGCTGATTCTCACATCGTTTGCCGATTCGCAGGTACAGTATTTTGAACCCGCCAAATATGTCGCTCGCTTGCGGGATTTGAAGACCGACAACAATGTCTTACTTTTCAAAACCAATATGACCGGCTCGCACGGCGGCTCGTCGGGGCGATTCAAACGCTTGGAGGAACGGGCACTGGAATATGCCTGGATGATGGGGCTTTTGGGCATGACAGGAGAGGAAATTAGGCAGTGACAATTCGCTAACTTGCCCGCTCAATTCGATGCGCCATGCACTTCCGTCAAGCCGTTCTGAAACTTAACGACAAGACCTACACGCTCCTGCCCGGGCGAGCCAATTCGTTTGATGAAATCTATGCCGATTTCCAGCAAACGGCCGAGAATGGCGGAGCGCGATGGGGACTGTTTCTGCACCCCAAACAAGATGTCGTGATTCAACGCCTTGAAATTCAGTTTGATTGGCCGCTTTCTGCCCATGCTCGTTTTTTTGCGAACGGCTACCAATCGGGGAGCGAAAGCCGCTGGCTCAGCGTTGGCGAGGCAAACCCGCGCACACATTGGCTGGCAAGAATCCGAGCGGGAAAAGAGAGCGATGAACATATTCCCGACATTCCGCGAGGACGCGGCTATTGGCACTCGTGGACATACACTTCTGTGTGCCATGCCGCTGAAGCAGAAGCAAAAAATGGTGGACACGCCGCAATAACGTTCTTTGGCTCATTGAACGAAAACACCGGGTTCACTCTATTCCTCTACGACCAGCCAAATGGTATTTTCACGGTGCGAAAAGACATGGATGGCTTGCAATTGTCCCATTCGTTTCCCGCACTTGACTTTTGGATAGGGGAGGGCAGCGAACGGGAAGTTTTTGAGCGATACTTCGCACTGCTCGGCATCGAGCCTACTCCCAATCCTGCCCAATTGGGGTGGGGGAGCGACGGAATCGGCGCGAAAAAGATTGCCGAAAAAGATGTGTTTCAAAGCCTTGATAATGTGGCTGGTAGCGCTTTGCCGTTTCGGATATTTCAAATAGGGGAAGGTTGGCAAACCGACGTGGGCGACTGGCTTTCCTCGAACGAGCGATTTCCGAACGGCATGGGACTTGTAGCCCAAAAAATCAAGGAAAAAGGGATGGTTCCCTGTCTGTGGCTGGCCCCATTTGCAGTGTCAAAAAATTCGAGTCTTTCAAAAAAACATCCCAACTGGCTCCTAAAAAATGCCAAAGGCGCTCCCCTCAAGATTGGCTGGTCTCGCAAATATGGGGGGGGGTATCACGCGCTGGATTTTTACAACAACGAGGTACGCAACCATTTGGGCGGCGTGTTTCATCAGGTGCTGGAACAATGGGGGTTCGAGGTGATTCGACTTGATTATTTGTTTGCGGCGTGCGCGGCTCCACCGTCGGGCAAGACGCGCGGGCAAGTGATGCACGAGGCGATGGAGTTTTTGAAAAAATTGGCCGGCAGCAAAAAGAGCATTGCCTGCGGCGTGCCTTTGGGTGCCGTGTTTGGGTTGGTTGACTATTGTCGTTTGGGGGGCGAGGCGCATCAGGGATGGAAAAATCGCTTGCAAGCTCTTTTAGGCCTGCGCAACCGGGCGGACACACAGACCTCTCTTCGCTCCTCTCTCGGTCATTGGCCTTTGGTCGGTCGCGCTTTTCACAATGTGCTTGACGTGTTTTCCTTAGAAGCCGGGCAATCCAAACGCGTGATGGAACTACAATACACCTCGCTCACCATCCATGCGTTGCTCGGCAGTTTGCTTTTTAGCGGGGATAAAATCGAGCGTTTTGCGCCGGAACAAATAGCCGAATTGGAGGCAGTGCTCGATTGGCGTGGCAGCCGCGCCACACAAGTCATTGAAGCCCAAAAAGATGTGTTTCAAATTTACTTTGAAAACGGCGGCGCACACTTCTGCGCATACTGCAACTTGACATCAAAGCCACAGACACTGACACGAGATGCTGAACGAATCGAACTTATGCCCTTCGAAACCCTCGTGCTGACACAGGTGAACAACAAAAAAGGTGCTCATTTCCCCAATTAGCCAATATGTACCTATGGATTTTGCACCCCTTAGGCAGGGAATGCCCCTCCGGAATATGTTTCGGAACGCAGCCCTTCCATATTGAGTTGGTTTTCTCATTTTCAAAATTCTGTTCATCCTGCCAAAGACCTCCCTAAAGACCACCAGTCAATCAAAGAAAGAAACCGAAAAAATTTTGAACAACCTTGCCTGCCGCCATGAAGAAAATGTTCACCCCCTTGCTCTGTTGCTTTGGCCTATTCGGCCTTTCCGCTCAGGATGCGCACGTCGGAAGCCTCACCTGTGAGCACCGCGTCAACCCCATCGGGTTGGATACCAAACAACCTCGTTTCAGTTGGAAAATTCAAACTGAACAGCGCGGTTGGCGCCAAGGTGCCTACCACATACAAGTCGCCACCAAAACTGATTTTTCAACAAAAAACCTTGTTTGGGATTCCGACAGGATAGACTCGGACGGCTCGATATTGCAGCCATACAAAGGCGCGGCTTTAAAATCCGGCACACGCTACTGGTGGCGCGTGAAAGTGTGGGACGAAAAAGGGCAAGAATCCGCTTGGAGCGCCGCTGCATTTTGGGAAACGGCGCTGTTCTCGCCTGCTGATTGGAAAGCCTCTTGGATAGAACCGGAGCAAGAGGCTCAGCCGCCGCGATATTCGCCCGCTTGGATGCTCCGAAAGGGGTTTTCGCTCAACAAGAAAATAGCTTCCGCTCGCGCATACGCGACAGCGCAAGGCATATACGAACTGTATCTGAACGGCCAAAAAGTCGGCGACGAAGTGCTCACACCCGGCTGGACTACTTACTACAAACGTCTTCAATA
Organism: Saprospiraceae bacterium; assembly: GCA_026129545.1. Classification (NCBI taxonomy): domain Bacteria; kingdom Pseudomonadati; phylum Bacteroidota; class Saprospiria; order Saprospirales; family Saprospiraceae; species Saprospiraceae bacterium. Next base: position 1,194,242 of record JAHCHX010000001.1, read on the forward strand.
TCAGACTTTTGACGTGACCAACCTGCTCCAAGAAGGACAAAATGGCGTGGGTGCCATGCTTGGCGAAGGTTGGTGGCGTAGTGGCTTGGGCTGGGAAGAAAACTGGGCGTTTTATGGGAAAAAACTGGCCTTTCTGTGTCAAATCCATATACGCTATGCGGACGGCTCCGAGGAATGGGTTGCGACCGACGGCTCTTGGAAATGCAGCAACGAAGGCCCCGTGCGCGCCAATGAAATATATTATGGCGAGGACTACGACGCGCGACGAGAAATGCCCGGCTGGAACACTGCCTCTTTCGACGACAGCCGTTGGCGCAACGTGACGACTGCCAAACCACCCAACACAACGTTGGTGGCTGCGAACAGCGTACCTGTTCGAAGGATACAAGAAATCTTGCCTGTTCGCTTTTTCATCACCCCAAAAGGCGAGCTCGTGGCCGATATGGGACAGAATATGGTGGGCTGGGTACGCCTTAAAATGAAGGGCAAAAAAGGCACCACCGTCACGCTTCGCCACGCGGAAGTGCTCGACAAAAACGGCAATTTTTACACAGACAATCTGCGCTCGGCCAAACAACGACTCCGCTACACCTTGCGCGGCGACAAGGATGGCGAGGTGTATGAGCCGTGTTTCACTTTCATGGGCTTCCGCTATGTGGCTATCGAGGGGTTCCCCGGCCAATTGAGCACGGGTGATTTGCTTGGCATCGTCGTTCACTCGGATATGACACCGACCGGGACGTTTGAGTGCTCGCACCCGTTGGTCAACCAGTTGCAACGCAACATTTTGTGGGGTCAGAAGGGCAATTTTGTGGACATCCCAACCGATTGCCCCCAACGCGACGAGCGGATGGGCTGGACGGGCGATGCCCAAGTGTTTGCTCGCACGGCTGCCTTCAACATGGATGTGTCGGCGTTCTTTGCCAAATGGCTACAAGACCTGGCCGCCGAACAGCGACCCAGCGGCGCTGTTCCTTTCGTGATTCCTGACGTGTTGAACCGACCCGATTCGATGAATGTGGGCGTGTCTGCAGGGTGGGGCGATGCGGCGGTCATTATCCCGTGGGTGATGTATGAAGTGTATGGCGACAAACAACTGCTTGAACACCAGTATGCGAGCATGAAGGGATATGTAGATTACATCCATGAAAAATCAGGCGAATCGCTTGTGTGGAAAGGAGGCAGTGTTTTTGGCGACTGGCTCTTTTACCATCCCTCGCCCGACCATTTGGATTACCACGTCCAGCCAGATGCGCACACCAACCACGACTTTATTTCCACGGCTTTTTTTGCGCATAGTGCTGAATTGGTGAGTCGTGCTGCAGCGGTATTGGGCAAAAACGAAGATGCCGCCGCCTACAAAGCATTATTTGAGAAAATCAAAAAAGTCTTTGCGCATGAGTTCATCACGCCTGCTGGGCGCACCATTTCCTCGGCCTCACAGACCTCCTATGTGTTGGCCCTGCATTTTGGCTTAATGCCCGACACGCTTCGCGCCGCTGCTTTGCAATATCTCAAAAATGATATTTTGCAAAAGAAAAAACACCTCTCGACGGGTTTTCTCGGCACGCCTTATCTCTGTCATGTGCTATCGGAAAATGGGGAAGCGGAGCTCGCATACGATTTGTTGCTGCAAGAGTCTTATCCTTCATGGCTCTATCCGGTGAAGATGGGGGCCACCACGATTTGGGAACGGTGGGATGGTCAAAAACCAGACTCTACTTTCCAGACACCGGGCATGAACTCATTTAATCACTATGCTTATGGAGCCATTGGAGATTGGATGTATCAAGCCGCCGCAGGGCTGCGATTGGGCGAGCCGGGTTACAAGCACATCGCGATAGAGCCGCTACTGACCGACAAACTATCCTATGCGAAAGCCTCTTACCAAAGCAGTTATGGGGAAATTGCTTCAGGTTGGGAACGCTCTGGCGACAAAGTCGCCCTCCGCGTCACTATACCCCCGAACTCCACCGCGACTATTCGCCTGCCCCGTGCTGATAACAAGGAGGTTCGTGAAAACGGTGTGCCACTGGGTTTTTCATTGGGGCTGAAAACCGCTTCACTAAAAGGGGATGGCCTTGAGTTGGAATACGGTTCGGGCACCTACTTGTTTGAGTGGACACTGACGAAGCAGTAAAGATGGCGCTTGCGTTTCCAATTATGCGACAGGTTTGTTGATGTTTTTTTTGACAAGAAAGATTGACAAGATTGTTTTTGATGCTTTAACAACCCAATCAAATCAAGGCTCTACCGACATTTCGCCCCGTTGGGGCTTTTTCACCAATCCAACCAGTCACTGCATAAAAAAGGGGGTGCCTCACGGCACCCCCCCTGCGGTATTTCCCAAAATAATTGGTCTTCTAATTACATCATGTCCATGCCGCCCATGCCCGGATGGCTGTGTGCCGCTGCTTTTTTCTCCGGCTTCTCGTTGATGACGCATTCCGTCGTGAGCACGAGGCCAGCGATGGAAGCGGCATTTTCAAGGGCGATACGAGTCACTTTCGTCGGGTCAATGATACCCGCTTTTTTCAGGTCTTCGTATTTGTCGGTGCGAGCGTTGTAGCCGAAAGCGCCTTTTTCATCGGCCACTTTGTGGAACACCACCGAACCGTCAATGCCTGCATTTTCGGCGATGATGCGGATGGGGGCTTCGAGCGATTTGCGCACGATTTGGATACCGAAGTTTTCATCCTCGTTCACGCCTTTCAGGCTGCTGAGGCTGCCGAGGCTGCGCACCAGCGCCACGCCACCACCGGGAACGATACCCTCTTCGATGGCGGCACGGGTTGCGTGCAAAGCGTCGTCCACGCGGTCTTTTTTCTCTTTCATCTCCACTTCGGTAGCAGCGCCGACGTAGAGCACGGCCACGCCGCCCGACAGTTTCGCCAGGCGCTCTTGCAGTTTCTCGCGGTCGTAGTCGCTGGTAGTGGATTCGATTTGTTGCTTGATTTGATTCACGCGAGCCTTGATGTCATCGCTCTTGCCTTTGCCGCCGACGATGGTAGTGTTGTCTTTGTCAACGGTGATGCGCTCGCATTGGCCGAGGTGTTCGAGGCCAGCGTTTTCGAGTTTGTAGCCTTGCTCTTCGCTGATGACAGTGCCGCCGGTAAGGATGGCGATGTCTTCGAGCATGGCTTTGCGACGGTCGCCGAAGCCGGGTGCTTTCACGGCCACTACCTTGAGGCCGGCGCGGAGGCGGTTGACAACCAGCACGCCCAGTGCTTGGCTATCAACATCTTCGGCGATGATGAGGAGCGGGCGGCCCGTTTGCAGGCTCTTTTCCAAAACTGGCACGAGGTCCTGCATATTGCTGATTTTCTTATCGGTGATGAGCAAATACGGGTTTTCGTAATCTGCCACCATCTTTTCGGCATCGGTGATGAAGTAGGGGCTGAGGTAGCCGCGGTCGAATTGCATACCTTCCACCACGTCCATATAAGTTTCGGTGCCTTTGGCTTCCTCTACCGTGATGACACCATCTTTGGAAACACGCTTCATGGCACTGGCGATGAGTTTGCCGATTTCCTCGTCATTGTTGGCAGAAATGGCGGCTACTTGCTGGATTTTGTCGAAATCGTCGCCAATCGTCTCGGTCTGTTTCTTCAGGTCTTCTACCACTGTTTTGACGGCCTTGTCAATGCCGCGCTTCAAATCCATGGGATTCGAGCCGGCAGCCACGTTTTTCAGGCCGGCGGTCACCATGGCTTGAGCGAGCACGGTGGCGGTAGTGGTGCCATCGCCAGCCGCATCGGCGGTTTTGCTGGCCACTTCTTTCACCATCTGGGCACCCATGTTGGCTACCGCGTCTTCCAGTTCGATTTCTTTGGCAACAGTGACACCGTCTTTGGTGATGGCGGGAGCGCCAAAAGATTTTTGAATCACCACGTTGCGACCTTTGGGGCCAAGGGTCACTTTGACAGCATTGGCGAGCGCATCAACGCCTTCTTTGAGTTTTTCGCGGGCGTCGGTATTGAAGGAGATTTGCTTTGCAGACATAATCTTTAAATGTTGATGTGTGGAAATGTTGATTAGTTGATTTGGAGAGGTGATGAGGGTTTGTGCGGTTGATAGAATATCAACTTTGAGCGACCTTCATCAATTCCTTAAATGATGACGAGAATGTCGTCTTCACGCATGATGAGGTAGTCTTGCCCCTCGAAATTGATTTCTTGACCAGAGTATTTGCCATAGAGAACGATGTCGCCCACGTTGACGGTCATGAGATTGCCGTCTTTGCCGGGGCCTACCGCGACGACTTCGCCGCGCTGTGGTTTTTCTTTGGCAGTGTCGGGGATGATAATGCCGCCTTTCGTTTTTTCGTCAGCGGGCGCAGGCTTGATAAGAACACGGTCTGCGATTGGTTTCATAATTCGAAAAGTTATTTTTGTTTTGGTGAGACAAATTTGAACGCCGCAAAACCAAATTATCTGCGGACACCCGCCTTCATCAGACTTCGTGCCATGCCATTTTTTCTGCCATTTTTTCAGCCGCGTGTCATCGTTCTTGTCAGGTTGACATTGGCAGGGCGGTCAAAATGACTTTCGCCGCGCTCAAATTTGGCAACAAATTGGTTGCACATATTTTGCTGATTGCTTCATTCTCGCCATTTTTGCTTTTGATTCCGTCATTTTTGAAAAGTTTTCTACACTAATCGTCAATCATTATGAGCACATTATCGGAAACTTGGTTCATCGAAGGGAACATTGACTTTGAATCCAAAAAATACACGCTCTTGGCGTACCTCCAACGGGTGAACGCTTGCTTCAACGAGAAGAAGCTGTACCCCCAACTCTCCGACGTCATTTTTCACTACAACAACCTGCTCACGTTCAAACAGACGAAGCGCCTGATGCAGGACCGTTTTCCCCGCAAACTGACTGGCATTCAACTGCAAAAACTGGAACTAGTATATGAAGAGATGATTGCGGACGACGAACTCATGTCCGAGATAGAACAAATCACGCACTATGCCAGCCAAAAAATGAAGTCTGCCATATCGGGCGGTACCGATTTATATGAATTTATAGAACACCACATGACTATTACCCCTGTGGGCATACTGCCTCTTGAAACGGACGAGGGGTATTTTTTTCTATGCGACGGTTCTTTTCGCTCTATTCGAGTTTATCAATACAGGTTAAGCATCATAGAGCGGTCGGAAAATCGCTATCGCTCGTTGCGCTCGCAATTCATCAGCGACTGGGAGCGAAGTCTCACTAATACGTATGAAAGTGTGAAGGCTGACCTTATGCGGCAGCATCGCAGTTTTTCTACCCCTGCGGTTTACACAATCGAGACAAAACTGGCTTATCCATTGGAAGAAACCTTGTTGCCCGTGGCCAAGCGTTCGTTGGTGCGATACATCGAAACGACAAGAGTTTGATTAGGTGCTGAAACTTGGAAATTCGTCGTATCATTGCCGCTGCAAACAAAACAAATGGAAGGGAATCGTAGGACGAGCGCCTGAGTGTCGTGACGTGCATCGGCCCCAAACCCTTCGAGCTGCTGAACTTGTGTAAATAATCGTATGCGCAGACCTATTGACATTCTTTCTGCTGGCGAGCTGCTGGTGGATTTCATCACCGCTGAATTTGTGCAGAACCTCGAAGAAGCCATGCTTTTCAAGCGAGTGCCCGGTGGCAGCCCCGCCAACTTGTGCATGAACATGGCTCGATTGGGCAACAATTGTATGCTGGTGGCCTCGGTTGGCAACGACGATATGGGCACCGTGCTGCGCAACTATGTAGCTCGTTTGGGCGTGGACGTGGCCAATGTGGCGCAAGTGGAAGAACCCACCACGCTTATTCTCGTGACCCGCTCCTCTGCCGTTTCCAATTTTCAACCCTACCGCGGCGCGGATGCCATGCTCTCCATTCGCCAGTTCCCTTTCCAGCGATTCGACGACATTGGGGTTTTCCACACCACTTGTTTTGCGCTGAGCAAACAACCTGCCCGCGATGTCATTTTGCAAGCCGCGCACAAGGCTCAACGCGCCAAATGCCTCATCAGCATTGATGCCAATTACTCCGAAAAAATCTGGCCCGAGCGCCGCGACGCGAAAAAAGCCGTGAGTGAGATATGCCGTCATGGTGCGTTGGTCAAAGTGAGCGATGTGGATTGGGGGCGCCTCTACGAGGACGAATCGCCCAAGCCAGACGCGGTGATTGACCATTTTCTGAAATTGGGAGCCAAAGAAGTTTGCTACACATTGGGTGTGCAAGGGTGTTGGGTTGGCAATGGGGACGAACGGCACTTTCTCCCTGCACGCGAGGTGGAGGTGAAAGACACCACTGGCGCAGGCGACGCTTTTTGGTCGGGCTATCTGACGGCCCGGCTCGACGGCAAGACGCTGCTCGAATGCGCCATCGCTGGTCGCCGCATGGCTGAGTTGAAGTTGGGGCATTTTGGGCCGTTACCCGAAAAAGTCGCCAAAGAGCATGTTTATGCGGATTTTGCATAAAGGCTGGCAAGCAAAATTTATCGGACGCGAATCCCTTGTTAAAAAGTCTTTACCTTGCATCCATGAGCGGTCTTGGCCGCGATTTTTTTTACTGAACTGCCGCAAGCAATGACTTTTCGCCTTCGCTTTCTGTTCCCCGCTTTCTTTTTCGCATGGATGGGGGGGGCTTTTCTTCATGCTCAGACACAACCCGTCCAGTACTCCCAACACGGGGGCTTGTATGCCAATCCAGTCAGCGTTTCTTTGTCGTGCGCCACGCCGGGAGCGACCATTCGCTACACGCTGGATGGCTCTGAGCCTACCGCCCAATCGGCCATTTATCCCAATTCGCCATTGGCTTTCAACTCAACTGGCGTGCTTCGGGCGCGTGCTTACGCGCCGGGGTTGCCCCCTTCGCCTATTGGCACACATACATACTTCGTAGGCATAAGCCACACTTTCCCGGTGGTGTCGCTGGTCTTTGACCACGCTTCTTTTTTTGACTCGCTGACGGGCATTTATACCAACTATGCGCAGGATTTGACGGCGAACGCGAACATCGAGTTTTTTGAAAATGGCATAGACAAAGCGGTTTTCAATCAATTGGCGGAAATAGAGGTTCAAGGCACGGGCAGTGCCTCGCAACCACAGAAATCGCTAGAAATAAAAGGTAAAAACTCGCTCGGCTTGGGGGAGTTTCATTATCCGCTTTTTCCCGCTCGCCCTTTTGAGGCGTACAAACGATTCGTGTTGCGCAATAGCGGGCAAGATTGGTGTGTGCTCCAATTCCGCGATGCCTTTGCAACCAGCCTGCTGCTCGACCGCTCCGACATCGGCGATATCTTGCTCCCTCCGCGACTTTATATGCAAGCGTGGCGACCTGCGGTGGTGTATTTCAACGGTCAATACTGGGGGATTCACAACGTGCGCGAACGGATGAACCGTTTTTATGTGCGCCAACATTTTGGTTGGGAAGAAGACGAGTTTGACATGATTGAAAACTACGGGGATGTCTCATCAGGCACCGCCGACATTTGGAATCATTTTCAAAGCTACTTGCAACAAACAGAGAGTGGTTTTGAGAACAACTCGGTGTTTGAAAACCTGAAAAAGCAAATCGACTATCACAATTTTCTGGATTACTGCGTCTTCAACATTTATTTGGAAAATCAGGATTGGCCCGGCAACAATGTGCGGCGTTTCAGGCACAGAAGCGAGTCTGGCAAATGGCGATGGCTGACCTACGACCTCGATTTCACCTTTGGCCTTTTTCAAAACCCCAATGGCTGGAACACAGGCGACCCTTCGCCCAATGCGTTGGCTCGTTTGCTGGATGCCTCCTCCACGGAGTGGCCCAACCCCGACTGGGCGACCTTGTTGTTTCGGCGCTGCTGGCAAAACCCAACTTTTCGCCGCGACTTCGCCAACCGCTTGGCCGATATGCTCAACACGGCGTTTGTGCCGCAACGGGTAAGCCAGCGCCTGAACGAGTTTCGCGCGCTTTATCAACCAGAAATAACACGGCACTTTCAACGCTGGTGGTTTGGCGATTTTAATACTACTTGGCTCGACAACATAGAAAAAGCGCGGTATTTTGCCTTTCACCGATCTGATTTCGCACGCCAAGAAGTTCTTATTGCGATGGACGAGGCGTACGATTTGGCCGAACTGACAGTGGATGTGCAGCCGGCAGGCGGGGGTAGGGTAGAGGTGAGCACTGTGCGTCCGGCTGGTATCCAGTTCCCGTGGAAAGGCATTTATTTCAAAGGGGTGCCGCTGCCCTTGAAGGCCGTGGCGAACCCCGGCTACGAGTTTGTCGGTTGGTCAAGTCCTGCGTTGGGCACAGCGGATTCGGTGGCTCTAACTATGTCCGCCCCAACCTACTTGGTGGCTCATTTTAAGCTCACGCCAGTGAGTGTCACGGAAGCGAGACCCGCGCGTGTCACGATTTACCCCAACCCTTTCCAGGAGGTGCTGATTGTGTCTGGCGATGCCTATAAGCGAGGAGATTTTCGAGTGCAGTTATTTGATGCGTTGGGGCAGATGGTTGGAGACGAGGCATCTGCGTCACATGGTGCGGGCATGGTGTTGTCCAATGTTGCCGCGTTGCCAACTGGGGTCTATTTTTTGAAAATAACAGGCAATGACGGCAAGGAAACGGTGAGCAAAGTGGTAAAACAGTAGATTTAGGGGTGGCATGACTGCAATAGGTTCATGCCACACCTAAGCAGAGGTCTTTCACCGTTCCAAGGCATCCAACAGGCGATTCAACTCTACGTCGTTTCTGAACTTCAGCACAATTTGCCCTTTCCCTTTTTCGTCGCGCTTCATCTGGATTTTTGAGCCAAAAAAAGCATTGAACCTATCCTCAATGTCGCGCATGAACTGAGGCACGTTTTTGGCCTCCTTCGGTGCTTTGGGCTTGCGGCTTTCGTGATATTCTGCGATGGCCTCTTCCGTGGCTCGTACCGAAAGATCTTCGGCTAAAATTCTGTTGAACAAGACTTTGCGAAATGCAGGGTTGTTTTCGATGCCTGCCAGCGCGCGTGCGTGGCCCATGCTGATTTTCCCATCAATGATGCCGTGCTTGATGTCGTCGTCGCCCTCAAATTTGAGCAGGCGGATGTAGTTGGTGACGGTGCTGCGTTTTTTGCCCACGCGCTCTGAGATGGACTCATGCGACATTTTGAACTCGTCGGCCAGTCGCCCGTAAGAAATGGCCACCTCCCATGCGTTCAGGTCTTCGCGCTGGATGTTCTCGATGAGCGCCATTTCCAACAGTTCTTGGTCGTTGGCGAGGCGAACATAGGCGGGTATTTCCTTCAAGCCGGCGAGCTGCGCCGCGCGGTGCCGGCGTTCGCCGGAGATGATTTGGTATTCCTTGTCGTGGATGCGCCGCACGGTGATGGGCTGTATGATGCCATGCGCCCGGATGCTGGCCGCGAGCTCTTCCATGGATTCATCGTCGAAGCGTTTGCGGGGTTGTCCTTTGTTGGGCTTGACTTGGCTCACGGGCAGCATGGCCACTGCGGTGGCCAGTTCGCGCACGACTTCCTGCGGATTTTCCTGCACGGCCTTTTCGAATTGTCCCGCATTGCGCAACAGGGCAGCTACGCCGCTGGTGCTGAATTGTGTCTTTTTTGCCATGATTTTTAATTTGGATTTTTTCTCAAAAACTCTTCCGCGAGGTTGAAAAAGTTGACCGCTCCTTTGCTGTTCACATCATATAGCGCAACGGGTGTGTGCGACATGGGTGCCTCCGCGACTCGGCTATTGCGATGGATGATGGTCTCGAAAACATAGTCGTTCGAGCTGTTGCGCACTTCTTCGACGATGGCGTTGGCCAATCGCAAACGACTGTCGTACATGGAGATTAGCAGGCCTTCCACTTGCAAGTTGGGATTGTAGCCCTGTTTGACGAGCATAATGGTGTTTTTCAGTTTGGCCAGTCCCTCGAAGGAGAACATCTCGCATTGTACCGGGATGAGCACTGTGTCGGCTGCTACCAAGGCATTGACGGTAATCAGTCCGAGCGAGGGCAAGCAGTCAATGAAGATATAGTCGTAGCGGTCGCGCAACTCGCCGACGATGCCGCGCAGGATATATTCTCGATTGGGCTTCTCGGCCATTTCGAGGTCGGCCCCCACGAGGTCAATATTGGAGGGGAGCAGGTCGAGGTTGGGTGTCTCGGTAGTGACGATTGCCTCTAATGGGTTGGCGCCGTGCACAAGGCAATCATACAGGCTGACCAATTCGGAAGTGTCGGCCTGCCCCACACCCGAGGAGGCGTTGGCTTGGGGGTCCGCGTCAATCAGCAAGACCTTTTTTTCCAAAATCGCCAAGGAAGCCGCGAGGTTGATGGCTGTGGTTGTCTTACCGACCCCGCCTTTCTGGTTGGCAATGGTGATGATTTTGCCCATGTTTTTCAGCATGATGGTATCGTTAGGTTTGAGTTGTGGATGAATGATTCAAGTCAGATTTCGATGGGTTGGCCTATTTGCATCAAAATCAATTCCTTGCCTTTGTCCGCGAATGTCTTTTTGGCGGCATCGTGGTCTATTTTGATATAGCCGAACGTGTCGTAGTGGCACCCGATGATGCGTTCGCATCGGATAAATTCAGCAGCGACACACGCGTCGTGGTAGTCCATCGTAAAGTTGGAGCCTATCGGCAGGATGGCCGCATCGAGTGCCCGGCAGGTCATGGGGATGAGTTGCATGTCGAGCGTGAGCGCCGTGTCGCCCGCCACATAGAGCACACCGTCGGCGGTGTCGAGTACATAGCCCGCTGGTTCGCCGGCGGGCATTCCGTCAGGGAAGACGCTGCTGTGCACGGCTTGCACCATTTTCACGCGGCCAAAGTCGAATGTCCACCAGCCGCCTTTGTTCATGGGGTGCGTGCGTAGCCCTTTGGCGCTGTAATAGGCACTTACTTCCCAGATGCCCACGATGAGCACGTTGGGGTTGTTTGCTGCCACCGCTTCCAAGTCGTCGATGTGGTCTTGGTGCGTGTGGGTGACGAAGATGTAATCGCAGCGAATCGTGTTGGCATCTATGTTGGAGGCCAAGGGATTGCCCGTCAGGAATGGGTCAAAGAGGAGGCGTTTGCCGCCTGTTTCCACCAAAAAGCAAGAGTGCCCGTAATAAGTGATTTTCATATTCGCCAAATGTTGTGGACACCGCAAAGGTAGTCGGGCGTGAAACATCGCGTGGAACATCGGGGGCAGAAGTTATCCTCCTTTTTTCCACAGGTTGCCAACAGGTGTTTTTGTTTGTTCTGTCGGGAATTGGCAATAGCGTGGCTCGCGCTCAACGAACCTTTGTTTCCCGCTATCTTGCCCGCGATTTTATCCAAAACCGCGCTCCAACGTTTGTTTTTTTACATGAAAAAAGGATTCTTGCCAACGCTTGCTCTGTTAGTGGCGACAGCCACATCGCAGGCTCAAATTCAATTTATCAACAAAACCGCCCTGCTCACTCCCAACAATCACTACAGCGGAGTGGCTATCGCGGTGCTCGACATGGATGGCGACGGACGCGACGACATCGTGCGAATGAATCAGGGCTACCAAATGGCGGTGGAGTTCCAGATGGCGCCTAACCAGCCCTTTGTCCGCCTCCCTATTGGCTTGGTTGGCTCCGACCCCGATGACAGTCAGTGGGGCATCTGCGCGGGCGACCTCGACAACAATGGTTTTCCCGACGTGCTGACTGGTGGCGCTTATGATGGCATAAAAGTGGCAATGGCCAATGCGAGCGCCTCTGCCTATACCCTCAAAACCCTCACCGCACCGGGCACTTTTGTGCAATGCGTCAATTTCGCCGACATCAATAATGACGGCTGGCTCGATGCCTTTGTGTGCCACGACGACGGCACATCAAGGATATTTGGGAACGACGGCGCGGGCAATCTTGCGCTACAGCCCGGTTGGATGAATCTTGCGACGGTGCCGCCTTCCGACAACTCTGGCAACTACGGTTCGGTGTGGAGCGACGTGAACAACGACGGCTATCTTGATTTGTATATCGCCAAATGCCGCACTGGGGTGAACAGCCCCAACGACGGTCGCCGCATCAACCAACTTTTTCTCAACAACGGCAACGGCACTTACTCGCAGGACACCACCAATGCTTCGGGGCTGCGTATCGGGGCGCAAAGCTGGACGGCTGACTTTGGCGATATTGACAACGACGGCGATATGGACTGTTTCATCACCAATCACGATGTGTCGAGCCAACTGTTGGATAATGACGGCACGGGGCATTTCACGGACATCACCATGGCAGCGGGGTTGTTCAACATGGTGGGTGGCTTGCCCATTCAAGGCATTTTCCGCGATTTTGACAATGATGGGTTTGTGGATATTCTTGTCTCCGGCACCGTTCACTATTTGCTGCGCAACAATGGTGACAAAACCTTCTCGGTCGTGACAGGCCTTTTCGACAACAATCAAATAGAGTCCGTGGCGGTCGGCGACCTGAACCACGATGGGTTTATGGATATCTATGCGGGTTATGCCAATATTTACACGGAACCGAGTGACATCCCCGACGCGCTTTGGCTCAACGCCGGCAATGACAACAACTTTTTTGGCCTCACCCTGCGCGGCGTGCAAAGCAACAGAAGCGCCGTGGGCGCGAAAGTGCAGCTTCACAGCGCACTCGGCACACAGACCCGCGAGGTGCGTGCCGGCGAGAGTTATGGCATCATGAACTCGATGCAAATTCATTTTGGCATGGGGCAACTAACCACCATTGACTCGGTGAAAGTTTATTGGCCCTCTGGCACGGTGGATGCGCTGTATTCGCCCGCTGTCAATCAGTATCTTACATTGGAAGAAGGAGGCTGCATCGTGCCGCCCGTGGTAGCCTACTCGGATGGCCCTGCCACTATTTGCGCGGGGCAGAGCGTCGTGCTCAATGTGGCGGATGCCTACAACAATTATCTGTGGAGCAATGGCGTGGCTGCTTCCCCAAGCGTCACTATTGGTGCCTCTGGCAATTATCGCGTCACTGTGACCAACTCGGAAGGCTGCACAGCTGTGTCCAACATCGTGATGGTGGTGGTTGACCCCGACGAGACACCCGTTTTGGCACTTTCTGGCGACACGATTTTTTGCAACGGCGCGTCCATTACCCTGACCTCCTCGCTCGCAGCCTCCTACCTTTGGAGCACGGGCGACACCACGCAGAGTATCACGGTCAGCCAATCGGGCGCATACTCGGTTGCCATTCAGGGACAATGCGCTTCTTTTTCTTCTGCTCCAGTTACCGTCGCGGTGCTCGACAACCCACCTCCTGTGGCGACGGGCGACACCATCGCGCCCAATACCAGCGCAATCCTCACGGCAACTGGCGACCAGATTGCGTGGTACGATGCCTCTGCGGGTGGCAATCTCCTTTTCGAGGGAAGCCCCTTCATCACGCCGCCTTTGGATGCAAATACGACCTATTGGGTCGCCAACACCACCATCTACGACGAACCCAATCAGTTTGTCGGCATGGAAAATTATGTAGGCACCGTACCCATCGGCGACGTCAATTTCAATGGCGCCATTGTATTCGATTGCCATGTCCCTTTCAGACTGGCCAAGGTAAAAGTATATGCCAACAATGCGGGTGTGCGAAAAATTGACTTGAGAAACGAAAACGGCACCATCATACAGAGCAAATCGGTCAATATTCCTGTCGGCACGACCGTCATTACACTTGACTTGGATGTGCCTATTGGCAACAATTTGGTATTGACGACGGATGAAAATGTGAATATCGCCAACCTGAGCTCCTTAGGCCCGAGACTTTATCGCAGCACCCAAGATGTCAGTTATCCTTACGTCATCCCGAACGTGGTGAGCATCAAAGGCTCCAATTTTGGCCCGTTGCGATATTTCTATTTTTTCAATTGGGAAATAGATTTCTACGACTACCGATGCACGAGCGCCCGGGTGCCAGTGCTGGCGTTGGTGGATTCCACGCTGAGCGCAGGCATCCCTGCATGGGCTGAAGGCCTGCGCCTGTATCCAAACCCTGCGTCGAGCCTGCTCATCATCGAAATGGATAAGGCCGATGGTGGAGAGCTAATGATGTCCGTTCTCAATGCGCAAGGGGTGCGTTTGCAGTCGCGCAACATGCGTCTTTACGCCGGCCCCAATTCTTTCCAAAACGACTTGTCAGCGCTGCCACGAGGAATCTATTGGCTGGAATTTGCGATGAGCGATGGCGTGGTGCGGCGCAAGATTTTGGTGCAATGACAAATGCAGCGTATGAACTTTTTGGCAGAAATTAGCGCATGCTTATCACATTTCCGAAAGGTTTTATCTGGGGCACTTCCACCGCCGCCGCACAGGTGGAAACAGCATTCGACCATCCGTGGCGAGGCGTGCGCACCTCGGATGGCTATGTCTTCGAGCGAACTACTGACCACGAAAAAAGACGCATGGAGGATGCGGAATTTATCGTTCGATTGGGTGGCATCTACCGATGCAGCGTGGATTGGGCCCGCTTGCAACGCGGGCCTTTCGCAAAATTTGACAAGGAGGTGGTGGAAGAGTATTGCTCATTTTTTGAACGGCTGCGAAATGGTGGGGTAGGGCTGATGTTTGTGTTGCACCATTTTGCCCACCCCAACTGGTTTGAGCAGCAAGGCGGCTGGGCAAAAGAGGACAATATCCCTTATTTCCTTGATTTTGTGCGGCAATGCGTCAAGCATTTTGGCGAATATGTGCGCTATTGGAATACTTTCAATGAGCCAAACGTGTACGCCATGAATGCTTTTTGGCTCGGTCATTTTCCGCCATTCAAAAAACGTCAATACTTCACGGCCAATCGAGTGTTGGACAACATGGGCAAGGCACACCTCATCGCCCGGACCATGATTCGGGAAAAATCGGATATGCCAGTAGGCATCTCGCTCAACACGGCCAGCTTCGTGGGCCTCAATATATTGGGGCGACCAGTTGCCGCTTTCGCGCGCTGGTGGTTCATGGAACGTGCCGCACGCCCCTTCAAAAAATGCGACTACTGGGGGCTGAGCTATTACGCATACGTCCCGTTCGACCCTTTTCCGCTCGATGCCATCCATCGGCGGCCAGAGATGGAACAACGCAACATACCGCATGACAAAATGTGGGGCTATGACCCGGAAGGGTTGGGGCAGGTACTCCGTTTTTTTCATCAAAAATATGGGAAACCTATTATAATCACCGAAAATGGCATCTGCACAGACGATGCGCCGCAACGCATCAAGGCCATCAAGGACTATTTGCGTGTGTGTCATGCTGCCATGCAAGATGGCGTGCCTTTGTTAGGCTACATACATTGGAGCACTTGGGACAATTTCGAGTGGCACCTCGGCCCGACTTATCGTTTTGGGTTGGTGCGCGTTGATTTCGAGACGATGGAGCGTGCGATGACCGAGGCTGGGTTGTTTTATGAGCAAGTGGCAAGGGAGAATGCGGTAGAGGTTTGAGGCAAAGGGATTGCTTCATCCTTTGCATGGCTGGTGGATTGCTAGCCGAAACCCCTCGATTCCGCCTTGTTTGGTCTTCTATGCCTTTTGGTCAAGGCCAGTTTGCTTAAATTTGTTCGCCCGAGGTCAGACTTCTGACTTCAGGCGAACAAATTTAAACAACCTCTATACGGACACCGCTTAAGTTTCTATAGATCAAGCATCAAAACTCAGTGCCTCGCCAATCAATGCCGATGCCTGTTTGAGTTTGGCACTTCTGGCATTGTACTCTGCTTTCATGGTGTCCAATCGTTTTTGCAGCCGGGCTTTTCTTTTCTCATCGGCATCTTTAATCTGTTTTTCCATTTCATGTGCTTTGCCCTCAAACTCGTTCCGTGTGTCATCCATTTTCTTTTTCAACAACTCATCGGTTGCCTTCGCCTTATTTTTGAGGCGGGTAATCGCTGCATTGATTTTTGCTTTTCTTTCTTCATTGGCGTGCTTCAACTCTTCCTTCAGCATTTTGAATTCATCGGCTATCGCCTGAGATTCTCTTTCCATTTGCTGGTCAATAACCTCATACCTGAACTTCCTGAACACAATCCCATTCAGCGGCTCAAGTGCGGTATCCACAGGAATCGTCCATTCCTCATCCACGTCTGCGATTACCGCTGTTTTGCCGTTGGTCAGCGCCTTTGAAACATCGTCAACGAATTCAGCATTGACGTCGTCTTGCCCTACATCGAAGAGCAGCCCAATAAACGAACCGGCGGCGGCGCCTATGGCAACTCCGACAGGGCCTCCCAGCAGACCGATTAAACTGCCTGTCATAAGGCCGGTCGCTGTGCCTACGGGGCCTTCGTCCTGAGCGGTTTTGAGATTCATTTTTCCGTTGGCATCTTTGCTGACAACCGCTGATGCGTACAAACTGATGTCACCGTTTCGGTGCAAGGATTTTAAGGTGGTCAAACCTTCGTGAGCTTTGGCTTCGTTGTCGAAAACAGCCACTAACATTTTGTTCATGATGCATTGAATTTTAAGTGTGAATTTATTATTGGTGATTGGCTCGTGTTCAAATTTGATTGATTTCCAAAACAACTTTTAAACATGAGCTTGATGATGGAATCGCTACATTGACAATTGCTTTTTCAACTGCCGCAACTGGAAAGCGAGCCAGATTCTGAAAATGCCGATAGAGAAGAACGCCATCGCCGTCCAGACGACAACCGTCAACCCCGCATAAACGGGATACCTCAGTAAGAAGAATGAGAACAGCAGCCCTGCTATCCCGAAAAACAGCAGCCACCCCCAATTTTTTACGGCCAGGATTTGCAGATTGATAGAAACGCCAATCGCCATCATGGAGCGGAACATCAGCCCAAAACCGACAACAAATGGCAGGACGGTCATGCTGAGCAGGGGGTTCGAAACGAGCATGATACCGATGAGCAAGTCAATGATTCCGCCCGCGAGTATCCAGCCCCAACCCCGTGTCTCCTTGCGTTCCGACACGGCCATGTAGATTTCGAGGATGCCGTTTGCCACAAACGCTACGCTGAACAACATAGCCAGCGCCATGTAGCTTTCAACGGGAGTGCGCAACACCAAAAAGCCGGTCACAATGAAAAGGATGCCCAGCAACATGGAAGCCCACCAGTGGCGTACCGCGTAGGCACTTTGATTGATAAAAGATGTTGTGTTCATGATTTTATGTTTTATAGTGAAAAAAAATTTGAACCAATCGTGCAGCTGTTTGAATTTTCGGCGGTGTTAAACTTCAAGTGATTAAAGGCCGCTTGGCGTGCCACAACGGCAATCACTCATAAAATGCACCACCGAATTTCTCATCTGTCATCATCATCGGATTTGACAGTGCAAAGGTCGGCAGGTGCATGCCCCTGTGAAAGGTTCATGCTTCGGCAAGATTGGTCAAAAAGTCGGCTTGATGAAAACGGAGACCTTCTTAAAGGTCAGGAGGAGAGGCGGTATTCTTTAGGCGAGATACCCGCATGCCTTTTAAAGAATTTGCCAAAGAAGGACTGGTCGCTGAAATGAAGTGCTTCGGCTATCTGCGCGATGCTCAACTCGGGATTGTCCAACAGCAGTTTTGATTCGAGCATCACATAACAATCAATGAGTTCGCCCGCTGTTTTGCCTGTGATTTCTTTCACCGTTTCGGTAAGATATTTCGGAGTGATATGGAGTTGTTCCGCATACGCCTGCACATTCCGGTTCTGCCTGAATTGCTTTTGCACCAAGTGCGTAAAATTCATCACAAGGCTTTCTTTTCGCGTGACGTGATGCTTGAAAGGAAGCGTATATTTTTTGCTCATGCCGTACACCTCGTATAGAAAGACGTAAAAAGTGTGAAACAAGAGCTCTCTGCCATACTCATGGTTGTTCAAGGAAGAAACCCTTTCATCGAGTTGTTTTATGAGCGAATTTACTGCCGCGGCATCCTTGCTGTTGAGTTCCCAACAAGGCGAAAAGTGCGAGGAAAAATAATCCAGCATTTCAATCGCGTTTTTGTGCATTCCAATATCGGTCAAAAAATCCATCGTGAAATTCACTCCTGATACAAGGCTGTCCTTAGATACCGTTTCAACTTTCTTTATGGCGTATGGGGCGACAATGATTAAGGCGTTTTTTCCGACAGAGTATTTTTCGAGATTTAATTGGAAAGTCAATTCGCCTCTGGAAATGAGAAGGACGTTCATGAAATCAGACCTGAAATGATGTCTGAACGTGGCCTGCTCAAAAAACGGCTGATTATATCGTATTGAAAAACCCGGCACGTGCGAATCAGCATGAAAATCGTCTCCCGATAAAGTATCGGAAAATGCGTGAAATGAAATTTTTGAACTTCGCCCAGGCATAGAGCAAAGGTACAAAAGTTGACGCTTCCCGCTCCCAAATGCATCAATCCGCTAAACAACGATTGTTGATATTGAAAGCAAAATTCCAAGCAGGGCAAGCAGCAAAATAGCGGTAACAACAAGCAGCACATATTGCGCTGGTTTTGCGTGTTGGCGAAACAAAGCCACAGCGCCGCCTCCAATAATTGCGAGCAATCCCAATGCCGCAATCAATTCAAATTTGGTATACAGGCCAACGGTAAAAATTACTTCGGCAACCGCTGTCAGATATACCGCTGCCGGTCCAAAACCGGCCTTCTCGAACGTTGGTTTTGTCTTGCCCGTCAGTTTCCCGATTATGGCTAAGCCAAAGATTACCGCTAACGCAACTTTGATGACAATCACTTCCATAATTTTTTGGACAGGAGTCGTTTTTTTAGAAATCAGATTGATGCCGCAAAGGTGAAACCTCGATGCCCTTACGGAAAGGTGCAGACTTCGCCAAAGTTGGTCAAATTGTCGGTTGGAGGGACTTTTTCTCAATTAGATGCTGGGACAGGAGGCCCTCTGCCCAACAGAGCCACAGCGCTTCACCGCGGTGCTTTGATGCGGCACCAAGGAGATTTTGCCCAATTAACATTTCCTTGTGCGAGAAGAGCTATGGTCAACGCAACTCAGCCCCGTCCGCTTCGCTTGGCCGGGCAAGCCTCTGAGCACTGCATCTGACAAGGTGTTTTTGAACGAACGGCGCTTGCAATCCTTTGAAAATCACACAAATCAATCAAGGGCATCCCCACCTTGCGTTCAAACCCTCTTCAATCCGGGTATAATGCGTATGCCACCTTCCGCGTTTCTTGGGAAATTTTTTCCTATGAAACGATATTTCCCACTTCTTGCGGTCACTCTACTTAGCACCGCCGCCTGCCAAAAAGATGGCTCCGATTCCCCCGCAGCCAATTTGCAGTTCGAGTTCAAATTCGACGCGACGCAACCTCGATTGAACAACATCGGCTTGCCCGCAAATATCCCCGCTGGAAATGCGGCTCAAACGCCTGCCTTCAGGCAGATGAGCGTCCACTACATCGAACTGGCCCCCGGTGCGTTTACCGCGCTTGGCACGGGCGCCATCGTTTACCACGCGGCGGAAACTGACAAAGGCGGCGCAATGGCAGTGGATTTTGATAAAGCGCCAAAGGCTGGAGAGAACGAAGTCTTCGCCAAAATCAACTTGAAAAATGTGCCTCCCGGCACTTACGAATGGGTGCGGGCCAGCGTCACCTACCAAAACTACGACGTGACCTTCAACCTTAACAATTTGCCCGTAGTAGGTAACTTGAACAATCAAAAAGGCACGGTCGCTTCCTTTGTTGGCTTCAACACATACATTACCACCGTGAAGCCGAACACTCGAACGCTGACCGTCAACGATGACAAAAAGCAAGGCTTCTGGGCATTTGAAACTTCGTATGCCCCACCCTACGATATGTTCAACGATATCTACTTTGGCGAAGCGCCGGCAGGGGCCACCACGGTAGTGAACCCTTTGTTTGCGAGCAGCCCTATCCCGGCTGGCTCGTGTGTGGTGACAGGCAAATTCAACCAACCGCTGGTTGTCACTGGCGACGAAACCGAGGACATCACCGTGACACTTTCTTTTTCCATCAACAATAGCTTTGAATGGGTTGACACCAATGGCAACGGTCAACTTGACATTTACGGAGACGGCGTGACACCCTCGGAAAAAATCGTGGACATGGGCCTACGTGGCCTCATTCCAAGCTGGAAGTGAGCGGGCTTATGCTGTGACAAAAATCATGGATGCGCAACAGACACCTTTCCTGAACCATGCGCATATATCCCAGCTATTTGACAGGTTTTTTGCTGAAATCCTTTTTTGACAGGATTGAGAAGATTTACAGGTTAATTAAATTAAAACCTGCCACTCTTGTCAATCCTGTCAAAAAAGGAACCTGTCAGCCGGTTAGAGGCATGAGACACATTTGCTCGCCTTACTGTACCACAATTTTGAATCCTTGCCACTCACCTGCCAACTGCATATTCAGTTGATACACCCCTTTGGGCAGGCGCAAATCTTCGAAGGGTATCGCGTTGCGACCTGCGTTTAATGACATTCCCATTTCCTTAATTAAGCGCCCCTGGCTGTCGAACAAACCGAACATCGCATCGGGGATGGCAGCGGGACTTTCTATTTCTACCTGAAAATCACCCGGCGTGGGGTTGGGGTATATGCGAATGCCGTAGCGGCTCGACAAATCTCCCAAGCCGAGCGTGGTGGATACTTCCGAGGTCGTTTGGGCAGTCCTGCAATGATTGGTGGCCGCGAGCTGCACAGAATACACCCCGTTTTGGGCGTAAGTATGGACAGGGTTGGTAGCCGTGCTGCCGTTCCCGTCGCCAAAATCCCAGGAAAAAGTGACCGCGTGCTGGCTTGTGTTGGTGAAAGTCATTTTCAGGCCGTCCTGTTGAACCCAAAAACTAGGCATGGGGTCCGCAGAGACCTTAATAGTATTGATGATGGTGTCCGTCCCGATGATGTTGGAAGTAATCAGCCGCACGTTTTTATCGCCGGATGAGATATACCTGACCGCGTGAGGCCCCACACCGACGGCGGTCAAAGGCGAAGCCAATTGGCCAAAATACCATTGATAGTTGGTGAAGTCGCCACCGGTTTGGTTAGCTACATACACTATGGTGTCGCCAATGCACAACGAATCGGCAGAGGCGGCGAACGAAGCCTTGGGCTGGCTCACATTGTACTCTACCACCCCGATATTGTCCAAGTAGATATTGTTGCCCGCTCCATTGGTTGAGGCAAACCGAACAATCACTTTTTGCCCGACGAATTGGCTCAAATCAGCCACCTCCCTGCGCCAATCGCTCGCTTTGGTTGGGACAAAAGATGTTGTCAAAGCGCCTGCCGTGCTGAGCTCTGGGTCGCTTTTTTCCCAAACGACGACTGGTGGGGCGGAAAGATTGCAGGCCGGGAACACCTCTACTCGAAGGCGCTCCACTCGGTTGCTGCGTCGCGCATGGGCCAAGTCGAAGGCAATGCTCGGACTATTGAGATTGCTCAAGTCCACAGGAATCAAATCAAGATAATCCTGCTCATTCATGGTCAAGTATGAAAAACAATTGAGCACCACCGCACGCGTAGGGAAGCCATTGGAGCCTGTCACGTTTTGACTCGTCCTTGTCCATGTGAAATTGCCGTCGGGATTGATGACTCGCCAGCCAAAAGGAGGAAAATTGAAGTCTTGGAATCCCTCGGTGAAGTAATTGTTGAGTGGGTTTGCGGCTGCTTGGAAAGACATTCGCAAGGTGTCGTTGAAAAAAGCATTCTCAAGCGCGTAAGTTGACCACACTTTCAAATCAATATCGCCATTTTCCGCAATCAAAAGAGGGGTTTGAAAACTGAACAGCAGGATTTGACCCGGAGACATATTGGGCACGCTTTGCGAAATGGGCAACTTGTTGCTTGCCTGATAATGAAGCGTTGCGCCCACGACGGGGTTGGAGCCTTCGTTTTTCAACAATACCGTCACCGGGAGCACAAAAGGGGAACAGCGTATCTCTCGCTCACCAGAAGGCGACTCGATAAAACGAACCGCCAGGTCATTGGGCTGCACACAGTTTTTCAACTCGCCGGGCCACTGTACAGCAGTGGCCCGGCGCCCAGCCAGCCCATTACTCCCAATAGCCCTGACTGATGCCCATTGCTCCTTGCCACCGTTTTGAAGCGGGATGGTGAAGGCATTGGAGGCAGTGCTTCCCACAATTTCCATGTATTTATTGCCCAACAAATAAATCTGGCTCGACAAGGTGTCGTTTGCGGGTGTCCATTTCACCACCATTGAGTCTGGGCACACCTTTTCAATTTGGATGTTCGACACAAGAGGGGCTATGGTCAAGGGAAACTCAGTGACATGGCTCACAAGACCTCTCTGAATCAGCAACTTGATTTTTCCATTAACAATGTTTGGCACCTCCCAGTCAAACATCCGCAGGTTGCCCGGCACGTCGGCGATTTGCTTCCAACTAAATCCATTATCGGTCGAATAGCGCAGGGAGAAAACACCGTGTTCGCCAAAGGCATCCCAATGGATGCGCTCTATTTCGCCCGGCACAAATGCTTCGCCCCCAATGGGATATGTAATACGGATGTCATCGGTCAAGAACTCCCATGCCAACACAAAACGCTGCGGCCCAAAAGGAACTTCGGTGCCAACAATGCGCACACTATAAGTGCCGGGCAGCGGGTTGTCAATGGACACTTGTTCGGTGTTGTTGAGCGAGTCGCGGCCTTGTGTGGCAGGCTGGTCGAGGTAGAATGGAACGGGCGTAGGGTCGAGTTTCCACGGCAGATGTAAATTGCCATTGGGCGCGACCACCCTTAAATCAAGGTCGTTGAGCAGCGCCACGGCGGCGTTTGTGGCTGCGGGAGGGTCGGCCCAATAAGCCATGATGCGCACTTGACGGACGTTGGTTGGGATTTGCAGCGAAAATGTCTGCTGCTGCCCATGGTCAGTCTGACCATGCAGGTAGTGCTCTTCCTCCAACAAGCGCAAGGCTCGCGCGGCATTGACGTGCCCCCAGCCAAATTTAAAATCGGGGCCAACATTCCCCAAGTCGTTGGCGGTGTTGAGAATGGCGGTTTTCAACAAAGCGGCCTCTGGTTCTTGGCCACCATTCAGGCTTTTGTATGCATGGGTCAATTGAGCAAGGCACCCCGCGATGCCCGGTGCCGCTCCTGAGGTGCCGCCAAATGTCATGTAGGTATGATTGTGGTCGGTTGATTCTTGCAATTGGCCATTGGCTGAAATATCAGGTTTCAGCCGGCCGTCGTGAGCCGGGCCTCGACTGGAGCTGATTTCGAGCGAGGCGTCGGCGAACAAATTGGCTGTAGCGATGGCATTCTTCGCCATTTTGTGGCCACCTGTGATGTTGCCCCATTGGTTGCCGGCCCCGTAGCTTGTGCATGTGGAAATGTTGTTGGAGTTGCCCGCCGAAAAGACGTGCATCAAGGTGGGATTTTCAAAAATCTGTTTGTCAACGGTTTGCGCGGCAAGCGTGTAGCCGGCGTTGCAGCCATTTGAATAGGAGGTGTTCGTGATGGTCACGTTCTGATTCAGATGCAACGGCAGGGTTTGGTCTTGAAATTCGGGCGTGTAACGAATGGCATACACCGTGGCACCCGCAGCCATTCCTTTCATGGTGGGGTTAAGATTGCCTGCACCCGCGAATATGCCACCTACCCCGTCGCCGTGGTTGCCGTTGCTACCCGGTTCGGTGATATTGAACAAGCGTCCTTGAAAATCTATGTGCGGACCAATGGGGCCATCGTCTCGGACAAGAATGCTAACCCCCTCTCCATTGTACTTTTTTCCCAGCGCGTGGTCGCTATCAAGACCATTGGAGCGGTGTAAGGAGCGCCCGCGCGTATCGTCGGGTTCGGAAGGTGGCGGCACCAGTTCTATCCCGCGCACCCACGGGAGCGCAGCCACCGTCTTTATGTCCTCCTTCAACAACCGTACCTGCAAAAAGCCATTCTGATTACCTTCAAGCAGGATAGTCATGCCTTCTCGCACACACCACTCGGCACCTTGCGGGATACTGATGTGCGGATAAACCTGCAAGTTCACGTCGAGCCAGTCGCCATGCAGCGCCCATGCGCCGTAGGGCTGCTCGCGCAAGTTGCGGGCGATTTTCCAAGTGCTCTGCACGGGCATGATGCTGCGAGCGTGTATTGTTTCCAGATTTCCTATCTCAAAATGTTGTGGGAGCAACACCAGATAAGCGCCAAAACGCACATAGTCAATGAATTGAACCCCCTCGGCTTCCAGTAAAGCACGCTCGGAAGCGGTAGGTATTTGTGTGCATTGAACGTACCGGGCGTAACGGCCATTGACAATTTCGCTGGCCGACACGGAGGGGTTTCGTCGTTCCTCACCAAAATTGTCGGGAAAGAGAATCGCTCCCGATTCAAAAAAAACGGGTTGGCTGGTTTGCGGAAAAAGAGGAGAACTCAAAAAGAGCGAGAGCAGCAGCGCGTAAAGTTTTTCCATGTTTGAGAAGGCAGTTTTTGTTCAACAAAAGGATTATTGTGTCTTTCAAAGTTGCTTGCGTCCCAAATGTAGGATTGTTTGCACAAACGGCGAACTTTGCGCGGACGTTCAAAAACTTTGTTTGCCAAAATCCATCAAATCTCCTTCAAGCGCCTTTTATGATAAGCCCAGTCGTCTGGATAGTTTTTATTGTCTTCGTTTTGTTGCTGATGGCTGTTGACCTCGGCGTTTTTAATAAAAAAGCCCATGCTCCTTCCGCTAAGGAAGCGATTTTTATGACGATGGGTTGGATAGGGTTGGCATTGACCTTCAATGTTTTTGTTTACTTCGCTTACGAAAACCATTGGTGGAATCTCGGCAATGCTTATGAGAAAATGGGAGGTGCCGAGGCAGCCTTGAAATTCTTCACGGGCTACTTATTGGAAGAATCCCTGAGCATTGACAACCTGTTCGTCATGGCCTTGGTGTTTGCTCAGTTCCGCGTGCCAAAAAAATATCAGCACCGTATTTTGTTTTGGGGCATCTTGGGGGTATTGGTTTTTCGCGGCATTTTAATTGGTGTTGGCGTGGCCTTGGTTCAAAATTTCACTTGGCTGTTCTATGCCTTTGGAGCGTTGCTGATTTACTCTGCCTTCAAGATGTTGCGTGCTCACCACGAAGAGCCGGATGTGAACAAGCGCACGGTGGTGCGGCTTATCCGAAAGTTTTACCCTGTCAGTTCGCATTACGATGGCGGAAATTTTTTCACCATTGAAAATGGTCGTCGTGCCGTCACACCGATGTTTGTCGCGCTAATGGTCATCGAAACGACCGACATCCTCTTCGCTTTCGATTCGGTGCCAGCGGTGTTCTCCATCACCACCGACCCGTTTTTGGTGTTCTCGTCCAATATATTCGCCATTTTAGGCCTGCGCTCGCTATATTTTGTGCTGGCCAACGTGCTCGACCGCTTTGAATACCTGCGTTACAGCCTCATCGCCATCCTGTTCTTCATCGGCATCAAAATGCTCCTTATCCCGATAAAGATGCATATTCCGATTGGATGGTCGTTGGGTATTATTGGGCTTTTCTTGTTGGTAGGCGTGGTGGCATCACTGCGCCGCAAAAAAAATTAACAGTCTTTCCTCTTGACAATTCGGGAATGGGGGTTATTTTTGTACCTGTAATGTGAAAGCAACGGATGTTTTACTCTTCCAATTTCGGCTTTCGCAGAACTTACGTCATTCACCTTTATTCACATCAGCCTTCCGTAAAAACCTTTTTGCTAAAGCATTGGAAGGCTCAAACCAAAATACTTTTGCCATGAGACACTGGGAAAAGAGTAAAAAAGACCTTCGCCGCACGGACGACCGCGACATCCAATTTCAAGACCACAAGAAGAAAAAACTCAAACCAATCGAAAAAACAAAGTATCGCCTGAGGGGCTACGATTCAGAAGAAGAATAACACACATTTTCGGCTATAAAAAATTGCAACGGCGCAACGGGTTTTCCGATGCGCCGTTTTTTTATTCCCCGCCCATAATGACCCCTAATGACCCAGGGCAAACGCATCAAAATGGCACAAACCTCGGAGAGGTCAAATGTTGGTAGAAACGCCCCGTTTCCGCGGTGTTTACGACCCCAGCGGGGTCGAATGTTGGTGACCTGTTTACTGCGATAGACATTTGACCTCTCCGAGGTCGTGATAACTATCACAAAAACACACCATTTCTACCAACATTTGACCTCTCCGAGGTCGGTTGTATTTTGATGCGTTTGCCCTGCCCTAATGACCTTAATGACCTTAATGACCTTAATGCCCCCTAATGACCCTAATGACCTTAATGACCCCTAATGACCTTAATGACCTTAATGACCCCTAATGACCTTAATGCCCCTTAATGTCCCCCAAAGACCCTTACAGTAGTGGAGTATTTAGGCAGAATATCCCTTCGCCATCTCCAACAACTCTGGGAAAAAAGCCCTAAAATCACTCGAAAAAGCATCTATTTGGCTGAAAAAGAGTTGAGACAAGGCTGTACCATCCATGCCACCCACCATGCGGTGGCTAAGTCGGGACAATACCCATTCCACGCCTGTTCGCTGCGTGTAGCCGTGCAGGAACTTTCCAGCCAGCATTTGAGGCAGCCGCGCTTGCAACGCTGCCGGCATTTCTCCGGAGCGGTTGCTCAACTGTTTGTAGGTTTTTGCTGTGAATGCCTCAAATGGCTCTGTCGTATATTGTTCCCAATGCGTAGCCAGCAAGTGGTCGTACAGCACGTCCACGACTGGCGAGGCATAGCGGCCCGCCACCGGCCGAATGAGTGCTTTGCTTTTTGAGGTAGCGGGATGAGTGTCGGTGAACGAATCAATGGCTCGGTGCAGCAGGATACCGCGTTGCACCGTTTCGGGATAGTGTTTCCAAGCACTGCCCTTCACAAAGTCTCCGATGAAGTTGCCGAGCAACAAATCCTCATTGCCGAACGAAAGAAAGCAGTGTGCGAGGTGATTCATTCAATGTCAGGTGATGTTGATGGATGGTCACACTTCTCCTTCAAGAACTTCCCAAGTATGGTCGCCCAGCAAGCGGACGGTGGCGAGGTATTCGTAAGGTGTTTTACGGCCCCATTCCGAAGGGGCTATCATGGATAAGACATTGGCTCCGTCTGTCTTGCGTCGGTATAAGTGGTAGATGTGGTGAATAACGGGCTGGAAAGGCACGTCCGCTTGATAGATGACCTCAGAAACTTTCATCCGATTGTCCAGTGATTTGGCCTGCTTGACCAAAGTCTCCATTTGTTGGCGAAGCTGTTCCATTTGGCGGTCGGTCTGGTCGTACATGGCGGTCATCGCATTGCCTCGAATCCGGCCTTTGTCTTCTGGACGTATGATCGCGCCTCCCGTCGTGTGTGCATAGGGAAGCAGCCCTGGGTTTTCGGCTACCTTGTCCTTGTCAATTGGGTTGACAAACGCTTCGTCGTTGTTCGGTTTTTTCTTGTCAGCCATTTTTGTTGTGGAAAAAAAGTTCGGGCATTAAAACATCGGAGCTGAAAAAACGGCAGTCAGTTGCCGCGTTTTTTTTCAAACTTAATCTGCGCTGTGTTTTTTATTAGAGGTCACATTCTCCAAAGTCCATTCCAAGCGTTCTTTGAACGGTGCTTTTCTCACTTCGCAATCGGCAATTGGGCAAACTTGACACGAACGAGGCGGCACACAGCCGTCCGTATGAACAAACATTTCCAAAGAATGGGGAAAGTGCCGCGCGATGAGGTTGTTCAGAGCGTCTATTTCCTTGTGCGCTTGATTCACGTTGAAATACCATGGCACGGTCAAGTGACAGTCTAAATGTAGCACGGAGCCATACTTGATGGTTCGGAGGTTGTGCAGGTCTATCCAAGCAGACTGTTTGTGTAGGTTGAGCAAAACAATGAGTTGTTTGAGCAACTCCATGTCTGCCTCATCTGTGATGCCCGCGATGGTTTGGCGGATAATTTTCGAGCCTTCCACCAGAATGAAAATGGCGAATATGATGGCTACGGCACTGTCTATCCAGCCGATGCCCGTAAAACGCAACAGCAGCAAACCAGCCACAATGCCAATCGTCGTCCATGTGTCCGATTGTAAATGTCTGCCGCTTGCTTCCAATGCTACGGAAAGGTTTTTTTTGCCGACGCGAATACACCAAGCCCCCAACCAATAATTGGCAGCGGCTGTGATACCGATTATCAGAATCCCCATGTCCAACTGTCGCACCGGATGCGGATGCACAAGATTGGTGATGGATTCATAGACAATCAGCAAACCGGCTATCAAAATCAAGATGCCTTCAAACGAGGCTGACACCAGTTCCACCTTCCCATGGCCGTAGGGATGATTGTCGTCGCGGGGTCGTGCGGCGATGCGCAAACTGTAGAGGCTCGTGAATCCCGTCACGACATTGACGGTGCTTTCAAGCGCGTCGGTCAAGACCGCCACGGAGTTGGTGAGCCAATAAGCCAACATCTTCAATGCAAAAAGCACGACCGATGCCACGACCACCCATTGCTGCGTGCGGACGGTGACGGGCTTTGATGTCGGGGTGTCCATCATTCAAAATAAGTCTCGTGGATTTGCTGCACATAGGGCAGTTTGGCGAGTTCGTAAATCACTCGACGGTGGTTTTTCTGATGGGTGGAGCCTATGAGGAGCCATTGATTCGATTGGCAGCCCACCCGTCCTTTGCTGCCTTTGTACGGTTGTATGCTCGAATCAATTTTTTTTACCTCGCTCAACAATTTTTCTTCTGCTGGTATACAAAATTCATAGTTCACGGCCACCTTGCCATCGGGAGGGCCTGCGAGGCCGTTTTCATCAATTCTCGAAAAATCAATCTTGACCTTGTTCCAAACGCTTGGAGCATCGGCGCTTGTGCTTTTTCGATTGCAGGCAAACATGAGTGCAAGAGCCGATAGAAAAAAGATGCTGTTAGAGGGACGTTGAATCATAGCGCGTATTTTGCCGCCAAAAGTAAGCCGACGAATCGTTTTTTCAAACTACACTCAACACATGAACACTCGACGCAAATTTCTTCAACACACACTTTGGGGAGGCTTGGCCGCCGGAAGCGCCAGTTTTTGGGAAAGAATTGTCCCGAACACAGACCTTTTAAACACAGATGTCTTGCCAGTGGTCATAGCAACGTGGGGGCCGAACACAAAAGCCACGGCTGCCGCATGGGAGGTGCTCTCGAAGGGGGGGCGCGCGCTCGATGCCGTGGAAGCTGGCGCGAGGGTGCCAGAGGCAGACCCTGAGGATAGCAGCGTGGGCTATGGCGGCCTGCCCGACCGGGACGGCAACGTGACGCTTGATGCGTGCATCATGGATGAATTTGGCAACGCAGGCTCGGTCAACTTTCTCCAACACATCATGCACCCTATCAGTGTGGCGCGAAGGGTAATGGAGAAAACACCGCACGTCATGCTCTCCGGCGAGGGGGCGTTGCAGTTCGCGCTACAAGAAGGCTTCAAAAAAGAAGATCTCCTGACCGATTCGGCACGTCGGGCATGGGAGGCATGGAAAGTCAAATCGGAATACAAGCCAGTCATCAACATCGAGCGTCACGACACCATCGGCATGGTGGCGCTCGACAAGCAACGACGCATCGCGGGCGCTTGCACCACGAGCGGCTTGGCTTTCAAAATGCACGGAAGGGTGGGGGATAGCCCCATCATTGGTGCGGGCATGTTTGTGGACAACGAGGTGGGCGGCGCAGCCGCTACCGGGCTGGGCGAGCTGGTGTTGCGCACGTTGGGCAGCTTTCTCGTGGTGGAAGAAATGCGGCGAGGTGCGCATCCGCAAAAAGCGGTGGAGACAGCCGTCAAGCGCATTGCCCGCAAGCATGCCAGTCTGGTCAAGGATGCTCAGGTCGGATTTGTCGCCATTGACAAAAAAGGCCGGCATGGGGCATTTTCCATACATAAAGGGTTCAATTATGTGCTTTATCAGCAGGGCGAAAACAAAGTGATGGAAGCGGGTCACCTGCTGCGGGACTGAGATTCACTTAGCCTCGTTCAAAGCCCAATCATAGTCAATGTGGGTGATACGTGTTGCGGTCGTGATTTTTGTGTCGGCGTATTTGTTCAGAAAATCGCGGAGCGTGCCGTCGCGCTCAAAATCGCCTTTGAACCACTTGAAAATCTCCGAGATTTCGGCCTGCTCCGCCGTGATTCGGTTGCACAGCGGGTCGTTGATGAAGGTGCGCATGGCGGCATCGAGTTGGCGGTCGAGGTTGTCGGCGGTGTAGGCTTCGTTCAAGAGCTTGGGGCAAGAATAGGAGGCGCAGTTGATGGCAGCGTGAATGCGAGCATCTTTGAACACGGGTCGCAGGATGTTGTGCTCGATATTGTTCAAATCGTAGGTAAAGCCCTGAATTTGAATGAATTTGATATCCCAGACCGAATTGACGAACGCGATCCCTTTTTTGATGTCCTTGATGCTGGCAACGGGGTAGTGACGCACGATGAGCTGGATGGTGTAGGCGTTGTAAGCATTGAGCCAATAAGCCATCTGCTCGTTTTTCGACCAATTTTTGTCGTTGGGGTGGGCGCTTTCCAGTGTCTTCAGGTAGCGATTGAGTTCGTTGCTATCACGAACAAAGCCTTTGTAGTCAACCCAACCTTCTGCGCTGACGTGTTTGTCGAGCAATGTGTTCCATCTGTCATGGCTGACGGGCTTAGAATCGGTGTCGCGTCTGATGGCGCGGCAGTTGGAGCAAGTGAACCAAAGCAGCAGGGCAGGAAGCAGGGCGAGGAAAACCGGGAGTGTTTTTTTCATGAATTGATTTCGAGCTGTTGTTTTTAAATGTACGCAAAACTCTCGAAAACGGATTGGCCCCCCCGCAAAAAAATCAGGATTTCAACATAGACTTGTAAAGGCGTTTCAGGTATGGTGGGGCCACCCCAAGCCGCCACAGGTTGAAGGTGACGATGTTGGCCAACTGTACGCGCGCCCAGCCGTTGTGTTCGTATTTTCTAGCGGACACGATGGCATATTTCGGAATGATGTGCAATCGGTACAAAGGCATCGCCCGGCGCAAAAAATCATATTCTTCCATGATGACGTGTCGCTCGTCGTAACCGCCCAATTGACGGAACACCTCTTTCCTGATAAAAAACGTCTTGTCGCCTCCTTGGCACCACAGCCATTGGAAGCGATTGAAGTATGCGTTGATTTTTAACAAAAAATGCGGCGAGTCAAATTTGTATCGGTAGCAGCCCATGACGTAGCCCTGCCGAATGGATTCGGCGATGTCGTCGGCAAACGACGGGGGCGGCAACGTGTCGGCGTGAATGAAGTACAACACATCGCCTGAGGCGGCGCTGGCCCCGGTGTTCATTTGGGCTGCCCTGTTGCTTGTTGGGCAATGGAGCAGCGCGGCACCGGCCTCCATAGCGATTTGGAAAGTATTGTCGGAGCTCCCCGCATCCACCACAATCACTTCGCGAACCAGCGCAGCGCCTTGCTCCAACAAGTATCGCACAAGAGGGCCGATGCGTCCGGCCTCGTTTAGCACTGGAATAATGATAGAGATGTACACAGGCGGTAATGCTGCAAAAGTATTAGGCTTGCGGCGGTGGTGGCCTTTCCCTTTACTCAAAGGCCACCACCGCCGCAAGTCTATTGGATTGGCAATGAAAACACGCGATTTGTCACCCGCTAACAATTAAGCAAAATGACGATTGAAATTTACGCCTTTCACCCCACGTTTGGATTTCCGAATTCGTTTTTCTCATAATCATAATCTAAAATAGCATTTACACATGAAACATCACAAATCGCTCTCGGAAACCATCCAGAACCTTGCCTCCAAAGGCTATCAACTCGCCGATAGCCACATAGACACCTCAATTCAATCAGAAGACTGGCGACTCGACTCGGTGGAAAAGATTCAACACAACAAGGGCAACGCCTTGGTCATCGCCGTTTCCAGCGTGCAGCGTTGTCTGAAATTGGTATTCGTCGAGGTTATTTTTTCTCCTCGTGATTTTTCCCCCATGCTGCTGCTGCGGCGCTTGTTCCCAATGCGTCAGAGGGAAGCCTTGCCTTACGCCCCGGCTTATCTGAACTAACCTTACGCGAGGCACAATGAAAAGCGGCGGCACGATTCCGATAGTCGTGCTGCCGCAATTTTTTTCTGTGAGTAGCTGTCTGCTTGCTCAACTTTTATCGTGCAGTGCCAGCATAGGCACTTTCACCCGTTGGGCGAGCTTGCGCGTCATGCTGTCGAAAAACAACCGATGCATAAGGCTGTGCTCATGGGCGACGGCCACCAAGAGGTCGGCATTGGTGGATTCGACGAAGTTGACGATGGCCTGCGCCACATCGCGGTCGTGCAGGTATCGAAAATCGTGTTGGATGTCCGCGAGTTTTTGGCTGATAGCCGCTTCTTGTCCCTTGTCTGGCTCTCCCGGCTTGTCGAGCACATGAACGATGTGCATTTTGCCCTGCTTCATTTGTGGCAACTCGCGCATCAGGCGGATGGTTTTTTCGTCGAGCCTCAGGCGCATATCGGTCGCAAAAACCACCGTTGACTTCTCCTGAAAAGCGCCTTTTTGAGGCACCGCCAACACGGGAATTTTGGTGCGGGCTATCACCCCAGAAGCCACGCTCCCGAGGAAAACACCCCTTAGCCCTGTGGCTCCCGTAGTGCCCATCACTACCATGTCGGCTTTTTCTTGCTCTACTGCCGCGCTGACCGACGAGGCGGGGAACCCGATGGTGCATTGGCTGCGCACTGGCACTTTTTTCAAGTCCTCGCGCTTGGCCTGTCGGCGCGTCCAGTTGCGGAGGTCGCGTTCTCGTTGTTTGAAATACTCGTCAATCCAGAAAGCACTGTACACATTGTTTTCCACGCCCTCGTTCGGGTAGACGACGTGAAGTGCCACAATTTCCGCCCCTGTGCGAGCAGCTATTTCAAGCGCGTATCGGTAGGCGTTGGTTGCACATTTGGAAAAATCGGTAGGAACAAGTATGGTCTTCATTATTTCGAATGTGAATTGTTTGCAATCAAAATCGGTAAACGCACATCAGGCGAAACGCCGGGATGTCAGTCTTGTTCGCGATAGTCCAATGGATCCACAAGGTCAAAGTGATGGCGCTGGCTGTCTTTGCCTTTCACGTTTTGTTCTTCGAGCGTGAGGTCGTCGGTCACACTGGTCACGAGCCATGTGTTGCCCGATTTGCGGAATACTTGCACATACAGCCCAAATTCCGACTCGAAGAGACGCTCCACTTGCCAAGTAGGCATCTCCGGCTCGATGTAGATATGCCCGCCTTCGTGCTTTTTTATCAGCTCGCCCGAAGGCATATTGCCGTCATCCACGATGAATTTGGCAGGGCTTCCCTTGTAGGCTTTGTGTGGTTTGCTGAAAAAAACAAGTTTCAGATATGGGAATGTGTTCGAGAATTCTTCCTGTATTTGGCCGATGGTTTTGTCTTTCAGTATTTCAATAATCATGACGCTCGAATTAAGTTTTGAAAATCAATTGTTTGCGTCACAAAATTGCATCTCGGTGCGTATTGAGCCAAATGACCACCATCAACCGGGTTTGTGACTTTGGTCACACTTTCCTCGACACAACCAAGCGGAAATTTGCCCGACCCGCAAAAATACCTCGCTTCGTTCTATTTTTGGCTTTTCAGGAGGATGCCTCACAAGTGATGTTTGTTTGACAGGATTGACAAGATTCGCGCCCTTTTTTCGGGTAAAAAAAACTGTAAGTTTTGTTAATCCTGTCGAAATTTAAACTTGTGAGACGGCCACGTTTTCACCTTAAAACAACATTGTTTTTTAACCACACTAACCCATGCCGTTATTCAAAAAAGGCTCCAAAGCCTTCAGCATTTTTTATTTGAAATGTCCGCGCTGTCACGAAGGCGAGACGTTCGAGACGGGCAGTTGGTCGTTTGTCAAGCCGATAGACATGCTCCAACGCTGCCCCCAATGCGACCTGAACTACTTCCCCGAACCCGGGTACTATTACGGCGCGATGTTCATCTCGTATATTTGGACGGGGTGGTTTTGCTTGTTGTTCATCGCTTTGTTCCATTGGTTGTTAGGTTGGAGCCAAATGGCTTCTTTTGGCCTGCTCATTGCTTTTTTGGCGAGCAACTTCATTTACATTTTTCGTATTTCGCGCTTGATGTGGCTCAATATCAACGTAAAATACGACCCGAGGGCGGTCGAGAAGTTTGGGAAAAAAGCATGACTCGAACGGAGCATTTCATCGGACTTTGATTCGAACCGCGTTTCTTTGCCACGTGCTGCAATCCTTTCGCTATTTTTTTCTTTGCCTGTTCCTTTCGCCGATGGGTGGCATCGCGCAGGAGGTACCGCGTGTTCGAAACTTCACTCCTTCCGACTACGGCGGGCAGAACCAAAATTGGTCGCTGGCACAATCAACCACCGACGGGTGGATGTATGTGGGCAACAACGGAGGGCTGTATGAGTTTGACGGCGCGAGTTGGGGGCACTTTTCCATGCCCGAAAAACAAACCGTGCGAGCCGTGGCTATAGGACGGCATGGCGAAGTGTTTTGTGGGGGATTTGCCGAGTTTGGCTATTGGGAAAAAGACGCAAGGGGGCAGATGAGATATACGTCGCTTAGTCATCGAGTGCGGGCGGAACATTTGGAAAAAGAGGAGATATGGCACATCCTCCCCATGAAGGACTATGTTTTGTTTCAGTCCTTTTCCACGATTTACAAATATGATTATCAGAAGGTTGTGGTGTTGCAGCCGCCCAGTTCCATCATGTTTGCGCAAGCGGTGGGTGGGCGCGTTTGGCTCCCGGTCATCGGACGAGGGCTGTTTGAGTTGTTGCCCGACAACACCTTTCGCTTCATGGAAGGCACAGAGGTGCTTTCCGATAAAATAGTGCAATTCCTTGTGGCCGACGGTTTGGGGGGCGCTTTGGCAGGCACTACCAATCACGGCATTTTTCAAATCAACAATGGCGGTTGCCGCGCATGGGACAGTCCGCTCAATGCGGAATTCAAGAAATACCAATTGAACAAGGCGGTAGCGATAAGTGATGGGGGCTGGGCCATCGGCACCATACTCAACGGCGCATACATTTTGGATGCTTCGGGCGCTGTAAAATTTCATCTGCACCGTGAGAACGGCCTGCAAAACAACACCGTGCTGGCCATTCATGAAGACCGCGACGGCAGTATATGGCTCGGCCTCGACAGGGGCATTGACTTGGTGGCCTTGCGCGACCCTTTGACCATTTTTACGGACCAGACGGGGCGTATCGGCACGGTTTACACGGCTGCCGAACATGATGGCCGGTTTTACATCGGCACCAATCAAGGGGTGTTTGTTCGCAAAATTTGCCCTGCGGCAGGGGTATGCCACGCCAAGTTCCAATTGGTGGAAGGCACACAAGGGCAGGTGTGGCAATTGCAAGTGTTTGGCAATGAGCTCTTGTGCGGGCACAACGGCGGCACATTTGTCATTCAAAACGACTACGCACAAAAAATTTCCGATTTGACGGGCGGTTGGTGCATCGTGCAAGTGCCCGGCAACAATGCGTATCTGTTACAAAGCACCTACACGGGGTTGTGCGTGTTAAGAAAAAACAGTAGAGGAGCATGGGAATTTAGTCATCGTGTTCGCGGCTTTGGCGAGCCGCTAAGGAGAATTGCCTTCGACACCGCGGGAAATGTATGGGGCGCACATCCAAACAAGGGCTTGTTTCGCTTGCGCTTGGACGCGGCGCTTGAGCAAGTCCGTGAAATTAAAACATACACCAGAGAAGATGGCCTGCCGACCGACTTCTACCTTGACCTTGCCTCATTCGGGCACCAGCTGGTCGTGAATGTGGCACCTGTGCCGCATGAAATCGTGGTCAATGAATCAGCGATTCATTTCAAGCCGATGGCCTCCACGTTCGCGCGACGCAAGCTGCTGCCCGGTTATGACGATGAGATTCTTGCGGTGGACAGCAGCGGTGTGCACCTGTACATGGGTGAGCACTCGCGCCACTTTCCCTTTTCACTGGTGCCGATGTTTGAAAATGCCATCGCGCTGTCGGAATCCAAATACCTATTTTGCCTCGAAAACGGATTTGCCATGCTCGACAAGCGCCTGCTTGAAAAATCGCTCCCTAAAAGCATGACAGGCCCCATCGTTCGTTCGATAGAAACGTCATCGGGTGAGTATTTTTCTGTCAACCAGCCTTTGAAACTTAAATGGCGGCACAATAGCCTTCGATTTCGCTTTGCCGCACCATTTTTTGAGCGCGCGCCCAAGTTCTCATGGCGACTTGATGGTTTCTCGAATGGCTGGTCGCCGTGGCAAAGCAACCCGGAAAAAGAATTTATCAATTTGCCGCCGGGCAGATACATTTTCCGTCTGCGCACCGACACCAATGAGCAAGAAACTACACTTGCCCTGAGCATTGCCCCGCCGTGGTATCGTTCTGTCTGGGCCTTCGTCGCGTATTTTTTACTGGCCATGGCTGCCATATTGGGGGTGGAAAAATTCAACAGGAGTCGCCTCGAATGGCAACGCCGCCGATTGGTGGCCGAAAAGCAGCGCGAACTCCAGCGTCAGCGCATAGAAGCCGAGCGCGAGCGGTTGTTGTTGGAAGTGGAAAACAAAAGCAGGGAGCTCTCCAACGCGGCGCTCAACCTGATTCGGAAAAACGAGGTGCTCCAGCGCCTGAGAGATGACTTGATGGTGGCCAAAAATGAGCCGCGCTCCATGCAAAAAATAATTCGCCTCATTGACCAGCATCTTGATGGCGACCACGACTGGGAAATTTTCGAGGAGTCTTTCAATCGCGTGCACGACGACTTTTTCAAACGTCTCATGCACGAGTTTCCAGACCTGACCCCTGGCGACTTGCGCTTGGCAGCATATCTTAAAATGAACCTTTCATCAAAGGAAATTGCCCCCTTGCTTAATATCACGGTGCGTGGAGTGGAGAACAAGCGCTACCGTTTGCGCAAAAAAATCGGGCTGGCCGAAGAGGCCAACCTAACCGAGTTTATCATGAACTACTAAACAAAAAAGGGGCCGGCAAACTGTGTCGAGCTGCTTCATGACACGCAACTTGTTTTTCACTCGAACATCTCTTGACGCTACACAGGGCAGAGAACCAGACGTGTCAGCGCATCACCCGCACAGATGCCGGAACCCACGGCGAACTGGAAGAACGTTTTCATAAGCTTGGAAGATTAGCCGATGATGATTCGTTTTGTGTTTATTGGAATATCGTGACGGTACCTGATTGTCTTTCTATTTTTATGTGCATCACATCACTGCTACCCATTCCATAACCGGTCACCGATGCTTGCGTGGTTTTTGTAGAGTCGGTGTATTCGACCACGAAGGCTTCGGCGGACTGAACAAAAACCCGCGTTGCGCTCCAATTTTCATGGCTTGGGCTGAATGCGTTGATACTCGATGGCTCATCGTCCAAGATGGTCAATTCAAAACCCGGCAAGACTTTTAGCCACACAGTATCCTTGTCAATCTCGGTATGTACCGCAACGCTGTTGTCGAACAAACAATCGTCAATGATAATGATATCGGTGCTTGCATCCTTCTCGATGCGCAGGTAACGGGTCGAAATGGAGTGCGTTGGGGAGTAGGTGGTTTTTGTGATGCTCATGGGCAAATTTGATTTTGAAGTTTATGGGTGCAACAAAAGTACATCCCTAATTTATTCATGGTTGATCCGTGCCCTTGCAAGATATTTGTCCAACTATTAGTCGGGCAATATGAATTGCTTTATTTTGCATTGTTTATCAATTATTTAAGTTTTTATGAAAAAAGAAGTCGGAAAGGAAAAATCTGTCGCTAAAAAAGCAAGAAATTCTCCGTTGATAAGCAAGCTTGTCAGCCTAATCAGGTCGTTGACACCCGTCCAGAAAGGGGATTTTAAAAAGTATGTGAAGTTTTGGGGAGGGGAGAGGGTTCAAAAATACATACTGCTATTCGATGCAGTCAATGAATTTATATCCAACGACCGGGATTTGGATGCGCTTATGCAGCATCTATTGGAACAAAAAAAAATGGGTACAAAACCCGGCGACCTCACCCATCCTGCCAGTTACCTCTACAGCAAGATATTGGAGAGTATGCGCTCTACACCTGACGAGGCACCTCATCTTACACGCCTCAATGCCTTGATGCAGGACATCGTCTTTCTCCACAGCAAAAACCTGTTTGAGGATTGTCTTTCCCTCATCGAAGAAGCGATGCAACTTGCCAAAACGCTGGACAAGCCCGCTTACCAGTTGGAGCTGCTTTGGTGGAAAGGCCAGTTGTTCGGCTGGAAAATTGGCGGTGAAGGTGTGGTGGGTTTTGCCGAATGGAAACAAGAACAAGACATCGTGTTGCGTCATCTGGCAGATGTGACACACCTCAACGCAATTGCCACCGAAACACAGATATTCTTGCGCAAACGAACCCCCTTGCCTGAGGCGCTCGACGAGCAGTTCACGCAGATTTTGGAAAAGCATGAACAAGGACAACTTGACCCGATGCCCCCGCGAGCAAGGCTACGCGCTTTAAACTTTCTGAGCGATGCCTTCGATCTGAAACACACTCACAACAAAAGCACATCAGGCGGGTTGGTCAAGAAAGCCATGCTGGAGCGGGCCGTTCGGATTCAGGGAGAAGCCATCCAACTGTTTCGGGAACACAAGGCTTTTGCCGAGCAAGAGCAGACCCTCTTCTCCATCACCGTGAGCAATTACATCAACCGATGTTTCCGATTGGGCCGCTTTGATTTGGTAGAGCAATTGGAAGCCGAAATGGAAGGGACGCGGAACGAACTGGCAAAATATCAACATCTTGCCTACCACCACTTGCTACACTATTTGGCAGCAAATGAATTCGAGAAGGCTCGAGGGTATGTGGAAGAAAATCATATCGCCGAGGGTGTCGAAAAGCACAAGCATCGGATGCAGGAGAACCGCTACATGGCGCTCTGTTTCAGCATCGGTCAAGTTTGTTACGTCTTGGACGACTTCGACCGTGCCAGCGACTGGTTTGGCAAAGCCGCTCAAATGCGCACAGACATACGCCCCGACCTGTCGGTGCTGTGCAAAACGCTCGAATTGATATGCCTCTGGGAATATGGCGCATTCACAAGGTATGTTGACCTTGGCAGCCCCGTCAAAAACCTCCGACGCTCGCTTCACAAGGCTCGTTTGGACGACGATTTTGTGAAAAAAATCCTCGTTGCGGTGGAGAACGTTTTTCGCAACCCTCGAAGCATACATAAAGATTCATTCCCAAAAATGATGAGCGATATTAAAGCAGACATGGAGAAAGACCAATCCAAGTACCTTTATGCGCTCGTGTTTGCGTGGCTGGAGGCAAAACTCAACCAAACACCCGTTAGCATGGAAATTTTGAAATTTGACCACAAATAAATGTTAGTATGAAAATCGCAATAGCCCAGCTCAATTACCACATTGGAAACTTTGAAGGCAATCTCCAAAAAATGCTCGCCGCCGTCGAATCGGCCAAAACTCAAGGTGCCGATTTGGTCTGTTTTGGCGAGCTCGCCGTGTGTGGCTATCCTCCCCGCGATTTTTTGGAGTTCGACGACTTCATCAGGCAGAGCTATGAGTCCATCAAGGCGCTTCGCCATGCCAGCCGGGGCATCGGCATCGTCGTCGGGGCACCCACGCGCAATCCTTTTCTCGAGGGCAAAGACCTTTACAACTCTGCCTATCTCCTCCACGATGGGCAAGTGGTGGGGGTGCAGCACAAGGCACTTTTGCCGACCTACGATATTTTTGATGAATATCGCTACTTCGAGCCTGCGTCGGAGTTTCGCACAGTAGATTTCATGGGCAAAAAAATCGCCCTGTCGGTATGCGAGGACATTTGGAACGTGGGCAACGAAAACCCTCTCTACACCATTTGCCCTTTGGACGAGATGATGCACGAAAAGCCAGATTTTATCATCAACATCTCTGCTTCGCCATTTTCATACACACAGGCTGATGAGCGCATCCATGTCGTGCGAACCAATGTGCAGCGATATGGCATCCCCATGTTTTATATCAATCACGTTGGGGCGCAGACCGACATTATTTTTGATGGCGGCAGCCTCGTGTTCTCTGCTGCCGACGGGGGACAACTGTATGATGAGATGCCTTATTTCGAGGAAGGATTGAGACTGTACGATTTAGAGGAGGTGATTCGGGGCGGGCGCGAAGCCGGGCAATCTAAGGACAAAATTCAACTCATCCACGATGCGCTGGTGGTCGGCATTCGCGATTATTTTCAAAAACTCAATTTTAAAACTGCCATTCTCGGGCTTTCGGGTGGCATTGATTCGGCGGTGACGGCAGTGTTGGCGGTGCGAGCCTTGGGAAAAGAACACGTCCGGGTGCTGCTCATGCCTAGCCAGTTCAGCAGCGACCATTCGGTGAACGATGCCAGGCAACTCGCCGAACGCCTTGGTATCCAATACGACATTGTCCCCATAAAGCCTATTTTTGAAACTTTTGAACAAACCTTGCAACCGCACTTTCAGGGTGCGCCTTTCAATGTGACGGAAGAAAATATCCAAGCCCGTGTCCGGGGCATTTTGCTCATGGCCATGAGCAACAAGTTTGGGCACATTTTGCTCAACACGACCAATAAAAGCGAAATGGCGGTGGGCTACGGAACCCTCTATGGAGATATGTGCGGCGGCATCTCCGTATTGGGCGATGTGTATAAAACCGAGGTGTATCAGTTGGCAGCGTTCATCAACAAAGATGGCGAGGTCATTCCTCAAAACAGCATCATAAAGCCTCCCAGTGCGGAGCTTCGTCCCGACCAAAAGGACACGGACAGTTTGCCGCCTTACGAAGTGTTGGACGGGGTGCTTTATCAGTATATTGAACGTCGGCAAGGGCCTCGTGAGTTGGTGGAGATAGGTTTCGACGAAGCCTTGGTGAAGCGGGTGTTGAAATTGGTGAACACCAACGAGTTCAAGCGCGAGCAGGCGGCACCGGTGTTGCGCGTGAGCAGCAAGGCCTTCGGTATGGGTAGGCGAATGCCTATTGTGGGCAAGTATCTGTCGTAGTCAGTTGGCCAATACTTTTTCCTTGTCCCTCGGTGTCTTGCGTATGTCGGCAGGCGGCATAGCGCCATCCTCGCCGCGTCGGCGCCACTCATCTTCCGTCATTGTTTCCGGGACGTTTTCAAAGCGCACCTGCAAAGTGTATTTTTTGTTGATGGATTTCACCACGGGGCCAAGCAACAACTGCATGACCGAGTCGGCACGCATTTTAGCCTTGTCCAGCACTTTTTCATTTTCAATGGCATCGCGGCGGAATTCGCGGCGCAACTCGTTGAACGGCTCATTCATGTTTTTTTCATTGACGCCAGCCAAAAAGCCCACGTCGAGTTTGTCAACTCGCGGATATACTTCATGGGAAAGAATGGTGGGTGGCGGCAGCTTCACATACACAACGCCTTTGCTAGGGCTAAACGTCACATCGAAATACTGGTCGAGTTTGAAACCCGCCTTGATGACGCTGATGGCCTCCACTCGGATGTCCGTTTCGGAGATGGAAAAGCCCAAAAGTTTGTATTGCAGTGTTTTGTCAACCCCCATGCGGCTGCGCAGCTCGTAGGTGGCGAGTTCGGCGATGCCTTTGCGCACCCGTTCCTTGAGCAGCCCCCGCGAGGCGCTGAAATCAATGATTTCGGCGCGTTTCTGTAGCCGAGACATCATCGGGTGCAAGCCTTCTTGAATGGCGATGCCGCAGGGAGTTTCCACATTTTTGCCTTTTGCCATGAGCTTCCCGCCTTCGGCGTTGATGAGCGTGGCCATGATTTGGGTGACGAAAAAGCATGTGTATTTGCCCGCGACTTCGTTGAATACCTGCACCGCTTGGTTGGTGTTGTCGTTGTACCAAGTTTCGTACAGGGTGGCCGTGGTGTCTTTCAGCGACACGAAGTCATTGAAATAAAGCCGGCTGAGGTACTCATGGTGTTTTTTGTACTCCGGCTCCAACCGACGGCGCAAACTGTCGGGCAGTGCCATGCGATTGGCGACATGATAGAGCAAAGCCATGTTGAAGTTATAGACCATGTCATCGAACTCGCGGCGATATTTTTCCGGCTGGGCAAGAATGCGCAGGGTGCGCTCCTCGTCCAGATTGGGCTGAAAATCGGCTGGCACATAGGTCAGTTGCACTGGTCTGGCCGAGCTAAAAAAAGAAAAGCCATCATCCGACCAAACGTTGTAAAGTAAAGCCGCTGCGATGCAAATGAGCGCCAACAACAACACCTGTTTGCCAAATATGGTGCTGCTTTCGGAACCTTGTTCAGTTGTTGCCATATACAGTCAAGTTTCATGGGTTTTAGTGCTAGTGCGGTTGCCCGATAGATTGTGGCTGACAGGCAAGGTTGTTCTTTCTGATAGGATTTGCAAGATTGATAGGTTCAATGAGGCGGTTTCGCCGATAAAGAGCCTGTCAATCTTGCGAATCCTGTCGGATAAATTATACCTCGCGCTGCCGAGTTTTGGGCATGGCTGCAATCGCAACCTGCTCAAAATCAGGGGCATCAATCATGCTAATCCGACAAATCATAGCGAATCAAGGTATATTTTCGGTCAAAGCTGTTTTTTGTCTGGCAGCCTCAACGGTTATTTCGTTTGTAAGTAAGCCCTCACCACCGCACGCGATTCTTTGGAAGCGGCATCGTTGTAGCGCGCACCTGATGGATTGGCAAAGGCATGGTCGGCATCGTAGCGGTGTACGGTTAGTGTCTTGCCTGCCGCTTTCATGTTTGCCTCAAACTCTGCCACCACCGCGTCGTTTATCCACTGGTCTTTTGAAGCGTGGATGAAAATCACATCGGTGCTGAGCGTTTTCAAGGTCTCCACATCTTTTTCGGGCATCCCGTAATACATGACGCAGCCTTTTGCCTTGTCTTTGAGCAACAACGCCGCCTGCAAAGACCACCCACCGCCAAAACACCAGCCAAGCGTACGGAAGTCCGCCTTATCGCCGACATGCTTCGCCGCTCCTTCGACGATGGCTTTCAAACGAGCATTGTCGCAGCCTTGCATCAACTTGCCAGCCTCTTCGGCATTGGTGGCCAATTTCCCGTCGTAGAGGTCGGGGGCCAACACGTTGATGCCCAAGTCGTGGCTCCATCGAATCGCTTCGTTTTTCACATAATCGTTCAGCCCCCACCATTCCTGAAAAATGAAAAGGTATTTGTCCGTATTGCCGTGCGCCTTCACGAAGTAGGCTTTTCCGTTGGGGCCACCCTGCACCGGGAACTCTATCATGGTGCCGCCATGAGCGGTTTCGGTTGGCAGGGGGGACGGGTGCGCGTCGCGGAATTTTTTGTCATGGGCCAACGACGCGAAAGCGTCAAGTGCATTGTTGGGAGCATGACACATCACCATTGGCTTGGCATCTTGCTTTTCAAGCACATAAAAGCTGCCAAGCACAACAAGCAAAACGGAAAGGAGTAGAATTCGCATTGGGAAAACAGTTTGGTTAACGTTGAAAGAAACAGGGAGAACAAGTCGAAGCATCGTGAGTTCAGGGCGAGGGTCAAATTTACTTGTTCAAAAGGTAAAACAGCACCTTGCTGCCGCGCTTGTTGCCGTCCGCGTCTTTTACCGCCACTTTGGGCGTTATGGCCACCACGCGATTGAACAACAGCCCTTTTCGGTCGTCGAAAAACCAGTGCTGCACAAAGCCGATTCCGTCCAAATCCTTGATGGCATTCGACTCCACAATGCGCACTTGCTCCTCATACGTCTCTGCGTCGAAAGTCGTGATGGTGTCCGTTTGAAGCACATAGTCCTGAATTTTGGAAGGGTCAATGGGTTGAAAATAACGGTCCAGCACCGAATGGGAAGGCTGGGCCACTTCGCTGACCACCCATTGCAAAAAATCCATCCGTCCTTTTTGATTGGCGAAACTGTTCAGGCTGGGGGCATTATGGTTCATCTTCGTTTCAAAAGAGTATGCCACTTCGGTGGCAATATACTTGGCGGCGTTTTTTGGCAAATCAATTTTGACCCAAACAGGGGTGACGGATTCATACATCCCGCCCACATCGAAAGTCTCTATGACAGGGGCAATGGCCAATACCCGCGAGCCGAACACCTTATCCTGCTTGTTGTAGAAAAACACCTGACGTACCTTGAAAAAACCAATATCCGAAGCCACCACCTCACTGCTGACGATGCTTTTGGGTTCATCGTAGCGCTCGCTGTTAAACTCCACATATCTTCGCTGGAGATATTGAGGCAACTTTTCCTTTGCTATGGGTTTTTCCAATTGTTCGTCCTCAAAAACCGAGAACACCCCCGCCCGAATCGCGTCGAGCATTTTTTTGCTAAAAAAAGACTCCAATTGCCGCTCCTTGAACAAGCCGTTCGCATCTGGGACAGCGCTCAACTGGAGCACGTTGACATCGTTGTTAGGTTCGCTGTCCGCATAAAAATATGACGAGCCAATGTCAACCGGATTGAAATTGAAATCGGTGGTGTATTCCGCGACCCAACTGATGTTGCGGTCGTTCATCAAGTCGGTGTACTGGGCAGGCAGTTGGCCTGACAGGCTCAAAAGGCACAAGCAAAACAGGGGAAGTTTGGTCATCGTTCGTGTAAA
The DNA here is from genome assembly GCA_026129545.1 of Saprospiraceae bacterium. Lineage (NCBI taxonomy): Bacteria > Pseudomonadati > Bacteroidota > Saprospiria > Saprospirales > Saprospiraceae > Saprospiraceae bacterium. The sequence continues at coordinate 1,238,696 of JAHCHX010000001.1, forward strand.
ATTTGGCTGACTGAAATAAACGGCGATTATCGGAAAAATAATTTGTTCCGGCATGTTTTAGCCCAAATCTGTGATTTGCCAACCCCCGTTTTATACTTCGCTTCGCCAAGTTTTCGGCATAGTTGAGGTTCTGGCTCATTCAAAACCAAAGACATCATTCATCGGCATCCGATAAATCTTGGCGAATCAAGGCATACCTTTGCACCCGCTCAATACCGAACTTTTTTTGCGCACAAATAATGACTGATATTTCTACCCGCTACAACCCCGCCGATATTGAAACACGGTGGTATTCCCACTGGGAGCGCAGAGGCTACTTCCGCTCGCTGCCCGACGAACGCGAGCCTTTCACCGTCGTCATCCCGCCTCCCAACGTGACGGGCGTGCTCCACATGGGGCATATGCTCAACAATACGATTCAGGACATACTTATTCGCAAAGCCCGGCTCGACGGCAAAAACGCCTGCTGGGTGCCCGGCACCGACCATGCCAGCATCGCCACCGAAGCGAAGGTGGTGCGTTGGTTGCGCGACGAGAAAAAACTCCGCAAAGCAGACATCACGCGGGAACAATTCATGGAATATGCTTACCAATGGAAAGAAAAATACGGGGGCATCATTCTCAACCAGTTGCGCACACTGGGGGCTTCCTGCGATTGGGAGCGCACAGCTTTCACGATGGATGCGAATTATTACCGCGACGTGATTCGAGTGTTTATTGACCTTTACCAAAAAGGGAAATTGTATCGAGGATTGCGCATGGTGAACTGGGACCCTGAGGCAAAAACAGTTTTGTCCAACGAAGAGGTGCTCTACAACGAGGAGAACGCCCAACTTTTCCACATCAAATATCTGCTCGAAGGCTCTGATAGCGAAGGAATTACGATCGCCACTCAACGGCCTGAAACTATTTTCGCGGATGTGGCGATTGCCGTCAACCCGAAAGACCCTCGCTACCGAACCCTTGTCGGCAAAAAAGTGCTGATACCGCTCATCAACCGAGCCATACCCGTCATTGCCGACGATTATGTGGACATAGAGTTCGGCACGGGCGCCTTGAAAATCACGCCCGCCCACGACCCTAACGACTACGAAGTGGGACAACGTCACCAACTCGAAGTGATTGACACCATCGCCGACGATGGGAAAATCAATGAGCTGTGCGCATACACGCCCATTGTCGGGCTTGACCGCTTTGAGGCTCGCAAGCACATGAAACCCGCGTTGGAAGAAAGCGGCCACTTGGTCAAAATAGAAGATTACCGCACCAACATTGGCCGCTCGGAGCGAACCAACGCGGTAGTGGAGCCAAAACTATCGCTCCAATGGTTTGTGAAAATGAGCTCGCTGGGAGAACCTGCGCTGAAAGCGGTGGTGGATGAGGAAATCAAGTTTTACCCCTCGAGTTTTCAAAACCTCTATCGCAACTGGATGGAAAACTTGCGAGATTGGTGCATATCGCGCCAACTGTGGTGGGGCCAACGCATCCCGGCTTGGTACCTGAAATCAGAGGCGCTAAGCAAAGAAACACAGGTGTTTGTGGCCGAAACCGCCGAGCAGGCTTTGGAAATCGCCAGAAGTCAAACTGCCAACCCGCAGTTGCAAATGAGCGACTTACGGCAAGACGAGGACGTGCTCGACACTTGGGCCTCCTCGTGGCTTTGGCCCATCTCTGTCTTCGACGGTTTTGACAAACCAGACGGCGAAATCAGTTACTATTACCCCACGAGCGTCCTCGTGACCGGGTGGGACATCATTTTTTTCTGGGTAGCGCGCATGATTATGGCGGGCTATGAGTTCAAAGGGAAAAAGCCATTTCAGTCGGTCTATTTCACTGGCATGGTGCGCGACAAGTTGCGCCGCAAAATGTCCAAGTCACTTGGCAACTCGCCCGATGCCATGAAATTGTTGGAAGACTTCGGCGCCGATGGCGTTCGCTATGGCCTCATGTCGAGCGCAGCGGCGGGCGGAGATATTTTGTTCGATGAAAAACTGTGCGAAAATGGCCGCAACTTCTGCAACAAACTGTGGAACGCCCTGCGGCTTGTGAAGGGGTGGAAGGTCGCCGAAACCCCCGAAAATGAGGATACCGGGCGAAAAAACAAACTCGCCGCACACTGGCTCCGCGAGAAGTTCAAGGCGGCCTTGGCCGATGTGGAAAGCAACTTTCAGCAGTTCCGGCTCAGCGAGGCGCTGCTCACCCTTTATGGGTTTATATGGGACGATTTCTGCTCATGGTACCTCGAAATGATAAAACCCCCCTTCGAGGGTCAAATTGACCGCGCCACCTACGAAGCCACGCTCGACATATTTTCCGAAATGATGGTGGCTTTGCACCCTTTCATGCCCTTCATCACGGAAGAGTTGTGGCACCAACTTCGGGACCGCAAGGAAGGCGATGATTGCATGAGGCAGCATTATCCACAAGCCGCCCCGGCCGCTCATTCGCTGATACAGCAGATGGAAACTGCCAAGGACGCAATCGGAAAAATCCGCGACGTTCGCAATCAACATCAACTCAAGCCACGCGAACCATTGACGGTTTTCGTGCAGCAGAGCGACACCGCGCAGGCACTCTTTGCGCAAGAGGGCTTGCGAGAAATGGTGATGAAACTGGCAGTATTGAAGGAACTCAGCCTTGTGACGACAGAGCCGACCAATGCCCAATCGTTCATTTCAGGCACAGAGAAATACTACGTCGAGTTGGAAAAAAAGATTGACGTGGAAGCAGAACGGAAAAAACTCGCTGGCGAACTGGAACACCAAGAAAAATTCGTACAGTCAGTGCAGGCAAAACTTTCAAACGAACGATTCGTGAGCAGCGCGCCCCCACAGGTAGTGGATAACGAGCGAAAAAAACTCGCCGATGGCCTCGCCCGCATCGCTATTTTGAAGGAAAGCCTTGCCAAGTTGTAACTTCCTTTTTGGCAACTATCACATTGGCGCATTGTCCAATTATCTCATTCTACTTGTTATCCTCCTCTTTTGGGCGGCAGAACCTCCAAAAGGCATATACTTCCGATTCAAGGAGCGGGAAATGCTGTTGCTGCACCCCATGCGCAAGGGCAAGGGAAACTATATGCCACGAGACTTCTCGCGTGGCAATTTCAGTAACAAAAAGTTGGACTCATTGAGCAATTGGTACGACGTGGAAAGACAATATGTCGAAATCATTCGCCAAGACCATCCCACACATCCCACTATCGGACTGGCGTTGGGTTTTGACTTCGACGAAGAAATGGAAGAATACCCCTACAAGCCAACCTTCGCGGCAGTGCAACTCAAAGACTTCGGATGGGGTGGGGTAGAGTTCGACACTCGTGACACGATGAACTACACTGGCGTGACCAACTCCGTCAGCAGCGATTTGAGCGTCGAGGTGACGGCATTCAGAAACGACACCATTATCGGCACATTTTCGGGAGTCTTGTTGAGCGGAGCAGGCACAATGGCCGAAATCGAAAATGGCACCTTTCGAGTGCGGGTATATCGCCGATGAGAAGACTGTCTCTTTGTTTTTTTCGACAGGATTGACAAGATTTACAGAGAGGGTTCAGAAAAGCGTGTCAAACCATACCGGATGTTTTCTTTTTACGCAATACACGCCGCGCTTAAAGGAATGTAAATTATTGAAAACCAAAACAACCCTGTGCCCTTCTTGCCTCTGTGTTTTATTATCGTCTCCCTTGGGATGACACAGTTTTCTGAACACTCTCGATTTACAGGCTTTTCCAACAAAGCCCTTTGTTTCTCCTATAAATCATGTCAATCTTGTCAAAAAACCTTCTCTGTCAAAATGAGGCAGTCCCCTACTTCTTTTTCAGCAGAAACAAATAAACAGGAAGGTGGTCGCTGTATCCATTGATAAAGATATCACCGACAAAAGTGCGGAACGGGTAGCCGCGAAATGCCCCCTCGGTCTGCAAGAGCCAGGGTTTGCGAAAAACCACAGACTTATAAAGTTGCCAGCCTCCCACCTTTTTTGAAACAAGTCCTTGAGAAACAATCATTTGGTCAAACAGATTCCATGAATCGCGGTAGGCCAAGGTGCCGTTTCCGTTTTTGAAGTGGTCGTACATCGTGTTGTACAAATCACCCTCTTTCATCTTCTCGGTGGAGCCTTTTGCTTTTAGCACCTCCGTCACACTTTTGTTGGTTGGGTCGTCGTTCAGGTCGCCCATGATGATGATTTTGGCATCGGCATCTATGGCCAGCAGACTGTCGGTGATGTGCCGACACACGCCCGCCGCGGCTTTGCGCGCCCATGCGGAAGCGGACTCTCCCCCCCGGCGGGAAGGCCAGTGCCCGACCATGATATGGACAAGGTCTCCGTCGAAGGTGCCGGCAGCGTACACAATATCGCGTGTGAAATCCTCTTTGTCGGTTTTGGGGTCTTTGAGCGAAACAGGATATGCTTTCGCGCCAGCGAGCGTGAAGTACTTTGGCTGATAAAGAATGCCACAGTCAATACCACGCTCGTCGGGCGAGTCAAAGTGCACGATTTGATAGTTGCGGTCTTTGAGGTCGGTCTGCGCTACCAAATCTTCAAGCACTTTTCTGTTCTCTATTTCCGCTACGCCCAGCAGCGCAACGCCATCGGGGGTGAGTTCGGTAGCCAATTGGCTAATCACCTTTGCCATGTTTTTTTGTTTGGACACATACTTTTCCGTGTTCCAAGCAAGCCGCCCGCCCGGCAAAAAATCGGCATCGTTGGTGGTGGGAGAGTCTATGGTGTCGAAAAGGTTTTCGAGGTTGTAAAAACCAATCGCCGCTACTTTATATTCTTCGGGCTTGATGTCTTTTTGGGAAAAAATTTGATGTGGGGCAAACAACAGGAGCAGCAACAGAAACGCGGGAAACGAGAATTTCATAATCTATCAATTTTTTCCCGGCAAAGGAACAGCAATCTATGAGCAAAAATGGCGCACTTAGCAATTATTTAATGAAATATGCATCGCCTTTGAAAACCCCTTATCTACCTTTGGGCGCTTATTCAAAACCCTGTGACTGCTCACCCGCACCGATTGCTGCAACCAAATTTTTAACATACCACCTTTTAATGTTTCAAAAAATCCTTTTTGTCTGCCTGTTCCTGCTTGCGGGAGAGGCGCTTCATGCCCAAACGATCACCCTGCGCGGCAGGGTAACAGATACCGAGACTGGGCGCCCATTGCCAGATGCGGCCATTGTTGTGACTGGCACGGGGCAAGTAGCCGCTACTGGGCAAGACGGCAAGTTTTGGCTTCGCGGAGCCGCCTGCCCCGTCTGCACGCTCAGCGTCACTCACACAGGCTACGAGCCTTACACCTTGGCAATCAACGACAAAGCAACCGCCGAGTCCGCCTTGCGCATAGCGATGCGCCGCATCCCTAACGTGGAAATCCAGCCCACCGACATCCCCACCATCACCCTTGAGGAAGCCGAGGCGGTGTCTGAAAGCATCGGCGAAATCGCCAACCTGCTGGTGGCAACACGCGATGTTTTCCAAACGGTCTCTGGTTTTGGCTGGAGCACTTTTCGTTTCCGCGAGCGCGGTTACGATGGAGGGCATTTCCAGACATTCATGAACGGCGTGCCCTTCAATGATTTGGAAACGGGCTTCACCCCGTTTGGCGAATTTGGCGGCCTCAATGATGTGCTGCGCATCCGCAATACCGCTGTCGGCCTCGAGCCTTCCGAGTTCGCTTTTGGCGGCGTGGGAGGCGCCACCTTCATTGACACCCGCGCCAGCATCCAGCGCAAACAGATACGCGCCTCCTATTCCGCAAGCAACCGCATCTATCGCAATCGCGTGATGCTGACTGCCAACACTGGCCTTATGCCGGGTGGTTGGGCGGTATCCTTGTCAGGCAGCAAGCGGTGGGCTCAAGAAGGCTATGTGGAAGGCACACACTTTGACGGCTATTCCTACTTTTTGGCGGTTGACAAAAAATTCAACCAGCGACACAACCTGAACCTGACCGTGTTCGGCGCACCCACCCGACGAGGTCGCGCCGCCGACTCTTTTCAGGAAATGTTCGACATATCAGGCTCGAATTACTACAACCCGCTCTGGGGCTATTGGAATGGCGAAAAACGCAATTCCTCCACGACTTTCAATCACACCCCCACAGCAGTGCTGCGCTACGATTGGACACCCTCCCCGAACACCAACCTAATGGTCTCCACTTATGGGCAGCGCGGCAGAAACGACTTCACGCGCATCAATTTCATCAACGGCCAAAACCCCGCTCCCGACTTCAACCGCCGCTTGCCAAGCAGCTTGCTCGATAGCGAACAAGCCGCCGCATGGGCCAACCTCTTGGCCAACGACAAAGCATTGCGCCAAGTGAACTGGGCCGAATTGTACGAGTCCAACCTGAACAACCCTGTCACCGTGCAAGATGCTGACGGCATCGTAGGCAACACGGTCAGCGGCAAACAATCCATTTATGTCATTGAAAACCAGCGTTCGGACAATACCGAACTCGGCACCAATATATTTGTCAACCACACCTTCAACCCACGTCTTAACCTGAATGGAGGGGTTCAATATCAATGGTACAAAGGCAAAAACTACAAACTGCTCGACGACTTGCTCGGAGGGGACTTCTGGACGGACTATGACTTTTTTAGCAATTTCGACAGCCCCAACAATCCCGACGGGCGCAACAGCGACTTGCAGGTGAAAAACAACGTGGTGCGCGAGGGAGAGGTGTTTGGCTGGGACTACGACGAGCATATCCGACGCGCCAACGGCTGGGCGCAAATGCAGTATTCGTTGCCCCATTTCCAGTTTTTTGTGGGCGGCGAAGCAGGACAGACCACCCTTCAGCGCACAGGATATATGCAAAACGGGCGATTCCCTGACAACTCTTTGGGCGATTCGGAGAAACTTTCATTCACGACCTATTCCGCCAAAGGCGGTGTCACATGGAAAGTGACGGGGCGGCACTATCTCTACGCCAATGGCTATTACGGCACCCGCGCGCCGTTGTTCCGCAATGCGTTCATCGCGCCGCGCACCCGCGATTTGGTGGTGCCCAATCTGGAAGTTTCCGAAATACAGAGCCTTGAAGGGGGCTACATACTGCGCTCGCCCAAGTACAAGGCACGCGTGACGGGTTATCTCACTCATTTCAACAATGAGACGGAAAATATCTTCGCCAGCGTCTGGTCGGTCAACCGCGTCATTGACGAGCTCGATTTGGGCAGTGTGTTGGAAGCAGGGGGCAGCGATGCTTTTTTAGAGCAACCCAACTTTTTCGGCTCGGTGGTGCTGCAAGGAGTTGACCGCCGCCACGCTGGATTGGAGTTGGCCATTGAGGCGCGGCCATTCACCAGCTGGGTATTTACGGGAGCTGCCTCGTTGGGCCAATATATCTACACCTCCCGCCCCAAGCTCCTGCTCTCGCTCGACGCAGGCGCTAAGCAAGTCCTTGATGGGGGAGTGGTTTATCAAGAGAACTTCTATGTGCCGCGCACCCCACAAACCGCTGCCACCGTCGGCGTGAAGTACGAGTCGCGCCGTTTCTGGTTTGCCTCGCTCAATCTGAACTACGCCGACAATTTCTGGTATGAGTTTGACCGAGTGCGCCGCACCTCGCGCTTTGTGAGTGGTCTGACCCCCAACGAGCCAATTTGGAACACCATCATCGAGCAACAAAAAGCACCCGCGCAATACACCCTCGACTTTTTTGGCGGAAAATCATGGCGCGTTCGTCGCAATATGTTCCTCTACCTCAATGTAGGCGTGAGCAATATCTTGGACAATCAGGACATCGTAATTTCGGGCCGCGAAGTTTATCGCAATGCTTTTCGCAACGATGTGCGCGACCCGCGTTTCTACACCTCCGAATTGCTCTACGCTTTTGGGCGCAACTACTTTGTCATGCTCGCCCTCCGAATATAACAACCCTCAAACCCCGCCCGCTGCGCTTGGCAGGGTAACCCCTCAAACCTCTATTCCGTCATTTCAAATTAAAAAACACGAACATCATGTTTTTTTCAAAAAATAAAAATCACCGCTTCGCAGCCTTGACGCTGCTTTTGCTCTCCGGTTTGGTGGCTTGCGTAAAAACCGAATTCGACGAACCGCCAGCAGGGGGAGAACCGAACACCCTCGACCCCAATATCACCATCGCCGAGTTGAAGGCGCTGCACACCACACCGGGCGGCTACGACCGCATCACGGATGACTACATCATAGGCGGCGAAGTAGTGATGGATGACCGCTCTGGCAACTATTACAAAACATTGGTCATCCAAGATGCTTCGGGCGGCTTGGAAATCAAGTTCAACGACGGTTTCTTGTACCAGACCCTGCCCATTGGCCGCACCATCTATATTAGGTGCAAAGACTTGCTGCTCACCGATTATGCGGGGCTGACGCAACTCACTGGCGGCACGGTGGAAGAAGGCGGCGAACTAAAGGGAGTCGGCCTGACGGAAACGCAAGTGCGCACCAAACTGGTGAAAGGGGCATACAACGCCACACCTGTCGCGCCGCGCGAAATTTCCATCGCCAACATCAACGCCAGCCATTTGAGCACCTTCATCAAATTGACCGATGTGGAGTTCATCAAAGCAGACACGGGTAAAACGTATGCGGATGCCGTGACCAAATTTAGCCTCAACCGCACCCTGCAAGATTGCTCTGGCAAACAGCTCATCATCCGCACGAGCGGTTATTCGGACTTCGCCAACGTCAAAACACCCGGCGGAAAAGGTACGGTGGAAGGCGTGTTGGGTGTTTTCAACAACACCTATCAACTATACCTGCGCGACCAGAACGGCGTGAAAATGGACAGCCTGCGCTGCGGCGCGATAGACCCCAACGGCCCCGGCCTTTCCAGTCTGAATGAAAAATTCGATGCTACCACCAACAATCAGGACATTGACTTGCCCGGCTGGGTTAATGTGGCCGTGCAAGGCAACCGTATTTGGCGCGGCGCGACTTTCTCTGGCGACAAGTTTGCCTCTGCCACCGCATTCCAATCGAATTTGCCAGCTATGGAAACGTGGCTCATCTCGCCACCGCTCGACCTTCGGACGCAAAAAACGCTCAGTTTTGAGTCCTCCGCCGGATTCTGGCGCCACGACGGCCTCTCTGTATGGGTGTCATCCGACTTCAATGGCCAAAATCCCGCCACGGCCACTTGGACGCAACTCAACTATACCAAACCGCCTGTCAATGCCAGCGGATATTCCGATTTTGTCCCATCGGGCAACATCCCGCTGCCCCAGTACAATGGCAAAGGTTACATAGGCTTCAAGTATGTCGGCGACGGAACAACCAACACCACGACTTGTCGGTTCGACGACGTGAAGGTGCAGTAGGAATACTTTTGATGCAAAGCCTCTGGCGAAAAACGGTCGTCCAACAGCTGATTGCTGTGGATGACCGTTTTTATGTTCTTAAGCACCGCACAGGTATTTCCCCGACTTCACAAAAACTTAATCTCCCCTATTTTTCGGCTTGGAAACCTGACTTATCCGGTGCCGGGCCTGCCGCATTAGGCTTGTTTCACGCCGTTGCCCGGCGAAGGCGACCGCTTTCCCGACGCGCCGCCGCCGCCACAAGCCTGACTATTGCAAAAAAGTGGTTTTGGGTATGTAGGCAGAGGGGCTACCTTAGTGCCAGTTCTTTTTTATACCTCGCGCCGTCAGGTTTTAGACGTTTACTAAACTTTGAAAGTTTAGTAAACGTATTTTCGGTTTAGACCATGCACAAAACCTAGCAGCGCGAGGTATAATCGCCTTGTTTTCTCATGCGAGGTTTAGCCGGTTGTCGCCTTTGAGAGTGTCCGGGATTCGAGAAGCTGCTGCCGCTGGCGCGCATTCACCCAATTTAGTTATCAAAACATTTTTTCCACCGATGAAAAAATCCTTTTCCCCCGCCGATGTTGGGCATGAGATGCCCAACACGCAACACGCAACACGCAACACGCAACACGCAACACGCAACACTTAAAGCTATAACGTTTTGGAAAGTCGTTATCGCTAAGTATTTAATGTTTTTTTTGCTCTTGCCAATGTCAATCAAGTCGTTCGCCCAAGTTAGCTGTGACCCGGCCCTAAATATTGAACTCAACTATGAGCCAAGTTTGGGTTTTCCCGTACAATTTGGAATATGCGACTTGTCGTTTGCGGCAAACTTGACTTTTCAACATTCCTACGAATCCGCCCACGACTACACGGTAAACATAACCTTTGACCCGCTCTTTTTCGATTTTCTGGGTACAACTCCTGCTTTGACAGATTTGATAATCACCACAGATATATTCGACAACATTGTTGTGTCGGGAACTTATACCGCGCCAGTAACAGACCCAGTCGTGTCAGGCGCAAGCTTGCTTTTCCACATGAAAAGACTTCAGAGGTGGGACAATTTCGAGTTTAAGCGGATAACTTACACTTTAACCGACCCGATTTGCGACCCCTCTTTGCTGGCAACGTTCAATCCCCCCTTGTTTTGCGCGGCGTACACCGACCTTACCATATTGCCAACCAATTCGGTAGCGGTGATGTTGCTGAGCGAGTGGATTTTGCCCTGCGGTGCGGGTACGACGGACAATGTGTTGATTGATGATGAGTTGGATATTGACCAGGATCACTGTTTTATCAGTCCGTCGTTGCCAAGCAGCATCGCGCTGTTTCCGGGCGCGAAGGTTACTGTAAGAAGTGGCAACACGCTCACGCTGCAAAACATGAACATCTTCTCCTGTGGCACAGAGCTCGGCCAAGGCATCGTCGTGGAGCCGGGCGCCACGCTCGTCATGGACGGTTGCACGGTGTCCGACTCGCGTTTTGGCATTGATGCGCAGCAAGGTTCCACCATTTCCGTGACGAACACCGCCTTCGCCGACAACTACATCGGCGCGCGGTTACACATGGAGGGCACGCCCAACCGCGTGCTCATCAACGCTTTTGGCGGCAACTCGTTTTCCACCGACAACGGCCTGAAGGCGCCTTTCGCGGGCATGCCGGAGGCGGTGGCGTTTCGGGGGCTGTGCGGCATATCGGTCAGCAACTACCGCGACTTCAACCTCTGGGGCGGCAACGATTTCAAGCGGCTGGCCAACGGCATCCTGTCGTGGAACTCCAGCGGCAACCTCGGCAACATGAGTTTCACCGACATGAATGGCAACGCCAGCGTTTACGGGTTGGAGGGCTTTGGCATCCACCTGTCGGGCAGGACCACCCGCCCGCTGTTTTTCAACCTCAACGAGTTCTGGACAACGATGACCTTCGACGATTGCAAAACCGGCATCTATGCCTTCAAGCACGCGCTCAACATCGAGAACACGACCATGACCAGCGTGGACGTGGGCATTGACGTGGCGCAATGCCAAACCAAGGATGTGGTGCTCGACGGCAACACCATCACGGCGCGGCGGTATGGCATTCGCTCGTTCTTGAATGAGCCGGTGCATCCCATTAGCGCGATTCGGGACAATACCATAAACATCACTGGCACAAGTGACGCAGTGAAGCCCTTTACCGGCATCGAGATGGAAGAAGGGGCATTTGGCTTGGATTTTACCGGATGGACGGTTGTTCGAAATCCTATTGCCTTGTCGGCAGGTGGGCGCGGCATCCTATATCGCAATGGAGTGGCAGGCAGATTGCTGGGCAACGCGGTCACTAACAATGCATTGCCGAGCCTTTACACGGGCATTAAAGTGGAAGGTGCTTTGTATGGCAACATCGCCGACAACATGGTCAATCAGTCGAGTTCGACTGGGCTTGGGCTGGCTACGGGCATAGAGAGCAGCGCGGGATGGAACAACACTTTCCAGTGCAATTGCGTGGACAACACCAACGTGGGGATGCAGTTCTACGACATGGCGGACTTCACCGATGCGGTGCGCGGCAACAGACTGAACAACCACTGCGTGGGTCTGCAGCTCGGCACGGGTGCCGTCGGAGGCGCTTCCATCGGCTGGCAATACCATACTGGCAATATCTGGGACCTTGATGCCATCGAACCGGGTTGCTTCGGGGGGGTAAACTATGGAGACCCGACCGCTTCTCGATTTTTTGTCAATGGCACTGCTAACCCTTCACTGAATCCGCCTGTTTCACCTTCGTCAGGATGGTTTACTGATGAACTTGGCACAACCTTCACCAATTGCAATTCCTGCGATTTCCCCAATTCGGAAGCCCCACCCCGGGTGACGGAGGGCAGTGTGCCGACGAGTATGGACAACGCCATCGCCACCGACGCATTCTCCCCCGATGTGTTCGAGAACGAAATGACTTGGAAGGGCAAATACCGCCTCTACCGCAAAATATTGCGCCAACCGGCCATCGAAAGTTATGCAACGGATTATGCCGACTTTATGGACGACCATGAAAACCTCTCGAGCGGCAAATTGGCTTACATTGCTGAGGAAAAGGCCAAACTGTTTGCTTTGAGCGCAACGGAGGACTCCATCTTGGAAAGCCGCCGCGTCCTCTGGCAACACCGGATAGACGGGCTGCGCGAGTTGGACAGCCTACTGCAAGCTGGCGCATCGGTCAATCAAACCCAATACGAGAATGCGGTGGAAGAAAGTGCGGACGCGCAAGACGAATACGAAGCATATCTGGATAGTTTGGCGCAAACCCGCCAGACAAAAATCCAGACCCTGCTCTCGCTCAACGCCGCCGCCAGCACCAGCCTGACGCCCGATGCGAACCACAAAACCTTGAACTTTATCGTCCTGAAACTTTTGCTGGCCGATTCGCTTGCCTCGGGCCACCTTGCCACACTGGCTGGCATCGCTGAGCAATGCCCATTAGAAGGCGGCGACGCAGTTTACGAAGCGCGGGCCTTTGTGACCTATCTCACCGGGGATGATTTCGACGATGCCGAGGTGTGTGCGGATACAGAGCGCGGGCAACGCCCAAACAAGCCGAGCAAATCGTCTGAAAGTGAAGTTGTTGTGCTTTATCCGAATCCAACGACAGGTCAGATAGCGTGGAGTGGCATTGCTGGCCAGCCAGTCGTTCTGCGAATTTTTAATGCGATGGGACAGTTGCAAATGGAGCAGGTCATTGTTGGTTCATCGGCTCAAATCGGCCAGTTGCCAGAAGGTCTTTATCAGGTGCAATTGCTCAATGCCCAAGACAAAACGTTGCTGATTTCGCAAAAAGTGCTGTTTATCAAACACTAATTCTCTCACACAAAGCAGCCTGTGCAGACCCGGATACTGTGCAGGCTGCTTTCATCCTTCCACTGACATGAAGTTGTTTTTTTTGCCGATACTCATAGTTTCGGCTGTTTTATCAACCGCGCACTCCCAACGGCAGGACAATGTATGGGTGCTTGGCTACAATTACGACCCCACCGACGCATTGGCAGAAGGCGTACACCTCCGTTTTGACGATTCGCTACAGATTTCATACCCTAAAAGACCAATGGGGCTTTTCAATTCCAATGCCTCTATCTGCGATTCTTTGGGCAACCTGCTGCTCTACAGCAACGGGTGTTATGTGGAGACCGCCGATGGGATAGAGGTAGAAAATAGCGAAGGAATGAACCCTGGCTTTTTATACAACCTTTTTTGCTCTGACAATTATGGATATGGGCTTTCCCAAAGCATAGTGCTGTTGCCCGACCCCGGCAATCCTGACCTGTTTCATTTTTTTCATATACCGTTGGTGGCTCCATCTTTTGTGAAAAATGTATTGCACACAGTGGTAGATATGTCAGCGAACAATGGCAACGGGACTACACTTTTCAAAAATCAGATAGTGGCGACAGACACGATCCACCGGCATGGCATACATGCGGTGCGCCATGCCAACGGGCGTGACTGGTGGATCATAGCGGCCAAAATATACAGCAATCGCTACTACCTGTTGCTGCTGACTCCCGACGGCGTGGAAACCAAATATCAGGAAATCGGCCCTGTAGATGTGGGTGTGGTGTACGGCGGTGAAATGGTCTTCTCTCCGGATGGCTGCAAGGTAGCGCGCTTCGATACCCGCGACGATTTGCGCATCTTCGACTTCGACCGCTGCACGGGCACGCTCTCCAACCCTGTGCATATTCCTATCCAAGACGAAGCCGACATTGAAATTTTGGCAGGCCTGGCTTGGTCTGCCGACAGCCGCTACATCTACACAGCAGAAGCGCAAAGGCTCTTGCAGTTCGACGCTTGGGCTTCAGACATCGCTGGGAGCATGGTGCTGGTTGCAGAGGCTGACCCGCCGCTCTGCCCTCTGAGCGGCAGCATCGGCATCATGGAACTCGGCCCCGACGGCATGATTTATTGCAGTCCATTCAACGGCCAAAAGTGCCTCCATCGAATGAAAAACCCCGAACGGGCAGGAACGGCTTGCGCCTTCGAGCAAAATTATTTCCAGTTAGACTACCCTTTTGACGGCCTCCCCCACTTCCCCAACTTCCGCCTCGGCCCCATAGACGGCTCGCCTTGCGACTCACTGGGCATAGACAACCATCCCTTAGCCAACTGGCGCTATGACCGCACGCCCGGCCTCGGCGTGGACTTCACTTCCGTGTCGTGGTACGAGCCTACCGACTGGTGGTGGGACTTCGGCGACCCCGGCAGCGGCCCGGCTAACCACAGCACCGAAAAACACCCCGCGCACACCTATACCGCCGCAGGCCCCTACGAGGTGTGCCTCACCGTGAGCAACCAATACGGCAGCGATACCAAGTGCAAAACCGTGTGGGTGGAGCAAACAACAAGCCTCCCTGGCCTCCCCCCAGCCCCCTCCAAAAGAGGGGGAGTGACACTGTGGCCGAACCCGACGGCGGGCGAGGTGCGGTGGGGCGGTGTGGAGGAGGGCGAGGAGGTGACGGTGCAGGTGCACGATGCCTTGGGGCGGCTGTGCCTGCAAGCGACGACGCGCGAGGGGCGAGCGGATTTGGGTGGGTTGCCGGAAGGGATTTATTTTGTGTCGTTGATAAACAAGCAGGGTAAGCGGATTGCCTCCAAGCCGATACTTTTGCATTAAACATCAACTTGTGCCAATCGAGCAACGTTTTTCCCTCGTCCGGCGTTACTTTTGCCCGATGAGGTCTCGTAAGCAATTTGCATTTGCCTTAATGCTGGTGCTGTCAGTTTCTTTTGCAGAAGCACAAGAACCGGATAGTAGTTTGCTGGTTTTTCCTGACTCTATTATGGTGGTGCAACGTGACAGCATGGCCCCCGCTTCCAAACAGCGGTTTGTAAAACGCTTTTGGTCTAAGGATTACCCCAATCCTAGGCGAGCGGCCCTGCTTGCATTCGTGTTGCCGGGCGCGGGTCAGGTTTACAACAAGAAATGGTGGAAGGTTCCCATCGTGTATGTCGGCTTGGGAACCGTGCTGTATTTCGAGATTGACAACATCAGGCAATATCGGGCGCTGCGCGACAACTACAAATGGCTGGTGGACGATGACCCCGACACCAATCCCACCGAACCGCCCTACAATCGTCTGGACGCCAATAGTTTGAGAAACTACCGCGACCAATGGCGACGCTATGTGGAAATCAACTCCATTCTTCTGGGGGTGGCATATTTGATGCAGGTGACCGATGCTTACGTGGACGCGCACCTGCACAGTTTTGATGTGAGCGAAAACCTGAGCTTGCGTTTTCGGCCAAAAATGGAAACAACTTATGGATTGGGCGCAACTTTTGGTGCGGGTGTGAGTTTACAGTTCGGCAGAAGCCGCCCGCAAAAATCACCCACACACCAATTTTCTTTTTCAAGCCCATAGTGTCAAGGCGTGAAATCCATCCTCGAAAGCGAATCCGATAGCCTCGAACTCACCCGCAGGCATTTTTACGAAAGCATGCGCTTCCCGCTATTTGCTATTGCGGTGCTCTGGCTTGTGCATTTTTATCAAGTGGCAGTGGGGTTCGACCCCGGCGAATACGGCATCATGTCTCGGCGTTTGTGGGGATTGCGCGGCATACTCACGGGGCCTTTGGTGCATGGCAGTTGGGGGCATCTCATCTCCAATTCTTTCCCGCTTTTTGTGCTGACGGGTATTTCGCTCTACTTTTATCGAAAAGTGGCGATTCGCGCATTTTGGATGATTTACTTGCTCACGGGATTGGCCGTTTGGGTTTTTGCTCGTCCGGTGTCGCATATAGGGGCTAGTGGGGTGGTGTATGGATTGGTCGCGTTCATTTTTTGGAATGGCATTTTTCGGCGCAGTCTGCGCTCCATCATTCTGGCAGCGGTGGTGATGTTGCTTTACAGCGGAATGTTCATGGGTATTTTGCCCGACCAAGAAGGTATTTCATGGGAAAGCCATTTACTGGGGAGCTTGGCAGGCATCCTCGCCTCTTTTTGGTACAAGGAAGAGCTTGAAGACGATGAGGCGACGCGACACGACCCTTTTGCCGACGAAAGAAACGTGGAGCGCCAATACTTTTTGCCTCGCGATGTTTTTGACAAGACAAAAAGTGAACGCGCGGCAGAGGAAGAGGCTGCACGAAGACAACAGGAACAAAACGACCGCATCATTCCGCCGTTTTGGAATCAGTCTTGGTGAGGAAAATTTGCCCCCCGCTCCTCTCGGAGGGAGCACGTCAGTTTTTCAGCTGCTCCAACTTATAGGTACGAATCACGCGCCGCACCTTGTTTGGCCACTCCGGGTCGCTGGCATATCCTGGCTCTTTCTTTTTCCAGTTGGGACTCAAGCCTTTGATGAAACACTCGACATCGAGCACTTCGCACTCAAAGGCATCTCGGAACCACTTTCGGCTATTGAGAAAAACGGCGAAGTCGCGCACGGCATCGCGGGGCGTGTCGTATTTGCGGAACTTAGAGTCCTTGCCTTCGT
Organism: Saprospiraceae bacterium; assembly: GCA_026129545.1. NCBI lineage: Bacteria > Pseudomonadati > Bacteroidota > Saprospiria > Saprospirales > Saprospiraceae > Saprospiraceae bacterium. The sequence goes on from JAHCHX010000001.1 coordinate 1,255,466, forward strand.
GAAACATGATGAAAGTCGGGCCTTTCCAGATGGAGGTGGCTCGCATCCCGAAGGGGTTTTTGGCATTTTGATAAAGGTAGCTGGTGAAGCCGGTGGATTCGAGGATGGCAATGCCGATGAAGGCTGTGGCAGGCACCTTTTCGTCCTTTTCCAATTGTTTGGCTTCATAGATGAATTCTTCGATGAGCGGCACAGCGGCACCGAAGGAATCGGAAATCATTTGGGCAATGGAACGTACCATAGCCGAATCGAGGCCGGATGAGGCCGCTTTCTTGGCATGCAGCACGGTGGTGCGAGGGGTAGAATCTTGGGCGTTGGATGTCGCGACAAAAGTGAGCATTGCTGCGCTCAACGTGAGCGCCATTCGGGTGTGGGTGAGAAGATTCATAATTAGCAGTGCATTTGATTACATAAACGAGGGATTAGACGAGACAAAACTACGACGTAACCGCTTTTTACATCATTTTTTGCCTGCCGTATTTTTGAGATTGCAAAGGCCGTACCATTCCAAAATACCACCGGATACTCAGCCAAGGTTTCCGCTCCCGGTTTTTCAGGGCACAATCACTGCCGAACAAGACACAGCGCCCCGCTTGGTGAACACAACGAACCAATATCGCCCTGTCGGATAGCCTGTCACCATGAGTTCGGTTTCGTTTGTCGGTGTTATGCTCGTTTCCCGCATAGCTTGGCCTTTTTCATTGAAAACCAAAACCTTATCAAAGGATTCCGATGCTTTTAGCCTTATCGTGTTGCTGGCCGGATTGGGGAACGCCTTCAACTGGACGGAACTCTGGGTGGGGGTTTTGGTGGCTACGGTGGAAACGCCTTTCCCGATGGTGTACTGCCCGGGTTGCACGTTGTCAATTCTGATGAACCCATATTTGTCGTTAGAAGAATTTATTTTGTTGAGCAGGTAAGTTGGGTACTCTGTCCACGGCATCCCAACCATTGGACGAAACAAGAGCAAGATGCTGTCCTCGCTGGGGCTTGTCTGGGCGAAGAGTTCGGTGTCCAGCTGGTCGAGCTGGCCTCTGCCGTCGTAAAAAATGCTGGCGCTCCCCACAAACCCTTGCGGCAAGTCCGCTTCGATGCTCCAATAGCGGTTGCTGAGCACATAATTGTTGGGATTCGAGAGGCCGCCGGTGTCGGGCATGGCATAGTGGTGTTCCACCCGAATAAGCGCCGAATCGGGCAAGGCGCTGATGTTCATATTCATTTTGGCGGGGGCAAAGTTTTTGCTGCCGCCCGTTTTCACCACCAATTCCTTCTCGGCGCGAGCGAAGAGTAGTTTTTGTTCGGTATTTATCCAGACAAACTTCGGCACGGGGTGGGGTAGGGGAAAGTGAAAGACCACTTCCGAATGTTCGCCGCTCACAGTGGCAGCTCGCGTTTGGCGCTGCCAGTTTTCATCCACAAAGGTGAACTCAAGCGGCACGTTCTGGTGGAAATGCGGGGCACCGCGCAGTTTTTGTTTCACAAATATCCGGCAGACAAAATAGGTATCAATCACAGGCACCTCAATGCGAAAAGAGTCCACCGAAAAGTGCGGGAAGCCCCCGCTAAAAACCCAATCTTCAAAGAAATCCGTCAGGTCTTGGCCAGTGGCGGCGTTCATTTTGTCGCGTAAATCGGCACTGCTCCAATCGGCGAACTGGGTGAGCGTCAAGGCCGAGCGAACGCCTTCCCGAAACAAAGAATCCCCAAGATAGCCGCGAAGGTTGTGCGCCACCACAGGGCCTTTGTTATAGACGTGTTGGCCATACGTCAAGGCGTGAGGCACCCCCGACACGGCGCGGTAGCCTCCTTCCGCGACGTGACTGTTTTCCAGCACGTTGAGAAAATTGGTTCGCACCTCTTCACGGAATTTGTCTTGACCGTACATCCATTCGGCGAAAAGATGTTCTGAATAGACCGCCCAACCCTCGTTGAGCCACATATCCTCGGCGGTGGAGCAAGTCGCCAAATCGCCCCACCAGTGATGCGACAGCTCGTGCACCCACAAAGATTCAAAGTTCAGTGAGCCATCAATGAACGAACGCCCGATGGCAACGTTGGTGGCATGCTCCATCGCGCCCGAGTTGAATGGCACAAGCGAATAACCGATTTTGGGCCACAGGTAGGGGCCAAACCAGTGTTTCATGCAGGCGAGCGCGTCCGGCAGGTTTTTGAAAGTGGCGGCCACTTTGCCCGTATCGGCGGGGGCGGCTGCTATTTCGACCGGGATGGCATCGTATTCCCGCCTCCATGTAGTGTATGGCCCGGCGGCAAAGCAGGCGAGGTAGGAAGGGATAGGCTGCTCGATGCGCCAGCGTCGCCGCACCTGTCCCGATTGTTGCGCTTCCTCGACCAATACGCCGTTGGAAAACCCCGGCCTGTTGGCCTGCGAAATGATGCTGACCTCAAAAGTGCTGCGCTCCACAAAATTGTCGAAACAAGGGAACCAAGCCCGCCCGAAAGAATGAGGGTCGGCGGCAAAGCCCACTCCGAGGTTGAAGGTGTAGCCGCTTTGGTTGTAGAAGCCACCCCAACCACTTGCGTCGGCTGCTGGTTGGCCGTGATAAGTGATGCTCAGCCAAGCCGTGTCGCCCGATGCCACAGGTGTCGGGCAATCTATTGTCAGCAGGTCAGCGGTTTTCGTGAAAGATGCCGGGCTTCCGTTCACGGACACCGAGTCAATGGTGAATCCCTGCAAATCCAAGCGAATCTCCGAGACTTCGGCCACGCGGGGCGTCCATTGAATGTTGCATTGGGCGCTGATTTGGGGAGCGTTGAGCAGGTTGAGCGTTATCTCGGTGTGCAAAAGGTCGAGCGAATCGCTGCGCGTGTCGGCAGCGAATGACAAAGACGTGGGGAGCAAGTTTTTTCTCGCCGCGCACCACTCGCCGGAACACAGCATTTTTTGAGAAAAAATCGAGCATGGGAATGAAAGGAAACAGAAGAATAAAAGAGGGCGCATGGCGTGTGTTGTGTGTTTTGCGTGGTGAAAATAAAGTTTTTGGGGAAATCGAAAGTTTGTTATTTTTGCCGTGTGCACGCCTCGAGCGGCCAATCCAATCCTTACTGTGCAGGTCTGTAATTTATTCGTTCACCTTTTTTTGATTCAGCCATGCACAAACTGTCCTTCCTGTTTTCCCTATCCTTTGTTGTCTACTGCCAGTCGGCTCGCATCGTCGCGCAATCTTGCCTTGCGAGCGGCATCACATTTTCGACTCAATCGCAAATTGACAACTTTTCCAATGACTACCCGGGCTGCACAGCGATAGAGGGTTATGTCTTGATTCAATCAATGCCCGACAATTCCATCACCAATTTGCAAGGGTTGAACGCTCTGACATCCGTCGGCGATTTTTTATGGATTCAGGAAAACAATGCGTTGTCGAGTTTATTCGGCCTTCACCGCCTCAAATCGGTGCAAGGCAGCTTGGTAATCCGAGACAATAAGATATTGTCAAATTTCACAGGCTTAGACAGCCTTGAATCAGTAGGTGGCAACTTTGATATTGACAACAACCCGGCGCTGCTCAACCTAACAGGCCTGGGCGCTTTAACGCACATTCAAGGCAGTTTGCGACTATTGAGCAACGCAAGCATCGGCACGCTTAATGGAATGGGTAGCGTTGCTTTCATTGGAGGGGGGCTTCAATTGACCAACAACAAGTTTTTGGCAAACATACAGGCGCTTGGCTCGCTCCAAAGCATCGGAGACTATTTGCAAATAGACAACAACAACACCTTGAACAGTTTGTCCGGTCTGAACAATTTGACCTCCATCCCCGGAAACGTCGAGCTGTCAGGCAATACGAACATCACGCACCTGAACGCGCTCAGCAACTTGAAATTTATCGGTGGACACTTGTTAATCAACGCCAACTCAAATTTGGCGACACTCAATGGATTGTCTTCCCTCGAATCTGTTGGAGGCTATTTGCAAATCACAAACAATAACGCGCTCAGGCATTTGAAAGGATTGAGCAAACTCGAATCCATCGGTGGCTTTTTGCAAATATCTCAAAACCTTAGCCTCACAAGTTTGGTGGGGCTAAACAACCTTGACCCCGTCTCCATTGATTCCTTAATCATACAACAATCATATATGCTTGATTTTTGCGCGGTTGAAAGCATTTGCAGCTATTTGGAACAGGACAAACCTGCCAGCATTTTCTCAAATAGCTCTGGATGCGCCACGATAACCGCCATAAAAAATGCTTGTGACGCGCTGCCCTGCCCAATATCGGACAACCTCACATTTGCGAGTCAAGGTCAACTGGACGACTTCGTCACCAACTATCCAAACTGCTCCAACATTAAAGGGGACCTGACCATTCAATCATCCAACATCACGAGCCTCGCCGCACTGGGCAACATAGACTCGATGGGAGGCAATCTCGCCATATTAAATTGCACCAATCTCGAAACGCTGGCAGGATTGGAAGCCCTCAAAACAATAGGAGGCGGCACAACCCTGCAAGGAAATTCGGCTCTGACTGAATTAAGCGCGCTAAAAGGCATATCCAGATTGATGGGCAATGTCATTATCATGCAAAACTCGAAACTGAGCACTCTCACTGGTTTTGACAGCGTGACGCATATTGCTGGTAATCTCAGGATAATCCAAAACACTCAATTGTCCAGCTTTGCTGGCTTGGGCGCTCTGATTTCCATTGGTGGCGAATTTGTTGTCGCAAACAACCCACAAATTCTCAATTGCAATAGTTTATCGAGCCTCGACTCCGTCATGGGCACCATAAGCATTACGAACAACGCCTTGCTAACAGAACTCTTCCAGCCCAATAGGCTGAAGTATCTGGGAGGGCGATTGTCTATTTCTACTAGTCAAGCGCTGACGCATCTATCGGGTTTTGAAAAATTGAAGGCATTCGGCAATGGCCTCACTATCCAAAACTGCGGCGCGTTGGTCAATCTTGCAGGGCTGGATAGCTTGAAGCATCTGGGAGGCACGCTTATATTGCGGGGAAATGCTTCGCTTGACGATCTCAAAGCGTTAGAGAATATTGACTACAACAGCATCACCCATCTGACACTCGAAAACATGAGCCAACTGAGTGTCTGCGTCGTGCAAAATATCTGCGACTACGTTGATGCGGGAAAACCCGCCATCATTACTAATAACGCCCCCGGTTGCAACAGTGTGGCAGAAGTGAAGGCAGCCTGCGACGCTTATCCTTGCCCGCCGGGCAATGTCGAACTTAAAACGCAGGAGCAGGTTGACAATTTTGCGCTTTTGTATGCCGGCTGCGACATGATTAACGGAAACCTTATCATAGAGTCTACGCCCAACAATGCCATTTCCAACTTGAACGGCTTGAGCGCACTGACCACGATTGGGGGCTACCTGTTCATCAGAGGCAATAAGGCATTGGATGACTTGGAAGGGCTGAATGCCCTTGAAACAATAGGCGGATTGTTCAGGCTTCAGGACAATAGTGTGGCCTCTGTGAAAGGATTGGAGAAGTTGAGTACGGTAGGTGGCAGTTTTTTCTTGTTCCAAAATCCCGAATTGACTGATTTGACCGCTTTTAGCTCGCTCACTTCAACAGGTGGGTATCTTAGAATCCAATCCCAAAATAGTCTTGAAACTTTGGATGGATTTTCGGCATTGAACAGCATTGGCGGCGACTTGTGGATAGAAAACAACCCCAAGTTGGTCAGTCTGACAGGATTAAGCAATTTGAGCACCATCAATGGGGTGGTCTCCATAAGACTAAATGGTGCTCTGACAACATTGGCAGGCTTGGACAATATCAGCCCATCCACTATTTTGGGCTTGACGATTCTCAATTCCGGCCTGCTTTCTGAATGTGCGGTGCAAAGCATCTGTGAATATCTCGCCAACGGCGGCTCCGGCACAGTCAGTGGAAATGCCACCGGATGCACCGACATCACAGAACTTAAAGCACAATGCCTGATAAACACGGATGAAGTGACAGAAGGCGCGTTTGGCATTTATCCCAATCCCGCGAAAGAGTGGCTTTATGCCCAAAAAGCAACTCCTCACAACGCAACTCTTGAGATTAGAGACCAATGGGGAAGGGTGGTGCAGGCACATAAGTTGAATGATGGGCTGACGTCGCTTTATATTGGGAACCTGCCAGCAGCCACCTATATCGTGCTGATACGCTCGAACGACGAAGTGTCTTTAAGAACACTTGTCAAAGAATAATGCAACTCATTATGCTTTCTCCAGCGTAAAGCCAAAAGTGCTGCCCTGCCCCAGCGTGCTTCGCACATTGATTGTCTGTTTGTGCGCCTCTATGATATGCTTGACGATGGAAAGCCCTAGCCCGGTGCCGCCTGCCTCTCGTGAGCGGTGCTTGTCGGCGCGATAAAAGCGGTCGAAAACGTGTTTAAGATGCTCCGGCTCTATGCCGATGCCGTTGTCGCTGACTTCCACGAGGATGTAGCTCTCCACGTCGTAGAAGCTGATTTTCGTGATGCCACCCTCTTTCCCGTATTTGATAGAGTTGTGTACCAAGTTGATAAGCACCTGACGGATGCTTTCCTTGTCGGCCCGGACACGAAAATGTTGGTGGGCGCCCTCCTTGTAAGTCAGTCGGATATTGCGCTCGCGGGCACGCATCTCGAGGTCGGCATACACGTCGTCGGAGAGGTCGTGGATGTCAAACTCGCGCAAATCAAGTATCATCTGGCCAGCTTCCAGCTTGTTGATGGTCTCGAGGTCTTCCACGATGGCTTGCAGCCGGTCCACGTTTTTGGCGGCGCGTTGCAGGTATTGCATATTCACGGCGGGGTCGTGAATGGCGCCATCAAGCAAGGTGTGTATGAAGCCTTGTATATTGAAGATAGGGGTTTTCAGTTCGTGCGAAACATCGCCGATGAAGCGGCGGCGATAGGTTGCCAATCTTTCCAGTTCTTCTATGTCGCGTTCGTTCTGCTCGGCCCAAGCATCCACTTCTTGTTCCACCTCATCAAGGATGTTTTTGCCCATGTCAATTTTGCCAGCCTTGAAGTCGGATGGCAGCTTGTGACGGTGTATGATTTTGTAAATCAATTTGATACGTCGAAAAATGTAGTAACGCACCAAATAAAAATTCGCCAAAAAAGCGATAGTGAAAACCCCGAGCACCAATAAGCCGATACTTTCCCATGAAATAACGAGAATGTGGGTGAGCTTGCAAAACAGGGCGAGCAGCGCCATTAGCACGGCAGAGACGGCAGCGACGTAAAACGAGAGTTGTTGGGGTGTCTGGTTTTTAAACATTCTTCTTCAAGTGCAGCGTAAACGAAGTTTTTTGAGGTCGCCACGAAGGCGCAGGGCCGGGAAGGTTTTCTTTGCGCCTTCGTGGCAAAATTAAAATTCAAAAATCAAACTTGTAGCCGATTCCCTTGATGGTCTTGATATAGTCTTCGCCGAGTCGCTCGCGCAGTTTTCGGATATGCACATCTATGGTACGGTTGCCGACGATGACATCGCTGCCCCATATTTTGTCAAAAATCTCTTCGCGGGTGAACACGCGCCCCGGCTTGGTCGCCAAGAGCCAAAGGATTTCAAATTCCTTGCGGGGCAATTCGATGGCTTGTCCCTGCCTGAACACCAGCACCTTCAATTTGTCAATCACCAAGTCGTGCAGTTCTATGGTTTCCCGCTCGTCATCTGCCATGCGAGAGGAGCGCCGCAGAAGGGCATTGATGCGACTGATGAGGACGCGAGGCTTGATGGGTTTGGTGATGTAGTCATCGCCGCCCACGTCGAGCGCGGTGATTTGAGAAAAATCCTCGTCGCGAGCCGTGAGGAAGGCGACCGGAATCATGGCGAACTCTTTCCGGCTGCGCAGAATGCGGCAAGTCTCCACCCCGTCCAGTTCCGGCATCATGATGTCGAGTATGATGAGGTCGGGTTTCTCGCGTTCTGTCACCTCGATGGCCTGCCGTCCGTCGTTGGCGGTCACCACCTTGTAGCCTTCTTTTTTGAGGTTGTATTGGAGGAATTCGAGGATATCCGGCTCGTCGTCCACGATAAGGATTTTTTTCGCAGGCGCGTTGTCCTTCATATACGTTTGATTTCGGGCAAAGGTAGAGGCACTCAAAACGCCCCTGTTTGGGGGCAAGTTTAAGTCTGTGTTAAGTTTCCAAAAATTCTGAGCCTCATTACCACCTCATTACCACCCGCAAATGACCCTTCGAATATCCTCGAACCACGTCACCCCCAGCAGTTCTTTCACTAGATTGTAGTCTGCGCACGCCTCTTCGCGACGATTGAGATTGAGCAGGGTGGTGCCTCGGTAGTAGAGCCATTCGGTATTGTTGGGCACTATTTTCAGCGCCTCTGCCCATTTTTTCACGGCATCCTCTGGCTTGTTTTCAGCAAGCAGGAAGGCCCCCTCCTCGGCGAGCAAAGTAGCCCTGTCGAATCGTTCGTTTGCTGCCTTACAGCCGGGCTTGGGCGATTTGAAAAAGACCCTCAAGGGCTGGAGTGTGGTCACGGCCTCCTCGTGGTACTGTGCGGGTGTCCAGCGGCCATCGGTTCGGTTGGCAAGGCGCAAGGCTTCCCATTGGAAGTCGGGGCCTAAATTCATGAAATCAAGTTGATTTTCCACCTCCACTGAGCCGTCGTCGTAAATGAACAACGACATTTCCACCACACCGGTCTTGCAGCTATCCAAGTAGGCTTGCGGGTATTGGAGGCGATGGTGGATGAATGAAATGAGCGAGTCCACCCCTCCTTCAAATTCCGGGTCGAGGTCAACAGTGGTGTAAATGGTATCGTTGTCGGCGGTCACATAGTAAGGTAGGGCCTCTCTCAACTTGAACCGCAAAGGCAGCGATTGCCTCATCCTGACCGGGACTCCCCCGCGCAAGGCAGGTTGCCAGCGCAACCCAACGGTGTCGAGAGCCATCAAAACCCTCAATGCCTCTTCGCCACAGCCATCCCCGATGTCTTTGAGCAATTTGTAGCTGCTCATGCGGCCATTCGGCTCCACCACAAAAGAGACCACCACGGTGCCTTGAGTGTTTTTTTCACGCGCCGCTTCGGGGTAAAGTATGTTTTGGCTAAGTAAGGATAACAGTTGCATTTCAGCGCAGCGGCGAATGCTATCATCCGTCCAGCCTTTGTGCAATTCGGGGTTGCAACTTCGCAAGATAGGGTAGGGCGCTCGGTCGGAAAGTTCGTAAATTGTCGTGTCGGCCACCTCTGTCTGAGCGGGGAGCCAACCGACTACAAGGGCAAACAGAAAAAGGGCAAGGGCAGATTTCAGATTTCTCATAACGTTCAATTGGGCGCGAAGGTAGGGAGGGGCGGGCATTCGGGGACAGGCCAAAAAGAAAAAAGCCCTGTCTCATTTGACAGAGCTTTGCAATTATATTCCCATGAACATTTTCAAATTAGGGGCGGCTATGCGTGTCTCACCTGTAGTTGGGGGCAGAATGGATTCGGATTAGCGATTGCTCGAAACGCGGACTGTGCCATTCTTGATTTTAATTGTAACAGGTTTAGCCATAAGCTGCTGCAAAAAGTTTGATTGTGAAATAACCAAAATTGAACGGGACAAAAATGGGGGTTAAATCTCTTCTTGACCAATAACATTTTTTCCCTGTTGTGAAGAAAAAAGGTTGGATGAAAAGTATGGGCTTGCAGAACATGGAATGAAAAAACTGGGCGGGACGGTGGTTCTAATTTTTAAAATTACTATTTTGGAATTTAAAATGGGCGCGTTTAGCAAGCAGTGGGAGTGGCTTTTTGTGAAAAATAAAACCGCTTAACAAGCCCTTCCAAAAAGGAAAAAAATGCAGCTGACGGACAATCGGGGTGTGAATTGCTTATTTGAAACATTGCCAACTAAACGACATAGTGGCACATTTTTGGCTGAGTGCAGTTGTTCGACATCGGGGAGTCGCCTACTTTTACACCCAGTTAAGCAACCATCACTTGATTCTGCCATTTCCCTTTAATCCACCTACCCTCTCACTTGCAACCTTCCCGTTATAATCCCATGCACATTCTCCTCATTGGAGCAGGTCAGTCCGACAAGGGCTGACCTTTTTTTATGTGCGTGGCTCACCGCTGCACGACCAATTTCTCCCGCCAAACTTTGCCTTGAGCGAAGTATTGCACCCAAAAAATGCCATTCGGCAAGTCATTGACGAAAAGGGTGCAGTCGCCTTCCTCTACCGACACGGATTTGAGGGTTTGTCCCAGGTTGTTTGCGATAAGAACTTGTCCTTGGGCGGGCAAATTTTTCAAGGTAATATGGGCACTGGCTGGATTGGGGTATAACTCTAAGGGGCGAAGATTTATCGAAATGGTAGGTGTCACGTCTCCAATTTGTTGAAAACCAAGAAAAAAGAGCAAGGTGTTGGTTAGCGCTGGCACAAAACATCCGCCGTGGTCGGCAGTGGGGTTGACATCTTGTGCCATAAAATTTAGGGCATTGACCGACAAAAATGTGTCGCGAGCGAGAACGCTGTTTTCAAAAGGCACTTGGTCGTCGGCCATGCAGTAGAACAAGCGCATGGGCGCTTTCGGGGTCCAGTCATTATAGGTGTTGTTGGCCGTCAAGGCGACGTTGATGGGATGCGTGGGGTCGTTGATGACGAGTTGCACGGTGCTGTCCTGCAACATCCTAAAAGGCCGCGACGCCCCCTCGTTGGCTACCAAAGTAGCGATGAGTTCGCTATTCAATTGAGACAGCGTGATTTGGCCGTTGTAAAAAAGACCAATCGTGGTGGCGTAGGCGGGTTTGAAAATATCTGTCAACTCGTTGAAAATGTTGCCGTACACAGTCTGATATGAGAGTGCGGTGTTGGGCAGATAGGCGGGATAGTTGTAGATGGTGTCGCTTAGTATGAGTGCCCGCATCACCTCGCCGATGCTGTAAGGCCCCGACAGGGGCGCTGCCGCCGTGACCACAAATTCGTCGCTCAGGTTTTTCTCGATTTCCCGGTGTAGGGCCATCGCGGCGTGGCCTCCCTGCGAGTAGCCCGTTATGAATAACTGTGCGTTGGTCTGCACGCCATTTTCCAACGCAAAATCAGCCGCCGCGCGAAGCATATCCGCTGCTACCCATGCCTCGCTTTCGGCATGGACATAAGGGTGGAATCCTTTTGAAACGCCCAATCCCAAATAATCGGGAAGCAAGGCCACATAGCCCAATCCGGCGAACAGCAACCCGAGACTGCCTTCCCCACCACTATTGTAAGTCACCGATGGCACATCCTGCTTCGAGCTGGATGTGCCGTGCTGATAGACGAGCCGCGGATAGACTTTGTTGGGATTGTCGGGAATGGCCAAAAGCCCTGACACAGTATCCGTGATGCCCTGGACATCTGGTGTCGTGTAGGTTATTTTGTAAAATTTTGCTCCAAATTGAATGAATGGAACCCCAAATTGTGTCAGCAACTGCGCTTGTGTCCGAGTGCCAAGCAACGTGGCGGACACAAGTTCCTGACTGTAAAGCGGGCAATTGGTCAGGAGGAGACACAACGAAGAAAGGAAGAACAAACGATGCATGAAAATTTGATTTTGGTGAACGCGATGGGGCAAATGTAGCGCAAAGGTGACGTTGCCCTAAAACTCCACCTCAATATCCTTGAGCACTCGACCGTCTTTTGTCTGAATGCGCACTATGTATTTCCCGGGCGGCAAATTCCAAACTTGCAGGTGAAAGCTGCTGCGATGCTCGCCCGCTTTCATGAGCTCTTCTTTTGAAATTTGCTTGATGAACTGGCTGTCGGCATCCAGTAGGTTCATCACCAGTTTTTCGTCCTTTTCCAAATAATATCGGTAGTTGCCCTCCACCACAAGGGCCTTGCCGAGCGCCGCGCGTTCGCCCGGCACGGCTTGCACCGTTTGGTACTTTATTTTGTAGCCAGGCATGTCTTTTCCCAGAAGGTCGGCGGTGAATTTGGTCAATTCCGCGTCGCCAATGCTGCCGAGCGAGCCGCCACTCGTGATGCACCAGACAGCTGCCTGGGCCTCTGATTTGCCAAGTTTGCCTTTTTCGACAATGTATTTGAGCAGGCTGCGCAGATGTTCCGCGCCCAATGCTCCCGCCGTGAACGCCGCACCAGCAAGGGGCGAACGGTCGCCTGCCTCAGCGCAAAAAGTTGTCAGCACAGCCTCAGCGGGGACTCTGGTGCCGACCACCAACGTTTGTTCTTGCGCGACCACGAGGGTCTGAAAACTCGAATCAGAAGGCTCCATGAATTGCCCTTGAGGAATGTGCACTCGCAAGGGTTTGCCATGCAAATTTTTGAGGACGACCTTCAAGCATTCGCCTTGATGCCCTCCTGCTCCTTCAGCGTGGAGGGAGATGAGATTCTGCTTCACTGCCTCGGCCAAATCGTATTTTGTTTGTTGGGCTGGCGTTTTTTGACCTAAGAGCAAAAAGGGGGAAAGCAGGAAAAGAGAATGGAACTGCGATTTTGCCATAAATACGGAATGTTTGAACCTCAAACGCAGCCGCTCGTGATATAAGTGTTTTGGCGTTCCATTCTCTAAATCAAAGCTCGTCAAGCATAGGGATGGGGTTGTGCCAAATGAAGAAACCTCGCACCTTCTGGACTCTTTGAATTGGTTGTTTAGTTTTTCTGAATGACGATGAATTTTTGCACGGAGGTCTTGCCTCCGGCAAAAACATGCGCCCAATAAACCCCTTGAGGCCATGCGCCGACATTCACGCGATTGATTTTAGAGGAAAGTCTTTGCTCAAGCATTTTTTTGCCCAAGGCATCAAACACATTGAGCTGACCGCCCTCGACATTGGATAATTCAATATTGAGGATATCGTTCGCAAGAGTCGGACATAGCTTTGCCCAATCGCCTTGCCCCAATGTCGTGGTGGAAGAGGGTGAGTTGTTGGCGGCAAATGTGCGATGCTGTATGACAAACGGGCCAGTGCCGTTTGGTATCCGTGCGAAGCCCATGTCTGTTGTTTGTTGCGGGAAATTCAGGGTGTCCACAAAATTGCCTTGTGGGTCGAGTAGCGCGAGAAACTCGCCGGAAGCAGACAGTTTAAAGTTGGCGTGCAAAGGTCCTTGCGCTTGGTCTTCATCGGCCCAAACAATCATGTAGCCATCTGCGGGGATGATGCTTCCGGCGGGGAATGTCCATTTGGTGAGATTGGATGGATTGTCGGTCAGGTAATAGCCGCTTAGGTCGAATGCTTGGTTGCTGTTGTTGTATAGTTCAATCCAGTCTTCGTGCTGGCCCGCTTCGTCGGTTTCGGCATTTTGATTCGATGCCAACAGTTCATTGATGACAACAGGCGCCTCGGTTGCCCATCCCGCGCCTACCCTGTACAGATATACATCGTGTTCCGCGCCAGCTGGTGCAAAGGAGACGGTGCCGGCGGTGTTGGCAGATTTTGCCTCCACATAAAACCGCACATAGGTGCCGGCGCTAAAATTTGGAATCCATGCACCATATATGCCATCGCCTATGTCTCCGTCGCCATGTTGCCCGTCGTCAAACATTTCAAGTTTGGTGAAATTGCCGTGTAGCGATGGGCAGTACCAAACATGAGCGGCAGCTACCCCATTCGATGCGCTAATTTTCGCCGTCACAGTAGCAGGTTCCGCCGAAGATGGCTCCGCCCATTCGCCGCCGCTGCTTTTCATACTGACATTGTCAATGACGGGCGCTGCGACGTTCATCTCAGGGTTGTTGAGCAAGTTGTTGCGACGATTTTGCAAAAAGTTTTTCAGCGCTTGCTTTTCGGAATTGTACTGCGCGTAGCTGTACAGTTTTTTAGGGTCGGCTTGCACTTCCGCCGCGATGAGTGCGTCGTATTGGTCAACAAGCGCGTTGAATTCCATCTGATTCATCGCGTCGTTGACAAGCGTCCGAAAATGCGCCAAATAACGCTGCCGAATGGAAGGGACGGCGAGCAGACGATTGAGCAGGGGATAATTCACCTTGTTGGCGTTGTAAAATACGCTCCAGTTCACGGCATTGTTTTTCATCACGCTGTTGCCATCAAATTCGAGTGGCGTGATGCGCTTGGTTTCCGCATCCCAGTAGAGGTAATAATCCATTTTGCCTTTGTGGACATAGCTGTCATCGTCGGAAAAGGCTATTTCCGAAGCTAAGAACCAGAGTGTCCGGTCGAGGTCGAGCACAGGTCTGATGGCCTCCTCCAGTTCATTGAGGGGTGTGTTGTTTAGCACGGCACAGACGCGCACAAGGTCGTCCCAGGGGTTTTCCTGCTTCGTTTTTTTCAAGGTGTAGTATTGCTTGTACTGGGTAGTGTCAGCGCCAAGATAATTGAGCGCGGCAGTGCCATCGCCCCACCCGCCTCCAGGCCCGCCCGGTGTGCCTTCGGGTCGGTCAGCCCTCCATCGGGAGCCGTCGTTGCTGAAAAACCACTCTCTGATGTAGTCGCCGTTTATCTGCTGAATATGCGGATAAAGACCCCAATTCTGGCCGTTTATAAACAATCTGATATATGCGGCCTTGGCAGCAGGGATGTGTCGGCGAATCTGGCGCAAGTATGATACTTCCCGCATGAAAGAGGGGTCTTCATAGGCATTGTTCAGGTTCAAGGTGGTGTAGCCTTCCAGATTTTGTTCCGGGTCGGCGTAGTCCAGTGTTATATTGAATGATTTTTTGTCGGCATTCTGAATGAACATGTAGGAGGTCTGTCCTTTGAAGCGCACCCCCACGTTGGGAAAAGTGTCGGTGCCCACTACCAAAGTAGCGGGTAAATCTGTTTTGATTTGATAATTCGCCTGTAGTTGTTGCCAGTAATTGGGCTGTGAAAACCAGAGGTGGAATGTCCGAATTTGACTTTCGTCGTAAAGCCCCCACGATTCACGCCCGTTGGTGTACAGAATGTGTTCCGTTGGGGAGAAATACATGGCATCGGGCAGTGTTTGGGCAGACAACGTGGATAGCCACAAGAAGGGAACGGCAAGGGTTAGGAGCGGACACAGGATAAAATTGCGCATGGTGGAAGGTTGAAAAATGCCCCCGAAAACCTTATTTCGGGGGCATGGAAACGTAACCGTATGTTATGAATGTGTGGAAGTTGGATACACGAAAACAACACGAGGTTTTGGAACACAAGGTTGCTTGCCGCTGATTTCATTGGAAGCGATATTGCAAGCTGGCTTTCAGCAAAAGCATGTCAAACGAAGGCGCTCCCGAAGTGAAATTTTTTGAATAATCCGCCCAAAGCCCAAAGGCCCAGCTACGAGTCTCGTGTTCCAAGCCTGCGCCAAGTCGCCACGCATCGCCTAGAAATTGAGCGTCGGATTTTTGCACTTTATATCTCGGCTTTCCCATGGGCGGATGGGGCGGGGTGCTCTGTGCCTTGGGTTGAAATTTGAAAGTGATGGTTTCGGGCGATACCCGATTCCATGTGTGGGTCAATCTCACGGATGGCCTCACCCAGCCATAGGTTGGGAAGGCGTAGCGCAAGCCCAATCCGTAGTGCTGTTGGCGTTGGGTGCTTTCCACCTTGACCAATTTTTCCTTGGGCGGCTGAGGCCCGGGATTGGGGTTGGGCGATGGGTCGTTTACTGGCTTGTGCGGAGGGTGGAATTGAGGATGATATTTTTCGGTGGATATGTCGAACTTCAGCCAGTCAGCAGAGGCTGTCAGCCAAAAGTTGCCCAGTACATTGTATTCCAACGCGACACCATGCCCATTCAATGGAGAGATGCCGCTTTTGGAGGGGGCGGGCAATCCTCCGAGCACTTGGATACCCGCACGAAAACGTGAAAAATCGCGGGTTGGTTTTAGGGTTTTAGCGACCGTTTTCATTGTCGCGATGGTGTCTATTTCGGGAAAAGAAGGAAGGGGGTGTGCAAACTGGGATTTAGCCAAGCGAAAGGGCTTGTTGGCAAGAAGCATGTCTATTGGCGCAATGGTCACGCCGATGCCTTTTTCCGCTCCCATGTCAGCAGCGTCGTTTGCGACTGGTGTTTCGGGGTTGGATTCCTTCTCGATGAAAACGACAATTGCTTTTCCCTTTTCGTCGGTAGTGGGTTGGAGTTTTATTGGTTTGCCTTGGCTTTTGTGCAATATCATGGTCTTGGGTTGTTTCGAGTTGTCGGTGTCTGTCTTCGCAAAGGAGGAGGTCTCATTCCCGCGTGTATTTGTCTGGTTGTCGCTAGTCTGTTCTTGTTTGTTCGGCCTACTTTTTCTCAAGTTAGAAATCTCATTTTCAGCCGCTTGTCGCTGGACTTGAAGGGTTGCTATTTCGCGCTGTGCTTCCGCGTATTTTCTCTGGGTACTTATTGTTTTCCAGCCCAGCAACACCGCAGCCATGATTGCACAAGCCGCGGTGGTCTGCCAATATCGAAGATGTGACTTCGCACGCACGAGGTATCGCTCCGCTCCTATATCGAAGGCTTCAAGTCTCTTGGAAAGCGCCTTCCAATTTTTTTCACGACGAGGGTAGCGGCCTTCTTCGTCAAGTTTTTCAGCAAAAAAATCATCGAAGTTGCTCATGTTTTTTTCGAAAATTCAAAATCGTCCGCAAATATGGTTTTCAGGTGTTGTCGCGCCCGTGATAGGTTCGACTTGGAGGCTCCGACGCTGATGCCCAATGTGTCGGCGATTTCTTCGTGCGAGAAGCCATCCACCACAAACAAATTGAACACCGCTCGATAAGAGGGAGGCAACAAATCGAGCATGGATATTATCTGCTCACGGGTCATGTCTTCCACCACATCTGGCTCTTCAGAGGAGTCGTGCCATGGCTGCAACTCGTTTACAAGCACTTGGCTCAATCCGGAGCGCAGAAGGTCAATTGCGGTGTTGATGACGATGCGGCGCAGCCAAAAACGAAACAGTTGTGCCTCGTTGTAGAGGTGAATTTTGGTGAAAGCCTTGAAAAAAGCATCGTTCACGACTTCTTCCGCCGCTTCGACACTGCCTACATAGCGTCGAGCAATTGTCATGGCATAGTTGTAAAACATCGCGTATAGGCGATGTTGGCTTGCCCGTTTGTTTTGGCGGCAACCTTCTATTAGGTGTTCAATTCTCACTTCTTATTCACCATTCAGTGGTCTCGCCGCCATTTGCTCGAGGGGTTTGCATGACGACAAGGGTGTTATGTGGATGTAGTACGATTAGAGCCAGAGGAGGGGTTGCGCTATTATCGAAAATTTCATGCAAAAAAAGTGAACGCCCTGCGCATATCGGGCGCAGGGCGTTCAGAAAGGAGGCATATCTGCCAAGTGTGTCGTCAAAACGGTCTTTTCTCAGGTGTTTAGGCTCATTTTCAATTTCTTTTCCACCTCTTCCACCGTGTCTTTGAAAATCATGTCCGTATCCATCATGTCTTGCACCGCTTTGCAGGAATAAATGACGGTGCTGTGGTCGCGCCCGCCGAACTGCTCACCGATTGATTTTAAAGACTTGTTGGTCAGTTTCTTGGCAAGATACATGGACAATTGCCGGGCGATGACGATGTTGCGTTTGCGGGTCTCGTGATGCAATTTTTCCACTGGCACGTTGAAATGCTCCGCGACTAATTGCTGTATGAATTCGACCGTGATTTCTTTGTTGATGGTCGTCACAAAGTTGCGAATCACTTCTTTGGCTAATTCAATATCAATGTCTCTGCGAATGAGCGTGGCTTGTGCGAGCAATGAAATCATCACCCCCTCGAGCTCGCGAATATTGTTTTTGATGTTATAGCAGATAAATTCCAACACATTGGTTGGGATGTCCACTCCCTCGTCTTCCATTTTAGCTTCCAATATGGCCATCCGTGTCTCCAAGTCGGGTGCCTGCAAATCGGCGCTCAAGCCCCACTTGAACCGTGATATGAGCCTGTCCTCGATGCCTTCCAAATCCTTTGGCGCACGGTCGGAGGTTAATACGATTTGCTTGCCGTTTTGGTGCAACTGATTGAAGATGTGGAAAAAAATCTCTTGTGTCTTTTGTTTTCCCGACAAAAACTGGATATCGTCAATAATAAGCACGTCAATCATCTGGTAGAAATTGACAAAATCATTGACAGAGTTGTTCTTGATGGCCTGAATGATTTGGTTGGTGAATTTTTCAGCCGACACATAGAGTACTGCCTTGTTGTCGAAGCGACTCACAACCTCGTTGCCGATGGCTTGTGCGAGGTGGGTTTTGCCCAAACCCACTTCCCCAAAAATCACCAAGGGATTGAAGGCGGTGCCGCCCGGCTTTTTGGCAATGGCCAGCCCTGCGTTTCGGGCCAAGCGGTTGCAATCGCCTTCGATAAAATTATCGAAAATGTAGTTGGGGTTGAGCTGTGGCTCCACCTTGATGCGCTTGATGCCGGGTATGACAAAGGGGTTCTTTATCATCTCTGCATCGAAAGCGCCGGGCACTGGCTCGCTGTCTTTTTCCGACGACGGTTTGGTGCTGACTTTGGGCAGTGCCGATTTCAGCGCATCGTGTCCGTTGCCATTTTCGGGAATGTGGTAAACCAAGCGCCCACGCTCGCCCAGCTCTTGACGAATGCTCTTCTTCAATAGCTGTACATAGTGCTCTTCGAGCCATTCGAAGAAGAACTTGTTCGGGACTTGGATGGTCAAAACTTCGCGGTCCAGCAATACGGGTTTGATTGGCTCAAACCAAGTTTTGAAGCTCTGTGGGTTTACGTTTTTCTTGATGGTACGCAGACAATTGTCCCATACCATTTGGTAGTCGCTTGTCATACCTTATGGCGCATTTGGAAAGCGGGAAAAGTTCCTATCCGTTTTGTGTGTTGAGTGCTGTTCAGTCGAGCAGGGAGACAAAGATTGGCTTTTCCTCCAACTCCACGAAAGAGATTTTTACTTTTTTCGACAAAAAATTTTTGAGGTCCGAAAAAGGCCTAAAACAGGGACAAAATGAACACAAAATGAGGCGGGCGTTTGTGGTTTGGCTGGAGACAAGGCAAAGGCAATGTTGGCAAAATGTGGAAATTTTAATTTAAAATGTTGAGAAGAATTTTATTTGAAAATATAAATTTTGAAAGAGCGGTGTTTTGAGCCTTGTGGCAGATTCGCTCCTTTTGCATATCTAGCGGCAAAAACGCTGCTATTTTAACTTGTCTAATGCCCAATGAACTGACGTTCAGGAAGTAAGGTTTTAAACGATGTCATGTTGCTCAGGGCAGTATCAAAAGTAGATTTCGGAGAAGTAAGTAATGACCCCAAAAACGAGGTCAACCGATGGGAAAAGGGAGAAAGATGTCGTAATTGTATTGTTAGGGACTTGCCTCTCGATTCAAGCGCATCGTTATCAACGCATTAGTGTCGAATGGGTGCTTATTCGCATCAAAACAACTGACCTGCTTCGGTTCTTATGGCGACCAAAGCCTTTTGTAGCATGGTGGCTCCTTGCTGCTCGTCTATCACATGGAGCAGGGCGTTCACCAATAATTCAGCATCCGCCTTTGGGTCGAGTTCGGTAGCGGTTTGAGCCACCGTTTGAAGCGTGTCGTTTTTGGCGAGTGTGATGATTTGCCAAAGGGTGTCCGACACATATAGTTGTTGTGAAGTATTGTGGTCAAACTCTTGGCTCACGGCGAGCATCAGCGCTCCGCGCAGTTCGTTCACTGTCATGCCGGGCATTCGTATGCGCAACAAGGTGTTGGGGATGCTTGCCCGGTCGCACAGCAGGGTGAGCCGTTCGTAAGCCTGTAGCCGCAAGGGGAGGGTGATTTTCAGTGTTTCGTTGCGTTGTTTGCTCATCTCGTAACGCAGCCTGTCGTCCAAGTACAGCTTTAGCAAATAGTAAGCAGTGACAAACACGACCAGTCCGGGAATGGTGTATTTCAGGAGTTCCAAAAACATTTCCATAATCAGAAGAGGGTTGGATTGCGCGAACCCGTTGCGTTGTTCGTTCAGGTTCGTTTTTTAAAGGGCGGCAAAGGTAGTTGGTGGGGGCTAAACATTTTTGTCTTGTTTTCGTTTTGTCAGCGTAATTTTGCTGCCACTAAATTCAACGTGTTTTTGATGGAAACTTTGCTTGATGTTCCAGCGGTCGCGGCTCCCATTTTTCTTACAGAAGGGGCCGTCGAACAACTCAACAACATTCGCCTACAGGAAAACATACCCTCCGAATACTGTTTGCGCGTAGGTGTGAAGGGGGGAGGGTGTTCTGGCTTCTCCTACGTTTTGGGTTTCGACCTACCAAAGGACAACGACGATATTTTTGAAGCCAACGGTATTCGCGTCGTTATGAACAAGGCTCACGCGATTTACCTGCTCGGGATGGAAGTTGATTTTTTGAATGGCTTGGAGAATCGTGGTTTCACGTTCAACAACCCGAACGCTTCTTCTACTTGCGGGTGCGGGACTTCGTTCGCTGCCTGAGCCGCCGAGCGATTGCGCTATCGATGCAAAATGCCCGCTGGGATTGTGGTCCCTGCGGGCATTTTTTAGGTATGCTAAGCATTTGCTCAATTTTTGATTTCCTTCCCTTTGAAATTGTAGTGTATGTCGTCTTGTCCCGCTTTTGTCCAGACCATTTTGCCGCTGACAGCGGTGCCAGCGACTTGGCCTTCCCATTCCATCTTGCCTTCCTGCTCGCTAAGGAGCGTGAATTTGAAATTTCCTTCGTCGTCGCTACTGTAAGCGCCGGGGGCAAAGCCCCACTTGACGCACTCGTCGTTTTCGACCATTCCGTTCTTGAACGCCATTGTTTCGGTGCCGTCAAGTTTCCCGCCTGTGTAATTCTCGATTTTGAACGCACGCCCTTCAAGGGTAACCTTGGGCTTGGGATTTTGTGAGGTACAACTCAAAGCGGTCATTAGGAGTGCAAGAAGAAGTACCTGTTTCATAATATGATAAGGTTGGTGAACAATCTTCCGACTTAGAAGGGGCATCCATCGCATGGGCCAGCCTTCAGGTTTGGCTTGGGCTGTGAAATAGTGACACCTGTTCCCGTGACGCGAAATTCGGTACGCCGGTTGAGTTGATGTTCGGTTTCGGAACACGGGATGTTGTCTTTGCAACGGTTGACGAGTTTGCTTTCGCCATAGCCTTTCCCGACAAGCCGCTCTCGTGCGATTCCTTGTCGAACGAGCCAACTTACCACCCAATCCGCACGGCGTTGAGAAAGGTCAAGGTTGTACTCATCGGAGCCTCTCGAATCTGTGTGCGAAGAGATTTCTACTTGCAGGTCGGGGTTTTCGTGCAAGGTTTTGCGCAGCTTTTCCAGTTCTGGCAAGGATTCGTCGTTCACGTTGGATTGGCCGTAATCATAATATAGGTGTACGAGAAAACCTTCCTTTCCGCGCTCCCATGTCGCTCGTTCGGGTTTGCTGGGCGCTCCATTGTCGAACAAGATGCCATTGCGGACTTCCAATCCATTTCCAATCACAAAACTGGCAGGTGTACCGTCTCGGTTTTCGTACAAGCCGCTGACGTGATTGAAATTGGGCTTGCTCTCTTTGCCAGCAACGATAAAGCCCTCGCCATCCAAATAGGGTTGCAAGGTGAGATTGGATTTCAGGGTTGAGTTTTTAGTCAGTCCATTCGTGCAGATGCGGTCAGCTGTGCCCGCGATAAATCCATCTTTGACTGCCCGCACCGTGTAGCAGCATTCTTTGTCTAATTTGAATTTGTAACGCCCGTCGGAACCTGTAAATACGGCTTCGGGTATCTCTTTGCCGCAATTGTTCGTGAGGATAACACGCACACCCTCTGCCGGGTAGCCATCGGTCATATCGAACACGATGCCTTGCAGGTAGAGGTTCAATTGCTTGGCAACTGGGATTTCGATGCGGGTGATGGCATTGGGATTGGATGGGTCGCCGCACCCGCTTTTGGAAGCTGGTTCATAATTCTTTTTTTCCACCGTGAAATTGGCACATTCGGCGGCCCGCATATCAAAAGCGATTTTTCCGTCAGGCCCGGTAGTCATGGTCAAGCCAGTCTTGCTGTTGGCGACTGTTGCGCCGCTGACGGGCAATTTTGTGTTGCTGTCATAAACGTATACTTCGAAGGACGCTGCGCTTTTTAGGAACCCATAGACATCGTCGCGGCCAGCCCCGCCATCGCGGTCGGAAGTGAAAAAGCCCCATGTAAGGTCTTTGCCAAAAGTGATGCCGAAGTCGTCAGCGTTGGTGTTGATGGGGTAGCCGAGATTGACCGGGAAATTCCACGAGTCGCCGCCATTGGAGGCTGGCGTGGAGTAGTAGATGTCGAGGCCGCCCAGACCGATATGCCCATTGGAAGCAAAATAGAGGCGGTTGTTGGGGTCTATGTAGGGGAAAATTTCATTGCCTTCGGTGTTCACCACTGGGCCGAGGTTGATGGGAGGCCCCCACGCGCCATTTTCCAACGTGCTCACATAAAGGTCCATGCCTCCATAGCCGCCGGGCATATTGCTGGAAAAATAGAGGCGCTGACCGTCGGCGCTCATGCTGGGGTGTGCCACGTTGTATTCGTTGGAGTTGAAAGGCAGTTCTGCCTCGTTGTGCCAGCCACCTTGACCGTCGGACTGCGCCGCGTAGATTTTCAGCTTCACCAGCCCTTCGTCGCTTTTTCCGGTGCTGCCTTGCGAAAAATTGTTTCGAGTAAAAAAGATGGTTCTCCCGTCTGGAGACAGAGCCGCTGCCGCCTCGTGGAATTTTGTGCTGATGTTTTTTGAGAACTTTTCTGCCTCGCCGTATTGGAAAGTGCCGGGCGTGCCACCTTTCGCTTTGAATGGCACTGCATAAAGCTCCGCAAAGGGGCTGCCCGTCCACATGTTGGTGCGTTTCACCGGGCCTGTCTGCGTGCGGTCGCTGGCAAAAACAATTTTATCGCCAACAATGACTGGTGCGAAATCGTCCAAGTTTGAGTTGAAAGGCATGGGGTTGATGACGTAAACTCCTCTGCTTTTGCTTTTTAATTCTTCCTCTATCTCACAGGCGCGAGCCAAGTGTTGCCCCCGCGCGTCGTCCGGCACGTCCTTGACGTACTGGTTGAGCCATGCCTTAGCCACCTCGCATTTGCCATTGGCTTGAAGCATCATTCCGTAGTAGAGCTTGTGGATTGGCTTGGCACTGGGCAATTGTACCACTCTGGCATACCAGAATTCGGCGTTTTGTTTGTCGTTGATTTTGCGATAACACTCGGCGATGTTGATGAGGGCCTCCGGGTGCTTGTCTTTTTCCAACACCTGCTGATACAGCAAAATGGCAGTCATATAGTCAAGGTCGCGCATGGCGTCGTTTGCTTGTTTTAGCAAAAAGTTCTGCGCGGAGAGGCTAGTGCTCAGCACCAAAAAAAGACTCGTGAGAATGTTCTTGCAGTTCATGTATCGGTTGCTAGGTTATACGCTCAAGAAAGGAGGGCTTTTGACTAAAAATAACGCGGAGAGGTCACACGCCTTACTTTAATGTCAAATTCATACCCAGCCATCAACTCAAACGAGCCATTATTGACTTTGTTGAGCTTGCTCAGGGGCAAATCATAGGACGCGCCTAGGCGAAGCCCGTTGCGAAAATACAGGGCAGTCCAGAGGTCGGCGGAGTCGTTCGACGAGTTGCTCAGTTCGAGTGCCGTGCGATAGGCAAGACCCACCCAAAGCATTTTGTGAAAGAAAAACGAAGCGTCCACGTCCAAAGCTGTCGGGGCGCCAAGAGCCTGCTGATTGTCCTTCATCTTGCTGAACAAACCAGTTGTTTTCAACAGGGCTGATGGGCGAAATACCACCAACTCGCTGCCGAGCGGGAAAGCCGCTCCGATAATGGAGTAGTAGTGGCGGTAGTTTTGGGCGTTGACACTGGTATTGCCGTCATTGGCTCGCAGGTCATGCTCCAGCAGCCGGGGGCAGCCCAAACCAGCAAAAAAACGCTCGCCATGCAAAAAAAGCCCCGTCCCGAAGTTGGGTTTCCAGATGTTTAAGTTTTCGATGAACACATCGTCCGTTCTGTCTTCCAACAGGAGTTTCGACCAAGTGCCGCGCCAGTTGGTCACTCCCCCTTGAAGCCCAATGGATAGTTTCATCTTTTTCCCTACTGAAAAATGATAAGCGTAAGCTGCGTTGAGGTCGAATGTGCCACTTGCGCCGATTTTGTCATTCACCAAACTCAAGCCTAAGCCCACTCGTTCGTTTTTCATGGGCGAATGGACGCTCAGCGATTGTGTCGTGGGCGCACCTTCCAAGCCAAGCCATTGCGAGCGATGAATGAGATGAGCGGTCAGATGGTTATTTGTTCCAGCCACTGCGGGATTGAAAATCAGGCTGTTGAAAAAATAGTTGGTGAACATCGGGTCTTGTTGTCCCGATGCATGGTGGCAAGCCAAAAGCAAACCTAAAAGCGGCAGCAGTAAAAATTTCCTCATGGTTTATTTACACTGTTGAAGTGAAACCGAGGTGGGGGAGGCGAAGGATTATCAGACGCTCTGCATTAGCCAAAGCCTTGCCAAAAACATTTGTCCTGCAAATTTGTCTGGTTTGGCGGCTCAATAGGGTAGTGATGATGCAGGTTTGTCTTTGCGGTGGTAAATTTACATCGCATTTTCTGAATTAAATGTACACAGTAAACAGCCTCCTTACTGTGAACTCAACCTTCAATAAGAGCAACAACATTAAGAAAAAGCGATTCCCGCCTACCTTTGAGCAATGAATCTGTTCGAACGTTTTCAAGCCTTTGCCCGCTCCGAACACTTGCTCGACGAAGCGAGGCCGACTCTTTTGGCTGTGAGCGGAGGTCTCGATTCGACGGTGATGGCGTATTTGTTTCACACGGCTCAATGGCCGTTTGGCATTGCCCATTGTAATTTCCAATTGAGAGGCGAGGCGTCTGACAGCGACGAGCAGTTCGTTCGAACGCTTGCGGAGGGCTGGGGCGTTCCGTTTTTCTCGAAACGTTTTGAAACGGATAAGTACGCAGCGCAGAACGGCCTTTCGACCCAAATGGCCGCTCGCGAGTTGCGCTACGAATGGTTCCGCCAAGTCATCGCGGAAAATGGATTTGCCTGCGTAGCCACAGCCCATCACTTGAACGATTCGGTGGAGACTGCCTTGCTCAATTTTGTGCGTGGCACAGGGCTAAGTGGGCTAAAAGGTATAGCGACCAAGACGGGGCGCGCGATTCGTCCGCTGCTTTTCGCGTCGCGTTTGGAATTGGAAGATTATGCCGAAGGCCAAGGTATTTCTTGGCGAGAAGATGCCAGCAACGCCACCGAGGACTATGCCCGCAATTTTCTGCGTCACCGTGTCATCCCCTTGTTGGAGGAACTCAACCCAAATTTTTTGGGCACGGCAACGCGCAATCTGACTCGTTTGCGAGAGACCGATGAGAACCTGCACTTTTTGCTGTGGCGCTATTTTTTTGATGGAAAAGAAGAAGGGGAAAGGGTGTTTCACATTGACAAACACAAACTTTCGCTGCTTCCTTCGCCTCACCTCGCTTTACGAGCATTGCTGAAAAAACAAGGCTTCACGGAAGAGCAAACCCGCCAAATAGCCGAAAATCTCTCCCACATTGGTATCGAGATTCAGTCCAAAACTGGCTGGCGGTTGCTCAACGACCGCGACCTGATTTTGCTGTCCGACGCTCATCATTCCGCTGTCGAAAGCCACACTATTCATCATGACGACTTGATGGTGAGCGTCGCAGAGGGAGGCCGCATGATTTTGACCACCATATTCGACGCCTCCAATTTGCCCGATGGGAAAGAAGCAATCGTGGTGGATGCCGAGAAATTGCGATTCCCGCTACATCTGCGCTCATGGCAACAGGGCGATGTTTTTCAGCCGTTTGGCATGGGTGGGCGCAGCCAAAAATTGCAAGACTTGTTTACCAACCTGAAGCTGTCGCGCTTTGACAAAGAAAAAGTCCTAGTGCTCGAAAATGGGGACGGTGCCATCGTCTGGGTGGTGGGTTATCGGCTCGACGAGCGTTTCAGGGTGAGTGAGACCACCAAAAATTTACTCAAAATCGCGTTTGTTAGGGGGGGCTAACTGAATTTATGCCCTGATTCGCTAGAATTTGCCAGCACACCATGCTCGCTCTCCCTGATTTTTAGCAAATTGCGCTTTTAGCCATGCCCACAATTTGGCTGCGCGAAGTTTATTCATCAATGTCGCCACAAAGTCGCAAAGCCATTAAGACATTGTTTCCCAAAACCTTGCGCCTCCGCGACTTTGTGGCAAACCTTAAATCACGCGGGCAGCGCCTTCTACGAATAAAGCCCCAACACATTGCCTTCTGTATCGGCAAAGAAAGCAAAATGCCCCATGTCTGGCGCAATTTCCGTTTTGGGCAGTATCACTTTGCCGCCAGCATTTTCCACGCGATTCAAGACATCATTAAGGTCTTTGCCTGCGGTCAAGTAAATTTTCACACCATTCTCGCCAGATGGCGCGTAGCCCTCCCCGAAACAAATCGCACCGCCCACACCGCCGTTCTCGCGGTCGTGTGGCAACATACCCATGCGGATGCCACTCATCTCCATCTCTTCCATAGTGAAGTCGAGGATTTTTTGGTAAAAGGTTTTTGCGCGGGCGAAGTTGACAACCGGTATTTCAAACCAGCTGATGGCGTTTTTGAATTCCATAGAAAAAAATTTTTAGTAGTGAAAAATTGCAGTTCAACGGCTGTGCGCCCTTCAAAAGGGCGGTTGAGCCAAGACGGCACAAAGATTTACATTTTGTTTTAGAAGCACAAACAAAATGTTTATTTTTCTCTGAAAATTCTTTTTCTACATTTGCCGGACTACGTTCAGAACAAATCAAACCTTCGAATCAACTTTTTACATCGCACATGAATCGAGAAATCCACCAATGGTTTAGCCCCCGCCTCAACAAAAACATGGAAATAGCCATGTACGGGCACTTTGGCTTTGCACTCTTGCTGCTACCTACCGCAGCCGCCGATTATCTGGAATACGAGCGATTCCACCTGATTGGGGCGCTTGAACCCTACATTGATGCAGGGAAAGTCAAAGTTTTTTCCATCAACAGCATCAACTCGGAAGCATGGCTCAACAACCGGATGCACCCACGCCACAAGGCCATCAGACACCAGCAATTCAATGCTTATGTGGAAAATGAGGTAGTGCCTTTCATTCGGACACACACGAGCGAAAGCACATCCATCATCACGAGCGGGGCATCGCTGGGCGCTTTGCACGCTGCCAATCTTTTTTTCCGTCGCCCCGACTTGATTCAAGGCACGATAGCCATGTCGGGTGTGTATGATTTGACTTCATACACCAAGGGCTATTACGACGAAGATGTTTATTTCAACTCGCCCTGTCACTATTTGCCCAACCTGAACGATGAGCATCTGCTATATCTGCTGCGCAAAAGTGGGCACATCCACATTCTGAGTGGCTCTGGCGACTACGAAGACCCCGAGGCTTCGCGCAATTTGGCAGGCATCCTCACTTCCAAAGGCATCGGCCACGACCTCGACGTGTGGGGGCCAGATATGCGACACGACTGGCCCACTTGGCGTGCCATGTTGCCTTATGTGATTGACCAAAAATTCTGAAAAAGCATTTTTTACGGTGCTTTATGAAACTCATTGCCTTCATTTTCAGCCTACTGATGGCAAATGCTGCGTTTGCTGGCCGCGTGGACACGGTGGAAATTTATAGCCCATCCATGCGGAAACATATCAGGTGCCTCGTGGTCGCTCCTGACAATTACAGTGTCATGGGCGAGCCTTATCCAGTGCTATACCTATTGCATGGGTGGAGTGGCAATTTTGCCAGTTGGCTTGGCGACGCGCCTCAATTGAGTCAGCATGCCGACAACTATCAGATGCTCATTGTTTGCCCCGACGGGGGTTATGACAGCTGGTATTTGGATAGTCCGGTAGATTCGACTGTTCGCTATGACACACATATTGCCAAGGAAGTGGTGTCGTACATTGACTACTATTACCACACTCGGCGGAGTAGGGGAGGACGTGCCATTGCCGGGCTGAGCATGGGTGGGCACGGTGCCATGTCAGTGGCTATTCGACATCCCGATGTCTTTGGCGCGGCTGGAAGCATGGCAGGCGGGCTGGACTTGCGCCCCTTCAAGAAAAACAGTTGGGATTTGGAAGGAGTGCTTGGCAAGCCCAACGCATACTGGTCGAATTGGGAAAATTACTCGGTGGTCAATCTGGTGCCTTTGTTAAAGAAAGCAGAGCTCTCCATCATCATTGATTGTGGTTTGGACGATTTTTTTCTTGAGGCAAACCGCACCATGCGCCACCGACTGCTGGAGGAGAAAATCCCACACGAATACACGGAACGACCGGGCGGACACACTGGCGATTATTGGGGCAACGCACTTGACTTCCAAGCAGTTTTTTTTCACAAATTTTTCAGCAAACCCCGATAAAGCACCTCATAGAGCGGCTGAAAATCGTTTTATGTCCACTGTTGCATCAAGTGGCTCCCCGCGCAACAAGTGCGCGGCAAAATGTGCTGCCCAAAAGGGAGCAAGTGAGCCCCCCTTAGAACCAAACCCATTGAAAATGTGCATTTTAGGGTGCGCATCACTCTTTCCAATCAAGGGACGGCGGTCTTTCACGGCAGGTCTAACGCCCGCGATGTGGTCAATAAGGGTGTAAGGCGCGGCGAGCATATCGTCCAGATTTTTTTGGATAAACGCTCGCTCTCTTTCACTTGGCGACAAATCCGAGAAGTGCCATTGGTACGAACCTCCTGCCCAAAACAGACTGCTGCCCATTGGGACAAGCGTCACTGTCTTTTTTAGCAAATGATTGATGTGTGCCCCTCGTGTTTCATCAAGCCTAATCATCAACGCCTCGCCTTTGGCTACCTGCCACGGCGAACGCGGGAAATATGGATTGTCTCTCCCGCGCCACCCTTCGCAAAAAATCACCCCGTCAAAATTGTCCGACATTCTTTCCGCTTCTTTATAGGTCACGTTTTTTGCTAAAAAAAGCCCTGCGTCGTCGTTTTTTTTTCTAAACGTTGTGAGCAAACTGAAAAAATCAACCCGTGCGGCTTGATGAATCACGCCAAACTGAAAATTTGGACGTACCAAACCCGCCCATTCGCCCGCGTCATCCGCATTCGAGAGCACGGAGGCGTAATCAGGCAAGGCACAGCGGGCAGACCAATCATTGGCCTCTTCGGGCGTGGCCAATAGCCGGATGATGGGTTGCTCCATCCATATCCGTATGCCAAGCGCTATTTCCAGTGAGCGGTAAGTGGAACGCGCGACGGGAAAAAACTCATCGAAACGCCATGACTTGACGAAGCGTTTGCCTGTCACAGGGTTGATGACACCCGCGGCTACCAGCGATGAATTGCCGGGCAACGCCCCGTCGGCGATGAGGACGGATGCACCGCTGCGCCGTAGCGCCCAAGCCAATAGGGTGCCAGCGATGCCCTGCCCGACAATTAGAAATTTCATTGTTTGTAGCGCCGCCGCACGAGTTTGATAAATTTTTTGGCCTCTTCCACGCGCTTTTTATCCAACCATAGATAGCGGGTCACGCAATGTTCAATCAAATAAGATTTAGCCTCGTCGAAATTGGTAAAGTGATTGAGCGCATGAACAGTCGTCTCGAATACTTTGCCATCGCCCGCAAACAGTTCGCGAGTAAGCAACAGCCTGTCGTTGAGCGCAATGGCCTTCTTCAGGTCTGCGATGGGTTGCTCTGCGAGCTTCTCGGAAAGCTCCTTCGCCTGTTTTTCCTCAAAAAGTAGTTCCGCATCACCGTGGTGGTGGCGTGGCGCATGGTGTGATTTTGCCGCCGGGGCGGGCGCTGGCCTTTCTTCTTGTGGCGGAGGGGGCGGTGGCGCGGAAGGAGCGGCCTCCTCGTAAACAGATGGTGGTGGCGGAGGGGGTGGGGGGGGCGGTGGCACATAGGCAGGCGGCGGCGGTGGTGCGCTTTGAGTCACAACTACTTCTGCTGGTCTTTCGTGCGTGTGTCGGCGCGAAGCTGGGTGCTTTGTGGGGGCGGCGGCTTCCTCTGAGTGGAGCGCGTCGTACAAATCGCGCACATAAGATGCCATGATATCAACATCAATACGGGCGATGTTTTCGGGGTCTTTGCTCAGGCGATTGAACTCTCGCTGTAGTTTGTCAAGAAAGATTTTAGTTTTCAGTAAATCCATGTAATGCAGTCAATCCCGATAGCGGGACGGTTATGGTGAAAGTGGTAGGTGCTGATTTTATGGCAGGGATTTATGAAGGCTTGGGGGGATTTATACTTTTGCGGCGAAGTTCAAAAAAATGCGAAGAACCATTAGACATTTCAAACAAAAATTCCTGCATGTTTCTTGAGCCGCATTTCAAAGGTCAGCGCAGCGGGTGGATAGAAGTCATCTGCGGGTGTATGTTCTCTGGCAAAACAGAGGAACTCATACGCCGACTCAAACGAGCCAAAATCGCCGAAATGAAGGTAGAGGTGTTCAAGCCTCGTGCCGACACGCGCTACGACGAAGCGGCCATCGTCTCGCACGACACCACATCTGTGTTGGCGCAACCCGTCGAACATTCTTCCAAATTATTGAAGGTCAATGACAAAACGGCAGTGGTTGGTATTGATGAGGCGCAATTTTTTGACCAAGACTTGCCAGAAGTGTGTGCCGAGTTAGCCTTGCGAGGCATCCGGGTCATTGCGGCTGGCTTGGACATAGACTATCGCGGAGTGCCTTTTGGCCCGATGCCCAGTCTGCTTGCAATAGCCGAATATGTCACCAAAGTACACGCAATTTGTGTGCATTGTGGCAATTTAGCCACACATTCCTATCGGCTGGCAGTTGGCGAGGAAGTCGTGCTGTTGGGAGAAAAAGGCCACTACGAGCCGCGTTGCCGTTCGTGTTATCAAATGGGGAACATCTTGCGCTTAAAATGATTGGAGGTCACTTCTTGAGCCGGAACGCGATGTAATCCAATTGTTTTTTGATGTTGTCCAATTGTTGATGTATTTCCACGATTTCGTCCTCCAGATTTTGAACACCAGCAATTTTTCTCATTTGCCGCTCTTCCAGCGATTGTTCGGCACGCACTTCGTCCATAGCGTTCATGATGACCCCGATAAATAGGTTGAGGATAATCATGGTGCCAAACAGCACAAATGAGACGAAGTACAACACCGCTGCGTTTGGCTGAGCATTGGGGTTGGCACAGTCGGCACCTTCCTCGTACCCCCACACAGCATGGTCGCAGCCAAACATATTGACCTTCAGTATGTCAACCCAGCCTTCGAGCGTGCTGATTTCAAACAAGGTGAGCATGGCTGTGTGCAGGGTGCCAAAGTGCAAGGGGTCGTTTTTTCCAAAAAGAAACACGCCCATAGCGCCATAAATATAGTAGAGCAACAAAAGCATAAGGCCCACATAGCCCATAGATGGGATGCTCTTTAGCATGGCGTTCACGAGCATTTTGAGCTGGGGCAAGGCATGCACCAACCTGAATACCCGCAGGACTCGAGCCAAACGGATGACCGCCACGAAACTGGCGTCCACGCTGGGGGTGAGATGTGCCAGCCAGCAGATAGCCACGATGGCAAAATCGAACACGTTCCATGGGTCGCTGAAGTATCGCCAAGGTCGGTCGCCCTCTGCGCCAATTTTGATGGCAAATTCAAGGGTAAAGACAATTAGCACAAGGAAATCGAACCATGCAAGGGTATCCCTCCACGGCGAGTCCGGGTCTTGCTGATACGTCTCCACTCCTACCAATACCCCGGCTCCGAGTATCACTCCGAGCACAATAAGATTGAACCAACGACTGTCGGCGATGCGGCGGAAAAAAGCTGCGTTCATATTGGAAACAAATAAAAAAGGAGCACTCCGAGAGAAGTACCCCCAACTTGTGCCCGGGACGGGACTCGAACCCGTACGGCCTCTACAGCCACAGGATTTTAAGTCCTGCGTGTCTACCATTCCACCACCCGGGCTGTGTGCGCAAAGTTAGGCAAGATAAGAAAACCAGCAGTACGTTGCGCAAACAAAAAAGCCCGCGACTGTCGCAGGCTTTGAATGGAGCGGAAAACGAGACTCGAACTCGCGACCTCAACCTTGGCAAGGTTGCGCTCTACCAACTGAGCTACTTCCGCATAGTAGATGCCGAAATCTTTATTTCCGGCGTTTAGCGGCGGCAAAGATAGCAGCGCAGTTTTCAGGTGCGCAAATGTTTTTTCAAAAAAAATTACATTTTGTTTCAATCGCCTGATTTTCAGGGACAACTTATGCCGTCTCGGCAGAAAGCAATTTGAAAGAACGCCGCTTTATCTCTGTCAGAATAGCATCATAGTCTATCGGCACCAACGCTCCCTCGATGAGCAAAGCATCGGCACGACCTTCGATTTTCGAGTGCAGCCAATGCGCGATGGTCTCTACCGAGTCGTCCTCTTCAAAAGTCAGATATACCCGGATGGACTCCACAAAGCCGATGCTGCGCCCCAGATGTTCCTCATCGGCGATTAAAAACGCTTTGCTCTCAGGTATTTTGAAACGTTCGCCCAGCGCAAGCCAACGATAAAATGTGCCAAACAAGTGGTATTTCAAATCCTTGTCGCCTGTGCGAATCTCGATTTTCATTTCGCGAAAAGCGAAGCGAGCCTGCGGGTGATGAATGGGGTCTTTGCTGATGGACGGAAGTTGTTCGTTGGGCGTGCCGCCTGAAAGCCACTGCTCTATTTTTTCCGCCAGTCGCTCGATGCGCTGGAAACGTTCGGTTGCAAGTTGGCGCACGGTGTCGTCACCGAATTTCTCAAAATTGTCAGGGTGGTATTTGGCGCGGAGCTCGCGCAACGTTTTTTTGAAATGCCCCGCTTCCAAGTGTTCTGGCATTTTTCCAAAAAACGCTTGTATTTCTTGTCGTTCTTGTTCGGTGAATGGACTCATAACGCAAATGTAGGCTCGGCAGCACCATTCGGAATATCACTCCGGCATGCTTGCGTCCAATTTTCGTTTGAAATAAAAATAGGTTTCCAATTGCGCTCGCACAGGTATATCGGTGTTGCTTCGGCGGTATTCGTTCTGGTCGTAGCGGTCTATAATGCGGGCTTTCACGTTGTCGTTGAGTTGCAAGGCAAGGAGCTCCTTGATTTCGCGTTTGAGGTCTGCATCGTACACCGGGAAAGTCGTTTCGATGCGATAGCTCAGGTTGCGCTCCATCCAGTCGGCGCTGCTGAGAAAAATGCGCTCATCGCCACCATTGTGAAACACAAACACACGGGCGTGTTCGAGAAAACGGTCAACAATGCTAATGACCTCAATGTTGTCGCTCAAGCCTTTCAATCCCGGCACGAGGCAACAGATGCCCCGCACGATAAGCCTGATTTTAACGCCCGCCTTGGAGGCCTCGTATAGTTTGGCCACGATCTCCTTATCTTCCAAACTATTGATTTTCAGAATCATGCTAGCTGGCTTCCGGCGTTTGGCTGCTTGGATTTCGTTGTCAATCAATCGGTAGAGCGCCGGACGCAGATTGAATTTCCCAACCAACAAGTGCTCGAATTCTTGCTTCGGGGGTTTGATGTTTTCCAGATAAGAAAAGACGTTGCTCACTTCGGTCGTCAGCCGAGGGTCTGCGGTGAAGAGGCTGAAATCCGAATAAATTTTGGCGGTTTCTTCGTGGAAGTTGCCAGTGCCGAGATACGCATACAGTTTTGGCTGTTCGTTTTCCACACGACGGACGAGGGCCAACTTGGAATGTACTTTCACGCCGGGAAAGGAATAATGGACACGCACGCCTGCTTTTTCGAGTTTTTCGCCCCATTCGAGGTTGGCAGCCTCGTCGAACCGAGCCTTGATTTCCACAAAAACAGACACTTGTTTGCCATGTCGAACGGCTTTCATCAAGGCTTCCAATATCCGACTGTGCCGCGCCACCCGGTACTGAATGATTTTGATGTGCGTCACGGCGGGGTCGTCCGCAGCTTTTTCAAAAAAATGGATGACCGACTGATAGGATTGGTATGGGGGGTGAAGCAGTTGGTCTTTTTTGCTGATAACGGCAAAAGGGGTTTCCGCGTCGTGGAGGGCAGGGTGGTGGAGGGCTGGAAGCGGTTTGTTTTTGAGGTGGGTCATCCCGAAGTCGGGAAATTTGAAAAAATCAAAATTGTTGTGATAACGGCCCTCCGGCAGCATGTCATTTTTGCCCAAGTCAAAAGTATCTTGCAGATATTCAAGTAGATGCAATGGCATCTCACGGTCATAGACAAAACGGCTGGCTGGGCCGACCTGCCGTTTCTGAAGGCTCGACTTTATTTTTTGAACCAAGTCGCCAGAGTATTCATCATCAATGTAGAGTTCCGCGTCGCGGGTAAGTTTGATAGAGTAGGTATCTTGAATCTCGTAACCCGGGAAAAGCCACGACACCGAGTTGCGCACAATGTCGTCGAGCAGAATCAAATCGTGCCGGTCGCCGGATGAGGGGAGCTGGATGAATCGGGGAAGCTGGTCGGATGGTATTTTCACCAACGCATACTCGCTATCGGCGAGCGGTCTCTTTTTCTGGCGCAGATGCACGGCAAGATAGAGGTGCGCATTGGCCAGAAAAGGCCGGATGCGACGCTTCACCAAGAGCACGGGCATCACGAATGGAAGCAAATTGTCGCGGAAATAACCTTCGGCGAATTGCTGCTGCTCGAGGCTCAGGTCGAGCCTGCGCAAAATGTGGATGTGATGCTTGCGGAGCTCCGGCACGATTTGTTGCTCGAATATCTCCGAGATTTCTTCTTGATGCCGATTGACGATGCGGTGTATTTCCTTGAGCACCACGCGCGGGTCAAAGTCAAGTTGCGCCTTGGTTTTTTTGCCCACCTTTTTGAGGTTCCGAATGCCCGCCACGCGAATGCGAAAAAACTCGTCGAGATTGGAAGAATAGATAGCCAAAAACTTCAAACGCTCCAAGAGGGGCACGGCGGGGTCTTTGGCTTCTTGAAGCACACGGTAATTGAACGAGAGCCAAGAAATATCACGGTGGACGTAGGGCAGGGATTCCATTGCGGAGATGTAAGAGTCAAGCTGGATTTGATGAATTTTGAAAACGTGCAAATGTGAGATTTTCGAAGAGAATATCGAAGACGCTCAAAAAAAATGCTTGAAGGCTAACGTAAATTTAACACCGAACAAATGGGTTGCTTAAAACAACACCCCCTGCACCCCGCCCACTTTTTGAGGCCCGCGCAAAGTCACGCCGGGAATTTTACTCAAAAATTTGTCGGCGCAAAACGCAGCCAAGTCGGGCGCAAGTAAATTGTCTGGCTCATGGGCGAAAAAATAAACCTCGTGCAAGCCGCCATCGAGCCATGTTCTCAACCTGTTCGCCCAATCTGCAACCCGCTGATAATCCGTCGGATGGAGAGCATTCCCCACAAAACGAATCAACACTTGTCGGTGGGTCAATCGGAGATGACACACATCTCGCCGACCTGCCACGTCGGTGATGACGGTCGCAATGTTACGGCTTTGAAGTAATTGGAAAAAACTTTCCGCCGCAGCTGTTTTTTGAAAAAACGACTCGTGCCGCACCTCGACGGCAAGCGGCACATCCGAAGGAAAATGGTCTAAAAAAAGAGCGAGCAAATTCAACTCTCGCACACTGAAATGAGGCGGCAACTGCAAAAAACAGCAGCCTAATTTCTCCTCCAAGCCAGCAATGACTTCGCAAAAAAGGGACAGTTCCCTGCCGTTCAGCCCCAAATCGCGGGCGTGGCTGACGGTTTGGGGTATTTTGGGGCAAAATCGAAAATCGGCGGGCGTGTCCTTGCGCCAACGTGCCACTGTGGCGGCATCGGGAATGCGGTAATGCGTAGTGTTGTGTTCGATGGTATTGAACTGCGTGGCGTAACAGCGCAAGAAATCTTTTTCCTTGGTTCCATGCGGATACCATTGGCCGACCCAAGACTTCATGTTGTAGCCAGTCGCGCCGAGATAAATCGTTGGTTTGGCGAGCGGCGGCAGGGCAGCCAACAATTCCGCGTTTTGAGGTGGCTCTGGCGCAAGGGCAAAATCCACTTTGTCAACGGAAGGCAACTTTCCAAAATCCATTTTGATTACTTTTGGGCGAAAAGTAGGTCATTTCCACAATCCTTCTTTGTTATGAAACCATTTTCTGTCCTTTTCCTAATGGCGCTTGCCTTTGCCACCTATCTTCAAAATGTAATTGACTTTTTAAAAGGAAGCGCCGACCGAAGCGTAGTCATCGTAAACTTTGATTTTTTGGAAACGAAAACACATCGTTTCCAATTCATTTTTTGAAAATTGCGACGATGAATCTCTGGCTAAAAAGGCTTCGCCACAAACAAATCCTCGCTGCGGCCTTGCTCGTGGCGGCACTTTTCATTTTGCCTTCCCTGCTGAAAACCAACCGAATAGATTACAACACGCAGGTCAAACCTATCCTCAACAAAAAGTGCATCTCCTGTCACGGCGGAGTAAAGCAAAAAGCGGGTTTCAGCCTGATGACCCGCGCGGATGCGCTTGCGCCCACCGAATCGGGCAAACCAGCGATTGTGCCGGGCAAACCAAGTCAGAGCGAGCTCATCCGGCGCATCATGAGCCACGACCCAGAGGAGCGAATGCCCTATCATGAAGAGCCGCTTCTCGACGAGGAAATAGCCATTCTGAAACAATGGATAAAGGAAGGTGCCGAATGGGGAACGCATTGGGCCTACAAGCCCGTGGAACGGCCGGAAGTCCCCAAGCCGTCGCGCCGTTTATTCGGCCTGTTGGCTCCCGATAAAAACGATTGGGCAGCAAGCGACCTTGACTGGTTCATCCTCGCTCGTTTGAAAAAAGAAGGATTGGAGCCTTCCGAACGTGCCGACAAACGCACCTTGTTGCGCCGTGTCAGCCTTGATTTGCTTGGCCTACCAGCGCCCGACTCGTTGGCCGAACGCTTCCTAAACGACACATCCTCAGCGGCATATACCCAACTGGTGGATTCACTGCTCGCCTCTCCGCGCTTCGGCGAACGCTGGGCCGCCGTCTGGCTCGACCTCGCCCGCTACGCCGACACGAAGGGCTATGAACGCGACGCAGCGCGCTTCATCTGGCGTTATCGAGATTGGCTCATCCGGGCGTTCAACGACGACATGCCTTATGACCAATTCTTGACAGAACAACTTGCGGGTGATTTGTTGCCCAATCCCACCGATGCCCAATACATCGCCACGGGGTTCCACCGCAACACAATGACCAACGACGAAGGAGGCACCGACAATGAGGAGTTTCGCATCGCCGCCGTTCTCGACCGCGTGAACACGACTTGGGAGGCGCTGATGGGCACCACATTTGCCTGCACCCAATGTCACGGACATCCTTACGAGCCATTCCGCCACGAAGACTATTACCGATTCATGGCGTTTTTCAACAACACCCGCGACGAGGATACTTGGGAAGATTACCCAGCCTTGCGCCACTTCACCATCGAAGCAGATAGCGTGAAGTATCTCAAGTTCGCTGGATGGCTTGGGGAAAACCTTTCACCTGAGAAGGCAGCCGAAATAAAATTGTTTGTCAAAACTTGGCAGCCGGCCATCTATTCCATCGCGGCAGATTCCTTTACCAATTGCGAGCTGTACGATACCAAATGGCTCACCATGCGCAACCATGCCGTAAGCCGCCTGAAAAATGTCGCGCTCGCCGGAAAAAACCAACTGCTCTGGCGCTATTGGAGCAACGTGAATGGCGGACGATGGACGGTCAGACTCGACCGACCCGACGGCCCGGTGTTGTTTTCGACCTTAGTGAAAAACACAAAAGGCAAGCGGGAAATCACGTCACTTGATTTTGATAACGAAGGGCTAAAAACCCACGACCTCTGGTTTTTTTACGAAAACCCCAACCTGAAAAAGCAGGAAGACACAGGGATGAGTTTCGATTGGTTTCACTTCTCCGAATCTTTTCCAGTCAAAAACAAAACAGTCGAGGCCGATTTCTGGCACCTGCTTCGTGCGGAATCAGCCTTCACGCCCATCATGCTCGAAAATCCAAAAGACATGATGCGCGAGACCCACGTCTTTGAACGCGGCAATTGGCTGGTGAAGGGAGCAAAGGTGACACCGGACGTGCCGGATATTTTTCCAAAATTCCCGGCAAACGCCCCCTCCAATCGTCTGGGGCTTGCGCAATGGCTTACCGATAAAAAACACCCGCTGACTGCCCGTGTCTTGGTCAATCGCCTTTGGGAACAAATGTTCGGGCACGGCATCGTGGAGACCCTTGAAGACTTTGGCTCGCAGGGCATAGCGCCCACTCATCCAGATCTGTTGGACTGGCTTTCGTGGCAGTTAATGAATGATTATCAATGGAGTATCAAACGGCTGCTCCGCGAAATAGTCTTGTCTGCCACCTATCAGCAGTCGTCCAAAACATCGCCGACACTACTTGAGCACGACCCTGAAAACCATCTATACGCTCGCGGTAGTCGGGTACGACTTGGAGCAGAGCAACTTCGAGACCAAGCGCTGCGAGTCAGCGACTTACTCTGCGAGAAAATGTACGGTGCAGGCGTTTACCCCTACCAGCCTCATGGTGTGTGGCAGTCCCCGTGGAATGGCACCTCTTGGCAACAAAGCGAAGGAGAAGACCAATATAGAAGGGCAGTTTACACATATTGGAAGCGCAGCAGCCCTTACCCTTCCATGCTCACTTTCGACGGCGTGGCGCGAGAAGTTTGTGTCGCTCGGCGCATTCGCACCAACACTCCCTTGCAGGCATTGGTTACACTCAACGACTCCGTTTATGTGGAGACGGCGTTGCATCTGGCCTTGAAAACATGGGATAAAAATGAAAATCGAGAGGCCAAGACGCTCATAGCAAGCCTTTATGAAAAAGCCACCGGACAACCCATCACGGCAGGCAAATTGGGGCATTTGCAAAAACTCTACGACACCGCGCTGCAAGCATATCGGGGCAACCCAGCCGCTCGCGGCGAAATGGTCGGCTGCGACCCGCGACACGACACACCCGAAAAAGCGGCGTTGGTATTGGTCGCAAATGCGGTGATGAATTTGGACGAATTCGTTATGAAGAACTGACCAGCGAATTTGTCTTCAAAAAAACACCTCAATTTCGCGCTGATACGCAGTCTTCAGCCAGCCATTTACCCGATGTTTGAATGTCCACCGGAAGAGAGGGTTGGGAGCCAGCCAGTTCAGACCCGCATCATAGATTTTAGGAGAAAGCGCCATCATCAAATGGTACAATCTGATTTCGGCATGTAGCCGACGATATATTTCGCGGTCGTAGTGCTTGAACTGCTCGGCATCAAAGCGCCTGTCCGTCAATGCTTTGTGGGCAAACTTCGCAGCGATGTATCCCGAAATCATGCCCGTCCCAATCCCTTCGCCGCTCGTGGGACACACCAAAGACGCGGCATCGCCCACCAACAAGTAGCCATCACCAAAGGCCTTTCGCCGACGCGACGCCAACGGCAGCCCCCAACCCACAGGCCTCTCCAAAGGTGTGGCGCTTTGAAAACGCGGCGCAATCACCGGGTCCTCCAGAATGAGTTTTTGGAAAATATCGCGCAACTTATGCCCCCCTTTTGCTGCCACTTTGCTCACCATACCATAACCTACATTGGCCTCACCATTGGGCAGCGGAAAAATATAAAAGTAAGACATAGGCAAGCGAGGCGGAAAATAGACTTCGATGAGGTTCTGAGGGGACATCTCCGCTACACCATGCCAGTATTGTCGCAGTGTGCCCGCATAGTGGCACCGGGCAATTTTTCGCTCGCCCAAATGCCTGAGCAACACCGAATGGTCGCCATCCGCTCCGATAAGCAAGGGCGCTCTAATTTCCAATTCCTCGCCCGACTGAGCAGAAGCCAATACCCGCCAAACATTACCATCTCGAACAAGATGCTTCACCGGGGTGCCTTGTCGAAAATCGGCGCAGGTTTCGTCAAACTTTTTCACCAAATACTCGTCAAAGTAAAGACGTTTGGCCGTCCAAAAGAGAGGGTGGGGTAGGGGGGCCTGCGGATGGGAGCGATGAACAAAATCAACACGGCGGCCATTCTGCGTTATGAATCGTGTGCCCCAACACGGAGTGAAATTTGGGTTGTTGGGGAGCTCATGCTCCACGATGTTAGGGTCGAGATGACGCAGCACCCGCACCACCTTGAGGTCGAGGCCATCGCCACAGACCTTGTCGCGGGGAAAAACAGCGGCATCCAAAATGAGGTGGGGAATGCCCATTTTCGCCAAAAAAAGAGAGGTGGTGGCTCCTGCCGGACCTGCTCCGATAATGAGAACGTCTGTTTTGAGTATGATGGACATAGAGGCGAAGGTAGGTGTGTTCTATAAAACCATTTTGCTGTCAACACAAATCAGCCCCGTCCGCTTCACTTGGTCGAGCAAGCCCTTGGAATATGAAGTGTTTTTTTAACAAACAACCCTTGCAACCATTTGAAAATCATGCAAATCAATCAAAGATATTCATGCCTTGCCCAATGGGCAGGCTCAAATCCTCTTTAATCTGGGGATATTCATCACATATCGGGCAGATTCGACGTTTCTTTGCCTGATTTTTTCTCAAGCAAATGGCCGAGCAGCCTCAAACACAAGATTCTCCAATGCAAAAAAGACCATTGCAGCGCATACTGGCGCTCTCGCAAATGGTGTGGCGGCGCATTGAAAACATCGTGTTTGGCATTGTGCTGACGCTCATCGTGTTGTACTTGGTTTTGCAAATGCCCGCAGTGCAAAACTGGCTGGTTCGCAAGGTGGTGGCCTACCTTTCTTCCGAATTGAACACCACCGTACAGGTGCGCAATATCAACATCAGTTTTTTCGACAATTTGGTGTTGGAAGGATTTTATGTTCAGGATTTGAAAGGCGACACCCTCCTCTACGCCGGCGAACTGGTCGCGGGGTTGAACACCAACGTTTTTACCTTGTTCAGCAACAAGTTGGAATTCAACGAAATAAGCCTCACAAAGGCACGCTTCAACATTCGCAGAAAAACGGGAGAATACCACAACAACCTGCAATTCATCCTTGACTATTTTGACTCCGAGCCTAAAACGCCGCCCAAGAAGCCCACGCCTTTTCGGGTTCGCATTCAAAATCTGCACTTAAGCGACGTAGAGTTTTTACAGGACGACGAAGTGCGAGGGCAACGAATGCATTTCAAACTGCCATCCGCCACCATTCGGGTCAACAATCTTGATTTGTCATCAAAAATCGTGGACGTTCGCTCAGCCGATATCAAGGGGTTGTCCTTTGCGCTGGAAGAAAGTCCCTCGAGGCCATTGCCCGAACGCGTCGTCCCCGTCGCGCAAGCCATAGCATCCGCCATTGACACCATCGAAAATGCACAACCCAAGAGACCATTGCGATTCTCCATTGGGCGCTTTTCGCTCACAGACGGGCGGTTTTCTTTGGACAAGTACGATGCGGTGCCGGATTATGTCCTTAGACCGGATGTGATGGATTATGAACATCTGAGAGTGCACGACATCAGCCTCCAAGCAGACAGCATTGTTTTCGACGACGACTTGGTGTTTCGCGGCATTCTCAAAAACTTGTCCGCCAAAGAAAAATCGGGTTTCCACCTAAGCCATGTGGAAGCAGAGAGGGTAGTGGTCTGCGACACATTGGTCGGGCTTTACAACGCGACCTTGCAAACCCCGGGCACCTCTTTGGGCGACACTATCGCGCTCCACTACAATACCTACCGGGATTTCATAAGATTTCCCGACAAAGTGCGGCTCGACATACAGTTGGACAAAGGCTCCAAACTGCGCATTGGGGATATTTCTTATTTTAGTGAGGCTGTGGCCAACAACCCGTTTTTTATTCAAAACGCGGAAGAGGTGGCTGAAATATCGGGGTTCATCTACGACAAGGTGAACAACCTGAAAGGCCGCGAATTGGACATCAAATTGGATGCTCGAACCTACATGAAGGGCAAATTCGATGGGAACAACCTGACGGGCAGCGACCCCGGCCCTCAGATAATTAGCCTAAAATTTGAAACCCTGCGTTCCGATTTCACCACCATCACTCGTATCATTCCGGGCTTCTCCGCGCCAGACTATTTTTATCGGCTTGGTCAGATAGGGTTCAGTGGCCACTACGACAACTTTTATGGCCACGACCACATCCTCGAAGGCAAACTGCTCACAGACCTTGGCGAAGGAGTAGTTGACTTGAAGCTCGACCTTTCGGCAGGCCGTGACAACGCCGTTTACTCGGGCCATATCAACATGGCCAATTTTGACCTCGCCACTTGGACAGACAACCCCGACTTTGGCCCAACGAGTTTCGACATACGAATCAAAGAACCTTCTCGTGGCCTAACCCTCAAAACTTTGGATGCGAGCGTGATAGGGAAGGTTGATTCCGTGCGCTTCCGAAATTACAACTACCAGAATATCAGCCTGAACGGCAATTTCAAGGAATATGTGTTCAAAGGCGACCTCGGCGTGAACGACGACAATATCCGTTTTGACCTGAAAGGCAACATCAACCTGCGCGACTCGGTGCCCCTGTTCGACTTTAGCGCCAAACTTTCCCGCCTCGACCTCGGCGCCCTCAACCTACTCGACGAAGATTGGGTGCTTTCCGCCGATATTGAACGTATTTACTTGAAAGCGAGGCGTATAGAAGACGTGGTAGGCGAAATCGAGTTGAGCGATTTTATGATTCTGCAAGACAGGGAGCAAACTCATCGCATGGACGACTTGCGATTTGCGTCGGGCTACCGCCCCGATGGCACGCGCTTTTTCTCTATTCGCTCCGATATATTGGATGGGGACATGAACGGCTACTTCGATATGCCGACCTTGCCTAACACCTTGGGGCAGTTGTTTGCGCGCCAACACCCGGCCTTTGCCGAGCGAATTGGATTGTTGCCCGATAGCACGGTGCTTACCGACAATTTCACGATGTGGCTTCAAGTCAAAGACACTAAGGGCTTTACGCGGCTATTTTCCGACGACCTCGACACGCTGCGGGGGGTACGCGCCACCGCAGCGGTAGAGGCGAGAAAAGGACTGACAAATATGCTAATAACCGCCCCTTCCATCAAATACAGCGGTGTCCAGATACAAGACCTTTATTTCAAATGGACAGGTGAACCTGACACATCTTTCTACAACCTCCGCATTCCAATCACCACATTGTCAGGCAAATACGAGTTGCCACCACTCCGACTCGACGGCTTTGTGACCGACGAGGACTTGGCTTTCAACTTTGACGCAAAAGATAGCAGCGCCATTGTGGAAAGTATTCACCTCAACGGGTTGCTCAACATAGTGGACTCGCTTTGGCAAGTCAAATTCAATGCGTCCGAGATTGCATTGTTCAACACATCTTGGTACATGGACGAAAATAATTACATTCGTTTTGGCAAGGATGTGTTCGAGCCATACAACTTTGACTTGATGAGCGGCAACCTGCGCCTGAGTGTGGAAAAGCACAACGAAGGGCGAGGCCTCCGGCTCAGCTTGGCCAATTTCGATGTCAAGTTTGTCAACGATTTCATCAACGACACCACCTTGAACATTAAGGGCAGGATAGCCGGGTTCGATGTCACCATCAAGGAATTATACCAATTGCAGGACATTGAGGCCAACATAGATATTGACGAGCTCTTCATAAAGGAAAAGTCTTACAGCAGTTTCTACGGATTTGTGAGAATGCCACACATAAAAGCGCCGCTTCAATGGCGGTTTGTGACACAAAAAGGCATCGAGCAACCCACTTTGCGTTTTTTGGGCACATGGCTACCCCCGAGCAACGAACCGCAAACAATCGAGTTCTTGCAACAACGCATTGACATCGCGCCCGGCGAAGTAAGAGCAAGGGTGGTGGCAGACAGTTTCCAACTAGCCATACTCGAGACCATCGTACCCGGCATATCGAAAACGGCAGGCAAGTTCAATGCCGATGCCACACTTTTTGGCACTTTTGAACAAATTGGTGTGCGGGGCAGTGCCCAAATCCTAAATGGCCAATTCCAGATGGATTACCTAGGCTCCATGTTCCACATCAAAAATCAGCAAGTAAGCCTGACGGAATACAAAATATGGGCAGACAGCGTGGAGATATGGGATGCCACAGAAAAAAACTTGGCCATCGTGAATGGCGGGCTGATTCACAATCATTTTCACGATTGGGCTGTGGCCTGTGAAGTGGCTTCTGTCAACAACAACTTTTTGGTACTCAATACATTGCCCGACGACAACGCGCTCTACTACGGACAGGGAATAGGAAAATTCAAGGCCGTATTCAGTGGCACGTTTGTGCGAACGAACATCGTGGTGGATGCCACGACCGGGAAGGATACACGGCTATACATCCCCATCAC
Organism: Saprospiraceae bacterium; assembly: GCA_026129545.1. Taxonomy (NCBI): domain Bacteria; kingdom Pseudomonadati; phylum Bacteroidota; class Saprospiria; order Saprospirales; family Saprospiraceae; species Saprospiraceae bacterium. The sequence goes on from JAHCHX010000001.1 coordinate 1,299,620, forward strand.
TTCGGCAAGCGATGCACAAGGAGCGAATTTTATCAACTACAAACCCAAGCGCCAAGCAGAAGATGTCGAAAAAGAAATAAAAAGTGTCAAATCAAATGACGATGGGCTGAACATCGAGATGAATCTCACCATAACAGAGGATGCCGAGGTTCAATTGATTTTCGACGAAAAAAGCGGCGACATCATAAAGGGTAGGGGAGAGGGCGACATTACTTTGGTGATGACACGAGCAGGGGAGTTCAAGATGTACGGCAGTTATCAAATTCGACGAGGGGAATACCTATTCACTTTGCTCAACTGGGTCAATAAACCCTTCAACGTGCTGAACGGAGGTACCATCAATTGGTATGGCGACCCTTATGGCGCTCAAATCAGCCTTGACGCTACTTACGAGGAAAACACGTCGCTATACAACCTGTTGCGAGATGTGATTGAATTGATACCCAACGCCGCTAATGAGGCGAGCAAAGCCACACGGGTCGTTGTGACGATGCACTTGAAAGGCGATTTGATGAAACCCACCATCAGTTTTGACTTGGATTTCCCCAATATTTCAAGTCAGCTCCGGTCGTTGGTGGAAAACAAGGTGCGCCTCTTGCGCCAAGACCAGAACGAACTCAACCGACAAGTATTTGGGTTGGTGGTGGTAGGGTCGTTCCTTCCGTCCAATGCTGGCGGCTTCATTCAAAACTCTGATTATCTGGCATCCGCGTTCAATACCCTGACCCAAGTGCTGAGCAACCAATTATCAAACTATTTGTCTGAATTGGCCATTGAATGGTTTGGGGGAGCGGTTTCGAGTATCGAATTCGACATTGCCTACAATGAGTATCAAAATGCCTTGACCGACCCCGGCCAAACGACCCAAGTGGGCCGTGAGCTGCAGTTGCGCCTTACCAGCGGATTTGCCAACGACCGCGTGACGGTACAATTTGGCTCACAGTTCGGCTTGGGCCAGCCCGGCACCGCCGTGCAAGAAGGATTCTTGGGTGAGGATGTCACTGTCGAGATTCAACTCACCGAGAATCGCCAATGGCGCCTCAAAGTGTATCAGCGCACAGAACCGGACATAGCAGGCGGCCAACGCAGGGCGCGGTACGGGTTCGGCATCAGTTTTCGCAAGGACTACGATTCGTTCAGCGACATGATTGCGGGCGCGACCAACTGGTTCAAGAAAAAGAGTTGACTTTTTGTTTTCCAAATTTTCCTATAATTTATATTATGTTAAATAAAAGCGCAAAAACTTTACCCCCCCCCAATTTCGCGCCATCCGTTACATTTGTGCGCATTTTCGGCTAAAGGAATTTGCGCTATCCCTCTGTTGATTGGTTTTCAATGAAAAACTCATACTACGACCTCGTCGCCCAAACCTTTGATTTCCCGCAAGACGGCTTCAGCCTGAAAGACAACCGTCTTCTGTTCAATGAGATTGACATCTATGAACTTATCCGAAAATATGGCACGCCGCTGAAGCTCACCTACCTGCCGAAGATTGGCGAAAAAATACAGACTGCCCGAAAACTCTTCCGTGATGCCATCCAGCGATACAACTACAACGGCAAATACGTCTATTGCTACTGCACCAAAAGCTCGCATTTCGCCTTCGTCCTCAACGAGGTGCTGGAAAACGGCACCCAGTTGGAGACCTCCTCTGCCTTTGATATTGACCTGATATGGCGGCTCTACAAGTTGGGGAAAATCAACAAAAGCACGACCATCGTCAACAACGGCTACAAGCCTCGCGCCTACGCCGAAAAAATCGTGCGCCTCATTGAGGAAGGATTCCAGAACGTCATCCCGGTGTGCGACAACGCCAATGAATTGGCCCTATATGACGAATTGCTCCAAAAGCAGCAAAAGTGCAACATAGGCATCCGCATGGCGACCGAGGAAGAGCCGAATTTTGAGTTTTACACCTCGCGGTTGGGCATCCGGCAGAGCGAGGTGGTGCATTTTTATCAGGAAAAAGTGGCACCCAATCCAAAATTTGAACTCAAAATGCTCCACTTTTTTGTGGACATTGGCATCAAGGATACGCTCTACTATTGGACGGAACTCAAAAAAGGCATCAAGACCTACTGCCAACTTCGGAAGGTCTGCCCTACCCTATCGTGCCTGAACATCGGCGGCGGCATGCCAATCCGAAACTCGCTGGGCTTTGAATACGACTATCCATACATGGTGAACGAAATCGTGCGCCTCATCAAGGAGTATTGTGACGACGAAGGGGTGCCAGAACCTGACATCTACACCGAATTTGGCAAGTACACCGTGGGCGAGAGCGGCGCCACGATTTTCTCCGTCATTGGCAAAAAACAACAAAACGATGCCGAACAGTGGTATATGCTCGACAACTCTCTCATCAATACCCTGCCTGATAGTTGGGGCATCAAGGAGCGATTTATTCTGCTACCAGTAAATCACTGGGACAAGGAGTACCAAAAGGTGAACATCGGCGGCATCAGTTGCGACAACGCGGACTACTACAACTCCGAAGCGCACATCAACCAAGTCTATCTGCCAGCCTACAATGAGGAAAAGGACGAGCCACTCTACTTGGGTTTTTTCCACACGGGTGCCTACCAAGAGGCACTCAGCGGCTACGGTGGGCTAAAACACTGCCTCCTCCCATCCCCCAAGCATATCCTCATTGACAAAAACTACTATGGCGAGTTCACCGACTGGGAAGTTTTCCAGGAGCAGGATGCCGATTCTATGCTACGAATTTTAGGGTATGATTCGCCGTATGCCTCGTGAATGGGGGCCTAACGGTTAGGCATCCCCCACTCACTCCCGCACCACCTTCTCCACTACCCTACCCTGCTGGGTGGTCACCAACACAAAATAAAGCCCTCTCTTTTCGGGCAGATGAAGCGGCTGTTGCGCATCGGTTTTGTCCCAGACCAGCCTTCCTGCTGTATCCCAGACCTGCACTCGCTGCACCCGAACACCCGAAGCGGCCTCCACCAGTACCCGACCATCGCGGCTAAGCGTGGGATAAATCTTTACAAGTTCCTGTTTATCAATGTCTTTTATTGAAACTGGCGACACGAAAACAGGGTCTAACACATGCTCGGCCACCAAGACAGGCGAACGGTCGGCTGCATCGAACATCGCCCTAAAGGCATCAATCTCTGGCGAACTGAAGGCAAACATCGGTGCCATCCATTTGGGCGGCAGGCTCTGATACCACACACGCGCCGTCACGAACAGCAGCCCCGTGTAGCCGTGGGTCGAGATGCGATAATGCACCACATCGGAGCCTTCGGAAAGGTTGAAAGTAGGGTCTTGCAGGGCAGCCCCCACAATGCGCGTGGTGTCATAGGCAGGGTCGCTCAGCGAGAAGCCTTGCGGCACGAGACGATTGTCTTTCAGGGCAATGTGCGCTCGCTCAAGTACACTCGTGAATTGCCCGTTCACGTCTCCCGGCACTAATTCGTATATCTGGACTTGGCCGGGCTGGTCTATCAGGTCATGGTGTGGCTCGAAGTTACTGTCCTCGTCGGGCAGGCTGAAGTCGGGGTTCCAGCGCCCCGAATGAAAGACCACCTGGCCAATTTGGTTTTTTACTTCAAACTCTAACCAAGCCCGCCGTGCGGGGTAGCCAGAGGGAAACTTGTGCCCCGCCTTGTTCGCCACTTTAACTTTGAACAGCGCGGAATCGCCGTGCAAGGCACCTGTTTCTATCGAGAGGTCGAGGGTTTGGTGCTGCAACATACGCAAAGTGGCGGCGATAGTGCTGTCAAAGTGTTGGGGTTCCGCCGGGATGCCGAGTGTCGTGCGATGCTCTTTCATCAGTTTCAGCATGGTCACGTTGGCGCCCGCCATTTCGTGCACCGCAAAGGGGAATTTGTTGGTCAGGAACTGGTAATTCGCGGAAATCACCACCGCCTCTTGCAGGTATGGCGCGTGACAGTTTTGGCATGTGACGTTGTCGTGGTCTTTGTCGTATCGGCTGTTGAGCCACTCGTGATAGGTCGCCTGCTCCACGAAAGTATTGCCTGTATAAGTCCCGCTGTTGTCCACCGTTTTGGTGATAAGCGTGTGGCAGCCAGCGCATTGCCCCGCATCGAGAATGTGTTCGCCATAGACGGGTGTGATGCCTACAAACTCCCGCATGGGTGGCTCGAAAATAAACTCGAAAGGCCCATAAGCGACTCGGATGTAATTGGTGTCGTAGTTCAACTTGCCCGAATGCAGGCTGCCCAGCAGGGCAGGCGCTTGCGCGTGGCAGGTTTGACACGTCACGCCATCCAAACCCAGAGTGTCGGCGTACAAATCGGCAAGCGTATAGACCATTTTATGGTCACGCAGTTTAGCTTGGTAATGGCCAGCCGGTGCGTGGCATGAGGTGCATTTATCTTGCAATTCAAGGCTGTGCGCCGGGTTGGTCAGTATCTCATGGCTCACTTTGGCCCGCCAGAAAGGGTCGCGTGCCGCATTGGCCATCATGGAAGAGCGCCAGTCGTCGTATATATTCACGTCGGTGCCATCGGAAAGCACCATCGCCTTGCCGTTGGGGTCGTGACCATGACACCCAGAGCAGAGAGAGGCCGTGGGAAAAAGGATATTTGAGTCAATGGGCACCAGCATCCCGTGTGCGGAAGGGTCAGTATGTGGCGCATGGGCGCTTTTTCTGAAATGTTGCTTGAAAAATGCCATTTCCGCCGCTGTATGGAAGTTTGGCTTTTGATTTTCGACAGGAAAAAATGCCAAAGCACCAACGAACGCGGGCACAGCGAGGGCAAGTAGTGTTGTTTTTTTCATGCAAGCAAAATTGTGATTACAGCCGCTAAAATAAGGCGAACCTCAAAAGCCCAACGAGACAATCGGGGTTTTGCCATTCATGGCGGCATAGCTCGCCTTTTGGAGATAGTTGGAGAAGAATGCTATACCTCGCGCTGCTAGGTTTTGTGCATGGTCCAAACCGAAAATACGTTTACTAAGTACCCGGACAGATTTATTTCACACAACGACACGGCGACATTGCGATTTTATTTTTCTGATAATCAATTCTTTGTGCCGTTGTGTCGTCGTGTGAAATGCTTGAATAATTTTGTCTCAGCACTTCAACTTTGAAAGTTTAGTAAACGTCGCCAACCGAATGCACAAAACCTGACGGGGCGAGGCATATATATCGCATTGGACATATCGCGCTGAAAATCAGCCCGTATCAATTTCAAGCACCCTTTTTTCATTTAAAAATGTGCTTTATTTTGATTTTTTCACGGATATTGAAATTATATTCGCACTTCAAACTATTTTATTCACCAAATTTTTGATTTAGATGAAAAAATCACTCTTGTCCGCGTTGCTCCTTTTAGCCTTTTCGTTCACTGGATTCTCCCAAACGGCTTTTGCTGGTGACTGGGTCGGCGAAAGCAAGATGCCCGATGGCCAAGTGGTCAAATTCAAAATGTCCATCAGCCAGGACGGTTATGAAGTTGACATGGGCATGAAAGGGAAGGTTGATGTCGTCGGCAAGCACGTCACCGAGGGCAATCGCGTCACGGTGTGGGACGTCAGTGGCGAGTTCGCTTGCCCCAGCGACCAAAAGGGGGTCTATACCTACGCGCTGGATGGCGACACGCTCACTTTCACCAAAGTAAGTGACCCCTGCGAGGGGCGCGGCAGCGATGATGTGCTGATTTTGAAGAAAATGTGAGCACAGTACCTACCAAAAACTAAGGCGGAGGGTAGAAGGCGGAAGGTAAAGGGCCGTGAACCTTTTACCTCCACCTTCCACCCAAGCAACTGTCCCTGTCAAGTTGTCCAAAACACTGAAAAGAAAACCTGTCGGCCAACTGGGCACACGGCCCAATTTTTTTTCTCAACCCTCATCAACTTCATGTAAGTTTGCCGACATGATTTCACCCAAACAGGTGCAAGATATCCTCGATGCGGTGCGCATCGAGGATGTCGTTGGCGAATTCGTCAATCTGCGGCGACGCGGGGTGAACTTGATTGGGCTGTGCCCTTTTCACAGCGAAAAAACACCCTCGTTCAACGTCAATCCCACGCGCAACATCTTCAAATGTTTCGGCTGCGGCAAAGGCGGCGACGCGGTCACTTTTTTGCGCGAGCATGAGAGCCTGACCTACCCGGAGGCGTTGCGTTGGTTGGCCAAAAAATACAACATCGAGGTTAGGGAGGTGGAGCGCACGCCCGAGCAGGTGGCCGAGCAACAATTGGCCGAATCGCTCTACATCGTCAACGATTTTGCGCTCGAACATTTTCAGCAACAACTTTTTGATACTGACGAGGGTCGGTCGGTGGCATTGGGCTATTTCAAGCAGCGCGGCCTGCGCGAAGAGACCATCCGCACCTTTGGACTTGGCTATGCGCCCGACCAGCGCGACCTGCTCCTGCGACGCGCCAAAGCCGCTGGTCACAACCTTGATTTGCTGAAAAAAAATGGCCTGTGCAGTCAGGATGGCACCCGCGATTTTTTCAGGGACCGTGTGATGTTCGCCATTCACAACTTGTCGGGGAAAATCGCCGCCTTTGCTGGGCGCACCATGTCGTCAGACAAGACGACACCCAAATATGTGAACAGCCCCGAGACGGAGATTTATGTAAAAAACAAGACGCTCTACGGCCTTTTTCAAGCCAAAAAAGCCATTCGCCAGCACGACGAATGTCTGCTCACCGAAGGCTACATGGACGTGATATCGCTCCATCAGGCAGGCATCGAAAACGTGGTGGCATCCTCTGGCACCGCCCTCACGGAGGGGCAGCTGCAACTCATCAAACGCAACACCAACAACCTGAAAATCCTCTACGATGGCGACCCCGCAGGCATCAAAGCCGCCTTGCGAGGCCTCGACCTCGCGCTCGAGCAGGATATGAACGTGAAAATCTGTCTGCTACCTGACGGACACGACCCTGACAGCTATGTGCAGCAGTTTGGCGGGGATGCCTTCAAGCAGTATGTGGGCGAAAACGCCAAGGATTTTATCCTTTTCAAAACACAGTTGTTGGTGGCGGAAACGCGGAGCGACCCCGTGAAAAAGGCGGCTTTGATAAAAGACATCGTGTCGAGCATCGCCAAAATCCCCGACCCCATCAAGCGCAGCGTTTATCTGAAAGAATGTGCATCGCTGCTTGAGGTGGATGAGAAAGCCCTGCACAGCGAGACGAACAAACTGATAACGGCCACGCTCAAAAAACGCGAGGAAAAAGCGGCACGCCAACCGGGCGCTGCCAGCGACTCGCCCGGCCCCGCCGACGGCGACTTCGGTTGGGCTACCGAGATGCCGCCCGGCACGCCCGAAAACGAGTCATTTGTCCCGTTGGCCAAAGAAAAGCCACTTGTGCGCGGCGACGAGTTTCAAGAACGCGACATCATCAGGCTACTGGTACAATACGGCCACCAAATGCTCGACAAGGAAGGGCTGACCGTGGCAGAGTATGTGCTCGCTGACATAGAGGAGTCGTTGGGCGACTTCGACAACCTGCTCTATGGCAAAATCGCAGCCGAATGTCACGCGCTGTTAGTGGCAGGCCAATCATTCGACCAAAACTACTTTCTTCATCACGCAGAAAAGGAGTTTAGCGACTTGGCCATTGACCTGCTGGCATCTCCGTGGGAACTATCGCCCAACTGGGAGGAAAAATGGAACTATCCGCTGCAAAATCAGGTGATACCCGACCTGAATTTCGACCTTGATATGCGACAGGCGCTCGACCGATTCAAACTGCGCAAAATCCAGAAGATGTGCGACCTCAATCTGGGGCGTGTGAAAGCCGCTTCGGACGCAGGTGACATGGAAGCCATGATTCGGTACATGAAAATCCAGCAAAAACTCAACGAGACGCGCAACGAGATTGCCAAGCGGGCAGGGACGGTGTTGTGGGCGAAATGAGGCAATACAACTGCCCTCACCGCCGCCTTTGCCCATCACCCGTGTTTACGCCTAAGGCCGGAGACCTGTCCGGCATATCAGTGGGTGTTTCGGGCGTTTCAGGCTTTTTGGGTGCCTGCGCTTGGATTTTGTCGGCATTGCCTCTGCCTATCAAGTCTGCTCTCACCATTCGGTCTTGCACGGGCAATCGAGCGGTGGCAATGGTATCGTTGAGATATTTTTCAATCATCAAACCCGCGATGGGCGCAGCGTAAGAAGCCCCCCAGCCCGCATTCTCCACATAGACTGCGATAGCGATTTTTGGGTTTTCCTTAGGCGCAAAGGCATAAAAAACCGAGTGGTCTTTCCCATGTGGGTTTTGACTGGTGCCCGTTTTGCCACATACCTGGATGCCGGGCACCTGGGCGATACGCGCAGTGCCCCTGTTGACACATTCGGCCATGCCTTCTTGCACCAATTTGAACCATTGCTTGTCAATGTTCACATCGTGTCGCTCCACATATTTCTTGGGAATGGGGCCATCCTTGAACTCCTTTGCCAAATGGGGTGTGTACCAGTGTCCTCCATTGGCAATGCAGGCCGCGAGATTGGCCATTTGCAAAGTAGTCAACTGAAGCTCTCCCTGCCCGATGCCAACCGACATGATGGTGGGCGAGCGCCAACCACCAAGTTTTTTGGGATATATTTTATCATAGTAAGCAGTGGTCGGGACGTTGCCGCCGTTTTCGTTCGGATAGTCAATGCCAAGTTTTACGCCAAGCCCCATTTGCCGACAATAGTCCACGAACATATCCAGCCCTTTGTCAGAGTTGGAAAACCCGAACTTGTCTATCTCATTGCGAAATTCATTGAAATAATAAGTGTTGCACGAGTAGGCCAATGCGTCCACCACATTGCCAATATGTCCATGACCGTGACACTTATAGAGCCGCCCCGCGTAAAAATAACCGCCTCCGCAACTCATGCCCCTGTTGGGATTTAAAGTGCCCTCTTGCATCCCAACCAATGACACGACGGTCTTGAAAATCGAGCCGGGCGGATACTTGGCCATCACGGTGCGGTCGAAGAACGGTTTGAGCGTGTCGTTGAGCAGTTCGCTAAAAATCTTCCCGCGTTCCTGCGTCATAGCCAGCCGGTTGGGGTTGTAATAGGGGGCGCTGAGCATACAAAGCACTTGACCCGTGCGAGGCTCTATGGCCACCACGCTGCCAGTCTTGTTTTGCATCAAAAACTCGCCATACTGTTGCAAGTCAATATCAATAGATGAAATGAGGTCGCGCCCCGGCACTGCGGTTGAGTCAAAGTTGCCACCTGCGTATTTCCCCACGATGCGCCCCAAGTTGTTCTTGAGCAACAGGCTATACCCTTTCTTGCCCTTCAAATCATCCTCGTACTGCGATTCAAGGCCCGCCGCGCCGATATAGTCCCCCGATTCGTATTTGGAGATGCCGGTTTCTTTGTCTTTAAATCGCTCGATGTCGCGCGGGTCCACCTCATTGATGTAGCCCAGCACATGGGCACCAGCGTTATATGGGTAGCCCCTGATATTGCGCGGTTGCACAAAGAATCCCGAAAATTCATATAGGCACTCCTGCAAGCGAGCATATTGCTCTATGGAAAGTTTTTTCTCAAAAACAAAAGGGACGGAGCGCGAGAATCGCCCACTTTTGAAATCCTTGTCCAAGCGACTCCAAAACCCAGCCTCGTCTATGCCTACCAAGCGGCAAAATTTTTTGATATTGATATTATTGAAGTCCACCTGATTGTAAATCACCATGAGGTCGAACATGGCCTCGTTGTTCACGATGAGGCGGCCCTTGCGGTCATAAACCAAGCCGCGAGGCGGATAAACGGTGAGTTTTTCAACAGTGGTTCGCTCGGCACGCTGTCGGTAAGTTTCATTGATAAGTTGCAAATATGCAGCCTGTGCCACCAGAGCCACAGCGGCTCCGATAAACACTATTTGAATGTAGCGTTGCTTTAGCGCCCCTATGTTCATGACATCAGTTTTTAGGTACAAACATAATGCAATACAGTATCACAAAGAGCATGGTCAGCAGCCAAGATGCAATTGTTTTCGCGCTGATGGTTGTGAAGTAGATAATCGAAAATTCGCTAACCGAAAAGTACCAAAACAAATGCGCGGCAAAAAACGCGCCCGACACCTTCAAAAACCAAGGCCAGCCAAAATACACTGGCGAAGGAATCGGCTCCTTGCCTGTGTAATCGCCCTTGGGTTTGAAGCCTTTCAAAATGATGGAGCGCGCATAGCCCGAAAACGCTCCCGCGCTGGCATGCACCCCCGGTGTGGCATAGAACATATCCACTGCCAAGCCCACCAAAAAGCCTAAAAGCACTGCCGCAGTGGTGGACAACTGAATCGGCAGCAGCAAAATGAAAAGGGGATACAGGATGATATTGAAGTACTCGCTGACAGCCAATCCGACCTGATGCAGCAACAAGCCTTGTGTCGCCACCAGTCCCAAAAATCGCCAGATATTCGGAAAAATACTGTTGCTCATTTTTGTACTTTCTGTTTCAGGCTATCCAATTCGACAGAGAAGATATTGGCTACCACATACACATCGTTGATAGACGACATATCCTGGCTAAGGCGCACTTTTATGTCCCAAAAGTATTGGTTCTCCTTGTCTGGTCGCGGGTCGCCCAACACTTTGCCGACAGGGATGCCTTTGGGGAAAACATCGGAAAAGCCGCTCGTGACGATTTCATCCTCCTCCTTCACGTCAAAATGCTTGGGCACAAATTTAAGAAACGCGATGGTTGGGTCGCCGCCATCCCATATCAGTGAGCCTAAGGCTTTTTGTTTTTTCAAACTCACAGAGATTTTGGCCTCGCGATGCAATACTGACATCGCTGCGGAGAAATGGCGGTCAACATGTCTGACTATGCCAACAATCCCGTCGCCCGTCAGCACTCCCATATTCGGGCGAAGCCCGTCGTCGCTGCCACGATTGAGGTAAATCCAGTTGTTGGCACCATCAATGGAGTTGCCGATGACCCTTGCTGCGATGTAGCGATATTGTGGTCGCACAATTTTGGAGACAGCCAACGAGTCGCCCAATCGAATAGTATCTAACTTGACAGTGATAAAAGAAGTATCCTTTTTAGATGTCTCTATTGAGTTAAGGAACCTCAATTGTTCGTGCAGCTTTGTGTTTTCATCATGTAATTTTCTATTCTGTTCTTTCAAGGATGTATAGTCCGACATCTGTTGCCGTTTATCCAACACTCTGCCTGCAAAAAGCCCCATAGAGTGCGTGAAGATGGCATTTTGTTTCGTGTTCCATTGCACAATAATATAAAAGGCAAAGGCTTCCACCAACAATAGAGTGAGGAAGCCGCCATTGCGGAGAATTAGTCGGAGCAGCTGGCCCATGTAAGGGAGAACAAAACGAAAGATGAGCGACGAGGAATGGGTGGGTCAGTTCCCCGTTGCTCATCTTTCGTGATTATACACTTTTGCGGTCTATGAGGAATGAGTATTGGTGGGTGTTGCGCAAAGCCATGCCAGTGCCTCGCACCACTGCGCGAAGGGGGTCGTCGGCGATATGTACGGCAAGTTTTGTTTTTTGCTCGAGTCGTTTGTCCAAGCCACGCAGCAATGCGCCACCGCCCGTGAGATACAGGCCTGTCTTGTAAATGTCGGAAGCCAACTCTGGTGGCGTGGACTCAAGGGCGCGCAATACGGCATCCTCGATTTTGCTCACACTTTTGTCCAATGCGTAGGCAACCTCTTGATAGCTGATTTTTATTTGCTTGGGAATACCGGTCATCAGGTCGCGGCCATTCACGGCATAGTCCGGCGGTGGGTTGTCAATCTCGTGGAGGGCTGAGCCAACGTGTATTTTTATTTGCTCCGCAGTGCGCTCGCCGATGAGGATATTGTGCTCGCGCTTCATGTAGCCCATGATTTCGTTGGTCAGTTCGTCGCCTGCGATGCGGATGCTCTCGTCGCAGACGATGCCCGAAAGGGCAATCACGGCAATTTCGGTGGTGCCGCCGCCGATGTCAATTATCATGTTGCCCACAGGTTCCTCGATGTTCAGGCCAATGCCAAGTGCCGCTGCCATTGGCTCGTGTATGAGGTAGGTTTCCTTGCTGTCCACATGGTCAGCAGAGTCAAACACGGCGCGTTTTTCCACTTCTGTGATGCCGCTGGGTATGCAAATCACCATTTTCAGGTGGCTGAAAAAACTGTTTTTTCGCCCCACCATCTTTATCATGTGTTGAATCATCGCCTCCGCTGCCTGAAAATCGGCAATCACGCCGTCTTTGAGTGGTCGCACGGTCTTGATGTTCTCGTGGGTTTTTTCGTGCATCTGCATCGCCCGGTGGCCGACGGCGATGGTCTCTCCCGTCCGGCGGTTCATTGCCACGATGGAGGGTTCGTCCACAACCACTTGGTCGTCCACCATGATGAGGGTATTTGCGGTTCCTAGGTCAACAGCTAATTCCTGTCTGAAAAACTTAAAGAAGTTCAATGCTTGATTATTTTAAAAAGTGAGGTGTGTATTGGTGTTTATTCCAAAAATCGGGCAAAACTACGCAGATTGTTGAGGATTTTTTGTGAAAATAAAACCCGGAAAAAAATTAACGCGCCGCTAATGCGCACATCGTCTCTCACCCGACAGTCACGGTCCAGAAATCCTGCGAGCGAAGATATTGGTCGGCCAAAGATTGCAGCTGCTCGGGAGCGATGTATCGGATGGTGTGCACGAGCGCGTCGAAAGCATTGCGAGGGAGGCTTTCCGTGATGAGACCGCGCACCACATCGGAAGTGTTGAGCGGCCCATCGAGACCGTTGAGGAGCATCCCGAGCAAATAATTGCGCACCATGTCCAATTCATCGGAAGGAATGGGCTTCTCGCGCAGTTTTTTCATTTCCGAATAAATCTCCTTTTCCGTCGCGGCCGCCTTGTCGGGATTCACCTCTGTGGCGATGTAGAGGCAACCATCATAGAGATAGGTGTCCAAGGTGGAGTAAATGTTGTAGGTAAAGCCTCTTTTTTCTCGAATGTTCATCATCAGGCGCGAGCCAAAGTAGCCACCAAGCACGGTGTTGAGCACGAACAAACCATTGAAGTCAGGATGGTGGCGATTGAATGTGCGGCGACCGATTTTTATCGCCGTTTGGAGGGAGCCAGCATGGCTCATCCGTACGGGTTGAGCTGGGGACGACGGAGCGGCTTGCGACAATACGCGGGCAGGTGTTTTGCCTGTTTTTTTGTTTTGTCCAAAATAACGGTTTAGGAGCGTCAGCGTCTCATCGTCCACACTGCCGCTGGCAAAAAGCGTGAGATTGGAGGGGGTGTACCATGTATCGAAAAACTGCTGCAAATCAGCGCGTTGAAGTGCCTCGTAGTCGGAGGGCATAGAATTGTAGCCATAAGGATGCGCCTCCCCAAAAATCAGCTCGGTCACTTTCCGATAAGCCAGCACTTCCACTTTTTCGAGCTCGACCAAGAGTTCCTGAATGCTGGTTCGCTTGAAATTTTCCAGTTCTGATTCGGGGAAGGAAGGCTCTTGAAGCAATTCCGCAAAAACCGGGATGAGCTCGGCAGCGTACTTTTTGAGGGAAAACAGGATGAAATTTGCTGTGTCCAGATTGGTGGGCACACTCAGGGAGCCGCCGTAGAAATCTATGTGCTCGGCAATATCGGCACCCGAATGGGTCGAGGTGCCCTCGCGCAGCAACCGCGAAGTGGCGCGTGCGACCAGCCGTTTGTCTTCCTCGGGGCGACCAGCTCGAAAAACGGCCTCCAATTTTATAATCTCCTGCTCAGGGAAATGGAGCACATATACGGGTATGCCATTGTCGAGCCGCTCCAAACGCGGGTCGGGCAGCACCAAATTGCTAACCTGATGAATATGCGGAGCGGATTTTCGATTGAGTATCATGCCAAACGGAAGTGATGATGGGAGTGTCGGGACTCACTGGTTTAGAGCGTCGCGCCACGCTTTTGAGGCGCTGCTATCGCAAACGGGGGTCAAAGGTAGTTTTTTCCATTTTTCCACAAGTTGTTAGTTTTTTCAAATAAAAAGGCAAAAGGTTGCGCATACATTTGCCGCGAATAACTGAGCCTGCGCCGACGTCCCTGCGGCAACTCAAAGTGGGCATGCCGAGAACCTGCAAAACTTCTTATCCATGAAATTCAGCGTCTCTTCTTCCGAGCTTCTCAAGCAACTCCAAATCGCTTCCGGTGCCATTGGCTCCAACCCAGTGCTGCCTATTCTGGAAGATTTTTTGTTCAAAATCGAAAATAAAAAACTTACCATCGCCGCTACTGACCTCGAAACGAGCATCTCCACTTCCATTGAGGTGCTCGCTGACGACGATTTCTCCGTGGCCGTGCCTGCAAAAATCCTGCTTGACACGTTAAAGGCGCTGCCGCAACAGCCCATCACTTTCACGGTGAACGAGGAAAACTGGGGTATCGAAATCACCTCTTCCTACGGAAAGTATAAACTGGCGGGCGAAAACGGCGCGGATTTTCCCAACATCCCGGAGCCAGACTCGGTGGAGACGGTAAAAATCAACAGTCAGTATTTATTGGATGCCATCAACAATACGGTGTTTGCCACTTCGAGCGACGAATTGCGGCCAGCTATGACTGGCGTGTATTTTTCGGTGGAACAGAACAAGTTAATCTGCGTGGCAACTGACGCGCACAAATTGGTAAAATTCGCCACGCACCATCTTGCAGGCGATGTGAGCACTTCATTCATCGTGCCCAAAAAAGCCCTCAACCTGCTCAAAAATGCCCTCCCCGCCAACGACGGTGTCACGCTCTCGTTCAACAAAGCAAATGCCTTTTTCGCATTTGCCGATATCCGCTTGGTGTGCCGCCTCATTGATGCGCGTTACCCGGATTACAATGCCGTGATTCCGGTGGAAAACCCCAACATGATGACGGTGAACCGCATGGACCTCCAAAACTCGCTCAAGCGCATCGCCATCTACGCCAACAAAACCACCAATCAAGTGGTGTTGGACATCACCGACAAAAGCCTGACCGTCAGTGCCCAAGACTTGGACTTCTCCAATGAAGCAACCGAACAAATGGCCTGCACCTTTGAAGGCACCCCTATGAAAATCGCTTTCAATGCCAAATTTTTGGTGGAAATGCTGAGTGTGCTTGCTTCCGACGAAGTGAAAATGGAATTCAGCACGCCCAGCCGTGCGGGCATTCTCACGCCAGTGGAGGAGGAAAACAAAGACCGCGAGATATTGATGCTCGTGATGCCCGTGATGCTGAACAATTGAGGGAGAATGCCTCACAAGCGATTTTGGTTGGCGGGCTCGGCAAGATTTACAGGGCTTTTCCCGAAAAAGGGCGCTAATCCTGCAAATCTGGTCAGGCCGAGCAAAATTTGACTTGTCATACAGTCTCCCGTCTTGCCCTACCCTACCCTGCTATTTTGCATCCGTGACACGGAGGTTGCCACGAAATCCGTATTGCCGGGGTCCAACCGAGCAAGGGTGCGGTCGCGTCCCAGCGTGTAGGCGATGGTGCGCACGCCCGGCGGTGCGTACGTCAAGATGAGGTCGCCCAGCACATTGAAAGCGCCCCGCCCTTTGGTGCCTCCCAATCCCGCGTCGTTGTTCGCCGTATAAGCCGAGCAGTCCACCAATTTACCTTGATGGTTGACGTAGCTTTTTCCCGCGATTACTTGGCAGCCGGACGAGAAATTGTAGCCGCCCAAGCCCGACCAGTGAATGTTGATGGTCGTGTTGGGATTGGGGTCAAGCCCCTTCACCACATCTTCGTCCGTCAGTCGGCGGTCTTTGTTTTGGTCGCGGAACACAAGCACACCCTTCGTGGCAGGGCGCATGGCGCGTTGTATTTTCAACGGGTCGTTGATGTGGTGCCAGCCGAATTGGTAGGCGTGTTGGCCCTCCACCAAAAAAGGAATGTCCGAGCGTTTGGCCAAATTGGGGTTTGGGTCGGTTGAGCCCCAAAACTTGAACATCATGCCATTGATAAGCAGGATGAACAAGTCGTCGTTGAGCCGCTTTTCGTCGCCGATAAACTCGTTGGACCGCAACCCAATCAGGTGAATGGTATCTGGTGAAGTATCCCAATCAGCCACTTTTCGCGTGTCTGTGGGTTTGTTGTATCGGTTTACCAAGTCCGCGATAGGGTTTTCCTCATTAAGGAAGTTTTCCTTTGCCCGCCTCAATATCTCTATCCAACGACTAAACTCCGGGCTTGGCTTGCGGGCGCTCGCCCTACCCCATTCGCACACGAAGGCATCCGTGCCTGCTTTTTCCTTTTTCCATTGTTCGACATATTTCATCGTGTTTGGCCCCACCACCCCGTCTGGCGCGCCGATGGCCGCGATTCCTTCCACCGTGCGCAAGTATTCCTGAAAAAGCCGCACGGCGGATTGGGTAGCATACCCAAAAACGCCATCCACGTTTGCCTTGGGCATGAACCCCGTGTCTTTCAAAAACCGTTGCAATTCCTTGACCCTCGAGCCCTGTGTCTCCAATTGAGTGAAGCCCCGCCACCCCGACTCGTCGCGGAACTCGAGTTTGGGTTTGAGTTTTTCCCCAAAAGTGTCGTGATAAATAGACAGGAATTGGGCCTTGTTGCCGGGAATGGCGCCGCTGTCGCATACGCCGAGTCTGAGTGAGCTCATGGTTGAAGTGTTTTTTTTTAAAAAAAATGGTTTTCGGATAGATATTTTATTGTTTGGCAAATGAACGGAATTTTATTGTTGCGCCCACGCCTTTTCTAAAAATCGCAGCCAATTGCCGTGCATGACATTTGCAATGTCCTTTTCCAAAAATCCGCGTTGGTGCAGCAAATCGGGTATTTTCCGCAAATCGGCGATCGTCTCCAAGTCGGAAGGGCATTGTTCCGTGCCAAACGCGCCGTCCAAGTCCGAGCCAATGCCAACGTGCAAACTGTTGCCCGCCAGTTGGCAAATATGGTCGAGATGAGCGAGTGCTTTTTCCAAGTCGCACCCCATCGAACGCGGGGTGGATTGGCCGCGCACCCAGCCGGGCACAATCATCCAAGCATCGAGCGCCAAGCCCACGACCGCCTCTCTTTCAATCAAAACCTTGAGCTGTTCGTCGCTGAATTGGCGGTTGTGCGGCACGAGGCTCCTACAATTTTGATGACTCGCCCACAGATTCCCTTTGAAGTGCTTGATGGCCTGCCAGAAGGCATCGTCGCACAAGTGGGTCACATCGAGAATGATGCCCAGCCGCTCCATTTCATCGAGCAGGGCAAGCCCCGCTACCCCCATTTTGCCTGTGGAATCCGTGCCGTTGGCATAGCGTCCCGGGCCGTAGTGTGCTGGTCCAACCGCACGAAGACCGTATTCGCAAGCGCGTTCGAGATGCTTCAAAGTCACGAGCGAATCGGCACCTTCGAGACTGAGCATGAAGCCCACGGGGTTTTTCACAAGACTTTTTTCATCAGACCAATTCGCTAAATGCGTCTCCAACGAAGACAAATCTTTCACCAAAAACATTTCGCCTTGGCGTTCCATTTCTTGATACCAAGCGAGTTGCGCCTGCGTGTGCGCCCAAGCCTGTTCGGGCGAATGCCAACCCGGCAAGGGATTTTCCGGCGCAACATAACGAGCGATTTGTGTGGCGACCACGAAGCCAACGTTCCCTTTTCTCAATTCTTCAAAAGATACCGTCGCGTTGCCCCGGTCGGGCTTATCGGTCATGCCCTGCTCTCGTGCACGAATGGCCGAAATGGGCTGCCGCAAGTCGCGGTTCCATTCCATCGCGTTCATGGCAAGGTCAAGATGAGCGTCTATGGTGAACATGGGCAATTGATTTGATTTTTTCATTGGTTTGATTCATTCGACATCCTTCAAATCAGCTGAATCCCGTCAAACACTAATTTTCCTGTCTCGTGCTATATTTTTCCACTCGCCCGTCAGTCTGCCATTAGCCACCGTAAACACTTTTTCATATAGGGCAACGGTGGGGCATACATGATAGGGCAAGGCATACAACACCTCCCCGACTTTATGAGCGTGGCCTTCCGGCGCTTCCAACACCAAATGCTCCTCGCTTTGCCCGACAGGGGTCAAGTCGTTTGCATTCAGAAAAAAGAGACGTTTGTCGAGGTCGTTCTCAGCAGCAACGGACTTGTGGCCAAGGTCGGTACAAACGCGCGTTTTTTGAGGCAAGGAAACGACCCTTGTGACAAGCACGGCGGCGGGCAAGAAGTCTTGTTCCGGGCAAGCGTCGCCGTAACCCTTGTCCCAGTAAACGAAGGTGCCGGGACTGCACTCCACGTTGGGGCGTTTGGCGTGAATGGGGAAAGTCGGCGAGCCACCCGCAACAATCGTGGGGGTAGGCAACCCCGCTTTTCCCAATTCGGATTCTATTTTTTCAACCACGGAAAACGCCTCGTTGCAAGCGGCAGTTCGAACAGCAAAATCTGCCTGGCGAATGTGCCCGTCGTAGGCTTGCAAACCCACCGGCTCGATGCCCGGCAAAGCCGAACAAGCCTTGTAAAGACGAATCGCCGCTTCCTCGCCCACGATGCCCGTGCGGTTCATACCGATATTCAGGTCAATAAAAACCGGTACAATCAATTCATTTTCAGTAAAAACCGCCGACTGCTCCGTCGCTGCCGCGAGGTTGTCCACAAGGCAGGAAAATTTCGTGGCCGGGTATTTTTTAATGAGTTCGACAAACCTTCTCAACTTCGGGCCGAGCGGCTGGTAAGCCAACAAAACATCTTTCGCACCGCAAATTCCCAACATTTCGGCTTCAGCAATGGTCGCGCATTTGAATTTCTCGATGCCCGCTTCGAGCATCAGCCGGGTCGCGTCGGGCGATTTGTTGGTCTTGACATGAGGGCGCAAACGCGCCACATTGCCGCTCATTCGGATGGCCGTTTGGATATTGGTTAGCACCTTGTCGGGGAAAACGACAAGCGCGGGAGAGTCCAATTGTTCGATTTCAGAGATTTGATACCAAGCCATGATTCATGTTAGCGCCAACTTTTTTGTTGCCGGGATGCGACACAGTAACGCCAACTTCCAGTTGGCGAGGACACGACACGCCAACTAAAAGTTGACGTTACTCGAGTTCAAAAATCGCCTCGATTTCCACCGCCACATTGCCGGGCAAAGACCCCATGCCCACCGCGCTGCGCACACCTTTGCCGTTGTCTTCACCCCAAAGTTGCACGAACAGTTCACTGCAACCGTTTATGACAACGGGGTGTTTTTCGTATTCCGGTGTGGCGTTCACCATTCCGAGTATTTTGACCACGCGCTTCACTTTGTCCAAGTCGCCGAGTTGTTTTTTGATGGACACAAGCATGGCGAGGCCGCATTGTCGGGCGGCAATTTGTCCCTGCGCCTCATCCAAATCTCTCCCCAATTTGCCCGTTATGTAGGAGCCATCAGTGTTAACGGAGATATGACCGGAGACGTAGAGCAGTTTGCCGACTTCAAGACAACTTTTGTAAATACCTTTGGAGGCAGGAAGTGATGGAAGCGACAATCCGAGTTCAGCAAGTTTATCTTCTATCATTTGCTTTGTTGATTGCCCGCCGGAATAACATTCCAACGATGTTTTACAATGGTTCGTAAAGAGTTTAGATGCGGCATTTTACGAAAAAATGCCTGACTTTCAATGATTTAAAGAGGCGTAGAGTTCGGGTTTTAATCTCTGTCGAATTTTTTGCGTGTCTGGGAAGTCCCCAGACCTCATAAAAAATACCAAAAGGCTCAAAAGGCTGCTTTCCCGTTATTTAAATGCCCTGAATTCTTGACGAACCATTGTTTTAGAAGTGCATCAAAATGGGCATCTGACAAATCCTAACGAATCAAGGCATATAGCTCGCACCGCCAAGCTTTGGGCACGACCCAACGCGCAATCTGGTAAAAATCAAGAACATCAATCATGGGCATCTGACAAATCCCATAGAATCAGGGTATAAAATGCTCACAGCAATCGTATTAGCCGCCGGAATGTCGCGGCGAATGGAAGGCGAAAATAAACTGCTGCTTCCATTCGGCGACAAAACGATGTTGGAAACCACACTCGACCACATACTCGCCGCAGGGCTAGAGGATATTGTAGTCGTTTTGGGACACGACAGCAAACGCATCCAAGCCATCTTGGGCGACAGGTCGGTAAAAACAGTTCACAATCCCGACCACCCAACGGGCATGACCTCCTCCATTCAGGCAGGTGTTCGAGCCGCGTTGCCGCACGCTGCTGGCTTTATGATTTGTTTGTCGGATATGCCGCTTATTACCTCAACGATATATAGCCAATTAGTAAAGATTTTTTTTGAAGAGGCCCGAAGAGAGCCGCGAATTATCGTCCAGCCAGTCTTTGAAGGCACACCGGGCAACCCTGTCATCTTTTCTGCCGTTTTTAAAAATGAAATTTTGGCGCTCGAACACCCCGAAGGCTGCAAACCCGTAGTGCAAATAAACCGGGAATGCGTGGTGCGCGTCCCCGTTTCGAGCGATTCGATTTTGAGGGATGCCGACACAGCAGCGGACTTTGAAGTGCTGAAAAGGAGATTTTAGTAGAGAAAAGGCCACAGGATTGGGCAGATGAACATGATTGCTCCCTGATTTCGGGCAGATTGCACCTTTAGCGATGCCCCAAACTTGACGGCGTAAAGTATAGAGTTGTTTTTCTGACAAATGAGAGCAAACTAAATTTGCCCTATCCCTCAAAAAACTTTACCTTTCGCCACTTTTAAGTCAAAATTCTGTCGAACATGGCAACTTACACACTCAACATCAATGGCCGTGAATATCGCGCTGACGTGGCGCCCGACACTCCCCTGCTGTGGGTTTTGCGCGACCACCTCGGCCTCGTTGGCACCAAATACGGTTGCGGCATCGCGGCGTGTGGCGCTTGCACCGTCCATCTCGACGGCGCGGCGGTCCGTTCCTGTGTCTTGCCTGTCTCTTCCGTCGAATCGGCCAAAGTCACCACTATCGAAGGACTTTCCGAAAAAGGCGACCACCCTGTTCAGCGCGCTTGGGACGAAGTGGATGTGCCCCAATGCGGCTACTGCCAAGCAGGTCAAATCATGTCCGCTGCCGCTCTGCTCCGTCGCAACCCCAATCCCAACGACGAAGAAATAGAACAGGCCATGCTCGGCAACCTCTGCCGATGCGGCGCTTACCATCGCATACGCGATGCGGTGAAGTTGGCCGCGAAGAAAAGTTGATGAGGGTTGATAAAGGTTTATGGAGTTGATAACGTAAAGTGAACCACGGCCTGTCAATTTCATCAACCCTATCAACTTTTATCAACATTCATCAACCCTTTTCAGGTTTTCAAAATCATTCTGCCATGCAATCCTACTCCACAACATATAGCCGCCGCGACTTCCTCAAAAACTCAGCCCTCATCGGCGGCGGGCTATTCCTCGGATTCGACCTGCTAGGCGCAGGCAAATTCAACGCAGCGGTGGCCAACCCCGCGCTCGAAGGCGCGTTCGATTTCAACGCATATCTTTCCATCAACAGCGACGGCACGGCGACCATTTTTTCGCCCAACCCAGAAGTCGGCCAAGGGGTCAAAACCTCGTTCCCGATGACGGTGGCCGAAGAGTTGGACTTCGACTGGACGAAAGTAAAAGTGGTGCAAGCGCCCTTGGACACCATCAAATTCGACCGCCAAGTGGCAGGAGGCAGCTACTCTACCCCACACTCTTGGATGCGGCTGCGCCAAGCTGGCGCCACCGCCCGTCGAATGCTCATGGAAGCCGCTGCCAACCGTTGGGGCGTGGATACCCATACATTGACAACCGACAATGGTGTGGTGCGTCACCCCAATGGCAAACAGGCAACTTACGGAGAATTGGCCGCCGATGCCGCCCAACTCACACCACCGACCGACGTGCCACTCAAGGACCGCAAAGATTTCAAAATCATCGGCACCTTCGTCAGAGGCGTTGACAACCACGAGATTATCACGGGCAAACCCCTCTTCGGCATGGATTTCTACCGCGAGGGAATGTTGCACGCTATGGTGCAGCACCCACCCGCGTTTGGGCTGCAGCTCAAATCTTTCGACAGCGCGGCAGCCAAGGCCATGCCCGGCATCGTGGACGTGGTTTCTTTCAAAAACAATGTGGCCGTCGTCGGTAGGTCCACTTGGGAAGTGATGAAAGCCCGCGAAGTGCTCAAAGCGGAATATGAGCCAGCCGCTGCATTGGAAAGCAGCGCCGACCACGACCGAATCTTCAAGGAACTGATGGCCAAAGGCGAGGCTCAAACGCGCCGCAAGGACGGCGATACCGCCGCTGCCTTTGCCGCCGCTGCCAAAATCGTCGAGGCAGAATACCAATGCCCCTTCCTCTCCCACGCCCCGATGGAGCCGATGAACTTCTTCGCCGATGTGCGTCCCGACAAAGTGGAACTCATCGGCCCCACACAAGTCCCCGCTTCCACCCGCACACAAGTCGCCAAACTATTGGACATACCCGAAGAAAAAATAACGGTGGAAATGACACGCATGGGCGGCGGTTTTGGGCGGCGGCTACGCCCCGACTTCGCGCTGGAAGCCGCAGAAATTTCCAGCATCATCAAAGCACCCGTGAAAGTCATCTGGACCCGCGAAGACGACATGACGGGCGGCATCTATCGCCCGGCGGCGCGCTATCGCTTCCGTGCGGCTTTGGACAAAGCAGGCAACATCACTGGCTACGAACTCCGCGGCGTGGGCATCAACACCGGCAACCCTGTGCGGGAGCACAACTTCCCAGCAGGCGCAGTGCCCAATGTGCTCATCGAATCGGTGGAACACAGCTCGCCCATCACAACAGGCCCTTGGCGTGCACCCATTACCAATTTCCTCGCGGGCGCGGAGCAGACTTTCCTCGACGAAGTGGCCGAAGCCGCCGGGAAAGACCCCGTGACCATGCGGCTCGAACTGTTCCGACAAGCCAAACCGCCACTCAACAATGAGGGCAGGCCGACCTACGACCCGGAACGTTTCATCAAAACCATCGAGCTGGCTGCCGAAAAATCGGGCTGGTTCAAAAAACGGAAAAAAGGTGTTTCGCTGGGCTTCAGCATCTACTACTCCCATCTGTCGTATGTGGCTCAGGTGGCCGAAGTGGTAAAACGCAAAGGCAAATTCACCCTGCAAAAAGTCTATTGCGCGGTGGATTGCGGCATCGTTGTGAACATGAGCGGCGCACTCAACCAAGTGGTGGGAAGCGTGGTGGACGGCCTCGGACACGCGATGTACGGGCAAATCACTTTCAAAAACGGCGAGCCGGAGCAAAAGAACTTCAACACTTACCGCCTGATTCGCATCCACGAAATCCCCGAAGTGGAAGTCTATTTTGTGGACAACGGCATTGACCCGACGGGCCTCGGCGAGCCTGCGCTGCCCCCGCTGAGCGGCGCGGTAGCGAACGCTTTTTACAAAGCGATGGGCAAACGATTCAGACACCAGCCGTTTGTAAATGAAGCAGATGGGTTGATGGAGGGGGTATTGTGAGCACTTTGCGCACGTTAGCGATACATTTATACCTTGATTCGCTATGATTTGTTAGATGAACATGATTGATGTTCTTGATTTTTAGCAGATTGCGATTGCAGCCATGCCCAAAACCTAACGGCGCGAAGTATAAAATCGGTAACGATGAACCGGAAACGCTTCGCCAGCCTGAAAAACATCTCTTTCCATAGGTAGCTCTAAAAAACCGTCGGCATCGCTGAGATTGGCGAGGTCGCCAGAGCCGTGCCCCGGCGAAGGTTGCGCCCGCATCAAGCCGTCGTTTGACCAAGTCAGCCGGACAGGCAGAAAATACGTCAGCGCGGGTTTGAACGTAACTGCTTCATTCAATGCAGCCATTTCGGGAAGGCGCGGTGCTTCGCCCATACTTTTGTGCAAAAACGGCAACAAATAGCGACAAGCGCACAAAAACGCCGAAACGGGATTGCCTGGCAAGGCAAAAATGACCGCCCGTTCGGTTATCCGCCCAAACCAAAAAGGCTTGCCGGGTCGCTGCGACACCTTGTGGAAGCACTTTTCGACACCAAGTGCATTGAGCACCTGAGGCACAAAGTCGAACTTGCCTTCCGAGACCGCGCCACTTAGAACGACAATTTCAAATTCGCGTAAAATCTTCTCCAATCCCCTCGCAATCACTTCCCTATCATCGGGGAAATGAAAAATTTGACTCTCCATTTTGAATTCACATTCCAACAACGCGCGCAAAGCGAACACGTTGGATGAGCGAATCTGGTGTGGCAAAGGTGTTTGGCCGACATCCACCAACTCGTCGCCCGTGGACACAATGGCCGTTCGGGGAAGGCGCGCCACCCGAAGTTTTGTTTTCCCAACAGTGGCGGCGACGGCAATTTCCGCAGGGCCTATTTTTTGTCCCTTTTGAACAATCAATGTGCCAGCCTGCCTATCAATTCCCTGAAAATGAATGTTTTGTCGAGGAAATACTGTCTCGCATAAAACGGTCGCCATTCCTTTTTCAATTCGCAAATCTTCATAGCGAACAACCGTGTCGGTACCATCGGGAAGCATCGCACCCGTCATGACTTCTAAACAGTTGGCGAGGTCCCCCAACGTCATGCGAGGCGCTCCTGCAGCCTGAACGCCCTCAAAGGCGAATTGCCGCCGGCCCTTATCCCATTCCGCATGGCTAATGGCAATGCCGTCCATTGCCACGCGGTCGAACGGCGGAAAATCGCGGTCAGCCACGAGGTCTTCAGCCAAAACCCGCCCCAGAGAATTTATCAGCTCCACCTCTTCCGCGGCAGGCGAGAAGACATTTTGCAAAATGATTTTTTCCGCTTCGGCGACGCTGAGCATGGCGTTGATACTTGAAAAAAGGGTAAGGCTGTCTTAAATGAAAACACCGCGAATGTGACGCTTTTTACAGACTTTTGTTTTCAATACTTTCTCATCCTCGCCCACCTTTACCCATCTCGGCCGATAAACGAGCATTTAAAAAAATTAGAAATTGCCTTTCGTGAATGAAACATCAAAAACACAGCAAACTCGCCAAGCCTGCCCTCGGTCAATGGGCGCGAGCGGAATGGGCCATTCTCGGAACGACGTGCGGCAATATCCAATCGCTGGCAAAAGAAGTATGCGCACATTTGTCGCCGCGCTGGAAGACGGGATATGTGGATGCCGACCACAAAGAAGTGAATGAGAGCAAACAAAACTCGCCCTTCTCGCTTGGCTGGACGGATAAAATCGGCTTTCACCGCCTTGATTTTTTGCAAACGCCCAACCTGTGGGAGCAACGCGCTTTGATGAGCGAATTGGACATAGTGTTGGCAAACGGCAACCATTTTGAAGCCGCTCGGCAAATTTTGGCGCTCGACAGCCGGAAATTCGACAGCCTGACGCGCAAATTAGAACGCCTGAAGCAAGTGGATTTGTTGTTGACAAAAAGCAGCGACTCGCATTTCGTGATACCAGCCGAAATGCCGGAGTTTCTAAAAAATCATTTACCTGATTGGGCAGGTATTCCCGTGCTCGACATAGCCGCGGCCAATCGTATCGCTATTTTTTTAGAAAAAAACATCGGGGTTCCCGCTATAAGAGCATTAGTCCTCGCGGGTGGGAAAAGTACCCGAATGGGGCAGGATAAATTCGCCATTGCTTATCACGAGCAACCGCACTGGCAGTTTTTGAAAAATTTATTGAGCAAAAATGGTCTCGAGGTCTACATCTCCTGCCGGTTGGAGCAGGCCGAGTATTTTGTGGGAGAAAAAGTCATAACCGACTCATTTGCAGATTTAGGGCCGATGGGCGCTATCCTCTCTGCTTTTCGCCACGACCCTAACGCAGCGTGGCTGGTGTTGGCCTGCGACCTGCCTTTGTTCGACGAAGCGACACTCCAATTTCTACTTTCCAATCGCAATTCGTCGGCTGTGGCGACGGCCTTTCGCCAACCGTCTGACGAGGCGGGATTTCCCGAGCCTTTGGTCGCTCTATGGGAGCCGAAAAGTTATGCGCGCCTGCTCCGGTTCCTCGCGCAGGGAGTGAGTTGCCCGCGCAAAGTGCTGATAAATTCTTTCATCCACCTACTCGACGCGCCCTCGCCCGAATCTTTGACAAACGCCAACACGCCAGAAGAAAGGGATGCGATTTTGGGAAGGTAGAGCAGGGCCGCAACATTCTCCTCCGCCGCGCAAAATTCTTTTTCCACACCCAAACACGCACTACATTTGACCCCGAATGTTAACACCTTGTCGTCAACAAATTCACCGTTCAGATGCCTACCTCCTCTGCCGCCACAACGCCCACTACCAAAGACAAAACCTCTCCCGGCTACCTGAAATACGAGCTCAAAAGCTACGAAAAAATGCCCGTGAAAATCTGGGACGATGCCATAGACGCCGCCCGCTCTGTAGCCCGCTCCATCGAATTGGCCATCCGGCAGCGTCAGCAGGAAGGCGAAAAAATCGTGTTGGGGCTAGCTACTGGTAGCACTCCCATCAAAGTGTACGAAGAATTGGTGCGGCTGCACAAGGAGGAAGGGCTTAGTTTTCAGAATGTGGTCACGTTCAATCTCGACGAGTATTACCCCATGCCCAAAGAGGCGCAACAGAGCTACTGGCGCTTCATGCACGAGTATCTTTTCGACCATGTGGACATCAAGCCGGAAAACATTCACGTCCCCGACGGCACTTTGCCCATGGAGCAAGTGGCGACGTATTGCGAACGCTACGAAAAGTTGATAGACCTCGCCGGAGGCATTGATATCCAATTGCTTGGCATTGGCCGCACAGGACATATCGGCTTCAACGAGCCGGGCGCTTGGGAAACATCGCCGACCCGCATGGTGCGACTCGACCACCTCACGCGCCACGATGCCATCAAGGATTTTCAGAGCGAGGATGATGTGCCATACCGCGCCATCACGATGGGCGTAGGCAGCATCTTCAAGGCGCGCACGGTCTATCTGATGGCTTGGGGGCCTCACAAGGCCAGCATCATCCAACAGGCCATCGAGGGCGACATCAGCAATTCGGTGCCCGCCTCGTTTTTGCAAAAACACCCCAACGTCAAGGTGATTTTGGACAAAAGCGCCGCAAGTGACCTGACCAAAATGAAGTCTCCATGGCTCGCTGGTATCTGCAATTGGACGGACGATTTGATTTGCAAAGCCGTCGTCTGGCTCTCACAACAGACCGGCAAGCCCATCCTGAAACTCACTGATGAGGACTACAACGAACACGGTCTCAGCGAGTTGATTATAGAGGAGGCTAAACCTTATGAACTGAATATCCGCATTTTCAACCGCCTGCAACACACCATCACAGGCTGGCCCGGCGGCAAGCCCAACGCCGACGACAGCAACCGCCCCGAACGTGCCAAACCTGCCCAAAAGCGCGTCATCATCTTCAGCCCCCACCCCGACGACGACGTGATTTCGATGGGCGGCACCTTTCAGCGTCTGGTGGACCAAGGACATGAGGTGCATGTGGCATATCAGACTTCCGGCAACATTGCAGTACACGACTATGATGCGTTGCGCTACGCGGAATTCATGCTCGAGTTTTCCGAACATCACGGCAGCGTCAGCGACGCAGAGCGCCAACGCTATGAGCGCGTCATCCATTTCTTGCGGAACAAACATTCCGGCGATGCTGACAGCCCCGAAGTGCGGAGCATCAAAGGGCTGATACGCCGGGGTGAGGCCCGTGCGGGCGCTCGGTTCACAGGGCTGACCGACGAGTTCATTCATTTCCTCGATATGCCATTTTACGAAACAGGGCGCACCCGCAAAAAACCGCTTGGAGAGGAGGATATTCGCATCATCGCGGACTTGATGTTGCGCGTGAAACCACACCAAGTGTATGCCGCGGGTGACTTGGCCGACCCGCACGGCACCCACAGAGTCTGCCTTGACGCCATCTTTGGCGCATACCAACAGCTTGAAAAAGAATCTTGGATAAAGGACTGCTGGCTTTGGCTCTACCGAGGCGCATGGCACGAATGGGCCGTCCACGAAATTGAAATGGCTGTGCCGATGAGTCCACAACAGCTGCGCCGCAAGCGACAGGCGATTTTCATGCACCAAAGCCAAAAAGACCATCCGCCATTCCCCGGTGGCGACGACCGAGAATTCTGGCAACGAGCGGAATACCGCAACAAAGAAACTGCCAACACCTACCGGGCACTTGGCTTGGCGGAATACGAGGCAATGGAAGCGTTCGTGCGGTGGAAAGGTTGACTCACAAGTTCGGCACGACGTTTTTTTTCAACATGGCAACAACCGCAACCTGCTCAAAATCAAATACATCAATCATGGCCGTCCGACAAATCCTGTCGAACCGTGGTAAAAATCACAATCTCAATGAAAAACTTTTCAGTCAAACAGTTGATAATTGCCCCTCTGCTGTTGTGTCTCTGCTTGGCCGTTCGCGGACAGGAAGAGGAAATGACCGCAGAAAAAATGCTGGCTATTTTCAACATGAAGTTTGAAATAGCGGCACCCGATGCCACTTTTACAGCGACAGAGCAAGGCTGGGAAGAAGAAGCGACACGCGCCAAATTGGTCTGCTCGGCCTTGCCGGCACCTTACGAGCGCGTATTGGCGGATTTTATGGAAATCACGATGCCAGACGACATCAAGCTGATTTCGAAAGATACCATGTCCGTTGGTGGGCTTGCAGGCTACTTAATGGTCACCGAAGCAACCCCACCTGCCGACGAGCCGGAGCAAGAACATTTCTACGGCATTATGTACATCCGTTCATGGGACAAACTTAGCACCCTCAATATCAACGCGATATATCCCAAATCCCAACACGAGCGCCTGTACAGAAAAATGCTAGCCACCTTCGCCACCGTGCGGAAAAAGGAAGATTAAGTGCAGCACCATCCGACCAGACTTCACCCGCTCCTCGTCCGCGCCGTCGCACAGGCGCTACTGAGTGTTTTTAGGGAAAATCGCCACGCCGACAAAGTGATTGAGCAGACGCTCAAGCAAAACCCCAAGGCAGGCAGCCGCGACCGTGCGTTCATCGCCGAGACCACCTACGAAGTCGTGCGACACTATCGCCTCTACTGCGAAGTTTTGGGGGAGACACCTTTTTCCGAAGTTGATTTTTGGAAAACCATCGGCGTGCACCTGGTGAAAAACGACACTCCCCTACCCCACTGGACAGAATTCAAAACCCTGAAAATGAACGAGATAAAAAGCAAGTTGGAACAAGCCCAACACATTAGGGCGCTCCGCGAAAGCATCCCCGATTGGCTCGACGAAATGGGCAGCCGCGAACTCGGCCTCCTTTGGGACGACACGCTCGCCGCGCTCAATCAGCCCGCCCAAGTCGTGCTTCGTGCCAACCACCTGAAAACCGACCGCGCCGCCTTGCAAAAAACCTTGCGCGAGGAAGGCGTAGAGACACTTCCAGTAGGCGATGCCGATGCCTTGCTATTGACTCGTCGCCAAAACGTGTTCCAGACCAAAGCCTTCAAAAGCGGTTTGTTTGAAGTGCAAGATTATAGCAGTCAGCAAGTTGCGCTCATGCTTGCCCCCGCCCCAGGGATGCGTGTCGTGGATGCTTGTGCGGGAGGTGGCGGCAAAACGCTCCACCTCGCCGCCCTCATGCAAAATCGCGGCAGCCTCATCGCGCTCGACACCCACGCATGGAAATTGGACGAACTCCGACACCGCGCCCGCCGCGCCGGAGCCACCAACATCGAAACCCGCCCTATCGAAAATCGCAAAACCATCAAACGACTCTATGGCTCTGCTGACTGCCTGCTACTCGATGTGCCGTGCAGCGGTCTCGGTGTGCTGCGCCGCAACCCCGACGCAAAATGGAAACTCACGACCGAGTCCATTGACAATCTGCGCGTGGCGCAACAAGACATCCTACAAGCGTATAGCCCCATCGTAAAGCCCGGCGGGCGCATGGTCTATGCCACTTGCAGCATTCTGCCTTCGGAAAATCAAGAACAAGTGGAGACATTCTTGACGGGCGAGGTGGGCAAAAACTTCAAACTTTTGGAAGAAAAGAGAATTTTGCCCCAAGACGAAGGTTTTGACGGATTCTACATGGCCTTGTTCGAACGAGTGAAATAACCAGACTAACAGATAACAGAATCAACAAATCACCAGATTTTGGCTATCAAATCATTCTTCTGCATTGATGCCCACACCTGTGGCAACCCCGTGCGCGTCGTCGCGGGCGGCGGCCCGGTGCTCGAAGGCACCGACATGAGCGAAAAGCGCCAGCATTTCCTGCGCGAATTCGATTGGATTCGGCGTGGACTCATGTTTGAGCCACGCGGTCACGACATGATGTCAGGCAGCATCCTCTACCCGCCGAGTGACCCGGCAAACGACGTAGGCATCCTTTTCATCGAAACGAGCGGCTGTCTGCCCATGTGCGGGCATGGCACCATCGGCACGGTCACCGTCGCCATTGAGCAGGGTTTGGTAATGCCGAAGCAGCCCGGTTTTTTGAAACTTGAAGTTCCGGCTGGGGAAATTTTGGCTGAGTATAAGCAGGAGGGTAAAAAAATTAAGTCGGTGAAAATCAGGAACGTAAAGTCGTTTTTGCACTCCGAAAACATCGAAGTCGACTGTTCGGGTTTGGGAAGGCTGAAACTTGATGTGGCCTACGGCGGCAACTTCTACGGCATCGTTGACCCGCAGGAAAACTTTCCCGGTATGGAGCATTTTACGGCAGAACAGCTCGTCGTATGGGCACGGGAAATTCGCCAAAGAGTGAATGAAAAACACACGTTCGTTCACCCTGAAAACCCGACGATTTCAGGCATGAGCCATGTACAGTGGACGGGTAAAACCTTGAACGCCAACTCGACAGCTCGCAACGCCGTTTTTTATGGCGACAAAGCGATTGACCGCTCGCCTTGCGGCACCGGTACTTCGGCGCGCATGGCGCAATGGCACGCGAAAGGGAAACTAAAACTGGGTCAGGAATTCATACACGAGAGCATCATCGGCTCACAATTCATAGGCCGAATAGAAGAAGAAACGACCTTGGCCGCCCGCCCGGCCATTGTGCCCAGCATTGAAGGCTGGGCAATTGTTCATGGGTTCAATCACATCCTTTTCGACGATGATGACCCGTATGTGCATGGTTTTCAAGTGGTTTGAAGGCTTGCCCGGCCAAGCGGAGCGGCTGGGCAAGCCTTCAAAGCTCAATACCCTCCCCACGCGCGGTCGCCTTTTTTGTAGTCAACCGTCGTGTATTTGCCGGGATACTCGACGAAGCGCAGCGCCTGTGTCGCGCCAATTTCGGAGGTGAAATAGCCCCACAGCGCGAGGTCTTTGAATGCCTGAAAGTAGTGATTCGGGTCTTCCCGCTTCTTTTTGTTTTTCTGAAATTCCCGGCGTTCCTTGTCCACAGCTGTCAAAAACTCTGTGCGTTGCGCCGACGAGAGTTTCGTGAACGACTTTTTGCCGTATCGTTTTTGGCACTCAGATTCCAAAGTGGCAAGGCCGTCTATGAAGCGTTTTTGGTCGTCGGGTTCGTAGCAGTCGCTCACCATGACGGCCATGAACTGCCCGACTTTGGCAGCCTTTGCACCTGGCGTGTCGGTCGTGGGGATGATGGTGTCGGCCACTTCGTTCATGAGCTTGATTTGACTTTTGCTGAACAGGCCGATGCCCGCGTAGTCTTCGGGCAGGTCGTCGAGGGCATCCCAGTCAATGTTTTTTGCCAGCAGGCTGTCGGCGCCGAGCAGGCTGCCGCCGATGAGGAGGGATGTGCGTTGGAGAAGTTCTCTTCTATTCATGTTGAGTGAGTGAATGTGCGAGTGAGTGAATAGGTTTCAAGGTTTTAGAGTTATTTTTTCCGTTGTTGGCATCCAGTTGACAACGGCACTGAGTTTTCCAATTGGTCATTCCTCTCCGCCAGCCAGCAGAAAGGAACGACACAAGGTTGTACTGCGGATTTGCAAATCCGCCGCTACAAATTCCCCTTCTTCAACTCCCCCACCGCATAATCCGCCGCCCGCGCCGTGAGCGCCATGAAGGTGAGCGAGGGATTGACACAGGAGATGGAGGTCATGCAAGAGCCGTCGGTGACGAATACGTTGGGCACATCGTGCATCTGATTCCAGCGGTTGAGCACGGAGGTTTTCGGGTCGGCGCCCATTCGCATCGTGCCCATTTCGTGGATGGCCATGCCGGGGAAGGAGCCGTTGTCGAAGGTGTTGACGTTTTTCACGCCAGAGGCTTCGAGCATTTCGGCGGCGTCGGCCATCATGTCTTTGCGCATTTTGTACTCGTTTTCTTTGAGTTCGCAGTCAATAGCAAGGACATACTGGCCCCATTTGTCTTTCCGTGTTTTGTCGAGCGTGACCTTGTTTTCGTAGTACGGCAACATTTCGCCGAAGCCACCCATGCCAATGCTCCATTGGCCGGGTTCGCAAAGCGCTTCTTTGAAAGCAGCGCCAACGCTGAGTTCGGCCACCTCGCGGCTCCAGCCCTGACGGCTGGCAGCACCTTGATAGCCGAAGCCACGCAAGTAATCTCGTTTATCGCCGAAAAGATTGCGGAAACGCGGGACGTAGATGCCGTTGGCGCGGCGGCCGTAAGTGATTTTGTCCTCGTAGCCTTCCACGATGCCGCCAGCGCCGCAGCGGAAGTGGTGGTCCATGAGGTTGTGGCCGAGTTGGCCGCTTGAGTTGCCGATGCCGTCGGGCAGGCCGCCCATCTCGATGGAGTTCAGAAGCAGCTGTGTAGAGCCGAGCGTGGAGCCGCAGACGAAGATGATTTTGGCTTCGTACTCAATGGTTTGCATCGTTTCGGCATCAATGACCAGCACGCCTTTCGCCCGTTTTTTGTCTTTGTCATAAAGAATTTGATTGACGATGGAGAATGGCCGCAAGGTCAAATTCCCGGTGGCGACAGCGGCAGGCAAGGTGGACGATTGGGTGCTGAAATACGCCCCGAACTGGCAACCGCGTGCGCACAGGTTGCGATACTGGCAAGAGCCACGCCCTTTGTGCTCTTGGGTCAGGTTGGCCACACGACCGATTATCATGCGGCGATGCTCCCATTTCGCCTTGATGCGGGCGGCCACTTCTTTTTCCACGATATTGAGTTCCATCGGCGGCAAAAACTTGCCGTCGGGCAGTTGTGGCAGTCCTTCCAACGAGCCGCTGATGCCAGCAAACTCTTCCACATAATCGTACCACGGCGCAATGTCGGCATAGCGAATCGGCCAGTCAATAGCGATGCCTTCTTTGGCGTTGGCCTCAAAGTCGAAGTCGCTGAGGCGATAACTTTGGCGACCCCACATGAGCGATTTGCCGCCGACGTGGAAGCCACGATACCAGTCGAAACGCTTCACCTCGGTGTATGGGCATTCGAGGTCGTTGACCCACCAGTCGGGCGTGAACTCGTTGTAGGGGTAGTCGCGCTTTTGCACGGGGTGGGTGGCTTTCATCTCGTTGGTGAGCCTGCCCCGGTGCGGGAATTCCCAGATTTTCTTCGTTGCGGCTTGATAGTCCACGACATGTCGGACGTTTTTGCCGCGTTCTAGCATGATGGTTTTGAGACCTTTTTCGGTGAGTTCTTTTGCCGCCCAGCCTCCGGCGATACCGGAGCCGACCACAATTGCGTCGTATTTCTCTGCCATGAGTGTTATAGTGTTGGTTGCTGGTTGTTGGTTGTTCGTTGTTGGTTGTTGGTTGTTTGTTGTTGGTTGTTTGTTGTTCGTTGTTGGTTGTTGGTTGTTCGTTGGTGGTTGTTCGTTGGTGGTTGTTCGTTGGTGGTTGTTCGTTGGTGGTTGTTCGTTGGTGGTTGTTCGTTGGTGGTTGTTCGTTGTTCGTTGTTTGTTGGTGGTTGTTCGTTGGTGGTTGTTCGTTGGTGGTTGTTCGTTGGTGGTTGTTCGTTGGTGGTTGTTCGTTGGTGGTTGTTCGTTGGTGGTTGTTCGTTGGTGGTTGTTCGTTGGTGGTTGTTTGTTGGTGGGTGGTGGTTGGTAGAGTAGAGTTTAAAAGTTGATTTTTAGAGCAAAGAACTCAAATAACGAATGTAGCCGTTTACAATGGTGATAGCAGTTTCAATTTTTTTCACGCCTTCTGAAAATTCTTCTGACGTCAGATAGCCGTCCTCTTTGGCTGAAATGGCATCGTCCCAAACTTCGTAGAGCGAACCTCGTGAAATTCGCACAAATTGAATATTCTCCCCGTGATGATGTCTTCCAAATCCTTCGGCAATATTTCGAGTAGTGGAGCGAGCAGCACGGCTCATGTTGTCTTTCAAATCGTAGTCTTTCGGGAAATTTTCCTTGACGATTTTCCTCACCCATCGCACGACCTCACGGCAGGCTTTCCACGCTTCCAATTCTTCAAAGTGAGTAAGTTTTGCCATAATAAAACCTTTTCAAAAACGTGGTCAACTCTACAAACCAACAACCAAAAACGAACAACCACCAACGAACAACCACCAACGAACAACAAACAACAAACAACAAACAACAAACAACGAACAACAAACAACGAACAACAAACAACCAAACTACACATCACAGATATCAATCGCCTTCGCCAGCGAACCCAATTTATCCGTTGCCACCGGGATAAACTCCTGCGCCACATAGCCTTTGAACCCCGTAGCTGCAATGGCCCGCATGATGGCGGGGTAGTAAAGTTCCTGCGTTTCGTCAATTTCGTGACGGCCCGGCACCCCGGCGGTGTGGTAGTGGCCGAAGTACTGGTGATTGTTCTGAATCGTGCGAATCACGTCGCCCTCGTTGATTTGCATGTGGTAGATGTCCCACAGGATTTTGAAATTTTCGGAGCCGAGGCGTTTGCAAAGTTCCACTGTCCAGGGAGTGTTGTCGGCCATGTAGTCGGGGTGGTTCACTTTGGAGTTGAACACTTCGATTTGTAGCACCACGCCGTGTTTTTCCGCCAGCGACATGATTTTTTTCAGCCCCATCACGCAGTTTTTCAGCCCCGTCTCGTCGTCCATGCCGCGCTTATTGCCGCTAAAACAAATCAGGTTTTTATAGCCCGCCTTCGCCACAAGTGGTATCATTTCTGAGTAATTCTGCACGAGTTTGTCGTGGAATTTCGGGTCGTTCCAGCCGTCCACAAGGTTGATTTCCGCGCCGTTGCACATGGAGGAGTCGAGGCCGTGTTTTTTCAGCGTGTCCCAATCTTTCGGCCCCACGAGGTCAATGGCCGTGATGCCGATTTGTTTAGCGAAAATGCAGAGCTCGTCGAGCGGCGTGTCGTTGAAGCACCATCGGCAGACGGAATGGCGGATATTGCCTTTTCGCACCATCGTTCGTTCGCTCTCAGATATTTTTGTAAAAGAAAACGCGGGCGAAGCTGTCAGGGCGGCGGCTCCGGCGAGCATGGATTTGAGTACGCGGCGACGTGTGGGCATTTTTTTGAGCGATAAAACGATGAGTGAAAAACAGAGGGGCAAACTAAGTCAACTTATCGGAGAAAATTTTTTCCTTTTTTCAAAAAAAAATAAAATTTGATTGCGCCGGACAGATGCTCGGTCAAACATGGTATCCAAAAGTGGCAAAACGGCGGAAGTTTGAGCGGTTGCTTGTTTTGTGAAAAACAAAAAATATCCAATGCCTATGTAATTTGCGATTATCCCGCGAACACTGACAGGGAAACAATTGGCAAATATGAAAATCAAGAAGAAGCATCTCACACAAATGTTGGCTGGCTTAATGCTGGGCGCGTTGGGGGGGTATGTCGGCATGAAGATGGGCAAGCACTTGGGGCATTTCGCCCCTACTGACAACCTGTTTCAAAAGGTCGTGACCATCGCCACGGCGTTTTTTGCGTTGTGGTTTGCGCTGGCGTTCCACGAGATGGCGCATCTGGCCACAGGTCTGCGGCAGGGGTTTCGATTTCATCTTTATGTAGCTGGATTCTTGGGCATACGCCGCGACCCGGAAACGGAGCGTGTGGTCGTGTATTTCAACACCGACCCACAACTCTTCGGCGGTGTGGCAGCGACCCTGCCTGTCGAGAACACACCTGACCTCACCCGACGTTTTGCCCGGCTGGTCGTAGCGGGGCCAATAGGCTCCTTGCTGCTGACGGTAGTGGGCGCTTGGGCTGGATGGCACCTGACGGGCGCCGAATCGGCTGGACTGCGATGGCTCGCGGTATTTTTCCTTGTCAGCGCCATCACCTCGTTTTTTTTGTTTCTGGCCACCACGGTACCAAGCCGAACCGGAATGTTTTTCACGGATCGGGCGCGTTATTTTCGCCTGACCGCCGGAGGCCAAACATCCGAGATAGAACGAGCCATGCTCTCGCTGATAGCGCACGCCCATTCGGGCAAATCCTTGGCGACGCTCGACATGACCGATGTTGACACCGTGCGACAAGACAAGGACTACGCCATCTACGCCGACCTCTACGCTTACTCCCACTACTTGGCCACTCATCAGCCAGAACAAGCCTTGCAAGTGGCCGAACGATTGAGCGATTTGCCCGACGAGATGCCTCCAATTTTTCAAGCCGAATTGTTGAAAGAAGTGTGTTTTGCTGCCGCTTTTTTGAAAAATGACTCGGAAGGCGCAAATGCTTGTTGGAAAAAAATCGAAAAGCAATTGGCCCGAAGGAAGGATGTGTCGGCGCTGCGTATCAAGTCCGCACTGTCAAAAGTAAATGGAGAATTGGCCGAAGCAAAGCGATTGGCTCAACAGGCACTGGCAATGCTGGATAAAAAATCCGTATTGAGTGGCAGCGAGCTCCTTGAACGACAGCTATTGCAAACATTGGCTTGATGCAGACTACGTTTTGACATTTGCCCCTCAAATGAGGTTTGCATCGTTTTCCTGTTTCTGCTTATCGAATTTTTCTAAACATCGGCTCTTGCTTCCCGTTGTTTTGCAATTCAATTTTGAAAACCTTCACGAATAATATTCACTCAAATCAAATTTCTGTCATGAAAAAATCGCTCTTTCTCGCAGCATCTCTTTTTTTGCTCAACGCTTTTGCTTTTGCTCAAAGCGCCGAGGACATCATTGCCAAACACATCAAAGCCATTGGTGGCGACAATTGGAGTAAAGTGAACTCCATAAAAATGGAGGCCACCATTGCTGCTGAAGCAGCCGCCGGAATGACTATTAGCTACTCCATGACGGCCATCCGCGACAAAGCAGCTCGCATGGACGTGTCGGTGATGGGCATGAACCAAGTTTCTGTCGTCAACGGCGACAAAGGCTGGACCATCAATCCTTTTGCTGGCCAGACCTCTGCCGAACCGCTCACCCCCGACCAAGTCAAAAACATGATGGACCAGACCGACATTGACGGAACTATCATTGGATATAAGGAGAAAGGCTACAAGGTGGAATATGTCGGCAAAGAAGACGTGGAAGGCACCGAGGCGCTCAAAATCAAGGTGGACAAGGGCGAAGGAAAACTGGAGTATCTCCTCTACGACCCGGAAAGCTACTACGAAATCAAAAACGTCCGGGTGGACAACGTGGATGGCCAAGAGGTCGAAACCGCCACAATATATTCCAATTTCAAGGCTGTGGACGGCATCACGATGCCCTATACCATGCAACAAGCCAACCCAATGATGGGCAGCACCACTATTTCTCTGACAAAAGTCACGCTCAACCCAACAGTGGACGAGAAGATTTTTGAAATGCCGAAGAAGTGATTGTTATACCTTGATTCGCTAGGATTTGTCAGATGAACATGATTTAAACCCCTGATTTTGAGCAGATTGCGATTGCAGCTATGCCCAAAACTTGGCGACGCGAGGTATAAATAGTGATGCAAATCACGGGTTGAAATTTTTGAGCATCAGATATTAAAGCACATATTCAGGCGGTGATTGCTAACCACCGCCTGAATAGCATACATTTTCATCTATGAAGCACTTCCTCCTCCTTTTTGCCCTTTCCCTCCTTTCCAACGCACACGCCCAAACCCAACTCACCTCCGCCACCTTTGGTGCCATCGAGGCACGCAGCATTGGCCCAGCGGTGATGAGCGGGCGCATCACGGCCATCGAAGGCGTGGCCACCGACCCCAAGGTGCTGTACGTCGGCACGGCGGGCGGCGGCGTGTGGAAGTCCAATACCGCTGGCATGACCTTCGACCCGGTGTTCGACAAGCACCCGCAATCCATCGGCGCTTTGGCCATTGACCCCGTCAAGCCCAACACCGTGTGGGTGGGCACTGGCGAGAGCAACATGCGCAACAGCGTGTCCATCGGTCTCGGCATTTACAAGAGCACCGACGGCGGGCGCAACTGGAACCGCATGGGCCTCGAAAAAAGCGAGCATATTTCCAAAATCGTCATCCACCCCACCGAGCCAAACACCGTGTATGTGGCCGTGCCCGGCCCCCTGTGGAGCGACAGCCCCGACCGCGGCCTCTACAAGACCACCGACGGGGGCAAGACTTGGGAGAAAATCCTCTACACCGACGAAAAGACCGGCTGCGCGGACATCCTCCAAGACCCGCGCAACCCCGACGTGCTGTTGGCCTCCATGTGGCAGGTGCGTCGCACGCCCTATTCCTTCGCGTCGGGCGGCCCCGGCAGTGCCCTGCACAAGAGCACCGACGGCGGCAAAACTTGGCGCAAAATCACCAACGGCCTGCCCACCGGCGAATTTGGCCGCATCGCCTTGGCCTTGGCGCCCAGCGCGCCCGACAACGTGTTTGCCATCGTCGAGAGCGAAAACACCAGCCTGCTCATTTCCGCCGACGGCGGCGAATCGTGGAAATACCAGAGCGCCACGTCCAACGTGACGGCCCGGCCCTTCTATTTCAGCACGCTCGTAGTGGACCCCAAAGACCCCAAGCGCGTCTATCGCCCCGCCTTCTCCCTCTCCATCAGCACCGACGGCGGCTACTCTTTCTCCGACGGCGGGCGCACCAGCGGCTGGGTGCACGCCGACCACCACGCCCTCTGGATCAACCCCAACAGCACCAATCACCTCTACCTCGGCACCGACGGCGGCGTGTACATGAGCCTCGACCACGGCGTATCGTGGACGCACCTGAAAAACCTGCCCGTGTCGCAGTACTACCAAGTGGCCACCGACGACCAAACGCCCTACAACGTCTATGGCGGCCTGCAAGACAACGGCTCGTGGCGCGGCCCCTCCCAGAGCAAGGGCGGCATCGAAAACCGCGACTGGGAATCGCTCAACGGCGGCGACGGCTTCTGGGTGCAGCCTGACGACACCGACACCGACATCGTGTACGCCGAAAGCCAGGGCGGCAACATCAACCGCGTCAACCTAAAAACCGGGCAGAACAAGTTCATCCAGCCCCAAGAAAAACAGGGCGACCCCAAGTACCGCTGGAACTGGAACACGCCCTTGGTGAAAAGCACGGCCAAGCCCGGCACGCTCTACTGCGGTGCCCAGTTCCTGTTCAAAACCACCGACCGCGGCAACTCTTGGACGCGCATCTCGCCCGACCTGACCACCAACGACACCGTCAAGCAGCAGCAGTACGCCAGCGGCGGCCTCACCGTGGACAACACCTCTGCCGAAAACCACTGCACCATCTACTCCATTGGCCCCTCGCCGCTCGACGAAAACCTGATCTTCGTGGGCACCGACGACGGCAATATCCAGGTCACCCGCGACGGTGGAAAAACTTGGACCCTCATTTCCCAAAACATCCCCGGCGTGCCCCCCGGCACTTGGGTGAGCCGCGTGACCCCCAGCCGCCACGCTCGCAACCGCGTCTATGCCACCTTCGACCGCCACGCCTATGGCGATATGCGCACCTACGCTGCTCGCACCGACGACGGCGGCCGCACCTGGTCGTCCATCAGCACCGACGACGTGCTGCAAGGCTACGCCCACGTCATCATCGAGGATTTGGAAAACCCCGACCTGCTGTTCCTCGGCACCGAGTTCGGCCTGTACATCAGCAACGACGGAGGCCAAAACTGGGTACTGTACAAGTCCAACTTCCCGGAATATGTGGGCGTGCGAGACATTGTCGTCCAGCCCCGCACCAACGACCTCGTCGTAGCCACGCACGGGCGCGGCATCTTCATTCTCGACGACATCTCCCCCTTCCGCCGCCTTACGCCCGACCTGCTCCAGCGCCCGGTGGCCCTGTTGCCCACGCGGCCCACGCCCGTCACCACGGGCCACTACGGGCAGGCATTCCCTAACACGGATGCCTACGCTGGCCCCAACCCCACGGAGAACGCCGTCATTCAGTATTACCTCAAAGACCGTCTAAACACGGGCGACGTGACCCTTGAAATCTTCGACCCCTCCGGCAAAAAAGTGGCCTCCATGCCCGGCACCAAGCGCAAAGGCATCAACATGGTGCGCTGGGACCTGCGCACCGCGCCGCCCAAGGCCGCCAAGGGCTTGTTGCTGCAAGGCGAGTTCGGGGTGTACGCGGGTTTCCTCGGCCAAATGGCCATGCCGGGTACCTACACTGTACGCCTCACAGTCGGCGAGTACAGCGACACGGGCACCCTCACGCTCATCCCCGACCCCGTGCAGCCCGACCTTGACTACGCCAAGCGCCGCGCCCTGTCCGACGAACTGTTCGGCATGGTGGAAACCCTCGGCCTGCTGGTGGCGCAGGTGCAAAACGCCAAAGACAGCGCCGACCGCCGCGCCGCCGTGGTGAAAGACAAGGCCCTGAAAACCAAACTCGACCGCTTTAGCGCCGACCTCGAAGCATTCCGCAAAACACTCACCGAGACCATCGAATCCAAAGGCATCACCGGTGAACAGCAGCTCCGCGCCCGCCTTGGGCGGCTGTATGTGTTCACGGAAATCTCCGACGAACTGCCTACGCAGTCTGTGCTCGACAAAATGCAGGTTGTGCGCGGCGAGCTCCAACAAGCCAGCGCTCAGGCCGACGGTTATTTCGGCAAAGACTTGGCCGCGCTGAACGCCGCCTTGCAAAAGGCCAAGCAAGCACCCATCCCGCTACTCGACCGAGCGGCATTCGAGCGGGGGCATGAGACGGGGGCGAAGCCGGAAGGTGCGGGGAATTTGGAAGAGCGGTTGCGGAAGGGGCGGTGGTAAAGCTATACTAAATTTTTCCAAAGAGGCACAAAGGGGCGAGGGACTTATACCTCGTGCCGCCAAGTTTTGAGCGTGATAAAAACCGCAATCTGTTCAAAGCAACGAAAATCATAGTCGTCTGACAAATTTTGACAAATCAAGGTATGAAGAACGACCTCTCTGAGTTCCCTTCCAGCTTTGTCTGTAGGGCTTCTTTCTACCGCTGCACCACCAACTTCGCCACCCCCAGCAGCCGCCCCTGCCGATACGCCGCCACATAGTGCATCCCGCTGCTCGCGCCGTGTAAGGGTATGCGGATGCCCGGATGCGCGTAGGCCTGCCGGTACAGCGGCTTGCCCTCCGGCGAGAGCAGTACGACTATCACATCCCGTTCGGGAAGGTCGGCGGGCAGGGTGACGTAGGTCTCAACCGATGCAGGGTTGGGGGCACAGCGGATTTCCGCCTCCTGCGCGAAGACCGCCGATTCCACGCCCGTAATGATGTTAACCTCCCCGCAGCCGGGCGTCAGACAGCCCAGAGAATCCAGCTTCAACAGCTAGGCGTGTGTCTCAATCACCCCCGTCATGCGATTAGTGATGTCGCCACAGGCGATGTAGCCGCCATCTCCTGTTTTTTTGATGTGATAAATCCCATGCACAAACCCGGAATTTGTCGTGTCGGCATAATTGCGCTCCCAGAGCAATTGCTTGTGCTCATCCACCCGGAATATCCAGCCCGAGCGAATCCAGGTCGCAGAATTCGGGTTGGTCTTGTTGAGCGTCTGGAAGCCACAACCCACTATGCCTTTATCCCAGATAGCATGGGTGTAAAGCACGTCCTTGCCCGTCTGGTTATGGAAAATCAGAGAGTCATACACTATTCCCTGTGCATTCATATAATACAGCCCGGGCGGATGTATCTCCCATTGAGGGCTGAGGTACTGCGTGTGATACCACTGATAGATGTAATCGTCTGCGCCAATCTGCTCAACGTTGCAGGTGTAAGGCGCAAATACTGTCGACAGTTCCTTGCGCCAAATGACCCCTCCGTAGGGGTTCATGAGCATCAGCCCCCCCTGTGGTATTGTAACCGTTGCAACCCGGCTCCGGACAGTAAATATACGATGTCAAATAATTTCCTTCAGCGGTTGCCAATAATCTATAATTCGTCGTCCCCCTGTAATCATGATTGAATGGGAATAGATCAATTTCTTCCCCATCCTAGGTAACTGTTGCCACAAAAGGTAGCCATACGGTACAAGTGAAGTTCAATTGCTTCGGAGGAGGTCTCCGGCAGCCGAATACTTAGAAAATCTGGTTTTTCTCGCTGTGTTTTAGCCAGCACTGCCAAATCGGGCTGAAAACCGACTGCCTGACTCTGCTCGCGCAAAGAGGCTTCCATGCCGTCCACGTCCACAACGCTTGAAAACGGTTTAGCGCTTTGGAAGAATTCTTTGTGCTCTTTGAGGTTTAA
The DNA here is from genome assembly GCA_026129545.1 of Saprospiraceae bacterium. NCBI lineage: Bacteria > Pseudomonadati > Bacteroidota > Saprospiria > Saprospirales > Saprospiraceae > Saprospiraceae bacterium. The sequence continues at coordinate 1,341,919 of JAHCHX010000001.1, forward strand.
GACATTTTGGGGCACTGGCTTTAACCTTTGGGATGCTTGCTGCGCGTCAGAGGTTGTGACGGTCAAAAATAACGCAAAAAGCTAGATTGACAGGAGTTTGAACGGGTCGTGAAGAAACCGTACCATCTCCTAGGCTTGAGAATATGATTGTTTCATTGTGAGAAGTTTTTGATGTGCCCACTTCTTTTACCACTTTTCGGCAAGCGTGGGCGTATTTCCTCTGTTTTGGGTGCGGTGCGGCAATACTCAAACTCCCGCATATTTTGTTGTGATAAAGGTAGTGTGCTAAGCATGGCAAGGCAACAGCAGCAAGAAAACTCAATGTAGGTATCACATACGCCTCTACTTTTTTCGCTCACTCCCAGCCATACACCGTACTTCTTATCTTTGCCTCAAACGCTACCTGCGTCTATGCGCGGCAGCCAACGCAGACGCCCGCTTAATATATATCTTGATTCGCCAAGATTTGTCATTTCACCATGATTGATGTTTTTGGCTTTGAACAGATTGCGTTTTTAATCATGCTCAAAACTTGGCGGAGTAAGGCATGCCAAAGGTCCAAATACAACATCACTAATTACAGCCATGACATTTTCCACAACACAAGCGCTGGAAATCCTCGAAAGAACTCCCGATGCGCTACACACCATGCTCCATCAAATTTCTGAGGATTGGACCTATCAAAACGAAGGACCGGACACCTGGTCGGTGTTTGATGTGGTCGGCCACCTACTCCACGGAGAAAAAACGGACTGGATACCGAGGGCGACGCTCATCCTCTCGGACCGGGCCGACAAGACTTTTGAACCGTTCGACCGCTTTGCGCAGTATGAAACTAGCAAGGGCAAAAACATTCAGACGCTGTTGGAGGAATTTCGTGATGCGCGAAAAGAGAGCCTGGCGGAACTACGCCGCCTAAACATCTCGGATGCCGACCTGCAAAAAACCGGCATTCACCCCACATTTGGCGAGGTGACACTTGCTCAGTTGCTGTCCACTTGGGTCGTGCATGACCTCAACCATGTATCACAAATCGCAAGAATCATGGCCAAGCAGTACAAAGAAGAAGTCGGGCCTTGGACGGCATTTTTGAGGATACTTCAATAAACAATGCCCACACACCATACCTATTCACCCACACTACTGAACATTGTTTTTGTGCTGCAAAGACGCAAAGGCACAAAATGCGGCAAATCAATGCATATTTTGCGTTGCGTCTTTTTGACTTCGTGGCAAATTTGAAAATTGCCAGTAGTGTGCTATTCACCCCACCACAGCCTCTATCACTTGCCCTTCCACGTCAGTCAGTCGGAAGGGGCGGCCTTGAAATGGGTAAGTGAATTTTTCGTGGTCAAAGCCTAATTGGTGCAAAATGGTGGCCTGAATATCATAAACCGAAACCTTGTCTTTCACGGCGTTGTAGCCCACCTCGTCGGTCTCTCCATGTGACACACCTGCTTTGACACCACCGCCTGCCATCCATATCGTGAAAGCATCGGTGTGGTGGTCGCGCCCCTTGTAGGGCATGGTCACGCCGTTGCGGTTTTCCATCATGGGTGTCCGGCCAAATTCTCCTCCCCACACGATGAGCGTTTCGTCGAGCAGGCCGCGTTGTTTCAGGTCGAGTATCAGCGCGGTGATGGCCTTGTCCGTTTCGCGGCATTTGTTGACCAAACCGATATCAATGGAGAGATATGCGTCGGAGCCATGTGTATCCCAGCCCCAGTCGTAGAGTTGCACGAATCGGACACCTTTCTCCACTAATTTTCGCGCCAGCAGCACGTTGTTGGCGAAACACGCCTTGCCCGGCTTGGTTCCATACATATCATGGATGTAGATTGGCTCGTTTTCGATATTCATCACCTCAGGTGCCGTGATTTGCATTTTGTAGGCCATCTCATATTGCGCGACGCGCGAGAGGATTTCGGGGTCGCCGTACTCGTGGTAGGTCTCTTGGTTCACCTTGTTGATGGCCTCGATAGAGGCTTTACGCAAGGCGCGGTCTATACCCTCCGGGTCTTTCAGGAACAGCACCGGGTCGCCCACCGAGCGGCATTGGACCCCTTGATAAACGGAAGGCAAAAAGCCGCTGCCCCACACGCTTTTGCCGGCATCAGGGTCTTTGCCACCTGAAGTCAGCACCACGAAGCCGGGCAAATTGGCATTTTCAGACCCCAAGCCATAAGTGACCCAAGCCCCCATACTTGGCCTGCCGAGGCGCGGGCTGCCCGTGTGCATCAACAGTTGGGCGGGCGCATGGTTGAACTGGTCGGTTTGGACGGCTTTTAAAAAGGCAAGTTCGTCGGCAACGGTGGAAAGGTGTGGCAAGTAGTCGGAAATCCATGCACCCGATTGTCCGTGTTGTTGAAATTTTGCTTGGGGACCCAACATCTTCGGCACCCCCCGAATAAAGGCGAAACGTTTGCCTTCGAGGAATGATTGTGGACAATCTTGCCCGTCCAATTTTGCCAAGGCAGGCTTGTAGTCGAACAATTCGAGTTGGGAGGGAGCGCCTGCCATGTGCAGATAAATCACCGATTTGGCTTTTCCCGGAAAATGCGGTGGGCGGGGGGCAAGTGGGTTGGCCGGGTTGAAAGCGATGGTCTCCTCTCCCCCACCCGATGGCCCGCAGCCACCGAGCAATTGGCCCAAGGCCAAAGAGCCAAGTCCGAACGCGCATTGTTTCAAGAACAGCCGTCGCGTGGCTTGAAGTGCCTCAAAGTCTGTGACAGAAGGATTTGCCATGTGGCAAACTTAGTAACTATACCCAGATTAAAGAGGATTTTAGGATGCCCTTGATTGATTTGTATGATTTTCAAAGGATTGCGAGCGCCGTTTGTTCAAAGCCACCTTGTCAGACCCTATACTCAGGGGGCCTGCCCGGCCAAGTGAAGCGGAGGGGGCTGATTTGCGTTGACTATAATACTATGCAATTTCCTCAACAAAAGGTTGGCAAATTTATGCCGCAAAAAGCCATCCGCCTTACCAGTCTTCCCGCACGATGCGCATCACCGTCTCCACCACATCCTCCACTTGTGGCTTGGAGTGATAGTCGCCATCCTGACCGTAGGCTGGGCGGTGCGGCTTGGCGACGAGTGTGGCGGGTTTGGCATCGAGCCAACGATAGCCGCCTTGTTGTTCCAACACCTGCTGAAGCATGAACGCGGATGCGCCACCTTCAAAATCCTCGTCGAGAAAGAGCACGCGGTTGGTTTTTTTCAAACTTTCCACACAAGTATGCTGCAAATCGAAAGGCAACAAAGTCTGCACGTCAATGAGTTCGACGGAGATGCCCTGCTGCGCCAGCAAGTCGCAAGCCTTTTCTGCCACCCGCACGCAAGCCCCGTAGGTGATAAGCGTGAGGGCATCGCCGGTGCGCAGGATTTCCGGCACACCAAGCGGCACGGTGAAGGTGCCGATGTTGTCGGGCAGGCGTTCCTTGAAGCGATAGGCATTGAGCACTTCCACCACGATGGCCGGGTCGTCGCCCCGCAGCAGGGTGTTGTACATTCCGGCTGCTTGCGTCATGTTGCGCGGCACACAGATGTGCATACCGCGCAGGGAGCCAAGCATCATGCCGAGCGGCGAGCCTGCGTGCCACACGCCGACCAGTCGGTGCCCCCGAGTGCGGATGATGGCTGGTGCGATTTGCATATTGTTGGAGCGCCACCTGAGCGTGCAGAGGTCGTCGGAAAGCGGTGGCAAGCCATAGAGCAGATAGTCAAGGTACTGGATTTCGGCGATGGGGCGCAGGCCGCGCATGGCGAGGCCGATGGCTTGCCCCATGATGGTCCACTCGCGGATGCCTGTGTCGAACACACGCTCCTCACCATATTTCTGCTGCATCCCGCGCATGCCCTGATTCACGTCGCCAATGTGGCCGACATCTTCGCCAAATACAATGAGTTCGGGATGTGTTTCAAAATTCTTGTCAAAACAGGCGTTGAGCACTTCGTAGCCGTCTTTGAGCGGCGACTCGCCGGAATAGACAGCAGGCTCCACGGGCACTTCGAGCGGCGACTTGGGCGACTCGCTGAGCAGGTTGTGCGAGTAAATCATATCGCCTTCCACCCGCTCGGCATGGATGAACGACCGCAAGTCTGTTGCTTCGGCGCTGTTTTTATCAGGCGCTGACAGCAGGGCGCGACGCGCTATTTCGAGCAGTTCGTAGCGCAAGGGGTCGCGTCTTTGTTCCAGTTCTTTGAGCAGCGCGGACACCGAGGGTTCGGCAGGCAGTTTTTGCAAGAGCGAGGTCAATTCTTTTTTCAAGTCTGCCACTTTGTCGTGATAGGCACGATAGGCGCGTTGAGCAGCCTCGGTGGCTTCGCGCTTGGCTTCCGCCTTGATGTGTTCCACTTCTTCGGGTGTGGCGATGCCGTTGGCGAGCATCCATTCGGCCATGCGGCGGTTGCAGTCGAATTCTTCTTCCCACGCCAAGCGTTCGGGGCTTTTGTAGCGGCGATGGTCGCCAGAGGTAGAGTGGCCGAGTTGTTGCGTTACCTCTTGAATGTGAAAAAGAGCTGGGCGGTGGGTGACGCGCATTTTGTCCACCGCGTCGCGGTAGAGCTGACAAAGACCCGGATAGTCCCAAGCCTTGCCGGTGTAGATATCGAGGCCTGTGCTATCTTTTTTGCCGTCGGGTCGAAACCCTTCAAGTATCTCTGAAATGCTTTCTTTGGTGGTTTGATATTTCTTTGGCACCGAGATGCCGTAGCCGTCGTCCCACACGGAAACGGCGAGCGGCACCTGCATCACCCCTGCCGCATTGATGGTTTCCCAAAAAGGGCCTTCAGAAGTGGAGGCATCGCCGATGGTAACAAAAGTGACTTCGTTGCCCTTGTCGGAAAGGTCGCCGCAGAGGTTGGGCAGCTCGCGGAATTTTTTGGAGGCAAAAGCAAGCCCTAATCCGCGCGCCATTTGGCCGCCCGTCGGCGCGACATCGGAGGAGATGTTGTAGCGGTTTTTCAAATCGAGAAAATTGCCTTCGCCATCCACGAAGGGTGTTGCAAAATGGCAATTCATTTGGCGGCCACCCGAAAAGGGGTCATTGTAGGGGTCGCCATAGAGTTGGGCAAAAAATTCGTCGAGATTCATTAAACCCAATGCCAGCATAAGTGTTTGGTCGCGGTAATAGCCGGAGCGGAAATCCCCTTTTCGCCATGCTTTGGCCATGGCGACTTGCGCGACTTCTTTTCCGTCGCCGATGATGCCAAAGTTTGCTTTTCCGGTGAGCACTTCCTTGCGGGCGATGACGCTGGCTTCGCGGCTCAAGCAGCAAATTTTGAAATCGTTCAGCACTTCCTTGCGATAGGCTTCGGTGAGTTGGGCGGGCTGTTTTTTGCGACGCGGCGTAGTGATGGTTGCGGCCATTCTTGTCTGTTTGGTTAAGCATTTCGTTGGCGCAAAGCTACGTCATTTTTCCCGCTTTCAGGTTTTGACACGCGTGCGACAGTTGTTTTTAAGCGCCTGATTTTCAAAATCAACAACGAGTGCCGAAAAAGGATTTTTTGAAAATAATTCTCATGTCGCGTATTAAATTTTTGAAACCCCTTGATTGCCAGAGTTTTTTTTGCCCTAATTTTGCCCCCCGAAAGAAACCCTGCTTCATTCCTCTCATATAAAAATGACCTCCACTTATGTCACAAGAACTCAAAGTACGGTACAGCGACGAGGAGCTTCAGGAATTCAAGACGCTGGTTGAGCAGAAACTGGCCCTCGCCCAAGAGGAGCTGAACACGACGCAACGGCAAATTGACGACTTGAACGAAAACGGATTCAACCAGCAAGGCGGCGACTGGTACGACGACTCGACAGCCCACACTGATTTGGAAATGCTGCAACGAATGCTCACACGTCAGCAGCGACACGTCCAGGATTTGAAAAATGCCTTGTTGCGCATTCAAAACAAGACCTATGGAATCTGCACCGTGACCGGCAACTTGATTGACAAGGAGCGCCTCCGCCTTGTGCCGCACGCCACGAAAAGCGTGGACGGCAAGAACATCGCCAATGCGGGACACCGCGAAAACTTGTCGGGCGAGTCGGGTTCCGATGCTTTCAACACCTCCGACGAAGCCGAACGCCCATCGGGCAAGCCAATCGGGGACAAGGTGCGTTTGCCCAGCGGAAAGGTTCCGCCTCGCAACACCAACGAAGATTGGGAAATTGACAACGAAACGCTGGAAGATGCCAGCTACGACCGTCGCAAATTCGACGACGACGACGAATCGTGAAGGAGCGATATTGGGAGGGTGTTGGAGGGGTGAATCGGGGATTTGGACGATGACCCAAAAATATTTAACCCGCTCTTCTTCAAGAAAGAGGCCGTCTCACAAGTTCAAATTTCGACAGGATTGACAGGATTGAAATGATTGACAGGTTTAGCGCCTTTTATTTTTTGGGAAAAAACTGTGAATCATTTCAATCCTGTCGAAATTCGAACTTCGGATATAGCTTGACGGGAAGCTCAAATTCGATACACGGGTACCTTCACGGCTGGCGGCACAATCTGTTTGCCGTCTTTCTTTTTTTCCTTGCCGTATTTTTCGATGACGCGATTGATGTCGTCGAGCCGCAAGCGCCCTTTCACGCTGACGAGCGCAAATTCTTCGGGCGACTGCACCAACACCACGACTTTCCGCACGACACTGCGCCGTTCTTTTGCCAACACCCGCACGCGCGTTTTCCCTTCCCGCACATAGACCATGTCTTCAAGATGCTTACGCTTCGCCTTGCGGTCGAACTTTTGCATATCACGCACTCTCACGGGGCTGCCGTCCTCGAAATAGAGAATGCGCACTTTGTTGATTTTGCGCAACAAGACTCGGTCGGTTTTTTCGTCCACAAACCACGAACCGATGTCTATCAAAGCGGAGGGGACGGTGAAGGCAATGCCGTCATAATCCTTATACTTCCAATACAGGCCGTAGTCCTGCGCCTGAACGGCTAAGCCGCTGAAAAACAGGCATAGCATGGTAATTGCTTTCATGGTTAGCCTTAGTTGTTGGTTGTTTTTTTAGCGGTTTTGGACTTTACCTTTTCCAAATGTTCGGCACCGTCAATATCGAGGGTCTTGGAGAGTTCAGAGATTTTGTCGAGGTCAATTTTTCCCGTGAAACTCAAGAGGACAAATTCGTCCGGCGCTCCCACAAGGAGCAACAACTCTTCGATGATGTTGCCTTTGTCCTTGACCCAGATGCGGACGTTTTCCTTGCCGTCACGGACGGTGAGCAATTCTTCATACTCGTTGGCGGGCACTTTGCTGAGCGCGTCCTTGTAAAAGGAGAGGCCGTCCTCAATACTATCTGCAACAAGCACGCGCAAGCCACCGAGGTCTTTCACGATTTCGCGCACCTTGTTCCACTCTTCGTCGTCAGTTTCTATTTTGGAAACCAACTGGAACATCTTGGGACTGACATAGACTACCGTGAAACGCTCGTCTTCGTAGTATTTGTCAAAAAAACGGGTGATGGCATCGTTCTGTGCCGCGATTTTGAAAATGGCCCCAAACAAGAAGAGGGGCAGAAGCAAAATGGACTTATTCATGACTTAATGTTTTAGTTGCGATGAGATGGCGACAGTGCGACAAAGGGCTATCCTTCTTTTTTCTTGAAGACCTTTTCCACATTGTCAAGATATATGGTGCCTTTGGCGGCTTCTTGTTTCCCTTTTTTGATTTTGGAAGATACGAGTGCCAACGCGGCGATAATTTCCTCCATCGCTTGCTCCGTCTCAGGGTCGAGGGTTGGGGTGTCGCTTGCTTTTTTGCGCTTGGGATTTGATTTCTTTATCGCTCCCGGATTTTCTTTTGCCACGAGCGTTTGCGCTATCTGTGGGGCTTCGACAAGTGGCGTTTCCGCTGCTGGGGCTGGCGAGGAGATGGCTGGTGTTTCTTGCGTGATTGGCTGCTGCACATAGGCTACGTCGCGCAACTGCCACCACAAACCGGCGCTCAAAGCCAACACCACCGAGGCCGCTGCTGCCATGCGTTGCCAAGAGAGCATGGCGGGGCGAAGTGCCACTACTGGCGTTTTCCCGTACCGTACGTTTTGCTCTTCCCGGAATGCCTGAAAAAGCGGGGCAATCGTTTGGAATTGCTCATCTACATGGCCGGAAGCAAAATAAGCCTTCAACTCGCGCTCTTCTTCCAGCGTGGTTTCGCCCTCCCAATAGCGGTCGAGCAAGGTTTGAATGTCGTTGAAGTCTTTCATGTCGCGTTAAGTTGAATAGTTCGACTTGGTTGGGTGTGGTTAGGGTATGGTTATGTGGTTGAGCGTTGCGAGCAATTGTTCGCGGACAGATTTACGGGCACGGTGCAAATTGACTTTCACTTGGTCGAGGCTGATGTTGAGCACTTCCGCGATTTCGTCGTACGTCAATTCTTCAATGTCGCGCAGGTGCATCACGAGGCGCTGTTTTTCCGGCAACGCCTGCATCATTTGTTTTACTTGGTCGGCCAGGTCACGGTTTTCGATAGTGTGGGCCTGATTGGTTGTTCCGTTGGAGCGTTCGGCCACGCCGTCGAGAGGTGTGGTGCGGCGCAGGTTCTGACTTCGGGCTTTGTCGAGCGAGCGATTGCGCGTCAAAGTCATGCACCAAGCCTCCCAGTTTTGTACGCTGCCAGACTGCTCTTCTGAGGATTTCCAGATTTTTTCCATCACTTCCTGCACCACATCCTCCGCCTCATGCACGCTACCTGTGATGCGCAACGCAAATCGGAAGAGCTTGTCGCGGATAGGGAATATATGTTGTTGGAAAATTGCCTGAGTCATCCAGATTGCTGCGCTTATGGAAGCAAGACGCAAAGGGAAAAATTATGTTACAGGTGGGTAGAAAAAAGTGTGAGAAATATTCTGAGTGCATTTTACCTTCGCTACACGATATTTGGATGTCATAATTTGTTAAACGAATCAACACTTCGACCGATGAAATTCTTTCTGGATGCTTGTGGCTGCCCGCCTTTTCATTTCAATTGCCAGAGGTTAACCTACGGCGGCACATCCCTTTCTCTCCATTTTCGATACGGCCCAGAGTTATTAAGCGCCATACGTCGTCAATAATTTGATTTTTCATTCCTGCCTGACTTGTCCTAAAATAGGTTTACACAAAAAGTAAACTAAAAACAGGACAAAGATGAAAAAAGCAAACCATTACTCGGATCAATTCAAAAAGCGGGTAGTAAACGAGGTTTTGTCAGGCGAAGAGAGCCTGGAGTACTATCGTCGGAAATACCGGATAGGCGGAAGTATGACGATATCCAGGTGGATTGATAAATTTGCAACGGAAGAACTCGTACCCATGTCAACAAAAAGAAAAGACAGCGAAGAAGTGGCCGAACTAAAGGCCGAGTTGGCCCTATTGCGACGGGAGTTGGCGGATGAGCGCCTTCGCAGAGAGGCTTATGAATTGATGGTCAAGATAGCGGAGGAGGAGTTTGACATCCCGATCGAAAAAAAGTTTGGTGTCAAACAGCCCAAAAAATGAAGGACCTGCATCCACAAGTACCGCTGGGGCACTTGTGTGGGTTGTTTGACAAGAGTCGCCAAGCCTTTTACCAAAGGCAACAGGTCATATATGAACGGGCGCTGGAGGAGCACCTTGTCCTGAGCCAGGTTCGCAGCATCCGCAAACGGCAACCTCGGATAGGCTGTCGGAAACTCCTGGTGAAGTTGGAAGAAAGAGGGATCGAGATAGGCCGCGATGCGCTTTTTGACATGCTTCGGGACAATGGGCTGCTGGTAAGGCGGCGCCGGAACGGGACAAGAACCACCAACAGCAGCCATTGGTTGCGGAAATACCCCAACCTGATCCGGCACTTTGAGGCCATGCGCCCCAACCGGCTTTGGGTAAGCGACATCACGTATTTGGAGACCGAGGAAGGCTATCTGTACCTGTTTTTGATAACAGATGCGTGCTCCAAAAAGATACTGGGCTTTGCACTTGCGGACAATCTGGATGCGGACAATGCAGTAGAGGCACTGAAAATGGCCCTCAAAACGATGAAAGAGGACTGCTCCGGCTTGATCCATCACTCGGACCGCGGCGTGCAGTATTGTTCTGACAAGTATGTGAAACTGCTGAACAAGCACAACATCCTGATCAGCATGACGGAAAACGGGGACCCGCTGGAGAACGCCATCGCAGAGCGTGTCAACGGGATTCTGAAGGATGAGTGGCTATATGACATGGGCAAAATGGACAAGTCCACCATGCGCAAGATCATTCCACAAATCATCCACATTTACAACGACGAACGCCCGCACCTGAGCATCGATATGTTGACCCCAAACGTAGCGCACAGCATGAGCGAAAAACTGAAAAAACGTTGGAAAAACTACTACCGGACTTCCAATCAGACAGAGGAAACCAAGTTGGGTTTTTCCACAAACTAACATTTGCCAACAAAAAGAAAAAAGAAGCAAAAAAGAAAAAATACATGATGACAGTGATTCATGTATCTGTAAACTTTTTTTAGGACGGGTCAGAAGAATTTTCTCAGAAGAATAGGGAGAGAGAGCAGGAAAGAGAAAAGAGATGGGAACGCATAAGGAAAGCTGCTCAGGAAGAATATATCAGCAGTTTGGGCGGAGGAGGAGTAGGGTTTAATGACGAGGGTAAAGTTATATATGACGATGGCTCACTTGATGGGAATGTGTATTTTTTCCCAAATTATACAGGGCCGAAACTTAAGTCTATGAAAGATGTCAAATCAAAAGGAATAGACTATATTACAGTAATATCAGGGGGGCGATGGGTCTCGACTCCTGAAGTTTTTCATCGTTGCTTTACCGCTTTTGCGTGCCAAGAAGGAGTCCCGACCACAGCTATTACACATGCAGCACCAGACGCCCCAGCTTTAGTAGCAATGAGGGTAGGAATTTGGGGGGTACCAACAGCAAATCAAGATGGGACAATTTCTGTTGTTCCCTTCACGCAAGGCTATGTTGGATATAGTAGAGAATCATCCGTATATGTTGGGCGATTTGCTTTTTATCAGTTTTGGAATACATCTGTCCATGAGCTTCAGCATATATTGTATGCCTTGCAAAATCCAAATGGATTTACCTTTAATAACATGACAGGTTATTCTATCTGGTATAATCAAAACGAAATAGATGCTTACAATTATCAAAAAGGGCATATCTCTTTTGATAAACTGTCTGAAACTCCATTCTCTACAGGTGTCAATCATGATATTCAAACGTATCAAAATAGAATCAAGCGCCTTCGCGGCCAATAAACTATTGCTTATTATTGGCTCATTGTTTATTTGGACAGTCGGATGTCGCACTTTGCCCGTCAGCGAAAACGTAAAGTTTTACGCAAGTCCTTCTTATGCAAACATCGATTCATCCTTAATCTATCTGAATATTGAATTTTGGGGCACTCAAAAAAAGACCATTGTTTTTGATTGGAAAATGCTTTATTTTCAAGAACCTTGTATTCTTACCAAGGGCATAAAAAGTGAGAAAATAGACAAAACGGTACTATTATCCATGTCAACTTGTCCCTATGAGGCTTTAATCTTCGAAGACTCAGATGGAAATTTTAATACCCTTCACAATTTAGCATTTTATCCAACTACAGGCCCACATTCAGGAAAAATGGTTGGAGGCTATCCTGCTGACATTAAACCTGATACAGTATTTTTAAACAATAGCAGGGCAAAATTATCTCGAAATACTTTGCCTATTGAAGTGCTTTACCCTGTCGAAAAGAGCGAACGAATAAGATTATACTATACATATACTGGGGAAAACAATAAAAAAGTAGTCATTCGTTCAAATTGGTTTGATTGTTTGCCCTTGCCTAATTCTTACAAATCTTTTAGAAAGTAGTACCCCTTGCTAGCGCGAAGTTGTCCAAAATAAAGACCGAAACGCTGGCGCGATGCTATGGCTCCCCTGCTGGCACGATGCTACGGCATCGTGACAGAATATCCTTCGGGCTTTTGCCCGGCCTTAACAACCGATGCCGCCAACCGCATGCTCGCCGCCGACCACTACACCAACAGCAGCGGTTCGTGGACATTCACGAACAATTACACCGAATCGGGGATTACTTATGACCTCAACGGCAACATCAAATCTTACACCCGGCGCGGCCTGACCTCCGGCACTTCCACTTTCGGCAACATAGACCAGTTGGCCTACCACTTCGACGATGTGGCGCGTCCTGACAGATTGACAAGAGTAGTAGATGCCGCCAGTTCGACCAAGGGTTTCAAGTACAACACTTCGGCCACTTCGCCCCATTACTCCTACGACCTCAACGGCAACTTGACGCTCGACAAGCACAAAGACCTCTCCTTCAGTTACAACCACCTCAACCTGCCCAACTACATCTTTCCGCCTCGCTTGGTCTTCCGCCTTGCTTGGTCTCCCCTGCCGCCGCGCTTGTGTCTTTTGACCAAGCGCACTCGCGTGTGGCGCTCCAAAAAACACCCGACACACCAGCCACCCACGCTTCACCCGCCACAAAATCAACTCCAACAACTGGGTGGTCACCTCCGCCCCGGTTTATGACGAACTCAACCGCCTCGCCGATAAACGCCTCCACGCCTCCAACTACGACGGCACCTCGGCGGTGACCCTTGCCTCCAACTTCAACTACCTGCAATCCCTCGACTACACCTATAATATAAGGGGATGGCTTACGGGCATCAACGACATCGCCACTTGCAGCGCCCAAAGCGGCGACAACCTCGTGGATATGTTCCGTATGCAACTCACCTACGAGACCAACGCCAACGGCGGCACGGAGCAGTACAACGGCAACATCGCCACCATGCAATGGAACACCCATATCAATGGCACATGTGGTACGCGCCAACTCTACCGCTTCTCTTACGATGGCGCCAACCGCCTCACCGCCGCTGCTCACCGCACCTGGAGCGGCAGCGCCTGGACCGACCCCGCCCGCTACAACGAATCGGGTATCACCTACGACCTCAACGGCAACATCAAATCCTACAACCGACAAGGGCTTGTCAGCGGCACCGCCACCTTCGGCACTATTGACAACCTGACCTACTACTTCGATGATGTCGCTCGTCCCGACAGGTTGACAAGAGTAGTAGACGCCGCCAGCGCAACCAAAGGCTTCAAATACAACGCCTCGGCCACCTCGCCGCACTACACTTACGACCTGAACGGCAACCTGACACTCGACAAACACAAAGACCTCACCTTCAACTACAACCACCTCAACCTCCCCAACTCCATCAACAACTCCGCTGACTCCTACATCACCCTGACCTACACCGCCGACGGGGAAAAACTCACCAAAATAAGTCCAGCCGAAACGCGCAACTATATCACCGGCATCGAGTATCTTGGCGCGAACCTGGACGCCATCTACCACGCCGAAGGGCGCTGCACGCCCAATGGCGCATCAGCCTTCCACTACGAGTACACCCTCAAAGACCATTTAGGCAACGCACGGGTGAACTTCCGCGCCAACGGGACGGCGGTGACTTTCCTCGAAGAAATGCACTACTATCCCTTCGGGATGCTGATGGAAGGCATCGGCACGGCAGCGGTGACGGTGAACAAGTACAAGTATAACGGCAAGGAATTGAACGATGATTTGGGGTTGAATTTGTCCGATTACGGGGCGAGGTGGTACGATGCTGCGCTGGGACGGTGGTGGAGTGTGGATCCGTTGGGCGACCATCCGAAACAGGTTGGGATCTCTCCATATACCTTTACAGCCAATAACCCGATTAAGTATGTTGACCCAACGGGAATGATTTGGGAGAATCCTAAGCAAGCTGAAAGGCTGACTAAGTCTGTAAATAAACGATTAGAAAAGATAGAGAAGAACAGTATAAAAATTCAGGCCAAGATAAATAAAGGTAGTTTGAGCGATAAAAAGTTGGCTAAACTTGAAGGTCAATTAGCAGAGAATAACCAAAAGACAGAACTTTTAAATCAATCACTTTCTGATATTGAAGCAATTAGTAAGGCATCAGAAACCTTTAATCTGACAGGTCCGAGTAAGAGTGATGGCACCCATGGAGTTATTAAGAATGATAAAGGCGTTATACAAATTGAGGGAAGCAGTACAGGTCTGCACCTGCACGAAATTAGACACGTCGGCCAGTCTATTGAGGCAGGAGGCCTTAAATTCAATAAAAATGGTCAACTGATAAATGCCGCTACTACGTTAGAGGAAGCGAGAAACAACGAGGTTAATGCGTACCAAGTTCAATACTCTTATGACGGTTCATATCCAGCCGGTGCAAGTTCTCTAAGCGATATCAATCCCACATCTCTGATGAAGATCAAATCGGCTGATGGAACCGCAATTTATGAAAATCTAAAAGACAAGAAGTAATGAGAAAGTCGTTTTTTTTGATATTGGCTGCTTGCCATCTGGCTTGCTGTATAACGCAAAGGAAAAGGGATATTGAATCTGTTTACCTTGCAGGCTCATATAAACTAAAGGAAGGAACTGAAAAGTTGGAACTCAATGCAGACGGCACTTATATTCTGTATAAACCAGATATTAAGTTCACTCCGGTTGTAGAGCAGTGTGAATATGCCTCAAAGGGTAGATGGTCGGTTGTCGCTGCCAACAATATAATAGAGATCACAAGCGAAGATCATTATACAAAGCAAATAGGGTTTGATTATCAATTGAGAAAGGAGAATAGATTTTCACAAGACAGCCTGTACATCCAAGTGGTTTTTCCAACAGATTTTCATCCTGTCAGTCTGACTTTTGGATTCAACTATAACAATGTCAAATCAGTAACAACAGAAAGCACCCATATATCTGTCCCTAAATCTAGGCATCTGTGGGATAGGAAAACGAATGTTAATAAAATCATCTTTAGTTTAAATGCTAATGTATCAGGAACCATACTATACAAAAGCAGAATAATGTTTAAGATTCTTGATGAGTACATAGATACAGAAAAGTATAACTACCTCACTATTATGCTTCCAAATTTTGACAGATGTTTTTTTGAGTTTGAGCCCTACAATCAGGAGTTGATTTATGTTAAAGGTAGAAACAAATTGTTATGGCAGGGAGAAATTTGGGAAAAATAAAGACACCCTCGTTTTGCCGTGCTTGTGTCTTCTGACCAAGCACACTCGCGTGTAATGTCTCCTGCTACAACCACCTCAACCTGCCCTCCATCTTCAACTCCGGCGGTGCAGACATCACCCTCACCTACACCGCCGACGGTGAAAAACTCACCAAAATAAGCAGCGCCGGGACGCGCAACTATGTCGCTGGCATCGAGTATCTTGGCGCGAACTTGGACGCCATCTACCACGCCGAGGGGCGCTGCACGCCTAACGGGGCCACAGCCTTCCACTACGAATACACCCTCAAAGACCATTTAGGCAACGCGCGGGTGAACTTCCGCGCCAACGGTGCGGCGGTGACCTTCCTCGAAGAAATGCACTACTACCCGTTTGGAATGCAAATGGAGGGCATGGGTACACAAAACCCTGCGAACAAGTATCTTTACAACGGCAAGGAATTGAACGACGACTTGGGGCTGAACTGGTCGGATTACGGGGCGAGGTGGTATGATGCGGCGCTGGGGAGGTGGTGGAGTGTGGATCCGTTGGCGGTGAAGATGCCCAACTGGGCAGTATATAATTACGCCTTTAACAATCCCTTAAGATTTATTGACCCAAATGGAGCACAACCAGGCGATCCAGAAAAGTTAAAGCAGGCTGCTAAAAATGCGGTTTCGACTGTTACGACAAATGATCCTTCTGGATCTCTGCCAGCAAGATGTAATGTCGGTGTGAGTGCAGCTTTCAAAGAATTGACTGGTAGTGACGAATTAAGTAGTATGCGTGCTAATCAAATGATAGATTACATGAAAAGTTCTTCTAATTTTACAGAAGTGACGATAGATCAAGTTCAAGAATTAGCTAATCAAGGTGAAATAGTGGTCGCGGGATATCAAAGTTCTTCTTATTTAAAAAATAAAAGTTTACTGGATGACCAACAAAAACCTGATTCTGAGATTTCATCAGGCCATGTCGCATTAGCGGTACCTGGCGAGGCACTCAAATCAGGCGGAACTTGGAATGGACAGAAATCTAAGGATATGGAAGGTGGAATACCCAATCTTATGGATACAGGTAGAGATATGCGTGCGGAAAGTCAACCTGCCAACCAGTCTTTTGGCAAAGGCAAACAAGGGGATGTTAAATTTTTTCATTATATTGGTGGTGGCACACCTGAACCGCCCGTAAACGATTCTAATCCTGTCTCTCTGCCTCAAGCAACTGTAACATCGACACGAACTTTTCCTAAAGGGACTAGCATAATCCGCTATTATGCAACGGATAAAAGAAATTAATTTCACATAAAAAATAAACAATGCATAGATTTTTTTTTCATCTCCTTTGTATTTCCGCTTTGATGGCATATCAAAATCCGTCTTCAAACTTAGAGTTTGTTGGCTATTATCAAGGGTATCCGGCCTTAAGTGATTACTCTAACGGAATCATATATTTATATAAACGTGACTCATTATGCCCGTATCGCTCATATGAAAAAGGATTAAGTGTGCAAATAATTAGAGACAAATATTTTCTTTTTATAGAAGGCAATAAAAAAAATTACAGATATATCTTAGAGAATGATACTCATAGAGATACTTTTTCTATAAATGGTCTTTCAATTTATGCGTCTATCGACCAAAATGGATGTATATATTATACCGATATTGATGAAGGCAGAAAGATAAAGAGTCTCAACAACTCGTTTGACGGGAATATTAATGGATACGTTACCTGGGTTGATCAAGAATATATCTACTATAAAGTAAGCAATGAAGAGTCTATTCATCCAGATGCGACAGATTTTCGCTACCACATTAAAACTAAGACAATTGAAAATCTATGTACTAATACTTCTGAAGATGATTTTCTTTTATTAGAAGGTTTGGACATAATCTATACGATGAAGTTGGACAAAGGAAAATTTCGCCCAATTTTTTATGACATTGAGAAAAAAAAACTTATTGAAATAGATGAGGCGATTTGTGCTAAAATCCACAACTCTTCGCTTGTTTTCTACAATCCTCTGAATCGAACTTTTTATGGAATACTTAATGGTAAGATAGAGGCCCTTAAAAGGTTTTGATATCTTTAGACTTGTTGCGCAGCAGATTATTGGTTGTCAATGTTTTTATCTTCACACTTGCGTGGGGGTGACCGGCAGGGCAGACGCATTAAAACTCCGGTCCATTTCGGCGGGCAGAGTACCTTTCCAGAAAAAATCTGGTCATGGCACAAGACAAGGCTGCCCACCCCAAGTTGATCGAGGTTTTCAAGAATTTGGACGACCCTCGCATTGAGCGGCACAAGAAATATCCGTTGATTGAAATTTTGTTTTTGGTCGTCAGCGCGGTGACAAGCGGGCTGACGACATGGGAAGAGATCGTTGATTTTGGCGAGGAGAAATTGGCGCGGCTGCGCAAGTACTTGGCCTATGAATCGGGCATACCATCGCACGACACGGTCAATCGGGTGATGTCCATCATCAATTATCGAACCTTCGAGCAGTGTTTTATCAACTGGGCGACGATGGACATTTCGCTTCCGAGCGGCGCGGTGATAAGCGTGGACGGCAAAAAAATACGGGGCAGCGCGACCAAGAAAGAACAGCAAACGGCGCACGCCGACGGCGGCAAATTGGCAAAACACATCGTTCACGCGTGGTGCAGCGAACTGCAGATCTGTCTGGGGCAGCGCCGCGTCAGCAGCAAATCGAATGAAATCACGGCCATCCGCTCTTTCGGACCTTCTGAAACTGCAAGGTTGTGTTGTGACAATAGACGCCATCGGCTGCCAGAAAAAAATAACGGAAAAAATCATCTGCGCGCGAGCCGACTATTTCATCGGGGTGAAAGACAATCAAGAAGCATTGGCGCTGGGCATTTTCCGCCTTGCTTGGTCTTCCCTTCTCGCCGTGCTTGTGTCTTCTGACCAAGCACACTCGCGTGTAATGTCTCCTGCTACAACCACCTCAACCTCCCCAACTCCATCAACAACTCTGCAGACTCCTACATCACCCTGACCTACACATCCGCCAAAGGCGGAGAAAAACTCACCAAAATAAGCCCCACCGAAACGCGCAACTATGTCGCCGGAATCGAGTATCTTGGTGCGAACTTGGATGCCATCTACCACGCCGAAGGGCGCTGCACACCCAACGGAGCGACGGCCTTCCACTACGAGTACACCCTCAAAGACCATCCCGACTAAAGTACGGGACAGGCTTTAGGCAACGCGCGGGTGAACTTCCGCGCCAACGGCACGGCGGTGACTTTCCTCGAAGAGATGCACTACTATCCCTTCGGGATGCTGATGGAGGGCATCGGCACAGTAGCAACCATAAACCCGAACAAATATCGTTTCAATGGCATCGAGCAAAACGAAGAGTTGGGATTGAATCTTGGGCTGGCTTTTTATCGGTCATATGATGCCACATTGGGCAGGTGGTGGCAGGTAGATCCTAAGCATACACCCGGGCAAAGTGTGTATAATATGGTTAATAATAATCCTTTGAGATATTCGGACTTTTTAGGAGATACCTTACGTGGTGTTAATGCTCAATCAGCCCAACGAACACTGGAGATAATACGAGGAACATTCAACAATGGACCTAAAAAATCAAGCATGGCCGATCTTTTTCAAATTTCTAGCGATGGACAAACGTTTTCAAGTATTGATTCAGGAGAATTTTTAGAGGCTTTAGAGGGGCTGAGTACGGAACAACAAGCATTGGCTATTGGATATTATCTCACGATAAATGATACCGAGACAAATATTGTAGAAGTTGTGAATAGGGAAGAAAAAATAAGTGAATACGGTAAAGAGTCTTTGGGGACAGGATACACTATGGGAGCTGATATTGATAAGGCCGATCGAGGTGGAAGAAGAACAAATGCAAATTCACATAAAGGACTTGGATTAGTTGGTGAAAGAGGAGAAAATAACGGGTCTTATGTCGCTATTGTCCAATACTCTAAGGGCAAAGTTGGTTCCTATTCAGACGGAGTTATAAGACCATCAAAACCTGGAGAACTTTTAGCGCACGAACTTCTTGGGCATGGCTTGGGAATTCAAAACTTTTTAGGTGATGGCCAAAAAGAAGCCATTCAAGCAGGGAATCTGTTCTTGAAGGCACAAGGTTATTCTTATTACCGCAAAGATCATGGTTTCAGCGATCATCCAAACCCTACAGGAATTCCTCAATATATAGACCCCAGTATTATTTTTCCATGGCGAAACTAAATTAATAGAATTATGAAAAACGAAATCGCTTGTCTAATTTTTTTCATCATATCGTTTCTCGCTTGCCAGGAAGAGAGTCCTAAAAAACACATTCCTATCGGATCGGGAAATCCTGCGAATCAATTAAATATAAGATCGTTAATGAGAGAATGTCTTTGCGACGATTCTTTAACTATTAATAATATTTTGCCACTAAAAACTACTAAAAAAGAATTAATGTCATTATTGGGGCAACCCACTCGGAAATGTGCAATGGAAGGCAATTGTTTATACGGGTTGGTTTGGGATAATTGGGAAGAAGAGATAGATAGCTTATATTTTTATGAAAATACAGTGTTCAAGTGTTCGAAGGAGTACGCGTTTCTTCAAAGTATTGATTTTACCACTACTAAGATTCAACTGACTCACCCGAGGATTATTTTAGACATTGATACTAAACCGGGTGATATTCAGAAAGCATTCCCTGAATCAGGGAAATTGTCCCGAGGTGGAGGAAATGTATGGAATGGCTTTATTCAACTGGCGACAACGAAACAAGATTCGCAGGAAAAGATATGGTTTTTAGTATTTCACGATGAAAAATTAAAACAGATGGTGTTATATGATGTGCCTCAAATAAAGATAACTGAATAGTTTCCTCCGTGAGCTTGGCCCTCTTTTTCCGCCGCGCTTGTGTCTCTTGACCAAGCGCACTCGCGCGCAAAGCCTCACGACTCAACCTCCCCAACTCCATCAACAACTCCGCCGACTCGTACATCACCCTGACCTACACCGCCGACGGAGAAAAACTCACCAAAATAAGCAGCGCCGGGACACGCAACTATGTCGCCGGAATCGATTATCTTGGCGCGAACTTAGAAGCCATCTACCACGCCGAAGGGCGCTGCACACCCAACGGAGCGACAGCCTTCCACTACGAGTACACGCTGAAAGACCACTTGGGCAACGCAAGGGTGAATTTCCGCGCCAACGGGACGGCGGTGACTTTCCTCGAAGAGATGCACTACTACCCCTTCGGGATGCTGATGGAAGGCATCGGCACAGCGGCGGTGACGGTGAACAAGTACAAGTACAACGGCAAGGAGTTGAACGATGATTTAGGGCTGAACTGGTCGGATTACGGTGCGCGGTGGTATGATCCAGCGGTGTGTAGATGGTGGAGCGTGGACCCGTTGGCGGAGATGGCATTAAATTGGACTCCTTATCGTTATGGCTTTAATAATCCAGTATTGTTTTTTGACCAATTTGGGGCGTTTGAGACAAAAAAAGAAGCAAAAGAGTATGCGAAAGAGCACGGTATAAAAACGGGGTGGTTTAGCAATAATAAGATTGTTAAACAATCTGATGGGTCCTATTCTATTGACAACAAGAATGAGGGGTCCTCTACATACAATGATGCCACATTTGGCGGAGTTGTCACAGCTGCCTTGGTTACTGCAACTAAACTTGAACCATCTGAATCAAGTACAAGCAACGGGAGCAGCGGGAGTAATGGGTGGTTGACGAATGCAACTGTTGCAACTCAAAATAACCCAAGTAGGACTGGCCCACCTACCCATATGTACGACTTTGCTGATAAAGCACCAATAGTTTTGACGGGTACGATTGCGGCGTTGTTTGGAGTAGGACTTGTAATCGAATGTGGAGTTGGTATGTCATTAGGCACTAGCAGTACATATAGTATACCTGCCTTAAGAGCTGCATACGAAGCTGAAGTAAGAGCCTTGTCTTCTATCGTTAACCAAATGAGGGCAAGTGGCAAGACAGCAGAAGAGATTGCAAAAGTTGTTCATAAGTTAAGGCGAGAAATAGGAGTTAAATATAAAAATATGTCGCCCGCTGATAAGCTGAAAGAATTTTATCAAAGAAATTTAGAAAAATACGGAGATAGGCTTGGCCCTACCCTTGAATACCTTCGCGCACAAGGTAAATCTTGGGAACAAATAATTGAAAGCGCTATGAGGCCAGGAGGCAAAGACCTTGGATTTTAAATCGAAAAAAATGGAACTTTTAAAAAATTTCGACTCAGCAAACAAATATCTTGATTTGGATTCAAACAAGATAATGGAATATTCTTCTCAAGTAAAAATCAATGGTTGGTACAAGTTAATTGACAATATACCATCGGCGTTGTTAGTAACAGCCAATAGATTATATTTTATTTGGAATAATAAAAAAAAATTAATTACTAATAACACCTACATTAAAATTGACGATTTGAAAGATTTAAATAAAAAAACACTTAAACTTTATGAACCAGCAATGTTAATTTTTCAATTTGATTATAATGTAGATGATAACTATTCTAATGTTACACCCTTTGAGTACATTGACGATGAGGATTTTGATTGGGGGCTTTTTGTATCAAATATTATTAATGATACTGAACGAAAAAATAATTTTATTAAAAACATCATGGAGGGGCCCATATTATAATTTCACATTGCGTGGTGTTTAATACCTGTTCCCGCAAGTCTTCCGGGTAGTGGAAATATTTAACTGATGACATTTAAGTTGTAGTGGTATGCGAATAGTTTGAAGTGCAGATTGAGCATATACTCCTTTTTGGAGAAGGAGAGGGTTTTTCGGACGAATCGGCTGATACGCTGGCGCAAGGTGTTGTTCAGCCTTTCAACATGGTTTGTCAGACCGGTCTCCTTGCCGACCATGTAGTGTGTTTCGTTGGGCAAGCATTGGTACGCCGTCCAAAAATCGCTGAAACTCAAGCATTTTTGGTACTCGTAGGGTAGTTTTCGCCAAAGGCGCTTGCAGGAGTCCATCGAGCCATCGCCAATGAAAAAGGAAAGTATCTGCCTAGTTCTACAGCACTGGACAATCCAGACCCGTACTTGATTGATTTTCACGGCGATGTAAGTGAACATTTCGTCCGCCTCTAACTGGTCGTCGGCTTGTCCTTCCTCAATGGTGGTTTTGAATGGGGGGAGTTGCCGGGCTTTTTTTTTAACCAATTGAGTACCGTCCGATGCGAGACATTCAACAAGCGCCCCGTGCCTCGAAGGCTTTGCCGCTCTTGGTAGGCACGCTCCACCAGTTCGGGGTCCATGTTCCTGCTGGGTTGCTTGCTGTCCAATACCCGGCAGCAACCACAATCTTTGCACTTGTAGGTTTGGGTGCCGGAGCGGTTTTTCCCGTTTTTGACGATGTTGCTGCTTTCACAGCGGTGGCAACGACGAACTTCCGTTATCATGGCGCAAAATTACATTGTCAGTTAAATATTTCCACTACCGAATTCGAGTCAGTCCTTAAATTATACAATAAAAAACTATTGTGATACAGTTCAATGGTTCGTCCGCCGCGCTGTGTTCTTGTGACCGCCCCGGGGGTATGTTCAAATAACTGTGTCAAGCCAGGTTTCTTCCACCTCTCTTGGTCTTCCCTCTCACCGTCCCGAGGCTTCGGGATGTCTTCTGACCAAGCGCACTCGCGCCTGATGCCTCCTGCTACAACCACCTCAACCTCCCCAACTCCATCAACAACGCGGCCAAACAAGAAACTATGTCGCCGGCATCGAGTATCTTGGCGCGAACTTGGACGCCATCTACCACGCCGAGGGGCGCTGCACGCCCAACGGGGCCACAGCCTTCCACTACGAATACACCCTCAAAGACCATCCCGACTAAAGTACGGGACAGGCTTTAGGCAACGCAAGGGTGAACTTCCGCGCCAACGGTGCGGCGGTGACCTTCCTCGAAGAAATGCACTATTACCCATTTGGGATGTTACTGGAAGGAATTGGTTCGATAGCAGCATCAAACCCGAACAAATATCGTTTCAACGGAGTTGAGCAAAATGAAGACTTGGGACTGAATCTTAACTTAAGTTTATTCCGTGGATACGACGTTGCTATAGGGCGCTGGATACAGACAGACCCACTTGCCGATATGTCCCCAAATTTCTCTTCATATATTTTCTCAAATAATAATCCTGCTTTTTTTAATGACCCATTAGGCCTACAAGGCGACACTTCAATAGTATTACCCGTAGTAACTGTAGTTGCTAAGGCAATAGATAAAGTTAATAAAACGCGCAACCAGATTTTTGACTGGTTTAATGGCGTTAACGTTGGGTATAGGGGTTCCGGTTGGGGGCACGGACCAAGAAGATGGTTAAGCAAACAATTGGGCTTAGGTAATACTGCAAATAATGTGTTTGAACTAGTATTGCATTCTCAACTCCAATCGTCACAAGTAAATTTTAGTGGGCAATTACTAGATAAAGTAAAAAGTGATCCAGCTATGATTGAGTTTCAAAATAACATCATTAAAATATTAAAATTGGACCCTCGATTTAAAAACATATCCTTTATTACTAAAGGAAGAGATCAAGTAAGGTTTGGAGGAGAAAGATGGAGTAGCCAAAATGAAAACTGGGGAGCCTTGAACCAAAATAATCCTTTAATGCATGGTGAAACTTGGGCGGTCGCCTGCAGAGAGTTGACATGGGCAACGCGGCATGCAACTATTGACTATACTGCGACAGCAAAAACTGACGGGACAATCGTGGTTTACTTTCATTTAAGCGACGTACTTGATTTAAGTGCGCAGAAAGGCAGGTCGGAAGCGTATAACAATATTAGCTCTGCTTTAGGTTTTCTATATCATGATGCCGCTGGAGGCAATATCAATATGAAAGTCAATGCCGAATGGCAAATAACAATAAAGCAATAAAATGAAACTTACTATCTTGCTTGCCAATTGCCTGTCAATTGCACTTCTGTCATGCAATCGCATAGAAGGCAATAATAGATTTAACCAAAAAGATATCGAATACTTACGCACTATAAATCTGCTTGACCGCGATGAGCAGATTTATAGATTTTATAGTGAATACAAAAAGAGGGTAGCAGGTAATTTTTTCACAAATAAAAGGATAGCGACTTATTGGATTGATGAAAGGAATCAAGAAAAGAATGAGATATCATTTGCTTTCTATACAGACATTGTGCATATCGATACAGTATATTATGCTGGCATCACACATACTCCATATATGCTTATAAGAAAAAATGACAGCACGCAATTTAAAGTTAGTGTTAACGGAAGTAAAGAGGAAGTAAAATTGTTTTTTGAGGAAGCCATGAAAGAATGGAAAAAAATCAATGAATAAAATTCCACCCCGTTCTGACAAGTCTTCCTAAAATAATAACGACGGCGTTCTTCCCGTTCTGACAAGTCTCCGCCCCGCTTGGTCTTCCCCGCCGCCGCGCTTGTGTCTTTTGACCAAGCGCACTCGCGCGCAAAGCCTCACGACTCAACCTCCCCAACTCCATCAACAACTCCGCCGACTCGTACATCACCCTGATTTATACCGTCGATGGAGAGAAACTCACCAAAGTCGCGAGCGGCCAAACAAGAAACTATGTCGCCGGCATCGAGTATCTTGGCGCGAACCTGGACGCCATCTACCACGCCGAGGGGCGCTGCACGCCTAACGGGGCCACAGCCTTCCACTACGAATACACCCTCAAAGACCATCCCGACTAAAGTACGGGACAGGCTTTAGGCAACGCAAGAGTGAACTTCCGCGCCAACGGGACGGCGGTGGTGTTTATTGAAGATATGCACTACTACCCGTTTGGAATGCAAATGGAGGGCATGGGTACACAAAACCCTGCGAACAAATATCTTTACAACGGCAAAGAATTGAACGATGACTTGGGGCTGAACTTGTCCGATTACGGGGCGCGGTGGTATGATGCGGCACTGGGACGGTGGTGGAGCGTGGATCCGTTGGCGGAAAAATATCAAGAAACCACTCCATATGCTTATGTGGCCAATAACCCTTTGATATTTATTGACCCAGACGGAACAGAAATTTGGATTTCCTTTCAAGTTTCTGTGAAAAAAGATGATGGAAGCATTGAGATTCAAGCCCAAAAGGTTCAATATAAAGAAGGGAAAGTCTATAGAGAGGACGGAAATGAATATACTGATGAAAATGAGTATGTAGCCCAAGTTTCATCACAATTAAGTCAACTTTCAAAAGATAATGAAGAACTAGCTTGTAGAATTAATGTCCTTGAGAAAAGTGAGAATATTCATACAATTACGACAACAGACAAATGGGAAAATCCTAATAATATAACAAAGCCAGTTGATAAAGAGAAAGCTGCGAAGAATGAACCTACTGGATCAAATGTTTTTTTTGACCCAAAAGATGAGTACGGAGAGGGAAAGAGAAACCCAAGGGCTGGGTTGGCTCATGAGTTACTTGGGCACGGATATGATTATGATCAAGGAACTACCGATTGGAGTAAAACTAACAATGGCATTAGAAAAGCAGAAGTTGATGCAATAAATGTGGAAAATAAGGCAAGAGCAGCAACAGGAGATGAAAAAAGGACAAGTTATGGAGGGAAAGCAATCCCAAAAGAAATGCTTCACGACACTCACAAACAATAAATATGAAACACTATTTAGTATTTTTAATGATTTTACTATTGGTTTCCTGCCAAGCACAATCCCAATTTATAGATTCTGTGCTGACAGATATAAATACAAGTAGTGCCTATATTGCTGTAAACATAAAATCTAACGAATTTACCGGAAAAGCAATAATTGAAAATGTAGATTTATTTCGCTTTTTATATGAAAAATATGACGGCTCTCTCTCAAAGTATAGCGCAGAAATAAAACGAGTTTTGATACATTCCGATACCCTATTGATTGGAGACAATGATATCATGGAAATAGGCTTTCTGAAAGTATCAAAAATTAGAACTGTTGATGATAATGCTCAAAATGAAGTTTCAAAATTTATTGATATTTATTTTAAAAATGGTTTCATTAAAAAAAGTGTAAGCGAAGATGAAAAAATAGCAATAATAGACAAATTGTTCACTTTCAATATTTCAACAAGACTTGATGATGAAAGCGGTTACTGAATTTTAATAAATTTTCATCAAGAATGAGAATGTCGACGCGAATCACCCGCCGACGGGGAAAAACTCACCAAAATAAGTCCAGCCGAAACGCGCAACTATATCACCAGCATCGAGTATCTTGGCGCGAACCTGGACGCCATCTACCACGCCGAAGGGCGCTGCACGCCCAATGGCGCATCAGCCTTCCACTACGAGTACACCCTCAAAGACCATTTAGGCAACGCGCGGGTGAATTTCCGCGCCAACGGGACGGCGGTGACTTTCCTCGAAGAAATGCACTACTACCCGTTTGGAATGCAAATGGAGGGCATGGGTACACAAAACCCTGCGAACAAGTATCTTTACAACGGCAAGGAATTGAACGACGACTTGGGGCTGAACTGGTCGGATTACGGGGCGAGGTGGTATGATGCGGCGCTGGGAAGGTGGTGGAGCGTGGATCCGTTGGCGGAGGAATATTGGAGTTGTTCACCCTATAATTATGGAATAAATAATGCGATTCGGTTCACCGATCCAGATGGCAAAAGCATTGTTGTGCCATTAGGCAAAAATAGAAATGGCGGAGTAAATACTGAAGCGTACCAAAAAACGATTATCAACAGTATTCAAAAATTAACCAACGATAAGCTCGCTTGGGGGAAGGATAAGTCTGGGAATACTATAATTGTAATCGGGGAAAAAGATGCGCACAATTCCAATAAAGACCTAACCTTTGGAACGGGATTAGTTCGACTATTAGTGAATTCAGGAGATAAAAATATTTTCATAGGCGCTCCGAAAGATTCGGAAAAACAAGGAAATCTCACTTACACAGTAAACACTAAAGTGATGCTAATCTGAAGCCAGATGGTAGTCTTGGTTTAGGCCAAGGCTCAATTATTAGGTTTAATATAAACGATGAAATAGGAGGCGTTGATATTGATTCAAATGAGAAGCGACCAACCCACATAGGCTTAGGGCACGGCTCGATTCACGCTGCAATTAATTTGCTTGGACTTAATAATTCAACAAATGCAGGAGTCGAAACGACCAGAAATAAAGAAGGGAGTTTAGTTCAACAACCGATTAATCAAACAGAAGTTGATGTAAGGTTTTTGAAAACAACCTTAGATCAGAGCAAGGTGAGGCACCAAGAGTTATTATACCTACACCAAATAACTACAACAATTGAGAATTGAGATGACAAAATTGATATTATTTTTATTTCGGCAATCCTTTTTTCCGGAAACAGGCTGTACGCGCAGAATTGTTCGACATGAGAGCAATATTATACCGACTGTTGAATTCAATTTACAACAATGGAGGCACCTTCTCAAGGAGAGCATTCTAAATATAAAAAAATAATAATTGTTCAGAATTTAAGGAATATATTGATAGCGTTGCTTTAAAAACAGAGAGACAAAACCCTGCATGGGATGAATTTTCTCTTGAAAAAGTATTTGAATTTGTTGGAGAAAAACCAAAAAACGCAACAATATGTATTATTACAAGTGAAACCTCCGGTGAAGTATACAGTAATGAAACTATAGTTTTTGGCTAAAACACAATAAGGTATATTGGCGCATTCTGGGTAAAAGGGGATCTTCGTCCTTTTGAGAAATCTAAACATGATTATACTAAGGATTGAAGCGAATGTCTACGTTATGTAATAAAGGTTATACCAGTTTTGGTGAAATTATATTTACCGAGATTAATGGTGAAAATATGTGGGTTAAGGCTGTGTTATTTCCTACTATTGAACAAGAAAATAGCATATACTCATTTATGAGTAGTGGTGATTAAAGGTTGTGTTCACGGAATTGTGTCAAGGTTAGTGACGATGTCGATTTTTCCGCCTCATTTAGTCTTCCTACGCCGTCCCGAGGCTTCGGGATGTCTTCTGACCAAGCGTGCTCGTGCGTGATGTCTCTTGTCGCAACCACCTCAACCTCCCCAACTCCATCAACAACTCCGCAGACTCCCACATCACCCTGACCTACACTTCCGCCAAAGGCGGAGAAAAACTCACCAAAATAAGCCCCACCGAAACGCGCAACTATGTCGCCGGCATTGAGTATCTTGGCACCAACTTAGAGGCCATCTACCACGCCGAGGGGCGCTGCACGCCCAACGGCGCGACGGCGTTCCATTACGAATACACCCTCAAAGACCACTTAGGCAACGCAAGGGTGAACTTCCGCGCCAACGGCACGGCGGTGACTTTCCTCGAAGAAATGCACTACTATCCTTTTGGGATGCTGATGGAAGGCATGGGCACACAAAACCCTGCGAACAAGTATCATTACAACGGCAAGGAGTTGAATGACGACTTGGGGCTGAACTGGTACGACTATGGGGCACGGTGGTATGATGCGGCTGTGGGGAGGTGGTGGAGCGTGGATCCGCTGGCGGAGGAATACTCGCCATTTACCTCTTATGCTTATGGAATGAACAACCCGATGGTTTTTATTGACCCAGATGGCCGTCTAACAATTTTCGTAGGTGGTGCAGCATTTGGTGGCAGAATAAAGCCCAACAAAATTAATGACGATTTCACCCAGAATCTAATTGCCCAATTCAGAGGCATTTTAGGAGATGACGATTTTCATGTGGCACGGGGAAGCAAGCGATTTTTGGGCATGGTTTCAAATAGTGTATGGAGTATCAGACATGGTGATAAAATTATCAAAAATGTTGCGAGGCACAAAGCGTTAAATCGAACCATCAATGAAATTACAGATAGATATCAGGACGCTGGCGGGATTGATTATCAAGGGAAACAAACCGAAGAACCCCTAAATTTAATCGGTTCTAGTTACGGCAGCGTCATTGTGGCACAATCGGCGATACACCTCATAAAAGAAAAAGGGCTTCGAATAACTACGTTAACGCTTTCTGCCTCACCGATAGACCCTAACTCGGAACTTGGACAGGAACTCCTTGAATTGGAAAAGAATGGATTGATCGGAAATATAATATGGCACCCTAATGTGGGCGACAATGTAACTGGATCTTCAGGAAACAGGTCTGTGGGTAAGTTGATATTGAATTGGCCTTCAATTGCGTTTCCAAATCATCCGCACAATAAAGCGAGGAAAAACACTTCCCGAACTGACGAAATAATTATCAACACTTTAATGAGGGGTTCCGAAGGGCCGGGCACCCAATATCGTGCTGGAGGCGGTAGCGACCCCAATCCCAAACCTAAGCCCATACCTGATCAAGCATAAATCAATCGTTTTATCAAGGTCTTCGCCTTGCAAAGCCAAACACAACCGTACTGCTCAATACATTTTGACATGAATAAAATTAGATCATTCGTTTGGACTGCGCTGGCAATTCTTCTGCCATCTCCTCAACTTATGAGCCAAAGTGATCTATTGGAATTTTCTAGACCCGGGATAGAGGTTAACACCAATTTTGAAATAAATCGAAAAGACAACTTCGATTTTGGAGTAAATTATTTATTTACAGGAGCTTACACGAAATCTGATACTTTAAGTAATATCTTGCTTTTTAATAAGTACTACTTTGGAACATTTCAATTTGGTCCATCTTTAACTT
The DNA here is from genome assembly GCA_026129545.1 of Saprospiraceae bacterium. Classification (NCBI taxonomy): domain Bacteria; kingdom Pseudomonadati; phylum Bacteroidota; class Saprospiria; order Saprospirales; family Saprospiraceae; species Saprospiraceae bacterium. Next base: position 1,371,643 of record JAHCHX010000001.1, read on the forward strand.
TCAATCCAATAAAAGTAATGGATGAGCGTGAGTGGAGGATGTGCTTAGGGTTAACATATACCCAACTAACAGATTTTTACGGTTTGGGTATATCTACACGATTAAAGGGCATTACAGTATTAAATGGAGATGGCGCGTTGTTTGACAACTTTGGATTAAAATGCGAACTTGGGTTATCTCTTTTTAGTCTTGTTAACTTATATTATGGTTACAGTTTTCCAATAAAAGAATATGATACCTACACTTTTAAAGGTCATTCAATTACGCTAACGCTCAATTTGAATACGTCCTTCTTTGCTTATGGGCTGCAAGGGATGTAGCAAACCCTGCTGCCTCTCCGTTCTTCCTGTTTTCCACCCTGCTTGGTCTTCCCCCCGCCGCGCTTATGTCTTCTGACCAAGCACACTCGCGTGTGATGCTTCCCGCTACAACCTCCCCAACTCCATCAACAACTCCGCTGACTCCTACATCACCCTCACCTACACCGCCGACGGAGAAAAACTCACCAAAATAAGTCCTGCCGAAACCCGCAATTATGTCGCCGGCATAGAGTATCTTGGCGCGAACCTGGACGCCATCTACCACGCCGAAGGGCGTTGCACACCCAACGGGGCCACAGCGTTCCACTACGAATACACCCTCAAAGACCATTTAGGCAACGCGCGGGTGAACTTCCGCGCCAACGGCACGGCGGTGACTTTCCTCGAAGAAATGCACTACTACCCGTTTGGAATGCAAATGGAGGGCATGGGTACACAAAACCCTGCGAACAAGTATCTTTACAACGGCAAGGAGTTGAACGATGACTTGGGGTTGAATCTTTCGGACTACGGGGCAAGATGGTATGATGCTGCGCTGGGGAGGTGGTGGAGTGTGGATCCGTTGGCGGCAGAGTATCCGAGTTGGTCGCCGTATAATTTTACCTTCAACAATCCGATAAAATATGTCGACCCAAATGGCATGGATGCGATTTTAGTCATAAAGCCTGGTGTAAACGGAGCAAATGGGACGATATCTGTAATCCTTACTTTCAATTATGAGAAAAGTAAAGGAAATTCATTTGTAGAGTCTGCCACTAGGTCATTTAAGAATACATGGGGGAATGGGGAAATAATGAATTCGGGAGATGTCTATCAGGGGAAAGCTTTTACGGATATTGAAATAGATGGCCAAAAGTATGATGTGACTTATCAGCTTGTTCTAAATGGTACAGATAACGTCTTATCTGCCACAGGTGAAGGGGAAAATATTCTCAACATTATTTCAGATGGAAAAACGAACGGTTCTAATTATCGTGAGGGAATTTTAGAGTATCGGGCAAGCCAAGAAAAACTTAATCAGAATACGAATTTTGGTCATGAACTATCACATGTGATGGGAATTGGTCATAATGATGAATTAACTAACGAAAAGGGGCAGACCTCTATTTCTGCTGGAAATACTACCGATCGTAGTGTAATTCAACAAGATGTCATTAATTCTGTCGAAGGTGCCGTCCAACTGGCTGGCAGCAATAGTAGACATTATTTACTTTTAGTCACTTGGTCCAAATTTGGTCTTTTTGCCCTGCTTTTCGGTTATTTTTTCGTCCGTAGCTAAGGCTAAAAACTCAAAAACAAGCCTCAATCAGAACTAAAATCCCAAAATTTCGACTCAAGCACTAAAAGTAAATAATGTCTAGTAATTCAAGAAGTGTAATAACTCTTACAACAGATAGAAATAAATCTGGTGTAAACACTGTAAACCTCAAACAAGGGAAAACAACGGTTAACAGTAATCAATATCCTGTAATTGAAAATCAGACGCGACAATGAAAAAAACGTTTTTCATCTTTATGGCTTTTATTTTTTCTTGTAAAATAACTAACACAAATTTCACAAAAAAAATAGTGGAGGGAACAGCTATTATTTGTTATGAAAGGGATGTAAAATCTAATGATAATTTATATTATCTGAAATCTCAGAAATGCTTAATAGGCAAAAAGGAATTGGATTTGATTGACTGGATTGCTCCTAATTCGAAATTAGATTTAATGCTTAATAAATATATTGATTATACGGATATGCCTTTTTCTATATGTGCATTTTATAGCAAGTCGAGTAACGAAAAAGTATATTATTCGCCATACATATACAATTGGTTTTCCGACAAAGATGAAATATCTATTATTTTCAATTTCAAAGGGACTGTTTTGCAGATAAATAAGGTGCCAAATGATAGAAAATACGGGATTTATAGTAATTATTCATGCCCTATTACACTTGATACATTAAACATTCCGTTCTATAAAATAATTAAAATTGATTCCTGTTACTTTGCCCCAAATAACTGGCTTAAAGATAATAATTATTACAAAGCATCAGTTGACAGTTTTAATGTTAATTTTTGTGATTAGCAGGCTTTATTCATTCCCATTCCGCCTCGCTCGGTCTTCCTTATCCCGTTGGCGCGATGCTACGGCATCCTGACAAAATATCCATCGGGCTGTGTCCGCTTTTTCCGCCTCGCTTCGTCTTCCCCACCGCCGTCTCGAGGCTTCGGGATGTCTTCTGACCAAGCGCACTCGCGTGTGATGCCTCCCGCCACAACCACTCCAACCTCCCCAACTCCATCAACAACGCGGCCAAACAAGAAACTACGTCGCAGGCATCGAGTATCTTGGCGCGAACCTGGACGCCATCTACCACGCCGAAGGGCGCTGCACGCCCAATGGCGCATCAGCCTTCCACTACGAGTACACCCTCAAAGACCATTTAGGCAACGCAAGGGTGAATTTCCGCGCCAACGGGACGGCGGTGGTGTTTATTGAAGATATGCACTACTACCCGTTTGGAATGCAAATGGAGGGCATGGGTACACAAAACCCTGCGAACAAATATCTTTACAACGGCAAAGAATTGAACGATGACTTGGGGCTGAACTGGTCGGACTATGGCGCGAGGTGGTACGATGCAGCGCTGGGAAGGTGGTGGAGCGTGGATCCGTTGGCGGAGGAATATTGGAGTTGTTCACCCTATAATTATGGAATAAATAATGCGATTCGGTTCACCGATCCAGATGGCAAAAGCATTGTTGTGCCATTAGGCAAAAATAGAAATGGCGGAGTAAATACTGAAGCGTACCAAAAAACGATTATCAACAGTATTCAAAAATTAACCAACGATAAGCTCGCTTGGGGGAAGGATAAGTCTGGGAATACTATAATTGTAATCGGGGAAAAAGATGCGCACAATTCCAATAAAGACCTAACCTTTGGAACGGGATTAGTTCGACTATTAGTGAATTCAGGAGATAAAAATATTTTCATAGGCGCTCCGAAAGATTCGGAAAAACAAGGAAATCTCACTTACACAGTAAACACTAGTGATGCTAATCTGAAGCCAGATGGTAGTCCTGGTTTAGGCCAAGGCTCAATTATTAGGTTTAATATAAACGATGAAATAGGAGGCGTTGATATTGATTCAAATGAGAAGCGACCAACCCACATAGGCTTAGGGCACGAGCTGATTCACGCTGCAATTAATTTGCTTGGACTTAATAATTCAACAAATGCAGGAGTCGAAACGACCAGAAATAAAGAAGGGAGTTTAGTTCAACAACCGATTAATCAAACAGAAGTTGATGTAAGGTTTTTTGAAAACAACCTTAGATCAGAGCAAGGTGAGGCACCAAGAGTTATTATACCTACACCAAATAACTACAACAATTGAGAATTGAGATGACAAAATTGATATTATTTTTTATTTCGGCAATCCTTTTTTCCGAAACAGGCTGTACGCGCAGAATTGTTCGACATGAGAGCAATATTATACCGACTGTTGAATTCAATTTACAACAATGGAGGCACCTTCTCAAGGAGAGCATTCTAAATATAAAAAAAATAATAATTGTTCAGAATTTAAGGAATATATTGATAGCGTTGCTTTAAAAACAGAGAGACAAAACCCTGCATGGGATGAATTTTCTCTTGAAAAAGTATTTGAATTTGTTGGAGAAAAACCAAAAAACGCAACAATATGTATTATTACAAGTGAAACCTCCGGTGAAGTATACAGTAATGAAACTATAGTTTTTTGGCTAAAACACAATAGGTATATTGGCGCATTCTGGGTAAAAGGGGATCTTCGTCCTTTTGAGAAATCTAAACATGATTATACTAAATTGAAGCGAATGTCTACGTTATGTAATAAAGGTTATACCAGTTTTGGTGAAATTATATTTACCGAGATTAATGGTGAAAATATGTGGGTTAAGGCTGTGTTATTTCCTACTATTGAACAAGAAAATAGCATATACTCATTTATGAGTAGTGGTGATTAAAGGTTGTGTTCACGGAATTGTGTCAAGGTTAGTGACGATGTCGATTTTTCCGCCTCATTTAGTCTTCCTCTACGCCGTCCCGAGGCTTCGGGATGTCTTCTGACCAAGCGTGCTCGTGCGTGATGTCTCTTGTCGCAACCACCTCAACCTCCCCAACTCCATCAACAACTCCGCAGACTCCCACATCACCCTGACCTACACTTCCGCCAAAGGCGGAGAAAAACTCACCAAAATAAGCCCCACCGAAACGCGCAACTATGTCGCCGGCATTGAGTATCTTGGCACCAACTTAGAGGCCATCTACCACGCCGAGGGGCGCTGCACGCCCAACGGCGCGACGGCGTTCCATTACGAATACACCCTCAAAGACCACTTAGGCAACGCAAGGGTGAACTTCCGCGCCAACGGCACGGCGGTGACTTTCCTCGAAGAAATGCACTACTATCCTTTCGGGATGCTGATGGAGGGCATAGGCACAGTAGCAACCATAAACCCGAACAAATATCGTTTCAATGGCATCGAGCAAAACGAAGAGTTGGGGTTGAATCTGGGCTTGGCTTTTTACAGGTCGTATGATACCGCATTGGGCAGGTGGTGGCAGGTTGATCCTAAGCCTAATTTTTCTACAAGTTGTTATAGTGGGTTGGCGAATAATCCGCTTTCTCTTTCAGACCCCCTCGGAGATACAACAAGAGTTTATACAACCCATGGCAAGTATGTAGGGACAATTAATGATTCAGAGGAAAACCAAGAACACTTTGTCAGTCTAAAGCGAAAAGGTGTCCGCGAACAAAAGAGATTGATTAAAGAAGCAAACAAGTCCAAGGAAACCGCTAACAAAGCAGCGACAGTTGTAAGAGGTGGCTCAAAGTATTTTATAGGAGCTAATACAAGAAAAGACCTTAACAAAATCTCATCAGTATCAGCCTCTGAAAAAAAAGAAAGGCTATTTGCCCTCTCATATACTTCGAGCAATAAAGAATTACGAGCCACTGACCTTACCTCAAAGATTAGTGATAGGTCTAGTGAGCATCTGAATTCGAGTCAGGCCGAAGCTGCTGTTACAAGTCTTATAAAAGACAATTCAAATTTAAGTATAATTGGATTTGGTCATACCCACCCTCAAGAGAGAAATGATAAAAATTCGAATTTTGATATGCCTGGATTACACAGTCCTTCATACCCGGGTGATTATAATAGCTTAGGCATTGTTAACCCTATTGATGGTGGGGTAGGTAATAATCCTAGCATCTTGGCAACTAGATATGGGTATGTGATCTATACCACAGCTGACCCTTCCTACAGCCCAGATACTTATGAAGGAGGCCCTAGTCCTGCAATTTACAATTTTTCTGGGAAGAAAATTTTTAACCTGTCTGATGATGAGAACTAATTCAACGCAAATCGTTTTGGAGGTGGGCATAGCCTACAAAATTAATAAATATTTATTGTTTTTTGCATTGATGTTTTTCATTAAATGCATGGATGATAAAACAATTAATCGTCATAAAGAGAATGGCAATCTTGGAATAAGTGCTTGGGTTAATCACGACTCAATAACATTTTCGTTGTTGGAAGAACAACATTTTGAGAATATATCGGCCTCATCAAGCGACACCTTGATTAGGGTAATACACAACAAATCGTTTGACAATGTTTTGTTTTTTTTCTTTGAAAAAAGCGCCCCCTCAATCTTTTTAACTACAAAGGTAATACCGCATCAATACTATAACCCTCTTGTACGTTCTGATAACGTGATAATGAAATACAATTATTGTAAAAAAGAAATTAGTAATGAAAACTGGGTTTATCTAATGGACACTTTTCGAATGGATAAAATTAAAGAGAATAGATATGAATTCTCTTCCGACATTGATGGGGAATACGTTTACATTGAAATAAAAACTTTTTACAAACATATAAAGGTTGTAGAGAAACCTCCATACTCTGAAAACATCCAAAATATAATTGGTTTTTTTAAGAACGTATCCCTTTGTGACTGAATTTTGCCGCCAGTGCCACCAAAGGCTTCAAGTACAACGCCTCGGCTAAGTCACCGCACTTCACGGCTGGCTCAGCGTCTCAAGTTATGGGAACATTGATTTTTTGACCTATCATTATGAAGACGCTGCCCGCCCCGACCACCTCAACCTCCCCAACTCCATCAACAACTCCGCAGACTCCCACATCACCCTGACCTACACTTCCGCCAAAGGCGGGGAAAAACTCACCAAAATAAGTCCTGCCGAAACCCGCAACTACGTCGCCGGCATCGAGTATCTTGGCGCGAACTTGGACGCCATCTACCACGCCGAAGGGCGCTGTACTCCCAACGGCAGCACCACAGCCTTCCACTACGAGTACACGCTGAAAGACCACTTGGGCAACGCAAGGGTGAATTTCCGCGCCAACGGGACGGCGGTGACTTTCCTCGAAGAAACGCACTACTATCCTTTTGGGATGCTGATGGAAGGCATCGGCACAGCGGCGGTGACGGTGAACAAGTACAACGGCAAGGAGTTGAACGATGACTTGGGGTTGAATCTAAGTGATTATGGGGCGCGGTGGTACGATGCAGCGCTGGGAAGGTGGTGGAGTGTGGATCCGGGTAGTGGAAATATTTAACTGACAATGTAATTTTGCGCCATGATAACGGAAGTTCGTCGTTGCCACCGCTGTGAAAGCAGCAACATCGTCAAAAACGGGAAAAACCGCTCCGGCACCCAAACCTACAAGTGCAAAGATTGTGGTTGCTGCCGGGTATTGGACAGCAAGCAACCCAGCAGGAACATGGACCCCGAACTGGTGGAGCGTGCCTACCAAGAGCGGCAAAGCCTTCGAGGCACGGGGCGCTTGTTGAATGTCTCGCATCGGACGGTACTCAATTGGTTAAAAAAAAAGCCCGGCAACTCCCCCCATTCAAAACCACCATTGAGGAAGGACAAGCCGACGACCAGTTAGAGGCGGACGAAATGTTCACTTACATCGCCGTGAAAATCAATCAAGTACGGGTCTGGATTGTCCAGTGCTGTAGAACTAGGCAGATACTTTCCTTTTTCATTGGCGATGGCTCGATGGACTCCTGCAAGCGCCTTTGGCGAAAACTACCCTACGAGTACCAAAAATGCTTGAGTTTCAGCGATTTTTGGACGGCGTACCAATGCTTGCCCAACGAAACACACTACATGGTCGGCAAGGAGACCGGTCTGACAAACCATGTTGAAAGGCTGAACAACACCTTGCGCCAGCGTATCAGCCGATTCGTCCGAAAAACCCTCTCCTTCTCCAAAAAGGAGTATATGCTCAATCTGCACTTCAAACTATTCGCATACCACTACAACTTAAATGTCATCAGTTAAATATTTCCACTACCTGGATCCGTTGGCAAGTGGCACAGTAAGTGTGTCAACGTATGCGTATGTCTTGAATAATCCGATGGCTTTAGTAGATCCTAATGGTATGTCAGCCGTTGGCGCCGATGGGTTGACAAATGAACAATGGATTAAGTCATCCAAGCCGGGAGATAGAAACAAAGCAGGCGAGTACAAGAAAGAGAATCGCCGAAAAGAAATCGAAAATGCAAAAAGTAATAATAAAAAATTGCCCGATGTTTGGTACACAAATGATGCATTAACTACCCAACAACTCGTAAAGGCAATACTCACGGCGACGACAATTTGGGCGAGACAAGGTTATGAAAAATTCAAATTTAGACCCGTTTCAACAAGTATCGCCAAACAACACAAAGAAGCTTATGAGTATCAACTCTTCATTGCTTTTACAGACAAAACACCTAAAGATCCAAATCGCCCATCGCCTTATCCGCCCGGTATTTCTACGGTTTCACCTAATGGAAGAGTAGGAGTTTTTGACAAAGATAATGAGCGACAGAAGGGTTGGTTGTCTTATGTCAATGTCGGCCATAGCCAAATAAAGTTCCACGCTAATCCTTCCTATGCTGCAGGGTATATTATGGCACATGAGATTCTACATCAAATGATTGCAATGGCGAATTATTATCAATACGGTGCCCCGTACGAAAAATATTGGGGTGATGTAGGGCATACTTCTGAAGGGGGGCAGAATTTAAGCTTTCCCGGAGGATGGGTCAACATTCCCAATGGATTGCTAAAAGAGGGCCTACACCCAGCAGAAACAATCCCCGTGAGCCGAAAGAATTATATTGATGCCTTTTTTCTAAACGATTAAAACTTAGGAATATGAAAACATTTGCCATGGCTATTTTTTTAATTTTGATAGGATGCGATACTGCCAGAGTTAAAGTTGCATCAGAGATTCATTATTTAACTCTAAATAAAATTAACGAAAATACTCCAGCACCCACCTGTCATTATGATACAACTAATAATGCATTTTTTCGAGATTTTTCTACCACAACCTTGAAAAACTATTTATATGACACCCTCTTCATAGGATTGTATAAAACAAATTGCGACTCATTGTTCGCAATGCGCCCTTCGCTAATAACTAAATACTTAATGGAAAATGACACCTTCAAGGTTATTTATTCTGAGACTATCTTTTTGGGCGGCCCAGACAAGATATTAACGCTTCAAAAGGGAGCATCTACAAAATGCTTTGTAGATGCTCCAAGCATAATGGAAGAAAATGTCAGATATGAATACATCTTCTGTATAAAAATTGATAGTGCATCCGTAGAAAGGATAATTTGCTTGCGGGCAAATAGTATGGGGGATGATGATAATTTTATTAAGAAATGAAAATTTTCCGCCTTGCTTGGTCTTCCCCACCGCCGTCCCGAGTCCGCCTTGCTTGTTCTTCCCACCGCCGTACTTGCGCCTTCTGACCAAGCCCACCCGCGTGCCAATACCTCCCGCCACAACCACCTCAACCTCCCCAACTCCATCAACAACTCCGCTGACTCCTACATCACCCTCACTTACACCGACGGCGGAGAAAAACTCACCAAAGTCGCCAGCGGCCAAACAAGAAACTATGTCGCCGGCATCGAGCGCTTAGGCCCTCCACCGCAACAAGTCCGTTCCACACTGCATCAGGTTGGTTTAAACACAGTTTCTTTGTGCCCTTCGAGACGATACCACACCACATGCGCACCATTCTTGGCATCCTGCTTCTGTTCGTATTGGCCGCCCCGCTTGTCGGGACGTATGCGAGCCTGCGTCAGGAAAAACGCCGTGTGAAAAAAGAAGTCAAAAAACGATTGATGGCAGGGGTGGACAGCGCCGACCTCGTTTTTTTCCAGTTTTCCAAACATGATAGCGAAACACTCCTTCGCTGGGAACATGAGCGGGAATTTGAGTACGAAAAACAAATGTACGACGTGGTGAAAAAAATCGAGCAAGGCGACTCCATACTGCTCTGGTGCTGGTGGGACCATGAGGAAACAGCATTGAACAAACAACTCCGACAACTGCTCGCAAAAAGCCAAAACAACGACCCACGCCGCCATGAAAAAGAGCGGCGTTTGGTGTGTTTTTTTCTCTCCCTTTTTTTCGTGGAAATACTCAACGCACATCTCCCGTGCATCTTCATGGAGTATGTGAGGACACCACCAGAACGCGACACTTTGCAAAGCATCATGGAGTCGCCGCCACCGTCGCCGCCGCCCGATGGGAAAATGGGCTAATCGTGCGCCGATGAGCGCCCGCCAACCTCATCTTTTCAGTTTGCTCATTTTTTCTCATCCAATCACTATCACAGCATGAAAAAATCTTTCTTGCTGGGGCTGCTCCTGTGTGCGGGTAGCCTTGGCTATGCACAGATATTGACCGTGAAAGACCGCGACTCTGGACAGCCTTTGGAAGTAGCCACCATCATCAGTGAGGCACCCAAAGCGCAACGGACAACCAATGCCGCCGGGCAGGCCGACTTGTCGGCATTTCGTGGGGCAGCGCGCATCGAAGTGCGGTTGCTCGGCTACAAGTCCGCCGCATATAGCTTTGTCGAGTTGGAAAGCGCCGGTTTCTTGGTCTATCTCTCCGCTGAAGGTCTGTCCCTCAATCAAGAGGTCGTCATTTCAGCCACCCGATGGAACCAATCGAAGCGAGAGGTGCCATCGAAAATCACCCGTATCGCACCGAGGGTAGTGGCCTTGCAAAACCCACAAACCGCCGCCGATTTGCTCGGCGGTTCGGGTGAGGTTTTTATCCAAAAAAGTCAGCAAGGCGGGGGAAGCCCCATGATTCGAGGGTTTTCCACCAATCGCGTGCTCCTGACGGTGGATGGCGTGCGCATGAACACCGCCATTTTTCGCAGCGGCAATTTGCAGAACGTCATCTCGCTCGACCCGTTTTCCATCGAAAACACGGAGGTGTTTTTTGGCCCCGGCTCGGTGGTGTTTGGGAGCGATGCCATTGGTGGCGCCATGAATTTCCAAACCCTCACGCCGCAATTGGCAACGGAGGATAAAACCTTTGTGAGCGGAAACGCCGTGGCCCGCATGGCATCGGCAAACAATGAGCGCACCGGACATTTCGACATAAATGTCGGCTGGGAGAAATGGGCTTTCGTCAGCAGCTTCTCGCACCACGATTTTGGCGATTTGCGCATGGGCACACATGGGCCGAGGGAGTATCTGCGAGCCTTTTTTGTCCAGCGGCAAGCGAATGCGGATGTGATGGTCACGAACGAAGACCCGCTCGTGCAGCGCCCGACTGGTTATGAGCAAATCAACCTGATGCAAAAAGTAAGGTTTGTGCCAAACGACAAATGGGATTTCAACTACGGCTTCCACTATTCCACCACTACCGACTATTCGCGCTACGACCGATTGCTGCGCGTGCGTGCCAACGGGCTGCCGAACAGCGCCGAATGGCTCTACGGCCCCCAAACTTGGGCCATGAACAACCTGACCGCCAACTATGGGACTGGCAATCGGCTTTTTGATGGCATGACCATTCGCCTCGCGCATCAATTTTTTGAGGAAAGCCGCATTGACCGCAACTTCGGCAATGCCTTACGGCGCAGCCGCGTGGAAAAGGTGCAAGCCTACTCCGCCAACCTTGATTTTTTCAAGGAAATAGGCCAACGCCAAAAGTTGTTTTATGGCTTGGAGGCCGTGTACAACGATGTCCGTTCGACAGGGACAGACAAAAACATCACTACCAACGAGGAAGTGGCAGGGCCAGCACGCTATCCGCGTTCCGACTGGGCATCGTACGCGGCATTTGCCACTTATCAGCATCGGCTCTCCAAGCAATTGCTGCTCCAAGCGGGAGCGCGGTACAATCAATTTGCGCTCAACGCCACCTTCGACACTACTTTTTACCCATTTCCCTATACCACGGCAAACCTGAACAATGGGGCGCTCACGGGTAGCGTCGGCATGGTTTACGACCCTGCCGAATCGTGGTCGCTGGCGCTCAACGCCTCCACGGGTTTTCGCTCGCCCAATGTGGACGATTTGGGAAAAGTGTTCGACTCCGAGCCGGGAGCGGTCATGGTGCCGAACCCCAACCTGAATGCCGAGTATGCCTACAATGTTGAGTTTGACATTGCCAAAGTGTTTGGGAAAAGGTTGAAAGTTGACGTGACAGGCTACTACACGATACTCCAAAACGCGCTTGTGCGGCGCCCCTTTACGTTGAACGGGCAAGACAGCATTATTTATGCGGGCGAGTTGAGCCAAGTGTTGGCCATTCAGAATGCGGCCAAAGCAACGGTGTATGGCTTGCAAGCCAGCATGGAACTCAAACTGACGGGCGGGTTCGGTTTGAGTTCTCAAATCAACTATCAGAAAGGCGAGGAAGAGTTGGACGACGGCACCATCAGTCCGTTGCGCCATGCAGCGCCATGGTTTGGGGCCACGCACCTGACCTATACCGCGCCGCGGCTTAGCCTTGATTTTTACTCCATGTACAGCGGAAAAGTGCCTTTCACCGAAATGCCGCAAGAAGAGCGGGGCAAAGGATACATCTACGCCATTGATGGCGAAGGAAACCCTTTCTCACCGGGGTGGTACACACTGAATTTCAAGGCGATGTACCAATTTTCCGAGAATTGGTCACTGAGCGGCGGCGTGGAAAACCTGACCGACCAGCGATACCGGCCCTACAGCTCGGGGTTGGTGGCAGCGGGGCGGAATTTTATTCTTTCGCTGCGAGCCAAGTTTTAGGCCATAACCAATTAGGCGTGGCATGACCGCTCATGGGAATCCTACTATATTATTGACCCAAAGTGGTCATGCCACACCTAATTTTCGATGCCCGTTTTTCCCAACGTTAAGTTTTTGGGAAAAACCCAAAATGCCTTTTCGGTTTCGGCAACGCGATGCTATTTTTGCAGCGCAAGAATTTTTAATCCTAATCTCATGAATACTTCGGCTTTGGCCGAACAGGCTCTCCTCGCATAGGTTCCCGTTCCCCTCGAAGTATCCGAACATCCCAAGTCTGTTTTTTTTTCAAAACGATGTAGCGACGCGTTGCCACGCTTGCGGCCATCTCTGTTTTAGCCCCTTTTAATGCTCAAACAACACAAAACGAACATCCTAATCACACTTCTCTCATGAAAAGAGCCTTACTCCTTGTCACCGCCCTTGTCGTTTGTTTCCGAATTTTTGGACAATTGCCTTCGGCGCAACCGCTTCCTTTTTCGCAAAACTGGTCGAATACCAGCCTCATCACCACCAACAATGACTGGACGGGGGTGCCCGGCATCATTGGCTTTCGGGGCGATGGACTTGCCGGCGCAACGGGCGTTGACCCCCAAACCATTTTGGTGGACAACAACCCCGGCGTGGTCAACGTAATCGCCAACCAAACCAACCCGAACGGCCTGACCACGGGCGGGGTCGCGGAATTTGAAATCATCAACCCGGTGGTGGCATTGCAAGGCTCCGGCACGGCCAGAGCGCCTTATATCCTAATCGCCATCAACACCCTTTGTCTCTCCGACATCACCGTGTCATACAATGTGCGCGACATAGACGGCTCGGCGGACAACGCGGTGCAACAAGTGGCGCTGCACTACCGCGTGGGCAATAGCGGAAACTACACGAACATACCCGAAGCCTACATCCCAGATGCCACCACTGGCCCCAACATGGCAACCCTTGTTACACCCATCAGCGTGGTGCTGCCTGCCGCTGCGAACAACCAATCTGTTGTTTATCTGCGCATTATGACCACCGACGCGGCGGGTAGCGACGAATGGGTAGGCATAGATGATATTGAAATCAACGGAACCCCGATAGTGGCGCTTATTAGCGGTTTGGGCAATTTTTGCATAGAGGGCGAATTGCCCATCACTATTGATATAGTGGGCGGCACTAGCCCTTACACAGTGGTTTACACAGATGGAGTCAATGAATTTACTGAAACAGATTTCATCAGCGGCACCACCCCCGTTCAGACCGTCAACATCAACACAACCTTTACTTTGGTTTCTGTGGAGGATGCGGGCGGATGCGCGGCGGGTGACTTGAGTGGCAACGCAATAGGATATGTGTCGGAAACTTTGCCGGAGATTGAAATTGTCACCCAAAGCGACCCATCGTGCGCAAACAATGATGGGACTATTGATATCAACGTGACAGGAGGGGCGTCCCCCTATGATTATTTGTGGACAACCAATGGAGGCAGTGGCCTGAACCCCGACGACGAAGACCAGACAACCTTGGGAGCGGGCACCTACGAAGTGTTGGTGACGGATGTGAATGGGTGTGAAGCGAACGCATCTGTCACATTGGAACAAGCACAAGGTTGCAACTGCGATATTGACATAGTCAGTATAGAAACAATTGATGAAACCTGTCCGGGCGACAATGATGGCTCTATAACGATTAATGCCGTCTGCACTACTTGCGAGTCTATTGAATACTCTATAGATGGCGGTATCAATTATCAACCGGACAATGTTTTCACAGGCCTCTCACCTAATACTTACAATGTAAAAGTGCGCGATAGTGCGGACCCCGATTGCACGGATGTCGGCATAGCGACGGTGAACGCCGGGGATGGCGTACCGCCCGTCTTTAACGGCCCTTTGCCTGAAGATGAAAACTATGAGTGCGGGGACATTGTGCCAGATGCCGCTACGCTTACCGCATCAGACGATGTTGACCAAGACGTTGAAGTAACGTTTTCGGAAAATGAAATACCGGGGTCGTGTGATGGCACTTCTACCATCGTCCGCACATGGACTGCTACCGACGACTGCGGCAATTCAACTCAACACACCCAAACAATCACCATTCACGATGACACCCCGCCCACTTTGGAAAACCTCCCAGACGATGTTTCCTTGACCATCAACTGCAACGAACCGTTGCCCACCCCATCGGGAGTGACAGCTACCGACAATTGTGACCCGGATGTTCAAGTTTCTATTTCTGAAACCGACAACGGAGCGTGCCCATTAGTCATCACGCGCACTTGGACGGCAACCGACTGTTCCGGGAATATGGCTTCCTTCGTTCAAACCATCACCGTCACCGACGACGAAGCCCCCATTTTCAACGCTCCCTTGCCGCAGGATATCACCGTCTCCTGCTCCGACCCCCTCCCTACCCCACCCTCCGTGACCGCATCCGACAATTGCGACCAAGGCGCGGTGCCGGAAGTAATTTTCATTAATGAAATCCACTACGACAACGTCGGCACCGACGTGGGCGAGTTTATCGAAATCGCTGGCACGGCAGGCATTGATTTGTCTCAATATCAACTCATTCTGTACAACGGCAACGGCGGCGTGGTGTACGACGAAAGAACATTGGGCGGCATCATTGACGACGAGGGCAACGGCTTCGGCGCGGTGGCCTTCTTTTATCCCGTCAACGGCATCCAAAACGGCTCACCCGATGGCATGGCGCTTATCAAACTGCCCAACACCGTGATTCAGTTTTTGAGTTATGAAGGCACGTTCGTCGCCACCAACGGCCCAGCCGCCGGACTCACCTCAATAGACATTGGTGTGGCCCAAGAGCCGCCCCCTGCCATCGGCCTTTCACTCCAACTCACGGGCGCAGGCCAGCAATATGGCGATTTCAATTGGGTTGGCCCAGTAGCCGAATCCCCCGGCTCGCTCAATGCAGGCCAGTCACTCGAACCCCTGCCGGGCACCATTCTGGCCACGTTGGAAGAAACCTCGATGATGGGCGACTGCGCGGGCGAAATGCTCGTGGTGCGCACATGGACGGCCACCGATGCTTGCGGCAACAGCGCCCAACACACGCAGACGATTTTCGTGTCGGACAACGATGCCCCGAATTTTGTCCCCCCTATACCACAGGATATTACGATTAGCTGCAGCGACCCCGTGCCACCCGCCGCCGATTTGCTCGCCACCGATTTCTGCGACGACGGCTCCGGCGCTCCGGCGATGGTTTGGATAAATGAAATTCACTACGACAACGTGGGCAACGACGTGAATGAATTTATCGAAATCGCTGGCACGGCAGGTGTTGACCTCTCCGCTTACTCTTTGTTCCTCTACAACGGCGCGGGCGGCGGCACCTACGGCTCCATGACCCTGAGCGGCATCATTCCCAACCAAAGCAACGGATTTGGCACAGTCGCCTTTTTCTACCCCGTCAACGGCCTGCAAAATGGCTCGCCAGACGGCATGGCATTGGTGACGGGTGGCATGGTCGTGCAATTTTTGAGTTATGAAGGTACGTTCGTGGCAGTAGGTGGCCCGGCCAATGGCCTGCTTTCCACCGACATTGGCGTGGAAGAAGACGGCAACACCCCGATTGGATTTTCACTCCGACTAAGCGGCACCGGAAACAAGTATTCAGACTTCACTTGGAACCCTCCCGCACCCGCAACCCCCAACGCCATCAACACCGGCCAATTCTTTACCCCGGTGCAGACTGGCCTGCAAGTCAATTTTGAGGAAACCAATACCCAAGGCGACTCTCCTGAATCCTGCGATTTCTACAACTACACCATCACGCGCACTTGGACGGTGGAGGATGATTGCGGCAACGGCAACACCCATGTCCAAGTGATTACCGTTCAAGACATTACGCCGCCGACGTTCAATGGCGTTCCGGCCAACGTGACGCTTAGCTGCGCACAACCCATACCCGCTGCCCCGACCAACGTAACCGCCTCCGACAATTGCTCCGCCACTTCGTCTGTGATTTTCAACGAAGTCAGCACAAAAGGCGCGAACCCCGCCAACTGCAATTTTTACTCTTACACCATCACGCGCACTTGGTCGGCCTCCGACGTGTGCGGCAACGTGGGCGCAAGCACCCAAATCATCACGGTGCAGGACAATCAAGCCCCCGTCGTCAATTGTCAGAACATCACGGTCAGCCTCAACAACTTCGGCACCGTGACCATCACGGGCGCTTCGGTTGGCTTTTCGGCAACGGACAATTGCGCGGCACCAGCCAACCTCAACGTGTTGGCCAACCCGGTGACTTTCACCTGCGCACAGGCTGGTACCACCCAGCCATACGTTTTGCAAGTGACAGACCCATGCGGCAATGTCGGCGTTTGCACAGCGCAAGTGACCATACTGCCCTTCCCGCGCTGTGTTCCAAAAATCCTGATTTCCGACCCGTGTGTCTGCAAAAACAACGCAACCACGTTGTTTAACGGCCAATTTGGGGAAACACTCAAAATCGAATCCTTAGCTGGAAAAACTTGGACGATCATCGCGGTGAACGGCTTGTTCGCAGCCAACAGCCCGCCGCCGCCTTCCGCCCCCTTCCCCATTCAAATCGGCACACAGTTCGTCGAAAACCCGCTGAACAGCGGCGACTATTTCCTGAGCGGCGTACACATTGACGACCTCGGTTATTCCATCACCGTCCAGAGCGAGAGCGGCGAAGTGCTTACCGTCGGCAACTCTTGCAAATACCCAAATCCTGAAATCACCGCTGATTTGAGCGGGCCGTTCTGCCTCTACTCCCAGCCAGTCAATCTAACAGGCATACCCGGCGACAACAACATTGTCAGCCAAGGCTTCACCGTCAATGGCGCGCCAGCCACCGTTTTCAACCCCGGTGCAGGCGTAGGGCCTTATGTCATAGAATACACGGTCAATGGCGGCGTACCCAAAGCAGCAGGCCCCGACGACCCCGGCTGCATCCAAAAAATAACGGTATTTGTCAACGTAGTGGCAACGCCCGGCAATCTGGCGTGCAACGACTTGGTGTATGTCTCGTTGGGGCCGGATTGTGTCACAGAAGTCACGCCAGACATGATTCTGGACGGCACTTATGGATGCTTCGACGACTACACCGTTTCCCTAAAAACCACAACTGGTCAAAATGTGGGCAACACCGTTACATCTGCCAACGTGGGTCAAACACTCGTCGCCACCGTGACCCATTTGGTGAGTGGAAATAAATGTTGGGGAAACATAAAGGTGGAAGACAAGTTACCTCCCACCATCCAATGCGCGGATATTACCCTCAACTGCGCCATCACCAACGCCTCCCCCAATTATTTGGCGGGCGTGTTGGGCATCGTGACCGCCTTCCCGAATGTCATTGATTGCTCCCCGGCCAGTTCCTCCTATATTGATACTTGGACAAACTTGGATTGCAACCAAAGCTTCAACGGCTTCAACAACCTGAGCGGCTACATCACACGCAAATGGACAGCCAAAGACATCTGGAACAACACATCCTCCTGCATTCAGTACATCTACTTCCCCCGCATCAATGCATCCAGCATCAATCTGCCGGCCGATGTGACAGTAAGCTGTACCAACGATAATAGTGGAAACATTGCCGTCACAGGTGCGCCGTTTATCAATGCGTTTGGCCAACAATTTCCACTCTATCCTGATGCAGGCTACTGCGAATTGAACGCCATCTTCACAGACCAAATCATCAAAATCTGCGATGGAACGGTCAAAATTTTGCGCACATGGACCATTCTCGACTGGTGCGACCCAATGGGCGCATCAAACCCCATTTTCCATGTACAGCTGATAAAAGTAGTGGATGAAGCCGGCCCCGCCATCTCGTGCCCAGCCGACCTGACGGTCTCGACCGACCCGTTCTCGTGCTGCGCCATCGTGAACCTTCCCGACGTGATTATCCGCGACAACTGCTCGCGCATCAACAACATCGGCGGGATGATAATCGGCATAGACCCGTTCACGCTGGACACCATCGGGATGTTCCCCATCGGCGGCCAGCTGACCAACTTCCCGGGCAACAACCTGTGGGACCTCGACACGTTGGGCGCCTTTGGCCTGACGCCGTGCCTGCCCGCCGGCACGCACACGGTCATCTACCAGGCCGAGGACGACTGCGGCAACACCTCGACGTGCTCGTTCCGCCTGACGGTTCGCGACTACGTTCCGCCGGTGGCGGCCTGCACCGAGTTCACGGTGGTGAGCATCGGTGTTGACGACCCGTACGACTGCTACGGCCCCGGGGGCTTCCTGGGCGTGCCGCCCGCCCTGGGCGACTGCGAGTTTGGCGGCGTGACGTGGGTGAAGGCCTCGACGTTCGACCAAGGCTCGTACGACAACTGCAACAACATCAAGTTCACGATACAGCGGATGGCGCCGTACTCTGACTGCATCAACTCGCTGAACTCCATCAACGGCTTTTTGCCGTGCGACGACCAGTTCCCGGACTTCCCGAGCGAGTTCGAGCGCGCGGTGGCGGAACAGGACTCCATCAAGTTCTACTGCTGCGAGGTAGGCACGACGCAGACGGTGATACTGCGCGTGTACCAGTTGGACGCCTTCGGCAACTTCGCCATCGGCCCCGACGGCACTCCGATACACAACACCTGCATGATAGACGTGCTGGTTCAGGACAAAATCAAGCCCGTGTGCATCTCGCCGGCGAACGTGACGGTCTCGTGCGAGGCCTTCGACCCGAGCCTGTGGGCGTACGGCAAGCCGACGGTGCAGGACAACTGCTGCCTCGACGAGAACCGGGTGTACCAGGGCCAGTGCGGCCTTGAGCACTCGGCGAGCTACGCGCTGTTCGACACGCTGTGCAACCGGGGCACCATCACGCGGACGTTCCGCGTGTACGACTGCCACGGCCAGTCCACGCAGTGCACGCAGCGCATCGTGGTGACGTACGAGCAGGACTACTGGATACGGTTCCCCAACGACGTCATCGTGACGGTGTGCGACGGCACGGGCAACTACGGCGCGCCGACGTTCAACGGCGCCCAGGACTGCGAGCTGCTGGGCGTGTCGTTCGAGGATCAGGTGTTCACGGTGGTTCCGGACGCCTGCTTCAAGATAGAGCGGACGTGGACCATCATCAACTGGTGCACCTACAACCCGAACGCCAACTGCGTGACGGTTCCGAACCCGGAGCCGAACGCGACGGCGAACTCACCGCAGAACCTGACGGGCCCGACGGTGTCGCCGTGCGGCACGCCCGCCCCGTGGGCTCCGACGAACGTGGCCATCGCCCCCGGCCAGGCGCCGACGAACTTCTGCACGTTCTGGTCCGCGACGGCGAACTGCTACCGGTACAAGCAAATCATCAAGATAATAGACAACCAGAAGCCGACGGTTGACTGCCCGGCCTCCCCGGTGGAGTACTGCGACCTGTCGGCGAACGACCCGCTGCTGTGGAACCAGTCGTACTGGTGGGACGGCGTGTCGCACGACCTTTGCGAGGGCGACGCCCCGCTGAGCATCACGGCGACGGACGCCTGCTCCGGCGCGAACGTGAACATCACCTACCTGCTGTTCCTCGACTTGGACGGCGACGGCTCGATGGAGACGGTGGTGTCGAGCAACAACCCGCCGGCTCCCGGCACGGTGAACTACAACAACCTCGGCACGCCGAACTACTCTGGCGGCACGCCGCGGGTGTTCGACGGTCGCCCGGTTCCGGCCGCGCAGGTGTACCGCTGGGCGGTGCACTACACGACGAGCGGCACGTCCCGCACGGCTGCGGTGCAGTGGAAGACACAGGCGCAGCTGCCGACGCCGGCCAACCCGAACGGCACGTCCGGCGTGGTTCCGCAACTGCCCTACGGGACGCACAAAATCAAGTGGACCATCTCCGACGGCTGCGGCAACGAGGAGACTTGCGAGTACCACTTCGTGGTGAAGGACTGCAAGGCCCCGACGGTGGTGTGCCTGCACGGCCTGTCGGTGAACATCATGCCGACGAAGATGATAACGCTGTGGGCATCCGACTTTTTGCAGTACGGCGAGGACAACTGCACGCCGTCGAACCTGTTGAAGTACGGCATCCGCAAGGCTGGCCAGGGCACGGGCTTCCCGGTCGACGCGCAGGGCAACCCCATCACGTCGGTGACGTTCACCTGCGCGGAGCTGGGCCAGCAGCCGGTGGAACTGTGGGTGCAGGATTTGGCGGGCAACGCCGACTTCTGCCTGACGTACCTTGACGTGCAGGACAACGCGGGCAACTGCGGCAACAACAACATCAACGTGGCCGGCGCGCTGAAGACCGAGGACGCGCAAGGCCTCGAGGACGCGAACGTGAACCTGCAGAGCGGCGCGATGAGCCACTTCGCGATGACGGACGCCGACGGCAAGTACCAGTTCAACGGCCTGGTGGCGCAGAACGCGCCGTACACGGTGACGCCGACGAAGGACGACAACCCGCTCAACGGGGTCTCGACGTTCGACCTGGTGCTCATCTCGAAGCACATCCTGGGCCTCGAGCCGTTGAACAGCCCGTACAAGATGATAGCGGCGGACGCGAACAAGTCGAACTCCATCACGACGTTCGACATCGTGGAGCTGCGCAAGCTCATCCTCGGCATCTACACCGAGCTTCCGAACAACACCTCTTGGCGCTTCGTGGACAAGTCGTTCGCGTTCCCCAACCAGGCCAACCCGTTCCAGACGCAGTTCCCCGAAATCAAGACGGTGAGCGGCTCCGCGGTTGACCAGTTGAACGAGGACTTCGTGGCGGTGAAGGTTGGCGACGTGAACGGCACGGCGATACCGAGCTCGCTGCTGTCAGGCGACGACCGCACGGCCGGCACGCTGCTGTTCGACGTGGACGACCGCGAGTTGCGCGCGGGCGAGTTGGCGACGGTGACGTTCCGCGCCGCCGAGCGCGTGCAGGGCTGGCAGTTCACGCTGAACCTGTCGGGCCTCGAGGTCGCCTCCATCGAGGAGGGCGAGAAGGTGCGGGCGTCGAACTTCGGCGTGTTCGCCGACGCGCTGACCACTTCTGTTGACGGCGACGCGGCCGAGTTCTCGGTGACGTTCCGCGCCGCGAGGGCCGGCCGCTTGAGCGAGATGCTGGGCGTTTCGAGCCGCATCACGCGGGCGGAGGCCTACTCGCTGTCGAGCGACCGCATGGAGGTGGCGCTGCGCTTCAACGGCGCGGGCGGCGCGACCATCGCGGGCGTCGGCTTCGAGCTGTACCAGAACCAGCCCAACCCGTTCGTGAACAAGACGGTCATCGGCTTCCACCTGCCAGAGGCGGCGGATGCCACGCTGACGGTGTTCGACGAGAGCGGCCGCCTGCTGTTCGTGCAGAAAGGCTCGTTCGCCAAGGGTCACAACGCCATCGCCGTCGACCGCGCCCTGCTGGGCACCAGCGGCCTGATGTACTACAAACTGGAGACCTCCACCGACTCGGCAACCAAGAAAATGGTGCAGACGAAGTGAGGTTGAATGGGCTGGGAGGATACCTGATTCGTCGGGCGAATTGAAATCGTCCGACGAATGCACAAAAGAAAATGCCCCGACTTCGTGGTGACGCGGTCGGGGCATTTGTATTGGAAGAACAGGCTATTGTTGTGTCCGGCGAATGCTCGTTTCAAATCAGATAATTGATGCCGAAAAACAAAACGAGATAAATCCAAAGCCCGTCGAGAAAGTGCCAATAAAGGGTCAACAAGCGGAGCTTCAGCCTTTTTTCCGGGTCGGAAAAATAGACCAATACCGTGACGGGGTCCACCATGCGTTTTTTTGCGGTGCGATAAAACAGCATTAGAAATGGCAGCCCCGCCACCACGTGCGCAAGATGAACAAAGGAAATGACATAGAGATAAGCCGTCGTGGTAGAAGTATTGAGGGCGACATTGTGGCTAAACAACCACCACCAAGCGACGGTCTGCATCAGCATGAAGAGCAAAGAGAGCCATATTGTGTGTTTTAAGTTTTGCTGATAACCTTCGGTGTCATCATTGAGGTAGCAACGTTTGGCGCGAATCATGGTCCAACTGCTGCTCAGCAAAATTAGCGTATTGAAAACAAACAAAAAGGGTATCTGAACTGGCGGCACGTTCATTGTCACCCGCGTGTAAACGTATGACACAGTGAGCGCCAAAAATAGCGCCGAAAGGCCAAACAGCAGGATGAACAACATGACGTTGTTGGGATGAAAAATGAATTCGTCTCTTTGTTGTGTTTGATTTTGCTGCACGATGTGAGAAATTAAAAAGACTGAGACATGAGGACAATGGCTGACAAAGCCAAGACTATACCAAGCCAATTAAGCCGCGAAAGCCGCTCCTGAAACAGCCAAACCGCGCCGATGGTTGTGATGAAAATGATACACACATTCAGAACGGGAAACAGGAACGAACCTTCCAACCCACTACCTAGCGCCATCAACAAAAAAAGCATGCTGCCGTAGTTGGGGATACCAAGCGCAATGCCCGCCGCCACGTTGCGCCATGAAAAAATCAATCGCCCGCTCCACCAGCCGTAAATGGCGGCGCACAGCCCTATGATACCTGCCATGCCAAACACGGCACTGATGAACGCAGGGTCGTTCGGGTCGGCCATCCCCTCTTTTTGAACCCTTATAAACAGTATTTCGATAACCCCCGCCAGCAGCCATGTGAGCAACGGAATCAACAACAACACTTTTTCCCCCTTCCAAGTCAGCGTGTTTGGTTGTTGTTCAACCGACGGCAGGGTGCTATCATTATGCGACTGAACGGGCGGTTTCGCATGGGGCCAGTTCACCAAGACAATCGCGGCCAAGGCCAATAAAAAGCCCGCAATTTTCCCCGTGCCAGCAGATTCGCCATACACCAAAACCGCAAATGGCACGGTCATCAAAATGGACATTCTTTGCATGATTTGGCTGACCATGACCCCGAAATAGCGCACAGTCAACGCCGCCCCATTGAAGCCCCCTATGAACACCAAACCCAACACCACTGAATAGGGAAACCAAGGTTTGGCAGCATTGGCAAAAGAGAGCGGGAAGTGCCCGATGTGCAGCCATCCACACAAGACACAGGTAACGTAATTGAACACGATTGCTTGGAAGCCATCCACCCGGAAGCGGACGAAAAGTTTGAAGATGAAACCAAGCAACACCGAACAGGCCACCGCCAACAGCAAATAAAACATGATTCGAAAATTTTGGACGGGTAAAGGTATGTTATGCTTTTGCGCTTTGTCGAGCGCATATTTGGGCTTTTATGTAGGTTTGCGAAGCATTAATCAAAAAAATCCGTTCCATGCGACACATTTACTGCTACGTCTTCATCTTGCTGTGTGTTTTTTCCTGTCAAAAATCGAGTGTTCCGGTTGGCAGCAGACTTGAAAAAAAGTCGGAACCTTATGACCAATTTGCCTTTCAGCGTTCTTTCCCCGACCGCGATTTTGATTGGAAAGGCTGGAAAAAAGCCATCAACGCTGCCCGCGAAGCAGAATGGGCCGTGCAGGAACGCAATGGCACGGGGTGCGTGGGCAACACCACCAACTGGACCCTGCAAGGGCCTGCCA
The DNA here is from genome assembly GCA_026129545.1 of Saprospiraceae bacterium. Lineage (NCBI taxonomy): Bacteria > Pseudomonadati > Bacteroidota > Saprospiria > Saprospirales > Saprospiraceae > Saprospiraceae bacterium. The sequence goes on from JAHCHX010000001.1 coordinate 1,395,583, forward strand.
ATATCGGAGGGCGCGTCAACACCCTTGCCGTAAAACCCGACGACGAGTACACAGTGTTGGCGGGCTTTTCCGCCGGGGGTATTTTCAAAAGCACGGATGGCGGCATCAACTGGAAACCCGTGTTCGACGAACATATCGAACTCTCCATTGGTCACATTGTCTTTGACCCCACCAATCCAAACGTGGTGTACGCCGGCACCGGCGACCCCAATATCCCTTCCATCGTGTTCAACGGAGATGGCGTGTTCAAAAGCACCGACGCGGGGGATACTTGGCAATATCTTGGATTGGAGCAACAGGGCATCGTGTCAAAAATTCAGATTGACCCCACCAACCCCAAAATCATATACGTCGCCACCATGGGCAACCCCTTTATGCGCGACAACGAGCGCGGGATTTACAAAACAACGGATGGCGGCCTCACTTGGCAACAGGTGCTTTTTGTGAGCAATCAGGCTGGCGCGAGCGACCTTGTCATCAATCCAAACAACCCGCAAATACTGTACGCTTCTTTTTGGGACCGCATTCGCAACAATCAAGAGTCGGTCATTTATGGCCCTCATGCCCGTGTCTATAAAACCACCGACGGAGGCGCTACTTGGACGCATCTCGGCGGCGGGTTGCCTACTGGCATCATGGGCCGCACCGGGTTGGCTATGTCCGCTCAAAACCCCGACAAATTGTACGTCGTTTACATTGATTCGCTCTCCACGCCGGGCGGACTTTACAAAACCACCAATGGCGGCACGTCGTGGACATCTGTCAACATTGATGCCTTGGAAGACAAATGCGCCGATTTTGGCTGGTATTTTGGCAAAATAGACTTACACCCCGACGACGACGAGGAAATCTACTTTCATGCCATCATCATGTGGCGGAAAGCCGCCAACGGCTCCGCTTGGATGACAGCAGCTGGCGGACACGCAGACAGCCACGACCTCGCGTTCACCCCTTCCGGCAGGCGATATTGGGCCAACGACGGGGGTGTGTATCGAAAAGAACTCAACCTACCCTATTGGATACGCTGCAACAACCTGCCAACCACGCAATTCTACCACACCAACTACAACCCTCACACACCTAACGTTTATTGGGGCGGTGCGCAGGACAACGGCATCAACAAAGGCAATGGCACGGCCATCAACAACTGGGCAAGTGTCTATCCTGCCGATGGCTTTCGCAGCGTGTTTCACCCCAGCGACCCCAACACCTACTGGGTGGAAATTCAAAATGGCAGCATCAACAAAACCACCGATGGCGGCGCGACATGGCAAACAGGCAAAACCTGTCTTGGCACGGGGGACCGCTGCAACTGGGACACCCCCTATTTCATGAGCGCCCATAATCCCGACATCCAATATGCCGCCACTTTTCGTGTCTATGCTTCCTCCGATGGCAACATCTGGTCGCCCATCTCTGGCGATTTGACCGATGGCATCATTTATGGGCCGCGTTTCCATACCATCTCTGCCCTCAACGAATCGCCCGTATTGCCGCAAAAACTCTATGCGGGCACAAGCGATGGCAATGTGTGGCGGCGCGAGCCTAATACAGGCTGGGTCAACATAACCGACGGCCTGCCAGACAGATATGTCACTTCCGTGCATGGCTCCACGACCCTGCCCAACCGCATTTTTGTCAGTCATTCCGGCTTCCGCGACAACGACTATATACCCCACGTTCATCGCTCCGATGACAACGGGCAGTCGTGGAAGGACATTTCCGGCAACCTTCCCCAAATACCGGTCAACGACTTGCTCATCCTGCCCCAACACGCCGACTCTATCCTTTTTGCGGCAACTGATGCGGGCGTATATTTCACCCTTAACGGGGGTGGCTCATGGGGACGATTGGGTGGCAATATACCCTTTGTCCCCGTGTTCGATTTGGAACATAACCCCGTGCGCAAGGAACTCGTGGCAGCCACATATGCGCGAGGTATTTGGACATTCCCGCTCGACTCGGTCTTTCTGCAAACACCCGCCGCATTGGTCAACGTAGGCGGAGCTATACAAACAGAAGCAGGCGAAGGGGTGGCTTTCACGGACGTGAATGGCCAAACGACCAACGCAAGCGGCGTTTTCGGCCTCGCCAACGTGCCGGGCTGCCAATCCTACACGCTTGCCCCTTACAGAGACGACACTCCGCTCAATGGGGTCAGCACGTTTGACTTAGTGCTGATTTCCAAGCACATACTCGGTTTGGAACCCCTGAACTCGCCCTATAAAATAATTGCCGCCGATGCAAACAAAAGCAATTCCGTGACGACGTTCGACATTGTGACGTTGCGCAAACTCATTCTTGGCATTGACACGGTTATCTCAAACAACACCTCTTGGCGTTTTGTGCCCAAGTCCTTCCTCTTCCCCAACCAAGCCAACCCTTTCCAAACCCATTTTCCCGAAAACCTCGAAGTCTTTGTGCAAGACGCATCTGTCAACGGGCTGGATTTTACGGCCATCAAGGTCGGCGACGTGAACGGCTCGGCCATTGCCAACTTGTCCGGCGCGGCGGAGGAGCGCATCTCGGGCGAGTGGCCTGTTTACTATCAAACAATTGATTTCGAGAAAGATAAAATCGCGGTGGCCGAATTAAGCGGAGCCGTTGACGAATTGGCTGGCATACAGTTTACCCTCTGTTTCGACACCGATAAGTTGGATTTTTTGAAAGTGGAACCGCTTCTACCGGGATTGACGAGCGAAAATTTTGGCACTCACCGAGTAGCCGATGGTATTTTGACAGCCTGCTTTGAAAACATGAGCGCAATAAAAAAGCCTTTGCATACAAACCAAGCGCCCAAGCCCCTTTTCAGGGTCGTCTTCAAAGCAAAATCCGATGGAACCATGCACCGCAGCTTGCAACTGGACGAGTCCCCCACCCGTTCGCTTGCTTTCCAACCAGATGGGACGAGCCTAAAGCCCGTATTGGAAATGCAAGTCGCCCCTACTTTGCAGTCGCCATCCGTGCGTGTGTGGCCCAACCCTTTTGGTGCCACAGGCGTTTGGCTTGAAACAAAAGGCATGGAAGCTGATGCCACCCTAAGCGTTTTTGACCAAGAGCGCCGCCTTGTGTTGCAACGCACTGTGGCAGGTGCGGAAAGGATATTCATTGCGGCAGATGTTTTTTCCGCCGCTGGCACTTATTTTTATGAAATAACTGGTGAAAAAACAATAAACGGCAAGCTCGTCTATACTCCTTAATAATGGCACAAACAATCGTTTTTTCAACTTTGGCCCTCGCACTGATTTTGTTTGCGTGGGGTAAAATTCGTCACGATATCGTTGCTATTATTTGTCTATTGGTATTGGTGTTCACGCAAGTGGTGCCTGCCAACGAAGCGTTCATGGGCTTTGCGCATCCGGCTGTCATTACAGTTGCCGTTATATTGATAGTAAGCAATGGTTTGCAGAAGTCCGGCCTCGTAGATGTAATAGGCCATTGGGTAATGAAATTGGGCGATAGCCTTGTGCTGCAAATTGCTGTGCTATCCGCCATAGTTTGTGTTGCTTCTGCGTTTATGAACAATGTGGGCGCTTTGGCAGTATTGATGCCAGTAGCCATACACATAGCCAACAAAAGCAAGCATTCCCCTTCCTATATCCTGATGCCAATAGCCTTCGCCTCACTATTGGGCGGCATGACGACTTTGATAGGCACACCACCGAACATAATAGTAGCCGCTTTTAGACAAGAGACATTAGGGACACCTTTCCAGATGTTCGACTTTGCTTACGTTGGGGTGGGACTTTCTGTTGCTGGGCTTGCATTTATCTCAGTAATAGGTTGGCGCTTGTTGCCTGAAAGAGGCAGCAAGGAACAAGACAAAGGACAGTTCAACATAGAAGACTATATTACAGAGATAGAAATAACAGAAGAGTCGAAACTCAATGGACATCCCCTCAGCGAAATAGGCGGTCTCACCGAATGTGATGTTCAAGTGTTGCGCATTGTGCGCGACAATCACCTCATCCACGCGCCGGACATGAGCATGGTGCTACGCCCGGGCGACATCGTCACGATAGAAGCGGATTCGGAGGAACTAAAAACCTTCGTGGAAAAAAGCAAGGGCAAATTGGTAGGCAAAGGGGAAAGCAGTGACGACGAGACGATTGGAGGAGAGCATATCACTACCGTGGAAGTGGTGGTGATGGCCAACGCGCCCATTTTCAACCAAACAGCCGCTGGGCTTCGGATGCGCTCGCGCTATGGTGTGAATTTGCTGGCCATATCCCGTCAGGGTAGTCGAATCCGTCGGCGACTCGACCATGTGATATTCAGGGCTGGTGATGTGTTGTTGCTTCAGGGCGACGCGAACAAAATCCACGACACATTGAACGATATGGGGTGTCTGCCATTGGCCGACCGGGGGTACATCATCGAAAAGCCGCAAAAAATCGTGTTGGCGCTGTCCATTTTTGCCTTGGCGCTTTTTCTCATCATCACCAATGTCACACAGGTGCAAATAGCCTTCACGCTGGCCGCCTTGCTGATGGTTTTGACCAAAGTAATTTCTGTGAGGGAAATATACACGAGTGTTGACTGGCCAGTAGTCGTATTGCTGGGGTCATTGCTGCCTGTCGGCACTGCGTTGGAGACGACAGGCGGCTCCAACCTAATAGCCGCCCAAATACTGCGATTGGGTGACCAAATTCCCGTGTGGGGCATGATTGCCGTGCTCTTGGTGGTCACCATGTTCCTGTCTGACATCATCAACAACGCGGCAACTGTGGTGCTCATGGCACCCGTCAGCGTCAGTGTAGCCAATGGCTTGGGCGCGTCGGTTGACCCATTTCTGATGACGGTGGCACTGGGCGCATCTTGCGCATTCCTAACACCCATCGGCCACCAATCCAACACTTTGGTAATGGGGCCGGGAGGCTACAAATTCACCGATTACTGGCGCATGGGGCTGCCTTTGGAGATTCTGATACTGCTGCTCGGGGTGCCACTGATATTGTATTTCTGGCCTGCCTGAATCTCGTCGCGGCGCAGATGTGGACATGACCGCCTGCGGGATTGTTGGTTTGTCAATGCGCTCGAAGCGGTTGTGCCACATTCACGCAAGTTTCACAAGATTCTGAACGATTTTTCCGTCGCCCCCTTTGGTTTCGAGCAATGTCCCTATATTTGCGCACTTTTTTCGGAGGGTATGCTTCAAGGCATCATGCCGAAAATAAAGATTCGTAAAAACATTTTTCGCAAATTACTACATCGAAAGTATGCAAGGCAAAGGCGTTGTCCGATTCTTCCTCATTGCGCTGACCTTAGTGTGTCTGTACCAGTTCTCGCTGACCATTCCGACCAACAATATCGAGAAGGCGGCAGAACGCTATGCTGATGACTGTTCCAAAAACGAAGCCGTCACTTGGCGTCAATGCTACGCTGGCTACCTGGATTCTCTTTCCTCCGAACCGGTATTCAGCATTCCACTGATTAAAAAATTCACCTACGCTGACCTGAAGAAAAGCCAGCTGGCGCTTGGCCTCGACCTCAAAGGCGGCATGAGCGTGCTGCTGCAAGTGGATTTGAACGACTTTTTGAAAAGCCTTGCGCAAAACACAAGCGACCCCGCATTTGCGCAGGCACTCAGCAAGGCAGACGAACAGCTTCGCACACAGCAAGGCGATTTCATTAGCATGTTTGCCCAAGCATGGAAAGAAAGCAGCGGCGGCAAGCCACTTGCCTCTATCTTCGCCCGAAACGAGGCGCTCAAAGGGCAAATCAACTTCGAGTCGCCCGATGCCGATGTGGTGCGCGTCATTCGTGAGCTCGCCAACAACACGGTGAAAGAAACCTACAACCGCCTCAAACAGCGGATTGACAAATTGGGCGTGGTGCAACCCAACGTCAGCCTCGACGCTGCCCGCGACTTGATTTTGGTGGAATTGCCCGGCATTGACAACCCCCAGCGTGCCCGCGAAATGTTGCAACGCTCCGCAAAGCTCGAGTTTTGGGAAACATATCGCCTCACCGACGACAACCTCCAGCAACGCTTCATAGATGCCGACCTTAAACTGCGCAGGCTGCTTTCCGGCGACACTACCAATCAAGTGGGCGCACGCAAGGACACCTTATATGTGTATCCAACTGGCGCGGATGGCCAACCAGATTCGTCGCAGACACCTGAAATGCGCATCGTGGACGCTCCTCCCTCTTCGCAGGAAGGCGGCGGCCCCTTGCTCTCGTTGCTGACTTTGGGAAGCAACACCACGGGTGCCGTGTTGGGCTATGCCGACAAAAACAAAATCTCGACCATTGACAGACACCTCCAACGTCCCGAAATCAAACAACTGTTCCCCGCCAGCCTTGAGTTTCGGTGGAGCCAGAAAGCGGAAGAGGACAAGGGGTTTGGCAGCACCACCATCGGCAAATACGAGCTGTATGGCATTCGGAAAGTCGGCAACGACGACAAGCCCCGTTTGGATGGTTCCGTAGTGACCCGCGCAAGCGAACAACCCGACCCCAGCAGTGGCGAGGTCACTGTCAGCTTGGCCATGAACAACGACGGAGCGCGTATTTGGGCAGACATGACGACCAGAGCGGCCAACGCTGGCAACCGCGAAATCGCCATCGTCCTTGATGACGAAGTGGTGAGCGCCCCTCGTGTCATCAACCCTATTACGGGTGGCAACTCCTCCATTACAGGCAATTTCACGGTAGAGGAAGCGAAAGACTTGGCCAACATTCTCCAAGTGGGCAAGTTGCCCGCAGGCACCCGCATCGTGCAAGAAAGTCAGGTAGGCCCCTCTTTGGGTGCTGACAATATCAATAAGTCCTTGATAACGATGTTGTTGTCGGTGGCTTTGCTCTGCGTCTTCATGATAGCCTACTACAACAAAGGAGGCATCGTGAGTGTCATCGCGTTGTTGGCCAACCTGTTCTTCATCATCGGCACTTTGGCCTCCATGGGTACGGTACTGACCCTTCCGGGCATTGCCGGTATCGTGCTGACATTGGCCACTGCTGTGGATGCAAACGTCATCATCTACGAGCGTATTCGAGAAGAACTGCGGGCGGGGCTGACAATGGCCAAAGCCGTGGCAACTGGCTTCTCGCGCGCGCTGCCCGCCATCATCGACGCCAACGCCACCACCCTGCTCACTGCCTTTGTCTTGATGTATTTTGGTCTCGGCCCCATCAAAGGGTTCGGCACGGTGCTTATCGTGGGTATTTTTAGCTCCATGTTCACCGCAGTCTTGGTAGGGCGCATGATTACCGATTGGTGGATAGAGCGCGGCAAAGACCTCGCTTACAGTTTCCCATGGTCGGAAAAGTGGCTGGTGGGCGCCAACTATGACTGGATTGGCAAACGCAAGTATGCGTATATGTTCTCCAGTGCCATCATCATCATTGGTATCATTTCGTTCATCATGCGCGGCTTCGAGTTGGGCGTTGATTTCAAGGGCGGTTTCTCCTACAACGTTCAGTTTGAACAGCCTGTGGAAATAGAACAATTGCGCGGCCCGCTCACGCAGGCGTTTGGTGGCAACCCCGTCATAAAGGCCGTCAATACGCAGAACACCTACAACATCACGACATCCTACCTCATCAATGACCAAAGCAAGGATGTGAACGACAGAGTGGTGGCCAAACTCCGGGAGGGGCTCGAAGCGGCTGGCATTCGGACCGACTCCAATTTCATCAAGACGGATGCAGCAGGCACGCACATTACTTCGTCCAGCCAAGTCGGGCCGACAGTGGCCGACGATATCCGCGACTCCTCTTTCAAGGCAGGCGCATGGGCATTGGCGCTCATTTTTCTTTACTTGCTCATTCGATTCCGCAAGTGGCAATTCTCGTTGGGCGCAGTCTTGGCTTTGTTGCACGACGTGCTTATCACGCTGACTTTCTTCACCTTGCTGCACGGTCTTGTGCCCTTCTCTCTGGAAATTGACCAAGCCATCATTGCCTGTATTCTGACGGTGATTGGTCTTTCGGTGAACGACACGGTGATTGTGTATGACCGAATCCGCGAATTCCTCGGCCTATATCCCGGCCGCCCGAAAGAAGAGGTGTTCAACAAAGCCATCAACACCACACTGAGCCGCACCATCATCACCTCAGGCACCATCTTTATCGTGGTGTTCTTGTTGTTCTTCTTTGGCGGCGGCGCTATCAAAGGCTTTGCGTTCGGTATCACGGTGGGCATTTTGTTCGGCACATACTCTTCCATTTTCGTCGCATCCTCTTTGGTGGTGGATTTGACAAAGGGTCAGGCACTCGAAGGCAAAGTGGTCGCTCCTGAGCCAAAGCCCGAAGACAAAGCCAAGCCTTCCAAGAAAGTTGCAAAGGCTTGATTATTTTGCCACTAAGTCGCAAAGGCCACGAAGGGCTGAAGAGCACTTTTTCTTCGAGGCTTTGTGGCAAACGCCAATTATACTTCAAATTTAAAAGGGAAAACGCGGCAAACACGAGAGCCATCCCAGCGTTACATGGGGTGGCTCTCGCTTTTTCAGGCAGAATGTGCCTACCTTACTTGTGGCATAGTTTATGCTAAATAAGGGACGGCGAAAGTTCACCATTCGTTTTTTCAATCCACACTCAACTATCGGTTTACACCTCCCCTCTCCCTCTGCGATGACGACCTATTTCATTCTTTTTCTTGCCCTCACCATCACTGCTTTCTACGGACTTTCTGACGACCGCCCTACGGATACAGAACCTTAGAACCCCCGCTTTTTCAAGACTTTATGCGATAAATCCGCACATCGTTGATGACAGGCGGCGCTTTGGCAGCCAAAATCGCAATCCTCACTTTGGAAGTTTTCACTTCTGGGAACACGAGGATTTTTCGCACGCCAATGGTGGTGGAGCTTGCCACTTCTCTCCAGCCCCCTTTTTCAAACACCTCCACTTTAAATGCTTCCACGCGCTGGCCATGTGTGCTGATTTTTTCTCGGAGCAGCAGCGTGTTGATTTTCCTTTTCTTTTTCAAATCAATTTCGAGAAAGGATTCGCCCGGCACGATTTCAAACTCGGCAAAAGTATTCTGGTTGACATCCGTCAGGCCGGCATCGAACCAATGGCGGCCATTGCCCAAACGGCAGGGGCGCCCCTCAGCCAGATTGTGACGGAAAGCCTCCCTCAATTTTTGTCCAAAAGCGACCAAAGATGCCGAGTCGCGCTCATGGATGCGCCCCCTCCGGTCGGGCGGCACATTGAGTATCAAATTTGCTCCTCTTCCTACTGATTTCAAATAGATATCCCAGAGTTGTTCCGGGGTCTTCACCTTATCATCTTCCTCGGGGTGGTAAAACCAGCCGGGGCGGATGCTCACATCGCACTCCGCAGGCAGCCAAAGCTGGCCGTTGACGTTGCCCTGATTGAGCGTGTCCTCCGGTGGCGCGCCCAAGCCACGTTGGAATCCAGCCGTATCGAGGGTGGCCCAGTTGGTCTCGGTCAAAATCAACCCTCGCTCGTTGCCAGCCCAGCGACAGCCGGGGCCGATGTCGCTAAATATCACCGCGTCGGGCTGCAATTGTGCGGCCACGCGCTCAAAACGGTGGAAATCGTATTCCTGCTTTTTGCCGTTTGGCCCTTCTCCATTCGCCCCGTCCCACCAAATCTCAAACAACTCGCCGTAGTTGGTCAGCAATTCAGTCAGCGTGTTGACATAGACATCATTGTATTCGGGAGTGCCGTATTGCGGGTGATTTCTGTCCCATGGGCTGAGATAGACTCCGAACTTGAGTCCGTGTCGGCGGCAGGCATCCGAGAGCTCGCGCAGCACGTCGCCCTTTCCGTCGCGCCATTTGCTCTCTCGAACCGTGTGCGTGGAATACTTTGATGGCCACAGACAAAATCCGTCGTGATGCTTGGCCGTGATAACGACCCCGCGAGCACCGGCTTGTTTGGCGATGCGGCACCATTGGTCGCAATCCAAGTCCGTCGGATTGAACACGTCTTCTGGCTCCGTTCCGTGCCCCCATTCGAGATTGGTAAATGTGTTTGGCCCAAAATGAAAAAAGAGGTAGAACTCCGTGTCGTGCCACGCGAGTTGGGCCGGCGTGGGCAGCGGAAGTGGAGGTTCAGAAATCTGCGAAAAAAGGAAAGTTGACAGATGCAGATAGCATAACAAGGCGAACAATCGGCTCATAAGATTGGGTAGTTGTTTTGAAAAATGCTTTTACTTCGCGGTGAAAGTACGCAATGAAATTTGTTTTTGGCAGCCCATCAAATCGCTCCACATACAATTACATTCTGAATTCAAACACCTTAGGACATAAGTGCTTCGCCAAAATTAAGCAAACCTATTTTTGATACAAACAATTGGCTCCCAATGCGTATGGCGGATTTGCAAATCCGCCATACTACTTACAATGAACACAAACAAAGATGAAAACATACTTGCCTCTGAATCTTTAAGTATTCATTGACGATTGATTGACTTTCTTTGCCCTGCATCATCCGAACATGAACAGCATCACTTCATTGGAATCCATCCTCCAAGCGCACCGACATTGTTTTGGGCACGCCCCCTCGCTCGTCGTCCGCGCTCCCGGTCGCATCAACCTCATCGGCGAACATACCGATTACAACGAAGGCTTCGTGCTGCCAGCCGCTATTGACAAGGCCGTATGGTTGGCGGTATCGCCACGCAGCGACGAGGCGCTTCACTTTCAGGCACTCGATTTCCAGGATTCATTTTCAGGCACTATCCGACACTTGCTAAAAACCGAGCAACATTGGCCCAACTATTTGCTCGGCACCTTTGATGAACTGTTGAAAGACGGACATACATTGGGAGGGGTGAATGCGACGCTTGGCGGCAACATACCCACTGGCGCAGGGCTTTCCAGTTCAGCGGCGGTGGAGAGCGGGATACTGTTTGCGCTCAACGAACTTTTTGGTCTCGGTCTAGACCGCCCTGCCCTCGCCCGGCTTGCCCAACGCGCCGAAAACAATTTCGTCGGCATGAACTGCGGCATCATGGATATGTTCGCCTCGCTCATGGGGCGGGCGAATCACGCCATAAAACTCGATTGTCGCAGCCTCGAGGCCGAGTACTTCCCTATCCGTATGCCCGACCATGCGCTCGTGCTTTGCGACTCTGGCGTAAAACACCAACTCGTGGATTCAGCGTACAATACCCGCCGAAGCGAATGTGAAGAAGGCGTGACAGCACTCTCAACTATTTTTCCAAACATCCGCAGCCTGCGCAACGTGACTCTGGCGATGCTTTTATCCGAAAAAAAACGCCTGCGCGATGGCGTGTTTCAACGCTGCAAATTTGTCATCGAGGAAAACACGCGGGTAATCTCAGCCTGCAACGCCCTAAAAAACAACGACTTGGAATTATTCGGCCACTTGCTATACCAGTCGCACGAAGGGTTGCAGCACGATTACGAGGTCACCTGCCCGGAAACCGATTTTTTGGTGGACGAAACACGCAGCGAAGCCGATGTGTTAGGTGCCCGACAGATGGGCGGCGGGTTCGGCGGTTGCACGCTCAACCTTGTCCGTCGAGATGCTGTTGTGGGTTTTCAAGAAAAAATACAGGTTTCCTATTTGAAACACTGGGGAAAAAACCTAAAATTTTACCCCGTCGAAATCACAGATGGCGTTGAAATGGTCTATTCCACGCCACTTATTCGGGAAGAGATATGAATGAGGTATTATTCAACACAGATTTTCCGCATCGGCGCTTCAATCCCCTCACGGGCGAATGGGTGCTTGTGTCGCCCCATCGAGCCAATCGCCCGTGGCAAGGCCAAGTGGAAAAACTGCCCGATACACGCCGCCTCGCACACGACCCATCGTGCTATCTCTGCCCCGGCAATATCAGGGCCAACGGTCAGCGAAATCCTCACTATACAGACGTTCACGCCTTTACGAATGATTTCTCTGCCTTGTTGGAGTCGCCTGCTCCCTCTTCCACCCCGCTCTTTGACACTCGCGAAGGGCTTTTGCGTGCCGCGCCCGAACGGGGCATCTGTCGGGTGGTTTGTTTTTCGCCGCGCCACGATTTGACCATCCCTGAAATGGATTTGCCAGCCATTCGCCGGGTTATTGATTTATGGCGACGGGAATACGCGGAATTAGGCTCCAAATCGTTCATCCGGTATGTGCAAATTTTTGAAAACAAAGGCGAAACAATGGGCTGCTCCAACCCACACCCGCACGGGCAGATTTGGGCACAGGCACACATCCCCAACGAACCCCTGAAAAAGCAACAGCACCAGGCGCGTTATTTCAGGAAACACGAGCGCACATTGTTGGAAGATTATTGGCGTCAGGAACTGAGTTTGGGCACGCGCATACTTTTTGAAAACCAGCACTTTGTCGCGCTGGTGCCCTATTGGGCGGTGTGGCCGTTCGAGGCGATGTTGGTACCCAAACGCGCCATGCCACGCATCACCGACATGAACGATGCCGAGTGCGAATCATTTGCAGAAGCATACAAACGGCTTACTGTTTGCTATGACAACCTGTTTGAGGTATCGTTCCCCTATTCGGCGGGGATTCATCAGGCTCCCACGGATGAGCACGCTCATCCGGCATGGCATTGGCACATGGTTTTTTATCCGCCCTTGCTGCGCTCGGCAACGGTCAAAAAATTCATGGTAGGCTACGAGATGCTGGCTGGACCTCAACGCGACATCAGCCCAGAAAAAGCGGCGGCGATTTTGCGCGAGCTGCCCAAAGAACACTACAAAGCCCGGAACCTGCGCCCGACTGCTCCATCCCCTTAGACTAACCGTCATTGCAAAACCGATTATCAACAAACACGAGTATCATACATGAACATTCTTGTCACCGGCGGAGCCGGATTCATTGGCTCGCATACCGTCGTCGCACTTGCCGAAGCCGGGTTCACCCCTATCATCCTCGACGATTTTTCCAATTCTGACCGCCGCGTCTTGCAGGGTTTGGAAAAAATTCTGAAACAACAACCCCGCTGCTATGCAGAAAACTGCCACGCTCCGTCCGTGTTGTCGCGGGTTTTTAGAGAGCAAAAAATTGATGGGGTGATACATTTCGCTGCTTTCAAGTCAGTGGGCGAATCCATGCAAGAGCCGTTGAAATACTACGACAACAACATCGGCTCGCTCATTGTGCTGCTCCAGACCATGCTCGAACATGGCATCCCCAACCTCATTTTTTCGTCCTCTGCCACCGTCTATGGCCAACCCAAAGTACTGCCCGTCACGGAAGACACCCCCGAACAGCCAGTTGCGTCCGTCTATGGTCACACCAAGTTGATTGGCGAGGAAATCCTGCGCGATGTGGCAGCCGCCCAAAAGCCGCTGAAAGCCATCTCGCTGCGCTACTTCAATCCCATTGGGGCGCACCCTTCCGCCCACATCGGGGAGCTGCCCTTAGGTGTGCCCAACAATTTGGTGCCTTTCATCACGCAGACGGCGGCCGGCATACGCCCGATGCTGACAGTGTTTGGTCAGGACTACCCAACCCCGGACGGTACTTGCTTGCGCGACTATATTCACGTCATGGACTTGGCCGAGGCGCACGTCGCCGCCATGCAGTATTTACTAAAACAAAATGAACCAACTATTTACGAGGTGTTCAACGTAGGCATGGGGCGAGGTGTCAGCGTGTTGGAATTGGTCAAAACCTTCGAGATGGTCAGCGGAAAGCCGCTCAACTATCGCATCGGCGAGCGCCGGCCGGGCGACGTGGCTGCCGTGTATGCCGACGTGAGCAAAATTCGGACACAATTGGATTGGTCGGCCAAAAGAGAAGTGGAAGAAGCATTGAGAGATGCTTGGCGGTGGCAGCAGTGTTTGTCGCAACATTAGGATGGGAAAACAAGCTGCCAGCAGGAAGCTATACCCAGATTAAAGAGGATTTTAGGATAGCCTTGATTGATTTTTATGATTTTCAAAGGATTGCGAGCGCCGTTTGTTCAAAACCATCTTGTCAGAACCTATTTTGAGGGCTTGGCCAGCCAAGTGAAGCGGACGGGGCTGATTTGCGTTGACCATAAGTGAGGGGGATGTAGGAGACAGCGGAGTTGTTGATGGAGTTGGGTTGGTTGAGGTAATGGTGGCGGGAGACCTCACGCGAGTGCGCTTGGTCAAAAGACACAAGCGAGGCAGAGGGTAACACCAAGCGAGGCTGAAATAGCCATTATTGCTCTCATTTATACCTCGCGCTGCTAGGTTTTGTGCATGGTCTAAACCGAAAATACGTTTACTTAACTTTCAAAGTTTAGTAAACGTCGCCAAGCGAATGCACAAAACCTGACGGCGCGAGGTATATTTCTAGTAGATTGTATTTTTTACCATGCTGAGGCTTTGTTGCATGGATAAATTAAATTTGGCGATAGCGCATTTTTGAAAAATCATTCTAAAAAAATGCTCGTTTCGATAAACAATTTCCACTCAAAAGGCTATTTTGCCAAAGGAATAATGTTCATGCAACAAAGCCCCATGCTGAAGACTTGATGGTGCGGTGCATTATAATAGAAAAAACCCAGAAACTTGTTTTTTTTTTTATTTCCTATAATTTTGCAGTATCAACATTTTTCATCATTTTTTAAAAACATTTCAAAATTATGAGAGCATTAAGAATTACCGTTATAGCTTTGTGTATGCTGAATATTATAGCGTACACCTTTCCTTCCTGTACTAAGGAGACTTCGAAGGCAATTCCAACTCCCGATGCAATTACCCTAGAAAAAATGGTGGTTAGTTACAACTCTGGAAAAGTGCTCGAACATGAAAAAGCAATTCTCACAGAGGGAGATATGACTATTATGACGCTACCCTCGAAAGAAGTCCTGTTTTTCCTTCGGAAAGACGGTGCTTCCACTAATGACATTTTTCTTGGGCAAGGTATCCAGTTATCATCAAGCGTTCAGAAGGAGTTGGGTCGTGTGACCGTTGCTTACCTCAGAGAAGCAATTGCCGTTCAAACTGAAGAAGGAGAAATTTATACTTTCACAATTGGAGAGGGAAAAGGACATGAAACAATCCAAAAAATAGCTTCTTCTTGGTCAGGAATTGGTTATGGATTATCATTTAGATGGAATAGGGACACAGGGCCTTCTGACTACAAGGGGTTGAATAGTGAAAAGGAACTTATGGTAAGAGCATCATCTTGCGTCTGCGTTGATGTGACTTCCACAAATCCGCCGAATTGCGAATCTGGAGGGGCTGGCTCTACGGCATGCTCCATTGGAGCCACATCCACAGACCCTGGATGCTCTGTTACATGTGGTAGCGCATACTATTCCTGTTGTAATCCTAACTAGTGCCACGCCTGATGAAGGAAAATTTGCCCCCCACCATTTCACGGGATATTGACCGGACGCGGTGATAGGTCGTAGCACTTGTAGACGGAGGGGTATCACCAGCCTCATGCTTTGGCTGATGACACCCCTTTGTCAGCACCACTATAAGTTGCTTTTAGGTCATCCTAATATATCCCAATTTGTTCGCCATGAGCAAATTGGGATATTTTTTGTGAAAACAAAAACTTAGATATACCTCGCGCCGCCAAGTTTTCAGCATGGTTGGAAGGATGAGATCACGTTTACTAAACTTCAAAAGTTTAGTAAACGTTACCCTAGACGATGCTGAAAACTTGGCGGCACGAGGTATAGAAGGCTGATTTCATTCTCATTTGAACAGTGTCTAACCCAAAATCGGTTTCACGGCCCTCTCTTCGCCTTATACCCTCTATCTAAGTTTTTGCGAAAAAGCAGCACTTTACTCTTTCACTACCTTCACCACTTTTGATTCGTTTTCTGTGCGCACCTGCACCATGTAAACACCGGAAGCGAGGCCGCTGAGGTCAAGCGGACGCATAAACCCGCCCATCGGGAAGCGCGTTTCCGATTGCTCGGAGCGAACACGTCGGCCCAAGTAGTCGAAAACCTCGACGGTGATGAACTGCTCGCGAGCCAGATGTATGTTCAACATGGCTGGGCCTGCGGTAGGGTTGGGCTGCACGCTCAACTCAAAGCCGCGCTGCGGCGCAGTCGGGTCGGTGCTGACGATGATTTCATTCGGCGGCAGCAAAATTTCATCCACCCACACGCGGTCTTGACCTTCGGACACGAACCCATCCTTTTCGTAGCTCCAAGTAAAAGTGTGGTAGCCGGGCGACACTGGAAATGAAACCTCCTCCCACGGCAGCAAACCGCTCCAGCGACCCATTTCCACGCCGTCTATGGAAAAGCGCAGGAAATCAAACTCTTGCTCGCAGTGCGTGCGTCGCGCAAAAGAGATGTTGCCATCCTCCGAAACTTTCAGCGACAGCTCCATCACCGATTTCTGATTGTGCGAGATGATGCCAGAGCGGGCGCTGTACAGCCCCGAGTAAGGGTTGGCCGAAGAAATCACCCAGGGCTTGTTGCCGCTCATCACCCAGTTGTAGGTGTTGAAATTGCTGCTTTCAAAAGTCTCCAGAATCGGGTTGATGATGAACGCACCAAAAGTGGCTTCTTTCCCGTAGTTGCCAGCCTCCAACTGATATTGGAAATGTGCCGGAACCACTTTGGGCGCATCGTTGAGCACGCTCACCTGAAAACTCGCCGCGCTCGAGCCATTCACCGCCGCGATAGGCCCTACCGAGGCCGTGCCATTCACGACGAGCCACGGGGAATTCGTGTTGAGGAAGCCGAGCGCGTTGGGGCTGACGCTGTTGCCCGTGTTTAGGTTGGTGATGATGATGGTGGCCGTCTCGCCGCTTTGCAGGTAGCCGTCGCCGTTGCCGCCTTGCGTGTCGTCTATTTTGATGGAGCCTATGGAAAGTTTGGGAGCATGCAACTTGACGGGCACCACCGTTTCAAAAACAGCGGTATCGTTGAATTTGACCTGCATGGTAAAGGTCACGACTTGGCCATCGTTCACGAAGTCATTGACTTTGAAGGAGAAAGCCGCCAATTTTTCCACCGAGGCATCCGGCCCAATATCGCCAAACGACTCCGAACCGTCGAGGATGACCACGTTCGCATCCGCCACGCTCAGGGTGGCCGAGGCGGATTGCGCCACTTCCACGCCAAGATTGGCCAACTTGACGTTCATCTTGATGGTCTCGCCATAATCAGCCAGTTGGTTGTTGTTGCCCGCCGCGTCGTCCAGCGCAACGGCCTGATTCACGACAAAGGCTCCGCTCGCGGGCGTGACGGTGAGTGTGCTTTGGTAAGGGATGTAATTGAACTGCGTGAGCGTGAGGGTCAAATCGCCCACGTTGTTCAAGGCCGGAAAACTCAGATTGGCCACGCCGTTTTCCACAGTAGCCACCGCGAGGGTCTGCCCCTGCCAGTAGAGGCTTGCCAATGCGCCTTCCACGGGAGAATACACCGCCAAATTGCTGGCACCGACAAATGCAGCGGGCTGATGCGACGCAGCCAAGACCTGTGGCAGTTTGGTGCGTGGCATGGTGGATGGCTCCGCGAATGGATTCCAAAAATCGGCCATCACCTCGCCGCCGTTGCCATAAGCCGCTATCATCAGCGCGTTGCCGTAGGCCAGCATGCCACAAATCGAAGGGCGGAGCGTGATGCCGTCGGCATCCACAAGATATTGATTCATGCCGTCCTGACCTTCCATTGGCGGCGACCAACTCTGAAAATCGCTGGAAAAGAAACCCGCGATGCCGCCCCAAGCCTCGCCTGTGGCAGGGTCGCCGGCGCGTTGCCACACCTCGCCAAGACATTCTCCGTTGGTAAAGTTGCCCGCGCAACAAGCCACCGCGATAAGCACCGGGTAGCGATGCGTGTTGCGCAGCATAGCCACCGCATCGTTGTTGAAATTGCCACTGACCAAGCCCTGTTCCCAGCCATGACCTGTGTAGTTGTAAAGGCTCACGCCCCGGCCATTCATCAAGCTCACCAACGACGTGTTCACCGGGTTGCCGGGTTTGTCGGCGGTTTCGTCACCGGGAGTTGGGGAGAAACTGCCTTGAGAGCCGTCATAGAATTCCCAGTATTTTTCGTAGCCATCGGCCAAGTGCTTGATTTTCCATTCGTTGCCGTGTTCCCAGTCGGCTTGCCCGTCATCGCCAAAGCCCGCGCCTTCGTTCGAACAGGAAGCCATGCCTGTGGCGCACCAATTTGCATCCACATCCACGAGGGGTGTTTTTTCATAGTTCAAATTGCGATTGACCATGATTCTCATGTCC
Organism: Saprospiraceae bacterium; assembly: GCA_026129545.1. Classification (NCBI taxonomy): domain Bacteria; kingdom Pseudomonadati; phylum Bacteroidota; class Saprospiria; order Saprospirales; family Saprospiraceae; species Saprospiraceae bacterium. Next base: position 1,413,673 of record JAHCHX010000001.1, read on the forward strand.
TCGAGGTTTCTCGCGTGCAAGCGCCCCACCAGTACCTCCACGAAGTGGTCGTCGCCTTCCATATAGCCGAAACAGTTGTCGCAAGTGTAAAGCGTGCCACCACTGGGCCGCATCTGCGACTTGATGGCGTTCTCATCGCCTACCAGCAGCAGGTAAGTGATTCCTTCATTTTCGTAGTGGTTTTTGGTCACGTTGTAGATGGTCGCCGCCTCCGACGAGCCTATTTCCGAGAGGGGCATCACGATGGTGTGAATGCCCATTTGGCGTTTCCACACCAAAAGCGGCTCGAGTTCGGGCAGCAGTTCGTCTTTGGCGATGACGAGCATTTTTTCAGGCTCCGCAAAGCCGCTGCGCCCCTGCGTTCTTTCCTCGTAATTCAAAAACAATTTCCGATAGACCTGCTCAAAAGTGGGGCTTGCCCCCCGTGTCGGAGCAGACAACAATTCGTTTTCCCCTTGCCCGCCTTTGTAATGAACGCGCAGCGTGATTTTGGAGTAAACCCGCAATGTTTTCTGCACGGGGTTGTATTGCACGGGGTAAATCCACAGGGCTTGCCCGCGCACGTCGCGCATGACGAACGGCTGCTTCAAATCAGCCAGTTGGCCGGGAAAAAACGCATCTTGCTCATACACCTCCCCATATTTGTATGGGATGGAGTCGGGGTTCACATTGCGTTTCAAATCGCCCTTCGAGGGGGCTATTTCCACATTGGGGTAGTCGTTGTACTCGGTAGCCTGCACCTCTATGGCCATGTTGCCCGTCGCCGGAATCATCAGTGCGGTGGCAAATTTGGGCACATCGGGTTTGCCAAGTTGCAGCATCGGGGTGCCGTGAGGAATGGAGATGGTGTAGGCCTCGCCTTGTGGCGTGCCGACGGCGTGTTTGTCGGCACCGGTCAGCGTGAGCGTCAGCATCGTCTCGGTAGCCGATTTGGAAACGACGCGGACTTGTGTCTCGTTCACCACCTGAGCGACGACACCCGACAGCGAGAGGCAAGAAAGCAAGAAGGCAATCAAATTCTTCATGTTGGAAACTGTTTGCGAAAGCGAGCGAAATTTTAGTGAGTTGCTTGAGTTGTTTGAGGGGAGGCTATCTCAGAAGTCGGTGATTTGGCTGCTTGGTGATTTGTTTATTTAGTGATTTATACTTCGCGCCGTTAGGTTTTGGGCATAGCGGCAATCGCAATCTGTTCAAAATCAAGAACATCAATCACGTTAATCTAACAAATCCTAGCGAATCAAGGTATAAACCCATTTTTCGCATCATTTATACACCAATATTTTCTGAACGAGCCTCTCCTGCTTCAAATAATAAATGCCGGAAGGCCAAGTGCTGATGTCTATGCTCTGTTGCTCGCCCTGCCCCAGCGGACGCGACCACACCGCTTGGCCTGCATGATTGATGATGCTGGGCCAGCCGCCATCTCTGCCCTTGCCAGTGTTTTCAACAAATAAAACATCGAAGGCCGGGTTGGGAAAAACACGATAGCTCGGTTGCTTGGTCTCGGGAATGGATGTGGTGCCCGGCGTGTGAAGGCTGAAATACACATCGGCAAAATTGGTATCGTTGTCCTTTTCAAACACCCTGAACCAGAGCCACGCCGAGCCAGCGGTGACGCCGGGCTGCACGACGAGTTTCAGGTAGGGGCGAATGGTGTCGTGCACGGGATTCATGGTGCCGTTGGGCGGAATGCCCGCATAACAAAGGCCGTAGTCGCAAATATCAATCACCCAGCCCTCCGGCACGCTCACCTCGAAGCGGCGCCAGCGCAATTGCAGCGTGTCGCCAGAGGGATTGTCAAAATAAATAAAACATTCATTGGCCTGCTCAAAGGCGACTTCCTGCTCCAAAAGCGCCTCGGGGATGGGGTGGAACGTCTGGGCGGCGAGTGGAAACAAGCCACACAAAAAAAGGAGTAGAAAAACGGGGTGTTTCATGTAGCCGATATTTGCCGCAGCAAGGTAGCAAGGCTCTGACATTCAGCGGCATAGGAAAGTTGGTTTTTGGACAAATACGGACAGATTTCATCGGGAGCCGCTCAAGGTCTTCACCAGCGTCTCCATGTCCCACGCCGCTTCCACCGAGAAGCCGCCCGTGTCCGTGCGTCGCAGGCTGCTGAGGTAGGCCCCGCTGCCGACGGATTGACCAAAGTCGTGCGCCAAAGAGCGGATGTAGGTGCCCTTGCCACACACCACGCGAAAATCTACCTGCACGCCATCGGCATAGTCGGCGTGAAGCATGATTTTCCCAACGCTGGACGGCGCTCGGCGCTCGGCAGGCGGCACGGGGCGCAGCGGACCAATTTCAAACGACTCGATGCGAACGGGACGCTGGGGCAATTCCACCGTCTCGCCCGTGCGGGCGTTCTGGTAGAGCCGCCTGCCATCCACCTTCACGGCGGAGAACATGGGAGGCAACTGCATGATGTCGCCGACGAATTGCTTCGCCGCTTCTTGCAGCAGCGCGTCGTCAAGGTGCCCCGTCGGGAAAATGGCATCCACCGGTTTTTCCAAGTCGAAAGAAGCGGTGGTGCCCCCCAGCGTGAACGTGCCGGTGTATGCCTTTGGCATCGCCTGAAACGTCTCTATTTTTTTGGTGTATTCGCCCACGCACAGGATGAGCAGGCCCGTCGCCAAAGGGTCGAGGGTGCCGGCGTGACCGATTTTGAGTTTTCTTGTGCCAAGCCGCCGCGAGAGCGCCCAGCGCGCCTTGCCCACCACATCGAAGGAAGTCCACCCCAAAGGCTTGTCCACCAATATGACCATGCCTCTGGGAAAAGGCTCGGGGAAGGGTTGATTTTTTGACCATAGGTTCAGCATGGCGCAAAGTACCGCATCTTGAACGGAACAAAGTAGTCGAACACAATCAAACATGGGTAGAGCGAGCGCCCTTGTTGCCGTTGTTGGCGTCCCGCCAACAACACCTCGCGCATTTGTTGTTGCCGATGTTGGCGTCCTGCCAACAACACCTTGTTGCCGTTGTTGGCATCCTGCCAACAACACCTCGCGCATTTGTTGCCGTTGTTGGCATCCTGCCAACAACACCTCGCGCATTTGTTGTCATGTGGGAGGAATCCCCGCCGCATCCCTCAGCCGACGCACCACGCCCCACCCGATGCTGCACCCCTTGCCGATGCCCACAAAATCGGGCAAACCCACGTTGCAGGTGAATTCCAGCGAAAAGGCCAGCACTTTCACCCCCTTGTAGCTCACCCAGCGCTCGTCCTTGAGATGCTGCACCCGCACCTCTACCCTGCCGTCTTTTTCGCAGCCGAGTTGGTGGAGCAAGCTCACCAACTGGTTTTGCAAAATCTGTTGGAGCAGCATGAGGCGCTCCGGCAGCCCCGGCAAGCGCGTGTAGAGGCCGTAGTTTTCCTCGTTGAGGGCGAGCCATTGGCGGATGTGGTAGCGGGCGTGCCGTTCGCGCACCTCGAGCGAGCATTGGCGCACGTCGAGGCTGTGGATGCGCACGGGCGTGGCGCGGCCGTTGAGGTTGAGCGTCCAGTCGGGTTGCGAGAAAAAATGGTGCAACTCCTCGATGCCCTCGTTGAGGCACACCAGCATGGGGCGGCCGTGGTTGTGCTTGTACTGGATGAGCGGGAAGCGGTAGTGGTAGCCCCCGGTCTCGTTGTTGTGGTTGTGGAAAAGTTCGTGCTCGTAGCCGGCTTTGGCGGCCACGGCGCCCCGAAAGGCGGGCAGTTCCCACGGGTGGATAGGGGTGTCGAAAGCGACGGACAGCAGTCGAAGATGGGCGGCCATGATTGTCTCTCGATTTTGGTTTGCGCCCGCAAGTGTACGGCGATTTCTCACAGCGTTTATGGAAAAAATTGGGGCTTTGAGGGGATGAAATAGAGGTGGTTTCTGGCGGCTGACACATCAATACAGACACATAAACATTAGTAGGGGCACCCCAAAAACCGAACACGCCGACACTATCCATGGACAAAGTAACGCCAACTTTTAGTTGGCGCGCCCAAGCGCCCCCCCCCAACCAAGCAGATAGCCCGATGCGCGAGGCGTATCTGGTTTACAAACCCGATATGCCTCAAGCGTCACACAATTGCCCCTCGAAGCAAAAAATGCTCGTTGTCAGCGAAGAGAAAGGCAAAAGAGCGGACAAACAGCCATATAGCCCGACCGAATGCGCGGAAAAATCTCGCATAGAACTGCGAAAAAAACTCAGAAACAAGGGTAAACCGCCAAAAGTTGTCCTCATCGCAGTGGCGCACAAACCACTGCGCAAGGTCTGGGAGTAGTCATGAACGAATCCATGTTCGACAACGGCTTCGAGACAAAAAACAGGGGGACGGCGTGATTTTTTTTCAACTTTCTGTTGGTTGAAAATATATCTCACCCCTATTTGAGTGGAGAGTGGTTGGAAGGGGTTTCGGGTATACTGGCGCAACCCTGCATTTTGGTCGCAATCCCTATTTGAGTGGAGAGTGGTTGGAAGCAAACCGGCACAACCATCACCCAAAACATCACAGCGTCGCAATCCCTATTTGAGTGGAGAGTGGTTGGAAGGAGTTTGGCAAGTATCAGTACGAACAAAGCAAGAAGTCGCAATCCCTATTTGAGTGGAGAGTGGTTGGAAGTTAAAGGGATAAAATGATTGTGCCCTTGCTCAAGTCGCAATCCCTATTTGAGTGGAGAGTGGTTGGAAGTGCTCGACCCTCAAGGAAAAGTGTTCGACGAAGAGGTCGCAATCCCTATTTGAGTGGAGAGTGGTTGGAAGCAATTGTCGACGTTTACCAATACGCGTTAACCTGTCGCAATCCCTATTTGAGTGGAGAGTGGTTGGAAGTTGGGGACGTACATCACGAACTACGACAACAGCAAGTCGCAATCCCTATTTGAGTGGAGAGTGGTTGGAAGTTTATGGAATTAATTGTTTTCATACTCGGTTACGCGTCGCAATCCCTATTTGAGTGGAGAGTGGTTGGAAGGTAACTACGCCAAGTGGCTGCGAAGCATCAGCAAGTCGCAATCCCTATTTGAGTGGAGAGTGGTTGGAAGACCAAATTTTTTCAGCCTATGTGTCCTACTTGCAGTCGCAATCCCTATTTGAGTGGAGAGTGGTTGGAAGCGGGTCTAATGAAATAAGCATTTTGTAATTCAAGGTGAAAGGTAGAAAAATCCCCCGCGTCGTTGCAAGTTTTTTTGCAAAAAAATGTGCGCTTTTTTCAAAATAACAATTCATCTTCAATATATGCGAACGGTCACGATGCGTTTTCCGCGTCATAATAGTCTGACAAGCAATGTGTTGAACGGTTTTTCGAAGGCGTTTTCAAAAAAGGGATTTGTAAACGGGCTTTTCTCGCAAGTTATACATAACGATTATTTCATGTGCCAGCCCTCCTTTCTTTCCAAATCAGCTTCAAGATAAGCCATTTTGCGTGCGTATGCAAGGAGAAAAAGCCATAAATTTTCCGCGTCCCGAAAGAATTTTTGTCACCCAAACACCGCTCTCGCCAACATATATTCCCCCAACACAGCAAAAACAAACGATATGCATAATTTTTTTGCAATCTCTTTGTTGCGCAGGTATTGCGCGAAAAAAATACCCGCATAAAGAGTACAGAAGCGACCGCGTAGCCGTATACAATTTTCCGCGTCAGCGACATTTAGTGCGCATCAACTTTTGCAAAGTCTGCAACCCGACGATACATTTGTCTCATAATAAATGAAAGCAGGCCGTTAATCTACACTCGGAAAAGTTTTTTCCCGACGTTCGAGGCACGATGACGCATCGGTTATGACCTCTCACCGCCACAGTCGAGCAAGCTCCCTTTACAAAGGGGAAACAATTTTGCACAGCTCACCGAATCCAATCCACTTGACGGCAATATAGTGGCCGAGACGAGCGTGAATCCCTGTATCCTTTGGCCAATAAGCAGACATTCTCATCCGAAAACAAACAATCCGACAAGCGGCAATGCGAGACGTGTTGCCACTCGGGATTGTATATCGTTCACAAAAATTTTTAATTATGGAAATCCATGTAACGCGTTATGGCTCAAAAGTTTCCGTTAAGGACGAGATGTTCGAGGTCTCGTGGTTCGACGAGCAACAAAATCGGCAGCAAGAATCACATTCGCCGCTCTCCGTCAAGACCATTCTCTTGCAAGATGGCGTGGTCGTCACCACGGCGGCGCTGCTGCTGGCGCTCCAACACGACGTTGACGTGCTGGTGGCCGACTTGCACGGGATGCCCAAGGGACGCTGCTACGGGTTCGATCTCCACAGCACTCCTGCCGTTCAGAAATCGCAGGTCATTGTCAGTGTCAGCCATCAAGCGGTGGCGCTCGTGAAAAACTGGACGGCGCAAAAACTAGAAAACCAATCGGCTTTTCTCGAAAAGCTCAAAAACCGGCGCGACGAAAGCAAGGGGGAGATGCTCGGCAAAGGCGCGCAAGAAATCCTGAAAAAGCGCAAGGAGGTGCTGGCACTCGATGGCAAGCGCGTGAGCGACATCGCCGACAGTTTGCGGGGGCTGGAAGGGGCTGCGGGGCAGACGTACTTTAAGACATTGAGCGATTTGCTGCCGATTGAATATCGGTTCAACACGCGCTCCCGTATGCCAGCCCGCGACCCTTTCAATTGCTTTCTCAACTACGGGTATGCTGTGCTGCAAGCCGATGTCGAGCGGGCGCTGTTGCTGGCCGGCATCAGCCCCTATATCGGGTTCCTGCATCGCGACGACTACCGACAGAAGAGCATGGTGTTCGACTTCATGGAGCCATATCGCGTGTGGATTGACCGCGTCGTGTACCGGCTTTTTTCCGGCAAAAAAATCACGTCGAAACACACAGAGGCAATAGAAGGAGGGCTTCAACTCAACAAAGAAGGCAAAAAATTGCTCACCGAGGGTATTCGGGAATTTTACGAGGAGAAAAAAGAGACACTCGACGGAAAAACAGTCAGCCGCATATACTTTTTGCGCCAGACGGCAGTGCGTTTCGCCCGCCGCTTGCTCCAACTGGCCGCTTTGGAAAAAGAGAACGGAACACATACGGCCTAAAGCGCCTCAAAACGCTGCAAAAGATGTATACTTGGGTTATCTACGACATACGTAAAAACAAGGTGAGAAACCGCGTGGCCAAACGCTGCAAGTTTTATGGTCTGACGCGGGTGCAGAAGTCCGTGTTTTTGGGAAGGTTGAAGAGCAAGCAAATAAAGGTGCTGAACAGCGAACTATCCAACACTATCAACCAGCGCACCGATAGGCTATTCGTGATGCCGATGAGCAACGAACATTTTGGACGCATTCTCCAGTCCGGCGCTTTGCCGCCACTAGCCAGTGTAGTGAACGATAACAAGTTGAGGTTTTTTCAATAATTAAAAAATCTGGCGACTCGATTGCTGCTGTTGCTGGCATCCTTGCCAGCGACCATGCCATTTCATTCATTTTTTGCAAAAACTTAGGCAGCCCCAAGCGTATAAGACTCGGTTGACAGGCTTATAGGTTTTTGACAGGATTTACAAGATAGATGGAGGGGCTTCGCCGCCAAAAATCCTGTAAATCCTGTCAAAAATTCAATGTCTGCTCTCCTTCCTAAGTTTTTACCATTTTTTTCACTCAAATTCAATACGTCATGCAATACTTTCGTCAGTCGTTCAAAAAACTCACCTCCCAGCAAGTGCTGGCCAAGGGCCAGTTGCTCGTGAAAGCCCGCACGGTGAAGGCCATCGCCGCGCTCACCATGACGGAAGAAGCTTGGATGCGCGAACAAGCGGTCAACCCGCAATACTACGCTTTCCAAGCGCCCAAGGCGAACGGCACGTTCCGCCTCATCGAGAACCCGCACCCGAAGCTCAAGGAGTTTCAACGGGCATTGGCGGATATGTTGCAGGGCGTCTATTACGGCATCCGCCCACGCGCCTCCTACGCTTTCGTCCCCTCCACCGCCGACGAGACCTCGCCGTGCAACATCTACACCAACGCGCTGCGGCACTGCAAGTCGAAATGGATACTCCAGCTCGACCTGAAAGACTTTTTCCACAGCATCTCGGCCCATCGCATCAAGGAACTGTTCATGCGCATCCCCTTCGAATACCCGGAGGACACGGCGCAGGTGGTGGCCCGCCTCGTCACCTCCAAAAACCGCCTGCCTATGGGCGCGCCCACCTCCCCCGTGCTGAGCAACCTGATATGCTTCGAACTCGACCACCTGCTCGACAAGCTCTCGCGCGACCATGGCTGGACCTACACGCGCTACGCCGACGACATGACCTTCTCCGGCGCCAAACGCTTCTCCAACGAAAGCGTGGAAATCATACGGCAACAAATCGAGGGCAACGATTTTGTGCTCAACTACGAAAAAACACAGCAACATCGGATAGAGGACGAGCCGGAGGTGTGCGGGCTGGCACTGAAAGAAGACGGCAAGCCCGACCTGAGCAATATGTTTGTGAAGGACCTGAAAGCAGACATCAAGACCTACAAGCAGCTTACTTCCGACAAGATGATTGCGCAAGAGATTTTTTCGGCAGAGGCGCTCAATCGCTTTCGCCAACACATAGAAGGCGAGCTGGCTTTCGTGCGCTTCATCAAAGGCCCCAACAACGGCCTCTACCTCAAACTTCGCTTCATGCTCGCCGACGGGATGGTCGGAGTGGAGTAGGCAGTGGCCGCCCTCACCTCATCACCCGAAACGTCCGACTTCTCCCTTTCTCTTGCTGCAAAGTCAAGAAATACGCGCCCGTCGGCAGGTGTCGCAAGCCCTCGAGCATGATTCGGGTGCCACTGGCGTTTTTTTCCACGAGCGTTTTCCCAGCGACATCGCTCAGTCGGACAAGGATACCTCCTTGTGCAAAAGGGCTTCCCGGCGCGATGTCCACCGCCAGCCAATCCGCGAACGGCGAGGGCGACACCCGCACGTCGGGCGTTGAGGCGGGGCCGTCGTCGGTGCGGACGGGTATGGGTTGCAGCGCGAGGTCGAGTGTCGTCACGCTCCCCGATTGCAAGGCCACGTCCGTGATGGTCAAGCTCTCGTATCCGTCTTTTTCCACAAACACGGTGTAGGAGCCGGGCAAGGCCGTGCCGGTTTTAAAAATGCCCGTCGGGAGCGTGGTGTCCGCGTTGGGCGTGTCGAGCACGAACACCCGTGCCTTGTTGAGCGGCCACCCGGTAGCGCTGTCGCGCACCGTGCCTTCGAGCCAGCAGGCGTGTTGGTAGGTCGGCTGGAACACGAAAAGCCCCTCGTTTTTGGCGGTGGCGAATAGGATACCCGACGGCAAGTAAGGATCGGCGTCCCAGACAAGCGAGGTGCCCATGAGCGCCCAGGCCGTTTCGATGAGATTGTCGGGGCGCGAGGCATCCACGATGGTCAGCTGTCCGCCATAGGAGGGATTGACGATGAAATCGCCCTTCACCCGCACGTTGTGCACAGGCGCATTGGGGAACTGGCTGGGATAGTACACATCGAGCAAGCGGATGTTGTCCAAGTCCGACACGTCGAAAGCGCCCATCGGGGCGCCGAACACCTCATCGGTGGTGAAGAGCAGTTTGTTGTCGTCGGAGAGTTCGGAGTTGTGGTTGAACTTTCCGGGTGTGAGTTGGGTGCGCAAGAGTTGAGGTTTGGTTTTGTCCGAGATATCCACCACGCCAAACTGGCCTTCGTAAATCTCGCTCGTCCACAGCGTGTCGCCACGGATGAAGCCATCGTGCACATAGTTTAAGGTGTAGGCGCCCACGATGTGTGGGTTCCAAGGGTCGCTCAAATCGGCGATGGTGCAGCCAGCCGTCACGTTGCCCCCACCAAAAATATACAGGTAGCCATCCACCGCCTGCACCGTGTGGCTGCGCTGCACGAGACTGTCGAAGGCCAAGTCGCCGAGCCACACCTTCCAGTAAATCGTGTCGGGCAGGTAGCGCAAATCCACAATCGTGATACCGCTGCCGCCCGCTTCCGAACCCACATAGGCAAACCCGTTCCACGTCCGCACCTCGCGCCAGTTGTTGGGCAGCCCCGGCACGGCAAACCGCTCCACAGGCTGCGTCGGGTCGCTCAAGTCCACGATGCTCAGCCCCGCGCTGGTGCCCACCAAGGCCCATTCGCCTCCTTGTGCGTCCACATGCGCCTTGCAACCCGCCAAGGAGAGCGGGGCGTAGGGCAGATGGCCGATTTGCTGAAGGTTGAGTTGGGAAAAAGACTTTGAAACAAAGAGGAGAAAAATCAGAGCGGGAAACAAACGAGTCATGGAAGAATTTTTTTCGAGGTAAAAATCTTATTTTTCCATGAAAACCTGACCAAACGTTCTCATTTTGGGGAAAGGCGACACTTTTTTTCAACGAGGCTCTCCAAAACTATTGCGCAGCACGACTTCGATAAGAGCAAAACACTGCCTTTGTTTTTATTTTGAAAAGCGACTCGTTTTTGAACTATTGTATCAAATTAAAATTTCAGCACTTAATTTTTGTTTATTTCGTTTTGCTTTTGAAATTTTTAAAATCAATTTTTCACCTTCAAAAAATTGCAATCACATGAGAGACATTGTATCCACCGCCGTTAAGGGCTTTCGCTTGGGCGAACCGCTTGTGTTCAAGCATTTGGCCATCGTGCCGTTGTTCAAAGGTCCCGAAGCGCCTTTCGAGTACCTGTCCATGAAAACTGCCCTTGCGCGGGGTTTTGTTGAAATAGGCGAGGTGAGCGAAGGCGGCGCGGTGCCCAATCTGAAAGTCATCAACAAAGGCGACAAGCCAGTGCTGTTGCTCGATGGCGAAGAGGTGATGGGCGCCAAACAAAACCGCGTGATGAACACTTCCATCCTTTTGGCAGCTCACAGCGAGACGGTGATTCCCGTCTCTTGCACCGAACAAGGTCGTTGGAACTACAACAGCCGTCATTTTCGAGAATCGGGCAACCTCATGCCCGCCCGCTCGCGCATGGCCAAATCAAGCCGCGTTTATGCCAGCCTTTATGCCAGCCGGGGCTACGACGCAGGTCAGGGCGATGTGTGGAAAGAGGTGCATCACTACCATGCGTCGCTGGGCACACACTCCAACTCCGGCGCGATGGCCGACGCTTTCGCTCAACGCGACGACGACCTGCGCGACTTTCTTGCCGCATTTCCTTTACAGGAGGGACAGAAAGGCTTGGTCGTGCTGCTCAACGGCCAGCCAGTAGGCGTGGACTACCTCTCATCAGCAACGGCTTATGCCGATTTGCACGAAAAAATCGTGAAAAGTTTTGCAATGGAAGCCTTGGTTCAACGTGTGTCGGGGGAAGTGCCCCACGCTGCCGATTTAGCCATCGAAGCCCACAAGATATTGCATTCGCTCAGCGATGCTGCCGAGTCGCCGTTTCAGCCAGTTGGCTTAGGCGAAGACCTGCGCTACGACGGCGAGCAGTCTGGTGGCGCAGCATTGGTGTGCGAAGACTCTTTGATTCACCTTAATATCTATCCGAAAGCGTGGAGCCACGCGAGCGGCACTCCACACCGGCAGGAGAGGGAAAACACGTTTGACTTGTCGGGCCACATCAGGAGAAGGTTTTAGCACAGCGTGATGGAGCGGGAAAGGCCTCTGTTGGCAACCAGTCAGCAGCGGCTTTTTTTATTTTTTTGAAAATACCCTTTTAAAATCCCCAAAGGTTTTGCGTACCTTTGCAGCCGCTAAATCGCGGAGTGGAGCAGTTGGTAGCTCGTCGGGCTCATAACCCGAAGGTCGTAGGTTCAAGTCCTGCCTCCGCCACTAAGAAAGAGCCTCACAAGGAGGCTCTTTTGTTTTGATGTTCACTGTTTACGTTCTTTATTCTGCGAAGCACGACAAAATCTACATCGGTTACACCTCCAATTTGAAGCAGCGCCTGATTTCTCACAACGAACTCGGAACCAAAGGCTACACCCTCAAATATCGCCCGTGGGAAGTGGTTTTCACCGAGCAATTCCAAACCAAGACGGAGGCCATCCGGCGGGAGAAAGCCCTGAAGACTGCCGCAGGGAGAGCCTTCATCTGGAATAAAATCAATGGGGCTTAGGTCGGGCGCATATCCGCCGGGAGGCGGACGTAGGTTCAAGTCCTGCCTCCGCCACTAAAAGGCCCTTGACTTTAAGTCGAGGGCTTTTTTTATTTGCATCCATTATCCACCATTGGCAAAACACCAGCAAAAATGACATGGCTTTCCATTCACTTTTATCCGATTGAGACGCAAGAGGTGTTCCTTACTCGCGCCCTCAAGCCATTTTTGGAGCAGTATATTTGGCCACGCCAAGGGGCACGCGCGTTTTTCATACGCTACGACGACGAGCGTGGCGAACATATCCGCCTGAGGCTGCGCGGAGATGCCGACTGGCTGACGGAGACGCTTCGCCCTGCCATCAAGGGCTGGTTTGAGGGGCGCGGCGATTGGCACGAAGTGACCTACCAGCGAGAAGAAGCCCGCTTTGGTGGGCCAGAAGCATTGCTCTTGGCGGAGGAATATTTTCATGTCTCCACGCGAGTGGTGCTGGAGCGCATCGCATCGCCCACACATACTTACGGGGATGCTTTGTACGATGCTTTGCGACTTCACTCCATCACAGCGTTTGCCGCTGGCCTGAATCGGGATAGAGCAGCATGGTATTTTGCTCAATTGTGTGAGCAATGGCTCGGGCTTTTTTTTTATGCCCCTAACACGAGTGATGCCGAAAATGCTGCGATTCGCGCCGATGCAACAGCGGGATTCGAGGAGATTTTCGAGAACCAACGCGCTCACCTGCGCGAGGCACTCGGTGCTTTGTGGAAGGCATTGGAAAACGGGAAAATAGACAAACAGCAACCCGAATGGCTGCGATGGCTGCGAGGCAATCAACTGATTTTGGACGAGCTGGGCGAACATTTGGACAAGGCTCTCCCCAGTCTGTTGCACCTCACCAACAACCGGCTGGGCATCCACAATCAAGACGAGGTTTACCTGAACTACATCTTGTCGAAGGCGCTCTCGTAGGGAGGGGTTGTTGGGAGCTCCTCTCGAGTCATGTAAAAGCGACCTTAATTGTTTCCCGCCTGCTGTTTTGCGCTAGGCACGGGTTGTCCCAATCTTGCCATTTCCACCTCCAACTCGTACTGCCGCCCCGCGAGCAACTCAATATGTGCCATCTCGAAAGTGACCATGCCAGTCAGCTGTACCCTCAGGTGATAGTCGCTGGGCGCTACCTTGAATTTGCAGCGACCGTCCCATTGAGTCACCTTGCCGTGCACTTGGTCGGGATGCTGTCGTTGGAGCAGCACAGTGGCGCCGAGAATAGGCTCCGCGGTATCGGCTTCGCGAATATAGACATGGAGCGTGGCGCGCTCGTTGTCCGATTTGCCTGTCTCGACAAAGCGCGACAAGCGACTTTCGGCAGTGATGGGTTGGTCTTGGGCTATCGCTGCATGAGCGCAGCAAAAAAGGAGAAAAAGGCAGGATATCGGTTTGATAAGCATAAGGATTAGATTGAAGGTTGAGCAGATAACATCATAAATGCGCGGCAAGGTATCTTATTTTGAAGCAAGGACATAATCCCAACAAATGTCAGCTCAGCGGCATTTGAAGTTGTTCGTTGTTGATTTTGTTCGTTAGAAACGAGTCACTACGGCGATGGCCTTCTTTGTTCGCTGCGTTGTGCCGTCGGGGGCAAAGAGTTCGACAAAAAGCACATAAATACCGGGTTTGGCGCGAGTGCCGTCATCGAGGTCTCCATCCCAGCGCAGGGTTCCTTCGGTGCCGAGCAATTCTTGGCGCACCAAGCGTTTCACTGGGATACCTTCCGAGTCAAAAATGGTCGTCGTGGCAAAAAATCCCTCACGAGGCAGCGCATAAAACACCTCGAGGAAATCCTCATAACTGTCGCCATCGGGTGAAAGACGGGCGCGAGGGACTTGTATCCAATCGTTGCCCGCAGGCAGGGCGGGGCGTTGTTGGGAGTTGGGCAAGGTAGGTGTGCCGGGTGCTCCCGTCACGACAGAGGAGGCGGAAGTCCAGTTGGAGGCTTGGTTGGTAAGCGCCTCTGTGTCAATACGTTCCAAAGCCACCCCCGTTCGTTGGCTGATGGTGAGCAAGGCGTTGTGCCAATCCCGTGTGTAGTTGAACGAGTCCACGCTGACGGTTTCCCCGGCCTTTGACCAGAAAAGAGTCACGTTGCCGCTGTTGTTGTCGAAAGAAGGGAGTGTGTTTTGCAGCACGTTCTCGCTGTTGATATTGGAAAAAACACTCCGAATGTTGTCGGGACTAGGTGTGAACACATCATATTGACCCGGAAAAAACAGGCGCTTGTGGGTAATTGGCGTGGTGATGGTTCCGGTAGTGCGCGCGAAGTTGGCGATGAAAAATTCGGACCAGTCGAAGATTTTCTCGCTGCGGTTGTAAAACTCGATGTAGCGACTGTTGCCCGTGCCGGGGTTGAACATCATTTCGTTCACCACAATGTCTTGCTGAGCAGGCTTTTCCGGCAAACCAACGCGCATCACGTTATCCGTGACGGCGGCATTTCCACTGCAATCCAACACATCCGGCTCTGCCGACACTTCATAGATGATGCCCGGTTGCAAAGGGGTGGACAAGGTGAGGCGTGTTCGGCTGCGGTCGTCAGTCAACACACCGGCGGAAGCGATATCAAGCAACGGCTCTATGCGGTATGCGCCGGGGTCTTGGGCGGCATTTTTATCCAGACCTTCCGAAAAAACGAGCAGCAGGGAGGTGGCCGATTCGGGAAATGCCGACAGCAGGCGCGGCGCCTCTGTGTCCGGTGTGTTCTGAAAAGAAGCGTTTTGCGCACCCGGGGTGCCGCCCGGCGCGATGGGACACGACTGCCAATTCTCCGCATTGAGGCAGGGAAGGTTTGGATTGATGCGTTCGAGCGACCAACCGCCGTCGCGTTTTGCAGTGATGGTGTGCCATGCGACGGAATAATCCACCCTGTCTATCACCTCCCCATTCTGTCGTGTGAGTGTGAGCACGTCGCCGTCGTTGTTGAGCAGAGAAGCACTGATGGAGATGCCCAGTACCGGGCCAGCGGACACTGCTTGCAGGGTCGCGGCGTTGGCATTGGCTGTCAGCACGACGTATTCTCCCGGTTTTAGGATAAAAGATGGCAATGACACGGGCGCACTTGTCGCGTCTTGCACGCGCAACGCCGCCAAGTCAAACGTCTTGTTGGAGCGGTTGAACAACTCGAACCACTCCACCTCCGGCAAGCCCGCAGAGGGCGAGGGGTCGGCCATTATTTCATTGATTAAAATGTCGAACTCGATTGCCACATCTATTTTTAAAAACTGAAAATCAGCCGTCTGCGTCATGCTTGTGTTTCCAAAAACATCTTTCACGCCTGAAACTTGCAACGAGTGGCTACCATTCGGAAGCGCATTGGGCAACGACAGCAGCACCGTTTTTTGATTGTTGCCGAACACGACGGAAACTGGCGGCCCTACCCCACTGCTGACGGTGTAGCGAGCAGGGTCGAGCGCCGATGCGGAGTCCAATTTTTCGTCAAAAACGGCGCGAACGGTTTGTGCATCGTCCGCATTTGCGAGGAGCAGCACGGGCGGTACCGTGTCGGGAGGCCCGTTGACAATGGCGATGTCGTCAAAGAAGAACCTTGTCCGATTGGTCACGGTGTAAACGCATTGAAGGCCAAAAAAGCGATTTGCGCCGCCATCGTGCGTGGCATCGGTGGCAGTGAATTGAGGCTCGAAAGCGCCCGTGCCAGCCGCAGCCGTCGCCTCCCAGATGCCCGTGCTGGTGCGCGTCACGCGCAGCCGAACATCTGGGTTGGTCGCCACAAAGCCCGGAATCCCCGATGCCAGCAGGGTTCTGACGGCACCACTTTGGCGAAAAAGTCGCAAGGCATCGAGGCTACCCGTTTCGCCGATTTCTATGAAATAGCCATTGGCGGTGGCGAGATTGGGCTGGTCGGCTTGTAGGTATATACGCAACAGGTTGGAATTGGAGGGCGCGAAGTCGAGGCGAAACCGGAGGTTCCATTCTGCGTTGTCGGGGATGTCGCCTTGCACTGCTAGCATCGAGGAGCCTGCTTCTGGCGCGTTGAGTTGCAGTTCGCCGGAGGCGTTGACGACAAAATTGGACACATCGCCCACCCAAGTCGGGTTTTGGGTGAAATCCCCATCCGAGAAATCGTCGAAAATTTGGGCGCCGAGCGAGGGCGGGAAAAGCAGCGCCGCCAGCACCAATATTTTGGCGGTTGATGGCAACAAAAGGCGAAGGAAGGTCATGCTGAAATTGCTTTTGGGTCGTTGTGTTAGTTTTCTGCGTAAACTTATTTCAAATGCGGTACTTGCTGTTATTACTCCTCTCGATTTTTCTTTTTTGCAAAAACGAAACCCCGCCGAATCAATTGGTCTCCACCCGCGAGCAGCCCCTTCGCGAGGCACCGGGTGAGCGCGGACGTGAAATTCGCCCGCTCAAAGCAGGGGAAAATGCGCTGGATTTGCGAGATGTAAGCCCCTTCGAAACCCCACTGCTGTTCGACGACACCCTGCTCTTTGCTCCGTGGATAAAAGTAGAAACCAGCAAGGGCGAAAAAGGCTGGGTGTTTGCGGGATATTGGCAGCCAAGCCTTGCCGAGACAGACTCATGGCTGTTGGACAAACGTCTTCATTGTTATTTTGGCAAGGCTCTCACCGCTCGTTACCACCAATTTGCAACAGATAGGCAAATCACCAGCGAATCAGCATTTGCGGCCCATTATCGGGAGGCAATGGCCTTGCGCGACACGTTCGTCTTGCTCTTGGCTCGCCGGCCCGACCCCAACGAAGCCAGCAGCAAACCCGATTTTTTCTGGATGCGCGATGTCTTGCAGGGTTTTGTGTTCCAGTGGGTAGCCGATGGCACGCAGCCGTACTTGTTTGCCGATTTTCGCTTTTTCCAAAAAATCGCCGCCACGACTGATGGGTCGCAGGACGACGCATTCGTCAAAACCTGCCTTCTCGCTTTCCCTTCCGATAGCATCGAATCTTTTTTTCCCGCATGGAAATTTCAACTTTCCGAACACGAAGCAGCCAGTCAACTTGGCACCAACACACACGTTCGGATGCTGCGTCAGATAGATTCGGCGCTCAAAACCGGCTCGCTTTTCCAACCAGAGCTCGTCGCCTTCAAAGAATCATTGCTGGAAGATATTTTGGGCAAAAACACGGTGTACTGGCAGCCCGCTACCTCGATTTTGAAAGAGATGGAAGAGATACTGGCCGCCGATTTTGCTTGCCTCGACGAGCGCGACCGCACGGCTATCGCCGCCAGAAGGGCTATGTTTGAAGCGCCGGAGGCCAATGGCCTGCGCGTGAATTTGCGGAGCGGCTACTAAGCTGGCTCGCTGCCCCATTTTCGGAGTTGGTTGAGCAACGCGGCAAAATCCTTGGGCAGCGGAGCCAAAAACTCCATGCGCTCGCCCGTGACCGGGTGCTCCAATCGGAGCCGCGACGAATGAAGCGAGGTACGCTCCATCATAGGGCGCTCCTCTTCGGCGTGCTTGCCTATCTTGTACGACTTTCCTTTTAATTCCGATAAATAAAAGGCGGCACGGCGGCCATACAAAGCATCCACCGCGAGGGAATAGCCGATGCTTTGAAAATGCACCCGAATCTGGTGCGTTCGCCCGGTTTTGATAAGCGCCTCGGCCAAAGTGAACCGTTTGAAACGCTCCAAAGCGCGGTAGAAAGTAAGCGATGGCTTGCCAGATGAGACAATAGCCATTTTGCCCGCCACCACTGGGTGCTCGCCGATGGGTTTGTCAATCTCGCCCTCGTCGTGATGCAGCACCCCATCCAGCAAAGCAAGATAAAACTTGTCCGCCGTGTGATGCTCGAATTGGAGCGACAGGTGTCGGTGCGCCGCCTCGTTGCGAGCGAAACAGATGACACCACTCGTTTCGCGGTCGAGCCGATGCACGACGAAGATTTTGCCATATTTTCGCTCCAGCACCGCCTGCAAACTTTCCTTGTTGCCAAAACGGTCGGGGATAGTGAGCATCCCGGCGGGTTTGCTGACCACCAAAAAGTGTTCGTCTTCGTACAATAGCGCGTAGTGCATGATGGAGGGTGGAGGGTAGAGGGCGGGACTCATCCTACCCTCTACCCATTTTTTATCAATTTTGAAAACTTCCGCACGCGACGCAGATAATACGCCACGATGACGCTGCCGGGATAGATACCGTTTCTGTTTTGCGGTCTAAACTTATGTTTATCAATGACTTCCACGGCTTCTCGGCGCTTGCGAACCGTGTTGTTGAAATTCTTGTAAAATGAAAAATGCGCCCGCAATATCGCCCAAATCGCCAAAAACTGCCCCTTCGCCGCAAATCGTGCAGCCGCCAAACCATCCAACAACAGCCGGGCGGGAACGAGCCAAAGCAATTTTCTGGCTGGCTCGTTTTTCAGCAACGAAAAGAGACTGTTGCGAAAGTTGAGAAATACTTTGCGTGGGTTTTCATACTCCAAAGTGCCGCCTCCCAGATGATATACCACCGATTGAGGAATGCACCACACGGAGTAACCCGCTCGCTTGAGCCGCCAACAAAGGTCTATTTCCTCATTGTGGGCAAAATAGTCTCCATCGAAACCGCCGAATGCGTGGTACAACTCGGCCCGCACAAAAAACGCCGCACCTGCCGCCCAAAAGCACTCTTGCGGCGCGTCGTATTGCCCCTCATCCTCCTCACGCTTGCTAAAAATGCGCCCCCTGCAAAACGGGTAGCCAAGCGCATCGAGCCACCCTCCCGCAGCGCCCGCATATTCAAAGCGATGCCGCTCGCTCCACGCCAGAATTTTAGGCTGTGCTATGGCGATGGTGCTGTCCCGCCGCATGGCTTCAAGCACAGGAGCCATCCAGCCGGGGGTCACTTCCACATCCGAATTGAGAATGACATAAATATCCGCCTGCACCTGTTTGAGTGCCCGGTTGTAGCCTTCGGCAAATCCATAGTTGTGCTGCAAATCGAGCAATTCGACATCAGGATAATGTCGGCGCAAAAAATCAACCGAGTCATCTGGCGAGCCGTTGTCGGCCACCACGATGCGTGTGCCGGGGCTATTGGCCACCACCGAGGGCAGAAATTGCTCCAAATGCCGTCGAGTGTTGTAGTTGAGAATGACGACCGCCACACCTGATAAATGGTGGGCAGGCAGCGCATCCTTCGACGGTTGGGCCGCGCTGCCGAATCGCCGCTGTATCTCTACTCTGTCCTGCTCTATTTGATGCTTCAATGCTTTCAAGTCTTCCAGTTTTTTGTCGGGACGAATAAAATCAAGGACTTCTACTGTAAGTATTTGTCCGTAGAGGTCGCCCTCATAGTCAAGGATGTTCAGTTCGATGGTTTGGGGTCGCGTGTCGTTGAGCGTGGGGCGCGAGCCGATATAAAGCATAGAAGGGAACACTGCGTCGTTGATGCGCACCTGCGCAGCATATATTCCCGCAGGCAACACCAATTTATAGAGGTCTTCTATGTCCAAGTTGGCGGTGGGGAACCCAAGTGTGCGGCCTATTTTCTGACCTTCCACCACCCTACCCGTGAAGAAGAAGGGATGCCCCAACAGCTTGTTGGCCAACGCAATATCGGAAGCATCGAGGGCGCGGCGAATTTTGGTGGAACTCACCGCGATTTCATCCACCTCTTGGGCAGGTATTTCCAGCACTTCAAAACCCGCGCTCGCCTCATATTTTTTCAAAAAAGAAATATCGCCCTCGCGGCCAGCGCCAAAGCGATGGTCGTATCCAATCACGATGTAGCGCGGGGTGAATTTTTTCACCAAAAAATCCTCGACGTATTTGCGAGCATCCTGACGCGCAAAATCTGTCGAAAAAGGCACCACGACCACATTGTCAATGCCGCATCCTCGAAGCAGCGTGATTTTTTCGTCGGTTGTTGTCAGCAGTTTGAATGACCCGTCGCCCGGCTGGAGCACCGTGCGCGGGTGCGGGTCGAAAGTGACGACCACGCTCTCACCCCCGCAGGAGCGGGCATGTGTTTGCACCTGTTCCAAGATGCGCCGATGACCGGCGTGCACCCCATCGAACGAACCAATGGTGACGACGGCATTTTGAAAGGAAGGCAATTGAGATAAATCGGTGAAAACCCGCATGGGCGCAAAGATAGGATGGGGAAACTGGGTTCGTGGAGTTTTGGGCTGGTCAACGGGCGACCACAAATTTCTGGGTACGCATGCCACTCGGCCAAGTGATTTTAGCAAAATATATGCCCGAAGGCAGTCGCGGGAAATGCATGCTGTGTTGTTGTTCGTGCCCGTTGAGGCGCAAAACCTCGCTGTGCAGCAACCTGCCGTTTTCATCCATGATTTCCACGTTGGCGGAAGTGAATAGGCAATTGGACACTGTGAGGCTCAGGACATCGGTATTGCTTGTGTGATGCCAAATTGCGACGGAGCACTCGGATGGGTTCCAAGTTTGGGTGGTGCCTTGAAAAGTCGTGGTGGCCCAATCGCCGTGCTGGATTTCGGCCAATTGGGCGACTGCGGCAACGGTGGCTTTCACCACATTGGCCATGAACGTGAAGTTGAGTTTGTCATCCGCCATGTCTTGTGGGGTATGGTAACAGTCGTTGCGATAATCGGCACCATCGGTGAGCATCAGCGCGGGTTTGTTGCCGAACCAAAAAGGCGCGTGGTCGCTGCGCAGCAAATCCGCCACCAGCGTGCCATTGCCCGGCGATATGAGCGTGACAACTTTCAAGTCAGGCACAAACTCTGCTGCCGCGCTGCTGAACAGAAGTGCCAACGGCTCGCAATTGGCGTTGGCCACGTTGGTAATAAAATCGCCTCTTCGTTGGTTGGCATTGATTTGGGCCGTCGCGTCGGGAAAAATGAGGTTGAAGCCCGGCGGTATATCTTGAGTGTTGGGCTCTTCAGAGTAGTATCCAATCATTTCAAAATTGAACACACCCTCCACCTGCTCATTAAGCGGAAGACTTCCGACGTAAGCCAGGCTACCCCGCAAGCCATCTTCTTCCATATCAAAACCGATGTAGCGCAGCGTCTTTTTGGATGGGTAGCGGCTCAATATACGGGCTACTTCCATGACTCCAGCCACACCGCTGCCATTGTCGTCGGCTCCGGGCGAGTTGTTGACCGTGTCGTAGTGCGCATCCACGATGACAACCTTCTCTGAAGTGCCGGTACCAGATAGCGTGCCGATGATGTTGCGTCCAGTCGCTCCTAAGTATGTAAATGTCTGCTCGCTCAAGGCCAGCCCTAACTGGTCGAAATGTTGGCGCAATTCATCCCTCACAGCGTTGAGGTGGGTCAATCCCGTGACCCGGTGCCGGATACCCTCCACAAATGCGAGGTCGTCGCGCAAGCGCAGGCTATCCACCTCTTCCACCAAAGCCTGAATATCAAAATTTTGCTTGTCGTCGGCCACCAGACGAACGGTAAATGCCGCGCTCTGCATGGGTGCCAACGCACTGATGTCGCACACTATGGCGCGATTCGTTCCGGTTGCCACAGGAAAACCCCAATCGCCCGAAGCAGACACCAGGGGGGTGAGATTGTAGGTCTGGCCGCCATCGCTGGAAAAGGCGAGCGATATTTCCACTGGGTCGTTTTCCTCGTCGAAGAGGTCGTACGTCAAGGTAAGCGTATTGTTGGGCCAGTCCGCCGAAGCAACAAAGTTGGAAATCAGGGGTGCTTGGTTGGGTGTTTGGGAAGAGAGCGTGTTGGCAAGCAGGGTGCAAGCAACGAATGCAAGCGATTTATGCATATCTTGAGTGTTTTTCAAAAAATCGCTCAAAAATACAAAAGGTACGCCGCTGGCGTACCCTTTGCAACAAACAAAACCAACTAAAAAACCTGCTTTATGCTCCGTGTGGTGTATCGAGGTTGGGTATTCTTCCTTATGAACGCACAAAAAACGAGCGCATCCCGACAAACGCTGCCAAGAGCATCAGATTTTTTTGAACTGTGTTTTGACGAACGGCAGAGAGTTTGTTTTTTCTTTTTTGTTTGGCATAAAATTGGCTTTTGGGGGCAGCTTTCACAGGCATCGCGCTCATGAAAAACACCCAAGCCCTCAAAACTCAACGCAAAAAACTTTTCCCTGCCACTTTCGTTTCTTTGCGTCAAATTTCCGCTGCAACATTGGACACAAACTTCGACCACATGCTCGCCTCCCTGCACTCGGCTGCTCGCGAGCGCATTCTCATCATAGACGGCTCCATGGGCGTCTTCCTACAATCGTACAAATTGGATGAGGCCGATTTTCGCGGCGAACGCTTCGCACAGCACCACAGAGACCTCAAAGGCAACTTCGATGTGCTGTGCCTTACCAAGCCTGACATCATAGAGGGTATCCACCGCGCCTACCTCGACGCGGGCGCAGACATTATAGAGACCAACACCTTCAACGCCACCGCCATCTCGCAGGCCGAGTTTGATATGCCAGCGGGTGTTTGCTACGATATCAACTTTGCTGCCGCACAAATCGCTCGCCGCGCCGCAGATGACTACACCGCCGCCGAACCATCCAGACCACGCTGGGTGGCAGGTGCCGTCGGCCCGCTCAACAAAACCCTTTCGCTCTCGCCCGACGTGAACGCCCCCGGCTTCCGGGCACTCACGTTCGACGAGGCTAAGGATGCCTACGCGGAGCAGATGCGGGGCCTTGTGGACGGGGGCGCCCACCTCATCCTGATTGAAACCATCTTTGATGTGCTCAACTGCAAAGCAGCCATTTACGCAGTAGAGGAAGTTTTTGAGGAAAAAAACACGCGCCTGCCCGTCATCATATCTGGCACCATCACCGATGCCTCTGGACGCACATTGAGCGGCCAAACGGTGGAAGCGTTCTGGATTTCGGTGAAACACGCGAAGCCTTTTGCCGTGGGTCTCAATTGCGCACTCGGCGCCGCCGAAATGCGG
The DNA here is from genome assembly GCA_026129545.1 of Saprospiraceae bacterium. Taxonomy (NCBI): domain Bacteria; kingdom Pseudomonadati; phylum Bacteroidota; class Saprospiria; order Saprospirales; family Saprospiraceae; species Saprospiraceae bacterium. The sequence continues at coordinate 1,436,518 of JAHCHX010000001.1, forward strand.
CCACACCTGGAAACACTTTCCCAAATCGCGGATTGCTTCATCAGCGCCTATCCCAATGCAGGCCTTCCCAACGAATTTGGCGAATACGACCAAAGCGCCCACGAAATGTGCGTTCTGATGGAAGACTTCGCCCGCTCAGGTTTTGTGAACATCCTCGGCGGCTGCTGCGGCACCACCCCCGAACACATTCGGCATATCGCGGAACACGTCAGCAAATATCCGCCGCGCGTGCCGCCCCACAGTTCCTTTGCAGGGCTGCGGAACGAGCCCTCCCCTTCCACCAATGGTAAGGCTCAGCCGGGCTTCACCATGCTCGCGGGTCTCGAACCGCTCATCATTCGCCCGGAGACCAATTTTGTCAACATCGGCGAACGCACCAACGTGACCGGCTCCGCCAAGTTCGCACAACTCATCAAGTCGGGCAATTACGCAGAGGCGCTCAGTGTGGCACGTCAACAGGTAGAGGGCGGCGCCCAAATCATTGACGTGAACATGGACGAGGGGCTGCTCGACTCGGAAGCCGCGATGGTCAAGTTCCTCAACCTCATGTCCGCCGAACCCGACATCGCCAAACTGCCCGTGATGGTAGATTCCTCCAAATTTCGAGTCATCGAGGCTGGCTTGAAATGTTTGCAGGGAAAAAGCATCGTCAACTCAATTTCGATGAAGGAAGGCGAAGCCGAGTTTGTCCGACAAGCCAATATCTGCCGCCGCTTCGGCGCAGCAGTGGTCGTAATGGCATTTGACGAGCAAGGCCAAGCTGACACCACCCAACGCAAGGTGGAAATCTGCCAACGTGCCTACAAAATACTGACGGAGCAAGTTGGGTTCGACCCCACCGACATCATTTTCGACCCCAACATCTTCGCCGTCGCAACAGGCATAGAAGAACACAACGAATACGCCATCAACTTTATAGAAGCCACACGCATCATAAAAGCCACCTGCCCAGGTGCCAAAATATCGGGAGGCGTGAGCAACCTTTCCTTTTCATTTAGGGGAAACAATGTGGTGCGAGAGGCAATGCACTCTGCCTTCCTCTACCATGCCATTCAGGCCGGTATGGACATGGGCATCGTGAACGCCGGCATGATTGAGGTGTACGAGGAAATACCCAAAGAATTGCTCCAACGCATCGAGGATGTGCTCTTCAACCGCCACCCCGACGCTACCGAGGAATTGGTCAAACTGGCGGAATCCTTCAAGTCCACAGGCGGAAAAACACTGACAGAAGACCTCTCGTGGCGAGAAGGCAGTGTGAAAGAGCGCATCACGCACGCGCTGGTGAAAGGTCTCGACAAGTTTATCGAGGAAGACACGGAGGAAGCCCGTCGCCTGTTCCCTGCCCCGTTGCAGGTCATCGAAGGGCCGTTGATGGACGGCATGAACGTGGTGGGTGACTTGTTTGGAGCCGGAAAGATGTTCTTGCCACAAGTGGTCAAGAGCGCCCGTGTGATGAAAAAAGCAGTGGCCTATTTGGAGCCATTTATTCAGGCTGAAAAAGGCGCGACCTTCGCAGCGAAAGGCAAAATCCTCTTGGCGACCGTGAAAGGTGATGTGCACGACATCGGCAAAAACATTGTCGGGGTGGTACTGGGCTGTAACAATTACGACATCGTGGATTTGGGCGTGATGGTGCCTGCCGAAAAAATACTAAAAACGGCCATCGAGGAAAAAGTAGATGTCATCGGCCTGTCAGGACTGATTACCCCTTCGCTCGACGAGATGGTGCACGTCGCCAAAGAGATGCAACGCCTCAATTTCAACATCCCCTTACTCATAGGAGGAGCCACCACTTCCAAGACCCACACCGCCGTCAAAGTGGAACCACAATACAGCAACGCGCCCGTTGTCCATGTGCTCGATGCCAGCCGTTCGGTCGCCGTGGTCAGCTCGCTGCTCACCAAAAACGAAACAGAGCACAAGGCCTTCGTGCAAGGCGTACAGGTCGAATACGAGCAAATACGCGTTCAGCGCGCCAACCGCCAATCGTCAAAACAATATCTGACGCTTGAACAAGCCCGCGCCAATAAGCTGGAATTGGATTGGCGCAACTACACACCTCCCAAACCCAATTTTGTGGGCATAAAAACCTTCGACAACTATTCGCTCGAAGAGATTTCGGACTACATTGACTGGACACCCTTCTTCCAAAGCTGGCAGTTGGCAGGCAAATTCCCGGCGATTCTCGACGACGAAGTGGTAGGCGTGGAAGCAAAAAAACTGTACCACGATGCGCAATCCATGCTGCGTCAAATCATTGACGGGCAGTGGCTTACAGCGCGGGCAGTAATTGGGATTTTCCCAGCCAACGCCATTGACGACGACGACATCCACCTCTACACGGACGAAAGCCGAACCACCGTGCTGACCACGCTGCGCAACCTAAGGCAGCAAAATGTGAAAGCAGCGGGACAAGCCAACTTCTGCCTCTCCGACTTTGTCGCCCCAGCCGCAACAGGCAAGGCCGACTACCTCGGCGCATTCGCAGTCACCGCAGGCATCGGTATCGAGAAGCACGTCAAACGATTTGAAGCCACCCACGACGATTACGCCGCCATCATGCTCAAGGCGCTCGCCGACCGTTTGGCGGAGGCATTTGCCGAACGAATGCACGAACGGGTGCGCAAAGAATTCTGGGGGTATGCTGCCGCCGAAAACCTCGACAACGACTCGCTCATCACCGAAAAATACCAAGGCATTCGGCCAGCGCCCGGCTATCCCGCTTGCCCCGAACACACTGAAAAACGAACGCTGTGGCAGTTGCTCCAGCCCGAAGAACGGTCAGGCATACAGCTGACCGAAAGCTGCGCCATGTACCCGACCGCTTCGGTGAGCGGCTGGTATTTTAGCCATCCCGATTCCAAATACTTTGGGCTGGGGCAAATCGGCAAAGACCAAACGGAGGATTACGCACGACGCAAAGGCATGAGCCTCGCCGAGGCAGAGCGTTGGCTGATGCCCGTGTTGAATTACGACCCGTGAAGTCGGCATTAAATTTGTCGAGCGGCAGGTGCACCTTTTCAATTTTGAGTAATTTTGCTGCTCAATTTTGAGTATGATTGACGCACTCATCTCTTCCAAAACACGCATCAAGCTATTGTTGAAATTTTTTCTCAACAGCCACGCCACCGCGTACCTGCGCAGTTTGGAGAGTGAGTTCGGCGAATCCTCCAACGGCATCCGCGTGGAGCTCAACCGATTGGAAGGCGCAGGCCTGCTTACTTCCGAAAGCGAAGGCAACAAAAAAATCTTCCGTGCCAACACATCCCATCCGCTGTTCAACGAGATTCACAACATTGTGATGAAACACGTCGGCCTCGACCAAGTCATTGAAAACGTCATTCAAAGACTTGGGCAAGTGCAGCGCGTGTATCTTGTCGGCGATTTTTCAAAAGGCATGGACAGCCAAGTGATTGACTTGGTGTTTGTCGGCGATTTTGACAAAACCTACTTGACCTCATTGGTTGAAAAAGCGGAGAAAATCATCGGGCGAAAAATCCGCTATTTGATTTACGACAGCGAGGAGGCGGCGATGATTGACTGGAAAAAACACAACCCAGAACCCCTCTTGATTTGGAGCGAAAACAAGGTTTAAAAATTCTAAGACGTGCATTTCAAATTGTTGCTTTTGTACGCCGCAACGCTGTTCGGCATTTATCGGAACACCGCTCCGATTTGGTTACGACAATTTGAAGCGTACCCAATTCTAAGCACTCCCCTTCTTTTGAATTACTGAATGCAAGATTTTCATCCTCAGCAAAATGTATCAAGCACTTAAAGACAAACAGAAAACCATCGCAGTAGTTGGCCTCGGCTATGTCGGCCTACCCATCGCTTTGGAATTTGCCCGCCACTTTCGCGTCATCGGCTTCGACATCAACAAGGCCCGCATCGAAATGATGCGCCGGGGCGAAGACCCTTCCAGAGAACTCGACCCGGAAGCATTTCACAACACCGACATCACGTTCACCGACGAGATAGAAGTACTCCGAAAGGCTCATTTTTTCGTCATAGCCGTGCCAACGGACATCGATGAACACAAAGTGCCCGACCTCAACCCACTAAAAAAAGCCTCAGCCAGCGTGGGCAAAGCCCTCAAGAAAGGTGACTACGTCATCTATGAGTCAACGGTATACCCAGGCTGCACGGAAGAAGACTGCCTGCCTATCTTGGAAGAAGTGTCCGGCTTGAAAATGGGGCGCGACTTCAAACTAGGGTATTCCCCAGAGCGCATCAATCCCGGCGACAAATCACGCCCATTGACCAAAATACTCAAAATAGTGAGCGGCTCCGACGACGAGGCATTGGAGGAAATCGCCCAAACCTACGGCCACATCATAGAAGCTGGTGTCTATAAAGCCAGCAGCATCAAAGTCGCTGAGGCCGCCAAGGTCATCGAAAACACACAGCGCGACCTCAACATCTCTTTGATGAACGAGCTGGCGATGATTTTCGACCGCATGGGCATAGACACTTACGAAGTCATCAAAGCAGCCAGCACCAAGTGGAATTTCATCAAACTGTATCCGGGTCTCGTCGGCGGCCATTGCATCGGCGTTGACCCCTATTATTTGCTGCATAAATCCGTGGAGCTTGGCTACGAACCCCAAGTAATTCTCAGCGGACGGCGCATCAATGACGGGATGCCCGCTTGGATAGCGAAAAAGCTCGTTCAGCTGCTCATCCAAAAAGACAAAAGCCCCGGCAAATCAAAAGTATTGGTGCTCGGTATCACTTTCAAGGAAGATGTGGCCGACATTCGCAACTCCAAAGTGGCCGCTCTCGTGCATGAGCTTCAGGACTACTCCATCAACGTGCACGTCGCTGACCCGCATGCGTCGCCCAACGAGGTGGCTCACGAGTACAAGCTCACGCTGGTGGACAACATTTCTGACGACTATGATGCCATTGTCGTAGCCGTAGCACATCATGAATACAGACAGTATGACAGCGCCTACTTCAAGTCAATCACTAAGGGGCACCCCATCCTGATGGACCTAAAGGCGCTATACGACAAGGTGGATGCCGATATTCACTATTGGCGACTTTAAGTAATGATGAATGAGAAACGATGAATGTCGAGCGCGGCACAAATTCGTCATTTATCATTCATCATTGGAGAAAATGTCTTGTAAATCAATTTTTTGCCAATCAAGTGCCATAAGTCCCCCGCAACTTATGAATGGCGAAGCCATTTTAGCGATGCACGGTTTTCAAATCAACAAATCACCCAATAGACAAATTCAACTACTGAGCACATGACAATTCAAATGGTTGACCTCAAAACCCAGTATCACCGCATCAAGGAAGAAATAGACCAAGCGGTTTTGGGTGTGATTGAGTCCACACAATATATCGGTGGGCCTAAAGTCATCTCTTTTAAAGAAAACTTGGAAAAATACCTCGGCGTGACACACGTCATCCCCTGTGCCAACGGTACGGACGCGCTCCAGATAGCGATGATGGCATTGGGGCTGAAACCCGGCGACGAGGTCATCGTGCCAGCCTTCACCTACGTCGCCACCGCAGAGGTCATCGGCCTGCTGGGGCTTACCCCGGTCATGACCGATGTTGACCCCGACACTTTCAATATCCGCGCCGACCACGTCGAAGCAGCCATCACCCCGCGCACCAAGGCAATCGTCCCGGTGCATCTTTTTGGCCAAAGCGTTGACATGGAGCCAATCATGGCATTGGCCAAAAAGCACAACCTGTTTGTCATTGAAGACAACGCGCAGGCAATCGGGGCTGACTACAACAGTGAGGGGGGAGCCACAAGTCACCCACACACTAAAAAAACCGGAACCATCGGACACTTCGGCTGCACCTCGTTTTTCCCCTCCAAAAATCTCGGCTGCTATGGCGACGGCGGCGCGTTGATGACCAATGACCCGGCCTTGGCCGATGCCGCACGCATGATTGCCAACCACGGGCAATCCAAACAGTATTATCACGACAAAATCGGCGTGAACTCCCGCTTGGATGCCATTCAGGCCGCCATTTTGGATGTCAAACTCAAATATCTGGATGAGTACTGCAATGCTCGCCGCCGCGCCGCCGATTACTACGATGCTGTTTTTTCAGCCATCCCCCAATTGAAAACCCCGACAAGAAGCGCACACTCTACGCACGTTTTTCACCAATACACCCTGCAAATCAAGACACCCAACCCCAGCGCAACCCGCGATGAACTAAAAATGTTTTTGAGCGAGCAAGGCATCCCTTGCATGATTTACTACCCCGTTCCGCTCTACAAACAAGAAGCTTTCAAGCAGTATTGGGGCGGACAAACGTTACCCGCGACTGAACATCTATGCGACGCTGTGTTCTCACTGCCCATGCACACAGAAATGACGGAGGAAATTTTGAAAAAAATAACTGGCACGGTGCGGGCTTTTTTTGAAAAATAAAACTGCCCCCAACCGATAATCCTCCCCCCTTGATATGCTACAAAACCGATTCAGAATGCCCTTTTCTTTTGCTCGATTCCACCATGAAATCGGCCCGTTCTTTCATAATGCTTCTCGCGACAAGCGACTTCGCGGCATGAGCTTGTTGTTTTTCTTGATTTTTTCGCTCTGCCTTTCGGCGCAAAGCCCCTCGGTCCCCTCGCCTGCCATGCAGGAGCAGGCCAAGCGGGAAATCCAGCGGCGGGGTCTTGACGAGAACGAGGTGCGTGCCCGTTTGCTCCAGCGCGGCATTGACATGGACAAAGTGACGCCCGAACAATTGCCACAATTGCAGAACACCATCGAGGAAGTCATAAAAGAACTGGAGGCTGAAAAAGCATCTCAAACCCAAAAAGAGCAAGCGCCCACCGCAAAACCCCCAACTACCGACACTGGTACTGGTACCAAACCGCCTGAATCGCCCAAGCCAAGCGAAGACCGCACAACCCGCATCGCCCGCGAACGCGCAGAGGCCATTCAGCAAAAAGTGAAGCAAGGGGTGAGCATCGAGGAGGCCATAGCGGAGGAAATGGCTGCCGCGTTGGCTACCGACAGCCTGCCCCCTGCGGTGGTGTATGGCCAACATCTTTTCCGCGAAAAATCCCTCTCGGTGTTCCGCACCACCAACGAGGTGAAACCACCCGATAGCTATGTGCTGAGCTCGGGCGACATCATCACCATTAGCATATTCGGCGCCTCGCAGTTCGACAGCCAGTTTGAAATAAGCAAGGACGGCAACATCGCGCCAAGCGGAATGCCCAAGATTTTCCTGAAGGGGGTGCGATTGGGGCAAGCAAGGGAATTGTTGCGAAGCCGCTTCGCCCAATTTTACCGGTTTGCGCCAGAGCAATTCGCCGTCAGCCTCACCACCGCCCGCAGCATCACGGTCAATATCTTTGGAGAGACCGTCAACTATGGGAGCTTTTCCATGTCGGCAATTAACACGGCATTCAACGCGCTGGTCGCCGCTGGCGGCCCCAGCGATTTGGGCACAGTGCGCAACATCAAAGTCATTCGCGGGCGCGAATCCAAACGGCTCGACATTTACGAGTTCATGAACAACCCCGCCGTTCAATTCGACTTTTTTTTGGAAGACAACGACATCATCCACGTCCCGGTGGCGGAACGTGTGGTCTCCATTCGCGGGGCTGTGCGGCGCCCGTTCCGCTACGAATTGGCAGGCGCGGAACAATTGGTCAAATTGCTCGATTTTGCGGGGGGGCTGAACGCCAATGCTTATCGCGAGGTGATTCAGGTACAACGTTTTGTGAACGACCGACAAGTGTTGCTCGATGTGAATTTGAAAGAGATTTTGGAAAAAAAGCAGGACTTCGCGCTACTCAACGGCGACATAGTGGAGATTCGGACCATCCCCTCCCCTATCGAAAACACGGTTTCCATCGAAGGTGCGGTGGAGTTGCCCGGCAAATATGCCGTGACCGAGGCTGTTCGTCTGAGCGATTTGGTGAAAAGAGGCGTGCTGCGCCCGGAGGCTCGCACCGACGCCGCCTTTCTGTTGCGCACGCACACCGACAACACGACCCAACTGCTCCAACTCGACCTTGCAGAAGTGCTTGCCGCTCCGGGTACGGATAAGGACTTGCTGCTACAACCCAAAGACGTGCTCACCATTTATTCAAAGGGGCGATACACCGACTTGAGCAGCATAAGCATTGTCGGCGCCGTGCGCGATTCGGTGGTGAATTACCCGTACACGCGAGATTCCTCCCTGACGCTTCAGCGCGCCATCTTGCTCGCAGGGGGCTTGCGACCCGACGCGAACGGCATGGGGCTGATAACTCGGAGCAACCTGAACAGCGTCAGAGAATTGGAGTATTTGGAAGTGGATATTGCCGCAGCATTCGATGCCCCCGAATCGCCTGCCAATATCTTGTTGCAACCCTTCGACCGCTTGGAAGTCATGTCGCGCTCAACATTTACAGATACCGCTACCATCAAAGTAAGTGGTGCCGTGCGCAGGCCGGGGGAATTTGTTTATGGCAACAACATGAGCTTGCGAGAGGCGCTACTGCTGGCGGGTGGCCTTAAGCTCGAAGCGGCTCGAAATCGCGTGGATGTTTTTAGGGTTCAAATTCGGGACAATCAGCCCACCCGCGTCATTGTGGCTACTTTGCAAGTGGACAACAACTTCGTCACGCCGGGCGGGTTCGCTATTTTTCCTTACGACGAAATTGTGGTGCGCACAGCGCCGGAATTTGATTTTCAACGCTTCGTGGAGGTGCAAGGCGAAGTGCGTTATCCCGGTCGTTATGCCTTGTTGGGCGACAACGAGACCCTCTCCGACGTGATACTCCGCGCGGGCAGCCTCACTTCGGAGGCTTTCGCGGAAGGCGCATCGCTCTTTCGGACAGAAGGAGAGAAGGGATACGTCGTGACCGACCTTGCCGAAGCCATGCGCAACCGACGCTCTTTGCACAATCATATCCTCAAAGAAGGCGACATCATCACCGTCCCCAAACGCGAAGACCTCGTGAGCATACGCACCATCAATACCAGGGCAGCCGAAATCATCTCCGCGCCACTCATTGCCAATGGCTTGATAAATTCGGCTTACACCCCTCGCAAACGCGCCGATTGGTATGTGCACCAATACGCCGCGGGGTTTGGCCAAAACGCCAGACGCTCCCGCGTGACGGTGGAGCAACCCAACGGCAAAATCAATCACACGCGCAACCACCTCTTATTTAAAAGTTATCCCAAAGTGACACCCGGCTCCATCATCACCGTCGGCAGCAAACCCGTGAAGCAGAAAAAAGCCGCCGGAGAGAAAAAGCCCTTTGATTGGGACAAAGCCTTCACGCAGATACTTTCCACAGCGGCCACGTTGGCAACGGTGGTGGTGGCGGTGGCGGCCATTAGGAGAAATTAGAACCAGCGAAAAGCCACGTCCATTGCACTTACTAATCCATGAACGAGGAAACAACAAAGCGACAAGACAGCCCTGAGGAAGAGCAGGAAATGACGCTGCGCGATTTGGTCGCCAAGGTTATTGACATTTATAGAATGCTCCGGGCACAGTGGAAACTTGTGTTGCTTTCCGTTTCTCTCTTTTCGGGCACATTCCTGCTCATTGCCTTGCTGACCCCTCCCAAGTATCCCGCACAACTGACTTTCATGGTGCGCGAAGATTCGAAGAATGGCTTGAGCAGCGTGGCGAACTTGCTCGGCCAGTTTGGCTTTGGGAGCGGCAGTAGCGGAGACCTCAACCTTGACAAAATCACCGAATTGGCTAAGTCGCGCCATATCCTGCAAGCCGCCCTTTTCGACTCGGCCACCATTCAAGAGAAATCCGATTATCTGGCCAACCACATCATCGAGACCTATAATTTCCACAGAAAATGGAGCGACGACAAGTTGCTGCGAGATTTTCGATTCGCGCATGGCAATGTGGAGCAGTTTGACAGAAGGGAAAACAAGGCGCTCAAGCACCTGCATCAATACATGGTCGGCGAAAAAACCGCCTTTGTCAAAGCTGGCTATTCCAAGCAAACCAGCATTTTGAACATCACCGCGTATGCCCGTAGAGAAGACCTCTCCATCGCGTTGGTCGAATCGCTTTACCGTCATTTGAGCCAGTTTTACATAGAACAAAGTACCGCCCAGTCGCGCCAGACCGTGCGCAATCTCGAACTCCGCCGCGACTCCATCCGCGCAGTGCTGACAACCGCCGAAACGACGCTCGCCCGCACCGAAGACCGCACATTGGGATTGCTTCTGAAAGAAGACAAAGTGCCGCAAAAGCGCCTCGGCGCCGATATACAAATCCTCAACCTCATGTACGCAGAGGCTATCAAAAACCTTGAAACGGCTTCTTTCCTGCTGAAAAACGCCACGCCTGTTTTTATGGAAATTGACAGGCCATTGGCACCGATAAAACCCGTCAACGCATCGAAAAAAGTGGCGCTGGCATTGGGCTTGGGCATTGGACTACTCATCGCTATCATTTACATAGTCGGTATGCAGATGTTCAAGAACGTAGATATAAAAAGCCGCGACGAAAAAAGAGGGACTTCATGAAAAAAGTTGTTTTTGCTGGTTCATCAATAAATGACTATTGTTTGGAAGCCTCATACAGGAGAGCATTCCAGCGTTTAGGCTTTGAAGTGCATTGGTTCGATACCGTTGCCACTCAGCAAAAGTATGTTCGGTTAGGAAAAGTTGGACAATACATAAACAGCTTTATTGGCATCAATGCGTGGATTAAGAAAATGCAACGAGAATTTGTTGTTCAAGTAAAGTCCATAGACCCCGACTTGGTTATAGTGTTTTGCAACGCGCCCATTCATGTCAACGCACTGGCATTTTTGAAATCAATCATCAAGGGAAAAATTATCTTGTTGTGGCCTGACACACTGTTCAACATCAGCGCCCATGTAGCAACCGCCGCGCCGCTTTATGATGGTTTGGCCTCTTATAGTCGGGATGCTATTCCAGTATTCAAGCAAATGGGGTTTTCCAATGTTCATTGGGTGCCATTGGCTGCCGATGAAGCTTTGCACGGTGGATTTGA